>NZ_JBIYCS010000008.1:0-235992 GCF_044907935.1 Paenibacillus sp. RC21
CTTGAAGACGACGAGGTAGATAGGTTGGGGGTGGAAGTGCAGTAATGCATGGAGCTGACCAATACTAATCGGTCGAGGGCTTATCCTAAAGTATAAAACGCAATGGAGTTTCGGATCCAGTTTTCAGGGTGTAACCTTGAAATTACGCTTGGTATTCTAATTCACTATGGTGATATATAGAATAACGCACGGAATTTTTGCTAAGTGAGTCCATTTACATGGAGAGATACCCAAGTGGCTATAAGGGGACCCTCTGCTAAGGGGTTAGACTGCGAAAGTGGTGCGAGGGTTCGAATCCCTCTCTCTCCGCCATTTAGGACAAGCTAGCAAAATATTATGTTATGGCGGTGTAGCTCAGCTGGCTAGAGCGTACGGTTCATACCCGTGAGGTCGGGGGTTCGATCCCCTCCGCCGCTACCATACATACCCAGGAGGCTTAGCTCAGCTGGGAGAGCATCTGCCTTACAAGCAGAGGGTCGGGGGTTCGATCCCCTCAGCCTCCACCATTGTGCCGGTGTAGCTCAACTGGTAGAGCAACTGACTTGTAATCAGTAGGTTGGGGGTTCAAGTCCTCTCGCCGGCACCATTTTTGAAAAATCCAGGGAACTGTGGTGTAGAGGCCTAACATGCCTGCCTGTCACGCAGGAGATCGCGGGTTCGAATCCCGTCAGTTCCGCCATTTTTCAATATGATAGTTTTACGTACTAAAGTGGGAAGGGGGATCCCTCCACACTTTATTTTTTTGTTAATGGATATGGCTCGGTAGCTCAGTCGGTAGAGCAGAGGACTGAAAATCCTCGTGTCGGCGGTTCGATTCCGTCCCGAGCCACCTTTATATGGAGGATTAGCGAAGTGGCCAAACGCATCAGACTGTAAATCTGCTCCCTTACGGGTTCGGTGGTTCGAATCCATCATCCTCCACCAGTTTTATGAGCCATTAGCTCAGTTGGTAGAGCACCTGACTTTTAATCAGGGTGTCGAAGGTTCGAGTCCTTCATGGCTCATCGAAAGTCATCAACTTATAGTTGATGACTTTTTTTGTATGCATTTTTGCATGGATTTAGGTTATGTTTCTTACTAACTTTTTTATTTTAAGGTATCGACAGGTTATAATAGGTTCATTATGTTCGCTTAGAGGTTATTCTAAAAAAAGTGAAGTGGTGATCGCGTGGCTTTGGATACGGAATGGATACAGCAACAGCTTCAGAATATTATTCAAGCACCTTTTACTATACTGCCTTGGTGTCCGGAAATGATTGCAGAAGGTCAGTCAGCAGAATCGGCTGTACCGGATAAGTCATTTGTACGTGATAGCATAATATATTTTCCGTTTCGTGCGGTAGCAGGAGAATTGGCTGCCTTTGCGGTAGAGGCAAAGCATTTGACGGATCGGGAACGGAAGCTGATTGAGGCGTTACTCTGGAACATGGAGCAATTCAGGCAGGATGAGACGGGGACGCAACAGCCCGATAATCCGGTTTATGCTGAGGAAGAGCGAATGAAGCGTTTTGGACAATGGCTCATACAGCAGGCTGGCAACCTACAGAATGAAGAAGAGCTTCCTGATGAGTTGGGGCTTCGTGATTCGTTGTTGTCTTTTATGGTTCCCATTGTACTGACTGGTGAAGGAACACAGGAGGGCGCTATTGCTTACACTCAGCTATATAGATTGTTAGCCAGTTATTTTGGAGGGAATGTGCTGCTTACTCCACTGAATGAACAGTCTTGGCTGATTATGGCTAAAAAGGAACTACTGTTGGGAACGGAAGACGACCGGGATAAAGATGTCGAAACCAGGGATGCGGATTTTACGGAATCGCTGGAGGAGGTTCTTACGGCTTTCAGCCTGGGTTTATACGAGCTCATTGCAAATGAGTGGGTAGGTGTATTTCATTTGGCGGTATCCAAGCCGTCTATACTATTGCAAAGTCTTCCCAAAGAGCTGAATTTGTTATGGGAGACGATCCATCTTGGCAAAATTTTTCATGTAACAGAGCATATCCACTTTTCATGGGAGTTGCATTTGGAGAGGTTATTAAACCGTATTTCGAAGGAGCAACGCGAGCAATTTTTGGAGCAGGTTGTGCGGTCGTCCGTCATATTAGAGGATGCTGAAACGATGGCTACATTGGATATCTTTTTTCAACTGGATTGTAATGTGAGTGAGACGGCTAAGCGCCTTTATGTACACCGGAATACGTTAATTTATCGTTTGGACAAGATTAAACAGGAGACGGGACTGGACGTGCGGACGTTTAATGATGCGGTTTTGGTCAAGCTTTTTCTACTATTGTACAAAGTGACAAAAAGGAAATAGCATTTTTGTGCAGTTTGCGAATAGCCACGAAGTGGGTACTAGGGTAAGATACAAGTAAGAAATGTATTCGATTTCAAAACTTGATCTTGGGGAGGCAAAAGCTATGGCTGGTGTACGCTTAGAGCATATTTTCAAGCAATATCCGGGTGCAGATAAAGCTACGGTTGTTGATGTCAATTTGGACATTCGAGATAAAGAATTCCTCGTATTGGTTGGTCCCTCCGGTTGTGGGAAGTCTACTACACTTCGTATGATTGCTGGTCTGGAGGAAATTTCAGATGGTAAATTGTACATTGGGGATCGCGTTGTGAATGACGTGGCTCCAAAAGACCGCGATATCGCGATGGTATTCCAATCCTACGCCCTGTATCCGCACATGAGCGTGTACCAGAACATGGCGTTCGGTCTGAAACTGCGCAAAGTGAAGAAAGAAGAAATCGACAAAAAAGTACGCGAAGCTGCCAAAATCCTCGATATCGAGCACTTGCTGGAACGTAAACCTAAGGCGCTGTCCGGTGGTCAACGCCAACGTGTCGCTCTGGGCCGTGCGATCGTCCGCGATCCTCAAGTCTTCCTGATGGATGAGCCGCTCTCCAACTTGGATGCTAAACTTCGTGGTCAAATGCGTGCTGAAATCACTAAACTGGTTAAACGCCTTGAAACCACTTGTATCTATGTAACACATGACCAGATTGAAGCCATGACGATGGGTGATCGGATTGTCGTTATGAAGGATGGTATCATTCAACAAGCTGCATCCCCGGATGAACTGTACAACCGTCCAGTGAATCTGTTCGTAGCTGGTTTTATCGGTTCTCCTACGATGAACTTTATCACAGGTAAGCTGGCTGAGAAGGACGGCGCGCTGTATTTCACTGCACCGGGTCTGGATCTGTTCGTTCCTGAAGGTAAGGGACAGATTTTGAAAGCCAAGGGTTATATCGGCAAAGAAGTGATCCTGGGTATCCGTCCTGAGGATATTCATGAAGAGCCTGTATTCCTGGAGGCTTCTCCGAATACAATCTTTACATCCACTGTGGATGTAACGGAAAATCTCGGTCATGAAATGCTGTTGTACCTGAGTGGCGCCGGAAATGAAACGATTATTGCCCGTGTAGACGGACGTTCCAATACTCGTGATGGTGTTAAAGCGAAGTTGGCTGTTGATATGAACAAGGTTCATATTTTTGATAAGGAATCGGAATTGAGCATTCTGGTTGGCGAATAAGATCAACCGATGAAAGAGAGTCGCAGTTTCCCAGCCGGGGAAAGGCGGCTCTTTTTGTATATCCCATACAGCTTCCAGCTTCGGCATTGCATTCATTGGAAAATTCCGATACGATGGGTACATTGGTATGGGTCTAGGTTCAGCATGAACACAGGTAGCCCGAAATCATGTTGAAAAGGTGAGCTTGGGCTGGCACAGGATGGGCTGGCAGTGAGCTATATGGTTGATAGGGTGACGCTACATAAATAAGATTACGTATAGAATCCGGTCATGCAGGATGAAGGGGAGAATACGATGGCTAAAAAGGTAAAGGTATCTGAGCTTGTACAGCAATTTCAAATGGAGGTTATTTCTGGCGAGAAAGGTCTGCGCAGGCTGATCACGGTGGATGAATTGAATCGTCCGGGGTTGGAGATGGCTGGGTATTTTGAATACCACACACAGGAGCGGGTGCAGCTTTTGGGAAGGTCTGAGCTGGCTTTTCTCGGTATGCTTCCTCCTGAGGAAAGAAAGGATCGGATGCAGCGTCTATGTACGGAGCTGACTCCGTGTATTATCATCACACGCGGTCTGGAAGTACCGGCAGAACTGGTGGAGGCAAGCGCTGAGCGGGATGTCCCAGTATTGCGAACTAATATGGCCACGACGATTTTATCAAGCCGCATTACGGGTTTTCTTGAAAGAAAGCTGGCTCCTACGGCCACCATCCATGGTGTATTGTGTGATGTGTACGGTGTAGGTATGCTCATTACGGGCAGTAGCGGCATTGGTAAAAGTGAAACAGCACTGGAACTGGTTAAACGCGGTCATCGTCTGGTAGCAGATGATGCAGTGGAAATTCGGCAAACGTCCGATTTTCAGTTGCATGGTACGGCGCCGGAACTGATTCGTCACCTGCTGGAAATTCGCGGCGTGGGCATCATTAATGTGATGACGCTGTTTGGTGCAGGTGCAGTTCGTAACAACAAGCGGATTACGCTGGTCGTCCGTCTGGAGGCATGGCAGCAGGACAAGCAGTATGACCGTCTTGGTTTGGATGAAGAAACGACACGTATTATTGACACGGATGTTCCGCTCGTTACGATTCCAGTTCGTCCGGGCCGAAATTTGGCCGTTATTATTGAAGTGGCAGCAATGAACTATCGTTTGAAGCAAATGGGCGTGAACGCAGCTCTGCAATTTACGAATAAGCTGACTGCTACAATTTCTGAAGATATGGAAGATATGGATTAAGGTTCAGTCGTTTGGAAGGAAGAACAAGGAGTGAGAGAAACATATGTCAACGGCAACATTACTGCTGAATCCGATTGCTTTTTCAATCGGGGCAATTAAGGTCCATTGGTACGGGCTTATTTTGGGGCTGGCGGCGCTTGTGGGTTTATATCTCGCCATTCGTGAAGGCAAAAGATTTGGCATTCCGCAGGAATTTTTTATGGATATGCTGCTGCTGGGTGTTCCTTCGGCTATTATTGGAGCGCGTATTTACTATGTAGCCTTCAAATGGGAAGACTATCGAGATAATCTATGGGATGTTTTTAAAATCTGGAATGGTGGTATTGCGATATACGGCGCATTGATCGGTGCGATTATATGCGCAGTCATCTATTTCCGCTATAAGGGTTATAATTTCTGGCGGATTGCCGATATTTGTGCGCCAGGTCTGCTGATTGGTCAAGCGATTGGCCGCTGGGGTAACTTTGTCAATCAGGAAGCCTACGGTGGACCGACGGAAGTAAGCTTTTTGCGGAATCAACTGCATCTGCCGGATTTCATTGTAAATCAAATGAACGTTAACGGAGTGTTTCACCATCCTACATTTCTGTATGAATCCCTGTGGAGTATTGTAGGTGTGATTCTGCTGCTCGTTATTCGACGTATGAAATTTGTACGTGCAGGCGAAATGTTTGCGTTTTACTTCATTTGGTACTCGATTGGCCGTTTTTTCATCGAGCGTGTACGGACGGATAGTTTGGCTTTTCAGGGACCAGACTGGCTGGCTTCCTTTGTGAATGCTTTGTGGTCTCCTATGGTATGGCTGGGGTTTGAACCAGGGCATCTGGACCCGAGTTACGGTAATGTACGGATCTCGCAACTGCTCCCTATTTTCATTGTTGTAGCCGCTGTAATTTTCATCGTGGTTCGTCGTCGTAAGGGGGCATCTGTTCCGAAATATAGCGATCCGATTGTCTCCAGCAAGGTAGGAGTTGATCAGGTACCTGACGTGACGCCGGAACAGGCTTTCCGCCCGGGTCAAGATACGATTCCTCCGACAACGGCTGCGCCGGATAAGCTACACAAGGAAGACACGGACGAGGACAAGAAGGAGCATCTATGATAAATACGATTTTATTCGACTTGGACGGAACGATTATGGATACGAATGAGCTGATTATCAGCACATTTCTGCACATTTTGAATCACCCGGACGCTGACCCGCTGACGCGGGAGCATATTATCCCTCATATGGGCGGAACGCTGGATGACCAGCTTCGTACCTTTTCGGGATTAAAGGATGTGTCTGAGCTGGTTAAAGGCTATCGTGCTTATAACTTGCTCCATCACGACCAAATGGTGAAGCCTTTTCCGTATGTCATCGAGGTTATTCAGGAGTTGCGTGCGCGAGGAATTAAGCTGGGGGTTGTGACGACTAAAATACGATCCTCTACGATTCGTGTGCTTGATCTGTTCGATCTGACCTCCTCTATGGACTATATTGTGACGGTAGACGACGTAGAGCATCCGAAACCACACGCAGAACCTGTGCTTAAGGCGCTGGCTGGGTTGAACGCCAAAGCAGAGCATACGTTGATGGTTGGAGACAGTTCCTTTGATATTCTATCAGCTCAAGCCGCAGGCGTGAAATCGGCGGGTGTAGCCTGGTCGCTCAAGGGTGAGGGAACTCTACGGGGCTATGGACCGGATTACATTTTGCATGATATGCGGGATTTACTGAAGCTGGAGTTTCAAGGTGTCGATGTGTCGTGAGGAAGGTTGACCGCCATCCCGTGGAAGGTCCCAATGCGCTGTGGCAGATTTACCGGACGGTAAGCCGCTGGAAAGGGATTAAAAACTTTGTTTTTATACAGATCGCCCGGTATTGTCCCGTGCTATCCTGGAAAAATGTCATTTACCGCAGAGTGCTTGGGATGAAGGTAGGGCAGCATGCGGCCTTCGGCCTGATGGTAATGGTGGATGTTTTTTTTCCGGAGCATATTACGATAGGGGACAATTCGGTGATTGGATATAACACAACCATTCTGGCGCATGAATATCTCATACAGGAGTATCGTATTGGTAAAGTAATGATCGGAAATAATGTGTTAATCGGCGCCAATACGACCATTCTGCCCGGTGTTACTATAGGTGATGGAGCTATAGTAGCCGCCGGGGCCGTTGTGCATAAAGACGTGCCGGCCGGAGCATTCGTGGGCGGTAATCCGTTGCGTGAGTTAAGACGGTCGGGTGCGGATGTATAGTAAATAGCATAACAATAAGGTTCCCTTAAGGATTAGGGGGCTTTTTTGTGTTGTTTTTTGTATAAATTATAAATGTGTCTGTTGGCTGAGAGGCTGGCAGTCTTTTTTTAGATTATAGAATTTATAAATTTTCAGCGAAACTGAACAAATCTATAATCGCAAGAAAAACTTTCGCTAAGCGCGGTCTTGCTTCCGTGAAAGTACATCGTTAGATGTTTTTCTTATAGGGTTCATGAATTCTGCAATGGATAAAATAAAGAGAGGGAGACAGTTCTGCAACGTTGCTCTAAAAATGGGCTGCTCCATTCGGTTGACGTTCGCAGTCAGAGCATGATAATATATCGAATATACTTTAGTTTATTAGCACTTTACCATGATAAAGATATTGCGAAATCATGAGGTGATAGAGATGACCAAGCCAAAAGGATTTGAAATCCCCGTAGGGGTTCGGGATTACCTTCCGCGTGCGGTGTCGAAGCTGCGGGCGATTGAATTGAATGTACTCGAATGTATGGAACGTTGGGGCTACCGTCAGATTATGACGCCTACGATGGAATACTACGATACGGTGGGTGTGGCTAGTTCTACTTCGGATCGGAAGTTGTTCAAGCTGCTCAATAACCGGGGAACTACGCTGGTGCTGCGATCTGATATGACCGCGCCGATTGCGCGTGTGGTATCGTCGCTGTTGAAGGAAGAGGAAGTACCACTCCGGCTTTCCTATCACGCAAATGTATTTCGGGCGATTGAGGAAGAGGCGGGAAGAGAAGCGGAGTTTTTCCAGACGGGCGTGGAGCTGGTGGGCGATGACTCGCCCGAGGCTGATGCGGAGGTCGTGGCACTGGCGATTGCATCGCTGCAGGCGGCAGGGGTGTCCTCTTTTAAAATTGCTATGGGGCATGTGGGATTCCTGAACGGTCTGTTCGAGGAAATCATTCCGGGTCGCCAGGTTGAACAGCAAGCGTTAAAGGAGCTGTTATTGAACCGTGATGTGGTGGGCTACCGGACAGCGATTGAGGCTTTGGGTTTGCCTACCGAACATCGGGATAAGCTGGAGGCTATTCTCCGGCTTCGCGGGGGCAAAGAAATTTGTGAGCAGGCTACCCGTCTTAGCGTCGAGCAGCAGACGATTCAATCCATTGCGCATCTGTGCGAGGTTTGGGAAGTGCTGGAGAGTTACGGCGTGTCTGAGCATGTGCTAATTGACCTTACTATGATCGGAGACTTTTCATATTATACAGGAATGACTTTTGAGGGGTATGCGGCGGAAATCGGATTCCCCGTATGTAATGGAGGGCGCTATGACAATCTGCTACAGCAGTTTGGTCGTTCCGTTCCTGCCACAGGATTCGCGTTGAAGACGAACCGAATCGTTGATGGTGTGGACGGTATCCAGATCGAGGCGAAACACCCGGTGCTCATTCGTTATGACGAGCAGGGACGCAGAGAGGCATTATCCGCTGCGGCACAGCTTCGAGGAGCAGGACGGACAGTGGTGACAGGGCTGAGTGGTGGGCCTGAGGATCGCCGCCGCGAGCAACAGGACTTGTACGCAGAGGTTTACAGCTACACAGTCGAAGAAAGACAACCGGTACAAGGGAGGGAATTACCATGACGGAGACGTTGAAGGTAGCCATGCCGAAGGGACGGATTTATAAGCAGGCTTCTGAGCTGTTTCGTCGAGCAGGGGTTCCTATTCCTGTGGATGTGGATGAAACGCGCAAGCTGGTCATTCCGCTACCTGAACTGGGAATGGAGTTTATTATGGCGAAGCCGGTCGACGTTCCCACGTATGTGGAGTACGGAGCTGCGGATATCGGCATTGTAGGCAAGGATGTTTTGCTGGAAGAGAACAAGGATGTGTATGAGCTGCTTGATCTGGGGATTGCCCGTTGCCGAATGTCGGTCATTGCTTTGCCGGATTGGCAGCCGGGTATTCGTCAGCGGGTGGCTACGAAGTATCCGAATGTGGCTTCCCAGTATTTTCGGGAGCAAGGCCAGCAGGTGGAGGTTATCAAGCTGAACGGTTCTATCGAGCTGGCACCGTTAATCGGCTTGGCAGACCGGATTGTCGATATGGTGGAAACAGGGCAGACCTTGAGAGAGAACGGTCTGGTCGAGCAGATCAGTATTTTGGATATTACGAGTCGGCTGATTGCCAACCGGGTCAGCTATCGGATGAAAAACGGCCCGATTCAGGCGTTGTGTGACCGATTGCATCAGGTGATTCCAGCTGCGGTGGCACCGCGGGACTGAGGAGTAGGCTAGGGTTAGGAGAAATATTCTGCAAGCTGCAAGTAAGGGGGAATGGACAAATGAAGATCGTTTTAGCCCGTGATTTCAATCTCCAGCGCGAGGTCGATTACGGCACACCTGAGCAAAATGAAGCCGTTCGTGCGATTATCCGTTCGGTACGGCAGGAGGGAGATGCTGCTGTCCTGCGGTATACGGAATCGTTCGACGGTGTATCGCTGACGGCGGAGCAGCTCCGTGTGACGGAGGAAGAATTGAAGGCGGCATATGACAAGGTGGAGCCTTCTTTTTTGCAGGCGATTCGGGAGGCGGCGGACAATATCCGTGCTTTTCATACGAAGCAAAAACGTAATTCGTGGATGGATTGGCAGCCGGACGGCAGCCTGCTTGGCCAGATCATCCGACCGTTGAAGCGTGTAGGCGTGTATGTTCCGGGTGGTAAAGCAGCTTATCCGTCCTCGGTACTGATGAATGTGATCCCGGCTCAGGTGGCTGGTGTACCGGAGATCGTCATGGTGACACCCCCGGCAACAGGCGGCAAGGCGGGAATTGATCCATATACACTGGTTGCTGCGGCAGAGGCGGGTGTGACAGAAATGTACCGAGTTGGCGGAGCGCAGGCGATTGCGTCTCTCGCTTACGGGACTCATAGCATCGAACCCGTCGATAAAATTTGCGGCCCAGGCAACATTTATGTAGCGCTGGCGAAGCGCGAGGTATACGGGGCGGTGGATATCGACAGTATTGCAGGACCGAGTGAAATTGTCGTGCTGGCTGACGATACGGCGAATGCCTCTTATGTAGCCGCTGACCTGCTCTCGCAGGCAGAGCATGACGAAATGGCCTCGGCCATTCTGGTTACGCCCTCGCAGCGCTTGGCAGAAGAAGTATCAGCCGAGGTACAGCGCCAATTGGCAGAGCTGCCGCGCAGAGATATTGCTGCTGCATCCGTTGATGCCTATGGAGCGATTATTGTCGTTGATACGTTGCATGAGGGGATCCAGATTGTGAACAAACTTGCCCCGGAGCATTTGGAAATCATGACAGAGAATCCGATGGAGCATGTGGGTCTGATCGAAAATGCGGGAGCGATTTTTCTGGGAGCGTACAGCTCGGAGCCGGTAGGCGATTATTTTGCCGGGCCTAACCATATTATTCCGACTAATGGAACCGCGCGGTTCTCTTCTCCGGTCGATATTGATGATTTTATCAAGAAGTCGAGTATGATCTATTACAGCAAGGAAGCGCTGCTGCGCAATGGAGAGACGATTATGCAGCTTGCCCGGCATGAAGGGCTGGAAGGTCACGCAAGGGCGATACAGGTTCGATTGGACAATGAGAAAAAGGCGGTGGATGGCGATGGGGAATGAAAATAACGGAGCAGGACGTACAGGCAGCGTCAGCCGGAAGACGAACGAGACGGATATTCAGCTATCTTTTGCAGTAGATGGCACAGGGCAGGCCGAAATCGAGACAGATGTCCCCTTTCTGAATCATATGCTGGATTTGTTCACCAAGCATGGACAATTTGACCTGAACGTACAGGCCAGAGGGGATGTTGACATCGACGATCACCATACCGTGGAGGACATTGGTATCTGTCTGGGGCAAACCTTACTAGAATCGTTAGGTGATAAAAAGGGAATCAAGCGCTATGCCAGCGTCTTTGTACCGATGGATGAGGCGCTCGCGCAGGTCGTCATTGATCTTAGTAACCGACCGCATTTTGAGTATCGTGCGGAGTATCCGTCACAGCAGGTAGGGAGCTTTTCGACGGAGCTGGTGCATGAATTTCTGTGGAAATTCGCGCTGGAGGCTCGTATGACGCTGCACGTCATTGTTCACTACGGGCAAAATACCCACCATATGATCGAGGCGGTGTTCAAGGCACTGGGACGTGCACTGGATGAAGCGACATCCATTGACCCGCGGGTGACGGGAGTGCCTTCGACGAAGGGAGTGCTGTAGTCCATGTCCATTGCTATTGTGGATTACGGCAGAGGCAATCTGCATAGTGTGAGCAAGGCGGTTGAGCGTCTTGGCTATGAGGCTGTAGTGACAGGAGATGCGAAAGTGATACGTTCCGCCAGCGGTGTGATTTTGCCGGGTGTAGGGGCGTTCGGAGACGCTATGGAGCATTTGCGTTCCAGTGGCCTGGATCGGGTCATTCAGGAGGTCGCGAGCGCTGGACAGCCGCTGCTCGGCGTTTGCCTGGGGATGCAGCTGTTGTTCACTCGTGGCGAAGAATATGGCAGCCATGAGGGGCTGAATATTTTGCCGGGAGAGGTCGTGCGCTTTGCTCCTGATCTGGGTGTGAAGGTGCCGCATATGGGCTGGAACCGTCTGCGCATGACGCAGCCGGAGCATCCATTGTTGCAAGGCTTGGAGGAAGGGCATGTGTATTTTGTGCATTCTTATCATGCCAAGCCGGAGGTAGAAAGCGATTTGTTGGCGGTGACCGATTACGGTGGGCCGGTAACAGCTATCGTAGGCAGAGGCCATGTATACGGTATGCAGTTCCATCCAGAGAAGAGTGGGGAAATGGGTATGCGACTGCTTCGTCAGTTTTTGGAACTGGCGGAGGCGGAGAAGCGAGCGTAATTACACATAGGTATTTTTGAATAGCTCACAAGGGGGTCATACTTTGTTCACGATATATCCGGCGATTGATATTCGCGATGGCAAATGTGTACGGCTGGTGCAGGGTGATTATAACCAGGAGACGATATACAATGAAAATCCGGTGGAGGTGGCCCGGGAATGGGAGCGCTTGGGCGGTTCCTACATTCATCTGGTCGATCTGGACGGTGCTAAAGCGGGTCAACCTGTGAACGATGAGCTGATCGGACGCATCGCGTCTGCGGTGCAGGTACCTGTACAGGTGGGTGGTGGCTTGCGTACGCGCGAGCATGTGGAGCGGCTATTGTCACTGGGCGTGAGCCGCGTGATTTTGGGCACGGCGGCGATTGAGGACCGTGCTTTTACGGAAGCGGTGTTGGGTACCTATGGTGACCGGATCGCGATTGGTCTGGATGCGCGAAATGGCTATGTAGCGACACGAGGGTGGCTCGAAACCTCGGAGGTGCGAGCGGATGAACTGGCGGCTGAGCTGGCCTCCAAGGGTGCAGAAACGTTCATTTTTACGGACATTTCCCGCGATGGAATGATGCAGGGTCCGAATGTAGAGGCGATCGTGGCGCTTGCGAAAAGCAGTGGACGCACCGTGATTGCTTCTGGCGGTGTCAGCAAGATGGACGATCTGATTACGCTAAGTGCTTATGCGCAAAAAGGTGTAGGCGGCGCTATTGTGGGTAAGGCATTGTATACAGGCAGCATTAATTTACAGGTCGCCGTACAAGCTGTAGCAAAGGCATAGGGGGAGTAGGCATGCTGGCTAAACGGATTATTCCCTGCTTGGACGTAAAGGATGGCAGGGTGGTTAAGGGCGTCAATTTTGTGAACTTACGCGATGCAGGCGATCCGGTAGAGCTGGCGGCGCTTTATGACCGGGAAGGCGCAGACGAAATCGTATTTCTGGATATTTCCGCTTCGGTTGAAGGTCGCGCCACTATGGAAGAGGTGGTTCGTCAGACAGCGGGGGAAATTGCCATTCCCTTCACCGTGGGCGGCGGGATATCGCATGTCGATGATATGAAGCGCATCCTGCGTGCAGGGGCCGATAAAATCGGCATTAATACGGCGGCTGTTCGCAACCCTCAGCTGATTGCGGAGGGTGCGCGCAGCTTTGGCTCACAATGCATCGTAGTCGCGATTGATGCCAAGTACAATGAGGCTTGGGGCGAATGGGAAGTGTATACACACGGAGGCCGCACGCCATCCGGCATTCGGGCCTTGGCTTGGGCCAAGGAGGCTGAACGGCTGGGGGCAGGCGAAATTCTGTTGACCAGCATGAATGCGGACGGAACCAAGGATGGTTTTGATCTGCCGCTGACCTCTGCGGTGTCGGATACCGTGGGTATTCCGGTCATTGCTTCCGGTGGAGCGGGCAAGCAGGAGCATTTTTATGACGTGTTTACGGCGGGTAAAGCGGACGCTGGCTTAGCGGCAACCATTTTTCACTATAAAGAAATAGGAATTCCCGAGCTAAAACGGGATTTGAAGCGCAGAGGAGTGGAGATACGATGAGCAACGAATTGAACCAGCAGCTATCTCTGGAACAGGTATTGGATAATATCCGCTGGAATGAAGCGGGACTTGTCTCGGCGATTGTGCAGGATGATGCCACGCTTCAAGTATTGACGCTGGCCTATATGAATCGAGAATCGCTGAAGCTTTCTCTGGAATCGGGAGAGACGTGGTTTTGGTCCCGTTCCAGACAGGAACTGTGGCACAAGGGGGCAACCTCGGGGAATACGCAAAAAATCACCTCCATTCAGCTGGATTGTGACGGTGACGCTCTGCTTGTTCGTGTAATTCCCAATGGCCCTGCCTGCCATACCGGAGCGACGAGTTGCTTTTTCCGTGATATTTCTGCGTCAGGAACGGCTGTAGCTCCTGCTTCGGAAAATGCCGGGGGCCAAGCGTCGGTGGCGACTCAAACGGGCACGACTCATGCTGCAACAGACCGCTTTGAGGTGCTTGCCCAGCTGGAAGCAATCATTAAGGAGCGGGAAGTGACACGTCCTGAAGGGGCCTATACGACCTACCTTTTTGACAAAGGCGTGGATAAGATTCTGAAAAAGGTTGGCGAAGAAGCATCCGAGACGATCATTGCCGCCAAGAATAAGGATAATGAGGAGCTTCGTCTGGAGGTCAGCGATCTGATTTATCACTTGCTGGTACTGTTACAGGAGCGCAAACTACCGCTGGATGATGTGCTGACTGAGCTGAACCGCCGTCATGAGCGTCCCCGTCGTGATTAAAATGGGTGATGTAGCGCTGAAAGAGGGGAGAGCCGCATGAAAATTGACTATCATACGCATCATGCCCGCTGTGGTCATGCGATAGGAAATCTGGAAGAGTATGTGCAGCAGGGTATTCGGTTGGGGCTGGATCAGCTCGGCTTGTCCGATCACATGCCGCTATTGCATGTTAACCCGGCCGACTATTATCCGGAGATGGCGATGCCTATGGAAGAGCTGCCACGTTATGTGGAAGAATGTCTGGAATTAAAACAACGCTATAAGGGACAGATTGACATTCGTGTCGGCTTGGAAGGCGACTACATCGAGGGCTGGGAACAGGAAATCGAAGACATCATCACCGCATATCCGTGGGATTATGTGATTGGCTCCGTACATTTTCTCGGGGAGTGGGATGTAACAGATTTCCGTCAGGTGCACCATTGGGAAGGCAAAAATGTGCTGGAGGTGTACCGGACTTATTACGATGCGGTTTCCAAAGCGGCAGCGACCGGGTTGTATGACATCATGGGTCATCTGGATGTCATTAAGCGTTTCGGCCACTATCCGAAGTCGGAGGAAGCGGAGGAGCTGCGTGAGCTGGAGCGCTCTACACTCTCGGCCGTTGCCCGCAGCGGGCGGGCGATGGAGCTGAATGCATCGGGGCTATCCAAGCCCTGTGCAGAGATGTTCCCGAGCCGCCGCATGCTGGAGGAGGCATTGGCGCTAGGCATCCCGCTGACGGTAGGGTCAGATGCTCATGATCCGGCGAAGCTGTCCGAGCATTTGGAGAAGGCGCGCGCGCTTCTGCATGAGGTCGGATATCGGGAGCTTGCCGTATTCCGGCAGCGTGAGCGCTCGTCCGTGCCGTTGACGCTTTGAGGTCTATGTTCTGCCTAATATATAGCCCGATAATCAGCCGAACGTTGCCTTTTTACACATGAAGGCGCGTGCGGCTATTTGGCTTATTCACTCATTTTCCAGCGGATGGGTCAGGACAGGGTTCCGTTTTTTGGGATGAGGTATACCCTACTGTCAAGTCGTTTTAAAGTTGTGGTATACTGAAGGGTATGAACATGCCAGTTACAGTTAAAGGAGGTGCCTTTGTTATTTATGAAAGGGAAACATCTGCGAGCTTCGGGACCTAGCCCTAAGATTATTGTTTTGCGTTTCGACGCATCTTTCTTTTTTGAGAAAGCTGTGCGCTCGCTTGATCGCAATCATTATGACAAGGCATTGAAATATTTTCGCAAAGCCGTTGAATATGAACCGGATAATCCGGTGAATCATTGCAATATGGCGGGTATATTATCAGAGATGGGGGATTATGCAGGTTCGAATGAGATCCTGTCCTCTGTTCTGAGCGACGTAGACCCGTCGATGACAGAGTGTTACTTCTATATGGCGAATAATTACGCCAATATGGAGCAGTTTGAAGAAGCGGAGAAAGCCTTGGTCACGTATTTGGAGGAGGACGAGGAAGGACAGTTTCTCGATGAAGCCGAGGAAATGATGGAGCTGCTCTATTATGAGCTGGACCGTCCAACCAAGCTGAACCGCATTAAGGCCCGGCAGGGAGTGGTCGAGCATGATCAGGCCCGTGTCCTGCTGGAGGAAGGGAAGTTTGCTCAGGCGGCCCAATTGCTTAAGCAAATTTCAGAGGAACAGCCGGACATGTTCGCTGCGCGGAACAATCTGGCGCTGGCGTATTACTACATGGGACTGTTTCAAAATGCGAAGACAACCATTCTTCGGGTACTGGAGGATGAACCAGGTAATTTGCATGCGCTGTGCAACTTGGCGATCTTTTATCAGCATGAGGGCGGCGGCCCGGAATTGGATCGTCTGATTCAAACGTTGACGGTCACCATACCATTTCAAGAGGAGCAGGTATTCAAGCTGGCTACTACGATGGGGATTCTCGGACGTCATGAGGAGGCCTACAGACATTTTCGCAGGTTGCTCCAAGGTGACGGAGAGAATAATGATGACGCCTCCCTGTACCATTATACGGCGGTGGCTGCCAGCAATACGGGAAGATATGCGGAAGCCCGGCGGTTGTGGGGTCATTTGCAAAAGCAGGATGCTTCCTCGGAAGTTCCACGGTTTTTCCTGTCCCGGCTGGAGGAGCTCCAGCAGGAGGGCACACCGCTGCAAGTACTCAGCTACCATTACCATCTCCCCTTTGAGGAGCAATTCCGCATGTGGGAGAAGTTCGGAGCTGACCAGGTGCCTGACAGTATGAAGCGAGATCCGCTAATTCGGTCTTCCTTCTTCTGGGCGTTGCGCCACGGCGATCGAGCGACCCAGCTTCAAGTCATTCAGGCGCTAAGCCTGATCGGTGACGATGAGGTGCGACAGGCATTGGAGTCCTTCGTAGAAGACCCGGATCAGGAAGGCGAGTTGAAACGGCGCGCCTTGCAAGTACTGCAAGAGCTGACGGAGCCGTCAGTTAAGGACATACAGGAGACAAATCAGGAAACGGAGCGACTTCTGCGACCAGAGTCAGAGAAGGTTCACCACGTATCCGAAGATGAGGTGTCTGCCCATTCAACTGTCCATCCGGAATGGCAGGCAGTGTTGGATAAGGTACTTGCCGTTATGAGCAAGTCTGATCCGGTCATGCAGCGCGATTTGAGGTCACTTTGGCTAGAATATCTGGATCGGCTTGCCCCGGAAGTCCCGATTGTTCAGCATACTGAGGGATGGGCAGCGGCGCTGGAATACTTGACAGCCAAAATGAATCATCATTCGGTGACCTATCAGGAAGTAGCTGACCGTTATGGTATTTCCGTATCGACCGTAAGCCGCTATGCACGCCAGATTGACAGCGTGTGCGGTATCAAGCAGAAGATGAAACAGCCGCTCTCCACGTTTAAAAAGCAGGTCTGAGATCTGATACAAACACCACTTAGAAGGAGGCAACAAACGTATGTATAAATCCATAATTATTGGTACAGGTCCTGCAGGCTATACAGCAGCTATTTATTTGGCGCGCGCAAACATGAATCCACTGATCATTGAGGGAATGCAGCCCGGCGGGCAGCTTACCACAACGACTGAAATTGAAAATTTTCCGGGTTTTGAGCAAGGTATCCTTGGACCTGAGTTGATGGATAACATGCGCAAGCAAGCCGAACGCTTTGGCGCTGAATTTACTTCTGGCTGGGTAGAGGAAGTGGATTTCAGCAAGCGCCCTTTTAAAGTGAAGGTAGAGGGAAGAGGCATCATTGAGGCGGAGTCGGTGATTATTGCTACAGGAGCGTCCGCCAGATATCTTGGTATTCCGGGTGAGCAGGACAACGTGGGACGCGGAGTCAGCACTTGTGCGACCTGCGACGGCTTCTTTTTCCGTGGGAAAAAAATCATCGTAGTGGGTGGCGGAGATTCAGCCATGGAGGAAGCGAGCTTCCTGACCCGGTTTGCTTCCAGCGTAACCTTGGTTCACCGTCGCGATGAGCTGCGGGCGTCTAAAATTATGCAGGATCGCGCACGGGAAAATGAAAAAGTACATTGGGCGTTAAACCGGACTCCTGTGGAGGTCGTAACGGGAGAGACGGGATTAAAGGGCTTGAAGGTACACAATAATGAGACGAATCAGGATGAGCTGCTTGAGGCAGATGGTGTGTTCGTGGCCATCGGACATACGCCTAATACAGGCTTCCTGAACGGCCAAATCAGTACAGACGATCATGGTTATATTCAAGTGAAGCCAGGAACGACAGAAACGAACATTCCCGGGGTATTTGCCTGCGGGGATGTGCAGGATAACCGTTACCGTCAAGCCATTACGGCTGCGGGAACGGGCTGTATGGCGGCTATGGACTGCGAGAAATATCTCGAAGGTAGCGCTGTTCATGACTGGAGCGAAACACTGGATCAATAAAGAAAGCTACAGAATACAATATGGCTAAGGTGAGGGCGATGGATAGGCCCTGTTAAGACGTGCCTTGGATTCAGGAAGAGAAAGCCTGCTGCATCTGCACAGGCTTTCTCCTTTTTATGGATGACGAGACCTGAAGTTCCGCTAATCCTGCGCTTTCCAACAGGGAAGTGTCCTTGACCGTAACGGGGGCTTCAATTATAGTTGGAACGTAGGTAACTATTATAAGTCAAGATTTTAATCATATATTTCATACACAGTTTTTAAGTAAACATAAAGGTGGCTTGGAACATGTCTGAAAGTATCTATGTGGGTGTCGATTTGGGCGGTACAGCAATCAAGGTAGGCATTTGTAATGAAGACGGACAGCTTTTGCACACATACGAAGGACCAACGGAAACAGCTAAGGGCGTAGACGTTGTGATCAGCAATATCGAAAAATATGTGCGGCACATTGTTGAGCAATCTCCCTATGAATGGGATCAACTGAAGGGTGTCGGAGCGGGCGTTGCCGGTTTTACGAATGTTCGCGAAGGCATTATAGTCCTCGCTCCCAATATTGGCTTTCGTGACGTACCGATTCGTGCGCTGTTGGAGGAACGGATCGGCAAGCCTGTAAAAATAGACAACGATGCTAACGTCGCTGCACTTGGCGAAGCTTGGGCCGGGGCGGGCAAAGGTATAGAAAACTGCGTATGCTATACCCTGGGTACGGGTGTTGGTGGTGGTATTATTATTAATGGTAAAATATATCAAGGTTTTTCAGGCATGGCTGGAGAAATTGGTCATATGAGCGTTGTACCGGATCTGGAGGCCATTCAGTGTGGATGCGGCAAAATGGGTTGCCTGGAAACCGTATCTTCCGCAACGGGCATTATCCGTATGGCAAATGACGCTGTGGAACGTGGAGATCGGACTTCTCTGGCGCTGGAAGATCAAATCGCCGCCAAGGAAGTATTTGATGCAGCCAAGGCCGGGGATGAGGTCGCACTCCGTATCGTGAAGCGAGCTGCCTTTTATTTGGGGAAATCTATGGCAGCGGTTGCCACCGTGCTAAACCCGGAGCTGTTTATTGTAGGCGGGGGTGTTTCCAAAGCGGGTGATTTCTTGTTCGAAGAGATGCGTCTGGTATTTGCCAAACTGGCACCTGAGCCGCTCCAGCAAGGGGTATCTATTGTTCCGGCATCGCTTGGCAATGACGCAGGTATTGTAGGAGCAGCCGGTTTGCTGCTGCGCTCCTGATCCATAGGTTACTGACATAGAGCGAAGAAGCAAAAGGAGAGGGAAGTCCATATGACAGACAACTTAAAAAACGCTGCGCCGTGGGCAACACTCATTATTATTACGGGAATGTCAGGCGCAGGGAAGACCATTGCAGTGCAAAGCCTGGAAGACTTGGGCTTCTTCTGCGTTGATAATTTACCGCCTGTGCTGATTCCCAAATTTGCTGAATTAATTGAACAGTCCAACGGTAAGATAGGCAAAGTGGCGCTGGTGATTGACTTGCGCGGGCGAGAATTTTTTACAGCCTTGTCGGAATCATTGAACTATATTAAGGATCATTTTACGATTCATTGTGAAATTTTGTTCCTGAATGCCAATGACGGTGTTCTCGTACAGCGATACAAGGAGAGCCGTCGTCGCCACCCGCTTGCTCCGGATGGTATGCCTCTTGACGGTATACGACTGGAGCGCAAAATGTTGGAGGAGCTGAAAAGCTCGGCAACACAGGTCATTGATACAAGTGTAATGAAGCCTGCAACTTTAAAGGCGCGGATTATTTCCCGATTTTCTCATCTGGAGAGCAGCATGCTTTCCGTAAACATTACCTCTTTCGGCTTCAAATATGGTATTCCCATTGATGCCGATCTCATATTCGACGTGCGTTTCCTGCCCAATCCTCACTATGTGGACCAATTGCGACCACACACCGGACAGGATAGCGATGTGTATGATTATGTTATGAAATGGCCGGAGACTCAGGCATTTCTGACCAAGCTACTGGATATGTTACATTTTTTGATTCCGCAATACCGCAAGGAAGGCAAAAGCCAGGTCATTATTGGTATCGGGTGTACCGGCGGTAAGCATCGTTCTGTCGCGATATCTGAATATTTAGGAAAAATGCTGGGTGCCAGTGAAACAGAATCAGTTTCTGTTTCACATCGGGATGCTGATCGCGACCGGCATTAATGAGGTGAAAACATGAAAGAGACCGGATCACAACGGGAGCGCCCTCGTATTGTTGTTATGGGCGGCGGAACCGGCTTGTCCGTCATGCTGCGGGGGTTGAAACAAAAGCCGCTGGATATTACGGCTATTGTTACAGTCGCTGACGATGGCGGAAGCTCCGGGATATTGCGCAGTGAGCTACAAATGCCCCCTCCGGGGGATATTCGTAATGTGCTGACTGCACTGGCTGATGTAGAGCCGGTGATGTCCGATATGCTGAAATATCGTTTCGGTGCAGGATCAGGCTTGGCAGGCCATAGTCTGGGCAACCTGATTTTAGCGGCGATGACCGATATATCAGGAGATTTTGTGACGGCGGTGCGTGAGCTTAGCCGTGTATTTGCTGTACGGGGGCGTGTGCTGCCGGCGGCTGAAGAAGGCGTTGTGCTGAGTGCCGAAATGGAGGATGGCACGGTGGTTACCGGTGAATCCAAAATCCCGGAAGCGGGCGGCAGAATCAAACGTGTTTTTCTTGAACCGACTCACGTGGAGCCGTTGCCTGAGGCTGTAGAGGCCATTAATGAGGCCGATGCGATCCTGATTGGTCCTGGCAGTCTGTACACCAGCATTTTGCCGAATTTGCTTGTACCGAAGCTTGCAGAGGCTGTGGTGAAATCAGACGCTATCAAGATATTCGTCTGCAACGTTATGACTCAGCCAGGCGAAACGGATGGATATACAGTGGGGGACCACTTGCAGGCTATTTATGAGCATGTAGGGCATCATTTGTTTGATTATGTGATCGTCAATAATGGAGAGATTCCGCCTCAGGTACAGGAAATGTATGCCGAGCAGGGTGCCAAGCCAGTTCAAGTAGACATGGGAGAGCTGACTGAGCGGGGGTATAAAGTGGTGGCAGATACGCTTGTTCTGTTCCGCACCTATTTACGGCATGATGCCGACAAACTGAGCCAGCACATTTACCAATTGGTACAAAACTGGATATTAAGAAGGAGGTGAGTCCCTTGTCCTTTGCGGCACAAACAAAAAAAGAGCTTACGATGATTGAAAGCCAGCCCTGCTGTGAAAAAGCGGAACTATCTGCGCTCATACGTATGCTCGGGTCCGTACAGCTGTCCAACAAAAGGGTGATATTGGACGTGTCCACAGAAAACGCCGCGATTGCAAGGCGGATTTACTCCTTGATCAAAAAGCATTTTCAAGTTCATATTGAGCTGCTTGTACGGAAAAAAATGCGCCTGAAAAAAAATAACGTGTACATTGTCCGCATTCCAAGCGGTGTACAAGAGCTCTTGAAGGATCTTTACATCGTATCAGAAGGGTTCTTGTTCACGGACGGGATTAATCGGGATATCATTCGGAAAAACTGTTGTAAGCGGGCTTATTTGCGTGGCGCTTTTATGGCAGGTGGTTCTGTGAACAATCCGGAGGGATCGTCTTACCATCTGGAGATTTCCTCGATGTATGAGGAGCATTGCCAGGCGCTGGTCGATCTGGCGAATGAGTTTCATCTGAATGCCCGCTGCATTGAGCGAAAAAAAGGCTTTATTCTCTACATCAAGGAAGGCGAAAAGATCATTGAGCTACTCAGCATCATTGGCGCGCATCAGGCTTTGTTCAAATTCGAGGATGTCCGCATTATGCGTGATATGCGTAATTCCGTCAACCGGATTGTTAATTGTGAAACGGCTAATTTGAACAAGACGATTGGAGCTGCTGTCCGGCAAATTGAGAATATCAAGCTGCTGGAGAGGGAAGTCGGCCTGGATACGCTGCCAGATAAGCTGCGCGAGGTGGCGGAAATACGTCTCGCTCATCCTGATTTGAATTTAAAAGAAGTCGGGGAAATGCTCAAAGGGGTTGTGAGTAAGTCGGGTGTCAATCATCGACTTCGCAAAATTGACGAGATGGCTGACAAAATCAGGGGAGAAAACGGCCTGATTCCATAAAAGGAGTGTCTGTGGGGCTTCAGCCCCGGTTTTTTTAGTTTTTTTTCTAGTGTCTGTCCCGGGTTAATGTTATAATGTGATAAATAAAATGGAGTAAGTAGTGTCCAGATTTATTTGATGAGGGGGTAAGCTGACATGTCAAAACATCCGGTAGTCGTACGCTTGAAAACAGGACTGCACGCCAGACCTGCTGCGTTGTTCGTACAGGAAGCGAATAAATATTCATCTGAGATTTTTGTGGAAAAAGAAGACAAGAAGGTTAATGCCAAGAGTATTATGGGTATTATGAGCCTTGCCATCAGTACAGGTACTGAAATTTACATTAGTGCTGAAGGTGCGGATGCCGAACAGGCTGTAAACGCTTTAGTAAGTCTGGTTAGTAAAGTAGAGCTGGAAAATCAATAAATAAACATCTGCTTTGTGATATGGTATATGCTCTTAGTGAAAAGCCCCTTTGGGGCTTTTTTTGTACCCGAAAAAACAGAGTGGGCAATCCCCTGTTGGGCTGCTACAATGTGGTCTCTTTGAATATCGGCGCTGTGTTTAGCCCAAGCTACAAGCAATTTAAATTCTGTGATGGTACTCTGTTTCGAAAATGTGGTGCCTAACTGCAACCTTTTCCCTTAGTTTCCGTCTGGAAGGTACATACATCATCAAGAAAAGAGGGCGAATATGATGAAGCATTGGACAAAAGCTGCAAATACAGCAGTTCTGGCAGGAGCATTATTGGCAGGAGTAGTAGCGGGAGGATTATGGACAGGAGCAGATCGCGCCTATGCCGCGTCAGCATCTACGACGGTAAGCAGTGTAATTAATGTGAGTGGCAGCGGGGAAGTATTGGTTAAACCCGATATTGCCTATCTATCCATCGGCGTACAATCTGAAGGAAATACAGCAGCAGCTGCCCAAAAAGCCAACGCCGCTAAAATAAGTAAGGTCACACAACTGCTGAAAGAAAAGTGGAGCATCAGTGCAGACGACATTCAGACGAGCCAGTTCTACGTGCAGCCTAACTATACCTATGACGAAAAACAAGGACAGAAGCTCAAAGGCTATATTGCCAATCATACGCTTTCCGTAAAGTACCGTAATTTGGATAAAATCGGTCAGTTACTGGATGAGGCTACACAGTCTGGAGCGAACAACGTGGATAATGTGCGTTTTTCGGTAGAAAACTCTTCAGCTTATGAAGAAGAAGCGATTGCCAAGGCGTTGGGAAATGCTCAATCCAAAGCCAGTGCTGTAGCGAAGGCAACCAAACGAGGGCTTGGAACTCTCCTGAACGTAACGGTAGATGGGGGAGATGCCCAAATCTTCACACAACGTGAGGCTGCTATGAGTAAAGCACTCTTGGATACAAGCGGCGGAACAGAAATACAATCCGGTCAAGTGACTGTGAAGGTCCAAGTATCGGCACAATACGAATTGAACTAACGTACAGATGATAACGAAGCCACAAGCGTCCTGCTTTATTTGCAGGATGACTTGCTGGCTTTTTTATATGTCGAAATTATTTTGTAATGAGTCTGTAATAGCTGGGTCCCCTAGATGTACAGATTGAAATCGGAGAGTGTACAGATTGTAAACTACGAACATAGGGGGATAGATATAATAAGTAAAGTAATCAATACACGTAGAATACACATCTATAACAGGAGGAATATTTAATATGAACAAGCATACAAAAAAATGGGGCTCCGCACTGCTGGCAGCGGGAATTTTAGTAGGAGTTGCAGTTGTTCCCGTTTCCTATATCGAGGCAGCTTCATACAAACAACAGGCTACAGCACAGCAACCAGGTATTTCTATTAAATGGAATGGTAAAACGTTGGCGACCAAAGGGATTCAGGTGAACGGAAGCACAGTGATTCCCGTAGCAGCATTGCGCGACAGCCTGGGGATTCCGGTGAGTTATGATGCCAAAACAGCGACTTATACCGTAGGTAGTGGGTACAATAAGCTTTACATCATGTCCTCTTCCTCCGATGGTCCCTATGTCAATGTCAATGGAATAACCACACGCAACATGGACGCCAAACAGATCGCCGGGAAGCTGTACATTCCTATGAGTCTGCTGAAAGACTATCTGGGTATCGATGCTCAGTGGAATGCAGCTCAGAAAACAGTAACAATGAGTAAAAGCCAGCTAAATCCGATCACGATTACGTCCCAATCTCTTCCGGCTTCGAGTGATGCAAAGGTTTCCTACAAGGTTAAGTACTCGCAAATCAGCGGTGGCCAGCTAAACCCTGAAGCTCAGCAGGCCATTAATAGTGTGCTCAAAAAGCAAGCGGAGGGAATACTGGCAGCAGGCAAAAAGCAAGTAGCAGAGGGTGAACCTACAGTAGAAAGACCGTATACTTTCAGTAATGATTTTGCTATTGCCTATAACCAACAAGGGATTTTGAGCATCATTATGGAGGATTACTCCGATACGGCTGGTGCTCATGGTATGACGGCCCGTAAAGGATATACGTTCTCACTCGCTGATGGAAAATTGCTGCAATTGTCTGACGTGCTGAAGGCCAATCCTAATTACAAACAGTTTCTTAATAGCGACCTGAAGAAAAAAATTAATGGTCCAATGGTGAATGAAGGCGGCTTTGGTGGCTTCAAGAATATTGCGGCTAATCCGAATTTTTATGTAACGAATAGCGGTGTGACGATTGTGTTTGACTTGTATGAGTATGGGCCTTATGCGTATGGTATTCCTGAGTTCACTTATTCGTTTGGTCAATTGTTGCCTCAAGGCAGCAAGCCTTTTACTGGACAGAATGAATAGTACAAATGAATAAGTTAGATTATCTGTACACAAAAGAATAGTAAACGAAAAAAGCTGCCTACCGGATACAATCATCCGGGGCAGCTTTTTTCGTTTACCAGCTATTCAGAGGCCATAATTCGTTCTCTTACACACCTTCTGGAGAGGAGCTAGTAAGCACTTTATCAATAATACCGTATTCCTTGGCATCATCCGCGGACATGAAATAGTCACGGTCTGTGTCTTTTTCAATGCGCTCCAGTGGTTGGCCTGTGCGATCTGCGAGAATGCGGTTCAATTTGTCGCGCATTTTCAGAATGCGGCGGGCGCGGATTTCAATATCCGTTGCTTGACCTTGTGCGCCACCCAGCGGTTGGTGAATCATAATCTCACTGTTCGGCAAAGCAAAACGTTTGCCCTTGGCACCTGCGTTCAGCAAGAACGCACCCATGGAAGCCGCCATACCTACACAAATCGTAGACACGTCAGGTTTAATATATTGCATCGTATCGAAAATGGCCATACCGGCTGTGATCGAACCGCCAGGGCTGTTAACATACAAGTGAATGTCTTTTTCAGGATCTTCGGCAGCCAAAAACAGCATTTGCGCAATAATAGAGTTGGCTACAACGTCATTGACGTCCGAGCCCAACAAAATAATGCGATCCTTCAACAGTCTGGAATAAATGTCATAGGCGCGTTCGCCGCGGTTACTTTGTTCTACTACCATAGGAACATAGCTCACGTCAAAAAACCTCCCTTTAATATCGTTAATGGATTTGGTGGACATGCCGATTACACGTCCCTATTTATAAACTGTTACCGTATTAACCACATGATAAACAATTTCAAACAAAAAGTCAAAGAAAGTCAAACTAATAGTCAAAAAAAAGAGCCCTCTGCGCTCTTATTGGTTAAAACAGTATATAGAAGCATTTAGACATTCATATAAAATGGCGCGCCCGCGAGGAATCGAACCTCGATCTCAGGCTCCGGAGGCCTACGTCATATCCGTTGGACCACGGGCGCACAGCTAATTGGAAACAAAGATGATTATATGATATACGGCATTGAATTGCAAGCTTTTATTACGTGCGCATATTCACATAAAAAGTTGAGAAATATAGGTTCAGATAGACTTGCATGTGGAGCAAATATTGGGTAAGATATACGTGGGACTTAAAAAGTTAACCCGGGACGTTTTAAGACCAGTTAGTGATATAGTATTAAAGATAGAACTTAGAAGTGTGCGGGAGTGGAAAGCATGCGAAAGATATTAGAAATACAGAAGCAGCTTCTGCCCGACCTCATGGATGTTTTGAAAAAAAGGTACACAATCCTGCATCAGATTATGCTGTCCGATGTTATTGGACGCAGAACGCTGGCGGCTTCACTGAACATGACCGAGCGCGTGTTGCGCGCCGAAACCGATCTTCTTAAAGCCCAAGGGCTGATTGAGATTGAGAGTGTGGGCATGAAGGTGAGCAAAGCAGGACTGGATCTGCTGGAACAGCTGGAGCCAATTGCGAACAACTTGTTCGGCCTGTCCCAATTGGAGGATCAGATTCGTCAAGCCTATGGTTTGAGGAAGGTGGTTGTCGTTCCAGGGGATTCGGATGCTTCTCCTTTAACGAAGCAGGAGCTGGGTCGTGCCGGGGCAAAAGCGCTGCTGAGTGTTATGGACGACGAGGATGTGGTCGCCGTAACAGGTGGCACGACGATTGCCGACGTGGCGGACCAACTGACACTACCTGCTAATGGCCCACTTAAGGGCGGATGGTTCGTACCAGCACGTGGGGGTTTGGGAGAAAGCATGGAAATGCAGGCGAACACAATTGCTTCCACAATGGCTCGTAAGGTCGGCTCACAATACCGTCTGCTCCATGTACCGGATTTGCTCAGCAATCATGCTTACAACTCCCTGCTTGAAGATACGAATATTCAGGATATTTTAAGCCTGATTCGCGAGAGTCGGATCATCATTCACGGGATAGGCAACGCCATAGCAATGGCACGTAGACGCAAGCTCGACCCTGAAACCTTTGCCCAGATCAGCAGTGAGGGCGCGGTTGCCGAATCGTTTGGCTATTATTTTAACGAAGACGGCGTCGTTGTTCACAGAATGCTGACGCTTGGACTCCGTTTGGAGGATATCAGGCGTACCGAGACGGTTCTAGGCGTAGCTGGAGGTAAGAGCAAGGCGGCCGCTATTCATGCAGTGCTGCGTTTCGGGCAGGAAGATATTCTTGTCACCGACGAAGGCGCTGCTGCTGAAATTGTAAGCCATTATTTGAATGGTTAAACGGATTTATGAATTGTGTTGTCTTGACGGGCTTTCGGGTCTGTCTTGAATATATAAACTAAACTAAACGAACTTTGGGAGGAACTCACTCATGACAGTTAAAGTTGGTATTAACGGTTTCGGACGTATTGGACGCCTTGCTTTCCGCCGGATTCAAAACGTGGAAGGTATTGAAGTAGTAGCAATCAATGACTTGACAGATTCCAAAATGCTGGCACATCTGTTGAAATATGATACAACACAAGGTACTTTCCAAGGAGAAGTAGAAGTACACGATGGCTTCTTCAAAGTTAACGGTAAAGAAGTTAAGGTTTTGGCTAACCGCAACCCAGAAGAACTGCCTTGGGGAGACCTGGGTGTAGATATCGTTCTGGAATGCACAGGTTTCTTCACAACTAAAGAAGCTGCTGAGAAACATTTGAAAGGCGGCGCTAAAAAAGTTGTTATCTCCGCTCCAGCTACTGGCGACATGAAAACTGTCGTTTACAACGTAAACCATGAAATTCTGGACGGTACTGAAACTGTAATCTCCGGTGCTTCTTGCACAACAAACTGCCTGGCTCCTATGGCTAAAACTTTGCAAGACAAATTTGGTATCGTTGAAGGCCTGATGACTACAATTCATGCTTACACTGGCGACCAAAACACGTTGGATGCTCCGCATGCTAAAGGCGACTTCCGTCGTGCTCGCGCTGCAGCTGAAAACATCATTCCTAACACAACTGGTGCTGCTAAAGCCATCGGTCTGGTAATTCCTGAACTGAAAGGTAAACTGGATGGCGCGGCTCAACGTGTACCAGTAGCAACTGGTTCCCTGACTGAGCTGGTAACTGTTCTGGAGAAAAACGTAACTGTTGAAGAAATCAACGCTGCGATGAAAGAAGCTTCCGATCCTGAAACTTACGGCTACACTGAAGACGAGATCGTTTCTTCCGACATCAAAGGTATCACTTTCGGTTCTTTGTTTGACGCAACTCAAACTAAAGTCCTGACTGTTGGCGACAAACAACTGGTGAAAACTGTAGCTTGGTACGACAACGAAATGTCCTACACAGCACAATTGATCCGTACGTTGGAATACTTCGCTAAATTGGCTAAGTAAGAACAGTCTTATCGCGCAACATCATAGAGCGGAAACAGCAGTTATTGTTTCCGCTCTTTATATATCAAAATGTGCCTTAAATTCCTGTTTCGTAAAATTAAAAGGGTGCGGAGGAATATGGAGATGAACAAAAAGAGCGTACGTGATATAGAACTGAATGGAAAACGGGTGTTTGTTCGTGTAGATTTTAACGTTCCGGTTGAGGACGGTAAAATTACGGATGACAAGCGTATTCGTGAAACCTTGCCAACGATTAACTACCTGATTGAAAAAGGTGCAAAAGTTATTTTGGCGAGTCACTTTGGACGTCCAAAAGGTCAGGTCGTTGAATCCATGCGTCTGACTCCTGCTGGCGTGCGTTTGTCTGAACTACTCAAAAAGCCTGTTGTTAAAGTGGACGAAGCAGTTGGTGAGGCTGTTAAAGCGAAAGTGGCTGAACTGCAAAACGGCGACGTGCTGTTGCTTGAAAATGTACGTTTCTATCCAGGAGAAGAGAAAAATGATCCTGAATTGGCGAAGCAATTTGCTGAGCTGGCTGACATTTTCGTGAATGACGCATTTGGTGCAGCGCACCGTGCTCATGCTTCCACAGAAGGTATCGCGCATCTTCTTCCGGCTGTTTCCGGCTTGCTGATGGAGAAAGAATTGTCTGTAATCGGTAAAGCTCTTTCAAACCCAGATCGTCCTTTTACAGCCATTATCGGCGGTTCCAAAGTAAAAGACAAAATCGACGTGATTGACAACCTGCTGAACATTGCAGATAACGTAATTATTGGCGGCGGTTTGGCTTATACATTTTTTAAAGCTCAAGGTCATGAAGTGGGTCAATCCCTACTGGATGAATCCAAACTGGACGTAGCTCTTGGATTTATCGAAAAAGCGAAGAAACTCGGCAAAAACTTCTATCTTCCGGTAGATATCGTTATTTCTGACGATTTCAGCGCTACGGCGAACACGAACATTGTTGATATTGACGGCATTCCTGCAGATTGGGAAGGCGTGGACATCGGACCGAAAACACGTAAAATCTATGCAGATGTTATCAAAAACTCCAAACTGGTTGTATGGAACGGACCAATGGGCGTATTTGAAATGGAGCCTTTCGCTGGCGGTACGCGTGAAGTAGCGGAAGCTTGCGCAACAACAGAAGCATACACCATCATTGGTGGCGGTGATTCTGCGGCAGCGGCTGAGAAGTTCCATCTGGCTGACAAAATGGATCATATCTCTACTGGCGGCGGCGCATCCCTTGAATTTATGGAAGGCAAAGCACTTCCGGGTGTTGTTGCACTCAACGATAAGTAATCAAACGTACTGCGCATAATAAATGCTTTAGGGCAGCTAATAGTTAGGAGTTGAAACCATTGAGAACACCGATTATCGCGGGTAACTGGAAGATGTTTAAAACCGTACCAGAAGCTAAAACTTTCATCGAAGAGATCAAAGGCAAAGCAGAGGTTGCAGGAGTGGAAAGCGTGATCTGCGCACCATTTACGAATCTTCCTGCTCTGGTTGAAGCAGTAAAAGGTACATCTATCAAAATCGGCGCACAAAACCTGCACTTTGCAGAAGACGGCGCATTTACAGGTGAAATCAGCGGCGGGATGCTGAAAGATCTGGGCGTAGACTACGTTGTGATCGGACACTCCGAGCGTCGTGAATATTTTAACGAAACAGACGAAACAGTGAACAAAAAGGTTCATGCGGCATTCCGCCACGGCCTGACTCCGATCGTATGTGTAGGCGAAAAGCTGGAAGACCGTGAAGCCGGTCAAACCAAAGCGGTTGTAAAAGTGCAAACTGTAGCGGCTTTTGCTGGTTTGGCTAAAGATCAGGCTGCACAAGTGGTTGTTGCTTATGAGCCAATTTGGGCAATCGGAACAGGTAAATCCTCCACTTCGCAGGATGCGAATGAAGTCATTTCCTATATCCGTAGTTTGTTGAAAGAACTGTACGATGAAAATACAGCAAATGCTGTACGGATTCAGTATGGTGGCAGCGTGAAACCTGAAAATGTGGCTGAATATCTGGGCCAAAGCGACATCGACGGCGCACTTGTAGGTGGCGCTAGTCTTCAACCAGCGTCTTACATCGCGCTTGTTGAGGGGGCGAAGTAAGATGACAGTACCAAAACCGGTAGCCTTAATTATTATGGATGGATTCGGACTGCGCGAAACTGTGGAAGGCAATGCGGTTGCACAGGCGAACAAGCCGAACTACGACCAATACTTAAGACAATACCCTCATTCAACGCTTACAGCGTCTGGTGAAGCGGTAGGTCTGCCGGAAGGGCAAATGGGTAACTCCGAAGTAGGTCACCTGAACATCGGCGCAGGCCGGATTGTATATCAGAGTTTGACCCGCATTTCGAAGTCCATTCGCGAAGGCGAGTTCTTCCAGAATGAAACTTTGCTTAAAGCAGTACAGCATGCCAAAAAGAACAACACGAAGCTTCACCTGTATGGACTTTTGTCCGATGGTGGCGTGCATAGCCATATTAGCCATCTGTTTGCTATGCTGGATTTGGCGAAAAAAGAAGGTTTAACAGAAGTATACATTCATGCATTTATGGATGGACGCGATGTTATGTCTGACAGCGGCGTGGACTTCATGCAACAGCTGATCGCCAAAATTCAGGAAGTGGGTATTGGTAAAATCGCGACTGTACAAGGACGCTATTATGCCATGGACCGCGACAAACGTTGGGAGCGTGTAGAGAAATCTTACCGTGCAATCGTGTACGGCGAAGGTCCTCAATATACAGATCCAATGGAAGCGTTGAAAGAATCGTATGAAAAATCGGTGTTCGACGAATTTGTGGAGCCGACGGTTATTGTGAAGGCTGACGGAAGCCCTGTAGGGCTGGTCGAAAGCAATGACTCAGTAATCTTCCTGAATTTCCGTCCTGACCGTGCGATTCAATTGTCTCAGGTATTTACGAATAAGGATTTCCGTGGCTTTGATCGCGGACCGAAATTCCCTAAAGATTTGCACTTTGTTTGCCTGACATTGTTCAGTGAAACGGTTGAAGGCTTCGTAGCCTACGAACCGAAAAACCTGGATAACACATTCGGCGAAGTATTGGTGCAGAACAACAAAAAGCAATTGCGTATTGCCGAGACCGAAAAATATCCGCACGTTACCTTCTTTTTCAGTGGTGGTCGTGATGTAGAACTGCCTGGCGAAACTCGTGTTTTGATTAACTCGCCTAAAGTGGCTACATATGACTTGCAGCCTGAAATGAGCGCTTACGAGGTTGCGGATGCTGCTGTTAGGGAAATCGAAGCCGATAAGCATGATGCGATTATCCTGAACTTTGCCAATCCGGATATGGTTGGACACTCCGGCATGCTGGAGCCAACGATCAAGGCGGTAGAGACGACGGATGAATGTGTTGGACGTGTTGTAGATGCGGTTAAAGCCAAAGGTGGCACTGTTATTATCATTGCCGACCATGGTAATGCGGATATGGAAATTGACGAGCAGGGACGTCCGTTCACAGCTCACACAACTAACCCGGTTCCGTTCATTTTGACTGACGAAAATATCGTTTTGCGTGAGCATGGAATACTGGCTGACGTAGCTCCGACGCTTCTGGATTTGATGCAACTTCCGCAGCCTGCGGAAATGACAGGAAAATCTATGATTGCATCCCGCAAGTAAGCTTGATTTAATAAGTATAGGCTTGACCAATAAATCATGATCGACAAAGGAGATTAAGTACAAATGACTATTATTTCTGACGTGTACGCTCGCGAAGTCCTCGATTCTCGTGGTAACCCAACTGTTGAAGTGGAAGTATATCTGGAATCCGGTGCTATCGGTAGTGCCATCGTTCCTTCCGGTGCCTCTACAGGCGCGCACGAAGCTGTAGAGCTTCGCGATAACGACAAATCCCGTTACCTGGGTAAAGGCGTTCTGCAAGCTGTTAAAAACGTGAACGAAATCATCGCTCCTGAAGTTATCGGCTTGGATGCTGTAAACCAAGTAGAAATTGATACATTGATGATCAAGCTTGATGGTACACATAACAAAGGTAAATTGGGTGCAAACGCAATTCTGGCGGTATCTATGGCTGTAGCTCGCGCTGCTGCTGAAGCTCTGGGTCTGCCACTGTACACTTACCTGGGCGGATTTAACGCTAAACAACTGCCAGTACCAATGATGAACATCGTTAACGGTGGCGCACATGCGGACAACAACGTTGACGTACAAGAGTTCATGGTTCTGCCTGTAGGAGCTCCTACTTTCAAAGAAGCTTTGCGTATTGGTGCGGAAATCTTCCACAACCTGAAATCCGTACTGAACTCTAAAGGTTTGAACACAGCTGTTGGCGATGAAGGCGGTTTTGCTCCTAACTTCAAATCCAACGAAGAAGCTCTGTCCACTATTATCGAAGCGATCGAAAAAGCTGGTTACAAACCAGGCGTTGACGTATTCCTCGGTATGGACGTTGCTTCCACTGAGTTCTACAAAGATGGAAAATACACACTGGAAGGCGAAGGAAAATCCTTCACTTCTGCTGAATTCGTTGACCTGCTTGCTTCTTGGGTTGATAAATATCCAATCATCACCATCGAAGATGGTTGCTCCGAAGATGACTGGGAAGGTTGGAAATTGCTCACTGAAAAACTGGGCAACAAAATCCAATTGGTTGGTGACGACCTGTTCGTAACCAATACAGAGCGTCTGGGCAAAGGTATCGAAGAAAACATCGGTAACTCCATCCTGATCAAAGTAAACCAAATCGGTACGCTGACTGAAACATTCGACGCTATCGAGTTGGCTAAACGTGCAGGATACACAGCTGTAATCTCTCACCGTTCCGGTGAATCCGAAGACAGCACAATTGCTGATATCGCTGTTGCAACAAATGCAGGCCAAATTAAAACAGGTGCGCCTTCCCGTACTGACCGTATCGCGAAGTACAACCAATTGCTCCGCATTGAGGATCAACTGGGTGAACTGGCTCAATACCACGGCCTGAAATCTTTCTACAACCTGAAAAAATAATATTACGCAAAGATGCTGACGGTGGTCAGGCGGCTGTGATTCAAGAACACAGAGTCTGAGCGCTCGAAGCCTTTTACGTAATTACAAAACAGATCTGTTCGCTAACGTGAACAGGTCTGTTTTTTTGTTTTTGCCCATGTGACGTCGGTTTTACTCTTTTGCAAGGCTTAATGAAGTGACTCGGTATAGCTGGTTGTTATCTACTGGAAGCTGTGGTAGAATAAAAATAGTGTTTTGCGTTAATTTCCGGCTATTCATAACATGATATGATCATGTTTTCATAAAAGAGGCTGTGTTGTTTTGCAAAACGGATGTATTAGCTCAGGAGGTGGGATTTTTCATGGAAATCTTTTTGAAAGTGCTGCTCGTTGTGTTCTCGATTGCTGTTATTGCGGTTGTTTTACTGCAAAAGGGGAAAAGTGCAGGTTTGTCCGGTGCCATCTCTGGCGGTGCTGAGCATCTGTTCGGCAAGACAAAAGCTCGCGGTATGGATTTGATTTTACAGCGCGTGACTGCTGTTTTGGGTGCGGGCTTTATGATCGTTTCCGTTTTGGTTGCATTTTTTGCAAAATAAGCTAAATAATAACCTTAAGCCTTCGTTTCACGGGAAACGGGGGCTTTTTTTGGATTTTAGATAGGCAGGGATGCCGTCGATTGAATTCGTGTATACTAGGGTATGAGTATATAAAGAGCCTTGTATCAGGAACAAGGAACATGCGGATTATTACTGAAAATTAAAGGTCACCCGAGGTGGACGATATTATGATAACAGAGCAACAATTACTTGATTTTATGCGCGAGACCGCATACAAACCTATGACTTACCAGGAGCTTGAGCAGCATTTTGAAATTAAGGACGCGGCGGATTTCCGCGAATTCCTTAAGCTTTTGAACGCGCTGGAGGAAGACGGAAAAATTCTGCTGACCCGGACGAACCGCTATGGTGTGCCGGAACGGATGGATTTGCAGCGCGGACGTTTGCAGGCTCATGCCAAGGGATTTGCTTTTCTGATCCCGGAAGACCGGGAGCACCCGGATGTATACATTCATGCTAATGACTTGAAGAGTGCAATGAATGGAGACACGGTACTGGTAAGAGTAACGTCGAAGGGACCTTCGGGTGGCCGTTTGGAAGGCGAAGTCGTGCGGATCGTGAAGCGCGCAGTGCTACAGGTGGTAGGCGTGTTCCAGAGCCACGAAGCATACGGTTTTGTTTTGCCGGATGATAAGCGGATTAACAGGGATATTTTTATTCCAAAAGCCAGCTCCAACGGAGCCGTGAACGGTCAAAAAGTCGTTGTGCGCATTGTGAGCTATCCGGAAGGACGAGCTGCGGCGGAAGGTGAAGTATTGGAGGTGCTGGGTCACAAGGATGATCCTGGTGTCGATATTCTATCGGTTATTCGCAAGCATCAGCTTCCAGAAGCTTTTCCCGATGAAGTGACAGAGGAAGCGGAAAAGGCTCCCGATGCGATTACGGAAGAAGAAATAGTGCGTCAGGGGCGGCGCGATCTGCGCGATAAAACGATTGTAACGATTGATGGCGAGGATGCCAAGGATCTGGATGATGCGGTTAATGTAGAGCGTCTGCCAAACGGCAACTACCGTCTGGGCGTTCATATTGCCGACGTAGGGTATTATGTGCGTGAGAGCTCCAAGCTGGATCAGGAGGCGTATAACCGCGGTTGTAGCGTGTACTTGGTCGACCGTGTTATTCCTATGCTTCCGCATCGGCTTTCCAACGGGATTTGTTCCTTGAATCCACAGGTGGATCGACTGACTTTGTCCTGTGAGATGGAATTTAATGAGCATATGAAGGTCGTAAAACATGATGTTTTCACCAGTGTCATTAAAACGAAGGAACGAATGACGTACACCAACGTTCGCAAAATCCTCGAAGAGGAAGATGCTGAACTGATGGAACGGTACAAGGAGCTGGTGGAAGACTTCCGTACGATGAAGGAACTGGCTTTGAAGCTGCGAGCTAACCGGATGCGACGGGGTGCGGTTGATTTTGATTTTGATGAAGCAAAAGTAATTGTGAATGATGAAGGCAAGGCCGTGGATATCGTTAAAAGAGAGCGCACGATTGCTGAGCAGATCATTGAAGAGTTCATGCTGGCAGCCAATGAAACGGTAGCCGAGCATTTTCACTGGCTCAAAGTGCCGTTCCTGTATCGGATTCATGAGGACCCGGACCCGGAAAAGCTGCAAAACTTTATGGCTTTTGCCGCCAATTTTGGACACCAGATCAAAGGTCGGGGGAACTCCATTCATCCGCGTGCGCTGCAAACGTTGCTGGAAGACATTCAGGGCACGAAGGAACAAACGGTGCTTAGCACCATGATGCTGCGTTCGATGAAGCAGGCGAAGTACGATGCGGAGTCGACAGGACATTTTGGACTGGCTGCGGAGTATTATTCTCATTTTACATCGCCGATTCGCCGTTACCCTGACTTGGTAATCCACCGTGTTATTCGTGAGGTATTGGAAAACGGTGGGGCTTTAACAGCCGAGCGCCAGGAGTATTTGACTGCACGGATGCCAGATATTGCGCAGCAATCCTCTGAGCGGGAACGTGTGGCTGTGGATGCAGAGCGTGATACGGAGCAGATGAAAAAGGCTGAATACATGCTGGACAAGGTCGGCGAGGAATTTGAGGGAATCATCAGCAGCGTAACCAGCTTTGGTATGTTCATTGAGCTGGACAATACGGTGGAAGGCCTGACGCGTCTGAGTGCGCTTACGGATGACTATTATCATTTTGACGAGCAGCATATGGCGTTGATCGGTGAACGTACCTCCAAGGTGTTTCGCATCGGAGATGAGGTTAAGGTTCGCGTTGCGCGCGTGAATATGGAAGATTACACGATTGATTTTGAACTCGTCGATATGAAGCAGCAGCAACGCCGTGAGCGCACGGGTGGTTCAAAGCCAGGCGCTGGCTTTGCGCGTGGCGGTGAGGGCCGAGGTAAAGGAAAGCCCCATGAGGGGCGCGACCGTAAGGGCGGCAAGGAGAAGGTTGGCAGAGAGCGTAAAGGCGGTCGTGATGCTGCCGGGAAGCCTAAAGAAGCTGTTTCAGGCGTAGGCGGCGGGGGTATTAGTACCGCGGGTCGTACGGGCCGTAGCGGCGGAAACGGCGCAGGAGCTGGCTCAGCCAGCGGCTTCGGTTTTGGCAGCGGCAAGGGCGGTTACAACTCGCCAGCATCAAGTGCGGGTAAACGTAAGAAGAAGACGTCAGCCAGCGGTATTTTTATCGGCGGAGCAGCTACACCAGGCAGTGATGCCAGCCCAAGCGGTGACGGCGCTGCACGTCGTAAGCGGAAGAGCAAAGGCAGTGGTGGTGGCGGTAATAGCACCGCTGGGTTTGTTCGGAAAAAGAAGAAGTAAGTGGCGGTAGCTTGCTTGTTAGATAGATGAATCTCTGGAATCAGTGTATTAAGCTGGTTTTTGGCTTAGATTACGGCGGTTTCTGTCTGATGTTTTGGACGGAGGCCGCTTCGTTTTAAAGACTTGACCTTTCTTGCTTTTACCGTCTGGATTTTGTTACAATATAGTTCTAAGCCACTCATTTGCAGTTATTTAGTGAACGGGCTGGAGCTTCTTTTCACGGAATAGATTACATTAGGAACAAGGAGTGGTATTCATGGGTAAGAAGGCAGACGGGAAAGTGCTCGCCCAGAACAAAAAAGCTTCCCATGACTATTTTATCGAGGACACCTACGAGGCGGGCATGGTGTTAACGGGGACGGAAATTAAGTCTTTGCGCAATGGTCGCTCTAATATCAGTGACGCGTTTGCTACCATTCGTAATGCTGAAATTCACATCCACAACATGCATATTAGTCCTTTTGAACAAGGAAATCGTAACAATCCGACCGATCCGACGCGTACGCGTAAGTTGCTGCTGCACAAAGAGCAGATTCGTAAGCTTATTGGTCTGTCCAAACAGGAAGGCTACACGATTGTGCCGTTAAAGATTTATGTTCGCAATGGCTATGCCAAGTTGTTGCTTGGACTCGGTAGAGGTAAAAAGCAGTACGACAAACGAGATGCTGCGGCCAAACGTGATGCACAGCGTGATATCCAACGTGTTTTGCGTGAGAAGCAGAAAATTGCGAGATAACCTAGCGTAGCTTGAGTCGGAAAACAAAGTGAAGCCAGCGTGTTATTAGGCTGGAGCTAGTTTTTTAGGAACTTCTTCGTTGTTACTTGAATTATTAGGCATGGTACAAATTACGTAAATAAGCTACTTGTTCCTGTAATGGTGCAATTTTATAGAGCTTAAATGGCTTCATTCCGTTTCGTTATGAAGTGTAATATGGTATACTAATGAAGTAGTAAGTTTTCATGTTTTTGTACTTCTGAGTTTGTTCGATTGTTGGATCTCAGGATTCAGCTTCCGATATAGTATCATGCATGCTTATGCTCCGGTATTTCCGGATTTATCCGTGGAGCCCTTTTATAATAAGGGGGCGTTTATGGATTCGACGGGGATAGTTCGAGCATGGGTAGCGGGTAGTGGGGACGCGTCCGCTTCATCAACGCTAAAGCCTATTAAACGGCAAACAACAAAACAACTACGCTTTCGCAGCCTAAGAAACTGTGTGCGTGCTTCTACCCAGCATCGTCCATGTGACTGGGATAGGGGCTAACAAATAGTGGAATACGCTGTCTCATCTCCGCCTGCGGTGAGCTGAAGAAGACAATCAGGCTGACCCGAAGGGAATCCGGTGACAGGGAGTTCCTAGGGTGACATCAAAACTGTCACTACACCCGTAGAAGCTTATGTGTCGTTATCTTCGGACAGGGGTTCGACTCCCCTCGCCTCCATCTAAAAAACCCGCTCACTGAGCGGGTTTTTGCTTTTTATTGAGTTAAAATATAGACCAAATGTAGACATAAAATTATTAAGGGCCAAATTGTACTAGACTTGTAGACATCATGTCTACAAACCTGGATTATAAATTTTATGCACTGGATACAAATCATTGGTATGGACCTTTCAATTGTACAAGCTGAATTCTAAGGAGAATAGAGCAGATAGAAGGATGTTTGGCAAGCAGGATGACATGGAATTTGCTCCATTTCTATAGAAAAATAGCGACGGTACCGACATTGGCGTAGAATGACGCTTTCGTCGGTACCGTCGTTTTTTTAGGTCCAAAGGGAGTGATTATTTGTCCTTAAAAAGGAAAGGAACATTTGGTGTGTGCTCTACATGATATTTTCTTTCTTGGCTAAGACGGATTTAGTTTGATCGGTAGTTAGTTCCTATTCATCCTTTTTTCCATATTAATTTCAGAAATACACATTGAAAATAACGCATGGGATGGTTCTTTCTGTAAACAAAATCTCTATTCTGGCCGATACATACATAAGATGGGCTATTGTTAAATATCCCCTCTCACTTTCGTATTTTGAAGTAAACTCTCATCTTTTGAAGTAGAAGGGACTACCTCTATGAACTATATGGACGAGCATATCCTAAGTCTCAAAAATAAGCTTAACCACGATGTAGCATCTAATAACGAAAATATGAACCTATCTCAACCTGCTGTATCCGATCAGGATAACTCTGTTACTGAACAAAACAGGGTGCTGCGGATGGGTGATGAACTGATCCCGTTGGAATGGGAAACGATTTTGGATGGACAAATGGCGGTTAGCATCCCCAAATTTTTTAGCCTGATGCCACTGGAGCAAGCCCGATTTAAATATCCTTCGGAACAGCGTCCGCAGATCATTTATACCTCTTTGGACGGCACGGTGAACATCACCTTTAATCCGACTGAATCGGCTTTGGAGGTGGACGAGCTTCCCGAGTTTGTAGAACAAATGGCGGATGTATTGCGGTCTGTACAACCCGTTCGTAACTGGATCGGTACGGAAATGATTGTGAATCGTTCCGGGTTGTCCATCGGGCTGGTCCGTTTTGTGGCAGCAGGTGTGGATATGAATTTGTACAATGAAATACTGCTGTTTATCCGTAAAGGACAGGTGACGATGGGCACATTTAACTGTATGGAATCAGACATGGAAGCGTGGTTGCCTGTGGCAGAAAATACAGTGCAATCGCTCCATGTTGTTCCGTTTCCTTCGAATTCCACATTTGAGAAAGGGGTGGCTTTCCTATGAGCCTCGGTTACGATCAAATTCAAATCTATCCATACGTCATGGTCGATCTGGAGCAGCTTACCCTCACGAAGAAAATCAACGAGCATACCCGGCTCTATTTTACAGGAATCATCCCTGAGGATATGCAGGACAGCTATGTGGAAACGACGGAAAAGAACACCGTCATCGAGGTGAGCCAGCGGGATGAAACGGGCGAAAGCAAGCCGCTGTTCAGCGGGATTGCCCTGTCGGTCGAAGTGAAGGTCGTGCGGGATGTGTACTATCTGGAGGTGGAGGCGATTTCCCATACCTACCGGATGGATATCCAGCAGCGTACCCGTTCTTTTCAATATACGAAAATGACCATTCCTCAGATGCTGGAACAGATCGGCAAGGACTACGAAGGGCTGGATGTGATTGATGGAGCGACAGGTGGAGAGCCAATCGGAAGGTTGGCCATCCAGTACCAGGAGACGGACTGGGCGTTCTTGAGACGTATGGCCTCCCGGTATCATACGAGCCTGATGCCTGTGGCTCGTTTTGACAGTCCAAAATTTTATTTTGGCATTGAGGATAGTCCCGCACAGGTGGTGCTGGATCATACCCGTTATACCGTGCGCAAGCAGATGCTGCCTTTCCGTTATTTTCAGGAAAATGAGCAGGCGAAGGTGACAGAAAATGACTTTATTTTCTATGAGGTAGAAACGGACGAGGTACTGGATTTGGGAGCTCAGATGACCTTTCAGGGACACAGCTTGTATGTAGTGGAAGCCTATACCGAAATGAGGCAGGGGCTGCTGCGTCATCAATATGTGCTTGCCTCGTACAAAGGATTACGGCAAAAAAGCTACTATCAGGAAAAGCTGGCGGGAGCCTCGTTAAGCGGTGTGGTCGTGGACGTGCGTCAGGATCAGGTGCGCATCCATCTGGATTGCGATGAGAAGCAGGATGTAGATAAGGCGCATTGGTTCAACTATTCGACGGTGTATAGTGCTGGAGGTCATACAGGCTGGTACGTCATGCCGGAAAAAGGAGACCCCGTATCGCTGTATTTTCCGGGCAGTCGTGAAGAAGATGGGATTGCGGGGAGTGCGATTAGGCGTGCAGGCAGAGGAAGCGGACACAACAAGTTCTCCAATCCGCAGATGAAAATATGGCGAACGCCTCATGGCAAGGAGATTCGTTTGGGTCCGGATGAGCTGGTCGTGACGGGCAAGGACGGCGCTATTTTTATCAAGCTGGACGACAAGGAAGGTATTCATATCGTAAGCAGCAAGCAGGTAAATATCTCGGCGGGTGGCAATCTGAGCCTGTCGGCAGGGAAAACGATGAGTCTGTCCGCAGGCAGTGAGCTGCGTATGGATTGCAACGGCAGTCATATTCAATTGAGCGGATCAGCGGACATGAAGGGCAGTGAAGTGAAGTCGAATTAGGTTGTAGTGCGGCGGCTGAATGGCGGCAACATGATGATATGACATATGAAGAGTTTTAGGTGGTGGATGAAAGCAGATGGAGAAGCCCATAGATGAGCTGGACACGCAGCAACAACAAGCCATCTTGAAACAGGCGTGGTTTCTGATCCGTAGAGACTGGGCACTGAAGTTCAAGGCGACGCAAGAACAACGGATTCAAGCCTGTGTCGAGGCCTTCCAAGGGTATTGTTGGAAGGTTCGGCAGGAGCAGCTTCAAGGAAGAAAAGGAAAGATCGGTTATATCACGTACTCCATGCTGCGTACCACATGGTTGGAGGAGCAGCCAACTTATCTTGTGGAGGCTTCAGATGCTTTATGGATGCTTGATCCTGAACCGATCCGATTCGAATATGATGCAGAGTGGACGTTCTCTTACTGGAGCGATTTGCAGCGGCAATTGCGAACGGAGGTAGAAAAGCAGCAGGTTTCTCTATCGGAGCTAGAATGGGAGCAGATCATGCTGGAGGCAGCGGTACATATTCATGCGCTAGTGGTGAATATGATGCGTTTGGCGATGAAACAGGCGGTGCGTTTACCTGAATTTCAGGAGTTGGAGCGGGAAGAAACATTTGAGATTCGTGTTGGAGAGTACCTGGATCAGAGTGTGTCTGTGTATAAAGAAGACCGCAGACGGAGGGATGCGAACGTAATCAAGTCGTGGCTGGAGGAAGAAGAAGAACAAGCCTACAGCTATCAGGCATTGGAGGGCATTCAGCTATCGGACGGCGATTATAGCCAGTTGGATTTTCGGTATACGGCCTTTCGTCAGGTCGAGATGGGACACAGTCGCTTGCATGGTTGCGTTTTGGTCGGAACGATCTGGCAGGAAAGCCAGCTCCAAGGCACAGACTTCACCTATAGCTTGCTTCACGGAGCCGATTTTAGCGGATGTTCCATGAGAGGGGCAATGTTGGATGCTGTTATGGGCAACGCCGGATACGGCTCGGATGCTTCTTTAGATTGGGAGCCATTGGGGTTTGCTGGGGTAGATTTCACAGGGACGAGCTTGCAAGGAGCTCATTTTCAAGATGCACAGCTGCGAGGAGCTGTATTTCAAGATGCCCTGCTGCAAAGAGCGTCCTTGAATGGAGCAGATCTAACGGATGCCTATTTTGCGGGAGCGGATGTGTCAGGTGCTTCCTTTGAGGGAGCTTGTTTGATCCGGGCCGATTTTACAGGTGCAAATGTGCAAGGGGTCATTTTTACCGATGAACAGCGAAGGGAGGCCATTGGGTTGGAATGTTTATCCCCTGAGGTATCCCATTCGTGGGAAGAGCCTTCTACATTTTCACAGGCGGGGGATGGCGTTAGGAAAAGGGGGTGGTTGCATTGAGATATTTTCGACTGATGGTAGACGAGCGGGTAAAACATCGGGTGGAGCCTGCTGCGCTGTCTCCCCTGCAAGTAGAAGACATCTTGACAGATGCCCCGATGAAGGGACCGCAGGATGAACCTCTTTTTTTAGATGTACATACTGATCAACGAACGATATACCCCGATTTTTTGGAATTTCCTCTGCCGCTGATGTCGGATCGTCTGAAAGCATTATTGGAGAAATATATGCCGGGACTGGAATGGAAAGCGGCCATCCTTACCGATTTCCAGCAGGCCAGACAGGACGTGTACTGGATGCTTCGTCCGCCGATAGTGGATTGCGTGTCCGCACAAACGGAGTGGTATCCCAATGATACGTTGAAGCATTTGGTGCTCAAAAAGGGGGATATCCCATCGCCTGTTTTTCGGATTGCGGGACTGATCGAACCCCATATCTATATCCATCTGTCGGTGGCAGAAAGTCTGCTGCGTCGATCTTTTACAGGCATTCGAGTACAACGAATCGAGATGGAGCACTAAGGAGGATGGAGCAAGGTGGAAGAAGCCCAAGTGAAACCGGGAACCGGTGCGAAAAAGAGCTATGTCGTGGCAGGAGCAATTTTAAGCTGTAGTTATGGCACGCAGCCTACCCGTTTGAAACGGCCTTTTAGCCATGGGGTCTACGTGAAAAACAAGGCACAAATGAACATTGGAGATTATGTACCGGGTGTGAACATCAAGTCCTTTGGGAACTGCTCCAGTCCATTAAACCCGGCTGTGCAAGCCAGCGAAATGGTGGACATCTATGGTGTGAAGAAAGCCCCGTGTGTTCCTGTCCTGACCATGCCGTGGCTGAACGGAAAAAGCGACATGAGGATTGAGGGCCAACCTGCCTTGACACAGAACTGTACCCATCAGTGCCTGTATTGTGGTCATATCCGAATTGAAAATGACGGGCAGGAGCTGGATTAAAGGTCCGCTTCATGATCTGTTTCATGAAAGCTATATTTCGGACACCACCTCGCGGCTTTATGCTGTCGGAAAGTGGATGAGCAGGGACAGTCGCTAAGACGATTGTTTCACGGTTTGGTTACACGCATGTCCGTATACTGCATACGGGGAGTATATACCTTTGAACTGGAGGCGGCTTCGCATTCGTATCAGATGGATATCAAGCTGAAAAAGCGGTCCTATCAGGATATTCACCGTACCTATGATGATCTGGTCACAACGATGGTACGCAAGTACATGCACGGCGATGCGATTGGTACAGTCACGAACTATGCTAAACTGGACACTTTTGTTTTACAACATGAGGAGAGACGAGAAGTGGATTACGGAAAACGGAGGGCAATCCTTGCTGGAGCGTCTAGGAGCTTGGGAGCAACTCAAAGTTGTGCCTGTCAGTGATCCCTTGATGTTGGCGGTCAGTCCTTCCATCGGATTTGACAGCAAGAACCACCTACATTTTATCATGGAGAATAAGACAACATTCCAAGGGCTGATGCCCGAACTGCCGAAGCTATCCTTCTCCTCATTGATTTTTGGCTACGGCCGAAAAATTGTAGGAAATCTGGGGATGCTCCGTTTACAGTACCCTGTTCAAGGCGCGGAGCAAGAACTTTATTATTTTGGTGATCTCGACTTGGAGGGCATTACCGTGAAGTCTTCGGCATGTCGTCTTAAACTTTTGATCTTTTATCGCCATGAAAAATACACTGGTTAATGTCAAATTTTATATATAGGGATATTCATCAAATTAATTTAAAGTAAAAATAATACAGGAAATATTTTGTATCACATGCTATAATTTAGAATATTGAAAGGAAGGGAATATTGACGAATTAGTTCGAAATTATTGATAGACTCTGTATTCGAATGTAAGTCTCATTCGTTTAACTCATGCATTGTGATTTTTTTCTCATTATAAAATTTGTATAAATGTTTCATTGATTTGTATTACTTTGTTGCGCGTACAGAATGGACGAATGCATTTTTGGGTTTGCCACGCACCATTAATATGATTACACGGGGGAGGTGAATTGAGAAACTTGACGGCTTTTTGATAACGGTTTAATGATGTATGCAACAAATCAAACTTGGGAGGATTGGAAATGAAAAAGAGGATTACAAATGTAATGGGTATTGTTGTATTGTTTTCTCTTGCAATATCTTTAATAACAGGAGGATTGCAAAATACTACAATTTATGCTGCCGGTCTTTCGATCATCGACGATGGAGGCTGGAATGAAACTGCGTATGTAGAATGGTCACCTGAAAGCAATGCGGAGGGGTATAATGTATATGTTAAACCTGTAAGTGCGCCAGATTCTTACTACCAACAAATTGATAGTGAATTAATTCGAAAATACCCTTCCTATTGGAGAGCTGATGCCGTAGGTCTTGCAACTGGAGATTATGTAATGAAAGTTGAAGCCAGGCTACCAGGGGGTTCAACGGTAAGCGCTGTTTCAAATAAGCTATCCGTAGCGTCATATGATAGATCTGGATTTGCTTTCTCATCAAAATCGCTATATGGTACAGGCTCGGGTGCTTATAATGAAGACGGAACACTTAAGAATGGTGCCCAAGTTCTTTATGTAACATCCAAGACTGCACAAACAGTGACCCTCGATGTGAAAATCAATAGCTCAGGTCGTGTTCAAACAGGTGTTGGTCTAGGCGAGATTTTGGCATTAAGACAAAAAGGCTATGATACAACACCACTTGCAATCAGATTTATTGGGAAAGTTACAGAAGATGATATGAGAGGACAACTTAATAGCAGTGGATATCTTCAAGTAAAAGGCAAAAAAAATTATTCGGAAATGAATATGACGGTTGAAGGTATCGGAGACGATGCTTATGCTTACGGATGGGGAATACTTCTTAGATATGCTGGAAATGTGGAAGTGAGAAACCTGGGTGTGATGTTGTTCCCTGATGACGGTATTTCAATGGATACAGGAAATGCAAATGTTTGGGTGCATAATAATGATGTATTCTATGGATCTGCAGGAGGAGATGCCGACCAAGCAAAGGGAGATGGTTCCACAGACGTTAAAAATGGATCGACGTATATTACAATCTCTTATAATCACTACTGGGATTCAGGAAAATCGGCTCTGGTCGGCTTAAGTGAATCGTCAGAATTCTTTGTCACCTTCCACCATAACTGGTTTGATCATTCAGACTCCCGTCATCCACGTATAAGAGTGGCATCTGTTCATATATATAATAACTTCTTTGATGGAGTCTCAAAATATGGTGTCGGTGCTACAATGGGAGCTTCAGCCTTTGTAGAATCTAATTATTTTAGACATGCTAAATATCCAATGCTGAGTTCTTTGCAAGGTACGGATGCTTTAGGGGAAGGTACATTTTCGGGAGAAAACGGAGGTGTGATTAAGGCCTACAACAATAGTATAGTTGATGCTGCCAGTCTGATTTATGCAAACTCCAATAACGGGACAGCTCTGGCAAATGAAAACTCTTTTGATGCGTATTTAGCTTCGTCGAGAAATGAAACCGTACCAAGCTCATACAAAGCATTAAAAGGAGGAACAGCTTATAACAACTTTGATACAAGCGTCGATATTGGAGTAAACGGTGCTGACATTGATAACGTAAGCGATGTTGAACAAATTGTTACTGCAAAAGCTGGACGCCTGAATAACGGAGACTTTACATGGAAATTTGATAATTCCGTTGATGACACGTCGTATGCACTCAATTCAGCTCTAATGGCTAAAATAAAAAGCTACACAACTCAACTTGTATCTGTAGGGGGTAATTCAATCTCACCGGAACCAACACCGGGGCCAACGCCAGAACCAACACCAGGGCCAACGCCGGAACCAACACCGGAGCCGACACCAGAACCAACCCCAGAACCAACACCGACTCCTGTTCCGGTACCAACACCCGGAGAACAAGTTCATAACTTTACCATAGCTGGAACTAACAACGACTTCTTTGATATTAAAGGGGATCTTTCGGCAAACAAGGGAACTGTGGAGTATAATGGTGTGACTCTAACTCAATGCTTAAAAATCGAGAACTCAACCAGTATTGGGTTTACTACTACGGAAGCTTCAACATTAACATTAGTGTTTAATTCAGCAGACGGAACAAAAATCAAGGTTGATGGAACCGATTATCCAATGACTGATGGTATTGTCAGCGTATCACTTGCTCCTGGCGCACATACCATTACAAAAGATAATCCTACAAATCTTTATTACATGGAATTGGAATAGATTATCTGATGAGTTTTGGCTTGTTATGATAAAAAAAGATGTACTGCGGGACTACCCCCCATTGATGAGACAGGGATCAAAACACACTCAAGTTTAAGTGACCAGTTGCCGGAATTGAACCGGCGACTGGTTTATTTAGTTTTGTTTGAATGTGAATTGATCTGCACACGTTTATGATGGATTCTGTGCCTTGACTTGCTCTAAGTCTGATGAATGCTCAGGTCCTTTTCCGTAGCTGTATTGTTTACTAACAGGCTGCTCTATCGCATCTTGAACGAACATATAAAAGCCCGACCGTGTGAGGTGGTGCTTTTGTCTATGCGATTGTATAACTCTATTTTGCATGCTCATCTGGCTGATGAATACCAAAAATATTCCCTTCTGTGTCCATGTAATACCCTTGCCATGCCATTCCAGGCAGTGCATGCTTGGGCAGTGCAAGTTTGCCTCCAAGATTAAGAATTTTTGCTTCAGTAGAATCGTAATCTTCCACTCCCATAGTACATGCATAACCATTCATAGCCTGGCCGGGTTGGGGGGAAGCACCTTGACGTTGCATCAAGGCTCCGTTGATTCCGGGTTCATTTGCATCGCCTGTCACAGCTCCAAAATAAGGCGTTCCAGCATAATCACTCCAATCCTCAAATGTCCATCCAAATACCTCGCCATAAAACTTCTTAGCACGTTTCATGTCATCTACATGAATTTCGAAATGAACTAGTCGGCCCATGATTTCCTCCTATGTTTTGACTTCCTACATTTTTCTATTATTATACTTTCCTATTTCGCTAAATATATAAAATTCAATTGAAAATTTTTCGTGACTCAGGTGAGATGAAAAGTGTGACTACTTGTAGCTTAAAGATGACTTCTACGTTTTCCATGTAGACGATCACCTTTTCTACATAGCTGTCGATGAACTTCTTGATCTCAGGAAGGTTGCGGCTGGGGATGTGGCCCTGAAAGCCAGAAAGCAGTTGTCGCAGAGCATCCTCTGTGATGGCTGGCTTTTCTTTTTCTCTGTAAGCAGCCCAAGGGATGATCTTCTATTCTTTTGAATAAGTATTGACACGAATAAAAAAATGTTATATCTTTATATCAAGATAAATAAATTAAAGATATAACTGATCAAAACAATTAAATATGGAGGTATAGATATGATTACAATTTTAAAAAGAATTAATCAGCTTGCAAAAAAAGAAAAAGAAGTCGGGTTAACTGAAATTGAAAAAATTGAACAAACTGATCTTCGCAAAGAATACCTTCAAATATTTCGGGGTTCTATAAAAAGCATTCTCCTGAATGCTACTATTTATGATCCGCATGGAGACGATATTACTCCTGAAAAACTAAAAAAAGAACAGGCTCAAATAGTGCAGCAATGAACTTAATTTTATCCAATATCTTTAATTAAATAATCTTAAAATAAATATTATATGGAGAGTGATTTTTATGTTGGCAAGTGGATTGTTACTGGTACGTTTGGTGGTTGGATTGTTGTTGGTCGGGCACGGAGCTCAGAAACTTTTTGGATGGTTTGGAGGCTATGGTCCAAAAGGTACTGGCGGTTGGATGGAATCGGTCGGAATTAAACCGGGAGTATTCATGGCCGTGTCCGCTGGGTTGATGGAATTGCTGGGAGGAGTCCTATTTGCTTTGGGACTACTCACTCCATTGGCTGCATTGTTCATTACGCTGACTATGCTTGGGGCGATTTTCAAAGTACATGGCCAAAACGGAATTTGGGCAACAGCTAATGGCTATGAATACCCGTTGGTTCTGATTGCAGTCGTAATCGGTATCGCATTGACAGGGGCAGGCTCATATTCCATCGATGCAATACTTAAATAAAAGACTATGAACCTTTAGAACACAACATCCCCTGTTCGTCATGTGTATCTTTAACTACTCAGACGAACAGGGGTTAACTTTTTGTTGTATGGTTATTTTGTCGAAGTTTTTTTTCGTGCGTCTCCATTCGTTTCTTTCTCAGTGAAAAAGTAAAGCAAAGCTAGCAACGGCAGCGCGACCCCAATGAGAGCACTGAAATTCCAACCTCCTTGCGCATAAGACCAACCGCCTAACGATGATCCAATGGCACCGCCTACGAAAAAAATAGACATGAAGAGTCCGTTCAGACGCCCCCTCGCTTCACTTCCCAAGGAGTAAATCACACGCTGCCCAAGTACAAGATTTCCCGATACGGCCATATCCAGTGTAATCGCTGAGACAAAGAGCAGTACAAGAGCAACTGTCGAATGGTTTTGAAAAAGATAGATTAGCAAAAAAGACAAGGCGGCAATGATCATGGCTAGCCCGGTTAAGAATTTGCTCCAGCCTTTATCAGCCAATCTTCCGGCTATCGGAGCTGCTACTGCACCGCCCACGCCTACTAAAGCAAACAATGCAATACCTTGCTGGGACATTCCGAAATCATCCGCTAATCGTAGAGGAACGACAGTCCAAAATAGGCTGAAGGCTCCAAATAGACAGGCTTGATATAGGGCACGGCGGCGCAATACAGGTGTTTGTTTTAAAAGAGTGCCCAGAGAGAAAATTAATTTACCGTAAGATACTGTAGGCGCAGGCTTGCGTTCAGGAAGAGCTCGCGAGAGCAGAACCGTCAACAGCGTCACAACAATTGCTGACAAAATAAATACGGCCTGCCATCCCCAGATGCTGGTTATAAAGCTTGCCACTGGTCGTGCGAACATAATGCCTAGCAACAGTCCACTCATTACATTCCCGACAACGCGGCCGCGCTGCTCTTCAGATGCCAAGTACGTGGCATATGGCACCAGGATTTGGGCTACCACCGATCCAATTCCAATGAACAGAGATGCGGTCAGGAACAACGGGGCATTGGGGGCGAATGCGGCTGCGAGCAATGCACCGACTGTAATCACTAACGATACGACCATGAGGCGTCGATTTTCAATAATGTCACTGAGCGGTACGATAAACAGCAATCCCACAACATAACCGACTTGAGTTAAAGTGACAATGAAGCCCGCTGCTGTGGAAGAAAGGCCCATAGCAACATGGATAGGCCCTACAAGGGTCTGAGCATAATAAAGATTGGCGACGATAAGGCCGCATGCGGCCGCCAACAGAAACATCATCCAATTTGAAATACGGTTACTTTCTATGGCTTGTTGTTCTCTTTGCATGATAATCCTCCTCGTAATTGTTTAGGGAAAAATAAATACTGAACGTATAGTTCATTAATTCGATAATCAAATAATATACTGAACGTTTGGTTTTGTAAATAGGTAAATTCGTTTTATTTTCACTTGATATTTGATATACTGAACGTACAGTTTTTTTGTATTTACTTACATCTAAGAGGAAGGGGGGTTCCAGTGCAGAGTAAACGAGGACGTCCGCGTAATGTCGAGACGCAAAAGTCTATCCTTACCGCTTCCTATGATCTACTGTTGGAGCATGGCTTTGGAGCGGTTACGGTGGAAAAAATTGCTGAACGAGCCAAAGTTAGCAAAGCGACCATTTATAAATGGTGGCCTAACAAGGCTGCCGTGGTGATGGATGGTTTTCTGTCAGCTTCCATAGCAAGATTGCCCGTACCCGACACGGGTTCTGTATTAGATGATATTCTCATTCATGCTACGAATTTAGTTCGGTTCTTGACAAGTCGGGAGGGTAAAATCATTACGGAGTTAATAGGTGAAGGGCAGCTTGATTCAGGATTATCGGAGGCATACCGGACGCGGTATTTCCATCCTCGGCGGCTCGAGGCCAGGCTTCTTATGGAGCGGGGGATTGAGCGTGGGGAATTGAAGAAAAATCTCGATATTGAATTAAGCACAGATCTCATTTATGGACCGATTTTTTATCGATTGTTGGTAACTGGTGATCCATTAGACGATTCCTATGTGCAGCAATTAGTAATGAATGCGTTCGAAGGAATTCGCTTGGACTGAATCAAGACTAGAGAAACAAAGAGGATATTCTAATCAAGTGCCCTTCTAAATGTTTCAGGTAGAAAAGTGACGGTACCGACTTTGGCGCAGGGTGACGCTTTCGTCGGTGTCGTCGCTCTTTGGGGTTGAAAGGGGATGACTATCTGCCCTTAAAGAGAGAAAGGATCATACTCTGCATGAACATGATGCATTGCAGTGGTATGATGTATGTGCAATCATGGTATTATGCATAGAGATGTATAGTAAAAGCAAGCTATCAGATGAAGGCTCACTCTACATACGTAAACAAACATGAGATGGAAAGAACAAGTTATGGTAAACTATATGAAGTTATAGAAGACCTGGAAGAGGAGTACGATATGACACAATTTGTCTATAAGCAAATTATTGACGATCTTAAGATGAAAATCTTTGCTGGTAAGTTTGCAGATATGAGATTACCAGATGAACGTAGTCTTAGCGAGACGTACCAGGTGAGTCGTAGTTCCATTAAACGTGCTCTGACTAAAATGGAGAATGTAGGAATTATTTTCAAGAAGCGCGGTTCTGGGACATTTATTAATCCATTATACATAAGGAATGAATCTATCTTTAACTACGAAGGCTCTAATCTAGGGGTCACTGATAATTTTCAAATGCATGGTAAAAAGCCTAAAATCAAAGTATTGAGTTTTGAGGTCATTCCACCAACAGAAGAATTACAACGCGATTTATTCTTGGAGACTCATGATTTTGTTTACAAAATTGTTCGCTTACGTTTGTTTGATGATGATCCTTTTATGATTGAAACGGGCTATATCCCTATTAAAATTGTCCAAAATTTAAATCAGACGATTATCGAGGGGTCGATTTTTAATTATTTGGAAGACTCGCGGAACCTGGCCGTCACTAAATCTTTTTTATCCATTTTTGCAGAGCCGTCCCAAGCAGACGATCAAGAACTACTGCATTTGAAGGAAAATGAGCCCGTAGGCATCATGGAAGGTGTTTTCTTTTTAGATAATGGCACGCCATTTGAATTTTCTCATATGCGATTCCATTACAAATATTTGAAATTCAACACCTTCGTATCGGTTCATTAACGATGAGACTGGAAAAATTTCCAGTCTTTTTTTATGCTTTTGAAAAAAAAATCTGATCATACTATGGATAGATTGTAATAAAAAAACGTGGTTAAAATTTCCATTTATTTTAATGTAAGAGCTTTTTTACTGTCTTTTTAATTATATTTCATACTATGTTCAAAATTTCACAAAATTGGACCGTATCATTTGTTGAAAAGGTTGAATTTAATCGACGCAGCGTTATGATGTACATGTCGATGAAATTTCCGGAATAAATTACAAACAAAATTGTTTAGGGAGTGGACATCATGTCATTATCACCTGTAATAGTAGATTACTCATCTAAAGCATATTTGGAAAAACTTGATGCATATTGGCGTGCAACGAACTACATTTCGGTAGGCCAACTTTATTTAAAAGATAATCCTTTGTTAAAAGAACCATTAAAAGATTCGGACGTAAAGATTAAGCCTATTGGACACTGGGGCACCATTCCTGGCCAAAACTTTATTTATGCACATCTAAATCGTGTTATTAATAAATATGATTTGAGCATGCTTTACATTGAAGGCCCTGGTCACGGCGGCCAGGTTATGGTTTCAAATTCATATCTCGATGGAAGCTACACTGAAATCTATCCGCAAATTACACAAGATATCCCGGGTATGAAGAAATTATTCAAACAATTCTCGTTCCCTGGCGGTATTGCTTCACATGCCGCTCCTGAAACACCTGGATCTATCCATGAGGGTGGAGAATTAGGTTACTCCCTTTCTCATGGGGTGGGTGCCATTTTAGATCATCCCGATTTGATTTCGGCTGTTGTTATTGGTGATGGCGAAGCTGAAACTGGCCCATTAGCCGCTTCGTGGTTCTCTAACAGATTTATCAACCCCATTACTGACGGTGCAGTGCTGCCAATCTTACACTTGAATGGCTTCAAGATTAGTAACCCAACGATTATGTCTCGTCAATCGAAAGAAGAATTGACCTCATATTTCAAAGGCTTGGGTTGGGAACCATTTTTTGTTGAAGGTGAGCATCCTGATCAAATGCATCCAGAAATGGCAAAAGTATTGGATACCGTAATCGAAAAAATTGAAGCTATTCAAAAGAATGCGCGTGAAAACAATGACCTTACTCGCCCAGCATGGCCGATGCTTGTCTTCCGTACACCTAAGGGCTGGACGGGTCCAAAAGAATGGGATAACGTACCTAATGAAAATTCATTCCGTGCCCATCAAGTTCCAATTCCTGTTGACCAAAAAAATATGCAGCACGCACCTGCTTTATTAGAATGGCTGAATAGCTATAGACCAGAGGAATTGTTCGACGAAAATGGCCGTTTAAAACCTGAGATTGCCGAAATTCTACCTACAGGCGATAAACGAATGGGGATGAACCCTGTTACGAATGCGGGTAACCTTATTAAAGACTTGCATTTACCAGATTTCCGTAACTATACACTGGATAACTCTGTTCCTGGTAAAGTCATTGCACAGGATATGTCGGTTTTAGGGAAATACGTTAAAGATGTGGTTCTTTTAAATGAAGAAAATCGTAATTTCAGAATCTTCGGACCTGATGAAACGATGTCTAACCGCTTAGCTCCTGTTTTTGAAGTAACCAAACGCCAATGGATGGACCAAATTATTGAACCTAATGACGAATTTTTGTCTTCTTATGGTCGTGTTATTGATTCCCAATTATCCGAACATCAAGCAGAGGGCTTGCTGGAAGGTTATGTGTTGACTGGTCGTCATGGTTTCTTTGCAAGTTATGAAGCCTTCCTGCGTGTGGTTGATTCAATGATTACTCAACACTTCAAGTGGTTACGTAAAGCAACGGATCAAGGATGGCGTGCAGATATCCCATCATTGAATGTCGTAGCAACTTCAACGGTGTTCCAACAGGATCATAATGGGTATACACACCAAGATCCAGGTTTGTTAGGTCATTTGGCTGATAAAAAACCGGAATTTATCCGGGAGTATCTGCCAGCTGATGCCAATTCATTGTTGGCTGTTTTTGACACCATTTTAAACGACCGTCAAAAGATTAATTTGATCGTTTCGTCTAAACACCCACGTCCACAATGGTTTACTGCTGATGAAGCGAAAGAATTGGTGGATAAAGGGTTGAAGATCATTGACTGGGCAAGTACAGATCAAGGTGGAGAACCTGATCTTGTCATTGCTTCTGCCGGTACAGAACCAACGATTGAAAGCTTAGCTGCGATCTCCATTTTGCATGAGAAATTGCCTGAGCTGAAGATTCGATTTATCAACGTGGTAGATTTATTGAGATTGAGAAGTCAAAAAATAGATCCTCGTGGATTATCTGACGCAGAGTTTGATCATTATTTCACAAAGGAAAAGCCAGTTGTTTTCGCTTTCCATGGCTATGAAGGTCTAATCAAAGATCTGTTCTTTGATCGTCACAATCATAACTTGTATGTGCATGGTTACCGTGAAAATGGTGATATTACGACCCCATTTGATATGCGTGTATTGAATCAAATGGACCGTTTTGACTTAGTGAAGGAAGCTGTTCTAAACTTACCTGACGCCGGGAAGTACACAAGCATTGTGGCTGAAATGGATGCTATGGTTAAGAAACATAATCAATACATTCGTGAAGAAGGCATCGACTTACCAGAAGTAGAAAACTGGGTATGGAAAAGCTTGAAATAAAAAATAAAGTCCACTTCAACATTATACAGGACAAGCAAGTGTGAAGTGGAATATATGATTAGTTACTGCGGTGCAAGTGCCTGCCCCCCGTGTCTTAAAGTATGATTTCCACGGGGATCAGGTACTTTTTTTGATTTGGTTAGCTGTACTTTTGCCTATGCAGCGGCGAGGTGTTATCTTATATGAAAATAGTAAAGGAGGCTGTTCATATGAACTGGAAAATTTAGGAAAAGGTATTGAATGATGGCGTTAAAGTGCCTGTTATTGGATTTGGAAAGGGAAATGAACCCTTTTTTCCGAATTTGATGTATTATATGGTAGGAATGCAGTCTTTTCGAAGGGAGACCATGATGGGGATTCTGTCGAGATTTAGGGATATTATGAAAATGAATGTTAACGCCTTATTAGACAAGGTGGAAGATCCGGAGAAGACAATTGAGGATTACATGCAGAACCTGAACATCGACCTGGGCAGAGTGAAAGCGGAAACCGCTTCGGTGTTGGCGGATGAGAGAAGAGCGAAAAGAGCTTTGGATGAATGCAGAGCGGAGATCAAAAAGCTTCAGAATTATGCTATGAAGGCAGTGGAGGCTGGCAAGGATGAGAACGCTCGAAAGTTTCTGGAGAGAAAGGCAACGCAGGTGGAGAAACGGGGACAATTCGAAACCGCTTATGACTTGGCTTCATCAAACGCCGCAAGTATGAAACAAATGCAGGATAAACTGGTGTCTGATATGGGCCAGTTGGAAGCACGGCGCATCAAGCTAAAAGGGAAAATGGCGGTTGCCAAAGTACAGCAATCATTGAACGCCATGGGCGGCCAGGATTCCGTATTCGAAGCTATGGAAGAGAAGGTTAATCGGGCATATGATGAAGCAATGGCTATAGCCGAGCTTAGAGCAGGGACGCAGGACGATCTGGATGATTTATTCGCACAAGTTGAGAAAAGCACGAACGCAGAAGATGAATTGGCTGCGATCAAAGAAAAAATGAAAGATCAGAAATAACAGTTCTTTATGATAGAGGTGAGCAGATGCCGGTTATCGAATACAAATGCCCAAACTGCGGCAGTGGCATGGTCTTTGACAGTGAAACAGGAATGTTATCCTGTCATAGTTGCGGAAGAAAGGACAATATCGAGTATTTTCCAGATCCTCTGACGAATCACATTTTTTCAGAAGACGAGGCTCAGGAGTATCATTGCACCAGCTGCGGAGCAGTCATTATGACTGAAGTGGAGACAAGCGCGACGGTTTGCAGCTTTTGCGGATCAGCGGTTGTGCTTGGCGAACGACTGACAGGGGAGCTGGCCCCGGCGCAGGTCATTCCTTTTTCGATCAGTAAGGAAGAAGCTATGCAAGCTTTCCGAAAATGGTGCAAGAATGGCCGTCTGACGCCGAATCGGTTCATGACAGCAGATCGAATCAAGGGAATCACCGGGATGTATGTGCCTTTCTGGTTATATGAATTACATAATAAAATTGAGGTTCAGGGTCAGGGCAAAAAAGTGAGAACCTATACAAGCGGGGACTACGAGTATACGGAAACGCAGCATTTTGATGTATACCGGAAAATTCGTCTGAATTACGTGAAGGTTCCGATTGATGCCGCGGAGAAAATGAACGACGAGCTGATGGATAAATTGGAGCCTTTTCCTTACGATCAGCTAAAAAGCTTTAAAACCCCGTATCTCGCCGGCTACATTGCGGAGAAATACAGTTATAACGACGAGGAGCTCTTCCCGCGAGTAAAAGAAAAAGTGAAGGAATATATTGATGCTTATATTCAGTCTTCGGTGTCGGAATATACTGCTGTGGACTATACGGATAAGCAAATAGACACAACACGAAAAAATGCCGACTATGTCCTGCTCCCGGTATGGGTAATACACTATGACTATAATAGGTTGGAGCATACGTTTGCCATGAACGGTCAGACAGGCAAGGTAGTCGGCAAGCCTCCGATTAGCAAGGTCAAAGTGACTGCCTGGTTTGCAGGCATTTTCGGTGTCTCTTTCCTTTCATTGAAGCTAATCACTTGGGTGATCATGGGGGGGATGTTTTAATGAAAAGGGTTGGACTGATCCTGGCAATCTTGTTTTTCTTCACTGCTTTTCTAGCCTTTCCTGTGGAAATGAAGGCCGAGGCGGCTACAACGGAATGGAAGTCCTTGATTTATGATGAAGCGGGTCTGCTTAATCAGGAAGAGTATGATGAACTGAACACGATGGCTAATCAATACGGGGCCGAAAGAGAAACGGACATTATTATTTTTACCTCCAGCAATTCCGACAATATGGATGTTATGAAAATGACGCAGGACTTTTATGATGATCAGGGACCTGGATATGACAGGACTCATGGAAATGCGGTTATTTTAACGATGGATATGAGAAATAGAGAGATTTATTTGGCCGGATTTTACAAAGCAGAGCGGTATCTGGATGACGACAGACTGGATAAAATACGTGACGAGATTAGCCCGTACCTGACGAGCGGTAACTATGAGCTTGCATTCCAAAAATATATTTTAAGTGCGCACAGGTATTTGGGAATCCGACCAGGGGTGAACCCGGATAGTATATTTTATAGTATTGCGTTTCAATTGGTGGTTTCACTGGTATTGGCGGGGATTATCGTGGGTAAGATGGTTTCCAATTCCGGCGGCCGTGTTACGGTAAATCGGCAGACCTATGAGGATGCAAGCACTTCAGGGATTTTGGCTCATCGGGATCAATACCTCCACACAACAACAACGAAACGGAAGATCGAAAAGAGTAGCAGCAGTAGCGGCTCAAGCGGGGGCGGAACCACCAGTGGCGGTCATTCGCATAGCGGCAGTAGAGGTTCATTTTAACTGAGGGGATGGGAACAGAATGTCGTTCTTTAGAAATCAATTTGCGAATGTTGTAGAGTGGGAAGAATTTAGAGATGATATGATTTTTTGGAAATGGAGCAATCGGGAGATTAAAAAAGGAAGCAAGTTAATGATCCGCTCTGGTCAAGACGCGATTTTCGTAAATAACGGCAAGATTGAAGGGATTTTCGAGAATGAAGGATCTTACAATATAGATTCTGAGATTATCCCGTTTCTGTCCACGTTAAAAGGATTTAAATTTGGCTTTAACAGTGGCATGAGGGTGGAAGTTTTATTCGTCAATACGAAGGAGTTTACCGTGAAATGGGGGACGCAAAACCCGGTTTTGATCCCGACTCCCCAGCTTCCGGGGGGTATGCCCATTCGTGCCAACGGCACGTTTAATTTTAAGGTGGACGATTATGTTACGCTCATAGATAAGGTTGCCGGGATGAAAGACAGCTATCTGGTGGAGGATGTTAAAATCCGGATTACTTCTGTGCTGGATCAGTTGTTAATGAAGTGGATCAGCAGAGAAGGGAAAGACATGTTCAATCTGCAAGCGAATGCTTCCGATATTTCCAAAGGCATTCAAGAAGATCTGGATATGCAAGTGATGGACAACGGGATGACGATTACAGGCTTTCACGTGATGAGCTTCAATTATCCTCAAGAAATTCAGGATATGATTACGAAGACGGCTTCTCATGAAATGATCGGTAATTTGCAAAAGTATCAACAGGTCACGATGACGGACGGTATTGCATCTGGCAACGTAAAAGGCGGCGGCGCTGCTTCGGATATGGCGAGTATGATGATGGGGATGAATATAGCAAACGAAATGATGAAAAATTTGAATCCCAACCAAAATCCTCCGGCCGAGCCTCAACCTGAATCTGCCGCTCCTTCTCCTTCTGGAGACCATAAAAAGCCCAATTTCTGTCCTAACTGCGGTGTGAAAAACGAAGGAGCTAACTTCTGTCCGAATTGTGGTCAGAAACTCTGAACGTGTAACCCATGAGGTCGGTTTATTTACGAGTTGAAAATAAATTTGTTTGATATTGAATAAGTGGTTAGTCCCAAGGAGTGAATATTGACTAAATCTTTGGGGCAAAAAGTTGTTTCCAATAGAGAATTAAAGCAGTTCATCAATGGAGTGAGAAATTTACCCTAACAAGGATGGTATATCTGAAAAACCGCTCATTGAGCGGTTTTTTTGTCACTATAAAGGATTGAAAAATGTGGGCAGGATAAGGTACTATAGCTATATAGTATATATTTATATTAATTAATTAGTTATTACATTAACAAAATATATGTATAGGAGCAACGAAGATGACCAAATTCCAAGATCAAATCATTGCGCAGTACAATTTTGATGATGCTGGGAACGTAGGCAAGGATAGCTCAGGGCAAGGTAATGACGGGGTTGCTTCCGGCACGATAGCACCAACAATCTCCAATGCTAGCGGCAGAGCGGCTTTGATGCTTGCGGGAGGTCCAAATGGTACATCGTATATACAGCTTCCTTCCAATTTGCTTAAAGATGTAAGCGATAACACGGGTGTCACGGTGACTGCTTGGGTTAACTTCGGTAGATTCACGGATATGTGGGAACGTGTTTTTGACTTTGGCAAAGCCCATACAGGGCCCTACATGTTCATGACACGGAATCTGCGCGGGACTCTTTTCGCCGAGGCAGATCTGGCTGTAGATCCGGGGAGAGGTTTTGTCCGGGATGAGTGGATGCACATAGCCATGTCCGTGATCGGCACAAAAGGCGGCACATTAAGCAGTGCGGGTCCGCTTGTGTATGTGAACGGCGAAGTCGTAGCGGACGGCTCCATCAGTCAAACCTCCAGCGGCAACTACGCCAAGCTGCGCAAATGGTTTGAAACATTTACGGACTCATCCAACTACAGCAACAATTTTATCGGTCGTTCCCAGCATGCGGCGGATGTGGACTTTTCCGGCTCCCTATCGGACTTCCGCATTTATAAAGCAGGCTTGTCAGCGGACGAAGTCATTGAGGTCATGTGCGAATCGTTGACGGACGAAGAGATTGTGAAGCTTGCTCGCGATAAGTATTTGTCCTTCCCAACGACGATTGTAACCAAGGACTTGTCCCTGCCAACGGTCCTCATGGGCGGTAGAGTAGAAGTGACCTGGAAATCCAGCCACCCTGAGATACTCTCTGACAACGGTCAGGTCCAGACAATTACCTCCTCACAGGGGGTAACCGTGACAGCCTTCTTGACGAAGGGCCCAAGCTGTATTGAAAAAAGTTTTAAAGTATCCGTCCTGCCTGAACAGCTACCTCCTTACACTTTGACCATTCATGGAAATAGGGAAGTCATGGATATCAGTGAAGTGATGTACGGCTTGTTCTACGAAGATATCAATAATGCAGCGGATGGTGGAATTTATGCGGAGCTTGTTCAGAATCGTTCCTTTGAGTCCTTCGTGTTCGATACCTATTCCCATGCTTCCGGTGAATGCGGCTGCTCTACGGGGCGTAACCGTAACCCTTTGTTTGCCTGGTCTGGTGATACGGACAAGATGACTCCGCAAAATAGCGGCGGATTAAATGAATTTTTAGGTGCTAAAGACAAAGATGTGAACTCTTATTATGTGACGGTAGCGGATGGTGCGACTATTCGGAATAAGGGCTTTTCGGATTCTAACCAGAATTGCGCCATGTCTATCCAAGCGGGTGACAAGTATGATTTCACCATCTGGGCGAAGGCTGAGTCGGCAGGCACGATCACGTTACAACTGCAAGATGCGAATGAGAAGGGGATTAGTGATTCGGTAAATGTACAGGTGGAAGGCGGCAACACGTGGAAGAAGTACGGCATAGATTCCAGGCTTGTGCTGACAGGATCGGCTACGGTTCTGGGGCAACTGGTGATGACATTTGACGGTGAGATTTCGATGGATATGGTTTCCTTGTTTCCACAGGATGTGTGGGGTGCAGGGGAGGAAGCCCGATCCCCATCGGCACACGCCAACTTCCAAGGGAATCCCAACTATAGACTGAGAAAAGATCTGGTGAACGCGCTGGTCGATATGCATCCGAAGTTCCTGCGTTTTCCGGGCGGTTGTATCTCTGAGGGTTCGTTTATATGGGAAAATGTATACGACTGGAAGGAATCTATTGGCGATATTGAGCTGCGCAAGGAAAACTTTAATGTATGGGGCTATATGATGACCATGGGCCTTGGTTATATGGAGTATTTCCAGTTGGCCGAAGACCTGAATGCAGCTCCGCTTCCCGTTATGGCCTGCGGCGTTCTCTGCCAAGCCCGTTCGGATTATGCTCATCCGGCTGGTGGCGCATTAAGAGAATACTATATCAAGAATTTTACGGACCTAATCGACTTTGCGATTAGCGTGGATTTTGAGCACAATGAATGGGCTGCCATGCGTAAAAAAATGGGCCACGAAGCGCCGTTCGATCTGCATTATTTGGGAGTAGGGAACGAAAACTGGGGTACAGAATTCTTTGCCAACTTTGAAGTGTTCAAAACGTCTATTGATGCGTATATGGAGGAAAACTATCCAGGCTATGAGCTGCATATCATCTCCACGGTTGGCGCTCAAGCAGACGACGATGCATATCAGCAGGGCTGGAAGTTCCTAAGCGGTAATATAACCGGTTCGGCTAAGGTCGCTTTTGCAGATGGTACCCAAGTGATCGAAGAAACCGTGACATGGTATGAAAAGCAAAAAAATTACATGGACACTATTGCAGATGAGCACTACTACCGTTCCAACGAGTACCTGCTTAATAACGCGGACCGATATAATTATTACTACAGAGCGTATAACGCAGACGGCAGCATAGACTGGAAGGAAACGTCCAAGGTGTTCGTGGGTGAGTATGCGTCTACGGATAAAAATACATTGGCAGGCGCAGTAGCAGAGGCAGCGGTGATGACGGGCTTCGAAAATAATGCCGATGTCGTTCTGTTGGCTGCCTATGCGCCGCTGTTCAACAAGGTGCTGACGGACGGAACCTATAGATGGACCCCGGACTGCATCTGGTTCGATGACGAAACGGTGTGGTTTACGCCAAACTACTATGTACAGCAAATGTATGCTAAATATTTAGGCAATAAAGTATTGGCGACCTCTTTTTCCACTTACAAAAACGGCAAGCCGATAGACCTCATTCCTCAGGGTGGAATTGAGATCGCGACAGGCAACGCCGAAGTGATTGTCAAGCGTGTGACTGTCACTTCCAACAAGGACGGCTGCGTGCTGCTGGATCAGGATTTTACCCAGGAATGGAATCCGGCTTGGCAGGTCATTCCGGGCTCCGTGGGATCTACGGTGGAGGCAGGCAAGGGGCTTGTCCTCAAAGCTCAAGCCAGCGGTCTGAACGGCCTGTACATTTTGGACGACCAATGGACGAATTATAAGGTGGAGGTTGTGGCTTCCCGTATTTCTGGCACGGACGGTTTTTATGTGGGCGCAGGTCTTACGGATATTTCCGCAGAGAAAAAGGACGTGGTCGAATATGCCGTTGGCTATGGCGGCAAGGCAACGGGCGTGAAGGTTTACAAGCAAGGGGTGGAAGGCTATACCTTAGGTGACTACTCTTCCAGTACTGCGGCAGGCAACCTGAGAGCGGCCAGCTATGAAGAGCTTGCTGACAACACGGATTACACCATCACGGTGAATTACGGCGGTGAAACGGGCAACAGCCTGATCTGCTCTTACACCGACGGAGTGACAAGCAGCAAAGTGCTGGACTACAAGCTGGAAGCTTACAACAGAGACGTGTTCAACTCGGTGACCAAAGATGCTGAGCATGTATATGTGAAGCTTGTGAATGCCGACAACGTGGATAAGGCAATGCAGTTGAACCTTCAGGAATTGAGTGTGGAGTCCAGTGCCAAGCTGATTACATTAACTGGCGATGCTTCTCTGGTTCATGTACCTAATGTGAATAAAAAGAATGATGAGAAGGTTCTGCCTACCGAGCAGCAGGTTTCGCTCAGTAATAACGCGATCCTTCTGCAATTACCCGCTAACTCGGTGAATGTACTGATGTTGGATCTTAAAGCATAGGCAAACTGAGGCACGCAATCATGGTAGAAAATTTGAAAAACCCGCTCACTGAGCGGGTTTTCTTTGGATGAAACTAGTGTTAAAAAAGTCCTAGACTCCCGTAGTTTTAACGATGTAATCGAACGAGTTCATTATTCTAACAGACGCTATATCCAAATATCATTGGCTGCTGTTAATTCGGACTCAGTCCCGCCAGTGTTAACTAAACCTCTAGGCTCCACCAGCATGATATGGCATTCCTTTTCGGCGAAAGGTTTGTGCTCGACTCCCCTTGGGACAATAAACATCTCGCCCTGGGAGATTTTCACCTGACCATCGCGGAAATCAATGAACATCTCCCCTTCGAGCACGATAAACACCTCGTCAGTATCTTGATGATCGTGCCATACAAAATCCCTAACAATCTTGACGAGCTTAAATTGATAGTCATTCATTTCGCCAATAACTTTCGGAGACCAATGATCGTTGAACTTAGATAATTTCTCATTCAGGTTAATAGCTTGGTAATGGATACTAATCCCTCCGATTCCTTTACCTCCATTATACCATTAACGAGGTTTAGGTATTATGAAGATAATACAGTCAGAATGTTGTCAGAAGAAAATAAAGTATTAGACTGTCGCTGTTTTATTGAACTAACGTTCCCCGTTAATTTAATAACTCTATCTGCAATTTCCCTTACTGTCCATCATGTATTATGATTCTATAAAAAGGGAAGGGACTCTTCTGCCCATGGAATTATCGAGGTCTCAGCAATTAGCTCAAGAGTATATAACAAATTACGCAAGAAGCCGCAAAAATGAGGTGGAGCAAACAATTAGGGAAATCCTTCAAATGTCCAGCATCGAGCTGAAGACATTTGAAGATGCTATCACTAAACTAAAATCTCATGCAAGTATTGCGCTACACTTTCACCCAGATCGATTAGATCCGACCATGAAAAGCGTTGCTGAAGCACTACTTGAGCAGGGAATTTATAAAAGCCAGTTTGAGACTTTCCTATCGAATGGAAGTGTATCAGCATTTTCAGGTGGTGAACGTGACGTTTGGGAGAATAAAATGTTTGGCGGAGCGTACCAAATAAATGGCTCAACCAATAGCGAACGGCCCAAGTATGGGGCACTCAATGTCATGTTACATCCCGATGGACCTGCTCCACGTTTTGGATCATGCTATTTCCTTTTATCCACTGAGGTCTCTCATCGTTGCACTTATACTTATTTGGATTCTCACCAAGACCCCAAGGAAAAGGGGACGTATGAGGAATTTGACCTCATTTTGGCTGCTCTCATGAGGGATGCGTTCTATAGTGATTTTGCCATTGGTGAAAGAAATCTGACGGTTCGAAAGTTAATCGACCATATGCTCGTCAATCTTGAGAAACCATTCCAAAATCCATCAAACAAAGAGCCAAACCGAAATCTTAACCACTATATCGAAGCTCAGGTTCATGGTGACATTTTTCTTAAAGAAGACGTAACGATGCTTGTTGCCGATCCATCATTTAAGGGCACCCATACAGGACGAATCTTAGAACAGATATGTTTAAAGTATTCAGTTGATCTTTACTGGCACATGGGCTTTACACTTTTGGTTGATGAGGTTCCTATGAATTTTAGAGGTCCTTCGATGCCTTCACTAGCCAAAAGAATTGCGCAAAGTGATTTTATTGATGTAAATATGATTGGCTCTGCAGCTATGGACTTGAAACGAAATCCAAGTAATTGGAGCGATAGAGGAACCTACAAAGAAGTTCTGCAAGAATTAAAATTACTCTGGCATGTTTTAGTGAGATATGGAAAGCCAATGGAAAAGTGAACAATTTTCCGTGAAGATGGAGCAATTCTGTACCCTTCTCCTTCAGTCACTAACCTGCCAGTTAGCGTAATAGGAGGTTACCAGTCTAATACTTTATTTTCTTTTAACAGATGTTGAATGTAACTTTCTGACAGGCATTACTTCGTGCTTCTGTTCACCAATTCACGCGGGTTGATGCCATCGTCTATCGTTAGCGGGATGCGTGCGCCCTTGGCGATCTGCTCCCAAGGCACCATTTTAAAATTCTGATTCAGCTTTTTGCCATTTTGAAGATTTTCATCATCTTGTACAACGAAGATACCGTGCGGGAAGTTCTTGCCTAATCCATAGCCAAGAACATCAATACCGTCTGTAACAGAGGTGCCGTCGACTGTAGGACTGGCGCTGATCGTAAAGTTGCTTATATAAGCATTGTCACTTTGTCGTTCATAGATCGCATAGCTGCTGTTTCCTTGGCTGGAGGCGATGAGATACCCCTTGCCGTCTTTGCCGTAATACAATGTAAGTCCCTCTATATCATCCTGAAGTCTGCGCCCGTCTGCAACATCAACACGTCGTAGCGGCTCGGAGGAACCGTCTGGCTCGGCATCATATTTCCAAATGGCGTGATCCTCTTCAGCGATGTAGACCGTGCCATATTCATCATCAGCCACCATGCCCTCGGATTGCGTAGCGAGCTTGAACTGGCGGACCAGCTTACCAGCTATTTTGCCATTTCCGTTGTCCGTCAGCTCATATTGCTCAAATTCACCCTCTTTGCCCAAAACGAGTGCGTAAAAATTATCTGTCTTGAGGCTATGGTACAAGCTGAACCCGTACACTTCTTTCATAGATGATTTAATAGGCTGGTCAACCACGTTTGTTAACGTTCCTGATACCCCGTCAATGGCAAAGATATCAACGGTGTTGTTGGTGCGATTGGTTGCTCCTGCAATATCAATCTTTTTACCGCCCAGTGTAAAACCGTACCGGATATCCACATTGTTCATTTTGCCGACCTTATAGTTCTGTAATTGCTTGCCTTGCAGATCATAGACCAAAATTCCGCCGCCTTTATTGGTCGCTACAAGTCTGCTTTTCTCCGGGTCGGTCGGATTCAGCCAGATAGCAGGATCGTCGGCAGCGTCATCCCCATCCTCTACTGCTTCTGTTTCGGCAGTAGGGGTAACCTTATAGGTAGGAACTGCGTCTTTGGGATCCGTATATTTGCTGTTTTCTGCTTCAAGCGTGGTAAGAAGTTTTGTAGGAAGATAAATATTTCCACCGACTATCTTAATTTCACGATCCGCTTCCCCCGTTTGGCCAGCTAGGCGATATTGCTTCTCACCGACTGTAAAGGTTCCGACGATGCCATTTTTCAGCTTCACCAAAGCAGACTTGTCGTCACTGTCCCATGTAATTAATGCCCCCATTTTGTCTGCCTGTGTTCTCAGCGGTGCATACCCGGATGACTGAACGTCTGCCGCCTTGGTTATTTCAGCAGGTGATACCAAAGTCCCGGCCAAGACTGTCAACAGGGCTAGTTTAGTTGTCTTCATATGTATACTCCTTTTCACGATGTAAAATCTATAGCTGACTCAGTATAAAGGGGCAATATAACGGGAGTATGTTAAAAATGTAAAGGAGATGTAATGCCTATATATTTTACGATTCAATTAGCTGGCTTCCAGTATTGTTGTCTATAGTTTTTCGGGGACATCCCGAATTTTTGTTTAAAGCATTTGGAAAAATAGCTGGCTTGGGAGAACCCCGTTTCCTCTGTAATTTGTTGCACAGACCAGTCGGTTTGCAGCAAAAGACTGCGCCCCTGATCCAGTCGGTAATCCATTAAATATTCAAGCGGCGTACGCTGAAAAGCGACCTTCATGCATCTGGCGAGATAGTTTTGATGTACGTGAAAATGAGCCTCCAGGTCTTTATTGGTGATCGTATTTTTGTAATTCTGTTTTAAGTATATTTCGATTTGTTCTGCTAACTTGGAAGAACTGCTTTTATAATTCTCATCATATTCCAAACTCTGAAAAATATTCACAAACGTCTGTTGGGCCTCCCATAGGGCCAGCTTTCTAGGTTTTAAGGTAGAGGCTAGTAAGTAGTCTAATTTAGAAAACAGCTCATGGGGATTGATTAGTTTTTGAAATTTGGGTAAATGGATTGTTGTATGTTCGGAATGAAAATGCAGCTCGGGTATGGGCGAGCTTGGTGTGATCAGATTGGGTGAGGCTTGTGCGCACCACATACTACTGGCTTGAAAATGGAACCAGTAAAAGGAGGTTTGTTCTGTACATGCCTCAATGGGAAAATGGTGTTTATCCGGTTCGAGAATTAAAGCGAAATTTGGGGTAACCTTCCATGCTTCATCTTCCTCGCCTATGTGCAGCAGTCCTTCTTTGATGATAATAACGTCAAAATAGCCCAAGTTATAACGATTCGGGTGCCAGTCCCCTTTTTGGTATGTAGTAAAATTTCCCTCAATGAAATAAGGCAATGGAGGGACAAGGAAAGATAGAAAGTTTGTTTTGCTCATGGAAGTCAGCTCCTTTATGTGTGTGAAATCGTATAACTTTTAGTTAAAGATCGCGATTTTTTTTATAAGTTCAGGTTGATAAAATAAGGACTGTAGCAAGGAAACCCCAGATTAGCTTGGTCGGGTATTTATCATTACTTTATCCTTATTTTTTTAAAAATGAAAGCGTTCTATTTTCGGGAAGGGATGTTTATCCAATGAAAACAGCTAAGCCAGTAAAACATGTCGTCGTTGAGGATTTATTTTGGAAAAAGTATAAGCAGGTTGTGGCAGAAGAGGTCATCCCATATCAGTGGAAAGCATTAAATGATGAGTTACCAGATACAGAACCCAGTCATGCGATTGAAAACTTTAAAATTGCGGCTGGTGAATCCAGCGGGGAGTATTATGGAACCGTTTTCCAAGATAGTGATATTGCAAAATGGCTGGAAACGGTGGCCTTTAGTTTAAGGGATCATCCGAACCCTGAACTTGAAGAACGGGCGGATGAAGTGATTGCGTTGTTGGGAAGAGCTCAAGCTGAAGATGGCTATTTGAATACGTATTATTTGCTGAAAGAGCCCAACAATCGTTGGACCAACTTACGCGATAACCATGAGCTATATTGTGCGGGACATTTTATAGAAGCGGCGGTTGCTTATTACGAAACGACAGGCAAAACGAAGTTCCTTCACATTATGGAGAAATACGTGGACCTGATTCAGCAGGTTTTTGGTACGGAAGCGGGGAAACGAAAAGGCTATCCTGGGCATGAAGAAATCGAGCTGGCTTTGATCAAATTATACGACGTAACTGCAAAGAATCAATATCTCAAATTAGCGCAATATTTTATTGAACAGCGGGGGCAGCACCCGATTTACTTTGAAGAGGAACGAGAAAACAGAAAACAAATTCAAACAGAGCCCACCTGGAATGATGATAACAACATTAATTTTGGCTTAGGCTTCGAATACCAGCAGGCACACAAGCCTGTCCGGAAACAAACGGAGGCTGTTGGTCATGCCGTAAGAGCGGTGTACTTGTATATTGCAATGGCAGACTTGGCTGCGAAGACAGGAGATGCCTCCCTTTTAAAAGCCTGTGAAGCCCTGTGGGACGATGTTACGAACCGAAAAATGTATATTACCGCTGGCATCGGATCTTCTGTAAATGCAGAAGCGTTCACTTGCAATCATGATCTCCCGAATGACAGCATGTACTGCGAAACCTGTGCCTCTGTAGGGCTGGCCTTTTGGGCCAATCGTATGCTGCGCTTAGCACCAGACCGGAAATATGCCGATGTGCTGGAACGTGCGCTGTACAATGGAACAATTAGTGGGATGGATCTGGATGGAAAACGATTTTTCTACGTAAACCCACTGGAAGTAAATCCTTTTCAAAAATCCAGAAAAGATCAGGAGCACGTAAAAACAGAACGGCAAAAATGGTTCTTCTGTGCGTGCTGTCCGCCCAATTTAGCGCGCATGATCGCTTCGGTCGAAGATAATATGTATACCCAAACCGAGGATACTCTGTATACGCACCTGTATATTGCAAGCAAGGTAAACATGGTTTTATCCGGTCAAAAGGTGGAAATTACACAAACTCATCATTATCCATGGGATGCGGACCTGACCTTTTCGATTCATGTAGCAGAGCCGACTTCGTTTACATGGGCTTTGCGGATTCCGGGGTGGTGCAAGCAGGCAGAGGTGAAGGTGAATGGCGAAACCATTTCATTACATCATCTGAAAAAAGGCTATGCAGAGATTCAGCGCACCTGGAATGATGGTGATGTGGTAACCCTGCATTTGGCTATGCCGGTGGAACGGATTCGGAGCAATACTCTTGTCTCCATGAATCAGCAGCAGGTCGCTCTCCAACGTGGTCCAATCGTGTTTTGTCTGGAAGAAGTGGATAACGGGGAGAACCTGGCGGGATTAAGATTGCCGAAGGACAGTCTCATTACCGAAGAGTTTAGCGAAAACCTGCTTGGTGGCATTGTAAAGCTGACCACGGAGGGGTATCGGGTGAAAGGTTCACCGACATTATATAGCTCGGAGCCCCCTGAATTGGTTTCTCAACAAATCACAGCTATTCCTTACTACGCCTGGTGCAACCGGGATAAAGGAGAAATGCGTGTGTGGGTTTATGAATCATAATTCATTCTTATGGGGAGAGAAGAGATCATGAGCACGAGAATTGTGAGTACGGAACCACCCGAGAAAGCAGACAGTACTGTTCCTTTTCATCGTAAAATCAGCTATTCATTAACGGATACAGCAGGCAATCTTTTATACTGTGTCATTTCCAGCTATTTATTATATTTTTATACAGATGTGTTCGGTCTTTCTATTGGAATTGCCGGGACCTTACTATTTATCACCCGCTTCATTGATGCCATTGATGCCCCGATTTGGGGCATCCTGATTGACCGGACCAAGTCAAAATACGGGCAGAGTAGACCTTATTTTCTATGGTTATGTATCCCGTTTGCGGTGTTCATGGTTCTTACGTTCACAACACCCAACTGGAGTGAGTCTGGAAAGATTGCGTACGCGGCGATCACTTATATCATAGCCGGTATCCTGTATACAGGAATCAGTACGCCAATTACGTCCATTCTGCCTAACCTGAGCACGAACTCTAACGAGCGCGTCGTATTGAACTCCTTCCGTATGGTCGGGGGGAATGTGGGCTTCTTCATAGCTACGACGTTTACATTGCCTCTGGTTGCCTTCTTTGGACAGGGGAATGATCAAAAAGGTTTTTCCTTAACGCTCGTTTTATTTGGAATCATGGCCGTTATCATGTTTTTGATAGCGTTTGCCGATTTGCGAGAAAATGCAGGGGTTAAAACGAAATCCGTTCCGATTGCTAAAAGTTTTACAGCCATCAAACGAAACTGGCCCTGGATGCTCGTCGTAGCTGCTAATTTGTGCTACTGGATTGGCTTGAATATCCGTTCAGCGACGCTTATCTTTTATCTGCAATACAATCTGGATAGCAAGGACTTGGTACCTTTAATCAACGGACTGACCTCTTTACAATTGATCTCGATGGTCCTGATTCCGTTTTTCGCCAGAAAATTAAGTAAAAATTCGATCATGATTATTGGATTGATCCTGGCTGCATTGGGTCAGGTTGTGATTTTAATGGGAAGTACGGACTTAACCCTCATTATAATTGGTTGGATTATTGGTGCGTTAGGATCAGGCTTTGCATGTTCTATGCCGTTTGCGATGTTATCAGATACAGTTGATTACGGGGAATGGAAAAATGGTATTCGGGCAAGTGGATTCCTGACCTCCATTGGAAGCGCATTCTGTATTAAAGCGGGTAGCGGAATCGGCGGATTATTGCCAGCATGGATCATGGGCAGCACCGGTTACATCGCCGGGAAGGTCCAAACGCCTACTGCGTTGTCTGGAATTCAGTTCAGCTTTATCTGGCTACCGTTTATCGTCTTCCTGATCGGTATCATTCCTATGTTCTTGTATAAAAAATTCGAAAAGAACGAAGCTTCCATTCAACAGGATTTAATTGCGAGAAGATAATTTTAATTCGTCTAACAAGGATTTAATCATATCGTAAAAACATTAATGCCACTTCAAAACCTGTTCACTGAACTGAGCAGGTTTTTGTGTTTTTTTCTATTTTTAAATGTGAGCAAAACCATTGACAGGATTTTCTTTTGGAGTGATACTTCTATGTAGAGAAAAGTGTACGAAATCAAGAACTAGGTACATCTAGCCTTGCAACTCTATACATTTTCCCGCCATGGAAGCTCTTCTGTTGAAGGGTTTTTTTCAATTTGATAAAAAGAATGTGATGATATGAGTCAACTGAGTGTAAGAATAAGAACACATGGCTTTCTGAATAGGCATTTTTCGGGAGAGTCTATTGATTATCGACAGATTATTGCTCTGTTTATCCCGCTTCTGATTGATCAGGCTTTTATCGTGGGTCTTAATTTGGTGAATACGGCAATGATCAGTTCATCGGGTATGGCGGCGGTCAGCGCGGTGAATATGATTGATTCCCTGAATATTTTCCTGATTAATGTATTTGTCGCTGTGTCTACCGGGGGAACGGTTGTCGTGGCACAGTATAAGGGGAGCGGTAACGACCTTATGGTCTCTAAAGCCGCATCCGGCACCATTTCCTCCGTTTCCTTGCTGGCCTTGGCTATCAGTCTGTTTATGATCGTGTTGTACAATCCGATCTTAAGTGTTCTGTTTGGCTCCGCCTCGGCTGATGTATTAGCTAACGGTAAGGTGTATCTGCTGGGAAGCTGTATGTCTTTCGTGGGGATTGCGATCGTTGAGGCGGTGTGTGGAGCGCTGAGGGGGATCGGGAAGACGAGGGCATCGCTGGCTCTTTCTCTCATCATGAACCTCTCGTACGTGCTTCTAAATGTAGTATTCATTAATGTATTGGATATGGGTGTGCTGGGCATGACGATTGCCGTAAACGTGTCCAGATATGCAGGGGCAGTCTGCGCGTTGATCTATTTGGTCAGGGTAGATGACGATTTGCGTGTTCAGCTTAGAGATATGCTTTATTTTAATCTAGCCATGCTTAAAAAGATTCTGTTCATCGGACTTCCTTTTGCAGCAGAGCAGATGTTTTTCAATGGGGGTAAAATTTTAACCCAAATTTTCATTGTGAGCCTGGGGACAAATGCGTTGGCGACGAATGCCATTTGCTCATCACTGGCTAATGTGTTCCAAATTCCTGCGAATGCCTTGGCTCTTACGATTGTGACTGTAGTTGGTCAATGTATGGGTCGTCGAAATGTCGAGGATGCCCGCAAGTTTACCAAATCATTTATTTGGCTATCGTCTTTTTCTTTTATTGTAATGGGATTAATCCTGATGCCTTTGTTCAAGCCAATGGTGGGTCTGTTTCATCCACCTGCTGAAATCGTAGATGACATTTTCATTGTCATACTGATTAATACGTTGGCCCAGATCCCGCTCTGGTCCATCGCCTTTATTACACCCTCTGCGCTTAGAGCAGCAGGTGATTCGAAATTTACATCCCTCACCTCGATGCTGTCCATGTGGTTGTGCCGGGTGGTGCTGGGGTATATTTTGGGCATTGTGTTCAATCTGGGGATTGTTGGTGTCTGGCTGGCTATGGATATTGAATGGGGCGTGCGGGGGATCGTTTTCCTTTGGCGCTTCCGCGGCAACAAATGGGTCCAGCATCGTTTGATCGACTGAGTAGGTCCACTACCATAAAATTGACTTCTGGATGAAGGCATTTTATAGTAGTGGATTTTTTTCTTCCTGTACTTCGTTCAGGCTCTTACTTCATCCTGATCCCTATATTGCCTAACTGTGCTCCCTGCTGCATACGGTGGAAGGCTTGTGCCGTGTCTTGTAAAGGGAATACGCTATCTATAATTGGATGGAGTGCATGGCGCTCCATGAATTGAAGCATATCTGCGAATTCCTCGCCACTGCCCATGGAGGTGCCGATGATGCTGATTTGAGGGAAAAATATAGACCGCAGCGGAATCTCTATTCGATCTCCTGAGCTTGCGCCAAATGTAACGATTCGACCATTCGGTTTGAGGATTTCCAGGTATTTGTCGAACGTAGCAGGGCCGATACTGTCAAGGATCAGATCCACGGAGTCTCCGTTCATACTTTCTTTCCAATCGTCATGGCTGTCAAATGCTTGATTAGCGCCATGGGCGAGGGCAGCTTGTCTTTTCGCTTCGCTACGTGATGTGACGCTGACCCGTGCGCCCGCCGCTAAAGCCATAAGCATGGCATACGTGGCTACGCCGCCGCCAATGCCGGGAATGAGGACGTGCTCACCCTGCTGTAATTGGCCTCTGGTAAAGAGAGCGCGGTAAGCGGTTAAAGCAGACAAAGGTAGCACCCCTGCTTCGTCCCAAGATAGGTAAGTTGGCTTGCTGACGGCATTTTGGACGGGGATGATAACCGATTCAGCGAATGTCCCGTCTGAAGGTCCGCCCAGAATGGCTGGGACCAAAGGGACGTGGTGCGTATTCTCCCATCCGATACATGGATTGATGATTACATCAGTACCTACGAGCGAGGTTGGGACGCCATCGCCCACAGCCTCGATCACACCTGCGCCATCCGACCCGAGAATGAGTGGAGTATCGTTGGCTGTTCGATCCGCTATGAGGAACAGATCCCGATGGTTCAAGCCTGCGGCTTGGAGTCTTACCTTCACTTCGTCGTGCCCGGGTTGTCTATCGGTAACGTCTTTATACATTAGGCCTTCAAGGCCGTTTTTGCTGGCATGTATCATAGCTTTCATTGTAAAACCTCCCGTGGTTCGAATTGAGATGCATTTGCATGTATATTGAATTGTACAGAGCGATAAGCATCCGGTAAAATGAACAAAATCGAACGTGAGTATCATAAATGATCATACCAAGCAGGTGACGTATATATGGAAAGCAGTGATTTGAAAATATTTCAGGCTGTTGCTCGCGAGGGCAGTATCACGAAGGCTGCGCAGGTTTTGAACTATGTACAGTCCAATGTGACCTCCCGGATTCAGCAGCTTGAGGCACAATTGAACGTACCGCTTTTTCGTCGATCTAATCGCGGAATGACGCTAACGCCAGCGGGAGAGAATCTTTTGGGGTATGCGGATACAATCCTGACCTTGCTGGACGAGGCTGTAAAGTCCACTCAATATTCGGACCATCCTACGGGACCTTTGCGATTGGGCTCGATTGAGACAGCGGCGGTCACGCATTTGACTTCATTATTGGCGGAATACCACTCACAATACCCGGATGTCCAACTATCCCTTTTGACAGGCGGCACGCATGATCTCGTACAAAAGGTATTGAATTATGAATTAGATGGAGCCTTCGTCTATGGGCCTGTCGATGATCCGCATATAGAGCATGTTGCGGCCTATGAAGAGGAATTGGTGCTTATCTCGGAACCTGGGAACAAGAACATGGGCGAGCTGCTTGCCAAGCCTATGCTGTTTTTCGACGTGGGCTGCACACATCGGGCAAGAGCGGAAAGTTTTTTGAGCGAAACAGGTATTAATGCCTATCAGATTATGGAATTTGGAACATTGGAAGTTATTCTGGGTGGTGTAGCTTCTGGTATGGGAGTGTCTATGCTGCCACAATCCTCGATTGCGAAGGCGGAGGAAACGGGAAGTATTGCTTCACATCGTCTGCCTGAAAAATATCGGAAATTGGAGGTGTGGTTTGTTCATCGGCGGGATTCCGTTTGCTCCAGTGCGCTGTCAGGCTTGCTTCACTGGATGAAAAGGAATGCTATACTGAATGAGGATTTAATTTGACATTAGAGGTGTATGATTTGGAAGAACAAGATTTAATGAAACATCCATCCACCGTAGTATCGGGTGAGCATGTAGTCAATGGGAGCTATATTCGGCCCAAGCCGGACAGGATGGCTGTGTTATCAGCAACATACGGAGCCTCTATTTTTTTCAGAAGATGGGCTGCCTGGATGATTGACTTCATCCTTATCGTTTTTGGATATGGAGGACTGGTTTATTTTGCAGCGAAAAAGTTAGCTGCTGCCGAAAGTCCCAATATCGTTATGGTTGTGGGTATCTTCCTGATCGGCTCCTTCTGCTATTATCTCTTACTGGAAGGACTTACAGGCTACACGCTGGGCAAATATCTTCTTCGTATCCAAGTTGTGAATGGGGAAGGAAGCTCGCCGGGCATGGTTAAATCGTTGATCCGCACCGCCATACATCTGGTGGATACGAATCCGCTGCTTTTCTGGGGGTTACCTGCAGGTATATGTGTGCTGGCGACACCCAAAAAACAACGGCTGGGTGATATGGCTGCGGGTACATATGTTGTAAAGGTACGGGATCTGAGAGCTGTGGGAAGAAAGAAAACCGGGATTTTTGCAGGGGCAATCATCCTGATGACGATCATTTCGGCCATCTTTGCTGTATCCCTTATTTCTTCTCTCATCACACAAGTAACCAAGCCCGACGTTTTTGTCAGTAAGGACGATCAGTTTGAAGTTACGGCTCCGTGGAGCTGGTCACGGGATTATACGATTAATGAGGATGCGGATATCTCCATTAAAAATGAATTTACAGAAAGATACTTGATTGTATTATCTGAACCGAAAAGCGATTTCGACAGCAGTATGACTCTTCAAGAGTATAAACAGATCATTCAGAGCCATATAGAATCAGGGCTTACAACCCCTGAATCGGGAAAGGTTTCCAACATCGTGGTAAACGGCTATCCTGCTATTGAATTTACATTAAAAGGAGAAGTGGAAGATACTCCAGTTATGTATAACGTGACTACGATAGAGACTCCTTCGCATTATCACCAAGTGCTTGCCTGGACGTACGCTTCCCGATATGGTCGATCACAGCAAGAGTTGCGCAAGATTAGAGACAGCTTTCGCGAAATGAACATTAAAACGGAGTAGGCGGAATGGTGCTGTACAAGCGAAGCGGTCGCTTTCAAAGCCTTCTGTAGGAAAGCTCGCTTCGGAAGCATCACCACCCCCGGATTTCCACCGATGAAGGGCTTTATTCCAGAAATCCGGTGGGCGATGGGAAGCACTATCCGACTGCGTAGTGGCGCTATAGGTAACTTTTGATTATCCGCAATCCGGCAACTTTCGCAACCTTGCCTTGTGGATGGGCTGTGAATTGAATCGTAACTTCATTCTTTTGGTTCGTCACAGACAGAGGCAGCTCATACGCGAACGTTTCGAATTTATTCATTTCCTCGGACTTCAGCTTGCCTTCTCCTAACATCTGCCCATCTGCGATGATATCAAAGTCACGATGAGAGCGATCTGAATCTTTCAGATAAGTCACCGCTAATTGGACGGGCTCATCCGGAAGAACCTTCATGACAAAAGAAAACCAGCCCCCAGGCCAGGTATCACGATATTTACGGTTATAGATGGACCCCAGACTCACATGTTCGCCCATAAAGGCATGATCCCGTTCAGGCTGCATTTCAGCAGGTTGCACAACATCCACCGTAAGTCGCTCCAACTCCAACTGGTACGCTAACGCAGTGCGGTATTCCGCCTCTGTTGATGCCCATTCTTCCTTGGAAAAGAGGTCCCAATAAACGGTATAAGAACGATCATACATCTGATAAAACGGGCGAAGCTCCAAATCTCTGACATAGCCTAAATCGTCCATACGAAATACATTAGACTCGTTCCCATCAGCAATGAGTTTCGTTGTCAAAGAGTCGGCCGATCCAATCAGAACAGACGCAAGCAGACGTTCCTCGTTGGACTCCTGTCCTACGGGCCCAAGGTCCCCGGCCAGCACAAGCGGACCGTACATAAAGGCAATCCGGCGCGGATTATCTGGCATTTCCTCGATTCTTACTGTCATAGGAATGTCGTACTCGACCGTATCCCCATCGTTCCATTCCCGTTCGATTACAACGTAGCTGGTAGGACAAGCCTCTGCGGCATACTCTTCCCCGTTGATTTTAATGATCATACCTTGCTCCGCCCAATGCGGGCATCTTAGCTTGATCGTGAACAATTTGGATTCCTTGCTGATGACGCGCAGCGTTCCCCGACCATTTTGCGGAAAGAGAGTCTCTTGTTTGAGCTGTACGCCCATCTCATCCCACGTCACAGTAGAAGGGACATATTGATTAACATAGATCGTTTTTGGCGTGTGAAAATAAATCGCAGTGCCGTACATGGAATGGCTTTCCATCCCGGACCCGACACAGCATGTAAAATCCTCATATTGAGAATTGAAGGACTTGTGCCCGCCCATTTCCAGCGATACAAAGTAGCATACACGTCCATCGACAGGCTGCTGTGAAGCCAGAATATGATTGAACATCGCCCGTTCATAGTAGTCCGCATACGCTGCATATGCGTTCCATTCGAACATATGTCTCGTTAATTTCAGCATGTTGTAGGTGTTGCAGGTTTCGCAGGTACCTTCGCCCAAACGGTCATTCAGCTTCCCCGGTTCACCAAAATGCTCATTATAGCTATTGCCGCCGATCACGTAGGAATGCTTGTGAACAACCCGATCCCAAAAAAAGCGGGAGAGATCCGCATACTGCGGTTTCCCGGTCATTTCATATTGCCGTGCAGCGCCAATGATTTTGGGGATTTGCGTATTGGCATGTCGTCCTGCCAGCGTATCGTGGTTTACTGCAAGATCGTTCAGCACTTCCCCATGATAAAAGCGTTCCGCCAGCTTCAAGAAGCGCTCTTCCCCGGAATGTTCGGCCAGATCCGTCAGCACCTCGTTCATGCCGCCAAACTCGCAATGAAGCACCTGCTGCACCTGATCATCGTTCAGACCCTGGAATACATCCTCCAGCCAGTCGCCGAGTTTGATTTCCATCTGCAAAGCCTTGGGATGATGCGCGAGCAGATAGGCATCCCGCAAGCCTGCGAAGAGCTTATGCATGGTGTATAGCGGCACCCAGCCTCCGTTCAGATCAAAGCCCTGCGAGCGTATATCGCCAGCCTTCACTTCCTCGAAAAGCTCTTTCCCACGCGGAATACCGGAAATGTATCCGTTTCCATGACTATTTTGGCATATTTCCAGCTCGTTGATAACATAATGTACTCGTTCAAGCAGCTTTTCGTCACCCGTTGAGGCAAACATCAGCGAGCAGCCGGACAGATAGTGACCGAGGGTATGCCCGCTGATGCCGCGGGATTCCCAGCCTTCATAGTGAGCCGCTTTGGGCTCCAGTCCTGCATATTCACGAAAGCGCGATAATAGACGGTCGGGTTCCAAACTCAACAGATAGGCCGCATTCAGCTCCATAGCATGTAAAAGTGGGCCGGAATCAATGCTTACGTTATGCAAGTCAAAAGCTTTTGCTTTCAAAATTATCGCTCCTTAGCTAAGATGAAAGTGTATATTTCTCCACTACATTAGCATTGCCATCGCGGTATGTCAGTAGCTTAACCATACAATGGGTGGACAAATCCGAACATGAACTAAAGAGGCGATAAAATGACTTATCTGAAAGTAAACGTGGATGCACCCGTTCAGCTTATCTCAGCAGGTGAGTTTATTTCCGAGGTGCCCTGGAAGCATATGAGTCGTTCTATAGAGAACTTCGAGCTGATCCTTGGCGTCCATGAGAAAGTATATATACGAGAGGAACAGGAGCATTTTGAGATCGGGGAAGGAGATATTGTGTTGCTTTATCCCGGTCGTACACATGGAGGATATCAGGAATCGTTGCCGGGAGTTACATTTTACTGGTTTCACTTCGATGTCCCCACGACCCCAAATGTATTATCTAATGAAGAAATGAAGCAGGAGACCCGTGTTATGGATGCTCATTTGCAGCGCCATGGCTTTGTACGGGATATCTATATACCGCAATGTGTACGCGCAGGCAATGGAGACCGGATTCATATAATTGTCAATCAGATTCTGCACGTAGCCAATTCGCACTATCTTACGTATCACAGTGTAAATTATCTGTTCACCTCGCTGCTGATCGAGATATCTGAGCTGGCTCTCAGCAGCTTGACCTCCAGTCCCGCTAGCCCACAGGGGAATGTGAGCTTTAACAAAATTATCGAGTGGACCCGTATTCATGCGGAAGAACCGATAACCGTGACGGATTTAGCCCGAAAATTCAATTACAACAAGGATTATATATCCCGTTTGTTCAAGCAAAATACAGGTATGCGGCCCTTGGAGTTCATTCACAGCATCCGTATCAATAAAGCCAAGGAGCTGATTTCCCGTACCGATATGAGCATTAAGCAGGTTGCGGAAGAAGCGGGATATACGGATGAAAAGTATTTCATGCGTATGTTTAAAAAAATAGTGAATATGACCCCTTCGCAGTACCGGAATGCCTATCACAAAACATTTATGAACAAAGTCTGACGGCAAGCTAAAGCGCCTAGTGCGCTTTTTTTCTTTTCCATTCCCAAAAATTAACTCTAATGCATTTCCGCTTGGATAGGGAAATTTTATAGGTAAAACATTAGCGGGGAGTCGGCTAGAATGAACTTGTAAGCGTTTCACTTATAGATAGAAGGGAGGAGAGACATCCACCATGATTACTAGAGAACAGATTTATCTGGATAAGAAGCTGGAGACAAAATCGGCTGTATTTGAATTTATTGCCCAAGAGGCTGAGAAGCTGGGTGTCACCGTCCATAGAGAACAGCTGGTGCAGGATTTGTGGGAAAGGGAGAAGGTATATTCGACGGGCCTTCAGGATCAGTTTGCCATACCTCATACGCAGAGCGAAGCAGTCACAAGACCAGCAGTTCTGGTTATCCGATTGCAAGATAGTATTGATTGGGCATCTCATGACGGTAAGCCTGTCCAGTATATTTTCAGTATTTTAGTACCAAAAGGCTCCGTGGATGTATCCCATTTGCAAATTATTTCCTCACTCGCAACCTTGCTATTGGAGGATTCCTTCAAAGAGGCGGTGGCGGGTGCTAAGAGCGGCGACGATGTGTATCATTTGCTCGAACAATATACAGAAGGGTTGGTGTCATAAAATGAAAATTGTAGGCGTTACATCGTGTATTGCAGGTTTGGCTCATACCCCCATGGCGGCAAAAGCACTGGAAAAAGCAGCAGCACAGCTCGGTCACAACATTAAAGTGGAACAGCAGGGTGCGCTAGGCCAGGTGAACAAGCTTACGGAGGAAGAGATTGCAGCAGCGGACTTTGTACTGATTGCCTCGGACCAGACGGTAAAGGAAGCGGAGCGTTTTGAGGATAAACGAATCGTTCGTGTCAAAATTGGTCATGCGGTCAACAATGCGGAAGCGGTTCTCACCAAAGCGGTAGAAGCCATCTCGGCTCAAAAATAAGGCTAAGGCTGGGGAACAGCAACATGTAGTAAAAAAGAAAAGCAGCAGCGTAGCTGCCTTGAATAACAACCGATTAGCCTTTGGATAACAGTAGTATTCAAGATAGGAGAGAACATGATGAAAAAATGGCTGAGTGAAGCTAGAAAGCATCTAATGACAGGCATTTCCTACCTTTTGCCGGTTATTATTGCAGGTTCCCTGATTGTTGCGGTGTGTAAAATTATTGGACTGACAATGGGGGTTACGGACTTCGGCCCCTATGCCGATAAAAGCGGATTTCTTCATATTTTATACTTGATGGAAAATGTCGGCTGGCGCGGAATTGGGCTGCTGAACATGGTGCTGGCCGGATATATCGCCTACTCGATTGCCGATAAGCCTGCGCTTGCTGCGGGGCTGATTGGTGGCGTACTGGCACAGGAAACGAACGCTGGTTTTCTGGGCGCGCTCGTTGCCGGGTTCTTTGCCGGATACCTCACCCTGTGGGTGAAAAATAAAGTGAAAATCACAGGCCCGGCCGCGGGTTCTGTTCCACTGATTATTCTGCCGCTTATTACGGTGGGTTTAACGGGGATTCTCATGTCCGTCATCCTGGGTGGACCGCTCAGTGCGATTAACGAAGGACTGGTTAACTGGATCAAGCATATGAGTGAAAGCGGAACCAGCACCCTCGTGCTTGCCCTGATTTTGGGAGCCATGATCGGGTTCGACCTTGGCGGTCCTGTCAATAAAGCAGCCTGGATGGCGGGAAATGCGTTATTCCTGTCAGGTGTGTATTTGCCTAATATTTTCGTAAACATTGCTATCTGTATTCCACCATTGGGCTATGGACTTGCGACTCTGATTCTGAAACGTCGTTTTTCCAAAACGTATCGGGAAGCTGGAAAAGGCTCGGTCATCATGGGCGTTATTGGAATTACCGAAGGGGCTATTCCTTTTACGTTGCGCAACCCTGCCAAGCTGATTCCACTGAACATGATTGCCTGTGCGGCAGGTGCGGCATTGACAGCTTTGTTGGGCGCACATGTCATCATGCCTCCAATCGGCGGCCTGTATGGCGCGATATCTGTAGGTACTCCATTTGCTTATCTCGCAGGAGGGATTACGGGAGCTTTAATCATTGTAGCGGGTACCCTGCTCGTCAACTTCCGTGAGGAAGAAAAGCTGCAGGCAGATACGAAGGAAGCATCCGTCAAGAAAAATGGAGAAGACATTGAACTGGTATTTGACTAAATTATTCCTGAACTTCACTAGATAAGTTGAATTCAAAAAATGCACATTAAAACGAAGTAGACGGAATGGTGCTGTACAAGCGAAGCGGTCGCTTTTGTCCCCGGATTTCTACTCTGATTATAGGCTTTATTCCAGAAATCCGGGGGCGGTGGCGATGGGAAGCATCATCCGACTGCGCAGTGGCACAATATGAAACTTTTAAGTTCAGCTTATATAAATAGAAGATAGACAACACAGAGGGAGATAGAGATATGAACCGTACGAAAGTGCATGTCATTCCACATACTCACTGGGATCGGGAGTGGTACTTTACCACTTCCAGATCCAAAGTTTACTTGGTAAAGCATGTGAAAGAAGTGCTGGATGCGTTAGAAAATAGGGATGGTTTTAAATATTATCTTTTGGATGCCCAAGGGTCCCTGTTGGATGATTACATCAAATGGTGCCCCGAAGATGAGGAACGCATTCGCCGTCTTGTGACGGACAAGCGCCTGATGACCGGGCCGTGGTATACGCAGACGGATCAGCTAGTCATTTCCGGTGAATCCATGGTCCGCAATCTGTACTACGGTATGGAGACGGCGCAGAAATATGGTCATGCGATGAAGGTTGGTTATGTGCCAGATGCTTTCGGTCAATCGGCGCAGATGCCGCAGATTTATCAGGAGTTCGGCATTCGGCATTTTCTGTTCTGGCGCGGTGTAGCAGACAATACGAACCCGAAAACTGAATTTTTGTGGAAGGGCTCGGATGGGAGTCAGGTGTTTGCGGTTCAAATACCGTTCGGGTACTACTATGGCGGTAATATTCCGGAGGAACCCGGAGAACTTGAAGCATATCTGGACAGCCAAATCGGTGCACTGGAGGAAAAAGCGTCCACTCGCCATATTTATTTTCCGAACGGCTTCGACCAAGCGCCTGTCCGCTTGAACCTGCCGGAGCTGATCCGCAAGTTCAACGAGCTTGACCCGGAACGGGAATATGTGATGAATGAGCCGGAGCGTTTCCTTGAAGAAATTGAAAAGGACAGCAGCGATCTTCCTGTGCTGGAAGGAGAGCTAATGGAAGCGAAGCATATGCGTATCCATAAGTCGATCTTTTCTACGCGGGCTGACCTCAAGCAGCAAAATAACTATATTGAAAATTTAATTGTAAATACGCTGGAGCCTGTACTGTCGATCAGTCATGCACTGGGACATGACTACCCGCATTACATCGTGAAGGATATCTGGAAGCTGATGTTTGAAAATGCTGCCCATGACAGCATCGGTGGCTGCAACAGTGACACGACGAACCGGGATGTGGCTTTTCGCTACAAGCAAGCGCGGGATATCGCAGAAAATCTACTGGATCTGCATAAGCGCCTGATTGCTTCAAAGATTAAACAGGAGGAGACCTTTGCCTTCACCATCTTTAACACATTGCCTTATCCCCGTAAGGGCGTTACAGAGATTGATGCTTATTTACCGGAAGGAAGCTTTGTAATTCGGGATACGAACGGACAGCAGCTTCCGTATACGATTACCGAAAAAGTGGAACAGACAGACTATGTGCTTGGTCAGCATATTTACCTGAATCCGAGCAAAAAGGTGTATCTGCCTGAACGTGTATTCCGTGCGAAGCTGCTGGTAGAGCTTCAGGAGGTACCTGCTATGGGATATACGCAGATTGTATTTGATTTCAGTTCGACCGGGGATGCCACGGCAGAACGCAGTAACGGAAACGGTATTGAAAACGAATTTTATAGCGTAGCTGTACAGGAGAACGGGGCATTAAGCATTACGGATAAAGTCTCGGGACGTGTGTACGCGGATCAGATGGTGTTTGAGGAAAATGGGGATGATGGAGATTCCTATAACTATTCTCCGCCGGAACGTGACCTCACGGTTTCTTCGCTCGGTGCTGATGTGGAGACTGTGACATCTAAAAGTCCGGTAGCCGAGGAGCTGTCCCTCCGTATGAAGCTAAAGGTTCCGTACGATTTGAATGAACGCGCCGCTGCTTTGCCTTCTGCCGTGTTACCACTACAGGCATCGGTTTCCCTGCGGAAAGGTGAACGCCTGATACGCTTCTCGGTGGATGTGGACAATCAGGTGCTGAGTCACCGTTTGCGGGTGCTATTTGACACCGGGATTGCTTCCAGGCTTTCTATTGCGGATCAACCGTTCGGGGTCATTGCCCGTCCAACAACGCTGGAAGAAGTAGAGGTGTGGGAACGGGAGCAGTGGACGGAAAAACCGATCACAATTGAGGCTCTGCAAAGCTATGCTGCGCTGAACGATGGTTCCCGTGGAGTAGCGGTGCTGACCGGAGGAGTACGAGAATATGAGGTCATTGGCAAAGAACATGATACAATAGCGCTGACGTTATTCCGTACTTTTGGGTTTATGGGCAAGGAAAATCTGTTGTACCGCCCGGGACGCGCTTCGGGAGAAAAGATCGTAGAAACGCCGGATGCACAGCTCATTGGCGAGCTTTCATTCACTTTTGCCCTGCATGTGCATGAGTCCGGTTTTGATGAAGCAGATGTAGCTAAAGCGGCCAAGGAATATTTAACACCATTGACCAGCTACCAGTTGTCTGACTTCCTGAATGGTCGTTTAATTTTCGCCTTCCGTGACGAAGAAAGAATATTCGAGCAAAGCTACAGCCTGCTATCCTTTAGCGAGGATTCGAATGTGATCCTGAGTGCATTCAAGAAAGCAGAGCATAATGATGGATATATTGTGCGTGTATTTAATCCTTATTTGGAGAAGAATGCAGTCGGACGCATCGCATTCGGTGAATCGGCCCACTATGAGCTGGCTTCCCTGGATGAGCGCTCCAAGGGAGAAACGTTGGCCTCATCGGATGCCCAAGGCGCACCATTGCCGGAGTTGGGGCATTGCAAGCTGTTAACGGTACTGGTTACACCTGAATCGAAGTAACACGGAAACAAAACATGGTTTATCGGAAAGGAGGTCTTGAATCTACATGAATTTTCCCTACAAACGCTTGAAAAAGCTGTACCAGCTCGTCAGTGGAAACGATCAGGGCTGGTCTTGGACCACCAAAGCACTGTCTGAGCGGCTGGAGGTCACAGAGCGGACGATCCGCGATGATCTCAAAAAACTGGGCGGTATTCTGAATGAATATGGAGCACGTCTGGAATCCAAGAGGGGCAGCGGCTATACAATCATGGTCGTTGATCCCGAAAGATACCGTTTTTTCGCTGAGGAAGGTCAGGAAGAAACGGAGGTAAGCGGGCGGTTACCGGGAGCACCGGAAGAACGCATAAGGTATGAGCTGTTCAAGCTGCTGAATACGGGAGAATACGTGAAGATGGAAGACCTCGCCGACGAGCTGTATATTAGCCGGGCGACCATGAATAATGATTTTAAAATCATTCGGCGGATTCTGGATGATTATGCTCTCACCCTGCGCACTAAGCCGGGATATGGCGTGAAGGTGGTTGGGGAAGAGAAAAGTATCCGTTACTGTCTCGCTGAGTATGCCGATGTACGCGATGAAGAAGGACAACGCAGCGGTATGCCTTTGGAACAGCAACAGCTGTTTCAGGGGCTGGATTTACCGCGAATCCGTGCAATTATTTTGAATCATCTGCGGCCCAACGGCATCAAGATAGCGGATTTGGCACTGAAGGATCTGATCACTCATCTGGCGGTTATGGTACTGCGAGTGAAGGAAGGGCATGGATTGGAGCGCTTTGAAAAGGTGGCAGGCGGTCAGCGGGATATTGAACTGGCTACTACCATTCTGAGTGAGATGGAAGAGGCTTTTGGCATCACCTGTCCTTTAGGGGAGCTGGATTATGTCCTGCTGCATATCGTCAGCAAAAAGATGGCCGAAACCGAGTGGGAGCGTCTCCAGTCTGACCGTCTCTTTCTGGCTGTGCGCGAGATGCTGACATTTGTCTACGAGCGCTTCACCTATGATTTGCGTGACGATGAACGGCTGTCCCGGGATTTGTTTGTGCATCTGAAACCGATGCTGACCCGGCTGGAGCATGGCATGAACATGCGTAATCCGTTGCTTGGGCATATCCGCAAGTATTACCCGCTCGCCTATGAAATCACGGTCGGTGCAGTAAAAGAACTGCAAAAAGCATTTCCGTATGACATCAACGATAACGAAATCGGTTATTTGGCGCTTCATATCGGAGCCGCCTTGGAACGCAAATACAATATCCCACATCGGCGTCGTAAAACTGTGTTGCTGGTGTGCGGCTCCGGCTACGGAACCGCCCGGATTTTGGAATCCAGGTTGCGTTCGCTGTTCGCTGAGCTGGATGTATCCCGAGTGGTTTCACTTCGGGAATACGAGGAAATGCTCACTGTGGACGAGGACCTAATTGTATCCACGATCCACTTACAGCAGCGTAAGGATAAACCATCGGCGGTAATTAGTCCGATTCCTTCGGAACGGGATATGGAGACGATCACACGGATGGTGCGTGCCAGCGATGAGGAGCAGGAAATTTCACTGCTGCGGTATTTTGACCAGGACTTGTTTATGACCCGATCCGATCGGCCGAATAAAGATGCTCTGATTGAAGAAATGAGCGGTATTTTGAGGCAAAAAGGAGTTGTGACTGACAAGTTCCTGCCAGCAGTCATGGAGAGAGAGAAGCTGGGATCTACGGCTCTGGATCGAGGTATGGCGATTCCCCATCCTTTGGAGCTTAGCTCTAACCGGACGGTCGTAAGCGTGTGTCTGCTGGAAAAGCCGATTCAATGGGATGCCAACCATGAGGTCCATGTTGTATTCCTGCTTTCGATCTGTAAAGAGGATTACGAGCAGGCGATGGGGATTTACGATCTGTTCGTAGAACTGATCCGTCAGGAAGAAACGCTAGAACGATTAAAGCATTGCCATTCCTTTGATGCCTTTATGCTAATAGCCCGTCAGGTGCTTGCAGTCAAGAGCAATGATTTTCATTGAGGGCTGACCAGCCTATATTGCCAATATATCCAGCAGAAAAGGGACTCTTTAGGGTCTCTTTTCTGCTTTTTTAATGAACATTAGATGAGTGGGATTGGCGAATATTACCCAGCATTCTTAATAAACTTAATTTGAAGAATTTTTTTGATATTTGACCGGCTACCGATTAATACACCACAAAAACAAAAGTGGTCAACCAGTAAAAACTGGCTGACCTCATAATATGATTGAGAACACCATCCAAAGCCATCGTCTCCGAAGCTACGGTTATGGTCTATTTGCGTGACTCCATTTTTCTCCTGTTCGCTCGCAATCCTCAACTATCCATAACCAAAATAATCCAATCCAAGCAGGAAATGTCTGTTTTCAATCTACATACCATCTTTTTTCATAGCATATACAATTCTGCAATGATTTATATAATCTGCATCTGATTTAACTTCACTAGCTTGATTGAGACCGTATGGCCAAAAATGATTTCTGTCTCCATGTATTTCGTCAGTATTCTTCCCTGTAATCGATCTTAGCTCGGCAGTTGCATTGGCGCCTTGCCAAATTCTAGTCGACATTAACGAAGCATAAACGCTGTTCTGTCCCACTCCCATTGTGTGACCCGTTTCATGCATAGCTGTGGCGGGAACCATAAACCCTCTGTTCGTGCCAAAGCTAATTGTGCCGTTGAAGCTTCCTTCAGCTGTAGGTACTCCTGGTCTATAGTATATAGTAAGATGCTTAGAAAAATCAGTGAAATTATTATAGTATTTTACTGTAGTATCCATAGCTCGGGTGATTCTTTCGTATGCATCCAATTGATCGGCTGTAGGGTTAGCTGACTTCACGAGGGTGTATGTTACATTCCCTTTAATCTCTCGCGCGATGTACCACTGTTGGTTAGAGGCATTGGTATCGTTATACGCTATGATTTTAGCACCATCGGCAGTACTATTTTGAAGTACATCCAAGACCTTGCCGCTATCACGGTTGACTATTTTGAAATAACCTCCAACAGCATTAACTAAACCCCAATTCTGGCTATTGCTTCCTGAATCATCTGCCAGTATAATTCCATCAGCAGATACATCCATAACCTTGTTGCTGCTACTGTTAACAATTTTATAATACCCATCGCTTACAGCAACAAAATTCCACTTTTCGCTTGTTACCTTATTAAGGCCCATTTGTACAACAGTTGAACTAGTTGATGGATCAAGAAGCTTTCCGCTCGTTCGGCCTACAATCCTATAATTTACACCTTCTACAACAGCACTGCCTTGCACTTCATTATCAGCAGCGGAGACAACAGATGCCAGACTGGAAAGAGAGCCTAATAAAGCAAACACACCTAAAAGAACGATAAACCTCTTAAAATTTTTTAGTTTCAATATAAACTCCTCCTCATAATGATTTCACATACTGTTTTTATGGTGGATGCACAAAATTTATGGAACAATTTGTAAAGTGGTGAAAATTGTATTCTACTTTGGTTCTCTTGAGCCTCCTTAAGGAAACTGGTGAGTTTTACATCATTAATCCAAATATTTTTGGTTCAACAAGTTTTTCATATTTCGCCCTCCTTTTGTTAATGGTCGATTCATTTTTCTTGCCTTCTGTTTTTAGATTAAGATCGATTTTTGATATATTTAGGAAGCTCTGATATATTATCGGAAGAAATTTGTCGAAAATTAATAGACTTTGTCAAAATAGTATTTCGTATGATCAAATAGCATTTAATTATTCCTACCTTGTTTGGAACCGCTGAAAATGCTGTGTATGTAACTACATTGAAAAGGGGCGAGCGAGATGCCTTTTTCGCCATATGAGGGAATTCCTAATCAGGGAATGCTTTAAATCTTGATTTCAGGAAGACGTATGTCAATCTTGCGACTAGCTAATAGATAGGCGGTCATATTTGAACTTTAAAAGCCCTTCCAGCTTCTTATAAAGGAAGCAACGGAAGGGCTTAGCTTTTGTTTAATAATACTTATCTATGCGGTGAACTTATTTATACCCTTTGCACGGTAAACTCAAATTCCAACTTCTGATCGGCTGCAATTTGGTATTCCTCGTGTACGGGAGCGCCCCAGCTATCGTCGCCGCCGACACCCATTTGCTTGCCAGCCACCGTGACGACAGTGTAGTAGACGTTGGGCAGCTCATACTGATGGTATGCACTTTCCAGCTCAAACGCTGTGTATGGTGAAATGTTGCATTCCACAGGCGCGGTTGCAGGTGCAGTAATGCGAATACCTCGCTGAGAATCGTCGGTAATATCGACACGACGTACGCCTGTACGGTTACCGGATTCCTGTGGCACGGCATAACCGGATACGTTGTCCGCTGCTTCGTTGTGGAATACGCCGAGTCTTGCTCCGAAGGCCCGGTCGATATAGTTTTCCTCTGGTCCCATGGCGTACCAGTCCAAATGGCGGTAGTCTGCTGGAACCTTGAAAGAAAGAGCAAAGATCGGCAGGTTAGGCAACCCGGATACGCCTTCATAAGTGGATTTCACTTTCAGGCTGCCATCGGCAAAGACGGTATATGTCACTGCTACCTGTACGTCTGCATGAATGCTTAGTGTATAACGGAACGTAACCGTTACGTGATCAGTTTGCTCCTCCGTGACTTCAATCCCCACGCATCTGCGTGTTAGACTCGCAGCAAACCAACCGCCCGCTTCAAACCCAAGCGCTACACCTCTGTCATTGTCCGTGGTTGCACGCCAGAACAATGGGGCAGGAGGAATGGCGATCATCTCGCGTCCAGCGTAGCGCAGCGAAGTCAGGCTGCCTGCTCCTTTGGAGAACATGATACTAAAATCTGCACCGTGAACGCCGATGTTTACATCGCCATGCACGACTCGAATGCTGCCAGCAGGAACAGTCTGTGGACGTGTATCTTCCACGATGAAAATATGCTGTCCAAAGGCTACTTCATATCCAGCCTCCGCCCAGAGCGCAGCTTCTTTCAAGACCAGAGACGTGTGAATAATATATTCACCAGGCGCGTCTACTCCGACCGTATTTACCAGCGTCAACGGAATATGAGCTTCTGTTTGTGCCGCTACATCCACATGAATCACGTTCCGTGCGATTTCGTGGCCTTCATGAAGCAGGCTGTATACCAGCTCGTAGTCATCCGTTCCCTCGAACAGATTTTCATTGCGAATCGTCACACCGCCCCGATCCGGGGTCAGCTTCAGATTTTGGTACAGGAATTTGACCTCCTGCATCTTCGGTGAAACCTTCCGGTCAGCATAGACAATTCCGTCCGTACAGAATCCATAGTCTGTGGCCCGGTCGTCAAAGTCGCCGCCGATAGCGAGGTACTCGCGTCCATAGCGATCTTTTTTCATGACCGCCTGATCAATGTAATCCCAAATAAAGCCGCCCTGATAGAGCTCGTATTTGTTCTCCAGCTCTGTATACTTGTGCATACCGCCTACGGAATTACCCATCGCATGCATGTATTCGCAACTGATATACGGCTTTTGCGGATTGTCGTTCAAATACTGCTCGATATCTGCGGGCTTGGCGTACATCCGGCTCTCCATATCGCTGGCATCATCGTACGTGCGGTTGTGGAATACACCTTCGTAATGTACCAGACGGCTCGGGTCGGTGGCTCGGAAATAGTTGGCTACATTCCGCAGCACTTCACCCGCATAGGACTCATTACCGCAGGACCAGATCAGGATGGACGCATGGTTTTTGTCTCGTTCCAGCATGGAAATGGCGCGGTCCATAACGATATCCTGCCACTCAGGCAGATTGCCGGGAATGTTCCACGAAGGCTCGACTGCGCCAAGCTTTTGCCAGGAGCCGTGTGTTTCCAGGTTCATTTCGTCGATCACATACACCCCGTACTCATCACACAGCTCATACCACAGGGTCTGATTCGGATAGTGAGAGGTGCGAACCGCGTTCATATTGTTTTGCTTGAGCGTACGAATATCCCATAGCATATCTTCACGAGAAATCGCACGTCCAGTGCGGGCGTTGAATTCATGGCGGTTCACGCCTTTGAAGACGATCCGCTTGCCGTTCAGATGCATCACCTTGTTGATCAGCTCAAACTTGCGGAAGCCAATCTTCTGCGCAATGACCTCCACCAGTGTCCCGTCCGGCTCGTGAATTTGGATGAACAACGTGTACAGGTAAGGCTTTTCGGCGCTCCAGCGCTGGACTTGATCCAGTGTTGCCGACAGCGAAGCCTTGCCATCTGTAAAATCCGCCTTCAAAGAAGCTACAATCTGGCCCGCAGCATCTTTGACATCGACGGCTGCATAGGCTGCTACTGCTTTTTCCAAGGTTAGCTCAAGCCCCAGAAGACCCTGTGTGTACGAGGCGTCCAGATCGGCCTTGGCATGCAGGTCACGTACGTGAACAGATGGGATGGTGTACAGATATACGTCTCTGAAGATACCGGAAAAACGCCAGAAGTCCTGATCCTCCAGCCATGCCCCTGTACTTCTCTGATATACCTCAACCGCCAGTTTGTTTTCGCCTGCTTGCAGGAACGGTGTCAATTCAAAATCGGACGGTGTAAAGCTGTCCTCACTGTACCCGACAAATTGCCCATTCAACCACACATAGAAAGCCGACTCGACGCCCTGAAAAGAAATGAACACAGGCTGACCGTCAGAAGCTATATTTTCTGGCAAAACAAAGCTTTTGATATAGCTCCCGACCGGGTTGTGATCTTCCGGAATATGTGGTGGGCGAACGTCCGAATGTCCGTCCCACGGATACATCGTATTCACGTACTGCATTTGACCGAAGCCTTGCGTCTGAATATGACCCGGTACCTGAATGTCGCTCCAGCCACCGTATTCAAAATCAGGGGCATGGAACTCAACCGGACGGCTGGATGGATTCGTAGCATAGTTGAACTTCCAGCTACCGTTCAGACTATGACGCCAAGCCATATCGGCATGACGCTCCGCTTCCTGAAGTGTAGCGTAATATTTATGATCGGAATAGGCAGGCAGCCGATGTACTGCAAACTTGGTTACGTCGGTTAGCCAATCCAGGCTGGGGGTGTGGATGGTCAAGGCGAACACTCCTTATTTTTAAAATGAAATGAAGGGATTTCACAACAGCGAATCCGTTATTTTACCGAGCCTACCATACCCGCTACAAAATGCTTCTGCATCAGGAAAAATACCAGTGCAGTCGGCAACGTGGACAGGACGATAGCGATCATAATCACACCATAATCTGGTGCATAGCCGGAGCCGAGGTTCGAAATCAACAACGGAATCGTTTGATTTTCCGGCGTTTGCAACACGATCAGAGGCCAGAGATAGTTATTCCAACTCGACATGAACGTGATGATAGCGGCAGCGGCATAGGTTGTTTTCATCGTAGGCATATACACCCGGAAGAACAGACCCAGCTCGGACAATCCGTCCATACGACCAGCTTCCAGCAAGTCCTTCGGAAACATCTTGGTGCTTTGACGGAAAAAGAAGATCAGAAACGCCGTAGTCACCGTCGGAATGACGACAGACGAAAGTGTATCAATACCGATCCAAGGCAGTGTATTGGAGATACTGCCGAACATCCGATAGAGCGGGATCATGATCGCCGCAAACGGAATCATCATAGACATCAGCAGGATATTGAAGACAATATCCTTGGCTTTACTTCTGTAAATTTCAAAGCCATAGCCTGCCAGAGAGGCAATCAGCATCGCCAGCAGTGTCGTGGAAATCGAGATTTTCGCCGAATTGCTCAGCGCAGTGACGATGTCCACCTTATCCATCAGATTGTGGATGTTATCCATCAGATGGGAGCCGGGCAGGAGTCTGCCCTTCGTAACATCGACCGACAGGTTCGTGGAGCTGGATAGCATCCACAGGAACGGGAAAATCGAAACGAACGACACAATGATCAGAAAGGCATACGTAAATATTCTTTTCGTTTTCATCATTTTTTCTCACCTGCCACTTTGAACTGGATGATCGACAAGATAATGATCATAATGACGATGGAGTAGGATACGGTCGCCGCATAACCAAAGTCGGATGAATACTTGAAGGACAGGTTGTAGATATATTGCGAAATAGAAGATGTCGCGTTCCCCGGTCCACCTTTGGTAATATTCATGATTTCATCAAAGAGCTGGAGTGTACCAATCGTCGATGTAATCGAGGTGAACAGGATAATCGGCTTAAGCAGTGGAACCGTAATGTTGAAAAACTGTCGAATAGGGGAAGCACCGTCAATACGGGCCGCTTCATAGATGGAGCTGTCAATATTCTGGAGACCGGACAAGTAAAAGATCATATTGTAGCCGGTCCAGCGCCATGTGATCGCAATAATAATCGTAACCTTGGCCCAGAAAGGGTCTGTAATCCATTGGATCGGCGTGCCAATCACATGTAGATTCAGCAATAAGGAGTTTACCAGACCGTCAGCCGAGAACAAATACTTGAACACAACGGAATAGGCTACCAGCGATGTAATACAAGGCAAGAAGATGGCTGTGCGGAAAAAGCCCTTGAATTTAAGATTTTTATCATTTAGCAATACCGAAATGAACAGAGCCAGAATCACCATCAATGGCACCTGGAAAATCAAATAGATAAACGTGTTCTTCACGGCGGTTATAAACATGCTATCTGTGAACAGACGCTTGTAGTTATCAATGCCGTTGAAGGTCAGATTAGACCCCGTGCCTGTCTTGAAGGACAAGATAAGCGCCTGGATCATCGGGTAGAAATAAAAGGCTGCAATCATGATCACTGCGATGGATATGAACAACCATCCTGTCATACCTGCCTTGAAACGCGATGTCGTCATTTTGGGTGTGGCTGTCTTCATAACCATATCAACTCCCTATGCAGCATTAAAACCTTGAACTCGCAAGCCCAAGGTTTTAAGTGCTTATCGTTTTATTGTTTAGCCTTGGCTAGATGGACTGTCTTATTTAAGCTGTGCTTCTGCTTGTCCTTGAGCATCTTTCAGAACTGTGTCTACATCTTTGCCGTTCAAGTAGTTTTGAATTTCAACGGTCATGATGTCCTCAATGGCATAAGTGTGCATGCCATAATTGACTTTTGGAACTTGTTTGGTCCATTCTGCGAATTTCTTGTAGACTTTGTCGCCACCGAAGTACGGATCTGTCTCGTCATAAGCTTTACCGCTGGAAGCTGCGTTTAATGAACCGACAATTCCAATTTTGCTCAGCATATCTTGATATAGATCTTGATCTGAACCGAATGTTTCTTTCAGGAAATCAGCAGCGGTATCTTGACCGTCTGTGTTCAGGACATACCAGGAGCTGCCGCCGAGGCTGGAAGCATTCACGGATTCAGGTACATTTTTCAATTTAGGGAAAGGAACAACGGCCCATTTACCCGATTGCGAAGCTTCTGCTTTGATTGAAGGCGTAATCCAGTTACCTGTTGGTACGGAAGCAACTGCACCGCTATTAAAGGCTGCCAGGAATTGACTCCAGTCGGCATTCATTTTAACAATGTTCGCATCGAACAAGGATTTGTACGTCAAGAGCGCTTCTTTCAGAGCTGTATTACCTGCCAGGTTTGGTGTTTTACCGTCTTCTTTCAGGTACCATGAACCTGCGGATTGGATCATACCACGGATCAGACCGAGGTCGTTTGGATCTTGAGTCAGCATATCTTTACCTGTTTTTTGTTTTACGGCTTTACCGATTTCAATGAATTTGTCCCAATCAATGTTGGTCAGGTCAGCTACTTTGTAGCCAGCTTGTTCCAAATAATCCGTTCTTACATACAGACCCATAACACCGGAGTCGAATGGAACACCGTATTGCTTGCCGTTGTAGCTGGTCGGTCCAATTTTATAATCGGCGAAGTCGGATGCTTTGATCGAGTTGCTCATATCATGGAAGGAATCAGGATAGGCTTGCAGGAAGTTTTGTGCCCGGTAATCCTCAATCAGAACCACGTTAGGCAATCCTTTGGTAGAACCGGAGTTAAGACCGGCATTCATTTTTTGCACGATATCATTTTGAGCATATTCAACAATGTTTACGTTTACATCAGGATGTTTGGCGACGTAACGATCTTTCGCCAGCTTTAGGGCCGCGATATTGAAGTTCGGGTCCCAAGCCCAGACCGTGATTTCTTTCTTACCGGAATCCGTCGTGGTCGCGGCTTTCTCGGAATTGCTGGAACATGCAGATAGCAGGATCAAGCTTGCGATCAGCAGAAGGAAAGTCATTTTTTTCATTTCGTTCAACCCCTACTCTTTTTTTATAATCATTTAAAACTTATTGAAAGCGGTTACCTTGTTTATGAATCTAGTTTATCATCCTTGCTTTGCTGGCAGTTAGGAATATCTTTATACGGATTTGTCTTATTATTATGATTTGTCAAAAAAGGTACCGCTTACATTTGTGCTTTTTTTAGATTCAGGTAATTTTTTTAGATTGAGCTAAAGACGAAAAAAGTGGAACAAGAACGAAGTGGGCGGAATGGTGCTGTACAAGCGCTAGCGGTCGCCTTAAAAGCTTTCCATAGGAAAGCTAGCTTCGGAAGCATCACCTACCCGAATTTCAACCTTTATAAATTGAATAAAGAAATCTGGGTACAACAGCGATGGGAAGCACCATCCGACCGCGTAGTGGCGCTTCGTGTATCTTTAGTTCGGTTTATATTTTTTATTAGTTAGGAGAGGCGGGTTTTACGATCAATGGCAGTGTCATTTTCACTTTGGTGCCTTCGCCTTTTTTGCTGGAGATGGTCACGCCATACTCTTCTCCATAAAGAAGGGTAATGCGGTTGTGTACATTCTGGATGCCGATACCAGTGAACAGTTGGCGCTTGCTTTTAGGATTGGGCAGTCCGTCCTTTGCCGTATGCCCGTCCAAATCCATACCGTCTCCGTCATCGACCACCTCGCAGATTAATGTATCGTCCGTTTTGGACACCAGTATATAGATGTGACCCGCGGTTTTCTCATTAAATGCATGGAAAAACGAGTTCTCGATAAAAGGCTGAATAATCAGCTTGGGCACATGGTACTCCAGACAATCCGGCGATACAAAATAATTCACCTGTACCCGCTGACCGTAGCGAACATGGTTAATGAACACATAATTTTGCATGTTGGCCATTTCCTGCTCGATGGTGATCGTTTCGCTCACATTGCTGATTGTATTTTGCAGTAGGGAAATGAGCGCATTGATCGTCTCAGCGGCGGTCTCCTTGTTTCCTTTGAGCACCAGCATTTTGATCGAAGCCAGTGTATTGTACAGAAAATGCGGATTGATCTGCCGTTGCAGTGCAGCCAGCTCTGCATTCCGTTGTCCTTTTTGCGTCTCCAGCAGCTTACGAATATAGTCATTCAGTTCATCCAGCATGTAATTGTAGGCATGACTCAACTGCCTGACCTCATAGCTGCCCGTTACCGGGAGATAGTTATCAAAATTTTTCTCGCGGACAGTCGACATTTGCTTAACCAGCCGAGTCAAAGAACGAATCAAACGCCGGGAAATCAGAAAAACGATCAACAAAGCAATCAGCACGATGCCAATGCAGATCAATACAACAGATTTAACGTCAATAATTTGTCCGATTGCGGTTTGCCTGTCAATCATGTTAACCAGGTAAAAATCATACGAAGGAATATAGTTGGAAAGGAGGATACTTTCCTTGTTCATCACGTTCGCATTAATGTAATTTAGTCCTTGCTCATTGATTTTTGTCGCATAGCCCAGCAGCTCACGGGAGTGTTGTCCGATCAAGTCCTGACGGTTGCTCGACACAATGAGTCCCGATTTGTCCAAAATAAGTACATCATTGCCGTTGCTTGTGAAGTTGTTATAGAAGCGGCGGAATTCGGGCTCGCGAATGGCAATGTAGATCATGCCATACAACGTACCGCTAGTTCGCTCCATGAATGCCCTGGAGGCGATAATATAGGGTGTGGGTTTCTGTCCGGTATTATTCATTTGCTGACGAAGTAGATCCGTATCCAGCTGATACATGAGCCGTGTCGGCTGTGCCGCGCTTCGGGCTGTAATCAAATTGTTCCTGAGCTCCTCTGCAGTTACCGGCCAGTAGGACGAGTCGGAATAGAAGCTTCGGCCGTTCATGCCCGTGATGGCGACACTGACATCATAGGCGTCGACATTTGATTTAATCTGCTTCATCTGCTGTGCCATACCGAAGTAGATGCGTGCCGAGTTAATGGAATCGGATTGGCCGCCTGTCAGATAGTTTTTGACCGTCCCGTTTTCCGAGGCATGGGTTACGGCATTCACAATTGAGTCATTGAAGGACTCAAAGCTGGACTGAATTTGGCTGAGTACCTTGGCATTCGTAATACTGAATGTCTCGGCAAAGAGTCGTTCAGACATTCGAATCGTCACCAAAGAGGTCAGCAAGGACACCGCGGTGATGCTGACCACCATAACGACAAATATTTTAAAGAACAGACCTTGATATTTGATTTTATGCATATACCTTTTCATATTCAATCTCTTTTCTGCTGGCAGATATGCGTTTGCTCTCTAATGGAGATGCTCCCGGCGGTATTGACTGGGGGAGTAACCCGTCACCTTTTTGAACACTTTGGTAAAATAGCTGGGGTCCGAATAGCCGACGGTGCTGCTAATATCCGAAATGGACATCGTACCCGACCGCAGCAGCTCCGCAGCTTTTTCAACCCGAATTTTGTTCAAATACTCGCTGAAGCCCTCTGTATGATGTGCTGTAAAATAGCTCGACAAATAGGAGGGATTAAAATGAAAATATTGACCGAGTGTCGTCAAATTGAGCGTCTCAGCGTGATGCTCCTCGATATATTCCAGCAGCTTCTTCATGCTCGCACTGCTTCCTTGCTGCGTTTTAGCCAAAATCTGCATGTTCGCTTCATCTAAAAAGGTCTCCAGCAATCGCACAGCTTCATGTACATGAGGTGCATCATTTATGGCTTTGAAATAGGAGTATTTTGCCGCATCCAGCTCTTTCATATCATACCCCTGATTCCCGAGCAAAGTCGTAATGTTAAACACGATGTTTCCGAGAAGAGATTTGAATTCAAAAGCGGTGGAGGTATAGTTGCGGGACATGGCAGCTACATAAGACCTTAAGTCCTGAAAGGCCGTATCAAAATGCTCGCGCTTCATCTCTTCTGTGAACTGCTTTAAGTTAAACGAGCTGTTTACCTGAACAGGCTTGGGAAGTTCGTCTTCCATCAGGAGCGCAGTTCCCGGGAAGTAAAAGCGATAGCTGAGCAGTTTTGGCAGTTCATCCTGATAGACCTCGCTAATCTGATTAAAATCATCAAATAGACGGCTAACCGCCCAGCCCGTCTGTGGCTCGACTTGCTTCGTCTCCTGAGCTACTTCCCTGATTGCAGGCATCCAGGAGTGTAATTCACGCGGCTCAAGATTGGCTAAAAAAACAGCCGCATTTGCATCAGACGGCAGTCGCCGCAACACGATTTGTTCACAGGCAGATGTCACTCGATCAGTGAGCCTGGAAAATAGGTCCGAGGCAGGGTGGGACTGGCCTTTCCCCTGTGGTTCCGCCTGTTCCACGCCTATGAGTGCAAAACGGGCATACGGAAAATCCTGTTTCAGCAGTTCCATATCGTAGTCGATGCTATAGCCGGAAATGAGCTTTTCTATCACATGATCCATCGTAATTCGATTATCCCCGGCATCTGCTTGATACTGAATAGACGGAATTTTGCGGGCCGTTCTCTGGAGCACTTGCAGCAGCTCATCCGTGTCCAGCTTGGGCTTCAAAATATAGTCAGCAACACCTTGCTGGAAGGTGGATCGCACGTAATTAAACTCGCCGTAGCTACTGAGCACAATGACCTCAATATCAGGATAGTTCTGTCTGACAATGCGCGTCAGTTCCTCGCCATCCATGATAGGCATCACGATATCCGTAATGACAATATGCGGGCGCAAAGTTTCAATCAGCTCTAACGCTTCTTTTCCATTAGAAGCCTCGCCTACAATGCGAAATCCATACTGTTCCCACGATAAATGATGCTTGATCCCTTGCCGTACCAATATCTCATCATCTACAATCAAAATATTGCATAGCTCTTTCATGGCAGCACTCTCCGTAATTATACCTATTCAAAAAAAGACCTCCATTAAAGCGGACGTCACATCATTTGAGGCACATAATTGATAACGCTTCCAAATTGGCTCGAATATAAAGTATCCAATCTTTACATGCTAACATAAACTACAGGTGTAATCCAAAGATATCTCAAATTAAGCCTTTCTTTTCATATCGGTTGCCGGGCCATTGAATGTTATATGGAGAATAAGCCGTATATATGGAAAAAAGAAACGGAAAAGCAGGTTTGCTTTTCCATTTCTTTCTATATAATAGGCTCAATCTATCCGTTGCTCATGCATCGTCCATCGTTTACGTAGTTCGAGTAATCGGCTTTTTCAGGAATACCCCGTATGAAATCGCTCCCATAACAAGCAAGGATGCTCCCAGTAAAAATACATTATTAAAGCTTCCGGTTGTATCCAAAATGTATCCGGTTGCAATTGGTGCTAGAGCAGCACCCAGAAAACCGCCAAAGTTTTGGATGGCGCCCAGGGATGCCACCTGTTCCCCTGGAGCAATATCGGCTGCCAATGTCCAAATAACGCCTGAAGGCAACTGGGAAGCAAAGTAACCGACAGAGAGAAGTACAATGCTGACAACTGTATTGTCTATAAAAGGAATCGGCGCTACAGATGCCGCCGCCAAAATGGCACCACCAACAATAGGTATCTTACGTGAGGTCACAGTAGCAACCCCCTTGCGGATGAAATAGTCGGAAATAAAACCACCAAGCAGTACGCCAATAATGCCGGCAACAAATGGAATGGATGCAATCCACCCGGTTTCTTTCAGCGTGAAGCCCTGTTCCTTCTCCAGATAGCTTGGTAACCAGGTCAGGTATACCCAGATTGTGAACATGATGCCGAAATTACCGATGATCATAAACCAAGTGCTGGAATTCTTGAAAAGAGAAGACCATTTGGCTGTTGGAGCCTGTGTTTCTGATTGTGCCACATCTGATTCCACAGCAGGAACTACGTCTGTAGCCATATCGTTTTGAGTGATGGCCTGCTTTTCGGCAAAAGTCGGATCACGGTAGACTTTAAGCCAGATCAGCATAATAATCAATCCCATTGCGCCGACAAAGATAAACATGCCTCTCCAGGTCATGGTCAGCATAAGCACAGTCAGCAGGGGCGGAGCAATAGCATTGGCAATTTGCGAGCCCGTATTAATAATAGAGGTTGGAAGGCCTCTTTCACTTTTAGCGAACCATCTTTCGGTCACTTTAAGCCCTGATGTGAAGAATGGTGATTCGGACACACCGAGCAGCATACGCATTGCATACAGCAGAGAATAGGTATTTACAAAAGCACTGATGATGGTTGCGACTGACCACAGTCCAGAAGCCCATGCGAACATTTTCTTCGGACCGAAGCGGTCAACAAGCCATCCTGCCGGAAGATTAGCCAAAGCATAAGGCCAGAGAAAGGCGGACAGCAGCAGACCCATCTGTGTAGAGGATAGTCCAAATTCCGCTGCGATGGTCGTATTCGCGATACTTAAATTCGATCGGTCCAGATAGTTGACGACGGCCCCAAGCAGAAGCATCAAAATAATGCCCCAGCGCAGACCTGCCTTTTTGGGTTTTCCTGCGGATGTTACATGGGTATTCTCGACTTTGTTCATGAAAGCTCACGCTCCTTGATCTAGGCTGTTTATTAAAAAGGCTGACGCCAAATTAAAAATGTGTCATTCAAATCGCGGTTGTATGCGTTTACATTTTTCCTAATCATCAAATTCATTTCGATGATTCCTTAGCTCTGTTGATATGGGCGATTCACAACGATGGGTTCGAAGCTTTCCGGAAAATTCGAAAGTCAGCTATTGATCGTTGTGATGCCGCATATCTTGCCTAATGTGGTCTATACAGGCTTAGCCAATCGATATCTTATATGGAACGTGCCGCCGCAACGGCCTCCAGAAATTCCTTGGCAGCCGCCGTAACTTTACTGTAATCTCCGTCTTTTTGCGCAGCCTTGGTGATATAGCTTCCTACGCCAGCTCCGATGCAGCCAGCTTGTAGCCATTCATGCACATTTTGCGGAGTGACTCCACCAGTAGGGGCGATGGGAGCTTGAGAAAATGGGGCAGTAACCGATTTTACATATTGTGGACCTAACACTTCGGCTGGGAAAAGTTTAACAATGTCCGCCCCGGCTTCCAACGTCTCCAATACTTCCGTCGGAGTAAAAGCACCACTAATGGTCACGGCCTGATAACGGTTGGCCATTTTGATCATTTCGGGGTTGAGCTGCGGACTTACCAGAAGCTCTGCTCCCGCTAGAATAGCCGCTCTTGCCGTTTCTGCATCCAATATGGTTCCAGCGCCGACAAGAACGTCTTCTTCACGATACTTTTCTGCCAGTGTTTGAATGACATGAAGCGCATTTGGTACACTCATTGTGATTTCCAGCGCTTTAATACCGCCTTTTACGGCTGCTTCTGCTACAGCCAAAGCCTCTTGCTCGTTGTCCAAACGAATGATCAATACAATGCCTGTGTCCGCTATTTTCTTGAGATTATTGAACTTCTTCCACATCATCTTATCCTCCTAATTGTTATACAGCCTTTCACCACGATATCCCAACTGGTTGGAGAGCTTTAGCGCTGTTTCCTTGACTAGCTTGACGATCATATTCTCGCGCTCCGGTGTCATGGTAGAGTACATACTCGCTACACTAATTGCCGCCACCGGCTGATTCCATTGGTCATATATCGCAGAACCGATGCAATACATTTCCAGATTGTCTTCCCGGTCATCAATGGAGTAGCCACGCGCCCGGATTTCTTCCATATCCCGCAAAATTTCTTGTAACGTTACCTTCGAGTATTGTGTTTTGGCCGGAATTTCTCCGTCTCCCAGAATAAACTGGGATTTTTCCGTTGGTAACGCTGCCAAAAGTGCTTTGCCGATCCCTGTGGTGTGTATGAATCTTCGTGAGCCTAGCTTTGCTGTTGGCCTCATAACAGAGTAATTTTCCGCCTTATCCAGATACACGATCTGCCCTTTATCCTCGACTCCCAGAAAAACAGTGCTGCCCGTCTGTCTGTTCAGCTCCTGCAACAGCGGTCTGGCCAGATGAGGGATGCCCATGTTGGATAAATAAGCTATACCTGTTTCAAAGGCGCCAATGCCCAAACGATAGGTTTTCAGGCGCGGATCATCCAGCTCAATAAAGTTTTTATAGAGTAGTGTCTGCACCAATTCGAAGGCGCTGCTTTTGGGCAGCCCCAACGTTTTGCAAATTTCGTTCAGTGTCAGAGAGGAACTGCTATTAGACAACAAGACCAGAAGATCGACAACCCTTTCGGCTGATTTATTGAGCTTAAAATTTTCCATGCAATCTCCTTCATTCAATTATTGTTCGTATATGCGAACCGTGTTCATTATTTCGAACTTCGGGTTTATTATAGTACAGCCCGACAAGAGAGATCAATAACCTTTACAAAATATTTTATTTATTCTGATATGGGATTGAATTTCTTATGAAAACGTTATAATCTAAATAAAAATAAATTCAATATTACGAATCTTGTTCGCATATGCGAATAATGTGAGATTTTGTGTCACTCCTAAATGTATATCGTACGGATGTTGCTACGATATCAATTGGAACCGCATACATTAATGATTTTAAATCATGAAGATGTGCAGAGATCCTAAAATACAGATTGCGGGTTATTAAGGAGGAATTACGGATGCAACCTACTGCTATATTTTTAATTGGGGCTGCCAGTTCAGGTAAATCTACGATTGGTAAGCTCATTGCTACAGAATATCATTTTGCTTATTTGGATAAAGATATCATCTGCAACAAGTTCACGGGCCTGCTGTTGGAGTCCAAAGGATACTCGCCTCATGAACGTGACGGTAACACTTTTTATAGCGATACTGTAATGCCTCTTGAATATCAGACCCTGCTGGATATAGCCAATGATAACCTTCAATTGGGCCGATCCGTCGTTTTGGATGCACCGTTCCTCGGTTATTTTTCTAACAAAGATTACATTAGGCAATTAAAAGAAAAATACGACTGGCATCATGTCAGCCCGCTTGTATTACAGGTGGACGTGGATTTTGATACATTGAAAGAGAGGATGAAGGCCCGCGGATTGGAACGGGACGAATGGAAATTTGCCCATTGGGATGCTTTTGTGGAAGGAATCCGGGCTAGAAGGTGCCTGTGGGAAGACATTGACATCCAGCATTTTGATAATAGCCCCGCTGAGGTAGACAAGAACAGACTGTACAATACACTTCCCTTCCAAAAGACAACAACACCTTTGTAATTCAGGCTGGGTGAAAACAAAAGAAGCGCCCCTCGGAGTGAAAGTCATAGTGAGCTTCCTCCAAAGGGCGCTTTTCTCCTTTTATACAGTTCCCCAAGTCCGATCTCCTGCCAAATATTTTTCAGTCAAAATAGACAGCAGTTGAATGCCAACCTCATTGTGGCCTCCCTCAGGAAGGATCAGGTCCGCGTATTTCTTGGAGGGCTCAATAAATGCTTCGTGCATAGGCTTGACCGTACTCAAATAGTGATCGTGGATCGACTGAATGGTGCGGCCGCGCTCCTCAATATCCCGAAGTACCCGGCGAAGAATACGCACATCCGGATCCGTGTCGACAAATACCTTGATGTCGAGCAGTTGACGAAGCTTTTCGTCAGACAGCACGTGCAGACCCTCCAACATAACAATATGATTCGGCAGAAGCTCTACCGTCTCGTCTGTAGAACGCGCATGAACCGTGAAGTCATACACTGGCGCGTGGGTCGCTTGTCCTTCTTTCAGACAATGAAGATGCTCAATAAGCAATTCATTGTCAAAGGCAAACGGATGATCATAATTGACCAAAGCACGATCATCATAACTCAGATGTGAATGGTCTTTATAGTAGTTATCCTGAGATATGAAAGTCACTTTGTTTGATCCCAGACGTTCAACGACAGCGCGTGCTACCGTTGATTTACCGGAACCCGTACCGCCGGCAATACCAATAATAAGCATGGCGTTTCACTTACCCTTCCCTGAATATATCCCGATACAACTCAAGTATTGTAGCACAACATGCACTTTTTTTCATCAATGCAGAGCATTGTATTTCTTCCATTTTCGTATCTTGGCTCTGAATGTTTTAAACGGTGCCACTGAGTTGATGTGAATCCATCTAGCCATGGGCCACTTCGGATTACTGCCTGTCCACTTGTGAACGCCCTGCGTAAAGAGTTCTTCATGACTTAGCGTGTCAATCCAATCCAGCCACTTTTGCTCTGTCAGCTTGAATAGTTGGCGTAATTCACGTAAAGAGTGGTGGGTGTAGGTTTTGTAAAAGGATTGGTAAAGCTCGCCTAGCCTATTCCATTTATAATTTGGTGCAGGCATGATGACGGGTTTTCCTTCCTTTTCGCCCTTGTCCCATGACATGACAAGATGAAGCCATCCAAGCTGGTAGGCAATGATTTCTGCGGGTGTTTTGTCTACTTCGGAGATACGGATATCCTTTTGGTTCTCGTCAACCTCCTTGTATTCACTGTCTAACAGTAAGTAGGAGGCATGAATCGCTTCTTTTAACTCGGCTTTGGAAGCATAGTGATAGCTGGGCATCTAATCACTCCTATAGGTTCTTTTCATTATGTCGACCTCTTTAAATGTATCACTTTAAACATGACAACCTTATGCCTTATTCAAAAAAAGGTTTTTTGTGGTTTTATGAAAGGGTATTTGGTATATTCACGAAAAAGGATGCAAAATTAATAGAGAATTTAAACCAAAAGATAAGTAATTCGACATATTTTAATATTATTTTATAAGTCTATAATTATTAGTGTATTGCGCTAGCATATATTGTTTGGAAAGGCCGTGTGGCACAAACAGCTATACAGTTATGTTGGTTGGTTCTTATCAATTTATCTAAAAAGGAGACTGTTACATGAAGTCGAGTTTGTTGAAAAAATGTGCAAGTGTAATGTTGAGCAGTACGATGGTTCTGTCTTTATCGTTACCGTTACTAGGTCATGCGCATGCGGATGGGAATTTACAGGTAAGTGATGATTTTGAACAAGGGGAAGCTCAAGGCTGGACAGCAGGTTCAGGGAACTGGTCTGTTGTCGCGGACGGGAATGGCTCTACATACCAGCAATCTAGTCGAAGCGAAAGCCATTCTGTTAAAGGTAATGCATCATGGACGAACTATAGCGTACAAGCGGATGTATATGTAGATGATTTTAATGGCTCCAATCGGGTATATGTTGCAGGCAGATACACAGATTCCAACAACTTTTATGCTGCATCTTTGTACAACAAGAAGGGTGGAGCACTTGAAATTCGCAAAAAGGTAAACGGTTCTATGAAGACACTGGCTACCAATAACAAATACAAACTGGACACCAATACCTGGTACAGAGTGAAGCTGGAGCTGTCCGGTTCGGAGATTAAGATGTATGTCAATGATCAGCTGGAGCTGACTGCAACAGATTCCAGCCTTGCTTCCGGAGCTATTGGTTTGGTAACCTCCAAGGCGGTTGCCCAGTTCGATAATGTTATCGTATCCGGCGCTTCAACTGAAGCAGATCCAGGTACAACACCTGTGAATCCAACACCAGGTACAGATAAACCAACTCCTGGGGTAGATAAAAACGCAACCTCAAATATTAACTATAATCTGGCCGGTTTCTCCTATGGTAATACAGGTGGCGGGGAAATTAAGGACACCGATGCCAATTACAAAAAGGTTTACAACGCTGTAGATCTCAACGAGGCACTTAAAAAAGGTACTAAAGTCAAAGTTATTGAGATCATGAATGATCTTGATTTGGGATGGAACGAAATGCCTGATGCTGCGAAGGTCATGCCTTTTAGTGCAAACAACCCTGTGCTGACAAATCCTGTTTTGAAGAAAACAGGTGTGAGCAAAATCTATATAGAAAACTTGAATGGAATCACGATTTTCTCGGCAAATGGCGCTAAAATCAAACATGCTGGCTTTGTTATCAAAAGAAGCTCTAATTTGATTTTCCGTAACCTCGAATTTGACGAACTTTGGGAGTGGGATGAAGCAACCAAAGGGAACTATGACAAGAATGACTGGGATTATATCACGGTTGAAGGCCAAAGCTCCAAAGTATGGATTGACCATTGTACATTCAACAAAGCATATGATGGCTTGGTAGATGTGAAAAAAGGCAGTAACGGAGTTACCATTTCCTGGTCCTTGTTCAAAGGAGATGACCGCAGCTCCAATAGCTGGGTAACTCAACAAATTAACGCTATGGAAGCAGACAAAGCTTCCTACCCTATGTATGCTTATCTGAGAAGCAGTGCAGTAGGCTTGAGTAAAGAAGATATCATTGATATCGCAGCAGGACAAAAGAAAGCGCATCTGATCGGTGCTACTGAGATGGCCGCTGATAATGCAGATTTGGCAGTAACATTGCACCATAACTACTACAAGGATATTCAAGACCGTATGCCGCGTTTGCGTGCTGGTAATGCCCATGCCTATAACATCGTTATGGACGATGCCGGATTGGCTAGAGCCAAGAACAGAATTACATCCGACATGGCTAAAGCGATTGCTGCCAAAGGATACCATTTTGACGTCGTAGGTAATGGTGCGATTTCAACTGAAAATGGCGCGGTATTACTTGAAAAATCATATTTAATTGATGTATTTTCTCCAGTTCGTAATAATCAAAAAGACCCTAAAAAAGATGACTACACAGGTAAGATCAAAGCAGAAGATGTTATCTTCTCTGACAACGGTAAAGTATTCAGAGGGGGCAGCGAAGATGCAAATAGCCCGTTAGCCCCTTATCCTGTAAAAGGTAAGAACTTCTCCTGGAATGGATTCACAACGTTGCCTTACAGCTACACAGCCGAAGATCCTGAGAACCTGGTTGCTCAATTGCAAGCTAAGGACGGAGCAGGTGCAGGCAAGCTGAACTGGTCGAGTGAAAACTGGCTTAAAACAGCATACAAAGCAGTCGCTTCGAAAGCTACAGAAACGGTGGAAGATTCCGAATAAATATATTGGAAAATAGCTTTGGAATAAGAAGCAGCCAGGACAGATGTACTCTGTTCCTGGCTGCTTCTTTTCGTATACATTTTCAGACTGCGTTCGGCAAGCACTTAACCGATAACGACATACGAGGACACACCAGCAGGTACCGATCTGACCCGGAACAGCGTTCCGTCGTCTCTAAAGGTACGTAGAATATAAGGCTGGTTCGTAGGTGTACGCACATTGTTGAATCGGACTGTGCCGAAACTGTCGAAATTGGCAGCTTGCACAAAGCTTTCATCTGTACGGCGGAGGACTGCAAAAAATCCCGTTGTAATAAAAGGTACTCCATCATTACGAGCCCAAATGACCGTAAACCGGCTAAAGGTTTGCGTAGGACTCACATTACGATATTTCGTAACAGGAACCTTTCTGCCCGTAGACTTTAAGGTTTGAGGAGGACGAATGGCCATTACCTATCAACTCCTTTGTTGTGATGTGATAGTAGATGCACACAAAGGAGTTTCGAACCGTGCGATAAACTACTTCTTCAAAAATAGGTTTATAGACCTCATCACGCCCAGTCGCGACGTAGTGTAAAGAGTTCTTTTAATGCGTCTGTCGACAGCTCGGTAATCCAGCCCTCGGTGCTGGAAATGATTTGGTCGCTAAGCTGCTGCTTGCTCTCCAGCATTTCGTCAATACGTTCCTCCAGCGTGCCCAGCGAGATGAACTTGTGCACCTGTACGTCCTTCGTTTGTCCCATCCGGTAGGCGCGGTCTGTGGCCTGATTTTCAACAGCCGGATTCCACCAGCGGTCGAAGTGAAAGACGTGGTTGGCAGCTGTCAGATTCAGACCCACGCCCCCGGCCTTGAGCGACAAAATAAATACGGACGGCTGCTCGTCTGGCGGCAGTGTGTGAGCTTGGAACTGATCAATCATCCGGTCACGGGCGGTTTTGGACGTGCTACCGTTGAGGTAGAGCACCGGCTCTTGCAGCTCTTGAGCGAGCACCTGCTGGAGCATACGTCCCATGCCAATATACTGTGTGAAAATAAGGCAGCGCTCGCCTTCCTCCCGCAGCTCCTTGACCATGGCCAAAATACGCTCCAGCTTGGATGAACGGCTGATAACTGCTTCGAAATCGGGCTGACTATAGCCGGAAGCCGTGGCATCCGGGGCTGCCTCCTTGGTTAAGAGCGCAGGATGATCGCAAAGCTGCTTCAACTGGGTAAGGGCAGATAATATAGCACCTTTTCGCTCAATCCCCTCCAGCTTGTGCATCCGTTCCATGAGCTCTTTAACAATTTGGTCATAGAGCGCTCCCTGCTCGGAGGTGAGGTGAATATACGTTTTCATCTCATTTTTCTCGGGCAAATCAAGCTGTATAGCCGGGTCTTTCTTCTTGCGTCGCAGCATGAAGGGCTGAACTAGTTTTTGCAGGTCTATCGTTCGTTGTTCGTTATGTTCCTTCTCGATAGCATTGATGAACCGATTGCTGAAGGAGCGTGCGCTGCCCAGATAACCGGGATTGATAAAATCATAAATCGACCATAGCTCGGACAGCCGATTTTCAATAGGCGTCCCGGTTAGCGCTATACGATGCCGGGCAGGGAAGCTGCGGACGGCACTGGATTGCTTGGTTTGCGCATTTTTAATGTTCTGCGCTTCATCCAGGCAAACCGAGTCCCAGGTTATGCTTTGCAGCTGCTCTTGATCAAGGGTCGCTGTTGCAAAGGAGGTCAGGATGACATCGGCTTGCTCGACTTCTTCGCGGAACAAGTCTCCCTGATCCCGCTTGCTTCCATAGTGGAGCATGACCTTCAATGAAGGGGCGAATCGGCTAAGTTCCTTCTGCCAGTTGCCCAGTACCGAAGTTGGACAAATCAGCAGCGAGCTGGAGCGGACGCTCGTCTCTGCTGCGATGTCCTGTAGATGTAGCAAATAGGCAATAAACTGCACCGTTTTGCCAAGCCCCATATCGTCGGCAAGGCAGGCGCCCAGTCCAAAGCGCCGTAAAAAGGCAAGCCACGCGTATCCGTCCCGCTGATACGTCCGCAGCTCGGCTTGCAGTCCATCCGGCACCTCCAGTGCGGGCCATTCCGACTGTCGCCCAAGCTGGCTGATCAGCTTCAGCAGATGCCCGTTCAGCTCGACCTCCAGCCGGAAGCGTGCCGCATCCTCCGGCTGTTCTCCCGTAGCGTCGCTCTCCGCCTCATCAGCGTTGCCGAGCAGGTGTAGCTGCAGGATGTCCTGAAACGACAATCCCTGAGTGCTGTCGATCCCGGCCATGGCCCGACGGATTTGCGCCAGCAGCGCGGGATCGAGTGCGATCCATTGCCCGCGGAAGCGCACCAGCCGCTCGTTGCGGGCCACCAGCTCGGCGAACTCGGACTCGCTCAGATCGGCATCGCCAATGGCAACACGCCAATCGAACTGGACAATCGAGTCCAGTCCGAACAGCGAGCCGCCCTTCGCTCGCTCGCTCCCGCCTTCGCCAGGGCGGACCTTGGCCCGCAGCTTCGGCTTCTTGCGGGTGGCTGCTTCCCACCAAGCGGGCAGCAGTACCTGCCAACCGCCTTCCAGCAAGCGATGGCTGTCGGTCGTCAGGAATTGCCACGCCGCCTCGTCGGAGAGCGGGCGATCCAGCACGTCATCGCGGCTTCCGGTCCGCTGCCCGGCGGGCAAAATCGCGGTCAAGCGCTCCAGCCATCCGGCTGAGCGCTCACGCACATGGGCTGTCCACGCATCGGGCCACGGGCCGGATGCGTATCCATCGTCGGCTAGCCGTACAGGCACCAGCAGTGCCGGGTCCTGCTTGTCCTGCAACACAAGCTTGAGCTGCCACGACGGATCGTCGTCCTCCAGCTCTGGCTCCAGCAGTTGCAGGAGCGGGCGGAAGGGCGCGGTATCGGCCTTCCAGCCGATAGCGATAAGCCATGCCCGCGCGTCCAGACCAGCCGCGGCCGGGCGGTTTTGGGCGAAGAGAATTGGATATTCTCTTCGCAAATCGGCGGCTTCCGCTTCGGTGCCGTACCAGCGTTGAAACACGGTGGCCGAGAACGCCGCAGCCAGCCCTTCGCGCTCGTCCTTCTCCAGGCTGTCAAGCAGAGCAAGCTCTGCCGGTTTGGTGCTTTCCAGCGTTTTCCCCGATTCTAACGCCTCTCGCGCCTCCGCCGCCTCCAGTGCTTCCGTATCCCAAATCCATTGCAGCTTCCCTGTCTGAAATGCTGTGAAGCTGGGCACGTAGGCTTTCGCTTCAATGCAATGGGCAAGTAGAGGGATCAATCGAAGCCACGGGGCATTGTCCTCGTCCCAGATCCATTCGATATGCTCCAGCCATTTGCGCTCCGTCAGAAAGGGAATCACCTGCTCCGAGGGGAGGAGGATAATATCCGTGTCCTGAACGTGCTGAATCTCCAGCTCGGTGCCATAGAAAGAAGCCTCATGCCAAGCAAATAAACGCTGCTTCAGGATTTGGCCGGAAATGCTGTAGTTCATAGACGAATCGCCATAAATAAGCGCGTCTCCATAGGTGGTTAACTGGATGTGTACCGTAATCGTCTCCGTATATTGGCTCATGATAACAATTTCCCTTTCCGCAATTCCTCCTGTAGCGCCCGCAGGCGGCTATGGCGGCTGGTGAAGGTCGCGAAGAACAGCTCCCAGCGCGGCTCTTGCTTCATTTTTTTGTATAGCTTGAACAGCCGCTTCAACAGCTTGACCGCCGCTTTGTAGCTGGATCTGTTTTTTTCCAGCACATATCGTTCCACCGCCTGATGGTAGAAGGGCAGCAGCAGCTCCGGTGCGTTCTTTTCAATGGGCTGCAACACGCTCACCCGAAAACTCAAAGGCTCGCTGCGTATACTTAACTGGTAGTCGATCCATTGCCGCCATTTGTCGTGGGCAAGCAGTGCTTCTTCATACATTCCCCCGGCAAAAGGAAGCATTCCGACCAGTGTATCCCACATTTCCTGTTCTGCTTCTGGAAGATGCTGCAAAACCGTATCCCAATCGTTCATATAATCGTGCAAATGATCGTCCCGATGGCTGTGGAGCAAGGGGCCGATATGCCGTAGTCCGTCCTTGAGGCGCGACCATTCCTCGGCTTCACGTAAGGCATGTAAGAACAAAAGCAGTTGACTGGAAGAGATTTTTAGCGGAAAAGCCTTTTCGGCCTTCTCAAGCAGTGACCAGGCTTGATCATCCTGAGACTGGTAAAAATACATCCAGCTTTGGGCCAGCATCCAGGGAAGCCGGGCCAAAGCTGTACCAAGCTCATCCTCAGCCGCCCGTAAATGCTGTAATTCCTCCGCATATATGCTGGAAGTGGAATCTTTCTGTTTGGGACGCATCCAATTTAGCCAAAATCGGTAGTACGCGTCTGAAAAATAAGTGCCGTTACGCGATTCTGCCAGCATTTTTCGGCGTAAATAGGCCAAGGTCTCTGCCATGCGTGCTTCTTGCATCGGTTCATTGGTTAGGGCAGGTGTTAGGACAAGCTGGCTCTCAAAGTCACGCTCGATAGCTTCTTTAAGCTCATCTGCGGCGATTTGCGTGTAATATCCCATATAGGAATGGGTGGGATAGCCCGGCATGGGTGACTGAGGCACCAGCTTTTCCAGCACACGCAGATGAGCGTGCAGTTCATACAACTGTTCCATACCAGGTGAAAGCGGCGGCTTCATGGCATATATTGAGGCCAGCGCGCTTTGGGCATATTGGGAATTTTGCGTATTCATGTGGATAAGGGTGATGCACTGATCGAACAGATCATGCCATTCCGAGATAGGCATATCCGCTATGCGGCTTGCTGTTTTGCTGAGCGCATTCCTGGCAGCCTGCTTGCGATCCGGTGAAGGAGTGGACCGGGAAGCAGGCGCGGTAGTGCGCACGTCAGATTTGGCAGCCAGCCGGGTGAAGCCCGTTGAATGGGCGTTCACCAACGCATGTACGGAACGCTCCTGCATATTCGCATATTTCAGCAGTGCGGCGATCATGTGCTTGCAGTTCTTATGAACCGGACATGTACATCGGCTGGCAGCAAAAGCGCTCAAGTGCAGATCCACCTCGTAAAGCTCGCTCCCATCTATGACAGCCGCGATATGATCGGCGTCAGGCATTGTAAATTCTTTTACCTTTCCTTGCTTGAAATATTGAAAGCCGCGTTTAATTGTCACGTCATTAAAATGGTCAGCTACGTTTTGGATAAGCTGCTGCCACTGTATATCATCCATAAGATAGGTTGGTTTCATATGCATTAGTCTCCTAAGAGAGAATAGTCAATCTGATGACAGCTTAACACTTCCATTATATCAGTTCATGAACGAGTATTTGTATTAATCCAGAGAGCGGTTTTTATTCGGCAATATAATAGATCGGAATGATTCTGTCCGTCTATATATTGTACCTGCGAGCGAATGGAAACGAATAATGTAAAATGCTGGGACGTAAATTGAGGTGGAGGGAGCAGATGGAAAGTGTCCATGTTTACACTGCACGGTAAAGGCTCCAATGAACAAGACATGTACGGAGTTACGCTGGGTAACCAATTGAAGGGAATCGTGGCGTTGAACGGCTATGTGCCTGACTTTGTGAAAACGGAATACGCGCTGCAAAGCACGGAGGACGTATCCGTATTTATTTCCTACGGCGGATACGATTCCGTATTTCCAATGAAGATCGGTCATGAGACCGCAGCGTATTTCCAGACCCGGACATCTCACTGCACGTTCAAAACGTACCCGACAGACCACGGTGTCTCACCCGACAACCAACGGGACGTGCTCCAGTGGCTGCGTGAGGATGCGGGAATCTCGTATTGATGGCAGTACGTATGTATAGTAATATAATTTCAGAGGGTGTAGTAAGCACTCCGGAAAGGAGAACCTAAGACGATGGGGACCGCGATTGTACTTCTACTCACGGCACTGGTTAATCTCGCAGCCGCTTGGATGAACTTCCAAGCAGCCAAGAAAAATAACCGCCGGGTAAAGTAAAAAGCCCCTTACGCTGCAACGTAAGAAGGCTTGAATCATCAGCAAGGTTGGGGAGCAATCCCCTTCCTGCACCCTATCATCTTATGCTTATCTTACCCTCTTCATTCTCTGTTGTAAATTATATTTTACAAATTCGAGAAACCATAAAGGAGGCATCAGTATGCAAACTGTTACCCTTATCATCGCTTTGGTCGGTCTGGTTATTTCACTGGCTGCTTTATCACAAGCTATTAAGAATAGGAGGTAATCGCTTTGGCAAGGAATGCGCTATCTTTTAGATTTCCGGAAGAGTTCGCTACAATGCTGCGTACCTGGTCATTTGTTACCGAAAAGGATCAAAGAACCATTTTGCAAGAAGCCTTCACAGAATATGCGAATAATCACCCAGATACCAAAGAGAAAGTCCTTCAAGTCATAAACACACTAAAATGACCTGTCACAGAGACAGGTCATTTTTTTATATTCTTTCCCTTCTTCATCCCCTGAAAAAATGCTCTTCCAACATCCTCAACGACAACTCGGCGGTAGTAGCCACCACGATATCGGCACCTTGCATTTGCGAGGGCGTGCCCACACCGACCGCGAACATTCCTGCACTCTTGATCGCCTGGATTCCGGCCTGAGCGTCCTCTATACCGATACAGCCGGCAGGCTGAACACCCAGATTCACGGCTCCGGTGAGGAAGATTTCCGGGTCAGGCTTGCCATGCCGAATGGCTGTGACATCCACCACACTGTCAAAATAGTGCGTCAGCTCCAGCCTATCCAGTATAAACGCTGCGTTTTTGCTCGCAGAGGCCAGCGCAATTCCGATCCTGGCGTCGCGTAACTCCATTAGAAGTGCATGGATGCCCGGTAGTACGTCTGCCGGGGTCAAAGCCGAGATGAGCCGCTGGTACTCCGTATTTTTCCGTGCAGCCAGCTCCAGCTTATCCTCGGCAGTATATGCGTCCGCTTCACCCCGCGCCAATATTTTGTCGAGTGATTCCGTTCGGCTGATCCCTTTTAGCTGCTCATTAAATTCTCGATCAAAAGGAATGCCCAACGCCGCCGCCAAGCTGTCCCATGCCTGAAAATGGTATTCGGCGGTATCTGTAATCACGCCGTCCAAGTCAAAAATCACTGCCTTCATTCGCTTCTCCCCCTTGTCTGCCCGTATTTATGAAACACTGCTCGTCATTAACGGTTGCCCATTGGTTATATGTGTCGGCTGTCCATACAGCTCCAGCGTCAAGGGTTCTCCGTCCAACAGCGTAATGATTACTTCATTTTCCTGTACGAGAATACTTAGCAAGCGACCGCGATAGTTGATTTTAAACGTATATTTGCTCCAGCCCTGAGGCAGGAAGGGGGAGAAGCTCAATGTTTCGTTATACGTTCTCATTCCGGCAAAGCCCTGCACAATCGCCAGCCAGCTTCCCGTCATGGAGGTAATATGCAGACCGTCCTCGGTATCGTTATTATAATTATCCAGATCCAGACGAGCCGTCCGTTGATACATCTGGACTGCTTTTTCCTCCATTTTGAGCTCAGCGGCCAGCACGGCGTGAATGGATGGGGACAGACTGGATTCATGAACGGTCATCGGCTCATAAAATGCAAAATTGCGCACTTTTTCCTCCAGCGTGAACTGATCTCCGAAGAAATACAGACCCTGTAGCACATCCGCCTGCTTGATGAAGCAGGAACGGAGGATTTTATCCCATGACCATTTCTGATTTAGCGGCAGATGACTTGGATCAAGGGAGGATACAGGCTGCAAATCCTTATCCAGAAAGGTATCATGCTGTACGAATATGCCCCGTTCCTCATCGTAGGGATAGTACATACGGTTGATGATATCCTGCCAATGCGCAAGCTCATCCTCGGTAACAGCCAGCCTCTCCGATTTCTCTGAAGAAGTTTGAGACAAGACCGATAACGTATATTTTAAAACCCATGCAGCCAGTGTATTGGTATACCAGTTGTTATTGACGTTGTTTTCGTATTCGTTCGGCCCAGTAACCCCGTGGATCATATACTGCTGATGGCGATGGGAAAAATGAACACGATCCGCCCAGAAGCGGCTAATTTCGACCAGTACATCTATTCCATATTCCCGTAAATAGGCCAAGTCGCCCGTGTAGTTGGTGTAATTGTAAATGGCATAGGCAATGGCCCCGTTACGGTGAATTTCCTCGAAGGTAATTTCCCATTCGTTATGGCATTCCACACCCGTAAAGGTGACCATAGGATACAGTGCGCCCCGCAGTCCTTGCTGTGCCGCATTATGCTTGGCACCCTCCAATTGATGGTAGCGGTATAGAAGCAGGTTTTTAGTCACATCAGGATCTGCCAGCGCCAAATACATCGGCACAGCGTACGCCTCCGTATCCCAATACGTGGCACCGCCATATTTTTCACCCGTAAAGCCCTTGGGGCCAATGTTCAGGCGGGCGTCTTCACCGTAGTACGTAGAGAATAGCTGGAAAATGTTAAAACGTATTCCCTGCTGGGCCTCTGTATCCCCTTCGATTTCAACATCCGCTTTGTCCCAACGTCCGTCCCAAGCGGCGATATGCTCCTGCTTAAGCAGTGTGTATCCTTTGTTCACGGCTTCCACGGCGAGACGTTCAGCTTGTGGAATCAACGCATCCCTTTCTATGTCACGTGAGGTGGTGACAGCCACGATTTTTTGCAGATGAGCACTGTCACCTGGAGCAACGGTATATTGATAGTGGCGTGCAGCATACAAAAAGCCCTCTTCCGTCGTTTGCTGATCCTGTCCTGCGGTCACAATACCCATGGTAGCGTTTACGGTAAAACGCGGAATACCAAACGAATTGTCTATCGTCGTTGTGGATAGGCTGATGAATTGTTCCTGAACCTCGCGCGCTTCCTCCAGCCAGAACACCTCATCATAGTTGGTGTCCTCATTTCTCGTATTACCGTCCAAATAAGGAACAAGCTCAATCGTTAGAGGCTGCTCGCTTATATTGGTTGCCTGGTAATCAATCAGGCATAGTTCACGAGTGGTGATGCTTAGAAAACGTTCCGTAGTGATACGAACCTGACCGTTCACGGTACAGGCACGCCGCAGAATACCTTGCTTCATGTCCAGTTCCTGCACAAAATCACTGATGTGGGCCGTAAATAAGTCCACTTCCTGCTGGTTCACGATCAGACCGATGCCGATAAAATTCATGGCGTTGATGACCTTGCCAAAATACTCGGGATAGCCGTTTTTCCACCAGCCGACCTTTGTTTTGTCGGGGAACCAGACACCGGAGATATAAGTTCCTTGATGATGATCACCTGAATAGGCTTCTTCAAAATTGCCGCGCATGCCCATATAACCGTTGCCTATGGACATTATGCTTTCTTGTAATCGCATGTGTGTTGTATGTAGAGTGTGGGTTGTCAGTTTCCAGTTATCTACGTCAAATAATCGGTTATAAACCATGATTGCGTACCCCTCTCGGAAAATGAATTCGTTGTTTTAACGAAACCAGTATATGAGCGAGTTCAGTATATAGTGCAACCGATTGCCCTGTCAACGCAAAAAAACTGATTTTATGGATGTCCACAAAATCAGTTTTTTGTTCATTCCTCGGAGTACGGTAGCTTCTGACTGGATTCGCGTTCTACAATCCGGTGGGGAACGATGATATGTTTGGTCAGTTCCTTGGGGTCTTCGATTTTTTCGATCAGACTTTTGGCCGCCTGATAACCAAGGGTGAAGATATCAATATCTACGGAAGAAAGAGGGGGATTCATCAGCTCAGCCAGCATCAGATTGTTAAAGCTCACCATGGAAAGCTGTTCTGGCATGGATACGCCCAGTTGGGACAGAAATTTCTGTACAGCCATCGCTACAAGGTCGTCATTGACGATCATAGCGGTAGGCGGCGGGGAAACCTGCAATAGCGTCCGTATGTCCTCCAGGGTAAAAGGCTCCCTGACAACGTACTCGTCCGGTAGAGGCAAATGGGCCTCCCGCAGCGCATCCTGATAGCCCCTGAGTCTTTCGGTATTCACAGTGCGTTCATGATCTCCGCCAACATAAGCAATACGCTGATGATTCAGACGGATCAAATAAGTGACCACGTCCTTGGCGGCCTGATAGTTATCGTTGTCCACATGAGTGGTTTCACTGATAAATTGCTGAGGCTTGCCGATTACAGTGTAAGGTATTTTTTCTTTATGAAAATACTCCACGATTTTATCCTCTTGCTTGGAATACAAGACAATATAGCCGTCAACACGTCCGGTTCGCGTCATCAGCTTCACGCGGGATAGCAATTCATCGCTCGTTTTTCCTGTGACAATCGACAGTGTATAGTTATGCTCATTTACCCATTCGCTGATCCCGCGAAGGCTTTCCGGAAAGAACGGGTTTTGAAAGATCGCCACATCCGATTCAGGCATAATAATGCCAATCGACTGTGTGACACGGTTAGCCAGACTTTGGGCTGAATAATTGGGCTCATAGCCAAGCGCCTTCATTTCTTTGCGGACACGTGCCTTGGTGGCCTCGCTAATTTTTGGGCTGTCTTGAATGACACGGGACACGGTGGAAGTAGCAACATTGGCACGCTTTGCGACATCTTTGATGGTTACTGCCATCGTCTTCTTCTCCTTTTGCTATCTCAAGCAGGAAATATTATGTTCTATCATACGATATTGCTCGAAAATCAACAAATTCGCGACTTTTTTCGAGCTTTTACATCGTCATTAACCAAGATGTTTACAATCAGGGTATTGCCAATAGAAAGCGATATCATTATAATAATTGTGCAACCGATTGCATTTATTTACGAGGTAACAAACAACGCTATACATACTATATGGATGGAGATTGATGGAGAAATGAAAAAACTTCTATCATTTGATTTTTGGCAAAAGCTTGGGAAAGCACTGCTTGTGGTTGTCGCTGTCATGCCAGCGGCCGGAATTATGATTTCGCTCGGTAAAGTGGTGGCAATGCTGGCTGGTGATGTTCATGTCTGGTTGACCGTCGGTGGGGTCATGGAAAATTTGGGTTGGGGCATCATTAACAATTTACACATTCTGTTTGCGGTGGCAATCGGCGGTTCCTGGGCCAAGGAACGGGCTGGCGGGGCTTTTGCCGCCTTAATTGCTTTTATTCTTATTAATATTTCAACAGGAACGATTTTGGGCGTATCCTCGAAGATGCTAACGCAGGAGGGGGCAACCACCCATACTCTCTTTGGTGCATCTATTCCGGTCAGTGGCTATTTTACTTCTGTCTTAGGGGCACCTGCACTCAATATGGGCGTGTTTGTCGGTATCATCTCCGGGTTCGTCGGGGCAGTGGTATTTAACAAATACTACAATTACCGCAAGCTGCCGGACGCTTTAGCCTTTTTTAACGGTAAACGTTTTGTTCCTTTTGTCGTGATTTTATGGTCTGTCATCGTTAGTTTGATCATGTCTGCCATCTGGCCATTTATCCAGGGAGGGATTAACCAGTTTGGTGTTTGGTTGGCGACCTCTGGGGAATCGGCTCCTTTTGTAGCGCCATTTGTCTATGGTACACTGGAAAGACTGTTAATTCCCTTCGGGCTTCACCATATGCTGACGGTTCCTATTAACTATACTCAACTTGGTGGCGTTTACACGACGCTTACGGGTTCCGGGGCGGGCAGCGTCGTTGCTGGACAGGACCCGCTGTGGCTGGCTTGGGCAAGCGACCTGAGTGCGCTTCGTGGTACCGATCCGACAGCCTACAATAGCTTGTTGGAAGGCGTGACGCCTGCCCGCTTTAAGGTAGGGCAAATGATCGGCGGAGCGGGAATCCTTATGGGACTGGCGGTGGCTATGTATCGCCGTGTAGACAAGGATAAGCGAAGCAAGTACAAGTCGATGATTTTTTCAGCCGCCGCTGCTGTCTTTTTGACAGGGGTAACGGAGCCGCTGGAATTTATGTTTATGTTCGTAGCGCCTGTACTGTACGTGGTTTATGCTATTCTTACCGGAATTGCGTTCGGAATGGCGGACATCATACATTTGCGTTTACATTCGTTTGGTATGATTGAGTTGCTGACTCGATTACCGTTGTCTATAAATGCGGGTTTGGTGCAGGACATTATCAATTTCGTGCTGACTTGTGTTGTATTTGCGGTGGTGACTTACTTTATCGCTTATTTTATGATCGGCAAATTCCAAATGGCTACGCCGGGAAGACTGGGGAACTATACGGATGAGGAGCCTCAGGAGGCTGGAGGGACTGGCAGCGCGGATTTGGATACAGGTCATGTAGCGGCCGTTTCCCCTCAGAATCAATTGGCGGCAGATATCATCAAAACGCTTGGGGGTGAGCAGAACATTGTCGAGGTCGATGCCTGCATGACCCGTCTGCGTGTGACGGTGAAGGATACAGATGCCGTCGGGGACGAAAAGACATGGAAAGCGTTGGGCGCTCTGGGCTTAATTAAAGTAGATAATGGGGTACAGGCGGTTTACGGACCGAAGGCCGATGTGCTCAAATCAGATATACAAGACATACTCAACAGGTGATTACTTTGAAATTGTTAACCTTAAATGTACATGCTTGGATGGAAGAAAATCAGCTCGAAAAGCTAAAACAACTGGCCGCTTTTATTCATGAGCAGCAGTTCGATATCATTGCTTTGCAGGAAGTGAACCAGTCTATGGACGAGGCTCCTTTATCGCCGGACGATTTGGGCGCTTACTATAGCGCTGATCCTGAGGTGGTCATTAAGCGCGATAATTACGCTTATGTGCTGAATGGGTTATTGTCCGATACCTATTATTGGACGTGGGCCCCCGCACATATTGGCTTTGCCAAATACGATGAGGGCTTGGCGATTTTGTCCAAAACACCGATTACAGGCACGGTGAACGAATATGTTTCCTCGCTACGGGACTATGACAACTACCGATCCCGTAAAATTGTGGGCGTGCAAACTGCGGTGGATGGAGTATCGGCTTGGTTTGTGAGCGGGCACTACAACTGGTGGAATGATGAGGAATCCTTCCGTGGACTATGGGACCGTACAACGGAGGTATTGAATCCTTTTGCGCCGACGCCTGTTTTTATGATGGGGGATTTCAACAATGCGGCTGAAGTGCGCGGGGAAGGGTATGACTATGTGCTGCAATCCGGCTGGTCGGACACCTATCCGAACGCAACGGTACGTGATGAAGGCCATACGGTCATCAAAGCCATTGCAGGCTGGGAAAGTAACGCCGAACCGCTGCGGATTGACTATATTTTTTCCAACAAACCCGTACAGGTTCAATCTTCAACTGTCGTGTTGAACGGAAAAACGGGATTAGTCGTATCCGATCATTTCGGGGTTGCAGTTGAATTGGAGCTGTAATTATAGGTCAAGGAACAGGCTGCCTGCTTATGCAAGTGGCCTTTTTCTTGAGGATTTCAACTTTAACCGAATGAAGTATTGGATAACAATAGCCATAAGCACCAAAAGCATATTGTAATAAAAAGGGGCATTTATGTTAAAACGTTCAATGAGTACGCCTGCGATGATTGGAGAGACAATGGCCCCTAATTCCGAAAATGATACGACGTTGCCGATAAATGAACTTCTATTTTCCTCAGGAATGACATCCCCCAGTTGTGAGTAAAAAGAATCCAGATAACTGGCTCCGCCAATGCCTCCGATGAACATCCCCAAGTATACAATCCATGGTTCCTTGAACCAAAGAAACAAGGCTATTTCCACCATGATCAGCAACAGGCCAATAATACTGAGGATTAAGCGATCTTTGAGCAGATCGGATACTTTGCCAATAAAGGGTGCTGATACAAACGTCGATACCCCGATGATTGTAAAAGCCAAGCTGATTTCTACAGGGCCCCAATGGAGCTTGTAGGTTGCATACACAGAGAAGTACGTTAAAAATATGGCGAATGCACTCATTTCAAGGAAATGAACGGTGGAATAGAGCAGTAGCTGTTTCGTTAGCATGGTTTTTCTTTTCGATTCATGAAGGGGTTCTTGCTGCTGCTGAGGTTTGGAAGAGAGACGGGGGAATGTCATTCTGGAGACGGCAACGAAGGATATACAGGAAAAAATAGCGACGAAATAGAACGGGACAGCTAAAGTAAAATAGGAAACAATGATTCCACTCATGATAGGTCCCAAAATCGTACCTGCACCTTCGCTGCTGCTGATATATCCATTGAGGATACCTCTATTCTCCGTGGTACTGATCTGGTTAATGGTGACTCTTACAAAGACGGTTAATCCTATCGCCACCAAGCCTTGAAGGAGTCTAAGGATGGATAGAATGAAGAAGCTTTCTGCAACCGGGAACAAGAGCATACAAATGATTTCAGCGAAGAGTAAGCTCAGCCCCAAGCGCTTTGCGCCAATCTTTTCATAAATTCGTCCTGCCAAGCCTCCACCCAGAAATCTTCCCACATAAAATAGAGAAAATAAAATACTCATATTGAGTGCGGATATGCCGAACTGTTCTACATAAATAGCAAAGAGCGGGAGGATCATACTCCCGCTCATATTAGCAATAAGGCTAATGACAATCATACAGATGATATTATGGCTTAAATGTATACGCCTCTTCATATCCTCGAAACCTCTCTTTGATTATGCATAATGGGGGACCATTTTTCTGATTGCTCCTGATGACGCATAAAGGGCTCCAAATCAAGGTAGGATGAGTATAAGTAAGCAGGGCACAAGGGGAGTAATTCTCCCTAGGATACGCAGGTGTGCTCCTCATTGTGCCTGATTTCCCGAGGGCACAGTTTTCCCTTTAAGCGGGAAAGCCCCCTCCAGGCGGCGGCCAAGCTCCATAAATACGGCGCAGCAGCACGATTTCGCCCAAATGATATGAGTTGTGGGAAGCGATATTCCGCAGCAGTCCCGCTTTCGTTTCACCGGGGAAATGGGCCAGCGAATCATCCAGCTGTGCGGTTTCGGCAATCTTTACAGCCTGATCTACGCCCTGCAAAAATTCCTTAATAACTGCCTGCCATGCTTCTTCACTTTGCGGTCCGGTTTCTTCGGGCCAGCTTTCCATCACATTGCCCGGAAGTTGGGGCTTCCGACCTTCCAAATGCTCCAGCATAAATTGCTGCCAGTAGCTCATATGCTTCAACAGTTGATAAATGCTGTAGGGCATTTCTACATTTTTTTTACCTGCCAGCTCAGCGTCGATATCCGGCAAAGCCCGAGCCACTCGAATATGTCCACGTTCACCGACCAGCGATTTAACCAGTGCTTGACCGAATAATTGGTTTGCATCCGACATGTAAGATCATCCCTTTCATAAGAGCTTGTCTCATTTTACGATTATACAATTAAATTTTTGGAAATGAAAATTAAAGCATGGTTTGCGAGAGAGAAGAATTTTCTGAAAAAAGTAGTTGATAATTATTCTCAATATAATTACAATAAAATTGTTTCATGAGAAACGAAAAATCATGAATCAGTATGATTTTTATTTAGATGCGAAAATGTTAAAGGGGAGCTTTTCGTATCTTATATTGTTTCTTTTGAAACAAATTTAAGCTATAATGAACGGAGGGATACGCCAAAGGAGTGACTATCGGTTTGTATGGAAAAAGCCACAATCATTCAGCACGTCTATGACCTGCTTATCAAAACTAACCATCAGCTGGAGCAGTATCAGCAGAGAGAGAGTATGTCTTTTCTCGAAGAAGTCCACGAGCATTTTGATGGGAATGCTTCGCTCAAACTGACTGATGTTCACGTCATTGACTGTATCGGGAGGCATGAGCCGATTAATGTTACGACATTAGCGGATCGGATTGAGCTGAGCAAAGGTACGGTTTCGAAAGTCAGCACCAAACTGCTCAAGGAAGGCTGGATTCGCAGAACCCAGCTTAACGACAACAAAAAAGAGATTTATTTTCGTCTAACCCCGTTGGGTAAAAAGCTCTTTCTTGTGCATGAGCGGCTTCACAATAAAGTACAGCATCAGTTGCTTCAATTTTTAGATCGTTACAGTACGGAGGAATTAAATGTCTTGAAACGCTTGTTGTCCGATGGTGTCGGTTTTTTGGGTGCAATGGAACGCCAGGACAAGAGTGTGGAACCAAAAGACTAGAAGATGATCAGCATTTTTTAACCAAATGGCATCTGCGTAACCCTTCTCATGTGGTGGCACATTAGGGGGTAAGCAGGTGCTTTTTTAATGTAGCAGCCTTTTGGCCTCCATATAGAACACCTGTACAAATTTTTTTGTATTGATCCGGGCTTGAGACAGCGAGGGTTCCACATTGTTTTGCAGTTCCAGCATTTTTTTGCGGATTTCTGTAAAATCAAAAAATTTGGACGCATAATTTTCAAATTTAGGGTGGGTGTAATCCGTCAATCCGAGCGACACGATATGGCTTAGTGTCTGGAAAATAGCGCGGCGGACGCGCTGCTCAGATGCTTTGATTTCCTTACTCAGCTCTGTCGCAGAAGCCGAGCTTCCCAGCCGTTTCAAGGCTACATTCGCGAAGATATCCTTCAACGGTGGGAACAGATAGGGGGATAGGTTACCCGTATCTTCCTCATACTGGTCCAGATATTCCAGCATGTCCAGCAAATCCATACTGCCTGCTTCGCCGATCATTCCCATTTCGGAGAGCAGAAACTGCCCGGAAGTTGTGATGCTTTTGGTCGGTTCTACTGTTGTCGATGGTCCTCTCGATGTGAACATCGAGAGCCCCTGTAGCGTGCGCTGGATATCCGTGATAGATTGCTGCATACGCAAACGTTCGGACACCTTATGAATCACCGCAATAATCTCCAGCCGATTCAAGGGCTTGGCAATGTAGTATTCAATACCGAGCGAGTATGCCTCGCCGATCATGTTTTTGGATTCAATGCGGGAAATCATAATGATTTTGCCGCTGAATTGATCACTGAGTGCACGCACCGTCTGAATGCCATCACGAATCGGCATCAGCAGATCAATGAGCAATACATCAATCCGGTTAAGCTCCAATAGATCGCTGTTCACATAGGAACCGTCCTCCGCTTCCCCGATAACCTCACCGAGACCTTCATCTTCAATAATGTCTGCCAGCATAGAGCGAATTCCCTGATCGTCATCTACAATATAAAAACGCATCCGGGCTATCTTCCTTTCTCCGTCAGTTTCCGTAAAGGCAATGTGACTGTAAAAGTGGTCCGTACCCTGTCTGTGTGTTCTTCTTCCTGTTGCAGCACAATCGTTCCTTCGAGGCTCTCCGCGACCTCGCGCACATAAAACAATCCCATGCCAGTCGAAGGCTGTCCTTCATCATCATACTTGGTTGTATACCCCGGTGTGAAGACCATTTCCCTTTTACGCTGAGGAATCCCCGGGCCGTTGTCCGTGACACTAAAGGTCACCGTGTCCTCTTTTCCTGGTAGAAACCGAATGGAAACGTCAATCCTTCCGCTGTCCTTCATCGCTTCAACCGCATTGGCTGTCAGATTATTAATGAGTGTCAAAACCGTATAAACATGCAACTTGGACAGCAAAGGGTCAACATTCAGGCTGAAATGAATAGACTTGTCCAGCGCTTGTGCATATTTGTGGTTCGTTCGGACGATCAGCTCCCCAAGCTCCCGAGAAGGCATGTAATGCACTCCGCTTTCCGCATCAATCAGCTTGGACAGCCCGGCATAAATCCGCTGACTGTCTTTTTTGATCTCATGAACCTGTCCGGAAATACGGAGTGCCTGTCTGGCGTAACGGTCCCTGTCTTCCAGAGATTCAGCCTGCTGCAACTCCCGATATAGCTCGTAGCTTTCACGGGTGATCTGCTCTGTATGCGACAGGGTTTTGCCGAGCTGGACGGACTCCTCGTACAGATCCGATACCAGAAGCAGAATCCGTTCGGTCTGCTCTCTTTGCGCCTCTTCATGCTGAACGGACTGCTTCAGGCGAATGATATTGTAGAACCCGAGCACGAAGAAGCTGCGGATCATGGCGATGAGCACCACCTTGCCCATCTTGATGATGTCCCAGAATTCCCCGTCAATGCTCCGTCGGACGCTAAGTTCCGCCACGCTTGCCGCAACCTCAATACCCACGGAGAGGATGCCCACCCGGAGAGCGCGGTAAGGCTCGGCATTAATGTTAAGGACCTGAAAGAGCAGGCCGTAGACCAGGTAATAAAAAAAGGTAGGCCCGTGCAGGGTCACCAGCTCTTCGAAGGAAAGGCCGGAATGGGTAAAATAACTGAGTGAGATACGAAAGGCCACCACGGCTATGCCTGTAAGCAGTCCTGATAATGCAGGCGGAATATGACGAATAGATAGCAGAAAGAAAAAAAATACAGGCGTGCCGAAGCTGAGACGAAATGTATTAAAGAAAGGGTGAATATTCAGCTCGCCCGCCAGTGGTACGACCACAAGCATAAGCAGGAAAAGGAGGATATTCAGCTTCATAATTATTCACCTCCTATGTTATTAGAAAGGCAATGTGAGATAAATTCACAATCCAACATTAAAATGGTGAATTTATTGAAAAAAAACAAATACAGGTGTAGATAATTGTCGGTTTTTATAGATCAGACTGTAGTATAAATAACACCATTTGAATATTAAGAACAGCATACTGCAAAAATATACAAATCAGCCAGGGGGGAGACACGAAATGAAAAAGATTAATTTGACAATGCAAATCTTTATCGGTCTGGCTTTAGGTATTATTATTGGTGCCTTATTTTACGGCAATTCAGGGGTGGAAGTCTACTTAAAGCCGATCGGCGATATTTTTATCCGCTTGATTAAGATGATTGTCGTGCCTATTGTGATCTCAACTCTCATTATCGGCGTAGCCGGCGTCGGAGATATGAAGAAATTGGGTAAACTCGGTGGGAAGTCTATTCTCTACTTTGAAATCGTAACGACGATTGCCATCCTTTTCGGACTGCTCGTTGCCAATCTGGTTCGGCCCGGAGACGGCGTGGATATGTCTCATCTGGCCAAGAGCGATATTCATAGCTATGTGGAGACAGCAGAAAAGACAGGCCACAGCTTTATGGATACGATTGTGCATATTGTGCCTACTAATATTATTCAATCGTTGGGCGAAGGGGATATGCTCGCCATTATCTTCTTCTCCGTATTGTTCGGACTAGGGGTGGCGGCGATTGGTGACAAGGGCAAGCCTGTATTGGGTTTCTTCGAAGGTGTAGCCGACGCCATGTTCTGGGTAACCAATCAGGTTATGCGCCTGGCTCCGTTCGGTGTATTCGCACTGATCGGAACGACAGTAGCCAAGTTTGGACTGGCTTCGCTGTGGCCGTTGCTCAAGCTCGTCTTGTCCGTGTACGGCTCCATGCTGTTATTCATTGTGATTGTTTTTGGAATTATTGCAAAGCTTTGCGGTACCCGTCTTTGGACCATGGTTAAAATTTTGAAAAGCGAGCTGCTGCTGGCTTACTCGACCGCCAGTTCGGAAAGCGTCCTGCCCAAGATCATGGAGAAGATGGAGAAGTTCGGTTGTCCTAAAGGGATTACTTCCTTCGTCATTCCGATTGGATATTCCTTTAATCTGGACGGTTCCACCTTGTATCAGGCACTGGCTGCGATTTTCATTGCCCAAATGTATGGTATTGATCTGCCGATCACTACACAAATCACACTTGTAATAGTGCTGATTATTTCTTCCAAGGGTATTGCAGGCGTGCCGGGCGCTTCCTTTGTAGTTTTGCTCGCTACACTGGGATCAGTTAACCTTCCACTGGAGGGCTTGGCCTTTATCGCTGGTATTGACCGTATTCTGGATATGGCCCGTACAGTAGTAAATGTATTGGGCAACTCGCTTGCCGCCGTAGTCATGTCCAAATGGGAAGGCGAATACGATAAGGAAAAAGGCGAGGAATATGCTGCTTCTTTGAAATAAAATCGAATAAACCGAATATTTGCCGAAAAGAACACTCTTGCAGAGTAAGTGCGAGGGTGTTCTTTTCGTTTCCAGACCTGTGAGGTTCCTCCCTCATTCGACATTTTTCGATATTTTATCTATGAATATTTGGGCATATGGTCTTAAAAAATGGTTCTTTTTACCTAATTAATTTCAATTTTATTTATAATGATTATTGATAATATTCCGATATAAAATATACCGTTTCAAACATTGGTTCAGAAGGGAAGATCATATCATGTTTCTCAAAAAAAACGAGGCTCAATCACTTGCTCCTTTAGTGGAAGAAAGCCGCAAATTGTCGCAAAAAATACAGCAGAAGGACTACTCTGCCGCAATACAACTATCCTCTGCATCTTCTGAGGTTCAGGAAATCGCAAACAATGTCAACCAAGCGCTTGAATCCATCAAAAATGAGGCTCGACACACCGACATTCGTCTGAAGCTCGTCACCAAGGCGATTGAAGTCGGCTTATGGGATATGGAGGTCATTGCAGGTGATCCTGTGAATCCAAACAATACGTTCACATGGACAGATGAATTCCGCTCCATGCTGGGGTATCAGAGCGAAAAGGATTTCCCAAATGTATTGGATAGCTGGGCATCCCGGTTACATCCGGAGGATTATGACTGGGTATTGGCAGCGTTGGCGGATCATTTGCTGGATCATACCGGAAAAACTCCTTATGACATTCAGTATCGCTTAAAGCTGAAGCATGGCGAATACCGTTGGTTCCGTGCGACTGGAACGACAATTCGAGATCAGCAAGGAGTGCCACTGCGAATCGCAGGCGCTTTGCTGGATGTGAATGACCAGAAAATCAAGTCTGAGGAATTGGAAGCAATGGTTACAAGGTATGACCTTGTTAACCGTGTATTAATCGAAGCTCCATACGACATCATCCTGGTTGACGGAGATGTAGAGAATCCAAATAGTGAATTTTGGTGGTCACCGCAATTTCGCAAAACGCTGGGTTTTAGTGATGAGAAAGACTTTCCGAGTGCGCTTAGCAGCTGGGGTTCACGCTTGCATCCAGATGACGTTGAAATAGCGTTTAAAGCGTTGAACGACCATTTGAATGATTTTTCAGATCGCACTCCCTATGAAGTAACTTGCCGCTTGCAGAATAAAAATGGCGAATACCGCTGGTATTATAATAGTGGGGGAAGCATACGTGACAGTAAGGGAGTGCCAATTCGCATGGCAGGTACTATCCGTGATGTAACGTTGGAAAAACAAAAGCAGTCCGTTGCGGACGAGCTCACGCTCAAAATACAGCATCTCTCCGATTCCATTACGGAAATGGTGAATGGTGTCAACTCGGTTAGTAATCAGGCGCAGGAGCTGGCTACGGCTCAAGAGCAATCGACTGAGGCGGCTAATCAGGCCAAAGTCAGCGCGGAAGAGACACAAAACATTTCCAACTTCATTAAAGAGATTGCCAATCAAACGAATCTGCTTGGGCTGAATGCGGCGATCGAGGCATCCCGTGCGGGTGAACAGGGACGCGGTTTTGCTGTAGTTGCGGATGAAGTAAGGAAGCTTGCCATTCACAGCGCCGATGCGACCGGAAATATTGAAACCAGTCTGGACGAAATGAAGACGCTCATCGAGCGAATTTTGCATAACATCGGCAACATGTCTACATTGACGCAGACACAGGCCGCGCTCACGCAGCAGGTGAATGCATCTACGGACGAGATTAACAGCATGTCCAAAGCATTGCTGGATTTTGCGAGAACCATGTAAGTAACATTCTTCTAAGCGCTATGCAAGAATTAGACTGGGCTTAGTCCCGGTCTCTTTACTGATTTTGGAAAATGGATTATAATCCTCAAGAGTGAATCCGAAAGTTACAACTTACAACGATTTTGCGTGGAGAAGAGGAATATACTTGAGCTTGATCAGTTCAATATTGGTTGGGATTGTTGCTCTGGAGCACGTGTACATTTTAATATTGGAAATGTTTTTGTGGACGACTCCACGGGCGATTCGCACGTTCGGCACCTCCAAGGAGCTGGCGGGAGTGACCAAGTCACTGGCTGCGAATCAAGGGCTGTACAACGGGTTTCTGGCTGCCGGGCTGGTATGGGGGCTGCTGTACCCGGATGCTGCGGTAGGGCAACAGATTCAGCTGTTCTTTGTGATTTGTGTTCTGGTGGCTGCGATTTATGGTGCATTGACGGCCAATAAATCCATTTTACTGAAACAAGGATTACCCGCCATCCTGGCATTAATCAGTTTGCTGGTCTTCTAAAAGACACCCTAATCGGGTGTTTTTTTGCTAATTTCGATCACATAATGTCTGAACTTCTAATGAAAAGGGGAATAGGTAGTTTTTAATTGATTGTAAATCCGATTATTCCGATTTATAATATTTTTTATTACACACTTAGAGAACTCGGAGGCTAGAGACATGCGTCGTAATTGGACTGGTGTATTTGTATTGATCATATTAATGTTGGTGGTAAGTGCCTGCTCTGGCGGGAATTCCGGTTCTTCGTCTGCGACAAACGAAAGTGCAGCGAATACGAATGCTACAACAGCTGATAACGGGCAACCCAAGGATGGCGGCAATCTGATCATCGGTGTACAAGCCGATCCGGTGGTGCTGAACCCGAACTATGCGGGTGACCGGGTGAGTCTGACGATAGATCAGGCGATATTCGCACCTTTGTTTCAGGTGAACAACGGCAAGAAGACATTCTATCTGGCAGATAGCCTGACTCCTTCGGCAGACAAGCTGACGTACACGCTGAAGCTGAAAAAGAATCTGACTTGGCATGATGGCGAGAAGCTGACAGCTGACGATGTGGTTTTCACGATTAATAAAATTTTGGACGAGAAGCAGCATAGCTTTTTGAGAAGTAATTTTATGATCAACGGCAAGCCGGTTCAGGTGAGCAAGGTTGATGATACAACGGTGGATTTCAAGCTTCTCCAGGCAGCTCCTGCTTTTGAAGCGGCGCTGGTACAGGTATCCCCGATTCCGAAGCATATTTTCGAGAACGAAGCGGATATTGAGAAAAGCACGAAAAACAACACTCCAGTCGGTTCCGGCCCGTTCAAGTTTAAAGAATACAAAACTGGTGAGTACGTGACACTGGAACGGTTCGATAACTATTTTGGTGGCAAGCCGCATCTGGACTCTGTAACGTACCGAGTTGTGAAGGATTCGAATGCTGCGAGCTTGGCGCTCCAGAATGGCGAGATTAACGTCAACTATGTAGACCCGCAAAACGTGGATACGATTAAAGCAACCGATAAGTTCGATATTTACCCTTACAGTGAAGGCCGCTTGGCTTACCTGATGTTTAATGAAAACAGCGACACAAAGCAGTTGAACAAAAAAGAAGTGCGTCAGGCGCTCTCATACGCATTGAATCAGGATGAGTTGGTTCAGGTATCTTATGGCTCCAAGGATTATGCTGATACTGCGAAGTCTGCTTTGACACAGGACGTGCTGTATCACACGAACGATGTTCCATTTTTCAATAATGATGTGAACAAGGCGAAAGAACTGCTGAAATCGGCTGGAGCTGAAGGACTGAAGCTGCGCATTATTATTCCGGGCGGTAATAAGGTGCAAGAGGCACAAGCGCTGTACATTCAGCAGAAGTTGAAGGATATCGGCGTTCAGTTGGATGTAAACAGCATGGATTCCTCGGCTTGGTCGCAAAAATTCGTCGATACGAATGCCAAGGACTTCGATCTGGCGATCAGCGGCTATATCATGGGTTATGACCCGGATGCGTACCGTATCTTGTACAGCACCGGATCGTCCTCCAACTATTCGCGTTATTCCAACAAAGAAGTGGATAAGTTGATGGAAGAAGGCGCAGCGGAGTCGGATACGACCAAACGTGGAGAAATCTACAAAAAGGTACAAGAGATTTTGGCTGATGATGCAGTTATCTACCCGATTGCTTATACCAAAACGATTGTAGCATTCGACAAGCAGTATGGCGGCATTGATCAGGCTGTGCTGAAACCGGTCGTAATTTTCGAAGATTTGTCCAAAATTTATCACAAATAAGACAGGGTTTTCAAAAAATAAGCTGGGAGAACCAGCTTATTTTTTTCGAGAACAGCAAGGGGAAGAGAAACGTATGAGACAACTCATCGCCAGAAGATTGCTGCAAGTTATACCGATGCTATTTTTCGTATCCATCGTCTGCTTCGGCTTGATCAAGCTGGCTCCAGGTGATCCGGTTCTCTCTTTTGTTACACCGAATATGCATCTGGAAGATATCGAACGTATGAGGCACAGCTTGGGGCTGGATCAGCCTGCTTATGTGCAGTACATGTTATGGCTCAAAAAAAGTCTCACAGGTGATCTGGGTTACTCGCTGATTAATCACCAGCCTGTACTGGATCAAATTCTGGATCGCCTCCCGGCTACCGCCGGATTAATGGGCGCATCCATAATACTGGCTGTCCTGATTGCCATTCCACTCGGCTTGACGGCTGCGGGCAATCGGAACCGCTGGATCGACAAGCTGATTAACCTGATGTCGTACATCGGGATTTCTGTACCGCTGTTTTGGCTCGGCATTTTACTTATTTATTTGTTTGCTATTTATCTGCATTGGCTTCCAAGTACGGGGATGCGGACCATTGGAACGGACTCGGCGCTTGATGTGATCAAGCATGGGATTTTACCGTGTTTTGTACTGGCCTTCGGATTTTTATCTGTGTATGTGAGGTATATCCGTTCCAGTACAATAACGCAGCTCAAGGAAGAATACGTGCAGATTCAATATGCGTTCGGGTCTGGAAAACGACTGGTTTTATTTCGGCATGTGCTCAAGCATGTACTACTGCCTATCATTACGCTGCTCGGTATGTCGGTTGCGGATCTGGTAGCCGGAGCCATCGTGACCGAGACGGTATTTTCCTGGCCGGGCATTGGCTCGCTGGGTATGACGGCGGTAAAAGGGATGGATTATCCCGTTATCATGGGCATTACACTGTTTTCCGCCCTGCTGCTGATCATAGGCAATCTGCTAGCGGATATTTTATACAGCATCGCGGACCCGAGAATTAAATCAACGAGGTGAACTCATGAATCGGAGCAAATGGCGCAACATCGGGATCGAGCTGATGACGAGCAAAATGGGCGCCGCCGCCCTCATACTATTGATCGTATTCTCGCTGGGGGCAATCTTCGCTTTTTTGTCACCGCAGGACCCGAACAAGCTGAACGTGCTGGAGCGTCTTCAACCGCCGGGAGCGGCACACTGGTTTGGAACGGATGACTACGGCCGAGACTATTTTACAAGGGCGCTGTACGGCGGTCGTGTATCTTTGCTGGTGGGCTTCGCGTCCATGATTATTGCGACCAGTATTGGCGCAGTAGTAGGCATTGTAAGCGGCTATTTCGGCGGATGGATCGATAATTTGCTCATGCGGATTTTGGAGCTGATCATGTCGATTCCGTCTTTTTTGGTTATTTTGCTGTTGAGCGTGTTTTTGAAGCCGGGCGTCGGCAATATTATTGTCATTATCGCCCTGCTGATGTGGATGAATATTGCCCGGGTGGTCCGGGCGGAGACGATGACGTTGCGGGAACGGGAATATGTGCTGTATGCCAAAGCTTCGGGACAAAGCACATTCGGGATCATTCTGAAGCATATCGTCCCGAACCTGATTCCGGTGATTATCGTGGGGGCGACGAACAATATCGCTTCAGCGATTATGATGGAATCGTCGCTGAGCTTCCTTGGTTTTGGTGTGCAACTGCCGAACGCTACATGGGGAAGCATGCTGAATAATGCCCAAGGATATATTGCACAGGCTCCATATATGGCGTTATTTCCGGGGCTGCTTATTTTACTGACCGTGCTGAGCTTTAATGTTTTGGGGGACGTGCTGCGTGTAGGCTTTGAACCCAAGCTGGTGAAACGATGATTCACAGCTACAAGACCCATGACCAATGGCTCCAGGAGCGACAGAAAGGAGCGAAAACACTATGACTGAACATCTGCTGTCCGTCGAACAGTTGGAGGTTTCCTTTTTCACACGTGAGGGGGAGAATCAGGCGGTTCGAGGGGTTAGCTTTCATATTGATGCTGGAGAAACGGTAGGAATCGTAGGAGAATCCGGTAGCGGTAAAAGCGTTACAGCCAAAGCCATCATGTCTATGATTGCCCCGCCGGGCAAGCGGCTGAATGGCGATATTCGTTACCGGGGAGAAAGTCTGACGGCTCTGACGGAAAAGCAATGGCGCAAAATACGCGGGAACCAGATTGCGATGGTCTTTCAGGACCCGATGACCTCGCTGAACCCGGTCAAGAAGGTCGGCTATCATCTGGTGGAGGTGATTCGCAGACACCGGGGACTGAGCAAGGAGGCGGCTACGAAAGCCGCTGTGGAGCTGCTGCGACAGGTGGGGATTACCGAGCCGGAGCGCCGTATGAACCAATACCCGCATCAATTCAGCGGGGGGATGCGTCAGCGGGTAATGATCGCGATGGCGCTCTCGTGCAGCCCGGAGCTGTTGATTGCTGACGAGCCGACCACAGCGCTGGACGTGACGATCCAGGCGCAAATTCTGGAGCTGCTCAAGACGTTGAAGCAGCAATCCGACATGGCGATTGCCCTGATCACCCATGATCTGGGTGTCGTCGCCCAGGTGTGCAGCCGTGTCATCGTGATGTACGGCGGCATGGTAATGGAGGAGGGGCGCGTGGACGATATCTTTTATCGTCCGGCCCACCCGTATACGCAGGGCCTGCTGCGCTCTGTGCCGCAGCGCACGAACGGCTTCCGCGAGCGGCTGGTGCCGATCGAGGGCACGCCGCCGGACCTGCTGGACCCGCCGTCGGGCTGTCCGTTCATGGAACGGTGCCCGCACGCGTTTGCCCGCTGTGTAGAGCGGCCGCCGATGGTGGAGCTTCGCCCGGATCAGCGGGCGGCCTGCTGGCTGAACGAGCCGGACGCTGTGCCTGCCGGAGTCTACGAGACGCCCGAAGCGGGCCATGTGGAAGGGAGGGTTTAACGTGAGTGAAGTGAGCAATGCAATGGGCGAAAGTCAGCCCCTGGTGGAGGTACACCAGCTTAAGAAGCATTTTGTAACAGCCAAGGATCTGTTGGGACGCAGCTCGGAGGTGCTCAAGGCGGTTGACGGCGTGAGCTTCCAGATCAAGCGTGGTGAGACGTTCGGATTGGTCGGCGAGTCGGGCAGCGGTAAATCGACGGTTGGACGCTGCCTGACGCGGTTATACGATTATACGGAAGGAACGGTGCGCTTTGACGGTCAGGATATTTCCAAACTGAACGATAAGCAGCTCAAGCCGCTGCGTCGGCGCATTCAGAGCATTTTTCAGGACCCGTATTCCTCGCTTAACCCGGGTATGAACGTGCTCGACCTGATTGGCGAGCCGATGGATATTCACAGATTGCATCAGGGCAGTGAGCGTAAGGATGCCGTCGTGGCTTTACTTGAAAAGGTCGGACTGAAGCGGGAGCACTTGTACCGCTACTCCCATGAATTCAGCGGCGGACAACGCCAGCGGATTTCTATCGCGCGTGCTTTATCCGTGAAACCGGAGTTTATCGTATGCGACGAACCGATTTCGGCGCTGGACGTGTCTATTCAGGCACAGGTCATTAACACGCTGGAGGATCTCCAGCAGGAATTCGGGCTGACGTATCTGTTCATCGCCCATGATTTGTCGATGGTGCGGCATATTTCAGACCGGATCGGTGTGATGTACCATGGACGATTGGTGGAGGTAGCCGATGCAGATGAGCTGTATGAGCAGCCAGCCCATCCATATACACAGGCGCTGCTGTCCTCTATCCCGGTGCCTGATCCGAGAGCAGCCGGAGAGCGGGACGGTTTTGGGGCGGGGTTTGCCCAACCAGACGGTTCTTTGGCATGGGACAAGGACGGTGAGAGTGCCGCTGAGCTGCGTGAAATCAGTCCTGGCCATTATGTAGCGTACCCGGTTAACCGTTAGGTTAAGGCTGGTGTACGATGTGCGTGATCAACAAGGAGGCGAGAAACAATGACTGAATCGACGAAAAGAGTACGTATTTCCCAATGGGACGCGCTCATGCTGGAATCTTTACGCGCATTAGGCTGGTCTGATGAGGAGCTAATCCGTCGGGTGCAGCACAATGAACTGCCGTCGGACGGACAGTCCGATTTTGATTATGCAGAGCTTGCCACCGGGCTGGCGTCCAAAGAGCCGGAGATTTTTGCAAGCGCCGTAGCTGACGGATATCAGATTAAGTACAACACGATACGGGGAATCCGTTCATGGATTGCCGCTGCATTTGGGCGGGAGCCTGAGCTGTCACTGGAGGAAGGAAGCGAAGCCGTTACATCTGAGCTGACGAAGGTTGAGTATGCTCGGCTGGAGCAGGTGCTGTCGTTCGGCTGGTCGATACAGGAAGATCGGCCCGCGACTGGTGATGTTGCGGGATTGTACCGAATTGTGCCTGCTGTGCAGACGGTGTAAATCATGGGTTCTGTTCTGAGTAAGACACTTTACCGGAATTGTAACGAGCTGACCAATGCGGCCAGCTCGTTTTTTAATACAACCCTGTTCAAGTGTGGGAGGGCTCTTGGGAACCAGTTGCATTCGTGGGATGATCCATTTGTGGCACCGACACCTGTATTTCATTAGTAGTCTTTCGTGGTTCAGCTTCTGAATAGCTACCGTTTTCATCTTTTTCATACAGCACAACCAGACTATTGTGAATGATCCGTGTTATGAAGTAAAAGACAATCATTCTGGCAGGCTGCATAATGGCTTCGAACATCATAATCGTCGATTCCATATGAGGTAATTGACTGAGGAAAACCCGCTCCACGATCCCTCCGGCAAACCAGACGAAATACAGCGGAATGATCAAGTGTCGGATGTAAGATGCTTTACGTTCTAGCCCTGAATGGCGGGATAAGTAGCTGTGGATAGTGGAAAAAGTGTTTTTGATTCCCCAAAGGTTGAAAATCGGAATCATACGGACAACCGTCCCGAAGGCTCGAATCGGATAATCGGCATGCTTTTGTCGGATGGCTTTATGTACTTGGACTAGCCAGATCAGATAAATCACAATACATATGTAGTAAAGAACAAAGCTAAAGACGGTAACTTTCTGCTCCAACTCGTATAGGTTCTCATAATAAGTCTCATTTGCAAAAACATAAACCACCGTAAAAATAAGAATAAGCAATTCGCATATAACACCCACCGCTAACAAGGCTTGCAGCGCAATGCCAACCGTTTTCGATGGAAATGCTTTGGATTGTAAATCATTCAAGATACAGTTCCCCCTAGTCTAGTTGCTTCAAATACGCGATAGCTTCCTCCAGCGTCTCCACGGGGATAATGCGCAGCTTGAGTCCATGTTCCTTTTGAACACGGGCAGCTTCTGCTTCGTTGCCTTCCTCACCGAGCCAATCATAATCTGCGGGTACGAAAAACAGATCAACCTTCGCGGCCTCTGCCCCCAGCAGCTTTTGTTCCAGTCCACCGACCGACCCGACATACCCGTACTCTTCCATCGTGCCGGAGCCTGCGATTTTGTGACGTCCGCCATCCGAGAAGTCGATAGCATTGGTTTCCTCATACAGTCCGATGCCTGTCATCAGGCCCAAGGAGTTCCCCGAAAGTCCCCCCAAATGATTCAATAGCTCTGCATAGCGAGCATCTTCAAAACGGCTCAGATCGGATAAAGCTTCGGATTCCTCATTTGTTTCTGTGTCTGTACTTAATTCCGCAGCTGCATGAACAGCCTGCATGGCTGAATATTTTAGCGTATCCGTCTCTGTGAGGTCCTTTTGATAAGTATCCACCTCATCAGGGGGAAGGGGCTCAAACTTAATACCTCCCCCGGTTACCTTTTCACTGGAATAGATATTCCAACGCTCCACGAGATTGTTAGCTATCCCCGCTTGAACGGACGCAAAAAACACACTTCCCTGAACGCCCAGCTCTTGGACCGAATGCATTTCTCCCTGCAAAATATACTGTGCGGGCATAGGCCGTGTCGCAACAAAGGCAGCGATAGCAGGGATTAACAATAGGGTGAAGATAAGTATACGTTCTTTGGTCATGCCGAATGACACTTCATTCACAACCTTTCCATCTTTTCTCATACGGTATATCATCGGTTGGAATAGTTAGAATGGTTACATTTTCCACCATAAATGAACCATGAAAGTATAAAATCAAACTCTCTTTTTTTATGATATAGTTTTCATACATACTGACATAAGAGAGTTGAGGTGCAGCATGGCAACACTACAAATTGCCGATCCATTCGTCAATCCGGAATTACGCGCGTTTCTGGCAGGCGCAGAGGATCAGGAGCAGGTGCAGGAGTTAATTTTACAGACTGCCAGATGGCTGCACAGCAAGGGTTCCACTCAATGGGGCAAGTTATTGAAAGGGAAGGATGATCATAATCTGGGAGGCGCTATTTCGCGCGGAGAGGTGATCATTTTTCGAACATCAGAGGGGCATACCTTGGCTGGCTCCATGATTCTGCAACAGCAGCCCAGTGCATGGGATCGTAAGTTGTGGGGGCTAGATGATGCTGATTCCGACGGAGGAGCCTCAGTATATTTGCATCGCCTGGTTGTGGATCGGGATAGAACCGGGAAGGGACTAGGCCGCGAACTGGTGCAATGGGTTGAAAAGGGAATCCGTTTCACAGGCAAGGACCGAATCCGATTAGACTGTATTGCGGGGAATGACAAGCTTAGCCAGTTTTACAGACAATGCGGCTACACTTATATAGGTGAAACGGATGGCTTTAATATTTTTGAAAAGATGCTATCGAATTGAGCAAAAGGACGTCTGTACAAACAGACGTTTTTTTGTTTTTGGAACCCGTCCTGAATTGCAGGATGGACAGGTAGGTTGGGATAGAATCACTCTATCCCAATATACGGCTAACCACGAATTAAAGTGTTTTATAAATGAGGTTTATCGATATTTAAAACGTCATAAACAAATATAATAAATATATATTACGTATTATATATTGAAATAACCACTTATTTTGTGTTACAACTTTAAGTAAACCTATAGATCAGTTCAGGCATGTATCTCGATAAGTGGAGGGAATGAATTCAATGTTGAAAAGAGTGTACTCATTTAACGAAGGTAAGTTGGGGATGAAAGCGCTACTAGGAGGAAAAGGCGCCAATCTAGCGGAAATGACGACACTGGGTCTCCCGATCCCTCCCGGCTTTACGGTGACTACCGAGGCGTGTCGAGCCTACTTTACTTCCGGCGGCAAGCTCCCGGAGGGTTTGTTGGGAGAAATCGTCATTGCCCTGCACGACGTTGAGGAAGCCCAGTCGGCTATATTCGGAGATACGGAGCGGCCTTTGCTGGTATCTGTCCGCTCAGGCTCGGTAGCCTCAATGCCCGGTATGATGGACACGATACTGAATCTGGGTCTGAATGATGAAACCGTGCGTGGATTGGCAGAGCAGACGGGAAATGAAACCTTCGCCTATGACTGTTACCGCAGATTTATTCAAATGTTTGGCGAAGTGGTGCTGGGTATCGAATCCAATTATTTTGACCAGCTTCAGGAGCAGAGCAAGCAGACCCATGGGCGTGGCACTGACCAGGAGGTTAGCGCGGAAGAATGGAAGGAACTGATCGCACATTATAAAGAGCTTGTCGCGCAGCAGAGCGGACAGCCGTTCCCACAGGATGTGTATAAACAGCTGCAGCTGGCAGTAGAGGCTGTATTCCGCAGCTGGAACAATATGCGTGCCAAGGTGTACCGGAAGGCTTACGGCATTCCAGATGAACAAGGAACAGCAGTGAACATTCAGGCGATGGTGTTTGGCAATCTCGGCAATGACAGTGGAACAGGTGTGTTATTTACCCGCAACCCATCCACAGGTGTGAATGAACTGTATGGTGAGTATATGGTAAATGCTCAGGGAGAGGACGTCGTGGCAGGGATAAGAACGCCCAACCCTATTCCTCAACTTTTGGAAGAGCAGCCGTTAGTCTATGGTCGTCTGGAAGAGCTGGCTTCCTTGTTAGAACGCCATTACCGGGATATGCAGGATATCGAATTTACGATTGAAAAAGGAAATCTGTATCTGCTACAGACGCGTAGCGGCAAAAGAACAGCGCAGGCGGCTGTAAAAATAGCTGTAGATCTGGTAGAGGAAGGGATTATCAGCCAAGAGGAGGCTATCCAACGGATCGAACCGTCCCACATGGAACAACTGCTACATCGCTCCATTGATGCTTCCACATCGCTGGTTGCGATTGCCCAAGGTCTGCCTGCATCGCCCGGCGCAGCAAGTGGACGGATTGTATTCGACGCAGATACGGCAGAGAACTGGACGAAGGATGGGCAGAAAGTCATCCTTGTCAGTGTAGAGACCTCACCCGACGATGTTCACGGAATTATCGCCGCCGAAGGCGTGCTGACGAGTCGAGGGGGAATGACCAGCCATGCCGCTGTGGTTGCGAGAGGCATGGGTAAACCCTGCATTTGCGGCTGCGACGCGTTGAGCATTGACCTGTACAGTCGGAGCGTTAGTATCGGTAACCTGACCTTTCAGGAAGGGGAAAATATTTCGATCGATTCGACCTCTGGGCAGGTGTACCAAGGCAGTTTGTTGCTCAACGAGCCAGTCATTACACCGGAGCTGCTGAAGCTGCTGGAGATTGCGGATGAAATTCGGACGTTGAAGGTCTACACCAATGCGGATACGCCACTCGACGCCGCCAAAGCTCGGGAATTTGGAGCTGAGGGCATCGGGCTGTGCCGGACAGAGCATATGTTTTTCTCGGGCCAACGGCTGCCTATCGTTCAGGCGATGATTTTGGCCGAGGATCAGGAGGAGCGGGTTCTGCATTTGAATCGTATACTCCAAATGCAACAATCCGACTTTGAGGCTATGTTCAGTGCGATGGACGGTTTACCGATGACGATTCGCCTGCTGGACCCGCCATTACATGAGTTCCTGCCGAACCTGGAGCAGCTTCAGGAGCAACAGCGGGAGCTTGAGCTTTCCGGCGGCCATGTGGAGGAGCTTCAACGTCTTAAAAGCACCATCTCCAAGGTGCACGACCTGCGGGAGATTAACCCTATGCTGGGATTGCGCGGTGTTCGGCTGGGCATTCTGTTTCCGGAGATATACGATATGCAGGTTGAAGCGATCTTTAAGGCCGCGGAAGCAGCACTGCGCAGGGGCGTGGATGTGAGACCAGGGATTATGATTCCGCTGGTCGGTCATTCGAATGAACTCAAGCAGATGAGAGAACTGGTCGATGAGGTGGCAGCTCAAGTGCTTAGCGAAGAGTTTAAGTGGTTCAGGTATCGGGTGGGCACCATGATTGAGGTTCCAAGAGCCGCCCTGCTGGCAGACAGCGTGGCCCAGTACGCCGACTTTTTCTCCTTTGGAACCAATGATCTGACACAAATGACCTTTGGTTACAGTCGGGATGATGCCGAAGGTAAATTCCTCGGCTCCTATATGGAAAAGAATATTCTGGATACGAACCCTTTTCAGGTGTTGGATCAGGATGGCGTAGGCAAATTGATCGAATGGGCTGTTATCAAGGGTAAGGAGAAAAAGCCTTTTCTGGAGACAGGTATCTGTGGGGAGCATGGCGGGGATAGTGAGTCTATTCTCTTTTGTCACCGCAGCGGACTGGACTATGTCAGCTGCTCACCGTACCGGGTGCCATTTGCCCGCATTGCCGCCGCCCAAGCAGCTTTGCTTGTCAGAGCAGAGCAGCCTGAGGGAGCGTTGTCCGTTTTGTAGCTGAAAGTAGTCTCTACATTTCAATAACACATTTAAGGCTGCCTTGATCCAAAGGCTGCCTTCTTCGTTTTACACTATATAGGGGAAAGTTCCGTCAGGAAGTGAAAATTTTAGTTATACATGAAAAATGGGGATATCGCGTCTCCCTCTTTTACATATGATGATAAGAGAAGTTTTTGTAAGCGCTTCAAACCAGGGTGACATACAACTATGCGAAGCTACAGGAGGCGGTTAAGATGGACAATTACATGAGCTGGATAAAAATTGGTTTTTTTCTCAGTGTTCTGTTTTTACTTGCAGCGGCTTGCACTACCTCTCCCAAGCTGGAAAACACGGAAGGGAAAAAAGTCCGGCTGACCATGCAAGTCTGGGGGAATCCTGCGGAGGTGAAGGTGTACCAGCGGGCACTGGATGCCTTTGAGAAGGAAAACCCGAATATTGAGGTTAAGCTGGTGCCTGTACCGGGAGACCAATATGAGCAAAAGCTGCTGACCCAACTTCAGGGAAGCCGCGGGCCGGACGTGTTTTATTCGTATGAGCCGACCATTGCGCGTTTGATTGGGGCGAAGCAGGTACAGCCTTTGGGTGAATTTTTAAAAAGTGATGCCAGTAATGTAAAAGCCGAGGATTTTCCAGAAGGATTGTGGGGTCCGGCGAAGCGTGATGGGGAAATCTACGGGGTCACTCCCGACTCGAATCCGATGGTGATGTATTACAACAAAAAGGTCTTTAAGGATGCCGGTGTGAAGACACCGCAGCAATATTATGACGAGGGCAAGTGGAACTGGGACGCTTTTGAGGAAGTCACATCGAAGCTGAAAGCTGCCGGAAAGCAGGGCTATATTGCAGAAAACTGGTGGGCTCACTGGTATTCATGGGTGTGGTCGAATGGTGGCCGGATTTTTGATGAACAAGGCAAGTATGTACTGGATCACAATGAAAAGGGCAAGGAAGCCTTCCGCTTCATGTACGATATGGTGAACAAGGGAAATGCGGTATATCTCGGTTCGCTTCCCAAGGGGCAGGGAGCAGATGCGATGTTCATGTCCAACCAGGTCGGTATGCTGGCGGCGGGAAGATGGCTGGAGCCCTTGTTCAGTCAAAATAAAAGTCTCGACTTTGATTATATTTACTGGCCTTCCAATACGGGCAAAAATGAACCTGTCGCCATTCCGGTTGCTTACGTAGCCGTAAACAAAAACAGTCCGCATCTGCAAGAGGCCATGAAGTTGGCCGCATTCTACGTCTCGGTGAAGGGGCAGGAGGCGCGACTGGTTGAGGGTGGGAATGCCATGGGTACGCTTGCCGCAGCAGATGAGAGCATTATGAAAAAGGCGATGATTGAGCATTCAAGCTATTTGACCGAAGGACGTGACAAAGGGAATGCGCATGGTTCCGCATTAGCCTACGACGCTCAGGTACCGGGATTAAACTCGGATATCACGGAGACGATTGACCTGATGTTCCTCGGCAAGCAGGATGCGACGGCAACGATTGAGAAGCTGAATCAGATCATATCCAAGGCGGTCAAGTAGGCACGGAATAAGGCCGTGACCGGGGAGGAAGGTGACAAGATGCAGAAAAAGCATCAAGCGCTGTGGGGCTATCTATTCATTAGCCCCCAGTTTCTGGGTCTGTTATGTTTTTCGCTATTGCCGCTGCTGTATGCGCTTTACTTAAGCTTTGTAAACTGGGATGGTTTTGGCATTACGGTGATCGTTGTGACAGCTATGCTGATTAGCGCGTTTATGACGGCGTATGCTTTTGCTAAAATCCGTTTTCCAGGTTCTGATTAGTTACCTCTTAAAAAGTCAGAATTTTGCCTTAAAAACAAGCAAGGAATTCGAGTCGTCCATATAGAAGTTGTTGTTGTCGAGGCGACAAAAGCTTCATCGAGGCGCTCTGAATTCCTTAAATGTAACAATTCTACAAGGTACTTCGAAATCCTATTCTGAGGTGTCAAAGCACCGCAGGCTGTAGCGACCGTGGATTTTCAACACTTGTATCTTAACTGTACAAATGAAGGAGTGGTATGCCGTGAAAGTCGTAATTTGTGAAGACGAATGTTATTGGGGCGATGCGTTAAAAGCGTCTATATCTCAGTGGGCTTTAAATAAAAATATAGAGCTGAAATGTGCTGATTTTTATTCGTCCCAGAAATTAATTCAATATCTTAATGCTCACATAGATATAGACGTAGTTTTGCTCGATACTTCGCTAAGTAGTGAAGAAGATATTGATGGGATGACTACAGCAAAGCATATCCGGAAAATGGGGAATCAGGTACCTATCATTTTTGTTACAGTTGATTCTGCTCGTGCTATTGACGGATATTTAGTTGAAGCAATGGGCTTCTTGAAAATACCTATTGACGAGAAGCGACTTTCGCTATTTTTGGATAGGGTAGTGAAGCGAAAAAAACCGGAACGAGTATTTACTATTATATCAGAGTCCACGATAAATATTGTTCGTCAAAGTGATATAGTTTTTGTGGAAGTGAATAATCATACAATAATCTATCATACAACAAAAGAGGGAATATATCTTAGAGGAACATTAAATAAAGTTATGCAGTTATTAGGCTGTGAGAATTTCATCCAGATACATAGGTCATATGTGATTGCAAAATCTAAAATCTACAGAGTAAAAATAACTTATCCATATTCCGTCGATATTTTCAATGGTCATGAGATTACCCATCTTCCCGTGAGCAGAAATTATATTAATAACCTGCTTGAGGTATACTCAGATGATGTATTGCAGTGAATATTATGAATACAGTATGCCTTCTTGTAAAACGGAAATTTACTCGTATTTCATGCTGTTTACGTCATCAACATACTATCTACGCCAGTCCATTGAAATTTCTTCTGTACTGTTTGATAATCTAGACACAACAGAAGAAACGATTGACTCATATTCAAAACTACGAAAGGAGAATGCGAGTGAAATAGACTTTTACGTTATGCATTTTAGAGATTATCATGCTTCGTGGCTTGCCCAGAACGATGCTTATATGGCGGCAATTTTGAAAAATAAAGTATCTAAATCGTGAAAGGAGTACAATATGAAATTTGTCAAAAAAAGCGTTAGTTATATTTTGGCAGTACTGCTCATGTACGGTGTTTTAGTAGTTCCCTCTTTCGCGGCAAGTGAAACAACACCGCAAGTGGCTAAGGAAGAGGCGAAGAATACAGAAATTCAATCCATGCCCTCGATACCGTATTCTGCAATGGATACTCAAAAATTTGATAATCTAGATGAAATATCTCCGAACGAAGCGAAAAAGATTTCCACAGATTCTACCCAGAGCAGAACCGTTAAACCGCAAAGCGCATGGGGTATCTCCGAACCTGTATTTGTAGGAGATGGCACTCTCAGTGAATCATTTGATAGTTATGTGGTTTCTCTCACTGCAAAGCAGCTTTCATTTCTAAAGCTGGATTCCAGCAATACAAATTTGTTGGCTATTCTGTACAATGTCAATGCCAACGGCTCGTTAGGCAGTTCTACTGGATGGGGTGTTAAAGCAAACGGAGGTCACTCATACGTTAATATCCCGGCAGGTAAATATGCGATTGTAATTGGTTCTGCAACAGGTGAAGAAAGGGGTAACTATAAATTGATGTGGAATGCTTCAAATCCATCGGGTGCTTCTGCCATTATCAATTGTACAGCGGACCTTTCCAGAGTAGTCTTGTATTATAATCTTTCAACAATCCGCAGTAACGGAGATAATATCTTGACAGGACTCAAATGGGAAAATTCCGAAACATGGTATACCCCGAATGGGTATTCCGCTAGAGATATGAGCATGTCAGTAGCTGAAGTAAAGGGTGTATATTTGGGGTCATTCTCCAGTAGTGTACCCTATTCCGCTCCAAATGCCTTACTGATTGATATCAGTAAGGGATCATGGCTCTATATGAACAGCTATTATCGTAATGTAGAGGGAGATGTAACGCACATTATGGATTACTTCGATCTTTCTGGTCTTAAAACTCCGAGAACCTTTGGAACAGAGCATACCGATTTTTCGTATGGTCCTAATTACATCGTTATTAATTTGGACACATTCCAAGTTTGTGAGTTCTTAAGTCCATTTAATTATCATTATACTTCAGACGGTGGCCGCACTTATTCGCTTACCAAGCTACAAAAAATTTCTTAAAGCGAAAATAACCTACTGCTTATCTATCTCAATACACCGGAGAAATTCACGGTTCCGGTGCTGCTCGTCTATATGATTGCTCAAAAACAAATTATCGAAGGCATTACCTTGACAGGTATCAAGGGGTAGGGGCGTTTCCCTGCTCCTTTTTCTGTTCTTTTCGATACTGTAACGGGGTATGTCCAGTTAATTGCTTGAACACACGACCAAAGTGAGCGATGCTGTCAAAGCCCGTTTTTTCAGCAATGGCGGTCACCTTCCAGCTCGTTTCTCTCAGATACGCTCGTGCTTGCTGAACCCGGACATCCTGAAGATACTCTACTAAGGTAAAGCCTGTGGTCTGCTTGAAAATACGGCACAAATACGTACTGCTGATATAAAAATGCCGTGCCAGTTGATCCAGGGTCAGCCTCTCCGCATAATGGGCATGCAGGTATTCGATGACCGCATACACTCGCTGCTGCTTCTCGCTGCGTTCCGGCGCAATGGTGTCGGGGGTGGAGGATTGTATGCGGCCGATTCGGATAAGCAGCTGGAGCAGCAAGCTTTGGAGATACATATGGCGGTATGCATGGTCTTGATGATACTCATCCAGCATTTGCTGGAACAGATGCTCCAGCTCGCGCTGTTCCTCCGCCGAAGGGCGAAGCAGAAAGCTTTTCTCCGGCAGGAGGGGCTGCTTCTGATCGCTGGACGGGGCGTCAGGCATCGACGTGGCAACAAACGCTTCATCAAAATTGATCAGAATCCGTTCATGGCTACCGTTGCCCTTGTTGCTCGTGCGATGAAAATCGTGTTTGCTGATCCAGATCAGATCGCCCTTCTGTAGAGCGTATACCCGCTGATTAATGTAATAGTAGCGCTCTCCTGCCAGCAGATAATAGATTTCATGTGCTTGGTGAACATGGTCAGCGGACATGCTGAACGGCTCTGTCCGTAGCGCTTGCTCGATGGCAAAACGGGGTGTGGCGATCACATCAACGGTCTCCTTTACGAGAAAATTCAAATGGATAATATATGTATACTTTAAGGACGAATTCACAATAAATGCGAAGAATTCGCTCTTTCTTATACTATAAAATAAAAGTAATTCATGCAAAGGGTGTGTGCCAATTGGCTAAAATCAAATATGCACTTGTGGGTACTGGAGGAAGAGCCGAATTTTTTTACGGTGAAGTTGTTACCGTTTTCAAGGATACCTCGGAGCTGATCGCGTTCTGTGACGTCAATCAGACGAGAATGGACTATGCCAATCGGCTGTTGCAGGAGAAATATGAGCACGAGCCGATTCAGACCTATAAAGCCCATGAATTTGAACGAATGATTGCAGAAACGAAGCCGGATATCGTGATCGTCACGACCATTGACCGTGTGCATCATCAGTATATTATCCGGGCGATGGAGCTGGGCTGTGATGTTATTTCCGAGAAGCCGATGACGGTGGATGAGGATAAATGCCAGGATATTTTGGACGCCATAGATCGCACGGGACGCAAGCTACGCGTCACCTTTAACTACCGCTATGCGCCGCATAATACGAAAATCCGCGAGATTATTATGGACGGGACGCTTGGTGATATCTTGTCGGTCAATTTCGAATGGCTGCTGAACACACAGCATGGTGCGGATTATTTCCGTCGCTGGCACCGGGATAAGCGCAATAGCGGCGGTCTGCTGGTGCATAAATCGACGCATCATTTCGATCTAATGAACTTTTGGCTCGGCTCAAAGCCGGAGACCGTGTATGCGATGGGCGATCTGAAATTTTATGGCCGGGAAAATGCGGAACAACGTGGTGTGACTGAGTTCTATCAACGGGCTTACGGCAGCAAGGCGGCAGAAGATGATCCTTTTGCGTTGCATCTGGACCGTAACGAGCACCTGAAAAGCATGTATCTGGATGCCGAGCATGAGGATGGCTATGTGCGGGATCAAAGCGTATTTGGCGACAATATTAGCATTGAGGACACGCTTAGTGTCATGGTGAAGTACAAGAACAAGACAGTCATGAACTACTCGCTGAATGCTTACATGCCTTGGGAGGGCTTTATCATCGTGTTCAACGGCACCAAGGGACGAATGGAGGTTCGGGTATCCGAGCAATCCTACGTTAATTCCGGGGGCAGTAAGGCAGACGAGGGGGCGTTAAAAGAAAAAACCATTACGATCTATCCCCACTTTGCAGCACCTTATGAGGTGGAGGTAGAGGAAGGCGTGGGTGGTCATGGCGGTGGTGATCCGGTCATGCTGCGGGATATTTTTGATAAGCCAGCAGATGATCGGTTTCATCGCGCAGCCTCACATATCGACGGTGCATGGTCCATTTTGACCGGTATTGCCGCCAACCGTTCTATTCGTACAGGTCAGCCAGTAAAGGTGGAGGAACTGGTTCATTTGTAAAGACTGGCAACCACTAAAATAACCAAGAAGCCCCCCTGTTTATCTTATGGACAGAGGGGCTTCTTGGTATTTTACTGTCAGCGGCGGCAGAGTTTCTGTTAGTTGTCGTAGGGTACTTATTTCATTATTTATCGGCAGTCAGTTCACGGGCTCCCAGTTGTTGTACAGGACGATGGTTATCGGGAAAAAGGGTGGCGAACTGACTGATTTGGTCGGCCGACATTTCAATGGGTTGTTCCAGCACTGTCCAGTTCACATGCTCTGTGCAAGGCGGAGTGGTCAGAGATCCGTTATAGCGAATCGAGTGCAGGTCCTTCGGCAGAAGAGTAGCGAGATTCAGTTCTCCCTCCAGAGCCTCTTCCTGGGAAACATCTTTTGGCAGTTTGGACCAAATACGGCTGAAAGCCTCATTCTCCTTGCCGCCTTGAATGAGTACGCCTAAGACGGCGGTGCTGCCGTTGTCACCCTGATGAACAAAATGAAGCTCCATATCGGCATTTTTACCATCTATTTGGTGTTCACTGGGATGATGGAAGTGAAACTGCTTTAAAGTGAATTTAGTACCGTCCAGTACAATATTATTACCGGGGCTGGCTGCATTGATTTGAACGGTGTGTCCATTATTCAGAATGGATACTTTCGTATTGGTGTAGTGAACCTGTATCGGCTGCTGCGTTTGCGAAGCTTCCATTCGAGTATGTTCTATGTTGACAGGGGATTGTTCGTGGCCGCTACCACAAGCGGCGAAATCCTTTTCCAGCTCTCCCCAATGCTCCGGTCCCTCCTCTCCCTCATAGGACCAGTGTGGATTTTTCTGAACAACCGCATGGGCGTCGCTAGTCGGTGAAGACGAAGTGTTCGTAGATTTGGAAGTGGCGGGCTGAGCATTACATCCGGTTGCCGACACAACCAGGAAAATAGCAAACATGCTGGACAAGCAAACTCTCCAGTTTTTTTTCATTGTGCATGATCCTTCTTCCCAAAGTAGAGTATGTGAAACTTTTTACATTGTAAATTATTGTACAAAGTTTCATCAAGGGTACAAGGACTTAGGAAGAAGGAAAGGGTGTACTCTTTTTTACAGCTTGTTAAGAATGTTATCCTCCAGTACAGCGGATTTATCCCCGTACTCTTTAATAATATGCTTTTCTCCCCAGGCGCACAGAGAATCCAAAATGCCCTTCAGACTACATCCGTATTCACTAAGCTCGTACTCCACTTTGGGAGGCACCTGATTGTAGCTAATTCGATTGACGATGCCGTCTTCCTCTAATTCCCGGAGCTGCTGCGTCAGCATTTTTTGTGTAATCGAAGGCATGATGCGTTTCAATTCGCTTGTCCGCATTTTCCCATGTGTCAAATGACACAGGATTACACACTTCCATTTCCCACCGATAACCTCTAAAGTCGCCTCAACCGAGATATTGTATTTTTTCTGACCCAATGTCGATCCCTCCGTGTGTTTCACCTTTTGTTTAGGGTACTTTTTGGTACCTATATCACTAAAAAGTACGTACTGTTCATACTTGCCTGAATAACTCATAATAACATCTGCTGGTCGAAGATTTCTACAGGCAGAAATAAAGATAGGAGTGAAAGACATGTCGTCAGACTCAAAACGAAGTATTTGGCCATTACTGGCTTTAGCCGTAAGCGCCTTTGCCATTGGGACAACCGAGTTCATCAGCGTGGGACTGCTTCCCCTGATCGCTGAGGACTTGCACATATCCGTAACCATGTCCGCCTTAACCGTCACGTTGTATGCCTTAGGGGTAACCATCGGGGCTCCCGTTTTGACCTCGTTAACATCAAGTGTTCCCCGTAAAACGCTGCTGCTGTGGATCATGATTGTATTTATTGCAGGCAACAGCCTCGCAGCGTTCTCCGGTGGAATTGTCATGCTGCTGATTGCGCGCGTGGTCTCGGCGTTCTCCCACGGGGTGTTCATGTCCATTGGCTCCACCATCGCAGCCGATCTTGTACCCAATGACCGCCGAGCCAGTGCCATTTCCATTATGTTCTCCGGGCTGACCGTAGCCACGGTCACGGGTGTACCCTTGGGAACCTTTATCGGGCAGCAATGGGGCTGGCGAGCGGCCTTCATGGCGATTGTGATCGTCGGTGTGGTGGCACTCATTGCGAATCTGATTTTGCTGCCATCCACTCTGCGAAAGGGGAACAGAACCCCTTTCCGCGAGCAAGTCAAACTGGTTACCAATGGCCGCTTGCTGCTTGCATTTATCATTACAGCCTTGGGGTATGGAGGCACGTTTGTGGTGTTTACTTATTTATCTCCATTGCTTCACGACATAACCGGATTTAAGCAGAGTACGGTAACGTTTATTCTTTTGCTGTATGGAATTGCGATTGCTATTGGGAATGTTATGGGTGGAAAAGCTGCAAACCGCAAGCCGCTTTCAGCTTTATTTTACATGTTCCTGATTCAAGCAATTGTCCTGCTCGTTCTGTTGTTCACAGCTCCTTTTAAAACCGCTGGACTGATTACGATCTTTTTTATGGGATTGCTTGCGTTCATGAACGTGCCCGGCCTACAGGTATATGTGGTGATGTTGGCTGAACGTTTTGCCCCCAAAGCCGTAGATGTCGCTTCCGCCGTCAATATTGCAGCCTTCAACGCCGGGATAGCCATTGGAGCATACGTGGGTGGAAGGGTGACTGATTCCTTGGGTCTTATTCATACGACCTGGATCGGGGCGATTATGGTTTTCGCTGCGGTTCTTCTCACAGGCTGGAGTCGCACGCTAGAAAAAAGGGATACGGCTGCTGCTTAAATGGAATATTTATGAAAGATACAGAGGATATAAGTTGAACTGGAAAAATGAAACACAAAAACGGAGTAGTCGGAATGGTGGCTGTACAAGCGAAGCGATCGCTTTTGTCCCCGGATTTCTACCTTAAACCTAGGCTTCATTTAAGAAATCCGGGGGCGGTGGCGATGGGAAGCACCATCCGACTGCGTAGTGGCACGATAAGAAACTTTTAGTTCAGCTTATATAGTAGATAATTTAGGAAGGAAGATAAACAATGACTCAAAACTTACAAAGCACAACAACATTGCACAACGGAGTTCACATGCCTTGGTTCGGAATCGGGGTATTTAAGGTGGAGGAAGGCTCAGAGCTGGTCGATGCCATCAAGGCGGCTGTGAAGCATGGTTATCGCAGTATAGATACAGCCGCAGCCTATGCTAACGAAAGTAGTGTAGGACAAGCCATCCGGGAAGCTCTTCGGGAAAATAACCTGTCCAGAGAAGACCTTTTCGTAACGTCCAAAGTGTGGAATGCCGATCTGGGGTATGAAGAGACACGGGCAGCCTATGAAGCAAGCCTGGACAAGCTGGGTCTGGACTATCTGGATCTGTATCTGATTCATTGGCCGGTTCAAGGGAAGTATAAAGAAGCCTGGAGAGCTTTAGAGTCCTTATATAAAGAAGGGCGGATCAAGGCTATCGGAGTCAGCAACTTCCAGATTCATCATTTGGAAGACCTTATGAAGGATGCTGAAATCACGCCAATGGTGAATCAGGTGGAATTTCATCCACAATTAACACAAACCGAGCTACTGCAATTCTGTCAAAAGAACAATATTCAAATGGAAGCCTGGTCCCCGTTAATGCAAGGCCAATTGCTTGATCATGCGGTACTGCAAGACATAGCGACCAAGTATGAAAAATCGGTGGCGCAAGTGATTTTGCGCTGGGATGTGCAGCAGGGAGTTGTCACCATTCCCAAGTCTACCAAGGCGCATCGGATTGTCGAAAATGCCGACATTTTTGATTTTGAATTGACGCAAGAGGATATGGACCGAATTCAGGCGTTAAATGCGAATCATCGTGTAGGTCCCGATCCGGATAACTTTGATTTTTAAACTCTATTTCCAAGATACGCCGTTCCTTTCTTTAATGAAAGGAGCGGTGTTTTTTGTCCTTGATGGGTCTGGAGCCACAGCATTCCAACCCCGCCATATGGTATTATAGGGTATGATAAAAGAGACGTTTTGGAAGCTTGTGAAAATGAAGACAATCCGGGGGACCTCATGAATAAGACGATTGCAGATATAGCCCAAATGGCTGGCGTGGCCAAGAGCACGGTATCCCGTTTTTTGAACGGCGGGGCTGTCAGCGTGGATACGAGACGTAAAATTGAAAAGGTGGTCAAGGCCACGGGTTATGTGCCTAATACCTTTGCCCAGAGCCTGAAAGCAAAGCGAACTAACATTATCGGAACCGTTGTGCCGCGTCTGGATTCCTTTGCCACATCCCATACGCTGATGGGTATAGATGAAGAACTTCGGGCCCAGCATTATCAGATGCTGATCTCGAATACGAGCCAGGATGTGAAACGTGAAATCGAAGCCATTTACGAGTTGGGTCGGCAAAAGATTTCCGGCATTATTTTACTGGCTGCTGAAATTACTGACGAGCATCTGACCGCGATCCGCGACATTGCGATTCCGGTTTTGCTGGTGGGGCAGCAGCACACGCAGCTTCACAGCCTTATCCATGATGACTACCGGGCGGGATATGATATCGGCGCATATGTTCTGTCACAGGGCCACCGTGAAATTGCCTACGTCGGCGTTACGGAAAAGGATGTCGCTGTCGGTGTGCGGCGCAAGGAGGGCTTTAAGCAGGCTGTTCGGGATGCATTGCCCAATCAAGCTCATAGGGACGATGTGAAGCAACTGGAGCGATCCGCCGGGTACGATATCAGATACTATGAAACCGGTTTTAAAATGTCCGATGCACGGGTGGCTGCGTCTGCGATTTTAGATGGATTTAAGCCGTCGTTAATGGTGTGTGCTACGGATAATATTGCGCTTGGCGTGATCAACGCGGCATATTCCAGAGGGATTGCCATTCCGTCGGAATTGTCGGTGACTGGCTTCGGGGGATACGATATTACGGAGGTGATTCATCCTGCGCTAACAACCGTGCAATATCCTTACATGGAAGCAGGACGCGTAGCGGCGCAAAATATTGTACGGCTGGTAGAACACAAACCGGTAGAGAAAGTGACTGTTATGAATTATTCTCTTATAGAGAGAGAAAGCGTTGACAAACGCTGAACAGGTGGATTATAATTTCTACGAAACCGGTTCCATAGCCTCGGGCACAAGTGGAATCGGTTGCAAATCCATGGATGAGTATATTTTTTTAATCGTACAGGAACCGGTTCCTATACATTATTTTTTTCATCAAATTGGAACCGGTTCCCGAGACGGAAGTTTTAATAAGAATGAGGTACACCTATGAAAATGACAAAAGAACAAAAGTATCGACTGATTGAGCAGGCAGAGCCCGGTGAAATAGCCAGCTTGGAGAAAAAGGTGGAGCAATGTCACTGGCGGCAGGAGTTTCATATTCAGCCATCGACAGGCTTGCTCAATGATCCCAATGGCTTTTCTTATTATCAGGGTGAATACCATTTGTTCTATCAGTGGTTCCCGTTTGGAACCGATCATGGAATGAAATACTGGTATCATTTGAAGTCCAGAGATTTGGTCACATGGGACGACGCAGGCATCGGTATCGCACCGGGAGATTATTTTGATTCACATGGTGCTTATTCAGGTAGCGCGATGGAGCATGAGGGCAAGCTGTATATGCTATATACGGGAAATACACGTGACGGGGACTGGATCAGACATCCTTATCAATGTATTGCCGTTATGGATGAGAGCGGTCTCATTACAAAATGGGAGCATCCCGTTATTCCGAACGTGCCGGAAGGATATACGGATCATTTTCGTGATCCCAAGCTGTGGAAGGACGGAGACAGCTTTTACTGTGTGATCGGTGCCCAGAGAGCGAATTTAACAGGCTGCGCCGTCCTTTATCGGTCAACCGACCTCCATACGTGGCGATTTGAGGGGGAACTGCACACAGGGCTGGAGACGTTTGGCTACATGTGGGAATGCCCCGATTATTTTGAACTGGACGGCTCGGGTGTATTGGTATTTTCTCCTCAGGGCCTGGAGCCTTCCGGGGATGAGAATCACAATATTTATCAGTCGGGTTACGTGATCGGCAAGCCGCTGGATACCGGGACCAGAATATTGGAGCATGGGGCATTCCGCGAGCTGGACCGTGGCTTTGACTTTTATGCACCGCAGACGATGATCGACCCGCAGGGGCGGCGTATCATGGTGGCATGGATGGGATTACCGGATATCGATTGTCCGACAGATCCGAACGGATGGGCGCATTGCCTGACGCTGCCGAGGGAGCTTACGCTTCATGAGGGCAAACTCATACAAAGGCCGATTCCTGAGCTGACTACGCTGCGTAAAAAGCGTGAGGAACGGGTAGCCGACACATTAACGTCGGAGAGCAAAACCTATACGGGCTTCAAGGGTACGGCTTATGAGCTGATTTGTGAGTATGATCTTTTGAGCGCCAAGGCATGCGGTATTGAATTCCGCGCAAGTGCGACCGAGAAAACGGTGATCCGATATGATGCCGTTAGCCGCAAGCTTGTGTTGGACCGTTCGCAATCGGGTGAGCCTGTCGCTGCTTCGTATGGTGAGATAAGACAGTGCGCCATGAATGGGAACCGTATCAAGCTTCATCTGTTCGTGGATACGTCTTCGGTGGAAATTTTCGTCAATGATGGGGAAGAGGTGTTCACCAGTCGTATTTTTCCGCACCCAGAGAGTGACGAAATACGCTTTTTTGCCGACAAGGGAGAGGCTCTCTTCCAAGCGGTAAAATGGGATTTTACATGAATATTCAAAATCATCAAGTGGATCGTTAATCATCAATAACATAACGGAATGAACGAGAGGATGAACATCATGGCGGAGAACCGGGAAATAGCCAAAGAAGTGATCCAAGCAATCGGTGGGAAGGATAATATTGAGTCCTTTGCTCACTGCGCGACACGCCTGCGGATTATGGTGCATGACAAGGAGAAGATTGATCAGAAAAAGGTCGAAGAAATCGACAAGGTCAAAGGAGCTTTTTTTAACTCGGGACAGTATCAGATTATTTTTGGTACAGGTACGGTCAATCGGATTTTCGAAGAAGTCGAGAAGCTCGGAGTAACCGGAACATCTAAAGAAGAAGTGAAGAGTCAGGCGAAAAAGGAAGGCAACGTCTTCCAACGCTCCATTCGTACCTTTGGCGACGTATTTGTACCGATCATTCCGGTGCTGGTTGCTACGGGGCTGTTCATGGGATTGCGCGGTTTGCTTACCCAGCCGCAAATTCTGGCCCTGTTTGGCATGACGCCGCAGGATATTTCACCGAATTTCCTATTGTTTACCCAAGTATTGACGGATACGGCTTTTGCTTTTCTACCTGCGCTGGTCGCGTGGTCAGCCTTTAGAGTATTCGGCGGCAGCCCAGTGCTCGGTATCGTTCTCGGTTTGATGCTGGTGAACCCGGCCTTGCCCAACGCCTATGCTGTTGCGGACGGCTCAGCTCATCCCTTGACTATGTTCGGCTTCATCCCTGTAGTCGGTTATCAGGGCTCGGTATTGCCAGCGTTCTTCGTGGGTCTGATCGGAGCCAAGCTGGAACGGGGGCTGCGCAAACGGGTACCCGAAGCGCTGGATCTGATTCTTACGCCATTTTTAACACTGTTGATCATGATTATACTGGGGCTGTTTGCCATCGGTCCGGTTTTCCATTCTCTCGAAGAGTGGGTACTGCAAGGAACGACGTTTGTACTGGATTTGCCTTTCGGTATCGCAGGGATTGTCATCGGTTTTCTGCATCAGATTATCGTAGTTACGGGTGTGCATCATATATTTAATTTTCTGGAAATTCAACTGCTCGAAAAGAATGGCGTAAATGCCTTCAACGCGATCATTACTTGCGCTATGGCTGCCCAAGGTGCGGCTTGTCTGGCAGTTGGGCTGAAAACGAAGAACAGCAAGCTGAAGGCGTTAGCGCTTCCTTCCTCGTTGTCCGCTTTTCTGGGGATTACGGAGCCGGCTATTTTCGGTGTTAACCTGAGATATATGAAGCCTTTTGTCATGGGGCTGATCGGTGGGGCGGTCGGTGGGTTTATCGCTTCGCTCTTCCATTTGGCGGCTACAGGTATGGCCATCACGGTCATTCCGGGTACATTGCTCTACATGAACCACCAGCTTCCGCTTTATATCTTGGCGAACGTGGCTGCTATGGCAGTAGCTTTTGTCCTGACCTGGATTTTTGGCTATAATGATAAAATGCTGGAGGAAGTCAAAACAGCAGGTTCCTCCAATTAACACCACCCTGGTGGTAGGAATAAGAAAGCACACGCCTAGGAATTAAATGTAACGGTCGTTCTACTTTGGAGCGCTCTCGCCCCTTGTTAAAAAGGGCTGCTAGAGAAAGTATCCAAGTGGGGCGGCCGTTTTTTTTTTGAAATTTAGTATTTCGTACCCGGTTACGCATCATGACTTTGATTGCCAGTCAGTTCGGAAGCGCAACGGGTTGCCAGAGTATTTACAATGACATGGACTTGGGTCGTAGAATAGTTTCCTTCCTTTAATGCGGTATTCCTTGACAAACTGTAGCGATTTTTATCAAATCCCGAAAAACAAAATTTTATGTAAATCATGTAAAAATTTCAAAAAATATATATACGATGGTTATTTTGTGTGTTATCATATAGAAGTTGTTAAAATTTAGTATTTGGAGGCAATTATCTGTGAAAAAACTTCTTGTAACAATGCTAGTTATTATGTTGGTGGCCATTGGGCTGAATCCTGCAAGCTCTTATGCAGATTCATCTTCATCGGCTAAAGACGCTTCTAACCAGTCCCTATTCCCACCCTACTCCTCAATTGTTAATTCGGATACGCTCTTGAGCGGCTTGACGCTCGAGGAGTATAATGAAGCTATAGCCAATGCAGTTCCACTGGAGTCAGTAATTGTAAAAAGTGATAAAACTCAATCTATTGAAAAAATTTCCCCTATGGCTGTGCCATCTTGGTCATTTAGCCACCTAGGTCGTAACGATGGATTTTGGTCAGATAAGTTTTCAATTGGTTATGCAGGGTATGTACCTGTAAGTGTGGTGCAGTGGGGAGATGATAGTTCTTGGTCTCAACCTGATGTTGGTTATACACTCGTGAGTAGAGATTATTTGGGCAAGGTTCGCATGGTTTCTGGAAGATATACAGGCACGAATACAAAATTTGAAATCAAGGTACCAGAAGCTGGACAATACCAAATGTTAGTAAATAATTTTAATGACTACACTATTTCAGGGAACGGATTCATGGGTTATTAAATTTTGTTAATTGGATTATTTTTGGAAGGGAGGAAGTGAGTGTGAACAAGCGACTCAGACCAGTAGTTATTATTTTAAGTCTAATTGTCGTTGTCGGAGGGGCGGTGGCTGTTATCAAAAGTCAGACCTTTGCGAACAGCAGTAAGCCTCAAACCCAAACTACCAATGATCCTGACTGGCTCACACCTGAGAAAAAGAAGGAGATAAACGAGAAAGTGTTATCTTCACAAGCAGAAATTATACACTCAAAATATGGAGATTTTTTCCCTGTTGAAGTTCCGAATGAGTATCCAAGCGATCAGGTTGCAAATCGGGACAATCAAGAGGAGATAACAGCTCAGACAAAGCAAATTATCAAGAATAATTTTGTTTACGAAAAAAAAGAGTGAAAAAATTATTTTTTCTAGAACGCTCGTAAAAATGAGCGTTCTTTTTTGTGCGCCATGCATGGCGCGTAACTAGGCGGTGAAAGTCCGCTATGGGGGCTGACAGTTGCCAAGCTGGAGTGGGCGCTTTGCAAACGGGTACCCGAAGCGCTGGATCTGATTCTTACGCCATTTTTAACACTGTTGATCATGATTATACTGGGGCTGTTTGCTATCGGTCCGGTTTTCCATTCTCTTGAAGAGTGGGTACTGCAAGGAACGACGTTTGTACTGGATTTGCCTTTCGGTATTGCAGGGATTGTCATCGGCTTCCTGCATCAGATTGTCGTCGTTACGGGTGTGCATCATATATTTAATTTTCTGGAAATTCAACTGCTCGAAAAGAATGGCGTAAACGCCTTCAACGCGATCATTACTTGCGCTATGGCTGCCCAGGGTGCGGCTTGTCTGGCGGTTGGACTGAAAACGAAGAACAGCAAGCTGAAGGCGTTAGCGCTTCCTTCCTCGTTGTCCGCTTTTCTGGGGATTCCGGAGCCGGCTATTTTCGGGGTCAACCTGAGATATATGAAACCATTTGTCATGGGCCTCATCGGTGGGGCGGTCGGCGGCTTTATCGCTTCGCTCTTCCATTTGGCGGCTACAGGTATGGCATCTACTGTTGGCGAAGCTCCATATGTAGCATCAACTGATGAAGTCTTTGCATGTAAGGGGAATTTATAAAAATGGAATAAACAGTAATAAAGTCCCGTCGTAAAACTCTATAAAATTCTAACTATAAGACCAATAGAACAAATAAATTGAGAACTATCATTTCTCGTAACTTAATATTTTTTTACTATTAAATATAAATATGTATAATAAAAACAAAAAAATCCACGCCGACCAGTTAAGGTTAGCGGGGATTTCTTTTGTTCCTATCCGTTTAAGCACCTCCAATGGTAACGTAAGGCTGAATACTATGGTGGTGGTTAAGTGCTTGATCCGGCACAGTGACAATAAACAAAAAGCTAGCCGCGATGATCAGCAGTACCATTTTTTTCAACATTGTTCATCCACACCTTTTCAATAAGATTTAAAAATGCTGCTTTAGTTTCTGGAACCGAATAATCCTGAAAGTGTAGAAATAGGCCCATACAATTTATAAAATAAGTCTCATTATTTAGTTTATGATAACTGATCATTGAATACATCAAATGTTTAAAGCCATCAATGTAAGAACCTCGATGTAAATCATAATAAGCTAATTCGTAACCAAACCACGCGATATAGTCCGGTATCACCTGTTGAGTATACATATCATCGGATGGAGGCTGTTCAGAAAGAGAACTAATCTCCGTTTCAAACCGTTGAAGTATATCATCCACGTCCAATTCAAATCGGTTTGCTGCAATTATAACATTCAACAATTTGGAGATTTCCTCTTGTTCATTAGAGCCTGATGTCGCTGCAATATATTCAACATAATCTTGAAGCACGCTTATATCTCCAGACAAAAGCTTATATACGTGAGTATTACCTTCCGCCCAATGTTGAAACAAACCGATCCAGTGTCGGGTATCCTCGTCCTTCTCTTCGACCCAATCTAAATTAGCGTAGGCATATGTATAATCTAGAGCTTGTTGAAAATCGCCTTGGGCTTCACAGACACTTGCACACAACAGGTCAGCATAGGTGATGTACACAAACATAGGACGACTTAGCTTTTTTTCGGACTCCTTATGCTCTCGTTTCTTCTGTTGATGTTTCATCGAATATTGAATTTCCGCTTTCACCTTCATTTTTCGAGCTATTTCATCAAGCCTATCCCATTGACGCAAAGACCTGTACACGTTAGCCAAGTCCTTCAATGCGTCAAGCTGATCTATTTCATCCAAGCGCTCAACAAAAGCTTCAAATATCGTTGCTGCCCTGAGATTTCGGTTTTGATCGTCTCCAATCTGGATCGTGAATATACGATATTGACAGACTGCCAAGCGTTCAGAATGTTGGTACTTCTCCACTTCTGCTACATTCTCATAGAGCACCAGCGCAGCAGCATGTCGTCCTTGTGCCAATAGCGCTTCTGCAATTTCAAATAGTTTAGGTGAATAGAGTAGATTGTCCATGATTTGTCCAACGATTCGACTGATCGCATCCAGCTTGTCCAGCTCTGCACAACGATATAGCAACCGCTCAATTCGACGCATATTGGGAGAGTGTTCGATGATGTAGTCATCTATGAATCGTTCGTAAAAAAAGCCTTCCGGTAAATCCATAGCCTCAGTGATTAGATCAAGCTGGTTAACAGATATAGGACTATTACCAGTTACAATGCCACTTACTATTCCTCTGTTAATGCCTGCAATATTCCCGAATTGCGTTAGGCTCAAACCCTCTTGTTTTAGGTATTTGTCTAATTCCGCCCGAATCGTAGGTGTATGCTTCAAGTCATAACCACCCTTCACATAAAAATTCCATAATTTTATATTCTTTCATTCTATTTTTCTCCAAAATTAACCATATGTCAATATATTTTTTACTAATGTATAAAGGCGAATTTTGGCATATTAATGCATATGGAAATGGAAAGGACGAGTGATGGAAGCGGAAGTAAGAGGGTGAAAAAGCGCACTCCATAAAGAGCGCGACTTGTGAGCGAAGCGCTGGGGCATCGGTAAATGATTTCAATCCACGCACTCACATGTAGTGCGACAGCGAAAATGCAGTGATTGATACCCTATTGGTATCAATATCATACATTTTCGCAATAAACGATGCCGAAAAGGCTTGAATCAAGCATTGACATTCACCCATTACAACCCATCTAAGTCCTTTTCGACAAATTTCGAGGTGTGAAGGAACCGGGGTTTTTATGTGAGATTCACATTCGCACTTTATAAAATGAGGTATTTGTTGTCTATCCAGTTGAATCCAACATACATTTAAATACGGAGTTCCGCAAACTTTTCCGCCTTCTCTTTCCACTGTACAAGACAAGCTAAACGATCGAAGACCGTTCATCCAGAAATTCGGATGGGGAGCAGCCTGTCAGCCGTTTGAATATCCGATGAAAATAGGAAACATCACTATACCCCACATACTCTGAAATTTCACGAATCGTCAGTCGGGACTCGGTCAGCATGTAGATGGCGGTTTTAATACGTTGCGTATGTACATGCTCGCTGATCGTTTGGCGTGTTACCTCGCGCAGCAGTGTGGCTGCGTAGTTGGGCGTTTTACGGATCGCGTCGCCAAGCTCCTCCTTCGTCACCTTTTCCCGATAATGATTCTGAATATACTGCTTCATATGCTCTACATGCTTCTCTTTATCGCAAGAAACGGCACCCTTGTCCCACTCCTGATTGATATAAATCATCGCTTCGGTCAGCAAGCAGTCAGCCATCATTGCATAGTAGCTCGGACGCTCCGTCCATTGGTAGTACACCGACTTGATCCGTTCATGCAGCATATCGTAGCATCCCAGCTTGATCAGCAACGGCTGGTCTGTATTCAGTAGGGGGAGTGCGTGGTTCGTACATGTTTTGCGGCAATGTATCACATACTTGGTATGAAAAAGTGTAGGAATGCTCTTGCCGTAGTAAGGCAAATGTCCGGGCAGAATCAGCGCTTCTCCCTTGCCGAGAATAAACTTGCAACCGTTCACCCAATATACACATTTTCCAAAGGTAACCAAAATGAACAGTAAGTCATCGTCGCTGCTATTCGGGCCAGCCTTTTCGTACCAGTCTATACCATGGTCCTGTCGCATGTCCGTCATTGTAATCACGAGGCCCACTCTCCGATGTCTTAAAAAATTATTGTACTGTAGTACATTCATCATACTATAGTTCATAGTCTTGGCGCACGGGTACAAGTAAAATAGAACCATAGAAGTTTAATAGATAGAGAACTGAGGATTTTGCAAAAATCCTGAAGTGAAAGTGGATAGAAACCAAACAGTAAAGACATTCAGGAGGATGACATTACTATGCTTAAAACGAAAATTATCTGTACTATGGGACCTGCCTGCGACTCCATTCATTTGTTAAAAGAAATGATCCAGGCTGGTATGACAGTAGCCCGCTTGAACATGGCTCACGGGGAGCTGGAAGATCACGTTAAACGTATTGAAAATGTGCGACAGGCTGCGAAGGAACTGAACACCTTTATTCCCGTCATGATGGATATCAAAGGACCGGAAATACGGATTGGCAAGCTGAAAGAAGCGTCCTGTCTGCTGAAGCCAGGTAGCCAGCTTATTTTGACCACGGAAGAAATTTTGGGGGACGAGCACCGCATTTCGGTCAACTACCCGGATATGCCGAAGGATATCAAAGCAGGCGACCGTATTCTCATTGATGATGGCTTGGTCGATCTGACTGTAACCTCTATTGAGGGAACCGAAATGATCTGTACCATTGTAAGCGGCGGTATTTTGAAGCCAAGAAAAGGTGTGAACCTGCCAGGGATTCATACGACCCTTCCGGGCGTGACAGAGCGCGATGTGAAGCACATCCAATTCGGGGTGGAGCAGCGCATTGAGCTTATTGCGGCTTCTTTTGTGCGTAAAGGCGACGATATTCGCGAAATTCGCGAGATTTTGAAGGGACATAACGCTGAGCATGTACAAATTTATTCTAAAATTGAAAATGCCGAAGGTATGGAAAACCTCGATGATATTATCAAGGCTTCGGACGGTATTATGGTAGCCCGTGGTGATCTGGGCGTGGAAGTGCCGATTCAGGACGTACCTGTGATGCAAAAGGAAATGATCGACAAGTGTAATCTGGTCGGCAAGCCGGTAATCGTGGCTACACACATGCTGGAGTCCATGCAGGTCAACCCGCGTCCGACGAGAGCCGAAGTTAGTGACGTGTTTAACGCCGTTATGCAAGGAGCCGATGTGGTTATGCTGTCGGGCGAATCTGCTGCGGGTAAATACCCTGTTGAATCCGTACGGACAATGGCTGCTGTAGCTGCCAGAGCTGAATCGCAATTTGATTATCAGGAGCAGTTCGATAAGCGCAGAGCACGCCAAAGCACGAACATTACCGAGGTCATCAGTCAAGGTGCGGTTAGTTCGTCCCTGGAGCTGGATGCCAAAGCAATCATTACGTCTACGGCCAGCGGCTTCACGGCCCGTATGGTGTCCAAATATCGTCCGAAGGCTCCAATTATTGCAGTTACCCCGAACAATACGGTGTTCGCTAAAATTTGTCTGTTATCCGGGGTATTCCCGGTCAAAGGCGATAAGGTAGTGACGACGGATGAAATGTTCGAATCCTCCATCCGCAACGCCCTGAATGCAGGGTATATTCAAAAAGGAGACACCGTTGTCGTGTCGGCAGGCGTTCCTGTCGCAGAGGCCGGTGCCACCAACCTGATTCGAGTACATCAAGTGTAAGCGTAGATACAGACAGCAGAAAGGCGCTGATCCCCAACGGGCTCAGCGCCTTTTTTACATACTATTGTGTTGCAGGCTTACAGTCCAAACACACTCTTGGCAACGACCTGCGTCAACTCTGCCTTATGGGCTTGGTACTGTTCAGGCGTAATGCTCTTGCTGGCCAGCCGTTGATCCAGCTGCTCTGTCAACTGAGCCACCTGCAAATCAACGACAGCCTGAGCGTCCCGTTCATTATATTGTGCAATATCTGCCAAGGTTTGACCGTTATACAACGCATCATACAATTGCTCATCCGAGGATACACCCAGTGTTTCCAGCAGCTCATCATCCTTGGAAGCCTCACTATCCTGTAGCTGAAGGGCTCTTTCTGGAGCCAGTGCAGAAGCATTGGCCCGACTTCCCCATGTAGAGGACTGCCCAATAGACAACGCCAGCAACAAGGTGCAGATAACCATGATTCGTTTTCGATTCATAAGAGTAAAGTCTCCTTTTGATTTCTTTGAAATTCTGACAAGGTGGAGCGGTATATGGATATCCAACGGGAGTAATATTCATGCTTTTAGCCCATCTGGCTTTTATGTAGTTACCAGATTCTTAAATACATCATACACGCCCAATCTTAGCGCCAGCTTAATACTCGTTTAAAATAAACTAAAAGTTCGCATTGTAAACAGGTAACAGCAAAAAAATTTCACCGATGCTTGTAGGATGGCTCGTAAGATGGATGTGATCTATCCTTCGGTCCCTGTTTTTTTCTTTGACCAGATTTTTCGTATCCCATGCATACAGAGCAGCAGCAGAGGCAGAAAAAGGCCCATAGATAAGGAAAAAGGTGTCCATATTTTTGCATCCCAGGATTGCTGGTATGGGACATTTGGGTATATGATCACCGACATGACGATCAGGATCATTCCGATAGGGAAGATCAGCGGACGATCATCTTTTAGATTAAAGATTTGGCTAATGGCTATCATAATCGATTGCATATACAGAGCCAGCCTGAAAAAGAGCGAAATAAACCACATGGCAGCCATGATCGCTTCAATACGCTGAAGAAAATTTCCAATGTTTATTTTTTTGGCTAATGAATAGCTCGGATATATATTTCTTGCTGTTAAATCAGGGCCAAAAACCAAAACGGCCAATACAATGAGTACAACCAGAACCAACCCGCCAATCAGGCCTCCTGTTAAAAAAGCCCTGCGCGCTTGATCAGGCTGATCTACAAACGGAAAAATCATGAGAAAAACAAAATGGGTCAGAAACGCAATACTAATAAAGGACAAGGCGGCAGACCAAATGGGTCCAACTCCCTTCTCCAGCATCGGTTGGATGTTCTCCAGCTTGATATTGGATACGATTAAAACGACAAAAGCTGTATACAGCAAAATGAACAAGGGAAACAATAGTTCAGCAGAACGGGCTACCGTTTCCAGTCCCAGGCGCACGCCCATCAATACAATGAGCGCAAAGAGGATGTTGACCGCTTGCATCGGCGTTTCCGGCATCATTTGAGTAGTCAAAAAATTCCCCAAATCATACAACACCGCAGCAGGACCCCCCAGAAAAAACATAACCATAAACAGTAGAGCAATGGATTTCCCCAACCACTTGCCCAAAAGGGTCTCCATGATTTCGATCAGGGTCATCTGCGGATACAGGATGGTGATCGTGTTGTACAGCCATATCAACAGCAGCCCGGCGCCCACTCCGACGAGTGCAGCGATCCATGCATCCTGTTTAGCTGTAGCGGCCATAACAGAAGGGATGACGAGAATTGCAGTGCCGATTGTAAATAATATCGTTAAGATCAACAATTGACGTGTGGAGATTTTGACTTGCTTATGCACCATCCTCACCTCTATTTTCACGTTTATCATCCGGCTTGTTATTCTTGTTTGTCCCCAGCCTTTTCAGGGCATGTATACTGAGCAGCAGTAAGGGTAAAAACACCCCGAACGATAGTGCATAGGGAATCCACGTCTTGGTATCATAAGCTTGTTGATAAGGCACATTGGGATATACGATGGTCGACAAGGCGACTAAAAGAATGCCGAGAGGAAGCACTAGCTGGCGGTCATTTTTCAAGCGAAAGATTTGGGCTATGGCTGTCACAATGGAGTGCATATACAACGTGATCCTGAAAAAGAGCGAAATAAACCACATCGTAGCCATGATCGCTTCGATACGTTGTAGAAAATTGCCGATGCTAATTTTTTTGGCTAACGCATAGCTTGGATATATATTTCTTGCGGTTAGATCAGGACCTAGTACCAAAATAGCCAATGAAACGACCACGACCAACATTAATCCGCCAATCAGGCTTCCTGTGAAAATAGCTTTACGGGCTTGGTCGAAACGATTGACAGAAGCCGGGAAGATCATGAGCAGAATGATGTGAGGCAGGAACGCTGTGCTGACAAAGGACAGGGCAGCAGACCCAATAGGCCCGACTCCAGCCTCCAGTACAGGTTGAACATTTTCCAATTTAATATTGGACACTATCAAACCCGTAAAAGAAATATAAAGCAGAATAAATAACGGAAACATCAGTTCGGCAGAACGAGCTATCACTTCCAGTCCCAGCCGGACAGCCAACAATATAATAAGCGCAAAAAGAATGTTTACCGCTTGAATCGGTGTTTCCGGGATCATTTGAGTGGTCATAAAATTCCCCAGGTAGAATAAAACGGGAATAGGAGCATTGATGAAAAATGTGGCGAAAAACAGAAGACCGACAGCTTTGCCTAGCCACTTTCCGAGCAGGGCTTCCATAATTCCAATCAGGGTCTTCTGCGGATACAGCGACGCAAGCTTGATGTACAAATACAAGACGAGAAGCCCGGCCACGACCCCGACAAGCGCGGCCATCCACGCATCCTGCTTGGCTACCTCCGCCATGCCTGACGGGATGATGAGGATTGCGCTCCCGACCGTATATAAAGTCGTCAAGATCATAAGTTGACGTGCTGAGATTTTGATCTGCCCGGGCACTAATTTCACCTCGTCTTATTTTATTAGACCGATATGGGTCAGGAAATCGCTGAATGGTCTATACACGGCTGCGATCCAATCCAGAGGAGTAGGAATAAACCCACTTAATACCTTGGCACTGCTGATCCCGACCCCAAGAAATAGCAGGATGTAAAACAGCCAAAGTTCTTTTTTTAAACCCTTTTTCCGCATGTACGGGACCTCAAACATGCTGATTGCAACAGCGACCAGCAGTATGCCCAGCACGTTCATTATTTTAGGCAGCATCTTTTAACACCTTCTTTGGTAGGTTACTCCTTCATATCATTCAGGAATGAGCTGCCAATCGTGCCCAAGCGTCGAATTTTGAAATCGACCTTGATATCTACAGGCAATTCTGCGAAATGCTCACGATCCCAATTTTTTTTCAGTGCACTCCAGGTCTTCGGATCAGCACGGTGAATGGCTTCGCCGAACCCGAAAATGTCAGCTTTGTACGATTTTTGAGCTTTTCTGACGGCTGATTTCATAATCCCTTCGACCTTTTCTTCCTCTTTCTTCTCCAGCTCATAAATCGTGCTCACTTTAGTTAAATCCAGGCCCTGACATTCGACTTCTCCCACATTGGCCTCAACATGCATTTTAATATTGATCCGGGGCTCCCCCCTATGCACGTTTCCTTTTATGGCAGTTTGGGTCCGAATGATCTCCGTGACGACTTTTCCGCCTTCGGGGCAGGCCACAAAGCCGACAGAGCTTTGCACTTTGCCGAGAATGAAGTTGTAGCCCCTGCTTTCCGTTTCGTCTAACCATCCGATTAATTTGTCTTTTTTGAACACTGCAAGTCCCGAGTACTGTAAACGGACAGGTGGGTCGATCTGTTGGACATTGCTGTTCGATTCTCCCATTTCGGTATTGCCAACGATCCGAAGTCCTGTCAAGACAGGCTGCATTCCTTCGCTGGTGAGAGCTGCAATCAATTCATCCAGGGTTACCGTCATACTGGGCGACCAGTTTTTCTCTGATGTTTCCAGGGCGGAGAAAAGATCATTCGCCGGAATCGGGTCCAGGGGTGTCATAATTTTCAATGTGTCCTCCGCACTGGTGCCCTTTGACACCACAATATAAAAGTCGGTGCGAAACTGATGATCCCTGGAGAGTAAATCGAGAGCTTTCGCCATCCCTTCCGTTGCTATCGACTCACCGATTACGCATATGCGCAGGTGAGAAAAATACATTTTTCGGGGACTGAGCGTCGTAATTTTCCGGATGGCTTCAAACACAGTATCCGCTTCCGTGGTGTACAACGTGGCTGGAGCCCTACTGCCTGATCCTTTTTTGGATGCTGCTTCTCCGGGGTCCACAACCTGGACGGAGACACGGAATTGATCTCCATGTTTATCGATCCCCATCCCGACGGCGATAGCAAGCTCATTCAGCTCCCTGCGGTTCCAACAGCCCGTCAGAAGCAAGACGAGTGTAAGCATCAGGAACAGAAATGCCGTCTTCTGTTTCATGCTTGTCTACTCCTTTCCGTCTGTTCCTGTCTTCTTCGCTTTATTCCCGTGGTTTCCGAGGCGGGGTGCTGTTTCGGCGATTCACATTTTTCTGATTTATCAGCCGGGGACGTGTAATCATCATCCAGTGAGGAAGCCGAAAGATGGTATCCTTGGTGTCCGACGGTATTAAAGGGGCAAAAGGAGCCATATAGGGAATGCCAAACGAACGAAGGCTGCACATATGCAGGATGAGGGCAATGCCGCCGACGATAATCCCGAATAGTCCAAATGAAGCGGCAAGCCCCATCAAGGGGAAGCGCAGCATACGAAAAGCGATGGACATATTATAGGCAGGCAGGACGAAGCTGGAAATCGCAGTAATGGATACGACAATAACCATCGCCGCTGATATGATCCCGGCCTGGACAGCCGCTTGTCCGATGACGAGCGTGCCTACGATAGAGACGGCTGCCCCGATATACTTTGGCATGCGGACGCCGGCTTCCCGTAATATTTCAAAAGTCAATTCCATCATGAGCGCTTCGATAAAGGCGGGAAAAGGAACGGACTCCCGCTGTGCCGCCAGACCGATCAGCAGTGAGGTTGGCAGCATTTCCTGATGAAACGTAGTGATGCTAACATATAAGGACGGACCAAGCAGGGAAATGAAGACCCCGGTGTAACGAAGAACCCGGATGAAACTGCTGATGTCCGCACGCTGATAATAATCCTCCGCCGCATGTAGAAAGGAAACAAACAGCGCAGGTACGACAAGCACAAACGGGGTTCCATCTATCAGGATCGCGATCTTGCCTTCCAGCAGCTCGGCGGCGATGACGTCCGGGCGTTCGGAGTTGTATACTGTCGGAAAAGGGGTAAATGTTTCGTCCTGAATTAACTCCTCGATATATCCGCTTTCAAGAATGCCGTCTACATCAATGCGATTCAGCCGTTCATGTACTTCTTCGACCAATTTATGGTCCACGATTCCCTTGATATACATGACTGCGACATCGGTTTGGGTCACGCGGCCAATTTGTTTTGTTTCCAGCCACAGGTTCGGATCTTTAATCTTACGTCGGATCAAGGCTGTATTCGTGCGCAGTGTTTCCGAAAATCCTTCTCGCGGCCCACGGACGACATTTTCCGAGGCGGGCTCGGTGACCCCGCGATCCTTCCATCCTCGTGCGCTGGCCACGATTCCCTGCGTCTCACCGTCAACCAAAATGATTGCATCTCCGGATAACAGAGCGTTATATAAGGTTTCAAAGTCGGTAACATCCCGGATGTCCCCGATGGTCAGGGCGTAATCTTTTAAAATCTGCAATACATGGGAGGAGGTTTGGATGCTACGCTCCACGTCGCTGGACAAGCTGCTATCCAGCATCATCGACTCCATAATGAAGTCAGAGACTATATTTTTATCCGCCAAACCGTCGGTATAGAGGATCGCAATGATTTGTTCACCATCCTTGCCGATACGAACCTCTCTTATGATGATGTCGGTGCTGTTACCGAGTGCTTGTCTGATCCGCTGAAGATTTGACCCGATATTTGGACTGAGCTGCGCCTCTGAATGTGCAGGCTTACTCTCGGTGTGCTGGACAGGTGGCTTTTTAAACTTGTTGTGGATGCTTCTATTCCGAAAACGCATGAATGTTCGCCCTCTCCTTGCGGATGTTTTTTAATCCAGTATGGACGCAGTGGGCTTCTCATAAACTTACTATTGGAATTTCGATGGGTAGAAGGGGAATATGAAAAGAACCTCTTTCACAAGAATGAAAGAGGTTCTCAGGCATTTGCACCAATTACAATTTAGGATTTTTTCCATATTTGTTCTCAGCGGGTTGACTGTCTTGGCATAAGAATACAATCAGGATAATAGTACCAACAAGAGGGATTAAACTGATCAAAATCCACCATCCGGTTCTGCCTGTGTCGTGCAGTCTACGGGCTATAACGGCCAGAGACGGCAACAGGACAGCCAAAGAATAAAGGTACGTCAAGATCGGAGTTAAGCCCACAAGACCATCGATCAAACCGATTATAAAAGCCGCGATCACATTGAACAGAGCAAACATCCAGTATTCTGTACGTCGTGCTCTACCTTGGAATCCTACATAGTTTTTTAATCCATTTAAATACCATTGCATATATTTTCACCTCCTCAAAAAAATTTAAAGGTTTACTTTAAGGTAATTCAAAATTGTTCTTTTAGGTATATCGGCAGGAAGGAAATAGAATTTTACTTGTAAAATTATGGTTCTAAAATGGGCGTATACACAACTAATTTATTAATGTTAATAATTTAATGAATAATTTATAAAAATATAAAATTATATATTGAATTTTCCACATTCATTGAATAATATAGAGGTACGGTTAACCGTCAGGTTTGAATCCGCCTTCTTAACAGAAGGTACTTTTATTTTCCGAATGAATTGAAAGCGCTTAAATTCAAGATGGGGGGATGAGCGACATTTAATTCGAGGGTGAAGAAGCTAATACAAACATAATCCTGACCGCCTTACTTAATATCGTCTTATGTTTAACAATCAGGTATGTTCAAAAACGAGAGGAGATTAGTTTATGAAGCCATTATTTTTTCGCAAGGTAACGGCAGCTTCTCTGGCGGGTGCGCTGCTGCTGCCTGCCTCTTATGCAGGCGCCGAACAAATGCTCAATCCGGATACAGATGGGATTCAAGCTGCAGGGCAGATTACCCTTCAAGATCAAAACCAAGAGAACATTTCCATTCAAAGCAAAAAGACCGTTTCTTTCAAGGAAACTTCCGTACATGATCCATCCATTCTGAAAGTGAAAGATACATTTTACATTTTTGGTTCCCATCTTGCTGCTGCCAAGTCCAAGGACCTCATGAATTGGGATACGATTGCCACAGGAGTAGCGAATGGTAATGTATTGATTCCCAACGTCAAAGAGGAATTAAAAGAAGCGCTGGATTGGGCCCAGACAGACACGCTGTGGGCAGCGGATGTCATTCAACTGGCCAATGGAAAGTTTTACATGTACTATAACGCCTGCAAGGGTGACTCCCCGCGTTCAGCAATGGGTCTAGCAGTTGCCGATAAAATTGAAGGGCCTTATAAGAATAAAGGCATTTTCCTGAAATCTGGCATGTGGGGTCAACTGGGTGAGGATGGGACGATCTATGACGCAACCAAGCATCCGAATGTCGTGGACCCGGACACTTTTTACGATAAGAGCGGCAAGCTCTGGATGGTATACGGCTCCTACTCAGGAGGCATTTTCATTCTGGAAATGGATGAAAAAACAGGGAAGCCGCTGCCCGGACAAGGCTACGGGAAAAAGCTGACAGGCGGTAACCATGCCCGTATGGAAGGGTCGTACATACAGTACAGTCCGCAAACGGACTATTATTACTTGTTCCTGTCTTATGGGGGCTTATCGGCAGATGGAGGATACAACCTTCGTGTGGCTCGATCCAAAACACCGGATGGTCCTTTTTACGATGCTGAGGGCAACGATATGATCAAGGTCAAGGCGAATCCTGACAAGCCTCTTTTTGATGACGCTTCCATTGAGCCGTACGGTGTCAAGCTGATAGGGAACTATCTGATTCCAAGAGAAATTGGGGACTCGGGTACTGGACTGGGTACAGGCTATGTTTCACCCGGACATAACTCGGCTTATTACGATCCCAAAACGAAAAAGCATTTTCTGATTTTTCACTCCCGTTTCCCGGGCAGAGGCGAACAGTTTGAAGTGCGGGTGCATGAAATGTTTATGAACGCTGACGGTTGGCCTGTAGTTGCTCCTTATCGTTATTCTGGGGATGAGGATTCACTGAAGAAGTTGTCGGAAAAGGATGTCCTCGGTCAATACTCGTATGTAAATCACGGGAAAGAAATCTCGGCCAATATTAAGCAAGCCGTGACCGTCAGTTTGGAAAGCGGCGGCAAACTGTCCGGCGGCGCGAGCGGTACATGGAAGCTTGGTACAGGTAATCAGCTGGAGATTACGGCGGATGGCACGAAGTACAAAGGTGTATTCCTGCGGCATCTTGATCCAGATACGGGCACCAAGACGCTTGCCTTCACTGCCCTGTCCTCCAAGGGTGTTGCGGTCTGGGGTACGTTGAAGCCTGAGCAGAAGGCCAGCAAAATTGTAGCCGCGGTGCAGAAGGATTTGAGCTTGGGCGATACGAGCAACGTTTTTTATAATCTGACGCTTCCTACTCAGGGAACACAAGATACCACCATTTCGTGGGAGTCCTCACGTCCCGAGAACATTTCCGTGACAGGTGAAGTGTACCGTCCAGAAGCGGGCTCCCAGCCTGCAACGGTCACATTGACCGCGACCATAAAAAAAGACAAAGCAACAGCGAAGAAAAGCTTTATAGCCACGGTTCCCGAGCAGGCTCAGGGTCCGCAGCTCGCGCACTATTCATGGAGTGAGGATCAAGGGACAACGGTCGTGGATAGCACATACAACAACTATGATGGCAAGGCATTTGGGGGAGCCACATGGGACAAGGAAGGGAAGTCCGGCGGAGCTCTTGTTTTGAACGGCAAGGATGGTTATGTGCAGCTGCCGGGCATGGTAACGGATGCCGAGGACTTTACTTTTTCCGCGTGGGTAAACTGGAAGGGCGGCGCAGCCTGGCAGCGGATTTTTGACTTTGGAAATGGACAGAGCCGCCATATGTTCCTGACTTCATCCCAAGGAAGCGGAGTGCTACAGTTTACGATCCATGAAGGTACGGATCAAAGCTTGCTTTCGAAAGCACCGCTGCCATTGAACCAATGGACGCATGTAGCGGTTACACTGGAGGGGAACACTGGAAAGCTGTATGTAAACGGTGAAGAGGTAGCTGTTAATGATAGCGTTACCTTTAACCCGAGAGAACTGCTGACGAGCGAGGCTTATCTCGGCAAAAGCCGCTTTGCTGCCGATGCCAACTTTAATGGCAGTCTGGATGAGGTTCAATTGTATAACAAAGCGCTTACAACAGATGAAATTAAGGCATTGGCAGGTCTTTGATGCTGGTAAAACAATAACGTAACCGAGTAGATGCAGGAGACGGGCTTATTATAAAAAAAGTTCGTTTCCTGCATAATGTTTTATATATTTATTTTTCTTTTGCTGGTATAATAATAAGCAGTCGTGGATATACTGTTTTAAGTAGGCGTTGATGAATGACTTTCGCCTCATGAATACGGCTTAGAAACGTAAATAGATGACAAGAGCACTCTGCATAATTTAAATTCCCCAGTGCTTGCGTTTTCAATACACTTATGGTAATATGAGTATATTGAAATTGTGACCTGAGATTCGCATATTGTAGAGGGTTATTGTTTTAGGTTGAAATAACCTTGTACAATATGTGAATTTTTATTTGTAAAAAATAAAGGTCATATAAATATATTTTGGAGGTAATTCCATGCAAACAGGTACAGTTAAATGGTTTAACGCAGAAAAAGGTTTTGGTTTCATCGAGGTTGAAGGTGGAAGCGACGTATTCGTACATTTCTCCGCAATCCAAGGCGACGGCTTCAAATCTTTGGACGAAGGCCAACGCGTAGAATTCAACGTAGTTGAAGGAAACCGTGGACCACAAGCTGAGAACGTTGTAAAACTGTAATTTAAAATTACAGCCTACTTCAAATGCCCCGAACATAGCGTTTGGGGCATTTGTTTTTATCTGTTCACAGGGCCGTTTTTGAACTGATTACATCTTATCGCTTTATAAATCATGAAGAAAGAGGGATGTTTATGTACAATTCACGGAAAAAGCCAATGGATGAGATTCCTGAGGAAATTACAACTGTCTGGAATTGCGCCAGTGATACGTGCAACGGATGGATGCGGGATAATTTCGCTTTTTCTGTCGAGCCGACATGCCCCATTTGCGGTTCTGCCATGGTGAAGGGCGAGAAAAAGCTGGCCGTTTTGAATAATACGAGCTTTAATCATACCAAACAATCCTAATTGGATATATGTTTGTAGTAAAGGATGCCCCATAGCCGCTAACGGCGCTGAGGCGTCTTTTTTGTTTTTTTGGAGAATGCACCGCAAGGTGCTATTTTTTTGTACATCAGGATTTTGCAAAATCCTCACGTATGAATGTCTTGGTTCTCCGATTATGGCATGGGGGAAGGTTGAGATAGTATGCTCAGTAAGGTGGAATTAAATTCGGGGAGCGCGTCGTAGAATACAGCATGACCGCTTCGTTCAAAAGGAATAAGCCTCGATCCGGCAATTCCTTTTTGGGTTTCGATTGCCAGCGGGAAAGGGCAGACCTGATCCAGCTTCCCGTGTAAAATCCAGGTAGGTACACGGATATATGGCAGATCCGGACGTAAATCAGAATCACGCAGTGAATATAAAGTGAAGGCCATGCTGTGGACAGAGGATGCAAAGCCTTGGTCACGTATCCAATCGCGTAAGCTCTGGCTGACGGGGTTGGCAAACAATAGTTCGCCAAATGAAGTGACCAGTTGCGGTCGATCTGTATAGGCTTGCTTGATGAGCTTATCCACCTCCGTGACCGGAGTGCCTTGAGGAAAGTCGCTGGATTGAGTGAAACGGGGCGTAGCTGCTCCAAGAAGAATAAGCTGAGTGACTCCAAATCCCCGGTGCCTGCTCATATAGCGTACGACAACAGCCCCTCCCATGGAAAAACCAATCAGCCGCACCTGTCTTAGCTGGAGCGACTGAATGACAGCTAGCAGATCGTCCGCAAGCCGATCATAGTTATAGCTTTGCCACGGTCGATCTGACCTGCCGAATCCCCGAAGATCCACCTGAATACAGCGATACCCGTAAGAAGGCAGCAGAGCCGCCTGATATTCGTACATTCGATGATCCAGCGGCCATCCGTGCACCATCAGAATGGGGATGCCATCTCCTGTATCTTCTACATACAGCTTGACGCCGCGTTCTACCTCAACATAATATCCCATTGCTTTCACCCCTTTAGAGTCACGAAAATTCGTTCTTTTTCACATATATGTACCCGGGGCTTAGCTCATTCGAAAAAGGGATGGTAGCAGTCACGATTTGAACGTATTGATTGTTAAAAAATGTATGTCATCCCGTATAGCGATAAGATATAATGATGGGATGAAATAGCAACGGGAGAGTGGAACCATGGCACCATCAAAAACTTTAAAATGGATTACAGGCGGTTTAGAGATATTTTTAGCTATTCCCGTTTTGGGCGGCCTAATCGTCTTGAACTCTGCGTATACCGTGTTGTTTTTTATGATGATTTTCCATATTGTTACATTAGTGCTCTCGGTGGTAAACAAGGAGGCCTATTATGGATCTATCTTAGGGATCGTGACCTCTGTTGTCGGATGGATTCCGTTCGTGGGATGGTTAATGCATTTGTTTTCAGGTATATTTTTGATGATTACCGCAGCACAGCAGCCGCGTTATCAAGATCGCAACTCCTATGATGATTATTATCGTTACTAAAGTACAGACAGTTGAATCAGCAACCTGCTCTGTGGGATTACACCGCTTGTGAACATTTTGTGTGAAGTGAGAAGAAGGCTCTGTTGTTAAGAGAGCTTTGCGAAACGAATACAGTATCTGTAAAATGAAAATATAGTTACTCGTTGTTGCATAAAGCTAGACAAGTAACTACATCATTTCATACAGAGTTGTACAAGCTCGTGCCGGAAGATCCGGTATCGGACATTTCGCAGTTGTCACGTTTCCGAAATCATCGGTTGGGAAGTACGTATTGAAACATGTGGTCCGTCAATGCATTGAGCATGGCCTGGAGATAAGCAAAACCATTCTCATGGACGCGACATACGCGTATGTAGGCAGCCAAAAACAGAGGCCGCTCAACGTACTGGGAGTGCAGCTAAGCGCTGTTTTGCTTCGTCGCCAAACAGCAGTCAAAGCTGGTAAGAAACTGCCCAAGTTGCCGTACGTCAAAAGCAACAAGTAAAGAAAAAATCGAGCAGAGCAAAAGTAGCCCCTCCTCGGTAGAGGATGGACTACTTTTTTTGTATTACATTAGCTTTAATTCCAGTTCTGAGTCTCGTTTATGAAAAAGCTGAGAATCTCGAAATAGCTACATGACCTGAGCTGTTAGCTATTACTGGTGAATTAGCAATGGTAATAGGAAACCCAGATATATTTCTAAATTGAATTGTATCTCCGACAGCAAGAGCCTCAATTTGAACTAAAACCAATTGACCACTTGTTGCCGTGGTTACAGCAGGAGCGAGATATGCTGTAGAATTATTTAGTGATAACCCAATTGTTGCTTCTGGTAGTGTGGCAGTTGCAAGATTTATTACAACACTAATGTTATACAACCCCGCATTTTGTATTGTGAAAACACTTGTTACTGCGTTATAAGTAAGTGCAGTAGATTGGTTTGGAGTAATATTTAAAATGTTTGATCCCGAAGCAATTGTCTGAGGTTGAATATTACCGTTAAAGTATGCGTCTATAAACGTAGGAGGTGGGCCAGTGGGGCCGGTTGAACCTGTTGAACCTGTTATACCAACACCTGTGGCACCAGTAGGTCCAATAGCCCCGGTAGCACCGGTGATGCCAGAAACTCCGGTAACACCCGTAACGCCAGTAACACCCGTGACGCCAGTAGCCCCGGTAGCGCCAGTGACTCCGGTAACACCCGTGACTCCAGTAGCGCCAGTAGCTCCGGTAGCCCCAGTGACTCCGGTAACACCTGTGACTCCAGTAGCTCCGGTAGCCCCAGTGACTCCGGTAGCCCCAGTGACTCCGGTAACACCTGTGACTCCAGTAGCTCCGGTAGCCCCAGTGACTCCGGTATCACCCGTAACGCCAGTAACTCCAGTGGCTCCGGTAGCGCCAGTAGCCCCGGTAACGCCAGTAGCTCCGGTAACTCCAGTGACTCCAGTGACTCCGGTAACTCCGGTAGCGCCAGAAACTCCGGTAACTCCAGTGACTCCAGTGACTCCGGTAACACCCGTGACGCCAGTAGCCCCGGTAGCCCCGGTGATGCCAGTAACTCCGGTAACACCCGTAGCGCCAGTGACTCCGGTATCACCCGTGATTCCAGCAGCTCCAGTAGCTCCAGTAGCGCCAGTGACTCCGATAGCCCCGGTAACGCCAGTAACTCCAGTAACTCCGGTAGCACCTGTAGCGCCAGTAACTCCGGTAGCACCTGTAGCGCCAGTAGCTCCGGTAACTCCGGTATCACCCGTGACACCAGTAGCCCCAGTAGCGCCAGAAACTCCGGTAGCCCCGGTAGCGCCAGTGACACCGGTATCACCCGTGACACCGGTAGCCCCGGTAGCCCCGGTAACACCAGTAGCTCCAGTAGCGCCAGTGACTCCGGTAACTCCGGTAACTCCGGTAACGCCAGTGGCTCCGGTAGCGCCAGTAGCGCCAGAAACTCCGGTATCACCCGTGACACCGGTAGCCCCGGTAACGCCAGTAGCTCCAGTAGCGCCAGTAACGCCAGTAACTCCAGTAACTCCAGTAACGCCAGTGGCTCCGGTAGCGCCAGTGGCTCCGGTAGCGCCAGTAGCCCCGGTAACGCCAGTAGCTCCGGTAACTCCGGTAGCGCCAGAAACTCCGGTAACTCCAGTGACTCCAGTGACTCCAGTGACTCCGGTAATACCCGTGACGCCAGTAGCTCCGGTAGCCCCGGTATCACCCGTGACACCAGTAGCCCCGGTAGCCCCAGTGACTCCGGTAACACCCGTGACTCCAGTAGCGCCAGTAGCTCCGGTAGCGCCGGTAGCGCCAGTGACTCCGGTAACACCTGTGACTCCAGTAGCGCCAGTAGCTCCGGTAGCCCCAGTGACTCCGGTATCACCCGTAACGCCAGTAACTCCAGTAACGCCAGTGGCTCCGGTAGCGCCAGAAACTCCGGTAGCCCCGGTAGCGCCAGTGACTCCGGTATCACCCGTGACGCCGGTAACTCCGGTAACTCCGGTAACTCCGGTAACTCCGGTAACTCCGGTAACTCCGGTAACTCCGGTAACTCCGGTAACTCCGGTAACTCCGGTAACGCCAGTGACTCCGGTAACACCCGTGACACCAGTAGCGCCAGTGACTCCGGTAACGCCAGTGGCTCCGGTAGCGCCAGTAGCGCCAGAAACTCCGGTAGCCCCGGTAGCGCCAGTGACCCCAGTAGAACCCGTGACGCCAGTAGCACCAGTAGCACCAGTAGCACCAGTAACTCCAGTAACTCCGGTAGCACCTGTGGCTCCAGTAGCTCCAGTAGCTCCAGTAGCGCCAGTAGCGCCAGTAGCGCCAGTAGCGCCAGTAGCGCCAGTAGCGCCAGTAGCTCCGGTAACACCAGTAGCTCCGGTAACACCAGTAGCACCAGTAACTCCGGTAGCACCTGTGGCTCCAGTAGCGCCAGTAGCGCCAGTAGCGCCAGTAGCGCCAGTAGCGCCAGTAGCTCCGGTAACACCTGTAGCGCCAGTGGCTCCAGTAACTCCGGTATCACCCGTAACTCCAGTAACTCCAGTAACTCCAGTGACTCCGGTGACTCCGGTGACTCCGGTAACACCCGTGACGCCAGTAGCTCCGGTAGCCCCAGTGACTCCGGTAGCACCTGTAACGCCAGTAGCTCCAGTAGCACCAGTAACTCCGGTAACGCCAGTAACTCCTGTGATGCCAGTGACTCCAGTAGCGCCAGTAGCTCCGGTAACTCCGGTAATTCCGGTATCACCCGTGATGCCAGTAACGCCAGTGACTCCTGTAACACCCGTGACGCCAATAGCTCCGGTAGCGCCAGTAGCCCCGGTAACGCCAGTAGCTCCGGTAACTCCGGTAGCGCCAGTAACGCCAGTAACGCCAGTAACTCCAGTGACTCCGGTGACTCCGGTAACACCCGTGACGCCAGTAGCTCCGGTAGCCCCAGTGACTCCGGTAGCACCTGTAACGCCAGTAGCTCCAGTAGCACCAGTAACTCCGGTAACGCCAGTAACTCCTGTGATGCCAGTGACTCCAGTAGCGCCAGTAGCTCCGGTAGCTCCGGTAACTCCGGTAACTCCGGTATCACCCGTGATGCCAGTAACTCCAGTAACGCCAGTAGCCCCGGTAACGCCAGTAGCGCCAGTGACCCCAGTGACCCCAGTAGAACCCGTGACGCCAGTAGCACCAGTAACTCCGGTAGCACCTGTAGCACCTGTAGCACCTGTAGCACCTGTAGCTCCAGTAGCGCCAGTAGCTCCTGTGACTCCAGTAGCGCCAGTAGCCCCAGTAACGCCAGTAGCTCCGGTAGCGCCAGTGACTCCGGTATCACCCGTGACGCCAGTAGCGCCAGTGACTCCGATAGCCCCGGTAACTCCAGTAACTCCGGTTGCACCTGTTACGCCAGTAACTCCAGTAGCCCCGGTAACTCCAGTAAAGCCAGTAGCTCCGGTAGCGCCAGTGACTCCGGTAGCCCCCGTGATGCCAGTAACTCCGGCTGCACCTGTTACGCCAGTAAAGCCAGTAGCTCCAGTAGCCCCTGTTACGCCAGTGACCCCGGTAGCACCCATGATTCCAGTAACTCCTGTGACTCCAGTAACGCCAGTGGCCCCCGTAACTCCTGTGGCTCCGGTAGCCCCGGTAACTCCAGTAACGCCAGTAACTCCGGTAGCCCCCGTAACGCCAGTGACTCCGGTTGCACCTATTACGCCAGTAACTCCGGTAACACCCGTAACGCCAGTAGCTCCGGTAACGCCAGTAGCTCCGGTAGCGCCAGTGGCTCCCGTTAGCCCTGTCGGTCCCGCGCCTTTTGCTACAAGCAATTCGGAAGATACAACACGGTGAGCTGTCACTAACTGCCCCATTGAATTTTTACCCCAGACTGAAACTTGAATCTCATTTTCTGTAACACTTTCAGTGGTAAAAACAAACTCAAATGAATTAAAATCAGCATAATAATCTTTTGTAATCACTTCATTTGAATTTACAGTTATAAAATCAAGCACATATAACGTTCTTGTACCATTTAGATAAAAACCCTGAATCAATACCGTAGAAGAATTCACAGTATCACGATTATCAATTTTCACGGTAACTCGATGAGTAGGCCGAATACCACTGACATAATTATTTTCTATGGGTCCAGTTGATATAACCGCCATATATTGGATTCTCCTTTTGTCTAAAGTAACGAAGCTATAATCCTATCACTAATGCCACCTCTTCTATAACTAGTATTGAGATTCGAATGTTCACGATTTATATAATATGTAACATCTATATATACGTGTGGACATTTCCTATGTGATAAAAACCCCTTTTGATAAGGGAGCCTTTTTTGTGGGGCACAAAAAATACCGCTCCGCCTGCCGAAAAAGCAGGGGAGCGGTATTTTTTAATTCGTATGCTTTTGTATGGGAAAGCCGGATCATGAGAAACGTTACGGGTAGCTGTATGTGATGACAGGTTACTTCGTTGCCGCTGACTTAGCTGGAGCTTTACTTGTTCCTACTGGCGGTTGGGACGGTTTAACGCCGTTTACTAAATCCGTAACTATTTTCTCTAGGTTAGAGATTCGATTGTTGTATTCGGTGTCAGTAACTTTACCGTTTTTCTTTTCTTCAGCCATCCTCGATTTCGTGTCGGAAACGAGCAAACTAATGACTTCTTTCACGTTCACGCTTTGTGCCTTTGCGATCGCAGCGAGCGTTTTACCGGCTTTCAATTGTGTGTTCAGTTCGCTGGAAGATAGACCTAGCAGCTTCAAAAGGGCTTTATTCTCCGCATAATTACCGCCCGCCGCTTTCGGGCCGTTGGCATCGCCAGGAAGTACATTCCCTTTGGCGGCGAGCAGTTTCTCGGCCATAGCGGAATAGTCCGTTGTATTGGATGCGTTAGCTCCGGCAGGAGGATTTTCCTTCAGCCATGTGGAGAGATTCGTTTTCAGCTTTTCTTTGGACACGCCTTGCTTCTCAGCCACTTCACCCAAGGTGTTTTGTTTAAGTTGGGTTCTAAGCGCATCGTTATCAAGGGACAATAGCTTGCCCAGCTTGTCCTGAAATTGACCGATTTGTCCAAATTGTCCTTGTGCATCCGTAGGCGGCTTTTGTGAAGCATTAGCAGATTTGTCAGCTGTAGCGGCAGCAGCGTGAACCGCGCCCGCAGAATAAAGTGCTCCACCTCCTAGAAATGCCAATGCCATCGTTCCAGCCAAAATTGCTTTCCTGGTGTTCTTCATCTTCATTTTCCACCTTTCGGTTAGGGTGTGTTTGGTACGAGATTTATCATAAGATATGAACTTGAATGCTGTCTGAGTGCAAGCTGAGCATTTGCTGAATAGGTTTTTTTTGGGCGGCATGACTAAAATTTTAACTGAACATTTACTTGTATTATGTGTATTAAGTGATATAATACACTATATGCACGATAGATGCAGCGGATTAGGGGGAAAAACCCATGGAAGAGCAAAGGGCTGGCTCGCTTCGGTTTTTAATTGATTTTAGCCAGCCATTATATGAACAAATATTAAATCAGGTACGAAGCTCCATTGCCAAAGGGGAGATTGAAATGGGAAGCAAAATGCCGTCCGTTCGTGATCTGGCACAGGAATTGCGTATGAATCCGAATACTGTGATGCGGGCGTATCAGGAGCTGGAGCGGGACGGACTGACTGAGAAGCGGCGCGGCTTGGGAACCTATGTTACGTCGTCCAGTGAGCGGGTAGACAGCTTTCGGGAACAACTGGCCCTGACGTATATAGATCAGTTCCTGGGACAGATGAGCAGTCTGGGGCTGTCATGGGAGGATGTACAGCGGTATATAGGAAGCAAACAGAACGGGAAAGATGACGAAGGAGGCGAAGGGGCATGACGGAATCTATTGTGGTTGCGAGTCATCTGACGAAGCAATATGAAAGTAAAAAAGCGCTGGACCACTTGGATGTCGTCATTCCGGCGGGACGCATTGTAGGGGTGCTTGGACCCAATGGTTGCGGGAAGTCAAGCTTGTTTCGGGCGATCACCGGATTGATTCGGCCGGACGGAGGCGAGCTTTACGTGTTGGGGCAAAAGCCCGGTTGGGAAACCAACCGTGGCATATCCTACCTGCCTGACCGGGCCCGCTGGTACCCCAATCATACGGTGCAGCAGACACTGGAGTGGGGACAGTCCTTTTTGCCCGGCTTTAATATGAAGGATGCGCATAAGCTGGCTGATCATATGGACGTAGAGTTGGAGTTGAAAATGACCGGGTTGAGCCGCGGGCAGGAGGCCCGTGTGCTGCTGATTCTGTGTCTGGCGCGTGAGGTTCCGCTTATGATCCTGGATGAACCCTTTGCTGGCATTGATGTCCTTTCCAGAGAAGCAATCGTGGCCGGTATTATTGATTATTTGGAGGATCGGCAGCAATCCATACTCATGAGTACACATGATATTCAGGAAGTGGAAGGTTTATTTGATTACACGATTATGATGGACCGCGGACGGGTGATATGGTCCGGTGATTCGGATGATCTACGTGGAGAGCATGGATCACTGAATCAGGTGTTCCGCAATTTGTACAAAAAGGAGTGGAAGGCGTGAATTCATCAGGGCTGTTCAAAGATTTGATACGCCATGAATTTCGAAATAAAGGAAGCTGGAGAAAGCAGAGCCGCAATCGACTGCCCAGAACGTGGAGACTTGTATATTTCTCACTATTTCTAATTGCGGCGTTCGTTATTTCCTTGTATTTCGCGCTTCACAACCAACTCGAATTGACAAGGCTGTGGTATGTCACCCTAGGCTTGCCGTACATGATCATTTTCATGGGTGTGGGAAGTCTGAGAAGAGAATGGGAGAATGACACCTACGGATGGTGGCTGACCCTGCCCTATCCGCGCATGTGGCTGATTAGCGCCAAATGGATTGCTGCTATTTTACAAGCCATGGTCGTGACATTGTTCCTGTTTGTGGTAGGTTCTCTGTACGCGCTGTTCATCTCATCAACCATCCAGCCTTATACGTTTGCGGATGCAGCGTCCTTTATTATAGCTGGATTGAACTGGTTTGTGATGATTATCGCTTTCACACCGTTTGTTATTGCGCTGGGTCTGCTGACGGCCAGTACCAAATACAGCACTTTGCGGCCGATTAGCCCGATACTGTGGATTCTTTTGATGGGTGGTGGGAGTGTCTTTTATTGGTCAGGCGATCAGGGGCTTTATGAGCAGTTTGACCATGTTCAGACAGGACAATGGTTTCCTTTTACTTGGCATTTCCCGGTTGCGGTGTTGATCAGTTGGGTTGCTGCATACGCATTAATCCGCTTGAACGCTTATTTGCTGGAGAAAAGGCTGTCAATTTAGCAAACGATCCAATGACATATATATAGGAAGGGAGTTTCACTATGGCGACGATATTCATCTATGCATTGTTGGCTGTTTTGGTGGGGCTGATGATCTGGTTGAGAACCAAAAGACGAGGGGGGCCGGTCAAAGGAAACGGAGTGCGTCTTTTGCTTCCCTTGTTTATAGCATTCCCACTCATGATGATGTCTGTGTACCAATTGATGCATATTCCCGGCCAAACGCATGCGCTTCCCGCCTTTTGGGAGCTGCTGGCTGCCGGGCTGTTAGGTGCGGTGTTTGGTTACGTCATTCTGCTGCATACGGCATATGAGAGACGGGACGACGGACACATTTATCCCAAGCCGAACCAATATTTTAAATACATTATTATCTCCATTATTTTGCTTCGCGTCGTTTTGACCCAGTATCTTAGTAGCTTGGGTACGACCGAGATTAGTCTACTGGCGATTACGATGGCGGTCGTCTACATCTCCATCTGGCGGATTGGGAGCTTCGTTAAGTTTCGGAGAACGTTATCGGTATAAATGGTATAAATCGTGTAAAGAAGCGGGTTTTCTGTTCAAAAGCGTTCATTCGCTTGGTGATAGAACCTGTTTCTTTGTGGCTTCATCATAAATTCAACGGGCCACAAGTATAAAAATTTGAAAGGAGGGAGCATTGAGGTTTCAAAAGAATCGATTGGGGTTTAAAGGATAGGAGAGGATGTTGTAAATTATTTTTTTTCGTGGTAAGCTGTAACCATATTAGTTACATAAAAGGGAATCGTTTTCCATATTATTTTATAAGATGAGAGGGGCTTACATTCATGAAAAAACATACGGTTACCGCTGCACTCGCGGGCTTGCTTGTGCTATCTTCTGCTGTACCGGCCTTAGCTGCCGAGGTAAAACCCGCTACAGGTATTCAGGTTTGGGTAGATGGCAAGAAAGAGGCTTATCAGATCGCTCCTATTGTGAGAAATAAGCAGGTCTTAATTCCTTTGAGACAATTGGCCTCCAGTTTGGGAATTCCGCTGGATTCCAAGCATATTACGTTCAACACAGCGCGTCAAAGCACGACAATCCGTTATGGTCAGGCTACCGTTGTCCTGGTATCAGGAAGTCCGGAAGCGCAAATCAATGGAATTAAGGTGCCACTGTCCACTTCGACGATTTTAACCAAACAAGGGGTGACCTATGTTCCGGTGGATGTCGTTAAGGAGGCATGGGGCAAGCAAGTGACTTGGGACCCGGCCAGCCAAACTGTGCAAATCGGGATAAGCAACAAGGATAAGGTTGTTGAGATTCTGACAAGCTTTGAAACCGGAGATACGAAAGCGGCCGAAACTTGGGTTAGCAAGGATCAATATATCCAGCATAATCTGAGCTTTGCCAACGGTAGAGAGGGCCTGATCGAAGGTATTAAACAAATGAAAGGAGCCAATACACAGGTTGATATCCAAAGAATCATTCAGGATGGAGACTATGTAGCCGTTCATTATAAGGAAACTGATGATGGCAAACCAAGCGTATTGTTTGATATTTTCCGGTTCGACAAGAACGGTAAGATTGTTGAGCATTGGGACAACAGTCAGGAGCTGGCTCCAGCCAATCCGAGCGGCCGTACGATGATTGACGGAACGACAGAAATCACAGATCTTAACAAAACCGAAGCGAACAAAGCGTTGATTCGTAAGTTTGTGGATGATGTTCTGGTGGGCAAGAACCGCGCTGCACTGGAAAGCTACTATAACGGTGATCATTACATTCAGCATAATCCTTTCTTCGGGGATGGCGTAGCCAATCTGAAACAAGCATTTCCTGCTGTGAGTACCACGGGAACCACTTCTGGATACGATAAGGTTCACATGATCATTGGAGAAGGGAATTTCGTACTGGTTGTGAGTGAAGCGAAAACGCCTCAAGGTACTTCCGGCGCTGTCTACGATCTGTTCCGGGTGGAGAACGGCAAAGTAGCAGAGCATTGGGATGTAGTTCAGGACATTCCGTCTAAATCTGAGTGGAAAAACACAAACGGCAAGTTTTAAAAATGGCATTCACGGCATGACTGATCCTGAAGGTGATTCCCTAACTACCCTATCCTTGCTAAAATGATGGAAACATGATGAGTGGGGATGGGATGATGGGGAGTTTTAAACAGCGGGTAGGCTGTCTGCATGCGCATCACTCGAACATTGCCTATGTGGAAAGGGCTTTTGCCCCTTATGAGGTGGAAGTGAAGCATTTTGTGGACCCTGCACTCATGTACAGAGTTTCAACTGATCCAGACTTCTCGGCGGTGGATGCCAGTCGAAAGGTAGAAGAGCAACTGGAATGGATGGCTCAAAGCGGCATAGATGTTATTTTGATTACATGCACGAATTATATAGTCTTCGCGGAAAGGGTTCAATTGACGATGCCTACACCCGTGATAACGCTGGATGAACCCTTTTTCCATGAGATATGCGATGATCCGTTGCCACAAACCTTGGTATTTACGAATCCGGCTACTGTAGAGGGGACGATGAAACGTCTTTATCATATAGCGGCCCTGTTAGGTAAGTCAGATATCTCTTCGTTGATAGAGGTCAAGGTGGTGGAGCACGCTTTTGAGCTGATTATGCAAGGTCGCAAAGACGAGTATATGGAAGTGCTGGTCCGTTCATTGCATGAACTGAGAGAGGCTGATCCAGACAGAACGCTGGCTGTGGCGCAGTTATCTATGGTTGATGCTGCATTGCAGGTGGAGCTGGAGACGGGTCAGGCGATTGGCAATCCCTTACGGTCGTTGATGAATTTGCTTGAGAATTTGTTAGGTTGAACAATAAGCATGACCAAAAGAACTTCCAACCCGTATTCCGGGGCAGTGGAAGTTCTTTTTTTGCAGGATAGCGTGTGATTAGGCGTGCTTCTATGGTGTTCGTCATAAGGTATTCTGTTGATCTGGAGTGCTTAGTACTGCGCCTGCTGATTCTCTCTGGATGAGCGTAACGTATAGCCGTTCATGCTCCACGTCTTCCCCCGCTATGATTTTGAGAACTTGTTCGGCAGCTACTGCGCCCCATTTATGTTTGGAGTAATCAATGGTCGTCAGACGGGGCTGAATATATTGTGCCAGCTCGATATTATCAAAGCCAACGATATGAATGTCTTGGCCGATTGTAAGTTCCGACTGAGCCATTCGATTGTAAAAGCCTACTGCCATCTCATCATTGAGGCAGAATACCGCGACGGGTTCAGAATCCGGGCTGACATGTTGCTGTAAAATGATCTCGGCCGCCTGTTCACCGCCCGATTTTTCAAAATCGCCACCAATCTCGATCATTTCGGCGGTGCCGCTGCGCTCGATCGTCTGTTTGACCGCCTGCATCCGCTGCCATGAATCATAAGAGCCGTCCGGCCCGGTGACAACGTACAGCTTGCGGTGTCCCATTTCCAGCAAATGCTCTACCGCAAGAGCGGCACCTGCTTTGTTATCCAGCAGTACCTGATTAATGTTAGGATGATTCAGCTCACGGTCCAGCACGACCATTTTATGCCCGCGCTCGGCGTAATTCAGCAGTTCCTGACTATCGAACGTCTGATCCAGTATGATGGCTCCATCAATCATGCGCTCCGGCAGCATTCGGTGAGACTGCTTGCCGCTGCATACGATGAGGTCATAGTCTTTTCGGTTCAAAATTTCCTTGATGCCGTACAACAAATCTCCATAAACGTCTCCACGGAAATCGGTCAGGAAGACGCCGATAATTTTGGTTTCCCTTTTTTTGAGATTACGCGCGGCGGCATTTGGCACATAGTTAAGCTCTTTGGCAATAGCTAAAATACGTGCGCAGGTCTCTTCCGTTACCTTATCACTGCCGTTCAATGCGTATGAAACGGTAGATATGGAAACGCCCGCCTGTTTGGCGATATCTTTAATGCTGACCACATCGTTTCCTCCTTTTCGCCAGTCTTATACTTGCTATTGTATACCTGATTATTAAACTTGTATTTATTTCGAATATCGTAACTGGACGTGCAAGCAGCAAAGGGCGATCCCGCAAGATCGCCATTGCTTTGTTGCCTATACCTGATTTAGAATCGCTCTTGGGATTTAAGCAAAATGCTCTTTATAAAAAAATCTCCAGACGGTGTACACCGTCATGGTCTGCTAACGCCAGCTCGAAAGTCTTGCGCTTGATGCGCAGGGCACCCGAACGGTAGCGATTGTCGTCGACTGGCTCGCTCTTCAGTGGTGTTCCGTTCAATACCGCGCGGCCTTGCTCATCACTGCTATGCTCTTGCGGCATGCGGTAGACGAAGGTAACGGGTTTACCGGCAAAGGAAAATTCGAATTCCAGTCCGTCGAGATCATCCGGCAGTACAGGGTCCAGGATCAGGTCTTCGCCCGACTGACGGATACCAAGGACATTCGATATGAGCTGATTCATATAGATCCCCGGACCACTGGAGTAAATTCTCCAGCCGCCTTTGACTGGAACGGCTCCTTCACGCAGTTCACCAAACCGCTCTTGTGCTTCGTAGCGGGTATTAAACTTTCCGTCCGAGCTGCTGAAATACGCATTGCTCTGACGCCATTCGGCGTTCGGAACGGACGCGCGAATGCCGACCGGGTTGATGAGCTTCAGGCTGCGCCAAGCGTCATCTTTGCGACCGAGCTTGGCCATGGCTTCCGCGAAGCGGATATGGGCATGCACATATTGCAGCCCGACCTCGCGTCCGAAGTTGGCTGCTTGCTCTGCGCGCTTGAAGTGCGAACTCACACCGCCATCGTACTGTGCAGGGCGGCTCATCAGACGCACGCCATCCGGGCACAGGAACTGCTCGCGGATGAGCTGCTCATGAGCCAATGCTTGCTCCGGCGTGAGCAACTGGCTGATCATGCTGCGTGTCATCGGCAGCAAGCGGTAGTGAATCCCCGTCTCCGTATCGGACGGATGGAGCATCAGCTTGGGCTGACCGGGCTCTTCCATATACACGAAGCCCGGGATAATACCGCTCTCCAGCATGTAGCGGTTAAAGTCCTTGCGGATGCCTTCGGCCATCTGGTGCAGATCCCGTGCGATCTCGGCGGCTCCACTAACGACGCCTGCCGGGGCCTGCTCCAGTGCAGCAGCAAAGTTGCTAACCACCTGATAGGTGAGTGCAACGGTCCAACTGCTCGCCATGTATTGCTTCAGTTGAGCGTTAGCTGGCTGGAGCGTGTCATCCCAATCGCCGTCGCCGTAGGCCGACAAATGTGTATCATGAAGGAAATTCGCCCGAATATATTCGATTTCCTTCATCGCATGTTCCATGAGGGTCGCGGTCTGTTTTGTATAATCAAAAGTATGCCGGTTGGTGTAGGGTACATTTTCTTCCAGAATACTGTAGTCCCGGGTAGCGGTCAAATAATCTCCCAGTACCTTGAGCGGCCAGACGATAATATCGCCATGGCTTTCTTCTTGTTGAACGCGAGTATAGTTGTCAAACATAAACCATTGCGGCCAGTTTCCGCTATCCTCGTACTGATGGCTGAACACGGTCAGTAGAATGGAACGGACTTCGTCAAACTTTTGCACGGCTGAAAAATATTCCACCGGACCCTGACATACATCGCGTGTTCCCCAAGCTGCACCACCGTATTGTTCCAGACCATGAGGCACGGAATAGTGGACAAGCATATTGTGGGTATACCACCAGGCCACCGCATTCACACGGAACAGCTCGCTGGTTTCATGTCCGCTATGCGTCAGATGGAAGCCATTCATCAGCCCGGAAAAATATTGCCGATAGCGCTCGCGCTCAGCTTCGAAAGAGGCATCTTGTTCCGCATGTGCTTGACCTTTTCCGGATGGATAGCCATGCAGCCAGCCTTGTACGGTGCAGGTCCATTCGCTGCTGTCGCCTAGCTCCAGCACGACCAGAGATGCGTCGGGGGAAGCTGTACCCTGTAGCAGCGTGTGAGCGTCGCTCACTTGCTGTAACGGAGCGCCTTGTACCTGCATTCGGTACAACAGGTCCGGATAGGTTTCGGCGCTCAGGGAAGCCTGGTCTGCGCGGAAGAGCAGGTCCTCACCGTCCCGTTCCATATGAAACGGAAGCTCATATTCGTTCACATGCATGGACATTTGCTGAGTAACAAGGAACGGATAAGCTTTGCCGCTTGTCGAGCGAACGTGAAGCTGTACTTCTGGCGTGTCGGCGTTGGTATGGTTTGTAATGATGAGCGTATCGTCAGCAGTTTTGTAATACCAGCGCACATAGTTAAAGCCAATCTCGAACAGGGAAGGCATCGTGAGCAGATGGTATCTCCCGTGGATTCCGACATAGATACGCTGACCGGATGTTTTGGGAATATTGAGTGCATTACGCGCATTTGTGATCATTTTATTGAAATTCGTGTTGCCAATCACAAGCTGGGAATTGAACACTCCGTACATATAGGAGGTAGTTGTAATGGTTTCTTCCTTACCTCCCGCGTAATGCCCGCCCATTAAAATATGCCCATGGGGACGCTCTACACGAAGCTCTTTGGATTTGAGTACGACATGTTCATAGCTGTTTGTGAAAAAGGAGAGCAACGTGTCGTCGTCCCGTTCTTCTTCCTGCCGTTTCGGGAAGAGCTGATCCAGCTCGGCTGCGGTCATATCCAGCGTGCGCAGCGGCTCTCCGATGTTCTGGGCTGGAGCCACCCGCCCAGTTTGGAGATGACTTGTGACGTTCGCCGGGATGGCGGTCCCGGAAGCAGCTTCCATAATATTCGCTACTTCTTCGCGTGCTTTCGTCACCAGTTCATGGTATTCCAGCTTTGTAACGGCTGCCGGATGATTCGGCTGGAACAGGCCGTAAAAGGTAAAGTGTGCATCCCCGGCGAGCTTTGCCCGCTCGGATTGCAGCGCCGTATAAGCAAATTCGTATTGGTACACTTCATTGGCAAGCGAATCGCGGCGCAGTGCTTCTGGCTCGTTCGTTTCTTTATACGAAAGCCCAAAGAATTGAAATCCGTCCGTCGAATAACCGACGTTGCGGGTCAACGAGCCTTGCTGGATGTAAGGGAACGCTTGACTTTGCGGCTGGTTTTGACGGGAGCAGACCGTATAGCCTCTTTGTTCGTCATGGTAGACGGTATGGTCGATATATTGAGACAGATAAGCTTCATTACTGCGTACAGCCGCTGTATCCGCAATCCCGATATCCTGACCGTACACGATATCAGCTTCCACGTCATCGCCCTGTAGAGTTACATCCCAGAACCATACCCCAAGACGACTTAGCGTGAATGTCACCTGATAGCCGACACCTGATGTAAAGCCTTCCCAAATAATCTGTTGATCCGTTTGTCGTACTACTCCGGGTGAACGGACTCCCAGCAGAGGAGTGATGCTGACGTCGGACGGACGGTACAGTCGCAAGTACAGGTTGTTCAGGGAACCGTCGACAGAGTTGGTCAGCAGTTGATTAATCATGGTCGAGCCATGGGCGATTTTATATACATCACCGCTGCTCAAGAAGGTGAAGGACAGGTCTCCAACCCGTAGCAAAATATTTTGATCCAGACTTGTATTCATCAAAGGTTACGCCTCACTTTCCTGTTTCTTTCACTAAACGAAAACGTCCTTCGGTAGTATCTCGGCTGTTAGGTCCTGTAAAGACGGCGAATTCACCGCTGTCACTATCAAAGCTCAGGTCTGCATGGTGATAGCGCAGTTGAGGCTCGGCCAATGCAAATTCCACTTCCCGGCTTTCGCCCGGGGCAAGAAGAACCTTGCGGAAATCCTTCAGCTCTTTCATCGGGCGAACCGTATCTCCGCTGATATCACGGACATAGAATTGAACCGTTTCCTCGACAGGACGTGTTCCTGTGTTCGTTACCCGTACCTTCACGGTCAGTGCTTGACCGGGATTGAGGGTGTCGCTGGAAAGCTGTACGCTATCATAGGCTACTTTCGTATAGCTCAAGCCATAGCCAAACGGGAATAAAGGTTCGTTCGGTACGTCCAGGTATTGGGAGACGTAGCGTTCCTTTGTATTTGGGTCCAGCTGAGGACGTCCTGTATTAAAATGATTATAGTACACAGGCACCTGCCCCACCGATTGCGGGAAGGACATCGTCAGACGACCCGTTGGTTCAGCATCGCCGTACAGCAGATCGGCAATCGCCGCGCCGCCTTCACCGCCGGGGAACCAGGCTTCCAGTACGGCGTCTGCTTCTTCAATAACACCGTGCAGATCCAGTGGACGACCGTTGAACAGCACGGCTACCATAGGCTTGTTCAGCGTTTTCAGGCGTTTCACCAGCTCCAGTTGGGCTTGTGGCAGGCGAATATCCGAGCGGCTGCCCGCTTCGCCACTCATATCCGAGCGCTCACCGAGCGCCAGTACGATGACCTCTGCCTGGCTGGCAGCTTGCAGCGCTTTTGCATATTGTTCTTCAGATATTTCGTCTATAGAGCATCCAGTCGCTACCGAGAGCAGCGAGGAGGATATTTTCGATTTGAAGCCGTCAATGACTTGAACAGCTTCTTCTTGCGAACCGCTCCACGACCAGGAGCCAAGGATATCACCACTCTCTGCAAAAGGCCCGATCAGTGCGATATGCTGACTGCGATTCAGTGGAAGAACGGAATCGTTTTTGAGCAGTACGCATGATTTGATCGCCAATTCCTTGGCAACCGCACGGTGAGCTTCGCAGAACACGACTTCACGTTCCCGCTCAGGGTCTGCGCCACGCAGCGGATTATCGAACAAGCCCAGCTTTTGCTTGAGCTTCAATACGCGCATGACCGCCTCGTCGACGAGCGCTTCATCCAGCTGCCCGCTGCGAACCAGCTCAGGCAGATGCCCGTTATAGCAGGAGGTCATCATTTCAATGTCTACGCCCGCCAGCAGTGCTTTCTGTGCTGCCTCGCGCTCATCCTCGGCAATGCCGTGGGGAATAAGCTCCTTGATGGCGGCCCAATCCGAGATGAGCACACCGTCAAAGCCCCACTCGTCGCGAAGCAAATCGCGCATCAGGCGCTTGTTGCCCGTTGCAGCTACACCTTCTACGGTATTGAAGGAGGTCATCACCATTTCGCAGCCTTCATCTAGCGCAGCTTTGTAGGAGGGGAGATAATATTCGCGCAGCTGCCATGCGGACAGATCAACGGTATTGTAATCCCGTCCGCCTTCGCCTGCGCCATATGCGGCAAAATGCTTCACACACGCCGCCACCCGGTCCGTATCGTTCGTCAGGTCTTTGCCTTGAAAGCCGCGTACGAAAGCACGGGCAAATACACTATTGAGGTAAGGGTCTTCCCCTGTAGATTCCATTACACGGCCCCAGCGCGGGTCACGTACCAAGTCCACCATCGGAGCAAAGGTAACATGAACACCGGACACAGAAGCTTCTCTGGCAGCAATGGTAGCGCTCTCTTCTGCGAGCTGCACATTCCATGAACAGCCAATAGCCAACGGTATGGGAAAAATCGTTTTGAAGCCATGTACAATGTCTGCCATAATTAGAAGCGGAATACCTAGACGATTTTTGCTTAGATGTGCTTGTTGAACACGAATAGCTTCCTCGGCTCCTGCGATGCCAAGCACCGATCCGACGTTACGGACCGTTTCTTCTGTGATCCCTAAAGATGCCATAGGTCCGGTAATTTGGCCGTCCGTTTCCGCATCCTCAAAAAAGGCTCCGACGAGTTGGAGCAGTTGATCGACTTTTTCTTCAAGTGTCATATTTTGCAGATAGGAATTCAGTTGTTGTTCCATCATATAATCCTCCGTAAGCTGCTATGGTTGCAGCTTTCTTTTTCAGATCCATGAGATTTTTTGGTAAAAAATGATTCAAAGAAGCGACGAACAGGCTACTTTACATAAAAGCTTAGTTTCCTGTCGTATTATTAATCGAAACGTTTCTATTGTTGAACTCAGTTGGATTATATACGCTTTCAAATAGAGAGTCAAATCGAAATGGAGGGTCATTTTACCGAGAAAATAACTATTTATAGATGAAATGAAAGAAAATTGAGCATAATTCTATACGAATAAAAAATAATATCCCTATTGAATACGGTTTCAATTTGTTTTATAATGACTATCGAAACGTTTCTATTGATGGGTATGGTCCTTAGGCTTTCCACATATTTTTTATAAAAGGCAGGATTTAATTGGCTTTAAACGCTGTATGCTTTATCGTGTGTAATCGAATCCGTTATCATATTTGAATGATCGGTGAGCCGGTCATCTCGGGAGGAATTTGTATGATGAAAAGAACGTTAGGGATCATTTTGGCAAGCACCTTATTACTGGGGGGCGCGTTGGCAGGCTGTTCGTCCAAGGATGAATCATCCGGCAAGGATGCGAATGGAAAAACGACGATTACCCTATGGGGCATGGGGGCGGAAGGTAAGTTGCTGCCTGAGATTGCAAAGGATTTTGAAAAGGAAAATCCTGATATTCATGTAGATGTGCAGGCACTGCCTTGGGATAACGCTCACGATAAGCTGCTGACAGCAGTTGCTTCCAAATCCGGTCCGGATGTGGTTCAGTTGGGTACATCATGGGTTCCGGAGCTTGCATCTGCGGGTGCATTGACGGACATCACCCCTTATATCAGTAAATATCCTGAGCTGGAATCGAAGAATTTCTTCCCGGGTGCTGTGGATACGGCAAAATTTGAGGGAAAACCTGTAGGAGTTCCTTGGTATACCGAAACGAAAGTTTTGTTCTACCGTTCAGATCTATTGAAGCAAGTTGGATATAATGAAGCCCCTAAAACGTGGGAAGAACTTTCTGATGCTGCTCAAAAGCTGGCAGCGCGTGGCAAAGGGAAATATGGTATTGCCATTAATTCGAAGGAGCAGTCTCTGGGCTTTATGTTCGCTCTTCAGAACGGCTCCAAGCTGATCGATGAGCAGGGCAATCCGCTGTTCAACCAGCCACCGTTTGTAGAAGCTGTGAAGTATTTGAACACCTTTTTCCAAAACGGCTCCAATGCCCTTGATCTTGGGATAGATTCCGTTCAGGGATTGCAAGGGGATGGTATCGTTCCTATGTTTATCAGCGGTCCCTTCATGATTAGAGAAATCAAGAGCAAGGCACCTGAGCTGGATGGAAAATGGAATATAGCCGAGCTTCCTGGCAAAGTAAACAATCTGTCTGTTTTGGGAGGGTCGAACCTTTCGATTATGCAGTTTAGCAAGCACCCGGAGGAATCGGCCAAATTCCTGGCTTTCATGAGTAAACCGGAAACGCAGCTGAAATGGATGGAGCTGTCCAGTACCTTGCCTGCCGCTACCAAGTCATGGGAAGATGCAAAACTGAAGAATGATCCGATGCTTCAAACGATTCGTAAGCAGCTCGATCATTCCGCAGCATTACCGCAACTGGCAGCATGGGAAGAGGTTTCTCAGCAATTCATCAAGAGCTTCGAACGCATTTACCGTGGTCAAGCCGACGTACAGAAGGAAATGGATGACTTTAACCAGCAAGCTGCAAGTATTATGAAAAAATAATGATCCGTATCCGTCATTGTCAAAGGGAGTGAAGGCATGAAAGGAAGCTCGCAGAAGCTTGCGCCATACTTGTTTATCGGTCCCTCCATCATTCTGCTGACGCTGTTTTCGCTGTTGCCGATTTTACTGGCACTCGTGATCAGCTTCACAGATATGGATCTGTCAGGACTCGTTAATTATGATAATATTCGCTTTATAGGACTGGAAAATTACAAGAATGTGCTAATAGACCCTTCTTTTCTAAAGTCCATTGGGAACACTCTATTTTTCGTCATCATCGGGGTTCCTTTAGTGCTATTGTTTTCACTCAGCATTGCAATCCTGATTAACATGGGTAAATCACGTACTTTCAAAGTTTTCCGCGTGGTGTTCTATCTGCCGTCCGTAACGAACGTGGTGGCGGTAGCGGTGGTCTGGAGTTATTTGTATAATCCGACCCTCGGGCTTTTCAACTATGTACTGGGCATGATGAATCTGGAGCCTGTCCCTTGGCTGACCGATCCTACGATGGCGAAAATTTCGCTTATTTTATTGGCTGTTTGGCGGGGAATAGGCTTGAATATGATTATTTTCATTGCTGCCATTAAAGGGATTCCGGGTTCTTACTATGAGGCGGCTCAGCTTGACGGGGCCAGCACATGGCAACAAATTCGTTATATTACCCTTCCGCAGCTCCGCTACGCTATTTTCTTCGTGTCCATTACAACGATGATCGGCTGGCTGCAATTTTTCGAGGAACCGTTCGTCATGACCAAAGGGAAACCGCTTGACGGCACACTATCAGCATCCCTGTTTATATACAATAACGGTTTCCAATTTAGTAAATTCGGTTATGCCGCGGCGGGATCGTTCATTCTGTTCTTTGCGATCATCGCGGTGACGCTGATTCAGTTCCGTTTGCAAAATAAAGCGGAGTCCTGATAGAGAGAGGTGATGAACGTGAAAACAGCTGTTCAGCAAGCCCGCGCCAATTCGCGCAGTGGAGAAAAAACATTTCAATGGTTCGTGGCGATTCTCCTGACCGTGGGAGGTCTGTTGATGGTGCTGCCTTTTGCGTGGATGATTTTATCCTCCTTTAAGACGGAGAGCGAGGTAACCCAAATTCCTCCAACCATCTGGCCGCAGCATTTCACATTGGACAATTTTAAAACACTATTTGATAGCATGGCTTTTGGCACCTATCTGACCAATACGCTAGTGATTGTATTAGCTTCCTTTTTTGGATTATTCCTGAACGCCATGGCAGGCTACGGCTTTGCCAAATTCAAATTTAAAGGTAAAGGTTTCCTGTTCTATTTGGTGCTGGCCACGATGATGGTTCCGGGGCAGGTGACGATGATTCCTGTATATTTGATTTTGAACCAGATGGGATTAACCAACACCATGATGGGGATTGTACTTCCCGGCTTGGTAGGCGCCTTCGCCATCTTCCTGTTCAGACAGTTCATGTCCGATATTCCGGAAGAACTGCTGGAGGCAACGCGCCTTGATGGTGCAGGGGAGTTTCGTACTTTCCTGCAAATTGTACTGCCTATCTCAACACCGATTTTGGCAGTACAGGCCATTCTGACCTTTATCGGCGGTTGGAACAGCTTCCTGTGGCCGCTCATTATTGCGAACGATGAGAAGCTGTATACGTTGTCCGTGGGACTGTCGTTGCTCAAAGGTCAAAATGAGAGCCAGTTCGCGCTCCAGATGGCAGGCTCGACCTTCATGGTTGTACCGATCATGATCATATTCATTGTTTTCCAAAAGTATATTATCGAAAATTATACGATTTCGGGCATTAAGTAGTAGTTGTAGCGCGGTGGGTTATAGGCTACACATAGCAACGGCGGAGTTTCTTGGTTTAATACCGAGGAACTCCGCCGTTTTGTTGTTTTACTTTTATACTTGAATGGATTTAATTTCTTGTTCAGATAATCCGGTAGCCTTTGCAATCGTTGCTATGTCCAGGCCCATGGACAGCATGTTTTTGGCGATATTCTTTTTCTCTTCTATTTTTCCTTTCGCCATACCGACGGATTCTGCTCTATCGAGCATGGAAGCTTCATCGTGCAGGTATTTCTGCCGGGCTTCATACAGACGTCTTGCTTCCGAATCCTGACTCAAGAATTGCAGCGTGTCCATGGCTTTTTCCAATCCTGGTTCGTTCATTTTCAAAACCTCCCATTTGGATGGATCTGCGCCTTTAAGAAACAACAGCCAGTTGATAAGCCCTCCTTCTTCGAAGGATGCGGTTTGCTCATCCAGCTTCAGCAGTTCCAAAAAGTGTACTTCAATATCATCAATAAGTGATATCCCTGTGCGGTCCTCACGTAAATGGAATACATTGTGGTATTCATCGTTAGGTAAAAAAGAATAGTTGAGGATGTTAATGGTCACACATTTTTTAGTTCCTGGTATTTTTCGCCCTCATGAAGCTGTCCCGCATATCGCTTACTCCAATAAAACAATGTCCGCTTCTCAATATCGTATTTGTTGAAAAGCTGCATTTCGATATCAATTAGTTTGCCCTCTGCGGTCTTGGCATAGACATCAAAGATAGACTGCTTGTCGAGCGGATTGTCCTTATCCGTATAGGGATTCATTAAAATAATTTCGGTTAATTGAGCTTCTCCAGCTCCCGTTTAGTAATAATTATATCATTTTTTTAAGATATCAGAATGTCTGAACTTCTTTTCCGAATGATACTGTTTTGGGGTTACACAACATAATCTTAGGGTAAAAACCAACCTAGGATGTGTATTCCATGAACGATAGCTCATTTTCACCCCGACCCTTTGATAAACCTAATTTTCTGATACTCCTTGTGGATGAGGAACGGTATCCTGCGGTTTATGAAAACCCGGAAATCAAAGAATGGAGCAGACAAAATCTGGTTACGCAAGGACTCTTGAGGTCTCACGGGCTGGAGTTTCACAGGCATTATATTGGAAGTGCTGCATGCAGCCCCAGCAGGACAACCTTATTTACTGGCCATTATCCGTCACTCCATGGTGTAACTCAGACAGATGGGGTGGCCAAGGGAGCATTCGACTCAGATATGTTCTGGCTGGATAGAAACACGGTGCCTACGATGGGGGATTATTTTCGCGCAGTCGGATACCAAACGTATTATAAAGGAAAATGGCATATATCCGATGAGGATATTATCAACCCGGGTACGCACAAAGCCCTCCCCAGCTATCATCCGCTGACGGGTGTACCCGACAGAAGACTGGAAGGCATATATGAGCAAGCCGACCGCTTGGATAACTTTGGATTTTCCGGGTGGATCGGTCCGGAGCCGCATGGGAGAAACCCACGAAATTCCGGTTCCTCCGCCGCTGTTGGTTTAAGCGGGCGAGATGAGGTGTATGCCGCAGAAACCGTTGAGCTAATCGAAGCCCTTGACCGTCGGAAAGAACATGACAACCATGCAGAGCCTTGGTTAATCGTAACTTCATTTGTGAACCCGCATGATATTGTTTTATATGGTGCTATTACTGCACGGTTGCCCATGTTTCGATTTGAGGTGGAGCCGATGCCAGCGGTCGCTCCTCCACCGACGATCAACGAATGGCTGGCTACAAAGCCGCGCTGTCAGGCAAGCTACAGGGATATTTACCCTAGAGCGTTACAGCCCATTATTGATCAGCCCTTTTACCGAAAGCTGTACTACCAGTTGCAAAAAAATGCAGACCGTCAGATGCTTAAGGTATTTGAAGCACTGACCCGTTCTTCTTTCTACGATAATACCATAGTGATTTTTACGTCCGATCATGGAGATTTGCTAGGCGCTCACGGCAATCTTCATCAAAAATTTTACTGTGCGTACGAAGAGGTTGTGCATGTGCCTTTGGTTATCCATAACCAACATCTGTTTCCTCAATATAAAAGCGAGCATACCCTGACAAACCACGTGGATCTCCTGCCTACCATGCTTGGACTGGCGAATGCTGACATCGCTGCGATCCAGAGCGGCCTGCAAAACAGCTTTAGCGAAGCCCGTCCCTTGGTGGGACGTAATCTTACTCCTGTTATCCGAGGACAGAACCAGGGGGAGATAGCTGACCAGCCGGTTTATTTTATGACCGACGACGATGTGACCCGAGGCCAGCAGCAGATCAATATACTGGGAGAGGCATATCCGTCTGTTGTTCAGCCCAATCATATCGAGACTGTCATTACGACCCTGCAAAGAGATGGTGTGAAGGAGTTGTGGAAGTTTACCCGCTATTTTGACAGTACTCAATTCTGGAGCCAACCGGGGGTGAAGGATGTTACTATGCGACCCGTGGGTGATCATACATGCGGACAATACTCTCAATGGGCTACACAGGTCAAAACAAAACCGGATCGTGACGAATTTGAATTGTATAACCTAACCAACGACCCTTTGGAAACATGTAACCTTGCCCATCCCGCATTTGCAACGCAGCAGACCAGAAGCGTTCAACAACAGATGATGCACTTACTGGAGGAACAACGTAAACAAAAGCGTTTACATCCCGCTCAATCAGGCATATGGTGAAAACTACGCGTTTCCCCTTTTGTATCTGGCTACAATGTCACAATACGAACAGCGGAGCTTCTCTTTGAAGGAGGGGCTCCGCTTTTTCGGGCTCACATAGCCATGTTTTGTATATGGGTTAGACAATATTGATGGGATCATGTACGAAGATAGAGCGTGTATTCATTTTTTGAAAGCTGCATCCAACGTATACAAGGGCAGATTTTCCGGCAAAGCTGCCGGGCGCAGGCATGTGCTCTGCATCGGATAGAACGACTGTTCATCGGAGGAATCATGGAACGCCCACATCGCCTCCAGCACATGGTAGGCCAGTTCACCGCTGGCGCGGTGAGGCCGTCCGCTGCGGATAGCGTAGGCCATATCGGCAACGCCGATGCCCCGTGTATTCTCCTGGTAGCCCGGCAGCAGCGGCGCCTCTGTCCATTCCTGCTCGCCCAGCAGCCTGTAGCGAACCGGCCCTCCGAACGTGTTCGGGTCAGGCACCTGCAGCGTGCCAAGAGAACCATATACCTCAATCGGTGGCAGGGAGCTTCCACCAAAGATGTCAAAGCTGGTAATCAGCGTGCCGACAGCCCCCTGCTCGAAGCGTAGCAATCCGGCCACATGGGTCGGAATGTCGACCGGGATGGTCTGGCCTCTCTTTTTCTCGCTTGTAATCATTCGCTGGTCCAGCGCCCTGCCTGTCATGCCGGAGATGGTGGCAATCGGACCAAGCAATTGCACCAAAGCTGTCAAATAATAAGGCCCCATATCAAACATCGGGCCGCCGCCCACAGCATAATAAAATTCAGGATCGGGATGCCAATGTTCATGTCCACGGCTCATCATGAAGGCCGTAGCGGCTACCGGCCTGCCAATGACCCCGTCCTCAATCAGCTTCAATGACGTCTGTATGCCGGAGCCGAAGAAGGTCTCCGGTGCGCAGCCAACAAGCAGTCCCTTGCGGCGGGCCAGCTCCAAGACTGCCTGGCCCTGCTCACGGGTGACTGCAAGCGGCTTCTCTACATAGACATGCTTGCCTGTCTCAAGAGCTCTGAGGCACACGTCGGCGTGAACGGCCGGAATGGTCAGATTAATGATGAGTTCGATCTCTGGATCAGCCAGGATCTCGTCTACCGAATATACGTTCGGAACGTTGTACGCTGCTGCCTGCTCCTTAGCCCGGCCTTGGTCCAGATCCGCTACTGCGGACAGCTCCAGAATGTCGAAGCGATGGCAATTTTCCATGTAAATTCCGCTGATTTTACCACAACCGATAATGCCCACCTTCATTTTGTTCATGCCTGGACTCCCTTCACCTTCAAAAAATGGATAATGGAATTTCCTACTGCATCCGAACCATCCTGTCCACGCTACCGCTGCTGGTTGTCTGCCATGCCAGTATAAGCATCTGCCAGGGAGCTTCCCCGGGCAGCCGCCGTCTGTTTGCCTGCTGCCGCCCACAGGAACCCGCTGCGCATCATCTCGGTCACTTGAGGCATATCTATGATATCCGCGTGATGTCCCAGCGAATTGTAGAAGACGCGGCCGTTCCCCCAGCGCTTCGTCCATACAACGGGCATATCCACCAGCCCGTTGGCTGAATGTGGTCCCGGTACGACCGGGAAGCGTGTGGTTGCCAGCACTTCAACCGCCGGGTCTACGTGGAGGTAGTACTGCTCGCTTTTGACCTGAAAATCCTCAATATGGTCCAGCAGCGGGCTGGAGCCGCGCTTCATGTTCACCATATACTCCACCCCGTCATTGCCGGGATGTGCAACCCATTGCCCGCCTGTCATGAACTGCCAGTCCACATTGTTCCGGAAGGCATCACACATGCCGCCATGGCAGCCTGCCAGGCCTACGCCGCTCTGAACTGCTGCCGAGACATTATTGACCAGTTCCTGCTCAATCTGTCCCATGGTCCACAACGGAACGATCAGGTCCAGGCCTAGCAGCTTCTCCGCATCCTGGTAGGCTTCAAGGCTATTAGACACCTCCACCTCGAATTGCTCTTCCTTCAGAATCCGTTCAGAAATGGCCGCCACCTGTTCCGGCTCATGTCCGTCCCATCCGCCCCATACAATCAGTGCCTTGCTCATCTGTAATCCACTCACCTTTCGGAATGTGATAGTTATATTACATTTCTTCAATGGATACCCAGCGGCGCTCCTCTATGGATCGTTCCACTGCTTCAAGCACGGCCTGACAAGCGACCCCGTCGTGGAAGTTCGGTACAGGCTGCCGTCCCTCGGAGATGGCACTCATCAGCTCAAGCATCTCGTGGGTGAAGGTATGCTCGAATCCGATCGTATGTCCCGCAGGCCACCAGGCCTCGGAGTACTTGTGTGCCGGATCGGTGGCGAGCACGCGGCGGAAGCCCTGAACGTCCTCCTCATCTTGCGTGAAATACACTTCCAGTTCGTTCATTCGTTCAAAGTCAAACCGCACACTGCCCAGACTACCGTTGATCTCGAATGAATTGGTGCTCCGGTGTCCAGCCGCAAACCGTGTGGCCTCGAAGCTGCCCAGCGCACCTTCGGCGAAGCGTGCCAGGAACAGCGTGGCATCATCGACCGTCACTTCTCCCATCGGCGCATTCGCCCCGGCGCTGCCCTTGGCGCTCAATCCGGTCATCTCCGAAGCCAGCGGGCGCTGCTTGATGAACGTCTCGCTCATACCGATCACTTCATGGAACTCGCCGACCAGGAACCGGGCGAGATCAATCAGATGGGCGCCAAGATCACCATGAGAGCCAGAACCTGCCACTTCCTTTTGCAGCCGCCACACCAGCGGGAAGGACGGGTCCATGATCCAGTCCTGAAGGAAAAAGGCACGGAAATGATAGATTTTGCCCAGGCGACCGCTCTCGACTAGCTGCTTAGCCAGTTGGACAGCCGGAGAGAAGCGGTAGTTGAAGCCGATCATATGTCTGACACCCGCTTCCTCCGCTGCCTGTAGCATGTCACGGGAATCCGCCAGCGAGAGCGCAAGCGGCTTTTCACAGAACAGATGCTTGCCATGGAGGGCAGCCTCAACGACAATTTCCTTATGGGCATTACTCGGGGCGTTGATGTCAATGAGATCAATATCGTCACGTTTCACCAGATCACGCCAATTGGTAACGCTTTCGGTCCAGCCGAACTGGCGGGCAGCCGCCTGAACCCCCTGCTCGTTGCGTCCACAGATGACGGACATCTCCGGCTGCAGCGGGGCACCCGGGAAGAACATGGGCAGGCTACGGTAAGCGTTGCTGTGAGCCTTGCCCATAAATTTGTAGCCAACCATTCCGATACGAAGCCGATTAGACATGTCGTTATCCTCCTTATGGGTCTGAGTTCCAGCGAATTGTTGACGAATGCGGCTATTGACGAATGGATGATGCCCTGATAATCAACTCTGTGGACAGAAGCTCTCTTATCGAGGCGCGTCCGGTCAGTTCCAAGGCTGAAATGCGGTCCAGAGGATCCGGTATAAGCTTCGAGGCCGCAAGCACCCCCATCTCATAAAAAGGAACGCGGACACTGCTCAGCGGCGGAACGGCCATCTCGGCCACATCCGAATCGTCATAGCCAATGAACGCCGGGAACCGGTCAACTCCCAGTCCGAGCTCGCGCAGACCCTGCATCACCCCGATGGCCATTCGGTCGTTCGCCGCAAATACGGCGTCAATATCATTCAGCCTGCCAGCGATTGTAGCCGACGCTTCGAGCCCGCTTCGACGGCTGTAATTGCCCTCCAGAAGCAACTCGCGATCATATTCAATACCGGCATCCTGAAGCGCGGTGCGGTATCCCTTCAATCGCTCTGTACTGTTGGAATAGATATCCGGGCCGTTGAGAAAGGCAATCCGCTTGCATCCCTGCTCAATGAGGTGACTTACAGCCGTCCGGCTTCCCTCCACATGGTCTGCATCCACTTCACAGAACGATTGTCCTGCAAAATGGTGATTCATGACGCAGAACGGACGCCCTTCTTCCTGAAGTCTCTTCAGCGCTTCCAACTCATCGTGGTCATCTCTGGCCCCAAGGATGATACAGGCATCGACCTTTTGCTGGCGGAAAAGACCGCTGTAATCCATCTTTTCCCCCGGCTTCCGGAACAATAGTAGCAGATCAAGCCCGCTGTCCCTGGCCTTGCTTCCGATGCCGCTCAGCATCTCGGAGAAAAAATAGGCTGAGAACAGGTGCGCCTTCGGTACATAAGGCATAACCACACCAAGATGGCCGCTCTTGCTTCGGGCAAAGTTGCGGGCCAGCGCGCTGGGAACATATCCAAGCTGATTGGCGGCGTCCTTGACCTTCTTGCGGGTCTCTTCCTTGATGGGACCGGCCGCGTTCAATACCCGCGACACCGTCGCTTCAGACACGCCGGCGAGCTCTGCTACTTCCTTGCGCGATACGATATTACCCACCTCCAGTCATTTTATGTACGCGCGTACATTTTCTCATGCAGCCCTGCCTTTGTCAATCCCACTTTCCTTAATAAAATTTTGATCGCATCTGTACAACTATAGCTACTTCAGGATTTTACAAAATTCAATTCCAGCCGCTCCAAAGTGCAATATTGTCGATTACAGGTCGCTTCCCGGATTTTTGCAAAATCCTTACTTAACAAAGAAGTTATTTGCTAAACGTAACCAATTGCTTATCGTTTATTAATATAGTTAATAAATATATTAAGTATTTAATAATAATATTGACTATAATATTTATGGTGTGTTATATTAAATTCGTAAATGAGCATTTTGCAACAATCCCAAGAGCGATTTCAAATCAGCAATATAGAGATCGAAACGGTTTAGTTCGTCTATCTATTGTACTTTCGAGCGTTGGGAATCGACTGATGCAAAATGCTGAAATAAAACGGTTTGTTAGTCTTAGAGGTACAACGGATTTTATTTTCGCATTCAGAGAGGATGGTTTAGGTGGCAGCAGCTGTAAAAGCAAAAATGATTGTAGACAAGTCATTTCGTATTGCTGAAGTCGATAAACGCATTTATGGTTCTTTTGTAGAGCATCTCGGGCGTGCTGTATATGGTGGTATTTATGAGCCTACTCATTCAACTAGTGATGAAAGCGGTTTCCGTAATGATGTAAAAGAGCTGGTGAAGCAGCTTGATGTTCCTATTATACGCTATCCGGGCGGGAATTTTGTGTCCGGTTACAATTGGGAAGATGGTGTCGGTCCTGTCGCGTCCAGACCTAGACAGCTAGAACTGGCGTGGAGAACGGTCGAGCCGAATGAAGTGGGTACGAACGAATTTTTCAAATGGGCGAAAGATATCGGTTCAGAGGTCATGATGGCGGTTAACCTGGGTACACGCGGGATTGATGCGGCACGTAATCTGGTGGAATATTGCAACCATCCGGGCGGCTCCTACTGGAGTGATCTGCGTCGTAGTCACGGTGTTGAGCAACCGCACAAGATTAAAACCTGGTGTCTCGGCAACGAAATGGATGGCCCGTGGCAGATCGGACACAAGACAGCGGAAGAGTATGGTCGCCTTGCGGTAGAGTCCGCAAAAGCAATGAAGCTGATTGACCCTGACATTGAGCTTGTATCATGCGGCAGTTCCAGTTCGACAATGCCGACGTTCCCTGAATGGGAAGCGACGACGCTGGATCATACCTATGAGGTAGCCGACTATATTTCTCTGCATCAATACTATGGCAACCACGACAATGATACGGCCAATTATTTGGCACGCTCCATGGATATGGACCATTTTATTCATACAGTTATTTCGACCTGTGACTATATCAAAGCGAAGAAACGCAGCAAGAAAAAAATGATGCTCAGCTTCGATGAATGGAATGTGTGGTACCACTCCAACGATGCGGACAGCAAAATTGATCCGTGGTCTGTGGCGCCGCCCCAACTTGAGGATATTTACAACTTCGAGGATGCACTACTGGTGGGAAGTATGCTTATTACGTTCCTGCGTCATGCTGACCGTGTAAAAATGGCTTGTCTGGCCCAACTGGTCAATGTCATTGCGCCAATCATGACTGAAAATAACGGCAAAGCGTGGAAACAGACGATTTTCTATCCGTATCTGCATGCATCCCGTTATGGTCGCGGTGTATCGTTGATGCCCGTGGTGGACTCGGAAAAATACGATTCCAAGGATTTCACAGACATTCCTTATCTGGATAGCGCTGTGGTCTATGATGAAGAGGGAGACGCTCTGACCGTCTTTGCGGTAAACCGCCACTTGTCCGAGTCGCTGGAGCTGACAGTGGATGTGCGCAGCTTCGAAGGCTATCGCATTGTGGAGCATACCGTGCTGGAGCATGACGATCTCAAAGCAACTAACAGTCCGGCAGGAGAAAAGGTAACGCCTCACAACGGCGGTAATGCCAAGCTCGACGATGGCATCGTAAAAGCTCATTTGGGCAAAGCCTCGTGGAACGTAATCCGTTTCGCCAAGTCTCATTAATCCTTTTTCTGCAAAAGGTACAGCCCCGGCTGTACCTGAAAAAGCCCGCATTCTCTCTTGTATGGGTATACAGGAGCAGCCATGCGGGCTCTTTGTATAAAATGAGCCATTTGTCCCTCAGCAGATATAGCGATACAAGAACAGGCTGATTTTTAAATAAAAATTATTTTAATTACTAAATTTAACTAAGCGAAGATGATACTTATTAACTATACACTCATATTACATACATTTTTATGAAGTTAATTAGACCCATTTACGATCAGCCAAGGTGAAAAAAGACCCTATTATAGCGTTGTCAACGTATTGATATCTGAAATGCAGGGTGTACAATCCGTCTGTAATCCACGTTATAATTTACATGATGGTTTATTCAAAAGCCAAGGATTGTCGTAGCATTTCCAGAAAGGAATGATCTGTATGAGTCAAACGAACGAATATCGTTTTCAGGTGAACTTGGGCGGGATGATTGATATTTTGGCCAATCATTTATATAGCAGCCCACGCGTGTTTATACGCGAGGTACTGCAAAATGCAACAGACGCAATTACGGCTCGCAAGGAGCTAGGGGAGACTGCTGCTGAAAGTAAAGGATTTGAAGGTAAAGTGACCGTGGAGTTATCTGGCTCCGGTGAACAACAGGTTTTGATGATTCAGGATAACGGCATTGGACTGTCGGAAGAAGACATCCACCGCTTTCTGTCGATCATTGGCCAGTCTTCGAAGAAGGGGGCAGATTTACTGGCCTCGGAGACATCATTTATCGGGCGATTTGGGATTGGCTTGCTGTCTTGCTTTATGGTGAGCGATGAAATTGTGGTGCTGACGCGTTCAGTAAAGGAAGGCATCTCCATGGAATGGAGAGGGAAACCGGACGGAACGTATACGATCCGTCGATTGGAGACTGAACTGCCTGTAGGCACGCAAATTTATTTGCGCTGCAAGCCGGGGAGCGAGTTTTATTATGAGCCAGCTCAGGTGGAGGAGTCTCTATTTTATTATGGGGCGTTGCTGCCATATCCGGTCATGCTGTCTGTAGACGGGGAGACCAGGCGCGTCAATCTTCCATCTACCCATTGGATGCAGGACCCGGAACAATTGCGCAGTCGTCGCGGTGAGGTGCTGGACTTGGGCTATCGCCTGATGGGTGAGCGCTTTGGCGATTTTATTCCACTGCGGACGGCATCGGGCAGAACAGGCGGGATTGCATTCATTTTGCCGCGTAGCATTAATCTCAACAGCAAGCGGCTGCATCGGGTGTATCTGAAGCATATGCTGGTGTCCGACAAAGCAGAAAATGTATTGCCGGAGTGGGCTTTTTTCATTAAAAGTCTGATCTGGACAGATGAATTGCAGCCGACGGCATCACGTGAGTATTTTTATGAAAATGAGCAGCTTGACGGTGTTCGTTCTGAACTGGGAACCTGTATTCGGCAAGAGCTGCTACGCATGGCGGAGTATGAGCCAGACCGCTTGCAGCACTGGATTCGTTTGCATGAGCTTTCCATGAAGGCGCTCGCGGTGGAGGATGATGAATTTCTGCGGATTATGCACCGCTGGTTTTCCTTTGAAAGTACATTTGGGCGGCGGGAGCTGAGTGAACTGATCCGCGAGGCGGGCGGGCGTCCGCTCCATTACACATCGACGGTTGATGAGTATCGCCAGATTACCCATGTGGCGGCGGCGCAATCCATGCTGGTGATCAATGGCGGCTATATTTACGATACGGAAATTTTGGAAAAGCTGCATTGGATCGACCCTGCTCTGCAAGCCGAGCGGCTTAGTCCCGAGGATGTATCTCTTTCATTTACCGGGCTGACGCAGGAAGAGCGCGAGCAGTATTACAGCGTGCTGCGCGTCATGGATGCTGCTTTGCAACCGATGCGCTGCCGTACTGAATTGAAGCGTTTTGAGCCTGCGAGCTTGCCTGTGCTATATACCATTTCGCAGGATGCGCTAACCTTGCGTTCAATGGAAAACACCGTCGAAGAAACAACGGCGCTTTTTTCCAATGTACTCGATAGTCTGAAAGCCGGGGTCCAGCAGAATGCGGGCTACTCGACCTTATATTTTAATCTGAACAATCCGGTGGTGGCGCGTATTTTTGAGGCTACCGATACACAGATGATTACGGCTGCAACGGAAATGATGTATGTGAACGCACTTATGATGGGCCACTATCCGATGAATCGGAGTGAGTTGGGGCTGATGAACCGGAGTGTGCTGCATTTTATCAATTGGGGATTAGGGAACGGACAGAACATGTAATTGCATAATTACAGGAGGCTAGTCGAATGGAAGATACGATATATGATTTGATGGAACAGGCGCAGGATCTGCCCGGTGGGGCGGCAAAGCTGGCGATTTTGGAGGAAGCGGCCCGCTTGGCGGATGCTTCCGGTTTGAAGGAGTTCGCCTACGAAGTCCGGGGAGAAATTGTGGACTGCGCTATTTTTAATGGATATCCGTTGAAGGCGCTGATCGCTTTTTCGTGGCAACTGGGTCAATTTGATCAAACCCCCGACGAATATGATGAGCAAGAGTTGCTGTGGACTTATAAATGGATTCTCGGCAAGGTGTGCAGCTTTCCCAATATACCGAAAACCCAGGTGGAGGATCTTGTCGAGGATATGCGCAAACGTTATGCCGAATACGGGTATAATGAGCGTCCGTATCAATACTATAAGTTCCGTATCGCGATGGATATGGGGAGACTGGATGAAGCACGCCAGTATCTGGATACCTTTCGTACGATTGAACGGGATAGCATGAGTGATTGTGAAGCCTGCGAGCAGAGCCAGATCGTACGGTTTTACTATTTGACCGGAGAGGACGAGCAGGCGCTTTCCGTGGCCAAACCGATTTTGTCGGGACGGATGACATGCGCGGAAGTGCCGCATGTGACGCTCTCACAGGTGCTATTGCCGCTTTACCGTCAAGGGGAAGCAGACAAGGCGAAGGATCATCATCGTAACGGGTATCGCCTGGTTCGGGATGACCGTGATTTTCTGAAAACCATAGCGGAGCATATCGAGTATTTGGCGGTTGCGGACCCGGTTAAGGGAATTGAAGTGGTAGAGCGTCATTTGCATATGGCGCTGGATTATGAGAGCGGGCTGGAACAAATGTATTTTTACGCGGCAATGGTAGGTCTGCTGCAAAAGCTCGATGCTTCGGGTGATAGTAGATTGATCCGTCTGCCTGCTTCTTTGGAGTGGGGCAAAGAGGAGCGTACGCTGACAGAAATTATTGCGTATTTCAGACCACTGGCAGAGTCGGCGGCAGCAGCATTTGATCGACGGAACGGGAATACGTTTTATACCGATTGGATCGGGAAAATTGTTCAAACCGCGTAGAAGAAGACGCACCAGTAACGAACATTTTATACAGCCCAAACAATGAGGCGGTATAATGTTCCTGTGAAATGACAGGAGGGGTTATGTAGTGACTGTAACCGAGAAAGTTATTAATTTTGCACATCGCGGTGCTTCGGGTGTATGCCCTGAAAATACGATGGCGGCGTTCCGCCACGCTTTGGAGCTGGGGGCAACCGGCATAGAGACGGATGTGCAGCGTACCCGGGATGGGCATTTGGTGCTTATTCACGATGAATCGCTGGAACGCACGACAGGTTCCCCGCTGGATGTACGCGATATTACACTGGAAGAACTGAATGGGTTAGATGCAGGCGGCTGGTTTGATGAGAAATTCCGGGGTGAGCGTGTGCCGCTGCTGGATGAACTGCTGGAGCTGGCGCAGGCTTCGGATGCAATCATTAATCTGGAATTGAAAAATAGCATTTACCTCTATCCCGGTATGGAGGAAGAGGTGATTGCCGCTGTACGGCGTTTCGGTTTAGAGGAGCGGGTGATTATCTCCAGCTTCAATCATGAATCACTGGCGCTCTGTGCGCAATTGGCCCCTGAGATCAGGACGGGAGTGCTGTATATCGAGATTATGGTTCGCCCGGCGGAGTATGCAAGCCGATTCGGGGTCACAGCACTGCATGCTTACAAGCATTCCGTCACACCGGAGGGAGTATCTGAGGCACTGGCAGCAGGTGTAGTCTATCACCCGTGGACAGTGAATGAGCCGGAAGAAATGAAGCGGCTGCTGGAGGCGGGGGTGAGTGGTATTATCACCGACTACCCTGATCGCTTGGCATCTCTATTGGCTGTCCGCTCTTCCTAAGCCGACGCCGAAGATACCACGGAACTGCGACTAAGATTCGCAGGGACATGAGTGTGGCTATTTTTTTGAAGCCAAAAGACTCTCCTGTACGCACTCGTTTTTACGAGGCGAAGGAGAGTCTTTTTTGGGCTTGAGCTGAAGAATATATCATCACAATGATCTTGTTTCCTTTCTATTTGACGCCGAGCCGCATACGATAGCTGAACAGGATATCCAGTGTTCTGTCCTGAAAATGATCTTCTACGAGCTTCACAAAGCGGGCCAAATCTTCATCAAGCGCTCGATTGCCGAGTTTGAATAGCGTTTGTATACCGCCTTGACTAAGAACAAGCCCTATATAACGAGCTGCGTCACACTGCTCATGGTTATGGAAGACAATCTCCCGGGTATATCGGAATTGTCCGCTGCGCTGTAGATTAGGCAAATGCTGTTCCTTGCTCCATTTATGGGCTTGCTGCTCTACAGGTGCTTCCCGATTCAGAATCTCATCTGCTTTGGCGATCAGCTGTACATAAGCTTGGTCTATCTCCCATTGCAGCACCGGAGGCCAATCGCAGTCAAAGGCAGCGAATACCCCGCCCTGAGCCAAAACTCTGCCCGCTTCCCTGAGCGTGCTGTCGGGGTCCATCCAGTGAAAGGATTGAGAGCAGGTGATGACGTCTACAGTTCCATCCTCAAAGGGCAGGTTGTTGGAGAACCCGCTTTTGAAGGAGATGGTGCCTGCAGTTATCGCTCCTGCTGTCTCCAGTTTGCGCTGCGCTTTTCCTCTCATGTCCGGGTTGGGCTCGATGCCGACAATTTGCCGGGCCGTCTCTTTCCAAATGAAAGTCGAAAGCCCTGTTCCACAGCCAATATCGGCCACAAGCTCCACTTTTCGTTCCAGATAGCGGGTAATGATCTCGACAACGAGCGACGGTGCTTCCGGACGGTGTTGGTCGTAGTCATCGGCAAAGCCGTTGAAACGGTCTACATTACTTTGCAAATTCCCCTCAGGTATCATATGGATTTCTTCCTCCCTGATTTCGGCGGACAGCCGAGCATATTCCGATGGTACTGTACTTTTACATTGTACAGGTTTATATGTTTATCCTTCCACTCTCGTGGTTCCACAACATGGATTGGATATCAGAATATGCACAGGAGGAGGGGATAGGTGAATCTTGTGTGCCTATTTTATCGGGAAGCCAGCGCCCACTCGCGCATCATGGAGTCAAGCATTGGACGAAGATCCTCACGTTGCATACCCATGTGAAGCACAGCTTCCAGATATCCGGCCTTATCTCCAATGTCGTATCGCGTGCCTTCCAGCTCAAGTGCCAGCAGTTGATTTTGCAATGCTACCTGATGAAGGGCGTCAGTCAGTTGATATTCGCCGCCCGCACCCGTGGACAGATTCTCCAATATCGAGAAAATAGAAGGCTCCAATACATACCTCCCAATGACTGCTTGCCGTGAAGGGGCTTCTGCAGGAGATGGTTTTTCAACAAGTCCGCCAACTTCGTGAATAAGACCGTTCTGATGGATAGAGTCAATAATGCCGTATTTACTTACATCCTGTTCTTCCACTGTGCGTACGCCGACCACTTGCTTGCCAGTCGCTTCGTAGACATCCATCATTTGGCGAATCGCCGGAGTGGAGGAATTCATAATATCATCGCCCAGCAACACAGCGAATGGCTCATCACCAATAAACTGACGGGCACAACGTACCGCATGTCCCAAACCGAGGGGTTCCTTTTGGCGGATATAGTGAATGACTGCTTTGCCCCCGATGCTTTGAACCTCGCGCAGAAGATCATACTTGCCTTTGCTCTCTAGCACTTGCTCCAGTTCTACGGACTTGTCAAAATGATCCTCGATGGCTTTTTTATTACGTCCAGTCACGATAATGATGCTTTCAATCCCGGATTTGATGGCCTCTTCTACAATATATTGAATAGCTGGTTTATCGACAATCGGAAGCATCTCTTTAGGTAAAGCTTTCGTAGCAGGTAAAAAACGAGTTCCTAATCCGGCGGCTGGAATAACGGCTTTTGTAATTTTTCTCATAGAGATTCACTTTCCTTTCGGGATGGGGAACCGAATACCCAGTATCGGCTCCCGATATAATTGATGATCATTCCGGCTGCGGTGGCGATCAGCTTGCATACGGCAAGCGGCAGCCCGGTTCCACTGTGAAGCATTTGCAATAATAAGGAGGTCAGTCCCAATACGATCAGGTTGATGACGATAAATTTAAGCAATTGACGTTTGTGAGTATCGGGTGCTGGTTGTTTGTTGAATGTCCATTTGCTGTTCAAAATGTAACTGTTGGCTGTGCCGCAGCTGTATGAAATGATCTGCGACAACACAACCGGAACTCCGGCCCAAGCCAGCAGCATGAAAATGATGTAATTTACTCCCGTATTCACCAGTCCTACCATGCCAAAACGGATCATAGGGAGTAGCTGAGCCATGCGACTTTCCATAGGTTATGCTCCGTGACCGGATTTAGGTCCGGTATATACCGCGCTGTTGCCGCGTACTGTGCGGCTGGCGGATATTAGGCTGTCACGGGAACCTTGCATGTACAGGGATTCACGTTGTTCAGGGGCCTTCATGGCATGGGTCGGGCCGTTTTCGTATTGTCCACCCAGATGTTCACGGACAATGTAGAGCGGGCGGGCTTTGGTTTCGTCATAAATCCGTCCAACATATTCACCCATGATACCGAGAATGATCAGGATCACTCCGTCAAAAATCAGGCTGATGCTAATCATGGACGACCAGCCCTTCATGACATAGGAATCGGTGAAAAAGTTGAGAAACAATACGTACATCAAATACAGGAAGCCGGACATGGACAGGAGTGCGCCGATATAACCTGCCAGCTTGAGCGGTTTAATGGAAAAGGATGTGATTCCGTCCAGACTGAGCTTGATCATGCGTTTCAGCGGATACTTGGTTTCACCTGCGAGCCGCTCATCGCGCTCATATTCAACAGCCGTCTGCTTGAAGCCGATCCAGCTAACGAGTCCACGGACAAACCGATTATTTTCCGGCAGCCGTTTCAATTCGTCTATTACCTTGCGATCCATCATGCGGAAATCGCCGGTGTCTACCGGGATATTAATATCCGTCGATGCTTTCAATACACGGTAGAAGAGACTGGCAGACCACTTTTTGAAGCGGGTTTCGCCATTGCGTTTCAGCCGTTTGGCGTAGACTACCTCATAGCCTTCCTTCCACTTGTTGGCCATCTCAACGATCAGTTCCGGCGGGTCCTGGAGGTCGGCGTCAATAACGACGACCGCCTCTCCCACCGCATAATCCATCCCGGCGGTAATCGCTAGCTGATGACCGAAATTACGGGAGAAATCAATCAATACTATGGTATCGTCTCTGAGACTGAATTCCTTGATCAACTGGACGCTGCGGTCCGAACTGCCGTCATTTACGAATATCAGTTCGTAGGGCTCGCCCATCGAGCCCATGACTTGTTTCAGCCGCCGATAGGTTTCGGTAATGACGGCTTCCTCGTTGTACATCGGAATAACTATGGAATAACGGATTTGTTCACTCATTAGTAGTTCCTCCTTATTTATAATGTGATTTCGTATAAAGTACCGCTTCCGCCACGTTCGTCTCCGCCAGGTCCGCCTTGACCATCCTGAGCGTTCGAGTTGCTGTTCGTGATGTCGCTTCCGCTGTCGGATGCTTCAGCATTGGTACTGGTTTCGCCAGTTGTTGTTTTCCATTCATCTGTAGGAATCACTTTGCCATGATCTTTGATCCATGCAGTGACTTCGGAGTTACCGCTATCCGGTCCACCGCCGCCTCCACCAGAAATCATGAAGTACTTCACTTGACCGCTTTCCACCAGCGCCTTGATCTTATCGACGGTATATACCGGATCGGAGGATACAAAGCCGTTCATAATAATCACTTTTTGCCCGGCTTCAATCATGTAAGGAGCGGCTGTTGAATAATTGCTTGCTGCGAAAAGGTAGGTTTCACCTGTGTTATGCTTTTGTAAATAGCTCAGCGTTTTGCTGTCCAAGCTTTGACTACCGTTTGGTCCACCCATTCCTCTGGAGCGGGTAGAAGATCTCTGTTCTCTGTCTGTGCTTGTTCCTGTGCTTGAAGTAATACCATCAGAGCTGGATTGCTCTGCATTGTTGGTTTGGTTATTCGTTTGAGTTCCTTCAGCTTGTTGCCCATTTGTACCCTGGCCTCGGTTGCCCAAATTACCTCCCGGCATTCCGCCACCGCCTCCACCGCCGCCAAATTGAGACGGTCCGGCTTGTGGAATCATGCTGTTCCCCCCGTAGGTAATTGGCGTCAATGCCCAGTACACAGGGCCGATGAACATTGCGAGTACACTTGCAATGATGGCATATCTCGTGAACTTCTCAGATTTCAATCGTGCTACTACCAGTAGCGCCGTGCCTATGATACCGAGGATCAATACGGCGATGGACCAGCCACTGCCAATGGTGTCGTTGTAATTTTGCAGGACGAACCAGCTAAACACCGAGGTTGCCAGTACCGCTGCGGGTAACAGCCAGGAGAGCCAGCCGGAACGCTCACGATATTGCTCCCATAATTCCACGAATCCGGCTCCGAAGAGCGCTGCAATTGGTGGTGCGAGCATAATCAGGTAATAATGATGGAAGAAACCGGCTACGCTGAAAAATGCAGCTACGGGAATCAGCCAGGCCAGCCAGAAGATGACCTCTTTGTGTTTTTGCGTGATATTACGGCGTCGAATGCTTGCAAGCAGACCAATTGAAGCAATCAATGCGAATGGGAGCAGCCAGCTGGCCTGACCTGACAGGGCAGCTTGGAACAACCGTAAAGGTCCCTTTTCACCAGTGCCGAACATGCCGCCACCAGAATTTCCACCAGGTCCACCCTGACCACCGCCCGGACCGCCTTGACCGTTACCGCCAAATCCGCCCGGCGGCATTTGGCCACCAGCGCCGTTGCCGTATGATGATGTGCCATCGGTACTGGAAGCGCCTGTTGTAGTGCTATCCGTTGATGTAGTTGCTTGAGCTTGATCCGAATTGGTATTGCTGCTGGTTGAAGCGTTTTGTTTCCACTCCGAGCGTTGACTGCCACCAGCGCCCCCGCCTGTTCCTTGGTTTCCCGTCAGACGGGACAGGCCGTTATAGCCAAAGGCCAGATTCAGTACGGAGTTCGTACCGCTGCTTCCCATATAAGGGCGCTGGTCTGCCGGAGTGGAGTCGACCACGACTGCCCAAGAGAGCGACACGGCCACGAGAACGACTGCCGATGCTGCCAGTGTTATCGCTTTTCGCTTCCAGTTAAACTTGGAGGCCAGCAGGTAGAAGAGTCCCAAAGCGGGAACAATCATATAGGCTTGAAGCATTTTTTCGTTAAAGGCGATACCTACGACTGCGAAAGCCCAGAGGATCGGTCCCATTTTGTGGTTTCTAATGCCTCTGAACAGCAACCATGTTGCGAGCAGTAGTGTGAAAACCAGCATCGCATCAATGTTATTGGTGCGGCTGACCGCTACTGCAATTGGTGTAGTTGCCATAGCGAAGGCGGCCAATCGAGCGGCCATCGTACCGAAGCTCGGCTTGACGAGCAGGTAAACGAGCAATACCGACCCGACCTGAGCGAGCGCTTGCGGCAGAATAACGCTCCAGCCGTGAAGCCCGAATATATAGGCGCTCGCGGTCTGAATCCAGAACACGACGGGCGGTTTGTCTACCGTTACCGATCCGGCCGAATCGAGTGAGGCAAAGAAGAAGTTGTGAAAGTTTTCTAGCATGCTTGCTACGGCCGTCGTGTAGTAGGTGTTAACATATTTGTCTTGCCAGATGTTGTATCCGTTCAAAATCGCGGATATCAGCATGATGATGATGAGGGGGACGTCCGCCCTGCTCTTGAACCATTTCTTAATCATGTACATTCCACTCCCTGTGAAATTTCTTTGTATTTTCCGTTGCACTAGCCGCTATCTTCAGGACTGTGGAATGATCAGCCACTTCCGATCTTGGGCCCGGTGAACTACCGGCTTGCTATTATCATGCCTGACGTAGCTGAAATGGTTATGAGCGCTCCCTGAATGTTAGCTGAAAGCTGGATAGGGATGCTTTTTTTACGTAAATATTCAGGTATATTAGATACAGGTGAAGATGAATCGATCTTTTATTAAGAAAAAAAGTGGTTTCATGAAAGGGAAGATAACCGATGAATCCGATACACGGGGTTAAAATTATGCTAGCGGACGATGAGCCGCACATTTTGCAATTTTTGGAGCTTGGGCTGATTAATGAAGGCTATGAGGTTAAAACAGCTGAAAACGGCAGTGATGCACTGGATTTAGCAAAAGAGTTTCGCCCGCATGTTGCAGTGCTGGATGTTATGATGCCTGAAATGAACGGCTTTGAGGTATGCCAATGTCTCAAGGAGACAGAGGATAACATTGCAGTTATTATGCTGACAGCCAAGGATGATGTGGATGATCGGGTAAAAGGATTAAAACTGGGCGCGGACGATTATGTCGTGAAGCCCTTTAGTTTTAATGAACTGCTGGCCCGGATTGAAGCGCGTCTGCGCAATCAGTTTCCCGATCTGCTCGGAGAAGTGGTTCACGGACCCTTTCAGGTGGATGATCGACGAAAGGAAATTCGCTACCAAAATCAGGTGCTGGAGCTGTCGCCTACCGAATATGAACTATTGAAGTTTTTGGTGTTGAATCACGGGATTGTTCTTAGTAAAAGTCGAATTCTGGATCGAGTATGGGGGTACGATTTTGGGGGCGAGGACAATATTGTCGAGGTGTATATTCGCTCCTTACGTGAAAAGCTCAAAGACAAGGAGCATCGGGTCATTCGTACGCTGCGTGGTGTTGGGTACCGGGTGGACTTGCTATGAAGGCGGCGGGGAAAAGTCGGAGAAGAACTGCGCTCCGTTCTCTCCGCTCCCAGCTTTTGGCCAGAACGTTGCTTATTTTGGCTCTACTGCTCGTCTTGATCGGATTTTTACAATATTTCCTGATGAAGGATTTTCTGTATCGCAGTCGGGCGGATGCGATGGGGACGCAGTTAGGTTCAATTCCTGCCGATTTATTGATTAAAGATTCGCAGGAGAAGAGCGGAAGCTCCACCCCAAAAGAAGGAACCAATCGGAAGGATAACCGACCGAGGCCGTTTCTGTTTTGGCCGGATATGTCGCTTGCTTCCATAGATACAGCTGGAGCCTTTACGAGCCTGTCTAACGAAAATGGACTTACGCCGCCGAGGCTCACCACTCCGCAGTATATTTCGATGCAGCAAAACAAGCACATGCGTTATGGCTATCAATTGCTCACGGATGCCCAAGGGAACGAGCAACTGGTCGTATTCCGTCCGCTCGGTCCGCCTGACCATTCGAATGGGCTGCTTCAAATGGGTGTATCCACAACTTCCATGCAAGAGCAGCTGATTAACCAGTTGCGCACCTTCATTTTGCTATCTCTGATTGCACTTGCAATTGGTCTGGCACTCATGCTTCCAGTGCTGCGGCGCACGTTGGTGCCTCTTTCGAGGATGGTTGAGGCGGTCAAACGCATTGATGCGGGTAATCTGGCCGAGCGCTTTGACGCAGAGCAGGGGCAGTATGAGGTGGACCGTTTGGCGGTATCCTTTAACGGGATGCTGGAACGGCTGGAGCATTCTTTTGCTGCCGAGCGTGAGTTGCAGATGCAGATGAGACGGTTTATTGCCGATGCTTCCCATGAACTGCGCACCCCGCTTACGTCAATTCACGGTTTTTTGGAGGTGCTGCTTCGTGGAGCGGCATCTAATCCTAAGCAGCTTCAATCTGCATTGGAGAGTATGTATGGTGAATCCAAGCGGATGAATAAGCTTGTCTCCGATTTACTGCTGCTGGCTAAGTTGGACCGGACGCCCGAATTGAAGCTGGAAGATATGTCGCTGGATACGTTGCTGCTGGAAATGAAGCCGCAGCTTCTGATGCTGGCGGGCAAGCGAAGAGTGATTTTTGATATGACGGCGGGTGTGAGAGTGCTGGCGGAAGGGGATAAAATCAAGCAGGTCATGCTCAACCTGTTCCATAATGCTGTTCAGCATACAGATATGGAAAGAGGTGTGATCCATGTAAACTTGTCTGCCGGGAAAAAGCTGGCGGATATTCAGATTCGGGATAACGGGCCAGGTATGAGCAAAGAGCAGTTGGAGCGGATTTTTGAACGCTTTTACCGTGGAGATGAGTCACGTACACGCAGCTCGGGCGGAGCTGGTCTTGGTCTGGCGATTACACAGTCCATTGTGGAAGCACACGGCGGGAAAATCACCGCTGCAAGTACGCCGGGAGAAGGTAGTGTATTCAAGGTTGCGCTACCGTTAGCGGGGACGGTATAACATAAAAGCAGCCTCCCGAACCGTGACGTTGTCTATAACGCGGCTCGGGAGGCTTTTGGGTTAGTTAATCAATGCAGCCTTTTGTAAAAGCACATGCAGCACCTTGGCAGATGCTTCACGCGTTGTAGGTGCATCCGGCTGGAAGTAGGAGGAGCCTTTGATGGTTTCCCCGTTGATAATGCCTGCTGCGCTCACTTTTTCAATGCTATCCTTGGCATAGCCTGCAAAAGATGAAGCATCATGATACGGTGTGCGCGCAGGGCCATCGACAGACGCTTTGATCTGGAGCAGATCTACTGCCTTGCTCAGCACGACAGCAATTTCCTGCCGACTGATGTTAGCGTTCGGATCGAATTTGTCGCCGCTGCGACCTGTGATCAATCCGGCCTCATAAGCGGCTGCCACATCGCCAGAATACCAGCTACCTGCTGGAATATCGCCGAATGGTGCGGCAGTACCCGGTGTCAGGCCAAGAGCCCGGGTTACCAAGGCTGCAAATTCCGCACGTGTCACGTTCTTCTTCGGTGAGAAGGCCGTGTCTGTGGTGCCGTTGATCAGCAGCTTGTTCGCAAGCGACTGAATCTCGGATTGAGCATACGACGATGAAATATCTTCAAAGCTAACGGGACGAGTCGCCGCTGCATACGTCGAGAAGCCCGGACGGCTTACCTTAACGACTGTTGATCCATCTGCCTGCTTGGTAAAGACGGATGGAACCGGGTAGACATTTCCGTTAGCTGTATAGAGAACACCGGCTGTATTCGGCTCAATTTGGCCAGGTACGGTGAAGGAACGACTAATGAACTGTCCTGGCGCAACTTTAAGCGGTTCGCTCTTGCCTCCAGTGACAACATTAGCTTCAAACCCTACAGGGGTGCCAATCACAGTCGCCCCTTTCAGCTTGCTCGTAAATGTGTTGCTTTCCTGTACCTGGCTGCTGATTACCACTTCAATGCCTGCACCGGCAGGAGCATTTTTCAATGCGGATATCGGCAAAGCCAGGGAAGATCCTGTGTTGCTCACAATCAGGCTGCTTCCTGCCGCAGCCTTGCCCAGTGTTGTCAGTTGGGCAGAAGTCAGCGCTGCTTTGGTCGTTTGACCCGCTTGGCTACTGGCCGACAGGACAATGGCTATTGGGCTGGAGCCTGCTGCCGTCACAGTAGCCTGCAAATCTGCATCGGTTACAGTCAGTGACTGTACATTGTTGTTAACCACGACAGTTGTGGCTACCGCTTTTACCGCCTGTCCTTGCTTCACTACGGATTGAAGTGAAGGTGCAGATGTAGCGACAGGGGTGGATGTGGTGGTTGAAGCGGAAGGTGTAGTATTACTTCTGCCGCCACCTCCACCACTTCCTCCACCGCTACTGCTGCCGGAAGCGGCACTATTGTCGACGCGAATGGCCTTCATAGCGCTGAAAAATTTAGGACCGTCAGTATTGGTCTCGACTTCGCCTTTCGCATTCAGTTCCGGCGAATTAACCTCCAGCTTATACACACCGTCCTTCAAATGCTGAATAACGGGCTGACCGCTGGCATCCAGAACAGGTTTTCCGTTAGCATCGTATTCGACATAGCTTCCGTCAATGTCCTTGAAGGAGTATGCGCCTTGCTTGAGACGGGCGTTAACTCCTTGCTCCTTAGGAGTCGTAATTCCATTAATAAGACCAATCAACTTATCATCTATGCCATATACATAGAGCGCAATTTGGTTCGTTTTATCCGTGGTCAGGCGGAAAGCGAGATCTGTTGAGCGTTGGGCACCTGTACGATTCGGGTAAATAATCGGGTTGGTTACACTCAGGTCCTGCAAGCCGAAGCCTGTAGTCGGATTTTCCTTGCCAACATGAACGACGAACGGCAGATGCAAGGTAGGTAGTCCGGCGCTTTTCAGGATGACTTCTCCCTCATATACGCCTGTAGCTGCACTTGAGCTTGGCTGCACGGACAGGAAGAACGGTTGGGATTTACCCGCTTCTGCCGAGATCGCTCCATTCGTGCCGACACCTTGCAACTGAACAGCGATATTGCTCACGTCAGGCGTGACAATCGGGTTCTTGGGATCAGAGGTTACATGATCATGCAAAATGTAGCTGGCTTCATACTGTACGCTGTTAGCGGACAGATTTTTGAGCTGCAATTGAATTTGCTTCGCATCACTGCCTGGTTTTAACACCCCGAAGCTGGCGGAAGGATTGTAGTTCACGACCTCCTGCCGATTGAAGTTCTTATCGAGAATCGTAATCTTTTCAACAGTTTCCAGCAGGGCTGGTGTCTGAATCGCATTGGCGATGTTTACAAGTCCTGCACCTTGGGAATACACATCGTATTGGATTTGATCCTCATCGTAAAGCGTATCCGACGTGTTCGCCAGAGCAGCACGGATATCGAACGGCGTCCAGTTTGGATGCTGCTGCTTCAGCAATACAGCAAGTCCGGCTACATGCGGAGAAGCCATACTGGTTCCGTTGCTACGTTTGTAAGCATGATCATAAGAAGCATCCGGATAGAACTTGGCGAAAGCAGGATAGGTTGACAAAATGCCGACCCCCGGTGCACTCACATCCGGCTTGATGCTAAGCAGCTCGTCGCCGTTCGGCCCACGGGAGCTGAATCCAGCCATCGTGTTGCCTGCATTATCTGTGCGAATATAATCCTTTCCGAAGGAGACAGAGAACTTCTCTCCGGCGTTGTCGACGAGTTGTTTAGCCAGCGCGCGACCTTCCTTACCTTTCATATCAAAGGTCGGAATAAAATCAAAGCTGTCGCCCTGGTTAGCGTTTACGTAGCTATCTAGACTCGGAATGGAGTCTGTCAAATCAGCCTGCATGATGTCAGTCGTTTTTGCTCTCCCGTTAAAAATGATTACGGCCTTTGCGCCGTTTTTTTTTGCATTTGCAATTTTATCCACGAATGCCAGGCTTCCACGTGACACGAGGACAATTTTTCCGGCTACATCTTTTCCTTCAAAATCATCAGGCTGCCCCAAATTTGCATATACCAGTTCATAAGGGGCAGTTCCCATAATTGAAGCAAAATCCTCTTGGCCTGTTCCCCAGCCCAACAGATTAAACCCGTAATGTGCATAAGCATCAGCGGTTACTGTTTTCTTCAATTCACCATTCGCTTCCCAATAGGAATCACGGGTAACTGAAGCTGTGCCTGAAAAGCTTTTGCTTGGCGAGGTTGCCGCACCGACGGAAATGGCCAACTGGGATGAGGCAGGGGAACCCATTGAATAATAATAATTCCCGTCTTGTGCCGCATTACCATTCGCAATGACAGCAACTACACCGGAAAGCACCGCATTATTGATGGCAATGGAGTCCGGGGAGTTCGGGTCCTTCTCGGAGTCTGAGCCGAGGGACAGGTTAATCACGTTCATGCCATCCTTGACAGCGCGTTCAATACCGTCAATGACCTGTGCGGAGGAACCGGAGGAACGCCCCGTCTTGGTATTACGTCCAAGTACTTTATACACGTATAAGTCCGATTTATAGGCAATACCCTTTTGTACAATATCTGCCGTTTTATTAGCGGCCTGGCCAGCAATCGTACCGGAGACGTGTGTACCGTGTGTTGTTCCGGCAAAACCTGTGCCGTACGGGTCATTCTCTTTTTCAAGGAAAGGCTCCTCGTAAGGATCATTGTCCTGCTCAAAAGAGTCATATCCACCTTTGTAAGCTGCTTTCAAATCCGGGTGCTCATAATCGATCCCGGTATCAATAACCCCGACCTTAATCCCTTCGCCTGTCAAACCTTTAGCCCAGGCTTCAGGAACGCCAATTTGATCCAGCGGTGCGTTATCATACGTTGCTTCGCTGACGGTGAGTGCTGGCGGGTCCTGTACGGGGATGGAATAATACGTTTTGTTTTCGTGGATGGATTTTACACCTGGCAGCTTTGCCAGTTCCGGAATTTTATTGGCTGGCAGCGTAATCTCCAAACCGTTAAGTACCGTATTGTACTTGTAATTCACTTGGAGCGGAATACCGTTCTGTGCTGCTTTGTCCACGAACGTTGTTTGCTCATTGACGATAGCCGATTCCGCTTTTTGCTCGGATCGTGCCGTGAAAGTCTGGTTACCCGACCGTGCCGCATATTGGTCCACGGCTAGTGGCTCACCATCAAGCTGCACGATGACTCTGACCTGCTGGGAGGAAGTGGTATTCAGCTCGGGTGAAATGAACGCCGGAGTCGCTTCGGAAGTCAAAGCTTCCTGTGCTTCTAAAAATGAACGAGTTTGCAGGTCTACGGTAGCGGCAGAACTGACAGACGGAAGAGACAAGCTTACCATCAAGGCAAGAGCGAGTGTTACGACAGGAATTTTTTTCGAAATGATCGGATTTTTCAAAGATTTCCCTCTTTTCAATCAAAATATGATTTGTCTACATACTAGGATTTGAAGTCACTGCCGAAGTTCTCACGCCTCCCTCAAGATTCAAATGAAAGAATTGACCACTGGTGACTAACTTGTCAGTTTTGAGGAATATCTTACCATGTTGGTGGGATATATTACTATATGTTTTTTATATTTTTAGAAAAAATAAGGTTAACTTCACGTGCATGTTCCATGGAAATGTTATGAATTTACTAGATTATTTTTGAAATCATTCAAAGGGGAATGGGAGAATACGAGATTTAATGATATAATCTGCATTGGAATTGTTGATATTTTATGAGGATGTAAAATGCTTAGTGCAAAGGAGTCGATTATGTTGGCAAAAACATTGATTTTCGGGCATAAAAATCCGGATACGGATACTATTTGCTCAGCTATTGCTTATGCAGACTTGAAAACCAAACTGGGCGCGGACGTGGAGCCGGTTCGTCTGGGCGAGGTAAACGGGGAAACGCAGTATGCACTGGACTATTTCAAAGTGAGTGCGCCGCGTCTGGTTGAACAGGTTGCTGCGGAAACAGACAGCGTTATTCTGGTCGATCATAATGAACGCCAGCAAAGTGCGGTTGACATTGACAAAGTGCGTGTAACTGAAGTCATCGACCATCACCGGATCGCTAACTTTGAAACAAGCCAGCCGTTGTACTTCCGCGCTGAGCCTGTAGGCTGCACAGCCACAATTTTGAACAAGCTGTACAAGGAAAACGGGATAGCGATTCCGAAAGAAATCGCAGGTCTGATGCTGTCCGCGATCATTTCCGATTCCCTGTTGTTCAAATCCCCAACCTGCACCGACCAAGACGTAGCTGCTGCCCGTGAACTGGCTGAAATCGCTGGTGTGGATGCAGATAGCTACGGTTTTGATCTGCTGAAAGCAGGAGCTGATCTGAGCGGTCACTCGATTGAGCAGTTGGTGAGTCTGGATGCGAAGGAATTCCAGATGAACGGACGCAAAGTGGAAATTGCGCAAGTGAACGCGGTAGATGTGAACGACGTGCTGTCCCGTCAGTCCGAGCTGGAAGTAGCGCTGTCCCAAACAATTGCAGCTAAAAACCTGGACCTGTTCCTGTTCGTCGTAACAGATATTGTGAACAGTGATTCCATTGGTATTGCCCTGGGAAGCCAAGCACAAGCGGTCGAAAAAGCCTACAATGTGCAGCTCGACGACAATAAAGCCGTTCTGAAAGGTGTCGTATCCCGCAAATCGCAGATCGTACCTGTATTGACAGACGCTTTTAACAGTCTGTAATTCGGAAGCAGGCTACGATACAAAAGAAGCCACCTGAATCCAGCTACATTAAAGCAGCGGAAGCAGGGGCTTCTTTTTTTATTTCTTCAATTCTACCAGTACGTCTCTGATGCATAAATTCAAAGGCCGTTTTGTTTTCAAACTAAAATGCGATTTTTGCCGTATCCCCAGTAGTGTTTCCATATCCTTTTACAGTCTATGTTACATCCTTTAAATAAAAGATATGATGTGCCAGTGGGGAGAGAAAAACATACCAACTTTGGAGACTGTACAGCAGTAGACAGAGGTATCTGACTTACTTCTTTTATCGTTTTTCAAAGTGATCCGATGATTAAAGGTTGTCAACAAACTTCAAATAATCCTGTACGCTTTTCTCCAATTTATTTGAAATCGCTCTTGGGATTGTTGCAAAATGCTCAAGCATATATGTTCTTGTCCGCCGACATCAGCGCAGGTGGAAGATGATGCAGTGATTCTGAATCAGACGCCTCCACCATTCTGCCAGCGGATATGCGAGCAGTCTTTGTCTCAGTCCTCGCACCATTTTTCTTCTCCCTCCCTGGGACCAGTTAGACGCGAACCTTTCACATCTTCAAATGCAGACCGTACGCGTGACAGATAGGTTTCAAACTGGCAGATTTCCGACTCGCTAAAGTCCGACATCAGGCGTGAGGCCAGTCCTATGAAAAAAGGGTCCATTTGATTGATCTTGCCTCTTCCTTTATCGTTCAGAGAAACAAAGATGCCACGCTTGTCATTCGGATCATCGTATTTGTTAATGTAGCCATCTTGTTCAAGGGAAATGACCATGGAACTGATCGCTGCCCGGCTTACACCCATTTTCTCAGCCAATGCAGAAGGGGATGACATTTCGTCTCTTTGCGCAGAAAGCACACAAAGTGCTATATATTGCCCATAGGAGAGCCCGAATTCACGTGAACGTTTCTCCATGCCTTTACGAATTTCATACGTTATAGAAAATAGCTCTACCAAAACACCAATCGGTTTATTGCCACCTGGAAACAGATTATAGGCCAGTTGACGAATTTCGGAGTCCAAGAAAAAGAACATGCGATCCACCTCGATGTAGTTAATTAGTTAACTGTAATTTAATTAACCACTGGTTGCAATGATTTATACAAACTTTATTCCGCTTTTTTTAAATATATCTGCACAACTTATCATGACCAAGGTCCAATGCACTGCCCTACGTCCTGATTTACAAAAGCCTGTATAGAGGGCTGGCGGAGGGTACGCCCTTCCTGCCATCGCCACTCACTGTATTGAACCTTGGCGGTATACATAGGCTGTACCCATATTGCATCCCGATGACGATCCGGCTCATTGACAAAAGGCCGCGCTGAAATGGTATGCGGTCTCAGTCGCTCCGTAAGCTGACGCCAGTCCTCTCGCGTAAGCTTCCCCGTGCCTGCATGTCCAATGTAGCGCAGCCTTCCCTGCTTGTCGTACAGCCCCAGCAACAGAGCATTGATGACGCCTCCGTTTAAAGTGTAGCCTCCAATGACAGCGATGCTATCGCCGTAATTCTTGACCTTGACCCATCGACCGTCCTGCCCGCCAAATGTGTAGGGGCTGTCTAAACGTTTGCATACGATACCTTCCATCCCTTCACTGCGTATCACCTGAAACAGAGCTTGTCCATCATGATGAGCAGGCGCCAGTTGAACCCGTTCATTCGGCAGGATGACCTGATGCAATAATTCGAGCCTTTCTGCCAGCGGTTTACGGTGAACCCATTCCCCATTCAAATACAAAATATCAAACAGCATGTACGTAGCAGGCACAGCTTCATAAGCCGCTTGAATCCGATCTGTTCGACGAATCAGGTCGCGGCGCATAATGTCATGAAACGAGGGCTTACCATCGGCTCCCAGTGCGATCATTTCCCCGTCCAGAATTATCGATTCAGCCTGGCAGTATGAGGAAAATGTAGCGAGTTCTGGGTATAAAGGAGTTCGTTCATGCTGCTTCCGGTTAAACAGACGTGTGCTACCCTGATTGTGATATGTCAAAATTCTCGTGCCATCCCATTTTATTTCGTACCGCCACAGGCCCTCCGTAGGGATTTGTTCACTTTGCACAGGTTCAAACGGGATAACGGGTTTCATTTCCGAACGCAAATACAACACCTCGCCTCGCTTTTTTGGAATAAGGATAGTGTCGACGATAGGCTTCTTTTTATGTGAGGATTTTGCAAATTCTGATGTATGAGATGTTTCGTTGGACCTCAAATCGGGGAATGATAAGGATATCTAATCGTCGGCAGAAAGGGGCTCGGTTTCATGAGACAAATTCGCGAGGAGGACCATGCGGTAGTCATGGTGGATGATGGACAGGTGGTTGCGGAAGTAGGCTATAAAACCATAGATGACCATTCCTTGGTCATTGACCATACATTTGTATCCGAAAAGCTGCGGGGGCAAAAGATCGGCAAGGAGCTGATTGACAAAGTCGTGCAAATGGCGAGGGATCAGCATAAAAAGGTCGTTCCCGCTTGCTCGTACGCACTGGCCCTGTTCAAGCGTCATCAAGAATATAGTGACGTCTGGCAGCAGTAACCGCGGGGAATGCTCGTATTACAAGTGCATAAATACCACAACATCGGGACGGGTATTCAGGTCTTCCCGGTGTTTTTTGCGTGTACAAAGCCCCTGAAATGGCCGTATTCTATTATTGATATGTTAAGCAAATGGTTATTCTAAGATGCTAAAGCACATTTTTAAATTGTCGGCTGTGAAATTGTTCATACTGTTGTCACTTCACAGGCCGTCCTCAGGTTCTATATAATATAGTATGGTTATTACCACAACAAAAAACGAAAAGTTTGAATTTAAACGAAGGAGACGCTCATTATGAATAAAGCGAGTGAGGACAAGCAGTACGTTCCAACGAGCAAACGTAATTTTACAGCCTTGATTATCACCGTTTCCATCATAGCCAACGTGATTATTTTGCTGCTGTTCTTTTCGCCGATTGGATACCAGGGTAGTGTTAGCTTCGATATCACCATTTTCCCGAGGTTGAATGCGATTTTTAACAGTTTCACGTTTATTTTTCTGGTGGCGGCGTTGGTTGCCATTATCAAGAAGAACGTCAAAGTGCATAAAACATTTGTTTTACTGGCCTTCGCCAGCACTGTTTTATTTTTGTTTTCCTACCTGACCTTCCACTATATTTCGCCGGAGACTGCAAAATTTGGCGGGGTGGGCATTATTCGGCCGATTTACTTTACGTTGCTGATTTCACACAGCATACTGGCTGCCATTATCGTACCGCTGGCCCTGTTCACGGTTGTATGGGGATGGACGATGCAGGTGGCGAAACACCGTAAAATTGCACGCTGGACCATGCCGATCTGGTTGTATGTCAGCTTGACCGGGGTACTCGTGTACGTATTCATGGCCCCATATTATTAAATAGACTTGAACCCTCAGCAGGTTCAATGAGGAAAGAAGGCGTCTCTGCTAACAGAGACGTCTTTTTTATATCAAATAAAAGAAAAATTATTCCTTCTAAATTTATTTTATTGAAAAAACGTTCCTTCTCCAACGGTATTTCTGCTATAATTTGCCTTAATCAACTAAGAATAAGGGGGTCACCATGTGACGAAGAAAGCGAAAGGCAGGTTACGGTTGCTTGTTTCTATGCTCGTGCTGGTTGTGCTGCTGAGCAGCTGCGGTGGCGGAGGCAAAAAGCCGGAAAACGTTAACGGAGGAAAAGTGACACTGCAATTTTGGACCATCGCGCTACAGCCTACATTCACCCCGTATTTCAATCGGGTGATTGCCGATTATGAGGAGAAGAATCCCAATGTAAAAATTGACTGGAAGGATTACCCTTATGACGCAGTGACTAATAAGCTGTTGACGAGTATCGCTAGTGGCAGCAGTCCGGATGTAGTGAATCTCAATACGGAATTTGCCAGCCAAATGGGCTCCAAGGGTGCTGTTGTGGATATGAATGAGCATTTATCTCCGGAGGAAAAGGCTGCTTATTTCGACGGTATCTATAATTCTACAGTTATTAACGGCAAGGCATATGCACTACCTTGGTATACCGGCACGGAAGTGCTCTACATGAATACGAAGCTGGTAAAGGAAGCCGGATTAGACCCTGCCCATCCGCCCAAAACGCGGGAGGAATTGTCTGAATGGGGCCGCCAGGTCAATAGAAAAATCGGTAAAGCAGGCTACGCGCAGCAGCTTGTATCCAAGCTTTTTGCCATAGACGGGATTCCGATTTTGAATAAAGAAAAGACAGCAGCGGCGTTCAATACACCGGAAGCGGTCACTATGATTGATAATCTCAAAAAGCAGATGGAAGACGGTGTCGTGCTCAAAGAGGACGCTGAATTTTCACAGCAAGTGAAATATTACGCGGGTGAGCAGGTTGCTTTCGAGCTGGCAGGCCCGACGTTCATCAACTTTATCAAAACGGCGGCGCCGGACGTATACAAGAACACGATCGCCGTTCCTGTACCTACAGGTAAAGCTGATGTACGGCTGTCCAACACCATGGATCTGGTCGTACCGACCAAGTCTGCACATGTGAATGAAGCGGTGAAGTTTGCTGTTTTTCTGACGAATGCGGAGAGCCAGACGGCTTTTTCCAAAGCGGCTAATACACTACCTTCCACAAAGGATTCCATTAAAGACCCGTACTTCACACAGTCTGATCAATCGCTGGAAGCACAAGCGAAAGTGGTATCCGCGCAAAGCTTGGATAAGGCGACAGACTACATGGTCGGTGTTCCTAATGCCAAGGACGTGAACAGCGCTGTTACGCGTGCTTTTCAAAATATTATATTGAACGGAACGGACACGAAGCAGACGCTTACTGCTTTGGAGCAGGAAGTGAACGATATTTTAAAGCAATAGATCAGCAGGAGAGTCATACGGAGGCTCTCCTGTTCATTTATCAAAATCGGGTGGTGATGCAGCATGATCAAATGGTTGAGGTCGGAATCCTTTACGGCCTGGGCCTTTATGACGCCGGGACTGTTATTGCTTGCCGTCTTTGTATTTTGGCCTATTATTTACAGCATTCCGCTGGCATTGACGGACTACTCGGTCATATCGGATACCCATTATGTCGGTCTGGATAATTTCGAGGCAGCGTTTAAGGACCGCAACTTTCTCATTTCGATCTGGAACTCATTGGTGTACGTGCTCATTGTTCCCTTTCTTCAAATTTTCTCCATCCTGATGGCCGTGCTGGTGAACAGCCGTATACCGGGAATTAAAATATTTCGTACGACCTACTACATTCCTGTCGTAACTTCGATGGTAGCCGTGGCCTTGATTTGGAGCTGGTTGCTTGGCAATAACAGCGTTGTGAATTATTTGCTTATGCAGGCAGGCTTGATCAGTAAGGACATTCACTGGCTGTCAGACAGCTCTTTGGCCTTGTATGTACTCATGTTCATCACGATGTGGAAGGGACTCGGGTATTATATGATGCTCTATCTGGCCGGTTTGCAGAACATTCCACAAGACCTGTACGAAGCCGCCAGAGTAGATGGAGCAAGCCGCTGGCGGCTAATTGTCCATATTACACTCCCGTTATTAAGACCCTACGTTCTGTTCTGTACGCTCATATCGCTTATGGCGGCTATTCGCGTGTTCGATGAAGTGTATGTGCTGACCAAGGGTGGGCCGGGAACAGCCACGCTGACCTCCAGCTTGTATATTTTCCAAAAGGGGATGGAGCAGTTTAACTTTGGTTATGCTTCGGCGCTCGGCTTAATTGTCGGTGTAGTCATTGCGGTGCTCAGTATTATCGTATTCCGATTCAATAGGAAAGGTGGTATCAATCCCTATTGATGAATTTACAGAATGATAAAATGCTACAGTCGCCCCTTCCGAAAAACGAAAATAGCCGCATCATTCGCAACCTGGGGCGAGTTGTAAGGATGACGGTGATCTATGTACTGCTCGTGCTGCTCGCTCTCTTTTTAATGGGGCCGTTCCTATGGCTGCTCAGCGTATCGCTCATGCCTGGCCGTAACATTTTCTCAACGCCACCGGCGATTTTTCCGACCTTTATTGATTTTGATAATTATGCTCAGGTATGGCAGTTTATGAACTTTCCGAAGTATATGCTGAACACGGTGATCATTACGGCACTTGGCGTTATTTTCAATGTGGTGCTCGCCAGTCTGACGGGATATCCCTTGGCTGTATTTCGTTTTAAGGGTAAAAATCTGGTGTTCACGCTACTAATTTCCACCATGATTATTCCTTCATATACGTCGTTCATCGTACATTACCTGACCATTCAGGGGCTTCATCTGGGCAATACGTATTTGGGTGTGGTGCTGCCTGGAGCTGTCTCTGTGTTCAACATTTTTCTGATGCGGCAGACGTTTATCCATATTCCTACCGATGTGCGTGATTCCGGTAAAATGGACGGCGCTTCGGAATTCCGGATTTGGTGGCAGCTGGTGCTACCGCTGGTGAAGCCAGCACTCGCCGTCATTTCTTTGCTGGAGGCTATGTCGTTCTGGAACAGTTTCCTGTGGCCTATCGTTATTCTGAACGACACGGAGTTATACCCGCTGGCGGCTGCGCTGACGTATCTCAATGGTCAATTTGCCTATAACTTTGGCTGGATTGCAGCGGGCACGATGATTTCGGTACTGCCGATCATTATCTTGTTCCTGTTCACACAGCGCTACTATATGGAAGGCTTGGCGGGTGCAGTAAAAGGATAGACCGGAAATATCGGATACGGACGATCCGTGAATGGAAGGGGAGACGGTTACGATGGAGCTGGCGAAAGGAACGCGGCCCAATTCCCGTGTGGGGCTAACAACGCAGGAGATTCAATATTATTTTCGTGATGTGTATGACAGTGGGGCAAAGCTGGTCATACCCGAACCACATTTGATTTCTGAGTTGTCCTCCCGCTTCGGGATGAATCAGGAATATGAAGGCGTTCTGGACCCCGACGGGCCGATCAAGCTGATCTTGCCTCCAGGACCAGGCGTGCCGACCGAAACACGCGGTAGCGTGCAATTGGTACTGGAGTACGATGGAGCGCTCGTTGCAGACGGCTATCGTTTGGAGATTCACAAGGAAGGTCGAATTGAAATTCATGCAGCTAATAAAAGAGGGCTCAAATACGGCATGGATGCCCTGCATTTGCTGCTTCAAGTCGAACAAGAGCGATGTACACTTCCTGTAGTGTCCATTCGTGATGAGCCTTCTTTTCCGGTCAGAGGGATTATTGAAGGCTTTTACGGAGAACCGTGGAGCTTGGCGAATCGGCTGGATGCTGTCCGTTTTATGGCTGCGCATCGGATGAACACATTCATGTATGCTCCCAAGGATGATCCGTATCATCGTGAGTTATGGCGAGAGCCGTACCCGGAAGACACGTTTGCGCAGATCCAAGAATTAAAGGAAACCTGCGACCAGCATGAGATCGATTTTCATTACTGCATCAGTCCAGGGAATGACCTGAGCTTTGGCAGCGATGAAGATTTCCTCAGTTTGACGGAAAAGCTGGCGGCTGTGATTGCCATTGGCGTGCGCCATTTTTCTATATTAATGGATGACATTGACTATGTGCTAAAAGGAGAAAATCGACATTTGCTGGGTCGCTCGGGCCACGCTCATGTCTTTTTGACGAACAAGGTGCATACATGGCTGGCTGAGCGGTTGCCTGAATTTACGCTGACAGTCTGTCCCTCGGAATATTGGTCGTACTGGGATACCGAGTACAAAAAGGATTTCCGTGAGCGGCTGCATCCGGAGATTAAGGTGTTCTGGACCGGATACTTTGTGTTTGCTCCGCATATTGGCCGGAAGCACGCCGCCGATAATCATGCGTTCTTTGGGCACGAGCTGTGGCTGTGGGATAACATTCCGGTGAATGATTGTGACCGTGACCGTTTATTCCTCGATCCGCTGCGCGGGCGGTATTCCGGGCTTCCAGACTGCGGACATACCGGTATGGTAGCCAACCCGATGAATCAGTGGGAATGCTCCAAAGTAACGCTCATTACGATGTCTCATTATATGTGGAACAGTGAGCGGTACATGCCGGAACTTTCTTGGGATTGGGCAGTGTGGGAGTTAGCGGGGGAGCGTGCGGAGGAACTGATGTTTTTCTGCCGTCAAAACAGGAACAGCCGACTGGGCGGCAGCACGTATGAGGACGTGGACCTTGCTTTGCAGTTGCGCGATATCCCGGCGCTGGATATGTACTTTGAGCGGCTGCTCCAAGCCGTGAGCGTCCTGCGGCAAGTACCCGCCGATGATCCGGCGGCAGGCTTCGTAGCACAGGCCATGCCGTGGCTGGAACGCGCCGAGCTGGACGCTGATCTGTGGCGTACGCTGCGCCAAGCTGTGGTCAGCAGCGAGCGGCAGAGCGGCACGCAGGCAGAGGAGAGCAGTACGCCGCCGGAAGTGGTTGGCGGGCAAGGGCCTGTGCTCCTGCTGGACGAAGTCGTGGGCGAACTCCGGCGCTGTATCACTGCCTGTCTGGAGACGGAGGCTCGGCTCGGCAGTGATCCGGCGATCCGCGCAGCCGAGCGGTGGGGCTACGTCAGTCAGGATGAACAAGGCAAGTATCGACTGATCTTGTGAGCATTTTGCCGATGGATTAAGAAACCAAGGCAGCATAGCTGCCCTGAAAATAACCATTTGCCGTTAGGATAACGGTAATTTTCAGGAGAGGTGGATGCGTGTGGTGAAGCCAAACACTCGTGTGCTTTTTGTGCCGCTGGATGAGCGGCCCTGTAATTATGAATTTCCTTATTTACTGGCGCAGGGCACAGATTTGGAAATCGAGCGTCCCCCGATGGAATGGATGGGACAAAAGAAAATTTCCGGTGATACGACCCAATTGTGGGCTTGGCTCGAAGAACGTGCAGCGGGAGCCGATGGAGCCATTATTGCGATGGATACGCTGCTGTACGGCGGAATCGTGCCATCTCGTCTGCATGGAATGACAAGTGATCAGGTCGGTGACAAGGTGAATCGACTTCGCAGGCTCAAGCGGCTTTATCCGCAGATGACCTTATATGCTTTTCAACTCATTATGCGCTGTCCGCAATATTCTTTGGCTGACGAAGAACCGGATTACTACGCCGATTGGGGGCGCGAGATATTCAGGAAGGGCTTTATTGAGCACCGTCAGGAGCTGGGGATTGCTACCTCAGAGGAGCTTCTTGAATTATCTGACATCAACGAACGTTTGCCTGTAGAGACACTGGAGGATTATTTGGGCCGTCGCCGTGTGAATCTGGAAGCCAATGAAGCCGCACTGGAGCTGGTAGCAGAGGGTGTCATTGATTTTATGATCATCCCGCAAGATGATTCTGCCCCCTACGGCTATACTGCCAAGGATCAGCAGCGGCTTAGAAAACGTATTTCCAATCTTGGGCTGGATTTGAGCGTGTACATGTATCCGGGGGCAGACGAAGTCGGCTGTACGCTGCTGGCGCGGTGGGTTAACCAGGCGAAGAATGTTGTGCCGCTTGTCTATCCAAGGCTGTCCGCTTTGCAGGGAGCATTTGTGATTCCGCTTTTTGAGGATCGTTATTTTTATGAAACGTTAAAATACCAGATTATGGCGGCAGGTGGACTGATCGCTTCTTCAGCGACAGAGGCTGATTTGATTCTGTTGGCTAACACGCCCGGAGACGCCATGGCGGAAGCATCCTCCCAACAGCGTGCAATGGCCGGATATGATGTATACCGAAACGTGGTGGAGCTGGTCGAATACGGCGCCCATATGCTGCGGTATACAGGCAAAAATATTGCGGTAGCTGATGTAGGCTATGCCAACGGAGCCGATCTTAAGCTGCTTAGACTCTTGAAGCAAAAAGGGCTGCTTTTTGAGCTGGCAGGTTATGCAGGCTGGAACACCAGCTCCAATACGCTGGGAACCGTCATTGCCCAGTCCATGCTGTACAGCCACTATGGGCCTACAGCAGAGCATCTGGATTTTCTGGCGTTGCGTTACGCCGAAGATGCATGTTATTGCGCTGTGGTGCGTACCGCCATGAATAACGGGATTGTGGAACAAATGGGCTTCAACAAGTTTATGCTCGATGGACAGAGAGGCTCGGTTACTGCGGTTATTCGCGGAGAGCTGGAGCAGGCGCTCGACGAATATGTAAACGGGCCGGAGGGCTATGTGGAAATTACAGATTGCTATATGCCGTGGAACCGCACCTTTGAAGTCGGATTGACCGTACGGCATCATGCCGAAGAGAGAGGGTGATCCCAATGGGATTGGAAGCTGTATTATCAAAAGTTCAGCACGGCCTGATCGTATCCTGTCAGGCACTACCGGATGAACCGCTGCACGGATCGGATTCCATGGCCAAAATGGCACGCGCCGCTCAGCAGGGCGGAGCTGTGGCCATTCGCGCCAATGGCGCAGCAGATGTGCGTGCGATCAAACAGGCGCTTTCCCTGCCAGTCATCGGCCTGATCAAGCGGGATTATGATGATTCCGATATTTACATTACACCGACCCTTCGAGAGATGGAGGAACTGGTGGATGCGGGCGCAGATATCATCGCCCTGGATGCTACATCACGTCCGCGCCCGGGGGGATGTAGGCTGAAGCAGCTCATAGATTACGCCCATAAGCATGGAGTGGCCTCTATGGCGGATATATCCACACTGGAGGAGGCGCTTCATGCGGCTTCCCTCGGCGTAAGCTGCGTATCCACAACGTTATCCGGTTATACGCCATACTCTGCTCAGATCGATGGACCCGATCTGGAGTTGGTTCGGAGAGCGTCAGAGCTGGTTCCCGTGCCTTTAATTGCGGAGGGCAAAATCCATGAGCCGGCGCAGGTGGAGGAAGCATTCCGGCTGGGTGCACATGCAGTGGTTGTAGGCTCGGCAATTACCAGACCCCAATTGATTACGCAGCGGTTTGCCGATGCCGCAAGGAAGGCAGTGAAGTGCATCTATGGAGATGAACGACCGAATTAATACGTACTTTCCTTCATTAACAAAATCGGAGCAAAAGGTTGCTTTGTGCGTACTGGAGCGCCCGGCAGATATCATATATTTCTCCGTGACGGAGTTAGCTGATTTTGCAGGTACAGGTGAGACGACCGTCATGCGCTTTTGCCGGAAAATCGGTTTTAAAGGCTATCAGGATTTCCGACTGTCCCTGGCGCAAAACCAGGCTTATCGCAAAACCGATACGGGTGGGGAAAACACCGACCCGGACAACGAACATGATATTACCCGCATGGTGTATCACAATATGCTTGATATTTTGCACTCCAGTATGGGACTGCTGGACCGTTCAGAGCTTGGACGTGCGATAGCGTGTCTTGACCAGGCAGGCTATGTCCAATTTTTTGGTGTAGGTGCTTCGGGGATTTCTGCGCAGGACGCCAAAAACCGCTTCTTACGAATCGGGCGGCGTGCTGAAGCCGTGACAGACGGACATATCCAGTCGATGATGGCGGTGTCCATGAAACCCGGGGATGTGGCTATCGGTATCAGTGTATCGGGAAGCACGCTGGATACCAACGACATGCTGCACAAAGCCAAGCAAAACGGCGCGACCATTATCGCGATCACCAATTATGCAAAATCGCCTATCACCTCCATTGCGGATATCGTGTTGCTCACCGCAGGCAAGGAAGCCCCGATGGAGGGAGGCTCGATTGGAGCCAAAATCTCGCAGCTATTTGTCATTGACCTCATCTGCGAAGGGCTTGCTCGCAAGCACACGAGTCATACCAAACAGATGAAGGAAAAAACAGCAAGGGCGGTCATTGAGCGAAGTTATTGAGGTTTTGAAGCGGAGAACCGTACCCCTTCGGCTGTGTCATATCGTTAGTTATTGTTGTGGTATATGACTTGCTATTATAGAAGCTTTACGTAAAGAGCGTGTATGTTGATATCATTTGGCTACAAGGAGGACGCTGTGGTGGCAGATGCTGTGAACAGAGTCATTGGGATCGACATTGGAGGAACATCAGTGAAGGCCGCTGTAGTGGAACAAGATGGTTCGGTACTTGATGAAATCCGGCTGGATACGGACGCTTCTCGCGGGCGTGATTGGCTACTGTCACGGGTATCCGAAGCTGTGGAAGGACTGAAACGATCCCTGGGAGACACCAGCAACAGCACCAGCGGCGGCATCGGTATCGACGCTCTGGGGATCGCTACGGCTGGCAGAGTAAACGTGGAGAGTGGTGAGGTTGTGTATGCCACGGATAATCTCCCTGGCTGGCAAGGCACGCACTTGGTAACGTGGGCGAGGGAGAATCTGGCCTTACGTGCTGTTGCCGACAATGATGCGAATGCCGCTTTGCTTGGAGAAGCGTGGCAGGGAGCGGGGAGGGGCAAGCAACGCTTGGCCATGCTCACCTTGGGAACAGGTGTCGGTGGCGCATATATGGAACATGGCTTGTTGTGCAGAGGGGCTCATTGGAGTGGCGGCGATTGGGGACATAGTATTTTATTCCCAAGAGGTCTTCCTTGCAATTGTGGAAAAAAGGGCTGCGCCGAGCAGTATGTATCAGGTAGCGCACTGTTACGCCGGGTCAGAGAATACACAGGTAAACAGTATCGCTCGGGAATCGAGATCATGAAGCAGGCTGCTCACGGTCACTCGGAGGCGCTTCAGGTACTGGACGATTACACCGCAGATTTAGCCGTGCTTCTGGTCAATATCTCGGTCACCCTTGATCCCGAGGCTATTATCGTAGGCGGAGGGGTAGCAGATGCGGGAGAAGTCTGGTGGCCCTTGCTGGAAAAGCATCTACAACAGCTGGGAGTCGGAACGGAAGTAAACCGGGCGTTATTGGGTAATCGCGCTGGAATCATCGGTGCGGCACGGCTTGCTTTTGAATTAACGGATTCCTAGAACAAGTATGAAAGGGGAACGAACCATGACGCAAAATCGGCTTGATACTGACATTGTTGTGATTGGCGGAGGTCTGGGAGGAACATCGGCAGCTCTTGCGGCTGCGAAGGCTGGCATGAGAGTCATCGTGACGGAGGAGACGGATTGGTTGGGAGGACAGTTAACTTCACAGGCCGTCCCCCCGGATGAGCACCGATGGATCGAACAGTTTGGCTGCACAGCAACATACCGTGAGTTCCGTAATCGTGTACGTGACTATTACCGTCAGAACTATCCTTTAACGGAAGAAGCCCAAAACGATCCGATTCTTAATCCCGGCAACGGTTGGGTAAGCCGTCTGGCTCATGAACCACGAGTAGCTCTACGGGTGCTTGAGGATATGCTTGCTCCCTATTTGAACACGGGGCGTGTTCGCGTATATTACCACACCGTGCCCATAGCCGCTCAAACGGATGCTGATTGCATTTGTTCCGTAACTGTTCGTACCTCGGATAGCCTTGATGGTGGGTGTAGGGTTATGGTGTTGCACGGAACGTTTTATCTGGATGCCACAGAGTGCGGGGATCTTCTTCCGATGGCGGGGGTGGAGCATACGAGTGGAGCAGAGTCGCGGTATGATACAGGTGAGCCTCATGCTTTGGAGTGCGCTGACCCTATGGATATGCAGTCTATTACACATGTGGCGGCCGTGGATTACATCCCTCAAGGAAGCTTCATTATAGAACGGCCGCAACAATATGATTTTTGGAGAAATTATATTCCTTCCTTTTCCCGTTTCCCGATTTTGAGTTGGTTTGCTACAGATGCGGATGATACCAGCAAACTAAAACAGTTCACTTTGTTTCCTAACGATCAGGGTATTGTATCTTTGTGGGATTACCGTCGCATTGTGGACCCTTCTATATGGAGCAAGCCATTAAATGATGGAGAGGTAACACTTTTAAACTGGGCGCAAAATGATTATTACCTCGGTCCATTGATCGGTGTCACTGCTCAGGAGCAGGAAAGACGTAGAGAAGGCGCCCGTGAATTGACCCGTTCTTTAATCTATTGGCTCCAGACCGAAGCACCCCGGCTAGATGGAGGATTCGGTTATCCGGGTATTCGGCCCCGTGGAGATTTCCTTGGCACCTCAGATGGTCTTGCCAAAACCGCCTATATTCGCGAATCGCGCCGAATTCAAGCCAAGTATATGATATCGGAGTTCGATGTAAGTCGTGAGCTTCGGGGGACGGATGGGCCAAAACGATATGCGGACAGCGTAGGTGTAGGCAGCTATCATTTGGATCTCCATCCGACCACTGTATCTCAGCGGACATTTTACATTCCTAATTACCCTTATGAAATTCCGTTAGGCTCCCTTATTCCGGTGAGAGTGCGTAATCTGCTTCCCGCCTGTAAAAATATAGGGATGACTCAAATCGCAAATGGCTGCTATCGGCTGCACCCCACGGAGTGGAATATAGGTGAATCAGCGGGTAGTCTGGCGGCTTACTGTGTGTCCAACGGAGTATTCCCGATAGAAGTCAGCGAATCGGCAGAGCATCTGGGGCATTTTCAAAGCAGGCTGCTTCGCCAAGGCGTGGAGTTACACTGGCCTGTGGAAGTATTTGAGCCGGAGGGAGTTACCAGCTAAAACGTGAGGGGCTATTGCCCCTTGGCTGACTTTGATAAGGTCAAAAGATAACTTTAAAAAAGTAACAAAAAAAGTGCTTGCTAAGTTGCTTGGATATATGATATATTATTTGAGCTGACAACAAAACAGCTGTTTCAAAAGTGAAAAGCTTGGGTACAATAATCTTTATAAAAGAAGAAAAAATAAAGCTTGCATTTCTGAAATGAACATGGTATGATCTTATAGCTGCTGAAAAACACAGCGAAAAAGAAATGTTTGATCTTTGAAAACTGAACAACGAGTGAGTACGGATTTTGCTTGCAAAATCCAACGCTGAGATTTTGGTACATGCCGTCAGGCTGTATAAAA
>NZ_JBIYCS010000009.1:0-233189 GCF_044907935.1 Paenibacillus sp. RC21
TCGGTTTAGTCAGCACATGATACCTCTGACCTTGCCGACTCAGCAACTACTTCTTGATAGCTATACCGCTTACCATCCCGAATCAAATATACACCGCTATCGTTGCCAACATGGGCAATATACCGCTTCACAATCACATCTACATATTTTGGATCAAGCTCACTCGTATAGCAAATCCGCTCAGTCTCTTCACAAGCAATCAATGTTGAACCTGAACCACCAAATGGATCAAACACAATATCACCAAGCTTGCTTGAATTTTTAATCGGATAGCTAATCAAGGGAATCGGCTTCATCGTGGGATGATACTCATTGCGGAAAGGGCGATCAAATTGCCATAATGTCGTTTGCTTACGATCACTGTTCCAGTAGTGTCCACCTGTCGGCTTCCAACCATATAATACGGGTTCATGCATCCAGTGATAATCTTGTCTACCCATTACCATTGCTTGCTTAGCCCATATGCAACACTGTGCCAGTTTGAATCCAGCTTCAATAAATGCCTTCCTAAAATTCAAGCCTTCGCTATCGGCATGGAACACATAAATACTTGCTCCATCATCTGCTACTTCATACATTCGAGTATGAGCTGCCAATAGGAAATTATAAAACTCGTGATTATCCATCTTATCGTTTTCAATTTTCAATGCATCCTTGGTCTTACCTGTATAGTCCACATTGTAGGGCGGATCAGTTACAATGAGCTGAGCCTTTTTACCATTCATCAATGTTACAATATCCTGCGGATTAGTCGAGTCTCCACATATGAGCCTATGCTTACCAAGTAGCCAAATGTCACCTTTGCGAGTGATCGGATGTTCAGGCAAAGCTTCTTCTAAATCAAAATCATCTTCCTCATCGGCTGCTGTATCTTCATGCAATGAGTCTAACAACTTCTCCGCTTCAGACCAATCAAAGCCCGTTAGCTCAATATTATAATCTGCTTCTTTCAACTCATCTAATAATGTAGCCAGTGCGTCAAAGTCCCACTCCCCTGTAATTTTGTTGAGCGCTATGTTCAGAGCTTTCTCTTTCGACTTATTCACATCGACGATGACACAATCGACTTCATCGTATCCGAGTACCTTCAACACTTTGGCACGTTGGTGGCCTCCCACGATGGTATAATCGCTATTACAAATAATTGGTTCACAATAACCGAATTCGATAACACTATTCCTGATCTTTTCAAACTCTGGATCACCCGCTTTTAAATCCTTCCTTGGATTATATTCCGCATGTACCAGTTGATCGATCTTCAATTTCATCCATTTCATTTATAAAATTTGCTCCTTTTCTTTAAATCCATAATTCTCAATACTCCTAGCCACATAAACTGCATTATTATTTATGTAAGGAATCAACATTTCTACGTTTTCGAATTTGCTTTCCGATCCAGCTCATTCCCCTTTCCACACTGACTTTTGAAAACTGAATCGTCCAAATCAAGCCACAAAGCATACTTACCGAAGCGAAAGCGCGTATGATTTCTATGATTATTGCTTGTAACATTAATAGCATTCATATTTCTCCTCTCTAAATGAAAAGGAACCCTAGCCAATAGCCAGAATTCCCGTGTTATGATTCTATAATTGTAAATCTGCTCATTGTGTCACGTGACACACTTTTATATACACAACCACGTTTTGCATTTTTGTGTAAGGACGGCATCCTGTATCTTCTGACAAAGAGCATGCCTCACAGCACGGCAAGTATGTACAAACGAGTCTGACGGCCAACTCATCGCAACACCACCGATTCTCAAACTGCTCGCAGCAGAGCTTCCGACATGAATCATTTTCCCGATTCATCCGGGGCTTTATGGCACGGCGGCAAGGAACCAGTTAACCAACGGAAACATGAACAGCCTGTGTGGAACCCTTGCGCGGTTTAATTCCGAAGCGTGCCATATTAGGATAATGGAATCATTGTCCAATTTTTTGTTGAACAATTACAATAAAAGACTTATAATGTAAATGTATATAACTACCTGTAAAAAAACTTTATTGATCATGAATACTCTAATAGTTTCTATACATACTGGTTGATTGATAAAGCGTGCAGGAAAAAAATCAAAGAAAGTGGGCTTATGAGTATGAAAAACATTAAAAAGGCTTCATTATTATCTATTTTGTCTTTAGCTGTTGCCATTCCATTAACTGCTTCTGCCGCAGCTACGACCGATCTTGCGCCAGCTACAACCGGCTCAGCAGCAGTTTCCCAATCTGCAAACACATCGACCGATGTGAATACACCAACAACAGGGGATCATGTTATCACTCCTCAATCCACACAGCCCGCGTTTGATACGACATTGGGCGGTCAACAATCAGAAGCGTCTTTCTCTATCCCTGCGGGAATGGGTTATGTTAAGTTATGGGTGAGGAATACAGGTACCGAAACGATTAAATTCGCCGTACACAAAGACTCATCTAGTGGTTCGGTTATGAGTGGAACTGAGGTAAGGATAGCCCCGGGAGATACTTTTAGTTGGATTAGCAGTTCAGCTTGGCCTACTGGAAGATTCTACGCTACTTTTAACACAAGTAATACTAAAATGTCAGGTCAAGCTTATGGTAAATTAGCTTCGACAAGAAGTGAATTGTAATTCAAATACAAGTGCTGTAAGCTGATTTAGCATTGAAGTGTATGCCCCTGCTGCATAGTTTTATATATGTAGTAAGGGGCATTTATTGTAAGTAAGGATAACTCTAAAAAAGTGAGCATTTCAAAGAATCTGCATTGCCAGCTACTTCATTTGAAGATATTTTCTTAGATGACCGTTTGACGGCCATTTTCGGTAATTAGTAAAACGGTCTTGTTCTTCCTCTCTAGTTACTAAGTACAAATGGTTTAATGCAACTTTAAAATTTTGCAAATACCAGTCCATATTCAACAAGTTAAATTTCAACCTGTAAATCGAAAATTTTAAAATAAGCAACCTGACCACAAACGAATAAGTGTCTTGGGCATGAGGTTAGCATCATTTCTCCATTTCATCCTTTCTAAGTTTAAGCTACATTCCATGGACTGACCCCAGTTTCCCCTATATATAGAAAAGTAGGGTCACGTCAATCTATCATGTTCAAAAAAATAAAATGAAGACAGCCAACGATTGTTGGATGGCTACGGAAAGAAATAATTTGTTTACAAATTTTTGTTGACGGTTTCTTTTGATCTTAACGTTTGTACCAAATAAGGGGAAACTCTCTCACCATCTCGATAAAAACCACTTCGCTACGCTTCGTAAACGGTATTCATCGACCTGCCGCCGTTTCCCCTCTTGCCTTCGGCAATTCACCCTTTTGCGGCTCATTATGGACACTTTATTTGCAAATTTATCATAAGAGGAAGAAATCTTCCCTTAATATTAGGGAGAAAATCTTCCTTTCGGACTACTACAATAGTTTACGATAATGCTCGCTAACCACGTGATCGGTGAATGCATCTTGATCCACTAGCATAAACAACCAATATTGTCGTCCAACTTTTGAGGTTTTTTCAAATAGCAATATATTATGATTCTTTAACTCACTCAAAATGAATTGCTTTCTATTTCCCTTCCAATTATCTCTAAACCACTGATATAGTGCTTTTCCACCTATTTCCTTAGCGGTAAGCTTGATATTTTTTTTGCCCACCATGAGCTTAACCATTTCGATCATTTTCTTGGTACAAGCTTTCTTAAATCGAAGTTCATTATGTAGTTGATGCATATGGACTCGTTCATCCGGCAATCTAAATTCTTTTTGCATCAGCGTTAACCATTCTGTCCGTTTCGAGTACATCACAATATCCACTTCTTCGCTTAAATTTACATTGCGTAGGGATGTTCTATGAATAATTTGGGAAAGATTAGCCAGCACATCTTCTATATATAGTTTTTGTATTCTCTCATCTGTAAACCAGTTTCCTTTATTTCGATTCTCATTTAAGGATATATCGATGTCTACACCATACATGGCTACAGCGATTTCCCGATAATGCCTAGGAGGGCGAATGGGAATACCAAATAAGGCCATCGCATTAAAGCTAGAAAAATCATTATTACCTACCACATTGAAAAGATGTTTCCTCATATCATCATCTGACTTCTGCTTGATGGTGAAAAATTGCTTGAGCTGCTCGTCCGTAATTACACCCTCAGCGTGATAAAATGCGATATCATCCTGCTTAGGTAATGCAATCATTTTGAAACTTGGACGTTTTTCTTGTAGTTTACTTTGTATCTCCAAGAAATCTCCTGCTGTCGCTTCCTTGACTTCTTTTAGTTCACGGTAAGATAATGTTGTGGACGTATTTATATTTTTCCATCGAATATTCAACCGCTCAGCATATCGATGAACATTTGTCATGGGGATCAGTTCAAATCCAGAACGTTCATATATACTTTGGCTGATATGTGCTGTCCCATCCAAAATCAGCACATGGGTATGTAAACGACTATAGTCCAGCCACTCTGAACAAATAATAGCTTGCTTATTCGTTCGTTCTATACATCCGATATGATCCTTTGCATACATCTTCATAAACCACGTATATCTTCTCATATCCTCGAGTTCACCTTTAGCATCAGCCAATTTAGCCAGGATGGTATTGAAGAACTGTTCTCTTTCTGAACCCTCTATAAATCGATTCAATCGTAATGTTGAATGGGAAGTTACATTGTCCTTTAATTCCAAGTTGATCAACTCACTCAGGATATCTCTAGCTTCCTTAAATTCACGATTACTTAAATGAACACGATCTGCCAAATGCTCAAACCAGTCAAATGAATTGTCTTTACTGCCAATATCCCAGACACAACTGTCATAGTAAATAGGCATCTCGTCTATAATCACCAATCGTTTCCACTTATGTACTTCTTTAAGCTGAGCATCATCTTTCTTATTCTTAGCTCGCTGCGGGTAATATAATAAATAGTTATTCATGTTCTCATCATCTAACATCAAATCTCGAAGTCTTTGCTGAGGAATACATAAAATTTGATATTTCCTCATGGTATCTATCACTTTATGAATCTCATCAGAATTAACATATGCAATGGCGTCTGGTATTTCATGTTGCTTGGCAAATTCAGAGACATCCTTATATACATTATTCTTCATCGTGTCGTTATTATTAAACACAAGCAATAGCGGATACTTTTCATGTTGATTTGAAGCATTTTTCTGTAATAGACTCTTGCATAGAACATTTAATGCTGTACTTTTCCCTGTGCCAGGAGCAGAATTAACTACCCATGACAAATAGGATTCTTCATATCCAGATTCATCCATATTCATTTGAAATCCCTTATGTACAAAACTTGTTAATGCATGATATGTTTCTATAAACGCCTCTTCGTGGAGACTGTTCATATGCGGACGAGAAATATAAGCTTCCAGATCGCTCCATTGATTCACTGCCAAATCAGATTCACTCCTTATATTTTCGGTTTCTTAATTCCCTCTAAAGCCTGTTGAAATTCTTCATTAATAGCATACAGCCAAAACTTTTGATGCTTATCAATCGTCAAAGCACGAGTAATGTACCGAATATTCCTATCCTGTAATTTCCGCATCATCTGACCATCGTAACAATAAAAATAGCTCAATCAGATTCACTCCTCTCATTTGTGGAATCGCACCTATGTATCAGGTGTCACCCAAGCGCCCGTGTTAACAGGCGCTATATGTGTCACGTGACACCATTTACTCCATGGCCAGCAAGTCATCCAGTATGTCATCCGTTGAAACATGATTCTCTTTGGCAATATGATCTAATTGTTGCTTATAAAATTTGATTTCTTCCGTTAACGTTTCCAATGATTTTCCCGCTAAAGCATCGCTGTAATTTTTACATCTTTTCAATTCATCTTGAAAGCTATGTAAATTCCATTTTTCTTCGATGTTGATCTCAGAGTAAAAAAGTTCATTTCGCATCTCATCCCAAAATTTCTCAACCATCCACGGCCTAAATTCGGAATCAAAATCATCTTTATTTTTTCCCAAATCATAAACAACTGCAAAATCAATATCTTCTTCTGTAATGTTGGAGATATGAAGATGATTGACAATACAATCCATTTGAGCGGTTAAAGCAAACCCTCGATTTGTAGAAATAACTACAGAGCCAAGTCCCGTATAATTCAAAATAGGCGAGATGATTAAACCGTAATGCCAATCATCCACCCATCTCTTGACTTCGTTTACGGTTAGCTTTTCTTTTTTTATGTCATGCTTCTCCCAAAAGGAACTATGAAATTTCAGTTGATAGTTTTCAAAATGACTTTCTTCCCTCTGTGAACCGTCTTCATGAATGAATTTTGATGTCGGTTTGTTTTTTTAGCAATCTGTTCAAAAACGATTCCATTTTCAATAGTTGCTTGGCATGACCGTCCGAAATATACCCCTCTGCAATCCAATCGTGAATAAAAGGTAATAGTTTCAATAGTCTTAAGCGGCTTGTAACAAAAGCTCTGTTTTTGCTAACCTTTTTGGCAATTTGTTCATGCGTGTATCCTCTTTGTACATACTCATAAAATGCATGAGCTTCTTCAATAGGAGTCATTTGCTCCCGCTGGATATTTTCGATGACAGATAGATGAAAAGCTTCCTCATCGTTTAATTCCTTTACTTTCACTGCAATCGTATCCAGTCCAGCCATTTGACTTGCTCGATATCTGCGCTCCCCTTGAACAATCTCATACTGACTTCCCTGTGGTCTGACCAATATAGCTTCCTGTAATCCATCGCTTACAATGGATGCTGCAAGTTCCTGCAAAGACTCTTCATCAAAATGCTTGCGTGGCTGATTCGAGTTGGTAACAATCTGGCTTAATTTTAATGTGGTGTTCAATTGATAATATCTCCCTTATGTTTGGATTCGTATATAACGTTCTGGTTGTCACCCAAGCGCCCGTGTTAACAGGCGCCTATCATGACACACTATGATTCAATTTATTCGATATGGACTATCGCCTTAAAGCTTGATTTCGTTACTTTCTGAATCGTGATAAATTCAATTGTCGCACCGTCAAAATCTAGTAAGGATAACTCCTCATCTCGACGAATGGCCTGATCTCTCGGAATTATACATTTCCTTTCTTCATGCTCATCTATAATATGAACATAGTTATGCTCGACCACCTGAATTTGCAATTTCTTACCCAATACATCGTCAGCTATCAACTGCGATTCTTCCTGAGACTTTTTCAATGTGCTGAAGCCGAGCAAGTAATCCCTCAATGTTCGTCTTGTACTTTTCCCATCCAGCAAAGAAGACGTATTACTGGTTTGTACTACGCTTTCCCGCTCAGCTTCATATCCAATAAAGAATTGTCCCATGATCTCAAATAACGAATAAACACCGTCCGGCACATGGAATGGAAACTCCAGATCATCTATTGTAGCGATGCCAACTTGAACGGTAAGCTCCTTACCTTCTACATTACGATTCGTGAGCCTGTTCACCTTTCGTACTTCCATCTTCAAAACATTTTCATGCTGCTTTAGATTTTCCAGTAGCCCATCTACAAACAGCCATGCAAAGGAGTACGTTCTGTAGTTTTGATATGCGATCTCAACAGCAACACTGGCAAGTACCGAAGGATAAGGACAGATCTCTTCACACCGAGTTTTGTGTTCCTCACGTAACCTAGCGTATTCCGCGCTGATTGCTTTTCGAGTATCATTATCTCGTTCCCATTTTTTTAGCTCATTAAATTGCATACGTCGATAATCAATTGGTGTTTTCTGCTCATTGTATTCTGTATACAACGGTTCAATACGAGCCAGATAATCCAGAAACTTGCGCTGACTAACCTTGCTCATATCCTGTAACAATTGTCTCGTGCTTTCGATGCCCAAAATAGACTGATCCAGTTTGCCATCTTTCATCTGGAACTTGTCATCTATGTACTTCTCCGCCACAACGCAAAATTGATTAAACGGCGATTTTTTCGAGTACTGATAATCATCCGCTTTGCCACCATTAATAAAACGAAAGAAATATGGCATTTGGATAGCCAGACGTTCCAGTACATATGGAATCTCTACTTCCAGTCCATTTTTGGTCGCATCAATGATTTGGCCTTGGAGAAACTTTAAGACTGAGTTTTCCAAAACCCGTTATTGAAGGTTCCCCTCCTCCAAAGCCAGATTCTGAAAATACGTATTCACATTCGTACATCTACCAGTTAGATTATGTAGGCTCTTTAATTCCATCTTGACGATGCTGTCCATATTATTGGGTACAGGAGCAGCCACTTTTTTATCATCTTCATTAATGATCGTAGGCGCATCGATTACTGCCTTGAGTATGGTGGGATCGTTGCTACAAAGAGCTGTATCTCCGTCCACATCTCCTAGTCCGAGCCTTGCCAGTGTTAAATCACAACAGTTCAGAACAATCACATTATCTAAATGACGTATATATCGGTTATGTACTTGTACAAAATCTAGCTTGCCCACTTCATTAAATATGGTTAGCGGTGACCGGAATAGCGCATGCATTCCACGTTTCCGATTCATAAAAGCCTGGTTCTTCTTTAACACACCTGTTACTGGTTTTCCGCTGGCATGCTCCATGAATGCAATCGGGTCATTAGTCAGATAAAAGTAGCTACCCTGAATCGGGATGCGACCTTTCAACATATCCTGTACCTTCTGCATGGCTTGCTTCACGATGAATTTGCGGACGTTTCCGTCATACAGCATTAGTTCATTCAAGTCAATAGCTTGGATGATTTCATTGATAAACTCTTTCTTCTGGCCCCGTTCTATTTCATCTTCCTGTTCGTCGGGTTCTTCATCTACATCTTTGGGTTCATCGTCTTCTTGGACTAGCATATGTAGGAACGCTTTCGTGTACGCGATATCTCGAAGCCACTTTCCATGGGTGTCATTCTTTTGTCCATGTAGGACACGTTTGATGACATCCATTAGAGGCGTAGCTAATTGAAATAAATCGTTCAGTGTAAGATTCAGCGCATGAATATATTGGTATGTCAGTGGTGTGTAGGCGTTCATCTGATATGCTGGCTTCGCATAATTGGCGATCCAGAAATTGTTATGATTATGTACTTTCAGTAATGCATCGTATTCCGTTATATTTTCAAACAAACACTTGGGCTTTGCTTCTCCCTCACTGTATTGATGCCATGCTTTGAAACAGGATTTGGTGAGGATGAGATCAATAGGACGACCCTGTTTGTCGATGATGGGTTGTGATTCATCGAAAATATCTTTTATTTCTGTGATGCTATTTTCCTTAAACCATTTCATTAGATCGAATCGAATAAAGTTACCTTTAATATATGGAAGTCTTCCCTGAACTGCATTAGGTGAATAGGATAGGTTCAGGTGTTGTCCAATACGCTCTGCAAACTGGAAGCTCATTAAACCTTGACCATCGAAAAACTGAACATTCTTATTTTCATACTGTGGATACTCGACTCGCTTAAACCCGATGGACTCTTCATTGATTGCTATGATCGGGATTTCTTCCGTTTGCTCGATGGGATAGCAAGGATATAGTTTGTCATTATACATAACCGAATGAACAGGAAAAGGAATTGCTTCTAGCTTCACACGACGATTATATTTATTCCATCCATTGAAAGTTTTATATTCATTTTGATCAGGAACAGGCTTTGCACGACCATTCCACGAGATCGTTTTATTCGGTATACGTTCTAACTTATGTAATTGTTCCTTGGTTGGCTTCAATTCTTTCTTCGCTTTGAAATATTCACGTTGCTTCGTCTTTTCATCGAATATCAACTTCTGCTGTTCCAAATCTTCAGCACACTTTTCCACTTTCCATACATCCTCGATGATCGTATCTTTTTCATAATCGGGAATAACAACGATACGTGGAATATACGGAACTGGTTGTGCTGCTGAACGACTCACACCAAGTGCAGCTTCCCACTTATGGATGTTGGTGAGTGGTGGCATTTTGCCAAGTGTAATGCGTCGATACAGATCAGCAACATACTTTTCTTGGATAAATTCCGTTCGCTGTGTACGTCCCATAGCAGGTGACTTAATCGAACGGACATACTTCCTTCCATTATAGTAGATGCCATCTCGTAACATACGTTCAAACAAAGCAAGTTGGGATGGATCATCTTCGTCAATTTGATCAGCTTTGAGCATAAAGATGACTTCGGTAACATCGGTGGAAGGATCACGTTCTGCTACAACTCGCTTGAGTTGATCAAGATAGATGCTGTTCGATACGGTGATGAGACGAGTGCGAGATGGTGGCGCACAAAGCTGGTTGCCTACATGGGTGATCTCGTTAAAATGGAACAGTTTGATTTGGTATTGATTTCGTGTTGGATTACTAGACAAATTTTGGCCTCCTGTTTGTTGGTTTGTGTGATATGGTTGTGAACATTCCAGTTTGATGGATTTTGTATCTGTACCAAAAAGAACAAACGTTCGCATATATAGTATATCGAATATAAGTTCGAATCACAAGTGTTAAATTCGATTGTTTCACATAGAGATAAATTCCAAGAACAATCGGAAAGAAATAAAATTGTTGCTAGCCCTCCCTAATTCTAATAAGCAACAATAAAAGGGATAGCGGAAGGCCCAAACATCGGTTAAAATTGCTAGGTTTCGGCAAATAACTTTTTTAAAGCTCAGTGTATCTTGAGTGAGCAGCAGTTTTATTATCTTAGATGAATCTTGTAGTTGCTATTTTGCCCGAAATCCTATGACGCTTCCTAATCTTTGATTGTAATCTTTTACTGCCCCTATATAATTCAAGATCTACATGAAATTTTTTTCTTAATGAGTTTAGTTCTACAATATTTCTATGAAAAGGGAATTTTTAATCATATCCTTTTTACGGCACCCATTAAAAAATCTAATCCCATTTTAGCTATAGAACTAGTTATCCAACTATGTTTCTGCATCATTTCAGAAAATTTCGAAAGCGAACCTTTTTTCATTTTTTCAGAATCCTCAAACATCTCTTGTATTTCAGCCATCATTTTTTTTAATTCTTCTTTATCTTCTCCACCTCTTTGCTCAATTTCTTTTTCAACTTGACTAATATTAAAAGTATTTGTCATTGAAACAGTTTGTTGATTACCTATTATCGAATTATGAGCATTTTCGATATGAAAAGAAGCAGCATTTAACTGTTTCTCATGTTGCATTCTCTCAAATTGATTTTTAGTCATACAATAAGCTTTTCTTTGCAATACACTCCCTTTATAAATATGGCTCTGGACATCCTCAATGTAAAATTCGTCATTAGAGACTACCCCTATAATAATATCTTGGGGTTTGATGTCAGTATTAGGATCAAAACCAATATATTTTTTTTGAGTATTATTTTCAGTATTTCTTAACCCTTCTGCTGTACCAACAATTTGGTGATTTCTAATAATATTAAATTTTTCTCCGGATAACTTCATGAATCTTTTTAACATACGCCACTTCTCCTTAATATTTATTAGAATTAAGGTGCCTTAACTTACTCACTTATATGTCAACCAATCAATTACTAGATCGGCAACATAGCTTTTTAACTTTGTATCTTCTTTAATAATTTCACAATATTCACCAAGTTCCCCTTGATTAATTTTATTATTTCTGTTTAATAATTCCTGTACTTCATTTAAAATAAAATCGTGAAGAATTTGGTTAGCTTCTAAAACTTCTTCATTGAAACTTTGATTATTCATTACAGCATTCGATGGGTTACCTATAATAGAACCAGGTGCATATCCAATATAGAAAGTAGGCTTTTCCTCACTAATCTTATCCTTCGCCTTTTCCACATAAACTCTAAGTACTGCTGCTTCTTTTTCCAGCTCTTTAAATTCTTCTTGGACACTTTTATCATCCATTCTAACTCTAAATCTAAACCATTCAAATTCGTGATGAGGATTTAATTTATTTGATACTGTCAGCCTTAAGGAGGGGCAAAACACTACATTACCTTTGTCATCAGAACTTTGATTTAGTATTATTTCAACCTCTTTAATATCTGATAAATTAAAAATGAAATTTTCTTTACTTTTCCTATAAAAAATTATAATCTTATTATTTTCTTCATTTAGTAAAAGTATCTTACTCCTGCTTCGATTAGTCAGACAATACTCAGCATAGAAGCTATACAATTCTGTTTCAGTTCCATACTGTATATCTGCTAATCTCCCTTCATTACAATTTAAAAGTAATAAAGTATCTTTATATTTAAATTTAACGTCAGGATTAAAGTCTATATTTTCTAATTCTTTCTTAATAAAAAGTCTTACTTTCTTTTGATGTCTTATATAGAGTGTAGTCCATATTAAAATTGAAACAATCCCCAAAATAGACATATAATTTGATCTTAGGATTTCCAAGGAAGCACCTCTTACATATTAAAGTTGTTTATTCATAATTCTTTATTCCTCCTAACGGTCGGTTAGACTCATACTAGTATAATTGTTTTTGTAAAGAAAAAGATTTAAGGAGGTTAGTACAGGTGGAAGTCGCGAGGCATGTTTTAATCTTATGATTCACTTCCTTTCAAATATTTAGACTGAAAAATCGCTCTCGAATTATTCACAAAAGCCCTGCCGAACTTGACAACCTATCAAAACGCTGTCCATGCCGTTCATTAGTTCTAAGCATGAACTCAAGCTCGACGGATTATCAAGCCAAGTGCGACAGATCCTTAATGAATCGCGCGCTCCAGCCTTGTCTATGCAGGATTTCTAGCTTGCTTCGTTCGATGTGCTAAGATGTGAATAACTCATGGACTGATTCTCCTTGTGTGAATGCAGGTGCTGGAACTTTCATTCTACACGAATCAGGCCATGGGCTATTTTTTTATTTCCAACAGGTGTGACATTCATATTACAATCCGTCAATAGTTTAAAAGTTATTCTATTAACATTTTAAAATCCCACTTTCTAGTTCTTAAAAAACAGTTTATCAGGCATAGACAACTCAATTATGTTCTTTTATATTCTAGTCTCTCGGAATTGCATTATCTATAAATCCAATATCGTAACCTTCTCTTGGCACCGCACTAAATTTTTTAACCACGTTGTCTTCCAACTGCTCTTCCATATTTTCAGGCAAGTCATTGTCCACAACAATAATTTGAAAATCATGCTTACTAAGCAAGTCTTCACACATTGAGATTAAGTAATCATAAATATTTTTATACTTAAGAGGATCGCTTAGGCCCTCAGCACGATCTTCAGCTTGATTAGTTAATGACAAATACTTTGGTTTAGTCTTCCCTATATATTTACCTACCGTATCAATCATAACAAGGCTTGGAAAATTAGTTTGGCTCCCTAGACTATTTCTCAAAATACTAATCAAATAGCCAACTGATACCAAAGTTCTAAGACCACCTGATGTTAGTTTTGAGTAATCCTTGTCTCTAACGACAGGAAGGAATGTATTCTTACTTATACTGATTCCATAAGCATTCCGTATCGGGATTTTTCTAAGAAAATCGTTTAATATATCTCCTATTCCTCCCAGAACGCCATCAACAGAAGGAGCACTTGCTGCAAGAATCTCCAATTGACTATTTAGTTCTTCAATTTGACTGGCTAATTGATCTGATCTTTTCGTGAGATCGTTGACTTGATTTCGAAGTTTTTTTAAATATTCGACCCGTTTGATTTCCTCAGTTATCTCTCCTCTTCTTCTGAGAAGTATATCTCTTTGCGCGATAAAAGGTGAGACGAAGTCTTGCGTTTTTATATCTAATAACTCTTTAGCTCTGCGAATTTCATCTTGAACAGTATCTGCTTCAGAAATTAACTTTAAAATATCTTCCCGATCTTGCTCAATTAAGGCAGTCAGTTCCTTAGCCCGATTTTTTAAGCTCTTGATTTCTTGCTCAATGGATGTTGAATCATAGTGACTAAATATTTCATTAAATTTAGCAGCTTTTAACTCACTATCGCATATTGGGCAATTTATATGATGGGATTCATGCTTAGGCATTTTACGAATAACTTCGAGAGAAGCTGTTAATTTATCTATATCTTGAAGATAATCCTTTTTCAGTCTTAGATTTTGATCCATTTGTGTTTCTTTATACATTCTACTTATAGATAAGTTATCTTGCTGACCTTGTTTATCAAAAACTAACTTTCTAATCTCTTCATCTTGCTCACTGTCAGCTTTCATACTTTGGGTAATATCCAAAATTTCCAAGTCCACAGTTTGTAATGCTTCTTTTAATTGAGTGAATTTATCCTCTAACGATTCCATTGATTCTAAGCGCGCTTCTCTTAGAAAGGAAGAAACTATTGTGAATTGCTGGATAATGGATTGCTTCGCACGATTTTTCTCACCAATTTCCTCTTGCAAGAGTGTAATTTTATCGTCTAACAAATGATGAAGAAACTTAAATGTCTCTTTGTTTTTAACAAATACAGAATGGTTCTTCTGATCCAATATATCCTTATTGCCTACCTCATCTTGATCCATATAACAGAATTTGAAGATGTCACGAAAACTTAAAGTAGACATTTTGGAATCAACTTTCGAAGGTGCTTGTTTCAATTTGACCCGTGGGATGTTGAGTGATTCTAATAAAAATTCTGATAAGTATCCAGAAGGTCCTTCTTTCCTGGAATGCGGTCCATATTCCTTTGGAAACACTTGATTAATTTGATCTACTGGGGCTTTGAAAATTTCAATATACGCATTTGAATCAAATATATCCCTCTTAATAGTATACACTTGATCATTCAAATTGATTTCAAGTAAAGCATACTGTCCATGCATTTCAATTTCGTCATACATATTGACTTCACTAGCACCAAGCAAATAATCAATTAGATTCAGAATACTTGACTTACCAGTATCTGAATCACCAAAAATTATATTTAAGCCCGATGAAAAAGGAACTATATAGTTCTTATCTCTACCAATCAAGATAAGTTTATTAATGATCATTTTAGGAGAAAGATTAGTTTTCATGTTTAGAAAAGCACCCCATAATTAATTGATTTTATAAGCTTCTGCAATTGAGCATTGGACAATTTTTGGAGCGAGACCAAGACTTTACTCAGAGTTCGAGTTCGATTGAAATATGAAGACTCAAGTTCTTCAGCAAATTGATCTCCGCTAGGGGTTGTAAAATAATAAATACGTCCTTCTTTGTCATGTCTAGCTGAAATATATCCTAGATAAAATAGAGAGTACGTGATTCTTTTGATGCTATTAGAGTCATATAAGGATGCTCGGTTTGGATACAAGGATTCAATAGAATCTCGCTCTTCATATCTTAATTCCATTAATCTACCCTGCCCTTCTGCATCCAGTACTCCCTTAAGTAACACAGGATTCCTCAACAGATGATCGTACATAGCTAAACGATCGAGGCTCATAACCAACTTACCTCTCTTGGTATAAGCCAGTTCTTTTATTAAAATTAACAACCTTGCAAGTCTAACATTATATTCATTTTCAGGAATAATAAAAGGTAAGATTGTCATTTTCCTCGTACCTTTCTGAATTCTTCAATTGTTTGAATATCATGACCTTGTGCCCACCACAAATCCTTCTCTAATTTATTCATTAGTTGATGTAACATACCTGTTTTATGAAAACTACTTAACAAAGGAATAGCACATTTGAGCGATTCTGGTTCTTTCATAATTTCATCATGAACATAGGTGACCAAGTGATTACTGTCCTTTAGTTCATTAATCATTAGCTTTCCAAAAGCAACAGAATAAAAGAATTCAATTTTCACATATAACTCAGTCAAAACCTTTATTGCATGATCCCCCTGATTCATAAGGACTTTCCTCATGTATTCTGCATTGAAGAAAGTTTGTTTAGCACTATTCACGTGAATATTATGTACATCGGCAATTAATAAACGAATTACAAAAATTTCGTCGTCCATTTGGCCTTGATCTACAAATTCCTGAACAGTTAATACCGTTTGTTCCGATGCCTCTTTGGAAAATTTTTGTAATATTGATTTTACAGCAACATATACAAGCCTTTCCTTGTTAATTGGTCTAGTAATTGTATTATGATCCTCATCACAAGGCACTCTTTCCGGTTTTTCAACTTGTAACAATACAGCACTCTCTTTTGAAACTACATCATCAAATTGTCCATAAAAGCATACTGTTTTAGGGGTGTTTGAGCTCTCAATCCATGCCCTATTACTTTGTGACAACAACGGGCTTAAAGGGTTGAGATCAACTGCTTGTTTATTTCGAAAAAGCTTTTCACCTAAAGTAGCCCATTCTGATCCAATATGAGGAACCGCCAATGAAATAAACAATTTTACTTGAGGAGTAGTAGGACGTTGCTGCAACTCACTCAATATATAAGACTTTGCTACTAACCCACCCATACTATGTGCGATAATTATAATATTCTCATAAGACTCGCATTGATACTGAATAACTGCTTGAATGAATTCGCCTAATTGTTCAATACCAACATTTCTTCTTGCAGTTCCAGTATTAAAATTAAACATTCGCATTAACTTTTTTGTTTTTGACTTGATACCATATAGATCAATTAGTTTCGTATAATAAGTAATATAAGCAATATCAAACTGCTCTTCGATTCCCTCTTCCTCAAGAAGCATTTTTGGAAATTCTTGTCCATTTTCATTAGCCCATGTTTCCTTACTCCCAGTAAATCCATGTATAAACAAAACTAAATTTTTTCTGTCGTTTTTTGATACAAACTCAATTGTATTCATTTCAACCCTCACCTATCTGCATAGCACTGATTCATACCAGTATTTAAGTCCTATTTCATTATATCTTTAGACCCATGTCGAAAGTAGTCGAAATCTGTTGTCGAATTATATTTTTCAGATACATTCTGATATAAGTAGTATATAAATTGCGGTGCTTTTTACAATCACATACTATAACCCTGATACATTTGGAGTTTTTATAAAAAGCTCACTGTGTACAAATCATACCCAATATAAAATTATTAAACGGGATTATTACTAAATATTCGATAACTAAAGTACATTAGCTGTTAATTATTTAAATCTAAAGATATAAAAAATACCCATAAATAAATGAGGCCACTGAAAAAGTCTCCGCAATAAAATCCGAGCAAAAAACGAGCCTCTAGAATCGCTTCTAAGGCTCGTTTCGCGTTCCGGGAATCATATTTGACCCCCTAAAAATGTTGAATTTCTAAAAAACAAGTAGTTTTTCAGTGGCCTCTAAATAAATATGAGTATTCTTTAGAGAGTTACAAGGTATTTACTTATTACAAGTCGATCCATCGCTTATACATCAATTCTTTACTTCGAACCATCAATATTATCGTCTTCACATGCCTATGAATGTAAATAAAATATGTTCCCGCACTCAGTCCTAAAGCGATTTTCTGAATGCAGGAACATATTCATATTGTCTTCAAACCCTCGTGCATCAATGCTTCTTATCTCGATATATTACTACCACGCACTCCACATGTGTCGAGACGGAGAAAGGATATACTCCCTCTTACCACCTATTATATGCTTTTTTCTACTCTACATTTCCCTCCCATATCACCTGCTTCCAAAAATACACATAGTAAATACCCCAATCAATGGGTCATTCTGTAAAGTTAATCTCTCTTTTAACCGATAAATACATATGTTGGATTTATCAATAACAACATTACTAGCTGGGGATCTCATAATAACATTTACCAAAAACAACTATAGAAGGAGACACCTATGGAAAACATCGTGACGTACGGTCATATCGAAAATCATGCCTTATGAATTCGTTCGCCTTCATGAGCTTAAAATCTTAAAAACAGTCAATGATCATGTCCGAATGATCTGTACAGGCATCATCTCGGAGAAAAAGCGCGAGTTGTATGTACGTGCTTCAGATGAAGAAACTCAGGTCAAAGCTTTTGTTACAGACAAAAATGGCAATCGAAAGCCCCTTTTTCGAGGTATTGCCTTGGATGTGGAGGAAAAAGTCGTTCACGGCGTTCATTACCTGACCGTCGAAGCCATATCTCATACCTATGAGCTAGATATTAAGCGGCATCAACGCTCTTTCCAGAACCCCAAGCTCACCTATACGGGTCTGATCGAAAGTATTGTATCGGACTACTCCAAAGCCGAAGCCATGGATGTTGTGTCCCATAAAAAGCCCATCGGCACCTTTATCATGCAATATGATGAAACCGACTGGCAATTTTTGAAACGGATGGCTTCCCACTTCTACTCTCCACTCATTCCTGCGGTGGGCTATGGAGTGCCGAAGTTTTATTTTGGCTTGCCTATGGGCCTGAGCAAAGGAGAAATACAATCCACCAATTATAAGGTCACCAAACGGGTTGCGGATTTTCAAACCGCCTCTGAAAACCATATCCCCGGCGTGCGTGATGCTGATTTTATCCAGTATGAAGTCGAAACAGAGAAGCTGCTAGAGCCAGGCTATGAAGTAACCTTTCAAGGTCATAAGCTGATCGTAGCTGAGGTGCTAACAGAGATGAAAGATGGGGTGCTGACCCATACTGCCAAGCTGTCGCCACGAAGCGGCTTACGTCCTATTAAAGACTACAATCGCTCCATTATCGGTGCTTCCATTCATGGCAAGGTACGGAGCGTTCGTCGGGACAAGGTCCGCGCCCAGCTCGATATGGACGATCAGCAAGATCCGAACACGGATTACTGGTTTCCCTACTCTACCATTTATGCATCTGCGGATAACACGGGCTGGTATTGTATGCCTGAGGACGGAGACAGCATCCGTATCTATTTCCCCAGCTATAAGGAAGAAGAAGGCTACGCGATCAGCTCGGTTAAAAGAGAACCGCAGCCTTCCGGGGGAAAATCTTCTGCCGCTTCTGGACATGCGACTGCTTCTACTTCGTCTGCCGGAGCAAGGTCTTCTTCGGCATTGTCCGCAGCAGCTCCTGCGCCAGATCGAATGGCTGACCCTGCCATTAAGACACTGCGAACCAAATATGGAAAAGAAATCATGCTCGCCCCGGATCAAATCGTCATCTCAGGTAACGGAATGTCCATTGTCATTAACGATAAAACAGGCATTGATATTGTAAGCGGAAAAAATGTGAGTATTAGCGCGGCCTCCGATATCGTTATGAGTTCCGGCAACATCCAGCTTTCCGCCGGAAAAATTGAGCTGTCTGGTAAAGGCAACACGATTACGCTGGATGACAAAACCACCTTCTCCGGCACGGAAATTAAGATGAACTAACGGAAGGTGAGAACTAGCAGATGGATAAACAAGCGGCGTTACACCATTTTAAAGAGCATCACTTTACACCTTTGCTGGACATTCAGTTGGACATGCTGGAAGCCAAGTTTCATCGCTGCCAAGCTCAACTGATCTCCGACTTTAAAGAATCGTTTAGGGATTTGTGTATACACATTCTAGGCATGCAACAACAAGGTCAAAAAGAAGCGATTGGATATATCCACTATTCTTTCTTGCGCACTCAAATTCTTGAACAATCCTACCTATATATGGTCGAGGCTTATTCTGCTGAATGGTACGAAGATGATTCCGATTGCAAGCTAACCTATGACGCATCATGGGCCTACGCACCGATGAGTGCCATGTTGGAAGCCTTGGAGCAGGAGCGAAAAATATATATGGGGTCGATCACTTCTGTGGACGTTGAACGATTGATGCTGGAATCCGCTCCTTTTTTCCACCAGTTTGTGAACTCCCTCCTGCGCTTAGGGTTGGCAGAAGCCGTTCAAATGCCTGAGTATCTCGCTATTCATAAAACTGATCGTTTAGCCATCCGAACGGGCGAGTACAAGGATATCAGCGAGAATCTATATGTCGAAGATCAGGAAGCGCTTGTTCCAGATGATGTGAGCGAACAATTGATGCAATCCAGTGAAGAAGAACCCTATGTTTACGAAAACCTAAAGCGGCTCTCTCTTCCCCACCTCCACCTGATCCAAAAGGATTTGCGCTATAACGATTTTAGCCACAGTGACTTACGAGAAAGCCAGTTTCACACCTGCATATTGATCGGGAGCATCTGGCAACGAGCGAATCTGGAAGGAGGCAGCTTTCAGGGATGCCTACTGACCGACACGGATTTTAGATATAGCGATTTGAGAGGTGCTAACTTCAGCAGTGCTAGTGGACAGCCACATCGGGAACATGGAGTTCGGGTGCCAGGGCTATGTGGACTGCGTTTTGAACACGCCAATCTGGATGGGGCCGATTTTACGGATGTACATTCGTTTGAACATGCGTATTTTGAGGGGGCTTCGATGCAAGGAACTCTTGTCCCGCGAAAGTACCAACAACATTGGAAGCTGAATGAAGTACAGCGTCAATCCATCGTGTGGACAGAGTAAGGAGGAATGTGTATGCGCCATTATTATGTGCTGGTCGATGACAACCGGATTTCGCGCCATATCGAACCTATAAATACGGTTCTTTTTAAAACACCATTTGTTGGCATGCCCCCGGCTCAGGTTTTAGATGTTCATGCGACAGAAGATGCCGAGTATACAGACTGGCTACCATTTTCAACCTCACAACCGCTATTTTCCGATCCGATGAAACGGATTCTAGAGCTATATAATCCACAAGCCCGTTTTAAACAGTTGTATCTCGTGAACCGGGAACCTAGCCGCCAGGAGTTATATTGGATTCCATCTATTCCCTCCGTGGATGGTATTTCGGAGCAGACTGAATTTTATCCGCATGATCAAACGCTGAAGCGCCTTGTGCTGGATAGTCAAAAGGTGAAAGAACACCATTTTTTTCGACTATCCAACGTGAAGGAACCTTATTTCATCGTTAGCTTGGAGGCTGCTGAAAGCTTGCTTCGTCGGAGTTTGAGTGGTTTTCGGCTACAAAAGCTAGAACTCTTATAAGGAGGTTCAACCTTGACGGAGCATTGGGATGAATTTTTTTTGAAGCTGCATTATCAACAAACGTTGAAAGAGCAATTAAGTACAGCGGAGAACGATGAAAGCTGGATGCTGGTATCTATTGAAGAAGCGATAAAGGGAATTTTGAAAGGCTCACTAGCCCTTCCGGATGAACAGGAAATCCGGTTTCAAACCCTTCCTGTCTTCGAGGATCAACTCACCATATCCCTGCCGGATTCTCTCATTCCAGAAGCTCGTGCTAGGCAGACGATAGACCCATCGAAAAGCTTCGTCGTTCAAGACAAGCTGGACGGAATCCTGTTCGGACTGCACCAAAGTGGGCAAGATCTGGACCCCACGCAAATAGAAATCTATCAACAACAGATGATTGAGCAAACGAGTCGTGTACAACCTGCGATGAAGCTGGTGGACGAAAAAGTTCTACCTATTCAAGACGCGATCATCGGCTGCTATGAATCTATTTTTCTAGTTTCCCCCTCCCCTTATTATCAGATTGCCTTTGTGCGCTCCTGGCGTGGCAAGGCTGTGATCGGGAGTTGCCAATTTAAGCTGGAGGATGCCCCCCTATGGGTCCCCTTAACCTATGCCATGCTGCACACCGCGACATGGTCGGAGCTTTCTTAAATGTTTACCTTTTATCCAAGGAGGTGTTTATATGTTTTTACCCCTACTTATTAAGGCACTGGCCCAAGGTGCGCTCAGCGGAGAGCATTCCTATGTGGTCAGAGGAGCCAAGTTACAGTGCAGCCAAGGTACAGACCCGGGTGTGCTCAATACGATGTACAGCCACGGCGTCTACATTAAAGATAAACCCGTCCTGAGCGTGGACGATGCCATTTGTGGAGCCAATATTAGCAAAATCAATGCTTTTGGTGTGTAAATTGAAGCAGGGTCTTCCCTGTGAACCGGAAATTGCGTTTGGATCCAAGTGGACAGGCGGAAAAGAGGATGTGTTGATCGAAGGGGCCCCTGCCCTGCTCAGTAATTCAACCTTAATGTGTAGCTGCACAGGTGTACAAGAGGCGATATCCTCCTTTTTTGCTGGAGGCAGCACGGACAATTCCGCCACGGGATCGGGTGGTGGAGGCATCATCTCCATTACAGACGACGGACAGGATGGCTGATTTTATCAAGCAAGGAGAGTAAGGGATGAGCATCGTAGCGAAAGACCGCTTTACCTATCAGCACTTACATGTCACTTGGCCCTATGGCAAGCTGCGTCTTACGCACGTCCACATGAGTCATGAGCTGGGAGAACATGCCAGACTGGTGATCACAGGCAGCTTGGAAGCCGATCAAGCAGACACGATTATTACTAAAGCAAGCAGTGACGATAAGATCGAACTCTGGTATTCGGATGCCAAGGAACGGAAACATCCCTTATTTATGGGGCAATTGTACTGCGTAGATGTACAACACCTGCATCAAGAGATCGTGGTTAATCTCGATGTCATTTCTCATAGTTTCAAACTGGATACGCAGCTCAAAAACCGTTCTTTTCAACACATCCATCAAACGTATGCGGAGATTGTAGATGCAGTACTGGCCGATTATAAAGGCTCGGACAAGATTGATGAAGCTTTTGAGAAAAAAGAGACTGGTCAGTTCATCATGCAGTATCAGGAGACAGATTGGACTTTTTTAAAACGTCTGGCTTCGCATGTGGGAGCCCTTCTCGTTCCTAATATCGTTTCACACCATGCGCAAATTTGGATCGGTATTCCTCAGGGCAGACAGCATATTCAATTGAAAGAGGTTCCTTTTACGTTACAGCGCAAGATCGCTCCCTATCTGGATCAGGAGGCGAACGGCTGGAAATCGGCCACGATTGGAGATTACACCCGCTATACCTTTGAGTGGGATCACATGCTGCAACTGGGAGATGAAGTCGAGCGCAATCACGAAACCTACGTCATCACCAAACGTGAAGGCCAACTGATTCGTGGCTTGATGACTTGGTCGTATGAATGCGCGTTGTCGGCGGGCTTGAAGGTCCCTAAAATATATAATCGAACCATCATTGGTGCGGCTATTGAAGGAAAAATACTGGAGGTCAGCCGAAATCAGGTTCGATTGCATTTGGATATGGACGATCAGCAAAGTCCTCATGAGGCTCAGTGGTTCCCCTATTCTGCCGAAGGTAATCAGGTCTGGTATCTGATGCCGGAAAAAGGCGCACAGGTGAAGCTGTATTTTCCAAGTGCAGACGAAGATGATGCGATGGTCATTCAATCCGTGCGGACGAAACCATCGGGTGCTGCGGCCCCTTCCTCTCACACCGCTCAAGGCGCCGTGGTCGAATCACCTGCAGAACGCCACCAGCGTAAAACAGCCGATCCCGGGGTCAAATCCTTTGCGAATCCGCAGGGAAAAGAAATTTCCTTGGGCAACTCCGAGCTGTCGATGAGTGCGCAGGAAGGATCGCTGTACATCTCCATGAATGCCCATCATGGCGTGAGCCTGAACAGTACCCAACGTATACAAATTCAAGCTACCGGCAGCCTTAGTCTTTCAGCAGGAAGCATCCTCCTGAAAGGAACCAACGGCTTACACCTGAATACAACCACCGATACGCTGGATTTGGAACAGGAAGTCAACAGCGTGAGCGCTGAAATCCAGCTCAAAGCTTCCCTCCATCAATACTACCCTGAGCCGCTGTTGTCTGATTTTGAGAAGCAGGTCGCTGAAAAAGGTATCCAAAGTGTGATGGGAGCACGCGTGAAGGAGAATGTAGGCTCCACGCTCAAGGGAGAATGGGATGCGGGTGTAGAATTTGTAACAGGCGTATGGGATATGGTTGTCGATGTAGCAGATATGGGAGTCATGGTGGCTACTCCTTTCGTCATGCCGGGTAACGTCACCGGGAAAGGTTTTCTGGAGCGTAATGAGACACTTGAAGGTATTAAGCATGCAGGAGGATATATTGCGGAAACGGTCACCTTTCAAAAATCAGGGAACGAACTTCTCAATGACGGGAAAAAGGCTTGGGATGGTTTTACAGAACCTCTTGTGAAAAAGTGGAACAATTTTATTCCAAACCCGCTGACAGACACGAAGCAAGAAAGTTATGATGCAGGGTATGACAGCATAAAAGCTGTGGAGCGTGGAGTGGATGTCATTACAATCGTCAAGGGAGGAGCCAAACTCACTAAAAATTTAGGAAAGCTAGGCAAAGAAGAAGCCTCTTTATCTAAAGGACTCAAAGATGTTGAAGAAAAGAACGGTGGAAAAGGTGGAACGCCGGGATTATTCGGGGATACAGCGAAAGCCGACTCTGCTCTAGCGAAGGCCGGAGATGGAAAATTCAAAACGAACGCCCTCCGCCTCCCGACCAATTTCGAATCCTTGGGGAGTTACTTGCAGAGTGTAGCCCGAAAGATGAATATCCGTATAACTAAAAAATCACCGATCCTCGCAACTAATGCAGGTCATTATAAGTTTCATGATCTGGGTCCTGATGTCCCTCATTCCAAAGCGGGTGCGAAGGTTTCGCCTGAGAGACAAAAACAGATTGATGCGTTAGAATCAGGAGAGTACACAGGTAAGAGCACTAAAACGCTGGAGAAACACGATTACATTCCTGACGATGTAAAAGACATAGTTAAACAAGTTAAAACTAAAGGTACTTTAAGAGAAGGAATTGATTCCAACGGTAAAGTAGTTAAAAGGTGGATAGTTCCAAACGGATTTGAAAGTGTTGAGGATTTACTTAAAAAAGCGAGGGATGGGAAAGTGGATGTTACAAAATGGGGCTATACTAATGTGCAAAAATTAGAAGAATCAGTGAACAATCTTCAAAGTAATTATCTTAACAACCCTAAGTATAAACGTCCTAATGTTTTAAATTCAGGCAATGCAGGAGCAATATTTAAAGGCGTGGAATTCGATCCATTAGGTTTCCCTATATTCGACAAAAAATATATCAAATTTGAAATATCCTTACTAGAGAGTCACACATCAAAACATCTACTGAATATGTCTCGACCTAACCATTTACAAGCTTCAACAAAGTTATACTGTGAAAAGCTAAAACTGGAGGCAAAAGCAGCGAATTTGGATTTAAACACATATTTAGAAGATGTATTAAAATATGATAAGAAACAAATACGTGCCATTATAAAAGGGGATGATAAAATACCTGGCTTTACTTGGCATCACCATCAAGAAACAGGAAGAATGCAGTTGGTAGATGAGAATGTTCATGGTAAAGTAAATCATACGGGTGGAAATAAAATATGGGGTAATGGCGATTAACCTCTAATAAATTAGAAGGGAGAACTACAATGGGATATGAGCTAAAATGGTCTGATAATATAAATTTAGATGAAAGCAAATTGAGAGGTCTTGAGGAGCGATGGAATATCAACTTTCCTAAAGAGTACGTAGAAATTGTGCTAAATCATGATGGATCAGTACCATATATAATAGATCAAAATGGTGAAGAGATGACGGGCGTTGTAGAAGTACCTGGGAAATTCACATGGTCTATACAACTATTATCTTTAATAGAAAAAGAAGTTCTTGGAGAAGTAATTTCTCCAATTGAACTAGCGTACGATACTTTAAGTGAGGCGTTACCGAAAAATATATTTCCCTTTGCTATTAATGGATCTGGTGATAAATTTTTATTTGATTACCGGAAAGATAAAAATGAACCGGAAATTTTGTTTCAAAACCATGAGGATTTAATCTTGGAAAGTGAAATAACCGAAGAGGAATTAGAAGAAAAATCACTTGAAGACTGGCAGGACGAAACATTAGATTTTGTATGTGAATCATTCGCAGCTTTTCTTAAATTAATTTCTCCTAGAGACTAAAAGGATAACTCTTTAAAGCTACTGCCTAAACATAGCTATAAATAATTGAACTCAGTATTAGATTCGGGAGTGAATTATCAGAGAAATCATTATTAAATATTATTTATTAGATTCATTTACTTCTTTATTTAATACGAGTCACTCTAAAATTTTGAAATTCCATTCCAATTTGAATTATTAGAGGAATGGAATTTTTTTCAATTTAAAGAAATAAAAAAAAGCCCCCACCAATCTACCTACCAAAAACAATCACTTGCCCCTCCCCATTAGAGTTAACACGGGAGGGGAAGCACTCAATGTCAAATTGGCCAAATTGGTTTTAAGAAGCAATACGCCAACGTCTTTATCAGTTAGAATTAGCCAGTGAGCAACAGGCTATCAGCTAAGTCAGAACAAACAGAGTCCATGTATACCACAGATATCTACAAAATCCACTTTTTCATTTAAACCTGCTTTAATATTTAAATCAGGACAGAATCATTTATGTATTTCCTTCAACTCAAACTAGACTCGTATAAAAATGCACCCCCTAGCATTCATCGGACAAACCAGGAGGTTTATTCCAAAGTCTACTCTAGAGGGTGCTCTTCAAATCCAACAAGGGAATTTGTGTCCTGGTAGCCCTTTACCCCTTACTCTTTACCCTTTTACCGACCCGGCTGCGATCCCTTCAACAATCCGGTCACTCATGATGAGGAACACCAGCAAAATGGGCAAAATGCTGATCATTAACGTAGCTCCGATAGCTCCCCAGTCGGTCGTATATTGTCCGATAAAGTTCTGGACACCAACGGTTAGCGTTTTGTTTTCGTCCGAGCTAATGAACGTATTGACGAAAATAAACTCATTCCAGTTATAGATCATGTTAATGATGGCTGTCGTTGCCATGACCGGGGTCGTCATGGGCAGCACAATCCGGAAGAACATCCGGTTGACAGTGCAGCCGTCCATAACGGCCGCTTCTTCCACTTCCCGGGGCAATGCGTAATAGAATCCCAGCAAGATCATCATCGTTGTAGGCAGATTAAAAGCGATATACGACAGGATGATGGACAGCGGCGTGTCTGTCAGATGCAGCTTGAGAAACATACTGAACAACGGAATCAAGGTGGCATGGACCGGAATCATCAGTCCGACCATAAAGAGTCCGAGGACCAACTGGCTTCCTTTCCAGCGCATACGTGTAATCGCAAACGTTACAAAGCTGGCCAAAAGCACCGTCAGCGCCACGGATATTACCGTAATCCACACACTATTGATAAAATACCTCCCAATATTGCCGCTGGTCCACACATTCATATAATTTTCCCAATGCGGCTGGGGCGGGAGTGCAAACGGTGGAAGATTAAACACTTCCTGATTATTTTTAAGCGAGAAAAGCATCAGCCACAGCAGCGGTAAAAGCTGCGTCACCGCCAAGATGATCAAAAGTGTATACAAAGCGGCATAACCGACCCGAGTTAACATTCTGTCACGGGTAGCGACTCCAAGCGGATAGCTGGCGGCTGCCTGGGTTTTCATATCCGTTCCTCCCTCTTCCTGTCCTTTGTTACCCATGATCTATTTGCATGACCGTATTATGAATACTGGATGGTGTCACTCGAAGCCGTAACCTTGCGGATCAGCCACGTAGCGACCAGACAGATGAACAACAGGGCAAAGGCTGTAGCGCTGCCATATCCGAAATCAAAGCTGCGGAACGCCTGGTGGTACATGTAAGAAGCCATCACTTCACTGGCTCCGTTCGGCCCACCGTCAGTCATGACGTAGATCAGGTCAAAATATTTGAGCGAGCCAACAATGGACAATATGATCGTGACGTTAAGCACCTCGCGCAGCAGGGGCAATTTGATACGAGTCGCAATCTGCCAGGCACTGGCTCCGTCGATCCGGGCAGCCTCCACCAGCGTTTCGGGGATGTTTTTCAGCCCGGCATAATAGATCAGAATATAAAAGCCTGCATATTGCCAAATGATCGGGATGAACAGGGCAGGCAGCACCAGAGACGGATTAGCCAGCCATTCGGGCAGATTGTGGACTCCGACCGACGTCAGTAAGGAATTCAGCACTCCATTCGTCGGATGATATATTTTGAGCCACAATTGCGCGATAGCTACAGAAGACAATAGCATGGGGATCAGATAAATTTTCCGCAGCAGATTCGCTCCCTTGATTTTTCCTGACAAAATCATCGCAATGACCAGATAACCGATCAGACTGACACCTGAAAACAAAGCCAGCAGCAGCGAGTGCCAAGCACTTTGCCAGAACGCCGTGTCTGTGAACAAACGTTGATAGTTGTCCAGCCCTACGAAAGTCATAGAGCCTATTCCATTCCATTGATTCAGGCCGTAATAGGCAGTGAGCACAATGGGCACATAAATCACAGTGAGTAACAGCAGCAGGGAAGGCAACACATACAGAGCAATGACAAGCTTATTGGACATGACCTTTTCCACGGCCCAACCTCCTTATGTGCTCAATTTCAATTTCCTTTCTGAATGGCAGCCTTATGCTGATCGGCAAATTGTTGTGGTGTCACGGCTTTACCAAACAACGCCTGAATCATATTCAAATGTACCTGCGCCGCATTCGGCTTCATCTGTACATCGGCGAACAATGTAATGCTGCTGGCTTGATTCAGCTCATTCAGCAAATCGACATACAGCTTAGGCAAATTTCCTTTGGAGGTGTCCACCTTCGTCGCCGGAATAACTCCCGCCTGCGTTACCGATTGCTCACCCCATTTGACCACGAAATACTCAACAAAAGCTTTGGCCTCTTCCTTCACCTTGGAATTTTCCGAAACGAACAAGCCTACTCCCGGACCTCCTACCCAGCTGTCCACGTTGCCCTTGCCGCCTGCAACCATCGGAAATTTAAAGAAGCCCATTTGGTCTTTAAATGTTTGCGGGATTGCGGGATTGGTCGTAAAATTCGGTAATTCCCAAGTACCCATTAAATACATTGCCGCCTTGTCGTTCATAAATTCGGATTTTCCTTCATCATTAGACAAGCCGTTAAATCCTTTGTTAAAGGCATTCATATCCACGAGCGTCTGGATTTCGGATGCCGCCTGAATTAAACCAGGGTCATCGAACGATCCTGAGCCGTCAATTGCTTTTTTCAGCGTCTCGTTACCTGCTATACGATCCGCCAGATACATATACCAGAGCGAGCCGGTCCAGCGGTCTTTATTGCCCAGTGCAATCGGTGCAACTCCATGATCTGCAAGTGTTTTCACTACTTGCTTAAATTCGTCAAATGTTGCAGGTACTTTCAGGCTGTATTTTTGGAATATGGATTTGTTGTAGTAAATGGGTGAAATATTTAATTCGATCGGAAGCGCATACGTTTTTCCATTCAGCGCATAGGCTTCGGTCGTTCCCGGTACGAATTTGTCCTTTAGCTTGGAGCCATTCAACAGGTCATCCATTGGCGTAAATAATCCGCCTTTAACGTAAGGCTCCATAAAGCCCGCTGCCCAGGTAATACCGATATCCGGCAATTCATTGGAAGCCGACAGCACTTTGAGCTTATTTTTGTATTGTTCATTTTCCAGCACTTCCTGCTGAATGACGACATTCGGATGATCCTTTTGGTATTGATCTATAATCTGGGTCACAAGCTTGCTCTGCTGTGCCGAGCTTCCCTCTGGCCACAGGTGCATCATTTTGAGCGTAATCTTCCCGCCTTCTCCATTGGAACCCCCTTTGCCATCCTTACCAACACCACAACCGGATAGCACCAGCATCAAGGATAGCATCAGGGTCAACCCAGCAACCCATTTTCGATGTGAGCGCTTACGTAAACCATACTCGTTGGACATCGTTAGACCTCCGTTGTTGTAATTTTATTTTTTGTAACCGTTATCATTTGTAAGTTTAGCACTCCATTCCAGCTTCCAACAGGGTACACTGATTGGGTATAATTCCACTTTTATTGGGTTATGAGCTGCCTATGCTGTCAGTGAATATCCTGTGGCCCTTTACGCATCTGCTGCCTGTAGCGGCTGGGACTTACCCCCTCGGTCGCTTTGAACACTTTAATAAAATATTTATCTGTCCGGTAGCCTGAACGCTCTCCGATTTGCGCAATCGTCAACTGGCTATGCAGCAGCAGCTCCTTGGCCCGTTGGATCCGCAGTCGATGCAGATATTCGCTGAAGGACAAACCGATTTGCTCCTTGAACAAAACACTGAAATAGCTGGCATTCAGGTGTACATGCGCGGCAGTCTGCGCCATCGTAACGGATTCGTGAAGATGCTCCGCCATATAGATGAAGGCACGCCGTATCGGATCACTAAGAGTAGCCGCTTGGAGGTCAAGCTCCAGCAGAACAGGGTCAGCCAGCTTTTCGAGCTTCTCATACCGCTGTCTTTCCTCCTCCAGCCGGAGCGCCTCATCTACCGCTTTCAGCAGCTCCTGCTTATCAATCGGCTTGAGCAAATAATTGACAGCTCCCAGACGAAGAGCCTGCTGGACATAATCAAATTCTGCATATCCCGAGATGACAATGATCGCCGGCCGACGTGAATCCCGTTCCAGGGAACGGATTAAATCCAGTCCGCTGAATTCCGGCAACCGGACATCCGTAATCAGCAAATGAACCGTTTCCGCCCGCAGCATTTGTAATGCTTGCAAACCATCTGCCGCTGTCACAATCCGGTATTTTCCGGCGGCCCATTGCTCCAGTGTCTGGTGTATCCCCTGACGTGTTCTCTGTTCATCGTCTACAATGACAATGGTTTTGGATGAAACACTCATTCCTACCGCCCTCCGTATTCATCAGGAATTTCAAAAGCCACCACAGTTCCTTCCTGCACAGCACTATGTATCAGCAAACCATTCGTTGGATCAGATGCACTCTCATAATAGAGGGCAAGCCTGCGCTGCACATTAACCAGCCCCATACCAGTCCCCTTGCTCTGGCAGGCCGATCCCCCCGTCAGCGCTGCACGCACAGCCGCAAGTTCCTCCGGTGTCATGCCAGGTCCGTCATCTATGACCGCGATCTTGGTCCAGCCCGGTTTTACCGCAGGAGTGACACGGATTTCAACACAGCCGTTGCCGATACGATTTTCGATGCCATGCAAAATGGCATTCTCCAGAATGGGTTGGATCAGCAGCTTAGGAAGCGGAATTTGGGCCGCCTCCAGAGGCATATGAATTTGCCAGCTCAGACGTTCACCCAGACGCATCTCCATCAGTTCCAGATAACGGCGGACTTGTGCCATTTCTCCCCCGAGTGTCACCCAAGAGTCATGGTGAGCCGGTTCGATAATATAACGAAACAGCCGTGACATGGACACCATTAGCCCGGCAAGCTCCTCCTCTCCTTTTTCCTGTAGCGACCAGTTAAAAGCATCCAGCGTATTAAAAAGAAAATGCGGGTTGATCTGTGCCTGCAGCGCTTTAAGCTCGGTTTGGCTTTGCAAAACCTCCTTCTCGCAAATGACACGGATCAATTCATTAATGTCGACAATCATCGTGTTGTACTCTACATTCAATTCCCGCAGTTCGACCGCTGATGCCGGTTCTGGATTCAGGGTCAATGCCCCTTGCCGTGAACGACGCATCGCCTGAATCAAATGACCTATCGGTCTGGTAATCAACGTAGACAGCATAAAAGACATGAATAGGAATAACACTGCACCAAGAGACGCGGAGATGATAAGTGTAGTCCGTAAAACCGTAATTCCGTCTGTGACGACGCTAACCGGAATCAGGATCAGCAGCGACCATCCGGTTCGCTCCGATTGCTGGACCGCCTTCACATATTCCCGCTCTCCAATATGAACCGTCTGTGTCTTGCTGTGCAGTACACCTGACAAATCCGTCTGGTTCAAAGGTTCACCCGACAGCAGTTGGCCCTGACGATCTACAAGCAACATGGTTTCATCCGCTTCTTCATTGACCGCTGACGCATCATTCAGCCTGAAATAACTGCGCTCCATGCGGGTAATCAGATATCCTCCGCGTGAAAACCAGCGATCCACCAGGCTCACCTGCCGAATCGCCAGCAGCGACCGGGAGTCCTCGGGATCAATGCCGATCCAGACTAATCTTCCTTTCATCTGATTCGCTTCCCGGATGTCCGCTTGTCCGATGCGGTCCTCCAAACTGCCCTCCCTAATCGGAAACAACATCTTCCCTTCGGCGGTATACAGCTCCAGCGAGCCGACACTCGGCATATAAGCCTGATAGCTATGCATCATTTGCAGTAGTGATTGACGCTGCCGAAAAGACACCTTCCCCCCGTTGCGCTCCTCCAGCAAAATATGCTGAACAGACGGATGATTTGCCACCTGTTCCGTCAGGCTGTCCATTTGGCCGATTAATGCATCCAGCCTGCCGCTCGCTTGTACCGCGGTCTGACCAATATGCCGCTCGGCACTGTTTTTCAACAGGTGAGAGACATTGAGATAAATGAATGCCCCCGCCACACTCATCATAATGAGCATTACCAATATAAAGCCGATAAAAATCTGATTACGCAATGTGTTTAATGGTTGGAACCTTGAACGCATATGCCTTCTCCCCCTGGATCATCGCAGCAAAATGGATAATGATAACGCTTTCTATTTTCTATTCTATCGCATCGTTCCCCTATGTTGGTGTATTTTTAGTAGAGATTAATTAAAATGGCAGGAATGATAGGAAATAGAAAGTCACAGGGTAATCGACAACATGAGGGTACTCTCTGAATAGATTACGTTCGATAAACACACAAATTTGCAATATGGTTATTCTTATTTGCCACAGGCAGTTATACGTATTAAATAATTCCATATTTTGCTGGGTTTATTTATTACACTGTAGTAACATGGAGTTATAAAATTGTGGGAGGTTTTATATGCCAGATTTTTTGCTTGTGCTATTCTTGCTTAACTTATCTTTATTTCTTTTGCACGAAATGGATGCAATAAGACATTCTGAGTGGAGATTGTTTATCGTACTTAAAGATATGGAAGATTCTAAAGCCTATAAAGTCTTCACATTTATTCACCTCCCTCTTTACACAATAATACTCTCTTTACTTTTCAGCCAATATCAGACAATTATTTTTTGGTTCCTAGATTTATTTTTATTCATCCATGCAATCCTGCACCTATTTTTTGAAAAGCACCCCCGTAATGGATTTAAGAATACGTTCTCTAGATCAATTATTTATCCAATGGGAATTCTTGCGGTAATTCATTTATTATTACTATTTATAAGATGAGTGAATGCGAACACAAAATGTTTGAAGTTATACTCTAACGGGAAACGTTAAGATTAGTTTAATAATCACGTGATCACCTATACCTAATGGCGGTCATATTTTTGTTCAAGAATCAACAAAGTACGATAACAAACCCAATAACAAAAAATAGGGGCTCGCTGCCCCTATTTACCATTCGATACCGGATCCGCTTCCACTACAGCTTCTTATTGAACTATCCTGCCCGTTCGTATTATGAGGTCAACCATTTCTTTCTGGTTGATCCTTAGCTGAACTCCGCCTCTATCTGAAATTTTCTGCATGCTCATGCAGAAAAGCGTCTAGCTTGCGGGGCTCTCTACCGAGCAAACGCTTTACAATGTCCGTTGGTCTTTCCGGAACCACCGTAGACATAGTTTGAATTTCCACAACGTGATTCGCAAGCCAAGGAGGCATATGCCCGTGCTCGATGAGATTGCGGAGTAGTGCTTGGGGCTCCATGTTGATGTAGCGTATCGGCCGATCGAGCAGGGTGGATAGTTTACTCGCGATCTGAGGATAGCTGAAAATATCCGAACCGGTAAGCGTATAGATTTGGCCAGATACCTCTCGATTGGTCAGAACTTCTGCGGCGACATCTGCGATATCGCGACAGTCAATGAAGTTACAGGGTGAATCGCCCATGGAGCCGAAGAAAGCATTTTGGGTTGTGACCGTTGGTGCAAAGCGTAATAAGTTTTGCATGAACGCATAGGGGCGTAACACGGTGTGGGTGACACCCGATTCGCTAAGGGTTTTCTCGATTTCGTGATGCCAGCCCGCCACTGCTACTGGAGAGCTCTGCTCAAAGGCAGGACTGGATATCTTTACGATGTGCTTGATGCCAGCTTTGGCGGGCAATCTGAATAATCGAAGTTTCCAATTCAATTTGTCTTGGACTATTGGATATTGCAAGGAAAAGTTGGCTAGCTCCTGTAAACGCGCGGCGCAGTGATTTGGGGTCGGAAGCATCAGCCGATGCGATCTCGATAGTCGACCAGACTTTTTCTCCAATCTGATCACGCAACTTCTCAGGCTCTCTGCTCAGCGCCCTGGCGGGTACTCCAAGATCAACCAAACGTTCCAAAAGCGCACTGCCTATCGTACCTGTTGCTCCAATAATAACTATCATTCTTATCTTCTCCTTTTGGATGGAAAATTTGTAGTGACGGCAAGACGCCACCGCCATGTCACTATCGTACTTGCTATGAATCCGGACAACGGGAAATCGATCCAGACACGACCGACCCAGGCCAAGTGATTGCTCGGAATCATAATTTCTAGTAAACCAGATGTCGCCCATGCGGCGAATAGACCAAATGTTGCTCCCACCAACGCGAACAGCCCAACCACAACCAAGTGAGGTGCGCCGATGATCCACCCTTTATGGCCTCCTCTACTGCGCAGCCAAAGGCCAAGCATCAAAGCCAAGAAGGCCGATGTTCCGCCGATTGTGGTCAAGGCCCCTAATTGAAGCCCCTTGTCGGCAGTGACCAATCCCCCGATACCTGCCATAATGGCAGGAGACGCATAGGCCATTACGACTTCACGCCACAGTACAAAAGTCTTTGTGCCAGAACCAGCAGACTTGATTTCGTAAACACCATCTGTCTGATTGGGATACTCCGTCGTCTTGTTCATTTAATTGCTCCTTTATTCTTTTTAATCGTTCAGCGGCTGCTTTCAGTGACATATAATTAGGATCCTAACTATATAAGAGTGAAAATGGGCTAGCTTCACTAGCCCATTCTACTCATTACTGATGTGTTTCTTTAGTTCGTTTTGGTTCGTCCGTAAGTGCCGATATACCTTGTGTAACTCGGCCTAACAGATCGAGGAATACGCTGCGCTCCTCGATATCCAGTAATCCCACCATGGCTTCCAGCCGAGCGAAATGCTCAGGAGCCATTTCACGAAGTTTCTTCGCTCCTTGCTCTGTCAATATGACCGCTTTCTGACGTCCATCCTCTGAACTTGATCGCCGGGATACTAGCCCATCTCGCTCAAGAGTATCGATAAGACCAGTCACTGTAGCACGTGTCACACCTAGATGCTCAGATAATTGCGAGGGCAACTCTTCTCCTTCGTTATCTTCAAGGTCTGCCAATAAACGATATCGCCCTGTTGATAAACCGAATCTGGAGAAATGAATCTCTGCGGCATGTCCAAGCTTGGCTCCCGCTTCCATTAGCCTAGACGCGACGAGTATAGCCTGTGCATCTAGGTCTAGGTTATAGCGATCAATCTGACGCTTGGATTGTGCAAGCGAGGGAATAGCATCAATGTCGTTGGTTATTTTATTATCCTTGTTCATATATATAGTATGGTTCCTAATCATTTTTGTGTCAACACATTTATTACCACATCTTCATTTTTAGGTTTTTTCCTTTTTCTACAGTAGCAAGATTATCAAATCGTCTCTAAATTTGTGTAGGCCAATGAATACATTTCTTTTCTGGTGTTCCGTCTTCTAGCACATAGGCATTCAAAGGGGATAACACTATGGCAGAAAACTGTCCATTCGAGTCGATATAGTTCAATTTGTAGCTCTCGCCAAAGATTTCAGATTGTTTCCATAGCTGTAGTTTATGCTCTTTATCCCAATGATTCATATGTACGTCTATATTATGTATGGCTTCGTCCTGATCCGAATTGGACACATAGTTTACTGAGCGGCCTTATCCTGGTTGCTCAGTGAGCTCTCGTTCCACATATGTACTATTTGAACTTTTTTATAAAATTTTTTTGGTCCTTTGTAAACATATAACCACGTTGTTCGTAGAACCTGTGAGCATGTATTCGACTTGGGTGAGATAACAGTTTAATCCCAGAAAATCCATGGCTCTTTCCCCACTGTTCAAGACGCTCAATCAACAGGCTACCTACACCTTGATTTCTATACTTTTCTTTTACAACAAACCCCAGTACGTTTACTAAAGAGTCAGAAAAAAGTAATTCATACGGGCTCCCATGAATATATCCTATTACCTCGTTGTTTTCTTCACAAACAAAAATAATATCATTTGTTTTCTTTGTTATGATTTCAATCTTCTCTTTTACTTTTTCTTCAGAAAATAGATATAGTTTTGGGTTAAAGTCTTGGTTTAACAAATAAATATCATGATAATCAGTTACCCTAATTCCCCTGACATTTTTTTCTTTCATTCTTGAACGCCTCCTATTTTCATCACGAACACCCGAAATAAATGTTAGACGTCTTTGTACATTTTGGCAAGACTATACGCTTGCACTGATCTGCCCACTTGCTTAACGGATTGGATCAATTGGACAGCCCATATAAACTATCCGGCGCATCGTCGTATGTACAGTTTCGATTGTAATCCTTAACCTGATAGTTATATCTGAGGTTATCCGAATTGAATAGAATATGCCCTTTCCTAATTTCAGGCTCCAGACTCATAATGCGTTCATGCTTCTGTCCCTTGGAATGCACACTTTCTACAGGTGTATGTATATGAGCCTTCCATACCTCTTCTTCAAACTTTTGTTTCATGTAGCTCTGTGCCATATTCAATAAGTCTTCGGCTTCCAGTATTTTCTGCTCCCGGTATTCTCGCCCCATTTCTTACGCAATCCCCTGATTACTATAAACAATGATCACCATTCAGGCGGAAACAATTTATAGCTCTATAGTCATACTCCTCTCAAAGATCTTATGCTATTCATATTCTATAGAACTAATAGTTTTTCCTTTACTTGAAACAAGGTATATCGCTGGGTAGACAAATACAAAAAGGGATGCTCGCATTGGGAGTATCCCTTTCTTTTACTCTTCCTGTCCATCAATCATTTTTTCGACATACTCAATAGATACACCGTATTTAGTAAGGGAATTTACATAAAATCTGCACGTGCTGGTGTAAATGCATCTAGCAGAATACCGTCATCCTCTAGTGGGATACAGCCATGAAGAGTATCGGATGGAAAATGGATGCTGTCTCCTTCTCTAACGGTCTGCACATCCTTTGTTTCGCCATTATCGATCATGAACTTAAAACTTCCCTTTATTACATAAGTGACTTGTTCATGGATATGCTTATGCAATGGGATCTCCCCTGTTTGGGCTTTAGCAAACATCACTTTGACATACATAAGCTGGTCGCTGTGGGCCAGCACTTTCCGGGTGGTATTACTGTCAACGGTATCAAGTTGAATATCTTGGTCGTTAAAAAACATGGATAATTCCTCCTCATTTAGAACACAAATTATTGAGATGAGTTATTCTAAAAAACTTCATAAATCGATTTAGTTTAAAACCAACGGAAAATAAGCCACAGTACTCCGGAAAGGGTAGTAAAGTCGGGATCGGCGAATGTCACCCCTTCGGCACCCAAAAAAGAAAAGAGCGGCAAGGTGAGGGCCGGCAGCAGACAGAGCAAGAATCCATTAAGACAACTGGAAATGACAGCCCCTCTGAAACCACCGCTGGAATTGCCAAATATCGCGGCTGCACCACCAGCGAGGAAGCAGGCCATGATCCCCGGCACAATGACAGGCAATCCGACAAGCGGAAAAAGAAAGACGCAGGCAACGCCTGTGAAGAAGCTGACCAAGAAGCCGACCAACGCGGAATTGGGTGATTTGTCGAACAGTACCAGAACATCCACACCAGGGATTGCTCCAGGTGCGAACACTTGGGAGAACCCTTTGAAAGCGGGTACAATTTCAGTCGTGAACAGCTTAACACCTGCTTTTGCGATATACAAGCCGGCAGCAAAAATAGCTGACTGTTCGAGGATGAAGACGATGTATTCTTTGCCATCAGATAATTTGCTGACATAATCAGAACCAGCAACCAGTCCGGATACCAGTAAAAGCACAAGCATCGTCAAGGTCGTTGCAACATTGGGGTCGCGCAAAAAACTGATGCGGTCATTAATTTTTACATTTTCGGTGTCATTTTCACGGTTACCAAAAACTTTTCCTAAATAGGTGCCGAGAATGTAAGAGGTCATGGAAGCATGAGCAATCGTATATTCATCAGATTTGATAATGTTTTTGCTGGCATTCCGAAGCAGGTAAGGGAACACTGCCATATAACTCCCGATTACCAAAGAACCGACGATGATCGTAGTCAGCGAACTGAGACCAAGACCTTTCATAACGGCTGTAGCGGCAAAGCTCATGAACAGAATCAAGTGAAGAGACAAATAAATGTACTTGAACTTGGTCAGGCGTGCAAGCACGATGTTAAGGATCATGGAAAAGAGTAGAATGAGCGCAGCATCCGCCCCGATCTGATCAATGGTCAGTGCCATGATAGCTTCATTGCTTGGTACGACACCTTTAAGTTTGAACGCATAAGAAAAAATTTGGCTGAAGTTGGTGAGAACGCCTCCTAAAATTCCGCCGCCGACTTTGATCATGGTGAAACCCATGAAAGAAAGGGTAGTTCCCGTAATGATCTCGGATACTTTCTTCCTCTGAAATATAAGGCCGAGTAATGTCACAATCGCGATAATGATGGATGGCTCCCTGATAATACTCATAAACATTTCCATAGTGATCTCCGACTTTCTTTTATTAATTTTCACTCTTACTAAATCGATTTAGTAATACTTGAAAAAAATTTCCCTTCCGGGAATGTAAAAAGAAGCAGAATTATTTTTTGTGAATTAAATCACAACTTACTCCATACATTATTCGTTTAAGCTTCATTCCTCCCCTCTCTTCAATCGCAACATCACTAAAATCAGGACATACATAAATGAAAGGGTATTCATGACTCGAATCATAGGATCATTATAGCTCATTATTTTCTTTTTACAATAGAATTCATAAAAACGTTTCCAAAAAGATAAAAAGACTTATTCAAATTATTCAGTTCAATTTTTGTACAGATTCTCTGTGGTTAATGGCCGGATCCAATCGGATGATTTCTGACAGCTCCTCATGGTCCTGCTCTTTTTGATCGATTTTCTCCAGCAGCAGCCTCGCACTTCTTTTCCCCATTTCAAAGCTCGGCTGGGAAACGGTAGTGATCGGCGGATTATAAAAAGACGCAAAGGATACATCATCTATGCCAATCAAGGAAAAGTCATTAGGTATAGTCAGACGGTTATTTTTTGCATAAATCAGCACCTGCTCCAAAATCATGTCATTAGTAGCGATGATTGCGGTGGGCGGGTTCTTCATGTGGAATAGTTGTCCAATAAGATTTGGCATTTCATCCAACCTGCCGCTTTTGATATAGTTTTCATTCACTGGGATGTCATGTTTGCCCATCGTATTTCTATAACCGGACAGCCGCTCACTTCGTGTGGTGATCGCTTTTTTGCCTAAAGGGAACGTGATGATGCCAATATTTTTATGACCATGCTCAATGAATGCTTCAACCGCAAGCTCGCTGGCTTTTTCATTATTCAACAGCACCGTGTCTACGCTGACTTCATCGATTTTTCGGTCCACAAACACGAAAGGATAGCCATTCTTGACAAGAGAAACATATAATTTCTTGTTCTCTTCCGTCGGAAAAATGATAAGTCCATCCACTTGCCGAGCAATCATCGACTGGACATACTTTTTCTCTTTGAGCGAATCATCATCGGTATTGCAGACAATGACCTGGACATTTTCCAGTTGGCATTCATCTTCAATTGCACGCACGACTTCTGTTGTAAATCTCGATAAAATGGTTGAAGAAATAACACCCACAATAAAGGTCTTCTTCTGCTTGAGACTGCGTGCCACCTCATTGGGAATATAACTGAGATCCTCAATCGCTTGCTCGATCTTCTTCTTGGTGTTTTCACTCATATAGTTGTATCTCTTATGCAGAAACTGCGAAACTGTGCTCTTCGACACCCCCGCACGTTCTGCAACTTCTTTCATCGTTGTGACCATGGTTAACCCCCTCTCTTTTTCTGCGTGTTAGGCGTGTTCATTTTCAAATATATATTCTGCAACCTGTATGTAAAGCGAATTTCACTTTATTATATACCTTCTTGTACAGGAGGAAAATATAATAAATGAAGTGTTGAACTCCCTTACGAATCTTTTACAAGAGGAACTTTCGCACTTAGCTTGACCATCCGTTGTTACAAATCTATTGAATTAGAACGAAATCTTAGAAATATACGAATTTTATGAACTTGTTTGATGGAATATTTGAACATAAAATGGAATTGTAATCGGTTACAAATATATTAAAATAAAGGAGGAAGCAAAAACATGAAGAAAAAAGGGTTGAAAAAGACATTTTTCGTCATTGCCTCCCTCGTAATGGGCTTTTCACTGTATGGCTACACTCCCGCTTCGGCAGATGCAGCCAGTGTGAAAGGATATTACCACACCGCAGGAAACAAGATTGTAGATGAATCCGGGAAAGAGGCGGCATTTAACGGCCTGAACTGGTTCGGTCTGGAAACTCCTAATTACACCTTGCATGGACTGTGGGCCCGTTCAATGGACGACATGCTGGACCAGGTGAAGAAAGAAGGCTACAATCTGATCCGTCTGCCATACAGTAATCAGTTGTTCGATTCCAGTTCCCGTCCAGACAGTATTGATTATTACAAAAACCCTGATCTGGTCGGATTGACTCCGATTCAAATTATGGACAAGGTGATCGAAAAAGCTGGACAACGCGGTATTCAGATTATCCTTGACCGTCACCGTCCAGGCTCAGGTGGACAATCCGAGCTGTGGTACACGTCCCAGTACCCTGAGACTCGTTGGATCAGCGACTGGAAAATGTTGGCTGAACGTTATAAAAACAATCCTACCGTCATCGGTGGAGATCTGCACAACGAGCCACACGGTCAGGCAAGCTGGGGGACAGGCAATATCTCCACAGACTGGCGTCTGGCGGCACAGCGCGCTGGGAATGCGATTCTGTCCGTGAATCCGAATTGGCTGATTCTCGTCGAAGGTGTGGACCACAATGTACAAGGAAACAATAGCCAATACTGGTGGGGTGGCAATCTGACAGGTGTAGCGAACTACCCTGTTGTTCTGGATGTACCGAACCGCGTCGTATATTCTCCGCATGATTACGGCCCTGGTGTGTCCTCGCAGCCATGGTTCAACGACCCTACCTTCCCGTCCAACCTGCCAGCCATCTGGGATCAAACCTGGGGCTACATCAGCAAGCAAAACATAGCTCCGGTGCTGGTCGGTGAATTTGGCGGTCGTAATGTCGATATGTCCTCAACAGAAGGTAAATGGCAAAATACACTCGTAGACTATATTCGTGCCAACAACCTGTACTTCACCTACTGGTCCCTGAATCCGAATAGCGGCGACACAGGCGGGCTGCTGCTGGACGACTGGGTTACCTGGAATCGTCCAAAACAGGATATGCTGAGCCGGATTATGAAGCCCGTCATCTTCGCAGCGGAGCAAGCGACAGCAACCGCTGAATAAGCCTGTTGTCCATGCTTCGCAGGTGAATGATAGCAGCCCATCCTTTCAAAAGCTTATTCCAACTTAACATGAGTGGGAATAAGCTTTTTTTGCATGTTCAAAACTATTGGATATTAAGCTTCTTACCAGTAAGAAAAGATATATTATTTATAGCCTAACACGCTATCCAACATTTCCCGAACCTTTTGTTCCTCCCCACTCCCCTCTGTTTTTAATCTCAAAAAAGGAACCTTGTATTTCGCCAAAATACTGTCTTTCTTGCGATCTCTCTCCAGCTGCTCTGGCTTATTTTCATGGTAAGCAAACCCGTCCACTTCAATAACCAATTGAGGCCTTTTGTCCAGCTTGTGGTACACTACAAAATCGAGCGAAGCGTTGTTTTTTATGTATTTCCGCTCACCCTCATCGAGCAGGTCTGTCGAGCTCAGGAAATTTTTGAGGTATACCTGTCTCTGTATGTTCAGAATATGGTACTCTTCCCTTTTCAATAACTCCTGCAAAAAAACATTCGCTATATTCTCGGACTCATGTTTGGAAATTTTTATTTTTTTATCGCGAAGTCCAATTAAAACCTCAGAGTATTCTTTATACAATAAATCAAAAATAGATACGATTTCGCTTTTGATAATGTTCTCGTTCAAAGTGCTGTACTCCATATATCGGATCAGGTTGCCTACATCGCTGTTCGCTTTGGTGAAAACATTTTGCCCTGTCACTAGCACGAATTGCTGTTGTGCTCTGGACACGGCTACGTTAATTTTGCAAGGATCATCGACAAAGCGAATTCCCTTTTTACCTTGAGCACTCTGGTCAAGCACGGTGGAAAGGATCATGAGTGGTTTTTCACGTCCTTGATATTTGTGGATAGTATCACTTTCAATTTCCTCAGATAACACTTGCCCTGCTTTGATGACCTGCTTTCGGTAGGGTGTAGCAAAACCAATTTCCTTCTTATCTTTCACCGTTACAAATGGGTGCTCCAGTACCTCCTCCACAATATCCAGCTCTCGCTGGTTGAATTTCCCTAGTTTCTCCCCTCGCGTCACTTCACGCATATGATTTCCTTTAGCCGTATGAAACAAAATAAGCGGCTCGACATTCTCTTCGTGTGTGGTAAAAGGAATCAGATCGTCGTCATAGTACTGTGCGTTACAAAATCCAATAATTTGGGGATGGCAACGATAATGCTCTCGCAGCATGACTTTGGGTAAAGCTTCACCATACAGCGACAGCATGGAGGACAGGATATTGTGCTGGAAATAATCGAAATGATGAGCAACATCGTTCTTACTGAGTTTGTTCTTGATCTTTAAGTCCACGATATGCGGCAGTTGCTTCGTATCCCCTACGATGATAGCATTTTTACAGCATGACAAAGCAAGAGCTCCTGTCAGTAGATCCACCTGTGAGGACTCGTCGATAATGACATAATCAAATAGAAAGTTTGGTGGCGCACAATTGCGTAAGGAATGGGTGGTACTCAACACCACAGGAAAATGCTGAACAAATTCCTTATACTTTCTTTTATAGGTGCGGTGTTCAAAATTCAAGCTTTGTCTTGCGTGGTATTTGCTGTGTAGTTGATGCTTAAATACAGTCGTCGAAATCCGCTCATGCTCACACAACAATTCATCAAATGTGGCTTTATCCATTTCCTTTTGAATATGCTCTATTTTTCGCTCGATGTACTTAATTTTAGCGGCATAAAATTCTTTTTGAAGATTCAACAAAACATCATTTTGATGTTCACGTAAGCTCACAAAATCGGTATAGCCGAATTTGAACGCTGCTTTGGCCTTATACAGCCAACTGTTCAGCTTTCCTTGCGCCGCAGCCACATGATGATGAGCCAGAAACGAAAGGATACTTTGCGGACTTTCCCGATAAAACTTGCGATATACTTGGTATAAGAGTCCTGGCTTAATTTCCTCGGAATCCTGATTCTCATAGTAATGCTCATAATGTTGCTGCTCCAATTGGTAGGCCGCTAACTGCTGCTTTAATTGGGCCTGCTCATTTTGAAGCTCCATCAGCTTATGGATCTGATCATCCAATTCTTTGATCCGGTGCATCAATTCGGGCACGGATTGCTCGCTTTTCCATTCTTCAGACTTGTCATATTGGGGAATATGCTCAAAAAAAGCTTTCTGATTTTCCGCATTGCCCAGCGAAGCAACAAAAAAGCCATACCCCGACTTCTCCAGCTTATCCTTCACGTTTTGCACCGCTGCATTGTTTCCTGAAACAACTGCTACTGTCTTATTTTGCATGATCGTCAGGTTCGCAATAATGTTGAGAATGGTCTGTGTTTTACCTGTACCAGGCGGCCCCTCAATCACGGAAATATTGCTACTGAGTGCATGAATCAAGGCTTGCTTTTGACTCAAATTAAATTTAAAAGGAAAAATCATATGATCTGTCTGCGGTGCATTCCGAGTTAAGGCAGTTTGATTTATAAAACAGCTAAGAGCACTTTGGAGATGAATAAAAGCATTCAACCTTACCATTTGTTTACTCAAAAAAGAATGAGACTCGGATTCGAGATCGTTTCCATTATCTATCTGGGTATGCTCTGATATTTCCGTCCAATATTGAAGAATGCGGATGGCATTAGCATTGGTTAAGGCGCGATGGTGCAGTGTAAGCTGATCAGCATCTACAATCAGTGTTCTTCCCCATGTAAGCCATATTTTCACCTTTTGGTCGAATAAAATGACTTGCTTGACATCTTTCAAAGGCTTTTCTTGTACAAAAACTTCCTGTTCGGATACATCTATCACTTTCGGATTTTGGCTTATTAACGTATGCAACTGATCTAGCGGATAGTTATAGGTTTTACTAGAGTCATTTTGGAACGTCACAGTCGCTTTATTCCCTTGTATCGCGAATGAAAGAACTTCTGCAGTACGATCCCTATCTTTTAATATCAGTAAAAACTTCTGTTCATCCATTATGTTTCGATCCCTCTATATCTTCGATTAGTATGCTTTTATGTAAAATCATGGTGTTATAGGTATACCCCTCTTCTTCATTTCGACATTTTCCTGTATCATCCTTTTTTTGAAGTATTATTTTTGTCGCGATCAACTTTTCCATGCTTCATTCACAAATTAGAGTAGATTCACTACGTCACAATGAGATTGACCTTGGTAATGAGGGAGACAAGCTGATTTGACTATCCCTACTACGATCTCAGGAATAATGAAGCTTCCCATCCCAATCGTTCGTGCAACAAAAAACCGTTCCCCAGTTGATGATCAGAGCGTGCAATCCTGCACACTTACCATTCAACTGGAGACGGTTATTTGTCGGTACTCTAACTTTGCAGATAATCCCTCTCTTGCAACCGCTATTTCAGGCATTTCCGACCCTTTTATCGACTATCACAACGACGTTGAAGTGGCTTTGAAGCAGACTGACTATCAGGTTGGCCCGAATTTGTACAAAATCTTCAACGTTGTCTAATTTCAGTACGTTTATCAAGATAGGCCTCCTCATAAATAACGGGGTACGTATTGCAGGATGCTTAAGATTCCGTCAGCCGCCCACTGCCCCGGAGCGCTCTCCTGATGGCCTCGACCGCTCCGATCGCGCCCGCTTCGTTGCCGAGTGCCGCCTTGCGAATGTCCACAGCAACAGGACTTAATGCGGAGACACGTTCGGCCAATTCGCCAGCATATTCCGCATTTTTCTCCACGACGCCGCCACCCAGCACAACAAGCTGTGGATTAAGTGTGATGGTCAAGTTGGCGATGGCAACGGCCATCAGATGATAAGCCCGGTCCAACACGCGGGCCGCGAGCTGACTGCCCTCTGCAGCCGCCGCGAAGACATGCTTGGCCGTGACCGGACCGCCAGCCGCCTGCAGCGAGAGCACCGGGCACAGCTCCCCGTCTTCCATACAACGCGCCGCCTGTAATGCGATGCCAGTACCGGAAGCATGATTCTCCAACGCCCCGAACCTCTCCAAGACACCGCTCTTCCCTGCGGACAGCGTCTCCCGATCCATTTCGATCACGAAGTACCCGATCTCCCCAGCGGAGAAGGTCACCCCTTTATACAGCTGCCCGTTCAGGTACAACGCACCGCCGATGCCAGTGCCGACCGTAATCATTATAAAATGTTCACAGCCAGCCGCTGCACCCTTGCACTGCTCCCCAAGCGCCGCCATGTTCACATCATTGTCCAGCACCACAATTCCTTCATAGTTGTGCGCAATCCACGGGCGAATATCCTCTGCCGGCCAGTCCAGTGCTGGAGCGCTGGACAGAATGCCTGTCTGCTCATTCATCACTCCCGGCAAGCCGATACCCACTCCAGCCAGTTTGGAAAGTTTGGTTCCATGAGCTTGGCAAAATTGCCCCAGCTCGGCAAACAGCCATTCCATAAAGCTTTTCGGGTCCCTGCTCAGCTGCGTATCGAGCTTGCGTTTGCCGCGAATGCTCCCGTCCACCCCAGCGAGGCAAAACAAGGTCTTGGTGCCGCCGACATCAATCCCCGCGATCCACGCGGTAGGTGTGTCCGGCTTAGCATCGCCCGTCATCCATGATCCCTCCATTCCAGCGTGGTGCCATCAATTACGATGGTTCCGGATGCGGTACCATACACATAGGACACCTCGACCCGCTGACGCGCAGGATCGATCTCCCACGCGGTCAGGCGGAGCGGCTCGCCGTTATCGGCCGAATCCTCCGGCAGACACACCGTAAGAATGCCTGCTTTTCCTGAAAAAGCGGCTTGTCCCTGTAACACAGGCGTCTCCGCTTTGGAGCCGTATATTTTCGATACCCAGCCCTGCTGTTCGCTGACCGTGAAGCGCCCTTCCGTCAACCCGGCCGTTGTCCATTGTATAGCAAGCTTGACAGAAGAACCCGGATAAACCAAGGAAGCGGAAGCGCCCAGACTACCCGTCTCGCCCTCCAACAGCTCTACTACAGCTTCCGGGTGCAGATGAAACCGTTGCTCCATCTCGTGCTCCGCTTCGGCTTCCAGCCAATCGACTAACAGCATAATTGGAACCTCCGAACCAAGCAGCACCCACCTGCGATGTGTTACAGGATCGGACAAGCGAGTATAACCGTCATGGGAAGCATCAATGAAGTGATAACGGCTGTTGCTCTCCCAGCGGTATGTCTTCGCTTCGGCCGCAGGTGTGCCCCATTGCTGCGTGGACACATACGGCGTCTGATCCTCACCGTCCACCGTGATCGTATTATGCGCCCGTGTGCTTTTGAAATAATGGCGCCATTCCCCTTCTTCGTAGGTATACCGTCCGGTATCTGTGAAAAAAAGCTGCTGCTTCCACATCCATTCCAGATTCAGCGCATCGGCATGACCGTGCGCCCCGCCCATAGCGGCGGCGTCAAAAAACAAATACTGCTGCTCATCCCGCATTACATAGTACCCGGTCTGTGGAAATGCTCGGCTCGCCGTTGAAGGCTTGTAAGCAGCCTGAAGCTGCATATAACGTTCGTATTTCTCCGCTCCCAGCAGCCACAGGCTTTCCGAACTTTCCGCCCCCCGGCAGATCAGTTCGTCATCTTCGAGAATCGCGCCCAACAGCGTCAACCGCTGCCGCCCGTCACCAACCCAGTCGGAGTCGCCGACTCCGGTAGATTGATGGTCTGGCCGAATAAGCCCCTCCGTGAATGCCGTCATTTTGCGAAGTTGCTCGCCGAACCATTCCGAGAAGGGATAACCGGACAGCCGGCCCAGTAAATAAGGGGTACCGAACATTTCGATGCTGGCATTGTGATAATGGGTCGTAAGCTCAATCTGCACCCCTTCGGGGCCAACCTGATGCAGCAGGCAAAGCTCCAGCCGCTCGGCCGCCAACTGCCGCCAATACGGCGCGCGTGGATGCCAATGATAAAATGTGGCGATCATGAACAGACCTTGCATATGCATAATGGCATGATTAATTTCGGTACTGCCCAGATACCGGGTGAGGAACTCAGCATGCTCTTCCAGCCCCTGCAAAAATTCGGCGTGAAACGGTTCCGTCAGTAGTGAGCTGTCCTCCATATATTTGTAGGCAGAGATCCAGGACTGCACGCGCAATCCGGTTTCCAGCAGCCGCCAAGGGCCAAGCTTCTGGAAGAAAACGGCTTCTTCATAGGACGGAACGACTGGAACCGGGTTCTGCTTTCGCCAACCGCGATAATGGTTGATAAACGCGGAGACGTACTGCGGATTGCCGTTCATCAGGTATGCTTTGCCCAGATCCGGCATATGCCAATGCCGATTGATTCCCCAGGTGAACTCCGGGTCCTTGGAGGGATTATGCAGCCAATCTACCGGATCGCCTAGTGGAATCCAGCGGCTCAAGTCATGGGTGTAAGGCACGATAAATTCATTGACCACAGCATGATCGGCAATGGCGATTGACGCTTCGGCTTCGCCGGGAAAATGGCGGGCGTAATACTCCGCAGTCCTGCGCAATTCGAGCTGCGGCAGGTAATAGTCGTTCATTGCTGATCCTCAAGAAAATCTTCGCGGAAGGGATTGAACACATCCAGAATGACGGAGTCTTCCAGCGCCTTCACGCCATGCAGAACGTTATAACCCGCGTAGAAGCTATCTCCCGCCTTGAGAATGCGCGTCTCGTCGCCGACTCGGACCTCGAAGCTTCCTTTTACAATATAGCTGACCTGCTCATGCTTATCGTGGGAATGGACTTCTCCGACTCCGCCCTTGCGAAAGGTGACCTCCACCATCATCAGCGTTCCACCCATACCGAGAATTTTGCGGGAGCTGCTTCCGTCAATGACATGCGTTTTGGCTTCCCCATTTTCAATAATCATGCTTTTCTACCCCTTTCAGATAAAATAAGCGGCCGAACCGCTTGGGGAATCGGCCGCGGGACAGCCACAGGTTATTCTTCTGTGGACAATTTGCCCTGTAGCTTGGCAGCATCAAAATTGGGATCAGCTACAATATTGGTAGTACCAGATGCTCTTAATTTTTCCAGAGATGTATTATACCTGGTATCCAAATCCTTGATTATGGCATTCACATCACCGCCGGTGAATACAAATACGTTAAAGGCTTCTGCCCATTTCATGCCTTCCAAAGAGCTTTCCGTAATTATACTTGGATTAGCTGGATAAATAGCGTCAACCCGTTTTGGCAGGAATCCTTCAATGCCCGGAATACTCGGCTTCTTGCCTGAGCTCAACACGGCTGGGATTAAGGAGATTCCATAACCCTTTTCATAGTATTCACTTTGCAATTCCTTGCTGTACACGTACTCCATAAACTTCCAGGCCGCTTCCTTATGGGCGGAATCTGCGCTGATACCAATGTAGGAACCGCCGATAATTTGCGATGCCCCTTTAATGGTTCCGTCAATAGACGGCACGGGAACCGCTCCCCAGTTTTCGGTGGTCGGGAACTGGTCCTTGTACACTCCGGGTTCAGCCGAGTGGTTAATGTACATCCCGATTTTACCTTGGGCAAATTGCGCGCGTAGCGGATCGATATCCAGATTCTCCACTCCCGGCAGCATACTGCCGTCTTCTTTCATTTGCCGCAGCGCCAAAGCGATATCCTTGTACATGCCAAAATCAAACTGGCCTGTTTTGTAATTGTAACCGTCGATGCCTGTATTGTTGCTGACGCCTGCAATCGTATTCGCCGCCCGCCAGAAGCCGTTTCCGCTCTTGAACGGACTGGCAAAGCCGTAAATACCTTCGCTTTTGCCGACCTCTGTAATCTTTTTGGCCGCAACCACCATGTCGGCAAGCGTTGTGGGAGGAGTAGCGATGCCTGCTTTCTTAAAGATATCTTTATTATAAATCAGTCTCCAGATTTGCCCGGTGTTGGGCAAGGTAAATATCTTGCCGTCGATGGTGTTCTTATTCTCGATCAGGCTGTCTTTGAAGGTCGCCTTCATCTCGTCGCTCATATAGGAGTTGATCGGGGCCAGATAGCCTTTCTTGTAATAGGTCTGGAAATCGTTGACTTGCAGTACATCCGGAGCCTGCTTGCTGGCAAACGAGATGTCCACCGCCTGCGGATAATTGTCGCCCATAACGTTCATTTCCACTTCAATATTATCTCGGTTTGTCTGGTTAAACTTGTCAACCTTTGCTTTCATGAAATCGGCATCATGGCGGTCAGGCGTCCAGTAAATGATTTTGGTTTTCGCTCCCGTAGTTCCTTTGGAATCGGCCGGAGCGTGATTATTGCCACTGTCCGATGAACAGCCGCCCAGGCTCAAGGCCAGGACTGCGCTCAATGTTAGGATAATCCACTTCTTTACCATCGTTATGCCCCCTTATGTTTTTCCGGACAACCTCTGCGGTTACCCGTTAACGTAATCATAGTGGTTCCGTTTTCACGGGAGTGAGGGACATTTTAACTTTGTATGGGGGAAAAAATGATTGTCCCGGCTTGGTGTTCATTTCAAATACATCTGCCTGAAACTGGTGGGCGTCATGCCACAATACTTTTTAAACAGACCGCTGAAATACGGACGGTCCTCATATCCGAGCATCTGTGAAATTTCCTGCACCTGTACTCCTGCAATCAGCAGTTCCTTTGCTCTTTCCATTCTCATCTTGGTAATATATTGGATCAGGGTCATGCCTGTCTCCTTCTTGAAGGCGTTTGCAAAATAACTTGGGCTTAAATGAACCGCCCGAGCGCAATTGTGAAGCGTTAGATTCTCCTGAAGATGCAGGCGGATGTATTCCCTGGCCCGATGGATCGCTTGCGTAACATCCCTGAGCCGCTTCTTCTCTACAAATTCACAGCCCTTACTGCTGAAATGATTGATGTAGCTCTTCCAGCCGCCGAAGGTCAACGAACGGTTCTCCTCCAGCGCTGTTAAGTCAGCCTCCAACTGGATGCGTTCTTCCTCGGTGATCTCGTCACAAAACGCCCGATACATGGCGAAGGCGAGCCCTGACAGTAAGCGGATCATAGCCAGTGGCTCCGGAAATTTTTGGGACAATGTCCATTGGTGGAAAATGTCGTCAATCATGAGGTGACAGCTCGTTTTATTACCGCATCTCAGCGCATACAGCAATTCCTTTTCCTTCTCCACAGGGTAGTCTGGAGCTGCAAAATCCTCCTGCGCCAGTTCCGTATACCGGAATACACAATTGCCCTCGCTGTAAAAACGGTAAGCCAGCGCTTTGGCGGCATGCACAAACGCTGCATGGATTTCTCTGGGTCCCCGGGCCATCGTGCCCAGGCCAATCGAAACGGTTTTTTTGCTGAATTTCTCCACATTTCCCCGGCAAAGTTCCAGCAACTCCGAAGTCTCCATCCCATCTGGCGGATTAAAGATGGCTGCCAGCCGCTGCTTGCTCTCATGCAGCACAACACCCCGGGTATGCAAATTCAGCGTCTCGTCCAAAATATTTTTGATCGCAAAGGGAATGATTTCGTTGTCGTCAAGATGCAGAGTGTAGCCGTATTCGGTATAGCAGTCCATTTCGATGGCCATGACCATTAGTTTATCGGCTTCCAGATCAATATGGAGATCGCTCCAACGGCTATCGCTTAGACGGCCACCTGTTTCCTGGCGAAGCAGACTGGTCAAATAATCCTGGCGGAGCTGCAAATGGCTGGCGTCCATTTTTTGCTCCAACTGCTTAAGCTGCTCCGACTTGGCTCGTTCGGACTCGATTACCTTCTTCACTTTCAGCACCGCTTCCAGAATTTCTGGCGGAGTGAACGGTTTTAGCAAATAATCGGAAGCGCCAAGCTTAATCGCTTCCTGCGCATAACTGAAATCGGAATAACCGCTGATAAAAATAAATTTGGCGCGTAAACATTGGTCAGAAGCGCGCCTCATCAGTTCTAGACCGTTGAGCTTCGGCATCCGGATATCACTGATGACGATATCCGGATCTTTCTCCAGCAGAAGAGTCCAACCATGCTCGCCATCACCTGCGGTGCCCACAACCTCAATATGGTGATCCGACCATGGAATGGTCGCAGATATTCCTTTTACAACGGCTTGAATATCATCCATAACACACATCGTCAAGTGATCCATTCTGACCTCCTACATGAACGGGATTGTGATGGTAACGGTCGTCTCGATGTCTGGAATACTCCTGAACGTAATGGATGCCGATTCCCCGTAATGCAGACTGAGCCTGCTCCGGAGGTTGGAGAGCGCATAACCCTTGCGGTCGGCATCATGCTCGTACACAGCCTTTTCCATCTGCCCGGCATCCATTCCGCAGCCGTTGTCGGTCACTTGTAGCAGCAGGAACTCGCCTTGGCGGTACACTTTGATGAAGATATTGCCAAGAACGGCCTTGTCTCGAAACCCATGCAGAATGGAGTTCTCCACCAGCGGCTGAAGTAGTATTTTCAACATTGAAATGGAAAGATATGATAGATTTTCAACATGGATCGAATACGTAAATAGGTCCTCATAGCATTTTTGCTGCAATTGCAAATATTGCTCGACATGCTTAATTTCCTGTTTCAAGGTAGTGATATCGTTCCCGTTGTTCAGTCCTAGCCGGAACAATAGCGACAAGGAGACAATCATCTCACTAACATCTTTTTTCTCGCCGCTTTCGCTTTTCCAAAAAATAGTATTCAACGTGTTATATAAAAAATGAGGGTCCACCTGCGCCTGAAGCGCCTTGACCTCGGATTTGCGCTTGTCCTGCTCCGAAGTCCGCACCTCCTGAATCAGCAACTGAATCTGATCCAGCATTCGGTTAAATGTATGGCCAACACTGCTCACCTCATCCTCATACCTGCTGTTGAACCGCACATCCAGATCATTGTATTCCACCTTAGCCATCAGGCTCTGTAGTTTATGAAGCGGTTTCAATAAAGCGGAGGCCAGCAGGTTGGACAAGATAAGCGCGAGCACAATGCAGAACAGCATAATCCAAATGATCAGCCAGCGGATCTTCTTCAACGGATATAGCAGGTCGGCCTTGGACTGAATGCTGACCATCACCCAATCCTCATTCATGGATAGTGTGTTGTAATTGACCAGCAATTCCTCTCCCTTGGCATTCGTATAATGGAAATCCCCTTCTCCTCCCCTGCTAAAATGGTCGATAAACTCCCGTTCTGTATTAAAATCATACTGCCGGGCTTCGGGCTGGATCACCATCGTTCCATCCTTTTGTAGCAAAAAAAGCTGAACCTGATTATTCATCAGATCCTGCTCCAGAATGGCCCGCATAGCTTGCTCTCTCATATTCACAACCATATATACATTCGGAATATAATGATTGTCCAGCACCGTCGGCTTTAGCAGCAACGACAGCACGTTGCCTTTCCACTGAAACAGCTCGTTGCGATGGGTCCCGATCCACAGGGTATTCCAGCCTATCTGCTTTGTATAGGTTCCATATTCTTCCGAAAAGTGCTTCGTCCGGTCGGGAAAATCTTTGGTGGAGAAGAAATCGCCGATTGGCGTACTCAGATAAGCTGTATCAATCAGCGGCTCCACCAGCTTCAACTGGGCAAACGAAGTCTGCAACAAGGACAGATTCTGATAATAGTTGACAGCATTATTGCTGCGCACATCCTTCATCACCTGGTTGAACGTTTCATTAAGCATAAAGGAATAAGACGAAACTACAATATGCCTGAGATGTTCATCCATCACCTGCACTGATTTTTTTAAAATTCCCTGCTTAAGCTGCAAGGCATTGCGCTCGATGCTGCGAGCGGCAAAGAGATAAGAGCAGATCCCCGTCACGCTGATGCACAATATGGCCAGGAAAATAAATAGCAGTTGAATTCTCTTTTTCAGAGAAAGCTTGTAGAAACTGAGTCTCATTGGCCACCACTCCTTGAAGCCCATTGTATCAACAGAACCCAAGTTACTCTACCCCTTGACAGCACCAGCGGTAACTTGCATAAACGATTTACTGGCGAACACATAGACCACCAGAAGCGGCAGAATGGACAGGCAGGCGCCAGCCATCATCAGTTGAACCTCCGCGGCAGCTCCGATACCGTACCGAAGATTAGCCAATCCTACTGGGAGCGTCTGCAATTCCGGATTACTCATCGTGAACACAAGCGGCAAAATATACTCATTCCATGAGCCCTGGAAGGCTGAGAGCCCGGCAACGGCAAGCGCAGGCCGCAGCAACGGGAGCACAATCCGCCAATACACCGAATAAAAGTTGCAGCCGTCAATCATCGCTGCCTCGTCAAGATCCTTGGGAATACCTCTGAAGAATCCAATCAGCATGAAATAACAGGTGGCATGTGTGCTGACCAGTATAATGATGATGCCCCACAGCGTCTTGTTCAGACCGAGCATGACCATCAAGTCAAATTGCGGACGCAGCACCACAGCCCCGATCGAGATAAACAAGGTGGATGCCATGAGCAGAGAGTACGCCTTTTTGCCGATAAAATGTACCCGGTTCACTGCATAGGCGGACATGGACGCGACCAGCAGAGTACCGATTGTCGTAGCCACGCTTACAAAAATGCTGTTCAGGGTAAAGCGGGAGAAATTGGCGTTTTTCCAGGCCTGAACATAGTTGGAAAAGTGCCAGCTTTGTGGCCAGATGGTTGCACTGCTGGTCAGCTCCTGATTCGTCTTGAACGAGCCGAGTACCACGATGACAATCGGGAATATCGCTAGAATGGCCGTCGTGAGCAGGAACACCCAGAGCACTGTCTTGCCAGTCCAGCGCACCAGCTTCGGGGATAAGGTATGGTTGGTATGAGTATGATTCATTCTGTTCTCCTCCTGCCTGCTTCTAGTAAATATCATTCAGCTTCTTGGAAATACGGAAGTAGATGAACGTAACTCCCCCTACAAGCAACGCTGTAGTGAAGCCGACGGCACTGCCGTAACCCAATTGCTGGAGCGACTGGCTTTCAGCCGACACCGGAAACAGCAATTTGAACAGATACAGATACATCACCTCTGTTTTTCCATAAGGACCACCTTCGGTCAGCACCATGATGCTCTCATAGCCCTTGAGGGAGATGGTAATGGCCAGCATGATGATCATCTGCATAACAGGTCCCAGCATCGGAATCGTCACATACTTAAGCTTCTGGAACTCATTAGCACCGTCAAGCGAAGCCGCTTCGTAAAGGTCGTTGGGAATGCCTTGAAGACCAGCGAGGAACAGTAGCATGTAGTTGCCCACAGCGCCCCAGATGGCGATGATAATGGTGGTCATCATGGCTTGATCGGCACCAAGCCAGTTAATCGGGGCAGAGACAAGATGATACTTGAGCAGCAGTTGGTTCAAAATTCCGTTGTAGGAGTTGAAGATAATAAAAAAGACGATCGCCATCACCGAGGCGCTGAAAATCGTGGGCACATAATAAATCGCCCGCAGCAAGGAACGCCCTTTTAACTTACGATTCAAAATAATAGCCAAAACCAGAGACATTGGAATGGTGATGAGCAGCTTGCCGAGAGCGTAAATCCCGGTATTTCCCACGGAGGACCAGAATTGCTGGTCTCGCAGAACTCGCGCAAAATTATCGAGGCCAATAAAAACAGGCGTCCCGAATCCCTGATAATCATAGAACATATAGCGTAGTGCCCAAAGCAGAGGATAAATGCCAAACACAAGGGTCAGAAACAAACTCGGGAATACAAACACATAGGCGTGTACTTTTTTCAGTTTCATCGAATGCCCCCCTAGAATCTTTAATTTGATTATAGAGGGAACGAAAAACAGGACGGGATAGGGAAATCAACTTTTCAAAGGGGAGAATGTTACTTTAGCCGGATCATCTCCCAGATGTAGCCCTGTGAGACGTGCCACAAACAGCCCCTCTTTTACTTCAAAGAGAGACTGTTAGGCTGACCCTATTCTATTAACCAATCTACTCCGATGCAGCTCTCAGCTTTTGATGATCCTGTCCCCACTGATTCATTAAATCCAGCAATGGAATCAGACTGATCCCGGCATCATGAAAACTTAACTCATGCTGCGTCCTAGCTGCTCGACCTTGCTCAGCCAATCGTTGCGCTGTTGATCTGTTTTCTTATTCATGAGATCAATCACAGTAGAATGCACCGGTTTGACACCGCATAAATGCAGCGTGGAATCCTTCATCATTCGATGCCCAGGCTGTCCCTGGAAAAATCGGTAATACCAGCCCGGTCCGTCCATCGTAGTAATGAGGCGGGCCGTTCTGCCTTTTAAGAGCTTGTCAGGCAACGACTTTCCCTTTTGATACTTAAACGCAAACCCCGGCATAAAGGTACGGTCAATGAAACCCTTCATTAATGCGGGCAAGCTGCCCCACCAGATCGGAAAGACGAAAACGAGATGCTCTGCCCACTTAATGGATTCCTGAGCCTTGATTAAATCCGGTTCCAGCGGCAATTTATTGCGATATCCACCTAATAGATTAGGATTAAAGTCCAACGCGGACAACTGCAATAAACGCACCTCAGCCCCCGCAGCCTCCGCTCCTTTTACATAGGATTGAGCCAGCGCTTCTCCATAACTGCCAACGACCGGATTTCCCTGAATAACCAATATCTTTTTAGACATTCGAGCCACTTCCTACCCTCATATTTTATTTTTTTAGTTAGAAAACACTAACTTTATATTTAAAAAGAAAAGGTCACTACTGACCTTGACTTAATAAAGCGGTTAAACGTTCCTTGACCTCCGTTGCAAACGGAATAAGCTGCTGGGGCAATTCACCCTCCAGACTGGACACGGACAAGCGTGTAATGGCCCCAATAATGAGCACACCAGATAGCAGGGCATCCTGCTTGGGCAGTTCTCCGTGCTGAATCCCCTGCTCGATAAATTCGACTAACGCATCCTGCGGCTGCCGGACATTCGAGCTTTGGCTGGCCTCTACATACAGCTCATGATGCTGTGATAACAGAAGCAGACCATACTGGTCTTCATCGTGCATCACAAGCACCTCGTCCACCAGTTGATGAAAACGACTAATAAAGCTCCCGCTCTGCTTGCGATAGAAGTCAATCAACGTAGTGTAGCTGTTGCAATACTGCCCGAATACTTCCAGGGCCATCGCATCTTTACTCTTAAAATGCTTATAAATCGCGGCATCCGTCACACCGGCAGCCTCCCCGATTTCTTTGACAGAAATGCCGTCGATGCCTTTGGTTGCAAATAAGCGCATAGCTGCTTGCATAATATCCTTCTTTTTGCTATCTACATGTGTTTTCTTGTTCATAAGCATATAGTAAGTGATAACTAACTAAATTGCAAATGATATTTATGCAAGGCGAAAAAGGATAACTATCGTCTTGTTTTATTAATATAAAAATGGATATGTAACCAAATAAAAACGGACGTTCTAAACCGTGAATAAGAGGAGTGAATCAAATGAGCTGACTGTTTCAGCCCAGGAGGATGGAAAAGCAACCGATTGGCATAACTGCATACTACCCATATAGATCTTAAAAGACCGATCACAGATATTCATGTCTGTAATCGACCTTTCCTTGTTTATGATTAAGGTAAAATAGCAAAGGAACGTACCGGAAATCCGGGGGAATCCTGAATGCTCGGAACGATATTATAAATAACAGCACCCATCGCGGGCAGCTTGTCCAAATTCGTCAGCACCTCAACCTGATAACGATCCTGTTCCAATATGTAATATTCCCCTACCAGCTTGCCTGCTTTGCGATAGGCCACGGAGGAATCGGTATCCAGCGTTTCATGTCCGATCGCAGCCACATTCCGTTCTTCCACCAAAAAGCGCAGCGCTTCCAGCGACCAGCCCGGGCAGTGTGCGTCTCCGGCTGCATCCTTGTTCGAAAAAGCTTCCGAATCAGGCCAACGCTTGCTCCAATCACTGCGAAAGGCTACAAAAGCTTGATCAACAATTCGTCCATGCTCCTTCTCAAAGTCTACAATATCCGCAACCGTAAGCTCATAGTCGGGATTAGCGGCGACAGCTGCTGCACGATCGATAACGACCAGTGGCAGAACCAGTTCCTTCAAGGAAAGCTCATGTAAATAACGTTTGCCCTTCACAAAATGAACTGGCGCGTCAATATGAGTACCATACTGACCCGGAAAGCGGTATTGCTTCACAAAAAAACCATCGTCATGAGTAAACAGCGTGTCTACCTGAACATCATCGAATACCGGGAAATGAGGAATTTCAGGATAAAAGGCGTGGGACAAATCCACCCACTCTTTTTGCTTCAATAACTTCAAGATATCTGCTAAATGCTCTGCCATGATGCCCATTCCTCCTCAGCTATATTACAAGGATTGTACCTGAGGATTTTGCGAAAATCCACAAAGTGACTTGTAATCAGAAATATATAGATCAAAATGGTGCTATTCATCTATATATTTCAGCTTGGAGCGGCTGGTATGAGTAACAGGACTGCCCACGCAGTCAGCCAAAATCTGCGATAAAATGAGCGGTTTCTTAACATTTGAGATTCCTCCTCTTAGATTGAAATCGTTAACATTTTCAGCTAACCTATGTTCACTTCCATTTGTCTAGTGTACGACCCATTGCTAGTATTGTGGTAAATATGCTCAATTTTGTTATATTTACCAATTTTGATTGTAGCATGAAATTTGTTCGTTTCCCAGTATTTTTCCACGGAAAGCGCGAATTCAGAATACGGAAAATAATGATTTTCCGAGTAGAAAATACAAAAACAATTCCATATATTCATATATACAATTCCCATTTCATATGATTGTTAACGTTTCCATTAGTGTAACTACGATATTAATGGAAAAAAGTAGGGGTACGCTGTATTATGTAAAATTTTCGACAAATATTTTAGTATGTAACTTTTATTATATTAACAAATACTGGAACAAGAAGTATGATAGAAAAGTAGAAACCATAGGAGCACCCGGGACTCCCTTCGTTCGTCTACTCCACTAACCCCATATACGGAGGTCACTTTATGAAAAAGAGATTTTCACTCGGCATTGCAGCAGCTCTGCTGTTCACTACCCTTGCTCCTCTTGGCACACCCGCTCATGCGGCAGGCGATATTGGTAAGGAGGTGCTCGGCAGCAAGAACGGATGGGCAGCCTTTTCTACAGGCACAACAGGCGGATCTGCAGCCTCTTCTTCCAATATTTTCACCGTAACAAATCGCAAACAGCTTGTGGATGCCTTGGGTAAAAGCAGTAATACAACTCCTAAAATCATTTATGTCAAAGGCACAATCAATGTCAATGTCGATGACAATAACAAGCCGTTAGGATTAAACGATTACAAGGACCCTAAATATGATTTCGATGCATACCTCAAAGCATATGATCCATCTACGTGGGGTAAAAAGGTTCCGTCCGGTACATTGGAAAAGGCACGTGAAGCTTCACAAAAAAGTCAAGCCAGTCGTGTCGTCATTGAAATTCCGTCCAATACAACGATTGTCGGTCTGGGTAGCGATGCCGTCATTAACGGCGTAAACTTCCAACTGAAAAAAGGGACGGACAACGTCATTATCCGTAATATTGAATTCCAGGATGCCTACGATTATTTCCCTCAGTGGGACCCAACTGACGGTAGTACAGGCAACTGGAATTCGGAATATGACAGCATTACAATTAATGGCGCCACACATGTATGGGTAGACCACAATACCTTCAATGATGGATCTCGCCCCGATAGCGGAAACGGCACCTTTTACGGTCAAGAATATCAGCATCATGATGGACTTCTCGATGTGATTAACCAAGGCGATCTGGTTACTGCTTCTTACAATCACTTTTACGATCATGATAAAACGTCGATTATTGGCAACAGCGACAGCAAAACAGCAGATGAAGGGGCTTTACGTGTAACCCTGCATCACAATTATTATGAAAACACAGTACAACGCACACCACGCGTGCGGTATGGACAAGTCCATCTGTACAACAATTACTATACAGGTGATGTAAAACGCTCCGAATATCCTTCGCTGTATATATGGGGCGCAGGCAAATCCTCCAAAATCTTCGCCGAAAACAATGTTATCGACGTTGCAGGTTTGTCCGCAGCTAAAATCGTAACTGTCTTTGGAGGCACCGCCCTGTCCGACACAGGCACTCTCCTGAATGGACAAGCCGTAAATGCAGGCTCCAGCGCGGGTCTAAGCTCCTCTGTAGGCTGGAAACCATCGCTGAACGATAAGATTTCTCCATCCGCCAGCGTGAAGGCAGAAGTCACTTCCCAAGCCGGTTCCGGCAAGCTGTAAAAAACTGCCCCGCTAGCTCAAATAGCCACAGGCTCTCACAACCTGCGGCTTCACACCAAAAAGGCTGTTCCCACCGTAGATTCTTCCACGGAGAGAACAGCCCTTCTTTATTTTGACTCGGTTTATTTACAAACTACATTACACCTTAACCGCCGTATTGTTCTACCAAAACGGGCTTTTCAAATGCATTATCCAGCTTGCGAAGCTTGGCCTTTACCGCTTCTGGCGGCTCAACCGCAGGCGCATCCGGATGCAGTAACCATGATTTCACAAAATGCGTATCGGATAATTGAAAGAGCGGAGGCTCTTTCTCAAAGTCAATCTTCATCGCATAAGCACTGCGGGCTGCAAAAGCATCCCCTACAGGCGGATGAAGCAAATCAGGAGGTGTACCCGGAATCGCTGCCAGCTTCTGACCGTGACTGTCCAAACTTGGCATGGAAGCGAGAAGTCCCCATGTATATGGATGTTTCGGGTTATAGAAAACTTCATTAACTGTACCCGTTTCCACGATTTGTCCGGCATACATAACAGCAACACGATCCGCCATCTTCGCTACAACGCCAAGATCATGGGTAATAAAGATGATGGAAGTGTCGATCTTCTTTTGAAGGTCCTTCATCAGCTCCAAAATTTGAGCTTGAATCGTTACATCCAGTGCAGTCGTCGGCTCATCGGCAATCAGGAGCTTCGGATTGGCAGCCAATGCCATCGCGATAACGACACGTTGACGCATACCACCACTGAACTCATGCGGATACTGGTTAAAACGCTGCTCCGGATGTGGAATACCTACCAGATTAAGCAGCTCAATACCACGTTTATGAGCAGCATCCCTGGATATTTTTTCATGCTTGAAAAGCACTTCCGTGATTTGCTTGCCGACTTTCATCGTCGGGTTAAGCGAGGTCATCGGGTCCTGAGAAATCAGTCCGATTTCCTTACCGCGAATTTTCTGCATCTGCTTTTCCGTTTTATTAATCAGCTCTTGTCCGTCAAAAATAATTTGACCCTTTTGATAAATACCGGGAGGGGTCGGAATCAGCTTCATCACAGCCTGTGAAGTTACACTTTTGCCTGAGCCGGATTCGCCCACGATCGCCAGCGTCTCTCCTTTATTGACATGAAAGTTTACGCCACGAATGGCCTGCACTAGTCCCTGGCGGGTCTTGAAAGATATCGTTAAGTCCTTCACTTCCAAAAGGCGGTTCATCTCATCACTCTTTCATTTATTATTAACCACTATTATTGACCACTATCTAAAAAAACGACGTTCAAGAGTCAAGGTATATACGATTAATTTTACTCAGTTTAGTACCCGCCAGTCAAGCTATATCTGCAATAATACCTAAAACCTGTCATATTGTGTTATATTAACGGAATGTTTATCCAGAAAAACGATCATTTTTAACCATTTTTTGCACTCATTTATAACATGCGTTGAATATAGCTGAACCGTGCTCCACCCAATGGCGAGCGTGTGCAGATCAGTTCTCCGTTCAGCCGGGAGGCAATTTGGCGGCAAATAGCCAATCCCAGACCTGTAACACCGTTCGAGCCGGTATAGAATCGTCCAAACACCTCAGCCGCCTCTTCTTCGGTTAAACCTTCTCCGTCGTCATCCACATGGATTATCCATACAACCTCCGGTGTCGTTCCCGCCTCCAAATGGATGACAACCTCCGTGGAGGTATGTCGAACCGCATTTTGCAACAAATTCAGCATCATACGGAATAATTGCTCGGCCGGAACAGCTACATGCAGGCCCTCCCCCTCCACGCGAAGCGAGATCGAGCGTTCGGCAGCCACCGGCATCAACAAATGAACAGCGTCCTCTGCCATGCTTCTAAGATCAATCAGAGAGACAGGCCATTCTTCGTTCAACGCCTCCAGCCTCGATAGCTGAAGCAGCTTTTCCACCATATCAATTAATCGCTGGGACTGCACTTTAATGATACTCAGCCCCTCATCCTGGGATACCACCTGATCCTGAATGGCGTAAACGTAGCCTTGAATGGACATTAACGGTGTCCTTAGCTCGTGAGATACATTTTGCAAAAATTCAATTTGACCGTGGTGATGCTGCTGTATACGGGTAGACATGGAGTGAAAAGTACCGATCAGCTCGCCAATCTCACTTTTGTCCGCTTGTGGAAAATCACTATCCTGTGGTTGATTCGGCTCGTAGTTGCCTACGGCCTCCTTCAGACGTTTGAGTGGGCGCACCAGACGTGAAACGACCATCAGTCCAATGACGAGAATGACGACAAAGCTCGCGACAATGGATAGCAGCGTGGTTCTCATTAATGGCACATACAGCGCTCTTAAAGAAGACAGCGGTGAATATACAAAAATACGAAAAGGCTGCCCGGGCAGTTCTTCATTTGTAAACAGTATCTTTTTACCTTGGAGCACAGCAACCCCTTCATGTACGGTAGCCAGATCATGGGCAGACGGATGAACGGATGCAAAAAAACCCTGACGGATCAATAGCAAACTCTCTATCTTCTTGCCCTCCATTCCAGAAACACTGGAGTCGATGATGCGGTTATCCGTGCTTAAAATAAAATAATCGGCAGACAAAAGCATACCTTTGATAACATAGTTAAGCTCAGCGTTATCCAGCCGATCAAAGCCTCCGTCGCTCATAATATGGACGGCTTTGCGTGCCTGCTCATGAAGCTTGGATTTAGCCTGATTTACAAGAAGGTCGTCGATAAGCCTGATGAACAAAACCACCGTAATACAAACGGTAATGAGCATTGCGATGGATAGAGACAGCAGTATTTTAGCTCTCATCGTACGCATGGCTACTGCTCCTGAACCGTTGCTTTATATCCGAATCCCCAAACGGTATTAATGACGAGCGTAGAGTGGCATTCCGCCAGCTTTTTACGAATCCGTTTGACCAGATCGTCCACGACCCTCACATCACCTATAAAATCATAGCTCCACACCTGCTGAATCAGATGCTCCCTGCCAAAAGGTCTTTCCAAATGATTCGAAAGAAACAGCAGCAAATCAAATTCACGCGAGGTTAGATTCAGCTCTTGACCGTCCACCGTTACCTTACGAAATTCAGCGAAAATACACAGATTGCCCGCACGACATACATTTCCGACTGCCTCTGCTGCCTCCTTATCGTCCGGTACAGATGTTCCGGCCTTGGTCAGCCTCAGCATGGCTTTGACTCTGCCAACCAGCTCCCGAGGATTGAATGGCTTAGTTAAAAAATCGCTGCATCCCAGCTCCAGCCCGTGAATACGGTCAGTTTCTTCCCCTCGAGCGGAGATCATAATAATCGGCATTTCCGTAAATTCACGCAGCTGAGTCAACAGGGAAAGTCCATCAATTCCGGGCATCATGATATCGAGAACGAGACAATCCGGATGGTCGGTACGGATATGCTCTACCAGTGTTTTTCCACTGGAAAAGGAAGCCACCTCGTAGGATTCCTTTTTTAAATATTCAGATATTAATTGCAAAATGAACACGTCATCATCTACTACCACTATTTTTGTCATGACCTTAACCCCTTGCCGTTGTTCTGGATGATTTCATCCTCTCTATAAGCTTAACAGAAGCCTAGCAAAATAGACAAAAGACGGGTATACCGTCCCCGGTCCCGTCTTTTCTTATCATGAATCGCTGCTGTATATGCCAGGCGAGCTGGAGGCGAATTGCGCTCCAACCTTATTTCTTGGTTGTTACCACTTTAGCTGCTTTTGGGGCTGTTTTCACTGCTGTTTTTGGAGCTGTTTTTACCACTGTTTTTGCATGAGTCACTTTTCTAACAGGAGCTTTATGAGCCACTTTTTTAGCTACAACATGGTGTGCACGAGTTTTGTGAGCTGGCGCTTTTGTTTTTACGGCATGATGTTTTTTCACATGATGTTTAACGGTACGATGCTTCACTTTTACTGTTTTTGCTTTGTGGGCTACTTTTTTAGCAACCGCTTTTTTGACTGGAGCTTTTTTCGCTTTTGTTGTTGATTTATGAGCTGTTGCAGCTTTTTTAACAGGTGCTTTCACCACTGGTGTTTTCGTCGCAGGTGCTTTTACTGCTGGTGCTTTGGTAGCCGGGGTCGTAACCGCCGGTGCTTTCGTTGCTGTTGCAGTTGTAGCTGGCGTTGGTGTCGCTGTAGCGGCGAATGCACTGCTTGCTCCTCCCAGTACGCTTACTACGGTCAATACGGCTGCTGCATTTTTAGTCCATTTTTTCATGATTGTATCACCTCTCCTTTAAAGTATCTTTAGCTTATCAGGAGAATTCGGGATAATTGTGGAACAAATGTGTGAAAAGTATATGAAAAGGCGTGCAGCCCCGTATTCAGAAAATACGTGAGTCTGCACGCTATAAGTTTTACACAATTACATTCACTAACCGATGGCAATCCAGGAAACAATACCGTAGTTGTGCGCGGTTTCGTTCCATTTGGTTACTACGATCACCGCTCCATTCGGCGTCTGCGATTTCAGCGTCGCATGAAATAGAGGATGGTTCGTCATCGCTACCAGCGTATAGTCCGGGTTCATAAAAGGCTCTGCGAATACAATGGTCACTTCCGTCTCTCCTTCGCTGCCCTTCAAAAGAAACGGCGCTCTGCCAAACTGCTGCAATGCAGACTGATTGGCACAAGTACGAACCGGGGTGATGCTCAGATGCTCCGGCTTCACTGCGTTCAGCTCCAGCTCACGCGAGCCTACGGAGCCTTCCACCAGATGATGCCCTTCAATGCTTTGCTCTGCCAAGTGATGGCTTTGTACCGCAGCGGTCTGTAGATGCTCCGATCCTACAGCTTCCGGGCTCAGCACCTCGCTGTCGACGGCCTGAGCTTTCAGATGGCTTCGAGATACACTATCTACCTGGAGTCTGTCGCCACTGATACCTTCCTCCGGCAAAAGCCCCGCGAGGTGAATATCTGTGGATAGCTGAGCCAGCGTCACCGCCCCTGGCTTCAGGTGATACGTATCAATGACTTCCTCGCCAATATGTCGGCCTTCAATGGACTCCTCGGCCACATGCCAGGACTGTACCGCTCCATTCACGATCTTGCTGGACGTAACCGCTCCTTCCTGCATTGCGTCTTCCGACACCACCTGCCAGCCTATATGCTGCGGCTGGATGGCACCTGCTTGCAGATGCTCCGACTGGACGGAATCCAATGCGATATGCCTTGATTGCACCGCGCCTTCTGCCAGCGCTGATTCCTGTACCGACCCATCAGCCAGATGTTGGTGGTGTACTGCTTGCTCCATCAGATGTACGGAGCTTACGCTGGCTTCCGCCAGATTCGAAGCACGCACTGCCCGAAGCGCAAGCTTCTCAGCGTTCACGCTCCCTGCCTGGAGCGCGTGAACAGATACACTTCCCGGCGCAATATGCCGGGTCATCACCGCTGAAGCCTGCAAATGGTCAGAGGTGACGGCTTCCGGGGCCAAATGGCTCGATTGAATCGCTTCTTCTGCCAAATGGTTTCCTTGCACCGCTTCGTCCGTAATGTGCCACGGCTGTACCGAGTGGGCGGACAGCTTGGCGGCCGTCACACTTTCCTCCGCCAGTTTGTCGGACGTAACAGACTCACTTTGCAAAGCATCGGTTGATATCGCCTGTGATGCGATATGCTCGCCCTGAATGGTTCCGATGTGCAGATGATGCGGCTGGATGGACTCCGGTGCGATATGCACGGACTTCACTGCCCCCTCTGCCAGCGCTCTGTCCTGTACCGCTCCAGCTACCAGATGCTGGGGATGTACGGCCTGCGCAGCCAAATGTGCAGGACCGACGCTACCTTCCGCGAGATTCATTCCTTGTATCGAGCGCGCCGCCAGCTTTTCCGAGGTGACGCTTTCCGCTTGGAGCGCACGACCGGATACGCTATCCGGAGCCAGATGTCTCGTAAGCACCGCCGAAGCCTGCAAATGGTCAGAGGTGACGGCTTCCGGGGCCAAATGGCTCGATTGAATCGCTTCTTCTGCCAAATGGTTCCCTTGCACCGCTTCGTCCGTAATGTGCCACGGTTGTACCGAGTGGGCGGACAGCTTGGCGGCCGTCACGCTCTCATCCGCCAGTTTGTCGGACGTAACAGACTCACTTTGCAAGGCATCGGTTGATATCGCCTGTGATGCGATATGCTCGCCTTGAATGGTTCCGATGTGCAGATGATGTGGCTGGATGGACTCCGGTGCGATATGCCCGGACTTCACTGCCCCCTCTGCCAGCGCTCTGTCCTGTACCGCTCCAGCTGCCAGATGCTGGGGATGTACGGCCTGCGCAGACAAATGTGCAGGACCGACGCTGCCTTCCGCGAGGTTCATTCCTTGTACCGAGCGCGCCGCCAGCTTTTCCGAGGTGACGCTTTCCGCTTGAAGTGCACGACCGGATACGCTATCCGGAGCCAGATGTCTCGTAAGCACCGCCGAAGCCTGCAAATGGTCAGAGGTGACGGCTTCCGGGGCCAAATGGCTCGATTGAATCGCTTCTTCTGCCAAATGGTTCCCTTGCACCGCTTCGTCCGTAATGTGCCACGGCTGTACCGAGTGGGCGGACAGCTTGGCGGCCGTCACACTTTCCTCCGCCAGTTTGTCGGACGTAACAGACTCACTTTGCAAAGCATCGGTTGATATCGCCTGTGATGCGATATGCTCGCCTTGAATGGTTCCGATGTGCAGATGATGCGGCTGGATGGACTCCGGTGCGATATGCACGGACTTCACAGCCCCCTCTGCCAGCGCTCTGTCCTGTACCGCTCCGGCTGCCAGATGCTGGGGATGTACGGCCTGCGCAGACAAATGTGCAGGGCCAACGCTGCCTTCCGCGAGATTCGTCGCTTGCACCGAGTGTGCTGCCAGCTTTTCCGAGGTGATGCTTTCCGCTTGGAGCGCACGACCGGATACACTATCCTGGGCCAGATGTCGCGTAAGCACCGAGGAAGCCTGCAAATGAACCGAGGTGACCGCTCCGGCTGCCAGATGTGTCGAATCCACAGCCGCCACAGCCAGGTGGCTGCTTTGTACGGCTTCATCTGTAATGTGCCCAGACTGCACTGCATGGGCAGATAGCTTGGTGGAGGTTACACTTTCCTCCGCCAGTTTGTCGGACGTAACAGACTCACTTTGCAAAGCATCGGTCGATATCGCCTGTGATGCGATATGCTCGCCCTGAATGGTTCCGATGTGCAGATGATGCGGCTGGATGGACTCCGGTGCGATATGCACGGACTTCACAGCTCCCTCTGCCAGCGCTCTGTCCTGTACCGCTCCAACTGCCAGATGCCGGGGGTGTACGGCCTGCGCAGACAGATGCGGAGGACCGACGCTGCCTTCTGCGAGGTTCATTCCTTGTACCGAGCGCGCCGCCAGCTTTTCCGAGGTGACGCTTTCCGCTTGGAGCGCACGACCGGATACGCTATCCGGGGCCAGATGTCTCGTAAGCACCGTGGAAGCTTGTAGATGTACCGAGGTGACCGCTCCGGCTGCCAGATGCGCCGAATCGACAGCTGCCACAGCCAGATGGTTGCTTTGGACCGCCTCGTTTGAAATGTGCCCGGACTGCACTGCATGGGCAGACAGCTTGGTAGAAGTTACGCTTTCCTCCGCCAATTTGACAGAGGTGACCACTTCATCCTGTAAGGCCGAGGTCGCCACGGCCTGGAATGCGATATGCTCTCCCTGAATGACCCCGTTTTGCAAATGCTCCGATTGGATGGATTCCGGTGCAAGATGCTCGGACTTCACCGCGTTCTGAGCCAGTGCCGTTTCCTGTACCGCTCCGGCTGCCAAATGCTGGGTGTGTACCGCTTGCGCAGCCAAATGTGCAGGACCGACGCTGCTTTCCGCCAGGTTGGGCGCTTGCACGGCCCGAGCCGCCAGCTTCTCCGAGGTGACGCTTTCCGCCTGAAGTATATGACCAGATACGCTATCCGGGGCGAGATGCTTGGTCAGGACCGATGCAGATTGCAAATGGTTGGAGGTGACGGATTCAGGAGCGAGATGATTCGCTTCCACCGCTTCAACAGCCAGATGATTGCTCTGTACAGCTTTATCCGTGATATGCCACGGCTGCACGGAACGTGCGGACAGCTTGGAGGAAGTTACGCTGCCCTCTGCCAATTTAGGAGCTGTAATCGCCAGATCATTAATTTTATCCGTAGCTACGCTCTCTGGCGACAGTTTCAGCGAAGTTACCGCATGATCCTGCAAATGATGGGAGTACACCGCTCCACTCGCCAGATGCCCTGTTTGAACAGCGCCTTCACCCAATATGTCTGCGGTAACAGACTGCCCTTGCAAAGCCGAGGTTCCCACACTTCCGTTCCCGATATGTTCACTTAGCACAGAACCCACGGCCAAATGCGCCGAACGAACGGACTCAGCCTGTAATGCCTTACCACCCACACTTTTGTCCGCCAGATGGTTTTCACGAATAGCCCCGGATGCAATGTGTACATCTGCAATTTCTTGAGGCGCAATTTTATTTCTGGTTACCGCCCCTGCGGCAATTTTGCTTTCCGTAATCGCTTCGTCAGCAATTTTGTCAGGCTTAATAGCGTTCGAAGCAATGTGATTTTCCTTGACCGCCTGATTCGCCACATGGTGATCCAGAACTGCGCCCTTCCCTAATTTCTCGCTCGTGACAGCCCCGGACTGTAAATGATGCTCCGTAACTGCACCCGTTACAATATGATTTTCCCGAATAATTTCGGACTGAAGATGTAATGAAGAGACCGCCTCCGGAGCAAGCTGAGGGCCTTGTATAGCCGCTGTGGCAATATGTCTGGTAAGTACCGCCTCATCGGCGATTTTGTGCGGTAAAATGCTTTGATCCGATATTTTGGATGAAGTCACGGATTGATCGACAATTTGCAGCGAGCCTACAGATTGATCCGCCAACTTGTTGGACTGGATACTCCGGTCTGCCAAATGACGAGCTGTTACTTGGCCCGTTCCAAGCTGCTCTTCCCCAATGGAGCCGGGACTCAGATGCTTTCTTTCAATCGCTCCAGCCTGAATATGCGCACTGGTGACGGCCTCATACTCCAGATGACGCCCACTGACAACTCCTTCTTCCAGTTGTTCCTTGCCCACAATTCCGTCGGAAAGCTGCTTGCGGTTAATCGAACCGGGTGCCAGATGCCGGGCAGTGATGGCATGCTCCGTTAAATGTGCACTTTCAATGCTGCCAGCCTGAATTTTAGAGCCATCCACAGCCCCATCCCGCAGTTTGGACGTGGTCACAGACTGATCTCCAAGCTTGGAGCTGTCGACGGCCTCATTGGCCAAATTGTTAGATTGGATTGTGCCGCTGCGAATTTTATCAGAGGTGATCGCCTGATCCTGAAGCATTTCTGAAGACACAATCCATTGCTTAAAGTGTCGGCTTTCAATCGAGCCATTCGCGATATGATCGCTGCTGATAATCTTATCGGCCAGCTTTTCCGGGGTGATGCTGCCATCACGAAGCTTCTCACCGCCAATGGAACGATCCTGCAACTTGCTGCCTGCCACCGATGCGTCCGACAGATGCTCCACCGTAATGGAATCCGGGGCAATTTTCGAAGAAGTTACTGCACCGTCAGCTATTTTAATGGTATGAACAGCATAATCCGCCAGAGTTTCCGTTTGGACGCTCTCTTGCTTCAGCTTGCTGGAATCTATGGAGGCGGGAGCGATCTTCTCACCGGTTACAGCCAGATCACTTAAATCGTCTGTATAGATGAAAGCATTGTTTACATGTGGCGCCTTTTTATTGTTCAAAATTTCTTCGACGTCAATCGCTTCAGGCAATGGCTCAGACGGGGGCTCAGACAGAGGCTCAGATAGAGGCTCAGATAGAAGCTCAGGCTCTTCGGGCACATCCATCAATACTTGAGTTTCCTCTGCTGCACCTGCATCTTTATTCTCCGTCCCGTCCCCGATTGGGACTTCGGGCTCGGCAATGGTCTGTAGCTCCGCCTCCTCTACCATTGGGGGAGGCGGAGAAGCAACCTGATGAAGTCTTGCTTCTGTCTCCCTCTCCGCAGGCTGTGGCTTCAAGCGCTGTATCATACTTAATTCATTCATATCCGGGTCAATTACACGATAGAGCGGCTTTTTGCTTCTGGTGGTCTTTCGGCTCTTGTTCTTCAAGCAGCTCTCTCCCTTCTCATATTTATCGTTACGGCATCATATGCAGGCTCTTAGGCACTTGCCACCCTGCATACGGGATTCACTTTTGTCCAGGAAAGGCTCTATAAAATCCACGTTTGAAAAAAAATTGTTAAAAGTTAAAATAGTAAGGGTGAAGATTGCTACAAGAAGAGAGGAATTACAATAAAATGATTATCAAACCAAGAACACGCGGCTTTATCTGTACCACTGCTCATCCAGTGGGGTGTGCCCGACATGTTCAGGAACAAATTAACTATGTGCAAGCCCATCCTGCTATCGAGGGACCTCGCAATGTGCTTGTGATCGGGGCATCTGCCGGATATGGCCTGGCTTCCCGCATTACGGCTGCATTCGGAGCGCGGGCCAATACAATCGGCGTATATCGTCCTAGTAATGCTACAGCTACACGGACAGCATCGGCAGGCTGGTACAATTCCGCTGCATTCGAAAAGGCTGCTCAGGAAGCAGGGCTTAAATCCTTTAGCGTGACAGGGGATGCCTTCTCGGATGAAATCAAAGCCAAAACGGTGGACGTCATTCGCAAAGAGTTGGGGCAAGTCGATTTGGTGGTGTACAGTGTCGCTTCCGGTCGCCGCACCAATCCCCGTACAGGTGAAACGTTTAGTTCCGTGCTCAAACCCATTGACAAGCCGTACACAAATAAAACAGTCAACTTCCACACTGGCGAAGTGAGCAGCGTTACACTGGAACCAGCGACAAATGAAGAAGTGCAGGGGACTGTAGAGGTTATGGGCGGCGAAGACTGGCAGTTGTGGATCGACGCCTTGCGTGAGGGCGGTGTGCTGGCTGATTCCGCGACCACCTTCTCCTTTTCGTATATCGGTTCAGACATTACCCAAGCGGTATACAGAGAAGGTACGATCGGAAGTGCAAAGGATCATCTGGAAGCGACAGCACATCAGCTGAATGATCAACTGAGAGCCACAGGCGGACGCGCTTTCGTGGCAGTCACCAAAGGACTGGTCACTCAATCCAGCTCTGCTATACCAGTCGTACCTCTGTATATTTCCGCTTTGTACAAGGTAATGAAGGAAAAAGGATTACATGAAGGCTGCGTGGAGCAGAGCTACCGTCTGTTTTCCGAGCGTCTCTATGCTCCGGAAACTCCTGTGGATGAGGAAGGACGTATTCGCATTGATGATTGGGAGCTACGAGAAGATGTTCAGGCTGAGGTAGCGAAAATATGGGACGAGCTGACGACAGACAACATCTACGAGCTGTCTGATCTTGAAGGATATCGCCGCGAATTTTTTAAACTGTTTGGCTTTGAATTTGAGGGTGTGGATTACGAGGCTGACATTGACCCGATCGTGGATATCCCTGCCGTTCGCTAAGTCATTTTAGTACCGTTATTGTTATATGTTCAGACAGCAAAAAAGCTGCTCTCCGTCAGAGGGGTATTCCGCTCTGCATGGAGGACAGCTTTTGTTTGAAGCAAACATTGCAATTTTAAGATTCATTTGATATTGTACAAGTAGGCATAGCAAAATCCCTCTTTCCAATAAGAGGGTAATCACAGTTGGACAAGTCCTACCTTGCCTGACCGTATTTATTTGCTTAGCCTATTACATCCAACTCATAAGGAGATGAACAACATGGCAAAAGACGTTATGTGTGAAGTGAACTCATGTACACACTGGGCTCAAGAAAATAAATGTAGCGCAAGCTCCATTTATATCGTAAGCAACAGACCTACAGACACTCACAAGTCCGAAGAAACGGACTGCAAAACCTTTGAAGCAAAATAAGGTTGGTTATTTCTGTAAAGCATTGGTTTACCCTAAAGGAGCCCCTAGCCGGGTTCCTTTTTCTTTTTATATTTTAGCAAGAATGATAATTATTATCAAGTCCTTTTTTAACAACTTGGAATAAAATAATAACACGGAAGACAAAAAAAGAAGCGTCGCTCTGAACGATTCGCTTCTTGTGCTTGATTCTTTGTAATTGTTCCTGCTTGGTTGGCTTCATTCGCACATGCTGCGATATCTCGCCATAATGACCATTTGTTTTGCGGCTCTGTGCAGAGCAGTAGTTTCCGGCGTGCTTCGCCTTGCTTAGCGCTTTTTGTGTTTGAGTACGTGCCATATGACTTTCACTCTCCTTGATTGGACTCCATTCATCATAGCATCTGGAATCCCCATCGTGAAGAGTACAAGTGTATGAGCTCACTGATTTCATTAAATGTCGGAAAACGGATTGTCGCCACTTGAGGCTGCTAAAACAAAAACAACGACTATGAAAATGATGATCAATGCATAGATCAGTGTTCCGATAATGCTGCATACCAATCCGGCAATAGCCATACCCCTGCCTTGTTCGCCATGACGGTTAATTTCCTTCAGGGAAAGACTGGACAAAATGATACCGATGATGCCGATAATGAACCCCAGATAGGGAATGACGACAGCTAGAATACCGAGCACCATCGAAGCAACAGCTTTACTGTTTGTAGGCGGAAGCTGTGGGGGCGGATTAAATGGGGCGTTATAACCATTCGTCTCCTGAAAAGGATCGGACGATTGGGGGTCTTTGTATAAATTACTCATTTGTCTGATTCAGCTCCAATATGTAAAATAACAATATATACGTTCTAGGGTACCACAATCTTACAAATCAGGACAGTACTTATTTCAAAAAATGATGGTTATCTTTTAAAGCCATATGCAATTCTGATTAAAGTTCACAATACATTTTACCGCAATACGTCTGTACTTAATTGTCGAGATCATTGGCCTTTATATAAAATGTAGTCAAGAGCTAAAGAAGCTTAGATGCACTAATATCCTCACTCTTTGGCAACAGCCGCTTTGAAGAGCGGTCGCCAATAGGTTGTATCATGAAATGGACTGTTACCTTACCAAAGTAGGGCAGCGGTCTATTTCTTTTTCTTTTGGTACAATTCAACAATAATGTTGACGATCGGCACCCAAACCTTCAGCAGTCTCACGTAGAGGACCCAAATTAGCACAATGATCTAGAAAATAGACAAGAGCCACTGTCCTTATAATTATAACATCAGGTCTATATGAGTATACGCAACGATAATAGTAATCTTCTTTTTCTATATCTGTCCATTCGCCAACTCGAATCCAGCAGCAAAAAAATCAAAACCTCTTATCCTTAAATTTGATTTTATCAAGGTACTAAGTAATATTCTCAGCTAAATCAATTTGATTTCGCAGGCTGTTCTTTTATTATTGGAAAATAATATAAAACATTAAAATATTTTCATTTCAGCATCGAGGAATTTGCGTTATTATATAAAAGAAATCAATATACTACATTAATGTAAAGGAGTGTTAATTATGAAAAAGCTAGTATGCTGCTTGTTAATGGTTTTATTATTATTGAATGTAACAAGCTATGGGGCAGTAGCTGATTTACTAGGCACTGCCAAAACGGCAAAAGCTGAAGGTTATGAAAGCGTTATCACTACAGAAAGTACGAAGAATACAAACGAATACAAGGCAAGAGATGCTTTTTATTCTTTATCTGATTCTTCTGTAAATCGTGCTACCTCCGAGCATTTTCAAATTATTTGGGGAAACAGAGATACAACTGGAACAGTAAATAGGGATTTTGTTCAAGGCAACTTGGCCAACCTCGAAAGTATCCGTTCATTTTACATGGATAAATTTGGATTGGGGGATATCGGAACTTCTCCAAATTTAACTGGAAAATATAAAACGAACATTTACATTGCGAGCACTGGACTGAAAAAGATTGACGAAGATTGGGCTTATATGTCAGTAGACAACGATGCATTTGCTTACATGGTCATGATGCCGGCTGCGATGCGTGTAGACCCACCAAGCTGGGTAGTTCCTCATGAATTAGGCCATGTATTTACCTATCATAATGGAGGAGAGGTCCCTTATGAGTGGTATGAAGCGGTAGCTAACTTCTTGCGTAATGAATATTTGGGTAGCGATTACTACAGTTATGGTGGAACGGTATATGGTCCAGACTCTGACTTTTTTGCCCCCTTTATACTGAATTCGGAATCACATTTTCCACATGTAAAGAATTGGTACGATGCATGGCCTATTCTCCTGTATATTAATGAAAATCCAGATCACATCAACGGACTTGGCCATCGAGCAATGTTGGATTTATTGTCTTACGGCGGAAAAGATACGACCTACTTTGAATCTATGGAAAAGGTAACTGGAGTTTCTACTAAAGAATTACTGGGTGGAATGGCAAGAAGATTGGTAACTATGGACTTCAAGAGCCAACAATATTATTTGAAACATTTAGATGAACTTTTGAGAACTAACGGCAATTATGAAAAGATATATACAACACTGAAAAGTGGTAAAGGCGGCTGGATGACCGTCCCTGAAAACAAGGCTCCACAACAGACAGGCTACAACATTGTTCCTTTAGATGTTGATTTGAGCAAAGCTTCCGTTACCATTGATTTCCAAGGAACAAGCACAGCAAAAGGCGCTGATTGGAGAGCTAGCATTGTTACCGTAACGCATTCGGGGGATACCCGATATTCTACAATGTGGAACAAAGGGAAAAATTCATTGAATTTGCAAGGAGATGAAAAATCTGTTTATTTGGTTGTATCCGCAACTCCAGATGAAATTAAACATTTTAATATTGAAGAGGATGGTGAAACTTATCCTTATAAAGTAAAAGTAACAACAAAGTGATTGTGGATAATAATCATATTGTGGTTGAATGAAAAGCTTATCTAGGGTAAATATCAGAGTTTACGAAAAAAAGTGAATAAATGCCTGAACAATGGCACTGGTATCAAAATACCAGTGCCATTGTTGTTAGTATGCTCTGAAAATAATCTTTGGGAATTGAATACACAGCAGCTTCACTAATGTTATCCATCGGGATACATCCAAAGGTAGTTTCTGAGATATGGGGTCATACAAGTGTAACTATAACATTAGATACTTATTCACATTTATTAAACAAGAAAGCGATAGAGACATCACTAGAAATTGAAGAAAAATTCTATGATCAGAAATTCGACCAATAAATTTTAAAAACAGTTAATTATTAGCAACAAAATATGGATACATAATCACTTTTCGTAGTGATCGGGCATACAGTATTTTACCTATTACTGATAAAATGCGCTCCCTGAGAGCATCCTGCCTAGGAGGTCGGAGCTATGGTATATCGTGCAACATCCCGCAGAAGGTGTTCGCCTCACAAACGCTTAAATGCTGACATGCTCAGGAAAATATCCGCCGCCATGCTGCCATTTTACAAAGCTATTGCCACCCGTCGTTCTTTCGCCGTTCAATGGTCACGTGCTGTAGTGCATGGCAATTTGGATCGGATGAAGGCCCTTCTCTGCTCGGTAGCGCCATTTGCTGCCAAGCAAGGACTGGGCACGAATGGCATCGGCTATTTTATCTCCTTCTTGGCCCAGCCACCAATGCTGTATTATACGAACGGAACGACGATTCCACCCGGTACGGTGCAGTTTACATTTGAGCCGAGGGTTCACCGCGCCATCGCCAGAGCCGTTTTTCCGCTGTATCTCGAATTGGCACGCAATCGATGCTTTGCTTCTGCTTTAGCCAAAGCCATCAACCAGAAAGACCAGCGTGCGGTTACTCTGATGATCCGCAGCTTGATTCCATCCACTGCACTGAAATCCGTACAAATCGAGGATCATGGCTTTGCTTTGCTTTTTAAGTATCCTTACAGTAAATATCCATACCGAAATCTGCTCATTCAGGAGTTTTCTTAAAAAGGTCGCTACAGTCGTTACAGACGTTTTTGCTTGAGTTGATCGATCAGCTCTTTACCCAATTGTATAGCCATTTCCGTCAACATTCGGATTTCGTCCTTCGTTACATGGTCCATATGCGCCCCGCAGCAAATTGCAAAGTTACCCGCAAACTCTTTTCGCAAACGAACGGCAATTTCTTCGGTAATATAAAATTCCTTGTGGGCTTGCAATTGAACGGTTTGGATCGGCTCCAGTCTGGCGCCTGCTGTAATCGTTCCCAGATGCGGCTGATCGCCGCCGGAAATAAGTACGACCATGTCCTCTCCCATAAAATAGGCATCCAGCACAAGGCGGATACGCCCGCTTTCTTTTTGCAAATGAATCATATGATTCTCTCCTGTCTAAAAAATAGTATTGTGAATAGATTCACTTTATATGTTTCTATTCATTCTATCGCTTCCAGACCTGTTCCACAATTCAAAAAGACCCACAGCAGACCTCCGAAAATGGTGGCTTGCTGTGGGTCTTCTGTTGTTATTTTAAAAGAAACATTCCGTGTACCTTATTAACGGATCGTGATGGTATGCGCAGCTTTTCCGCTTGCACCATTATTATCTGTCACCGTCAGCTCCACGGTATACGTTCCGGCTGTGGTAAATTTATGCTTTACCTTGGAGCCGGACGCTGTATCGCCATCGCCGAAGTTCCAGCTATAGCTGACGATTTCACCGTCTACATCACGTGAGGCTTTTCCGTTAAACTGAACGTTCTTGTTCTTCTTGGCTGAATCATTCGCCTGAATGATTGCAACTGGTTTCTCGTTAGAGGTCGGTGGATTCGGATCAGGGTCCTGCCCTCCACCCTTCGTTACATACAATCTTCCGGGTGCTTCCGTCTCCACTTCATTTCCTGCTGCATCCCTTACCCGGATCACGATGACTCCGCCTTCCAGGCTCAGAGAAGAGGAAGTGAAGTAAGTTCCTTCATAATGACCTGACGAAGTTTCGTTTAATGGAATTTCGTTTCGGGCCAAGGTGGTCAGATTGAAAGGCAATTCCACACGGAAGGATGCCTCCAATCCGGACGTACTGTCGAAGGATACCTGCACCGGTTGCCCTGGAGTGATACGCACATCCTCAGCAGGACTGATATTTTCCAGCTTCGGCAAGGCTGTATCGACATACACCGAACGGGTAACCGTAGTTACGTTCTCGGCAAGATCCTTGGCCGTTACCGTAATTTGATTTTCCCCTTCATTGATGAGCAACCGCTTGTTAAAGCTGCCGTCGCTTCCAAATTCGGTTGGCTCCCCGTTAATCGTCAAGTTGGTGAGGAACTCATCATACACCGTACCTGTTACACTGACGACACCCGCATTTGTACGGGCTCCTTCATCTGGCGAAGTCAAGATCAGACCCGGTTTAGTCTGGTCAAGTATGACGACCACAGGCTCGGAACGATCTGTTGCTTTGCCGTATACCGCCGCCTGAACACTCAGTGGATTGGCACCCGGCTGAAGATCGACTGCCAGACTGAACTGGCGATCCTTCACCTTGGTTGTACCAGCCAGTTCATTACCGTTAAAAAGCTGGATATCCGCTCCGTCTGCCGGGGAAGTACCTGTAACGGTGATTGTCTCTTCCTTCGTATACGTTGCCTTGGTCGGTGTTGTAATCGTTGGCGCATTAACCGGATATCTGACGATCGCCCGGATCATGTAATTGCCCTCATCCTCCGGTGATTGGCTCCATGCGCCGCTTACACCTTGCCAGCTACGAAGCGCATTGGGTCCACTCTCGTCTGTAGCAAGACCCGGAGCTTGCGTGCCTGCGCTTGGCTGCGTATAGACGATATAGAAGTCGCCTTGAACCGTTACGGGTTCAGGGAATTGTACGGTCGTCCACTGTGTTTCATCCCGAACGGCTGTGCCATCAAATGGACCAGCCAGCAGACGTCCCGGTGCGCCTGCCGCACCAGATGCATCATATACGGAGTATTTGAACGCCGTTCCTCCCGGATTCGGGAAGGTTGAATTCCAGAACAGAAGCGACGCTCCTGTCACTTGAGCCACCTCTGATTCAGGTGTCATTCTGACTGCCCAGGAGTTGCCTGCCGCGTTAAAGGCTCTGGCATTTTCTCCGGTACCGTCATCGTAAGCGATGCCCCCCTGGAAGCCGATAAATGGCTTCAATGCGACATTCGCTTCCACACTGCCGTTCGGAGGTGCTGTGACCGTGACACTGTCGCTGTAATAATTTTCTGCTGCAATGGATAATGTATATGTCCCTTCCAGCACATCCAGCGTAAATTCTCCAGCCTCATTGGTTTCTACCGGAGCAATGCGTGCATCCTCCAGCACAAGCACTTTCGCTTTTCGGATCGGTTCACCGGATTGCTTATCGGTAATGACTCCGTGAATCGTACCATGAGGTACCGCTTGGAGACTAAAGTTCGCTCTGATTACTTTATTATTCTCAATCGTGACCTGCTTCGTTTGAGGCTCATAGCCATAGGCTTCAGCCTTCAGCGTATAATCGCCTGCTACGTGAATGAAGCTGTATTTACCTGTGGTCGGATCGGTTTTCACCGAACGTCCGGTTTCCAGTACGGTAACTGTGGCGCTGGCAGGAAGACTTTCGAGACCGACACGTCCACTGTCCACCGTTGTTTCCGTCGGCTTCACTTTTTCCTGGAATTCACTCTTTTCGGTGCTTGTAATTTTGTACAGTGGGAATTGTTCTTCCGCTTTTTCCAGTTTGATATTCGACTCAGGTACTACATCCTTGGTCACTGTCGAAGCTGGAATGCCCAGTACACGGAAATCGTCAATGTACCAACCGTTTTTGTTCACACTGTTATCCGATTTCAAGCGGAAGCGAATTTGAATCTCATTGCCGGTATAGCTATCCAGATTGTAGTAAACTGGAGTCCATTTTTTCCCATTAGTGTTATGAGAGAATTTGCCCAGCTCGGTCCAGGTGTCGCCACTATTTTTGGACACTTCTACATAACCGAAGTCATAGCCGGACTCAATTTCAAACCAGTGGTTGAAGGTAAGTGTTGCGTTCCGCACACCATTCAAATTAATTTTTGGAGAAACCAGCGAAAAGTCAGCTCCGCTCTCATAGTTACTATCGAGATCGGTTGCCCATACGTTTGGTCTGGATACTGCACTTTCTGGTCCCACTTCTGTGGGGATGCCACGTTCCCATTCATCCTTGGTACCAGAATGAGTCCAGCCGTTATCCGAGTTGCCATCAAACGAATCGCTATACAGCGTATCCGGCACTTCTACTCTCAGTGAAGCCTCATTCGACTTGGCTCCCTCGTTACCACTGTAATCCTCGGCCGCCACTGCATAATGATAGGTCGAGCCGCTGACCGTGATTGTATCGGTGAAGGTCAGTCCAGAGGTTGTACCCAACGAAGTATAATTTTTGCCCGATTGGGTGGAGCGATACACCTTATACTGCTTCACGTCTTCATCGGATGAAGCATTCCAAGCCAGCGAGACGTTGCCGACTGTATCCGCTTCGGCAGTCAGATTACTTGGCGCGGCAGGTGCAACGGTATCCGGCTCCTGAATCGACAGATCGTCGATATACCAGCCATCTTTTACAACCGTATTATCACTTGTAAAGTTGAACAGAAGGTATACCTTCTGACCTGCAAATGCTCGCAGATCGAGATATTGTGTTTTCCAGCCGTTGCTGGTGCCTGTAAATGATAATACCTGCTCAAATGCATTCTGATTGTTGGCGGTGGCTATATACACCTTGCCCAAATCAGAATTGTTTTCAATATCGTACCAATGCTTGAAGCTGAGCAACGCCCCTTTGGGACTATTGGTCAGATCAATCGGAGGAGCGAGGAAATAGCTGTTAGAGTTGGACGCATATTTGCCTTCGAGATTGGTCGCAAGGACCTTCGTTCCCGAATGTGCGCTTCCGGGGCCACTTACCGGGGTTCCCCATTTCCAGACACTACCCTGTCCACCGACATTGATACCAGCAATATCCTTTTCAAAATCCTGTGTATAGCCAGGTTTGACGCCTTTGGAGACATTAACCTTGTACACTTCGGTTTCAAAACCGTTATTGCCGTAATCATTCACGCGAATATAGTATTCCAGACCGGCGCTATCCACCAAGAAAGTCGGGATGGACGCTTGATATGTACCGTCTTTGCTGTCGCCGGAGGTCCGTTCCAACGGAATATATACATAGTTTGACGTACCCGCTGTTTTGGCAAAGGCCTCAACTGCTGTCACCCCGACATTATCCGTTACATGAGCAGTCAGAGGTATGTCAATGCCCTCGAATGCCGCAGCAGACGGTGTATGCTCCAGAACAGGCGCTTCCAGATCATCTCCACCTGTTACAACTTTACCGGATACGGAGCCCAAGCCCTGAACGACAGAGCCGACTGCATCCAATGCATTAATGACACCATGTCCGTAGCCATTGTTCGGAGAGGTCGGATATGTGCTATCCGTGCGTGGTGTAGCTGTATTTTCCAGAATTTCTTCCAGTTGATCCACGGTAAGCGAATGATTCGCTTGCAGCAACAGAGCCGCAAGTCCCGCTACATGAGGGCCCGCCATGGAAGTTCCGTTATATCCGCCTTTATAAGCACCGCCAGCAACGGATGATCGAATATTTACACCCGGTGCAGAAACTTCGGGCTTCACTTCGCCATATGGCGACGGTCCCAGCAGTGAGAAGCTAGCCAGCTTGTCATTAAGATCGGTTGCTCCAGTAGCAAAGGATTCCGGATAGTTAGCCGGATTCGCTACCGATCCAGGACCGCCCGGATTGGAAAGGGAAGTATTACCTGCGGAGAATTCAGGGAATATCTGTGCATCCCGCCATGCTTGAACCACAGGTCGGAACCATTCATCGAGGCCGGGTCCGCCGCCCCACGAATTGTTCACCACGTCCGGTGCAAGCTCGGGATGAAGATTGCCTTGGGCATCCCTTGGCGCAAGCAGCCATTGACCGCCGTCGAGTATAATTGCATCCGTCGTTTCCGGATTAAAAATCCGAACGGCAATCCACTTCGCGCCAGGCGCAACGCCGACCCGGTTCGTTCCATTTTCCTCGGAGCCGACCATCGTTCCCATCGTATGCGTACCGTGGGAATCCGCTTCCTGATCGACCGGCAACGTCGCATGACTATGCGGATCGTACCAGCTCAGCTCGGGATTCACGACATTGCCTGCCGCGTCCAGACCGCGCCATTTGCGATGCAGGGCCGGATGAGTATAGTCTACGCCTGTATCGAGATTGGCCACGACGATTCCGGTTCCGTCGATTCCTTGTTCCCATACTTGCGGTGCATTAATATGTGATATATTCCATTCCACGGTAGACGGGTCTACAGCGTTCTTACCTGCATTGTCTGGCTTCGCCGATGTTTTACTATCGTCCTTTTCCAGCTCTACTGCTTTCTCTGCCGTTGCAGATTTTGCAGTGTCTGCTGTCGCTGTTTCAGCAGTTTTGGCTGCTGTTCCCTCTGCCTGCTTGTCAACTGTCACCTTTTGCAGATAACGTGTTTCATTCGGCAAAATTTTGTCTACCTCAGGCAGCTGCGAAATATGGTCCAGCACCTCCTTGGTGCTTGTGACCGCCAGGGCATTGACAATAAAGTAGCTTTTATATTCCTTCACTCCGCCGCTCTCTGATTGTTTATCCAAATAATTTTCAAGCCCGTATTGGGTTCTTGAAGCGGTTTCACGCAGAGAGCTGATCACATTGCTGCGAACAGCCATTTTGGCGGCAGAGGGTGTTATTTTCTCAAGCGAGGCCTTTTGGAGAGCATTTTTGGAAACCTTGTTCGTGTCTACCTGTTCTTTTAATTTGACCAGATAGGTTACATAGTTGTTCTCCTCAAACTGTTTGGTCAGTTTAGGGGATACCTTCGCAGTCGTTACTTTGTGCGCAGCTGATTTCAACTCCAGCTTGGAGCCATCCGGTGTGTTATTCGCCAAAGCGGGTTGAACAAAAGAAAAGGCCATAAGCAAAGATAGTCCGATAGATAGTGGTTTCTTAAATCGTTTAGGTTTAATCAATTACTTCTCCACTCCTTTTACTAGGTTTAATATTTCTGGTATAACCTGTACGAGAGTAAGACCTCATGCCTTCTTGCCTTCACATCAAATCTACGGGCTGTACAACATGATATGGTTGGCAACCACCTCCTTCATAGAATATAGAGGTCAGCATTTTGCATCATTCGATCCCCAACGCTCGAAAGTACAATTTGAAATCGCTCTTGGGATTGTTGCAAAATGCTCAGGTATAAAACGATTTGGATTTTCTTAGGTGAGTTTATTTCATAGGTGAATGTATTTCATAGATGAGTTTGTGAATCAAAGATAACATGCGATGAAATTCAGCAGATACCAAGGAGAACAAGCAGGAGAATGTCGAAGAGAGAACATGCTATAACACGACATGTTATATCGTTACATTTTATATTAAAAATTGATATAAAAACATATATTATGGATAGTATAAAGTTATCAAAACAGATATACAAGTGATTTTTTTGCAATTTCCTTGAAATTTATAATTTTTGTATTTTCTATGTACGAAAACCCCTTTGTAGCGGCTGCGTTAATGTTACATTACACGGTTAGCAGGTGTATGCAATCTCTGGACGAGCCGCTCCAAGGGATTTCCGAAATCTTTCTAAAGAACGATCAGATCATTCTAGTTAAGTACCGAATTGACCGCAGCCAACGCGTCGATCAGGCCATATCCATAGCCGTTATTCGGTGAAGTTTTATATTGGCTGTCTGTCAGCGGCGTCGCTGTTTTCGAAATAACATCCTCCAGTTGGTCCACTGTCAAGGATGGCTTGGCCTGAAGCAGCAATGCCGCTAATCCGGCCGTATGCGGGCCTGCCATGGAAGTACCGTTCCAGCCCCCCTCATATACTCCGCCAGGAACAGAGGAACGGATGTTTACCCCAGGAGCCGATATTTCAGGCTTCACTTCGCCATATGGAGAAGGACCGCGCAACGAGAAGCTGGCCAGCTTGTTGTTGACATCAGTCGCTCCAGTGGCATAAGCTTCCGGCAGATTCGCCGGATTGGCTACAGACCCAGGACCGCCCGGATTTGACAGAGTCGTGTTACCTGCAGAGAACTCAGGGAAAATCTGTGCCGCTCTCCACGCTTTGGTGACAGGACGATACCATTCATCCAGCCCAGGTCCGCCACCCCATGAGTTATTCACCACATCCGGTGCAAGCTCAGGATGCTTCTTGCCATTTTTGTCTACTGGAGCCAGCAACCATTGACCTCCGTCCAGCAGAATGGAATCTGTCGTGCTCGGGTTGAACACTCGAACAGCAATCCATTTGGCACCGGGAGCAACCCCGATTTCATTCGTACCGTTACTATCCGAGCCAACGCTCGTACCAATCGTATGTGTACCGTGTCCATTTGAATCTGTTGGCAGTGATGCTCCGTTAACCGCATCATACCAGCTCAGCTCTGGATTCACGACTTGACCGGAAGCATTCAAGCCGCGCCATTTTCTTTTCAGCGCCGGGTGAGTGTACTCTACGCCTGTATCGAGATTGGCAACGACAACCCCTTTGCCGTCAATGCCTTTAGCCCAAACCTGTGGTGCTTTAATTTTGGAAATATTCCATTCGGCTCGGCTCGGCGTTACAGCATCCTTATATACGGATTCCTCCACGGATTTTTGTGCATTCTCTTCCGTTACAGCCGTGTCTACAACAGCTTGTTCGGCTGTCGCTTCCTCGACTGCTGGCTGGGCATCCTTATCTATTTCAACCTTTTGCAGCTCCCGCGTTTCATCCGGTAAAATTTTGTCTACCTCAGGAAGTGTGGCGAGATTATCCAATACCTCCTTGGTACTCGTTACCGCAAGCGCGTTCACGATAAAGTAGCTCTTGTACTTTTTGACGCCTCCGTTATTGACTTCCTTCTTTAAGTATTCTTCCACAGGCTGTTGAGATTTTTCAGCAGTATCAATGAGAGAGTTCACAACCGTTGTACGTACAGAAAGCTTAGCGGCAGCCGGAGAAATCTGGTCTGCGGAAGCCTTTTGGAAAGCATGCTTGGCAACCGACTCTGTATCTACCTGATCTTTTAATTTGACCAGATAGGTGACGTACTCGCTGTCACTGAATTGCTGGTTCAGCTTGGCTGAAACCTTGGCGGAAATGGTCGAAGCTCCTGCCGCGGTGGTTGTGCTTGCATCTCCGTACACCGGAGAAATCAGAGAAAAAGCAAGAATAGCAGTAAAACTAGCCGATAACGTCTTTTTGATATTTTTCGACTTAATCAATACTTTCCATCTCCCTTTACTTGGTTTTATGGTTCTCAAGAATAACCTGCCGACAGCCACGTGAAAAGCTCACAAAATAGCCTTTGGCCCTCACCTCCTTCAAAAAATATAGATTCTAGCATGGAATCCATAGGTCATGATTCTGTGGTGAACAACCAAGAGGGCAGGACCGAAAGAAACAGTAATCCTTCGGGCAAAGGTGACCGCTGATGCTCGTACAGCACCATTCTGCCTACCTCGTTCCCATGTAAATTTTTAAAATTCAGCTTATATCGCTTTGGAAAAAGTAAGAGAAAAACGTGAAGAAAAAGTAGGGTATGAAGCTAGAAGTTATCGAGGGGTTTAATATCTGTGCATTAAAAACCAAATTAAAACAAAAGAATGATACAATTGGTATCTTTTGAATCTAGTATAATGTCATAAAAACAGATATACAAGCATTTTTTTGAATTTTTTCCCTTTTTCTTCGAAAACAAAAAACCTCTTCCGTTTTTACGAGCAGGTGCTAATCTTGAGGGCGCACTGCTAATCGTAAAAATAAAAGAGATTTTTCAGCATTCGTTCTGCACTCCAATAGAAGAGTTCAGAGAGGGCTATCTGCCGCTGTTTACAGGTATGGGAACCGGAACAGCTCCATCCGAAATGGATGGTTTTGATAGTGCTTGCGATCTACCGCATAGAGCAGCACATTCCCGAAAAGCCATTTGGCTGCACCCGCGACATGCATCCCGATCCACCAGTGCTATGGCTGCCGTGAGGGCTTCTCCTGTATGCTCGAAAAAATGCTCATGTCCGATCATGTCGTAGCATCCGGTTTTGTGAAGTAATGCCAGAGGCTGTGGCTGAAGGCCGGAAACAAGCACCGTTCCACCGGATTTCCGATATTTCTGAATCAATGTGGTAAAGTTAGATTCTCCTGTCATATCCATAAAGGGAACCTTACCCATACGCAGCAGCAAAATCCCTTGCTGGCGGTTAGCCTGACCTCCCATCCCCGAATTTTCCAATGCCGAAGCGGCACCAAAAAATAGAGGGCCTTCCACACTATAAATCGCCACCTGTGGGCAATCATGCTGCTCTGTTACCATATGCGCGCCGACTTTTTCATGCTTGACAGAAGGATCGGGTAGTACCTTATCCACTGAAAGTGTACTGCTCATACGCTTGACGAACAGCACAACGGCCAGAATCAGACCTACTTCAACAGCCGTAGTCAGCGTCGTAAATACCGTCAGTAAAAAGGTGACAACCAGTACAATAGAGTCAGCTGTCCGCGTCTTGAGGATGTGTGCAAAATGTTTGCGCTCGCTCATATTCCAGGCGACCACCATCAACACCGGGGCCATGCTCGCCAGCGGAATATTGGATGCATACGGAGCAAAAACCACCAGAATAAGCAGCACAACCAAGCCGTGTACAATACCCGACATGGGAGACACGGCACCACTGCGGATATTTGTGGCTGTACGCGCAATCGCCCCCGTCGCAGGAATGCCGCCAAATAGCGGTGTGAGCAAGTTGGCAACACCCTGTCCAACCAGCTCACGATTGCTGTTATGCCGGTCTCCTGTCATGCCGTCAGCAACCACTGCCGAAAGCAGGGATTCGATAGCTCCCAGCATTGCGATGACAAGTGCGGGCGGCAGCAGCTTCACAATCAGGTCCCAGGTCACGCCTGGAACATGCAGCTCAGGCAGAGATGCCGGAATTGCGCCGTATGCGGAGCCGATCGTTGCCACCTGACCCGGAAAAAGCCAGACTGCCACCAGCGTGGATAAGAGCAGGCCCACGAGTGAACCGGGTACCTTGGGCCATTTTTTAGGCACCAGAATGAGGGCGGCAAGACAGATACCCGCCGTCAGAATACTGTACACATTCAGTGAAGGCAGGCGATGGATCAGCTCTGCCATAGAAGGCAGAAACGTTTCATGCCGCTCTACTCCGCGCAAGCCGAGAAAGTTAGCAATCTGACCGCTGAAAATCGTCACGGCAATGCCCGCCGTAAAGCCAATCGTTACCGGCTTGGGGATGAACTTAATTAACGCGCCTAGCCTCAGCACGCCCATTAAGATGAGCATAATCCCCGCCATAAAACCGGCTATGAGTAAATTCTCATAACCGTACTGCATGACAATAGCCAGCAAAATCGGAATAAAAGCGCCCGTCGGTCCGCCAATCTGAAATTTGGACCCTCCCAACAGTGAAACCAAAACTCCTGCCACAATGGTCGTGTACAGCCCGTATTCCGGCTTTACTCCTGATGCAATGGCAAACGCCATACCGAGCGGAATTGCCACAATTGCCACGATACTTCCGGAAATCAGGTCCTTTCGCAAAGCTCCTGCGTTATATCCCTCGAACCTTCCCATCCACTTCATCCTCTGTAACCCTTCTTTTCTGTAGTAGCATTACTTCTCGTTCCGAATACCCTCCAGCAACGAGATCGCTTCGACCAGATGATTGTCAAAAATTTGCCGCGCCACCGCAAGCAGTTCCGTCAAGAGCGGGTCCCGCAACGAGTAAACGACCGTCGTGCCTTCCTTGATGCTGCTCACCAAATTTTTGGCGCGCAACACGGCCAACTGCTGCGATACGGCAGAGCCTTCGGAACCGAGCGCAGTCTGTAGCTCATTTACGTTCCGCTCCCCTTCACTTAACACCTCCAGAATGCGGATGCGCAGAGGGTGAGCCAATGCTTTGAAAAAGTCGGCCTTAAACTTCTGGAGATCCCCTTCCATGCTTGCTCCGTCCCCCTCACAAAAATTGTCCTGTAAACCATCAACAATCTCTGAATATTTGAATATTTAGACAATAACAGGTTTGGGTCATTTGAACTATGATCTAACTCACACTTCACTATGATTAAAGTCACATCTTTCCATTCTCCCTCTTTTCAGGGTTGACAGCTTCCACAGGTTTCCATTAACATAGCAATTAACTTTAGGAAAAGGGGGCCGACAGACATGACTGAGCTTTACATGATGGTGACAGACAGGCAGCATGACAAAACCATATATATGAATTTTCGTCTCATCGGCCCCGTTCGGGCGACATGATGGGTGACATCGCGCTGTCTGACGGCGTGATTAACCAGGCTTTTTTCTGTATTTAATGCTATTGGAAGAACAGGTTATTTTACGTATTAATGATGTATAGATCATGACGTGTAATGACACTTTCGGTGCAGGAAGCCGTAGACGACAAGTCTGCGGCTTTTTTTTATTTTCTTTTTTAAAGCTTAATTTGTAAGTAATTTTAGATTTCAGGATTTTGCAAAATCCTGATTTACATGAAGAAGGGAACTATCCAACCATATGAATATACAGCACACAACAGACTCGTTCTTAGAAAAGGGACCATACAGCCATCTTATGAAGCTTCCGGCTGGCGATTTGACCGTATATGCTTCTCAGCAGCTTTTCTCCTCGCTGGATTACAAGGTGTTCGAGATGGCTAATAACAATTTACAAATTCCCGGTATCCGCTATATGGGCTATACTCCGGATGTGCATGTAGGCGTCGGAACCTGCATCGGCACGACAGCGGTATGGGGAATGGAGGACGGCTATGTATCTCCCTCCATCGTCGGCAGCGATATCGGCTGCGGCATGCGCGTACACCTGACAAATTTGCACAAGGATGCCTTGAAGGAAACCAAGCTGCGCCGCAAGCTGGTCAAGACCATTGATAAATATTTGCCGATGGAAGCCCACCAGCGGGGACATTATTCAGATATCCGGCTGGAGCATATTGTACGCAAGGGCCTGCATGGGTTACCCAATAAATATATTCCAGACAGCTACACGCCTAAAAAATCAACCTCACTCACCCATGTAGAGCACAGTAAATTCTCATTTGATGAAGAGGTACTTAATCTCGTCGAAGATCGCACGTGGCACCGGGCTCACCGACAGCTTGGCACGCTGGGTGGAGGCAATCATTTCGTTGAAATTCAGGCGATTGAGATTGCCGAGCACAACCGTGAAATAGCCGAAGCCTGGGGAATGTTCGACGGTCAGGTTGCCGTCATGGTCCACTCCGGATCACGTGCCTGGGGTGGAGCGGTCAGCCAAACCAGCTCGTCTGCCATTGCCAAAGCAATGGGTCGCCTTGGGCTTGGTACCTCTGATCCAAGGTTGGTATTTGCCCCTCTGGAGCATCCCGAAGCTGCGCAGTACATCAATATGATGTACTCGGCGCTGAACTATGCGGTGGTGAACCGACATTTGATCGCTTTTTCCGTGCGTGAAGCCTTCCGTGATGTCTTTGGTACAAAGTGCGAGTTGCGCACCTTGTACGATCTGATGCACAATTATGGTTGGGAGGAATCCCACCCGGATCACGGTAACGTGTTTGTGCATCGTAAAGGGGCTACCCGCGCCCTTCCAGCCGGACATCCCGACAATCCAAAACCTTACCGGGAAACAGGACATCCGGCCTTGATTCCCGGCTCTATGGGGACGTCCTCCTATATTATGGTCGGTCTGCCGGGCGGGCAGGATAACTTCCACTCCATTTGCCATGGAGCGGGCCGTATCCGTTCACGCTCTGCGACCAAACGGCTCGTAAGTGTGGACGATTTTGCCGGAGCACTTGGTGTAGGGACAGACGACGAGATTGTGGTCAATCAGTCATCGCTGGAAAGCATTCTCGACGAATCTCCCCAAGCCTACAAAAATGTAGATGATATTATTGAAAGTGTCACCGGGGCAGGACTCGCAGCCGTTGTAGCTAAATGCAAGCCGCTGGCCGCCCTGAAAGGAGCCAAATAATTGAGTATAGACATCCCAGCTATTTACGAATTTGATGAACGTACAGATGGGCGTATTACCGGCTATGCCGCTTATGCCCGTCTGATCGACGGCATCAGTGAGGCCCTATATAACCGCTATGGCGTAAAATATGAGCTGTATGCCAGCGACGATCCCAATATTGAGTATTGGGACTTGCTGGAGGAGGACATTCGTTCAGGCAGCCCGGATCTGGAGCATGTGGCACGGGTCTTTGATCGCCTGGAGGAACGTACCATCCAATATGACGATGACGGGCCCACTCCAGAATACGGCGTGCACCTGTCTATGCGTAATAATGTATTCGCCTATCCCAAGTGGGGCATCGCGCTGGCGCGGGTTCCCTTTTTCCGTGAAAATGGCGTATATAATGAAGATTACGTATTTGCGACAGGCGATCAGGAACTGCAAGGCTTCCTCGCGGGGGTACGCGGGCGTGAACGCAAGCAGAACATGAAGCGGGTCACCGTCTTTACGGACACAAGCCGCGGATTATCCCGGCAGGCGGAGCCGATTACCCGTGCCATTACGCGGGATGACGTTATTTTGAAAGCGGAAATCAAGCGCGATATTTTCCGTTCACTCGATCAGTTTTTTGAAGCAGATCGTACATTCTATCAGACTTATAATATTCCATACAAACGCGGTATTCTGCTGTATGGCCATCCGGGCAACGGGAAAACGACGCTTGTTAAATCTATTGCGAGCAGCGTACCAGGTCCGGCCGCCTACTGGCAAATTACGGAGTATACAACTAGTGAATCAGTCAAAGAGGTGTTCGAGGCGGCTACCCGTCTGGCTCCGATGGTGCTGGTCATTGAGGATATTGATTCCATGCCGCAGGAGGTTCGTTCCTTTTTCCTGAATACGCTTGATGGCGCTACTTCCAAGGAGGGCATCTTCCTGATCGGAACGACCAATTATCCCGAAAAAATTGATCCGGGTCTGATGAACCGGGCGGGTCGTTTCGATCGCGCCTATGAAATCAGTCTGCCGGACGAAGCGCTGCGACTGGCGTATCTCAAGCTGCGCAACTTCCTTATTTTTGCAGGAGAGACAGGTACACAGAAGGCAGCAGCGATGACTGACGGCTTCTCCCTGGCTCAGCTCGGCGAGCTGTATGTCAGCACTGCTCTGGAATGGCATGAGAGTGGAAAAACAGATATTGAGCTGATTATTAAAGGTATGAGAGGCGAGCTTGATAAGAGCCGTAAGCAGGACTGGTTAAAAAATGTGGCCGAAGGACGCGTTGGATTCTTCTAAATCATCATAAAAAGGAAGAACCTCTGATGCCCATAATGGCGCATTTAGAGGTTCTTCTTTTTTCCAGCTTCATTTTTATTCTGTTTCCCCGCTCAACCGATTTAAAAACTGAATAGCTCGTGAACTGGTGGGCTGCTCCAGAACCTTATGTGGCGTCCCCTGTTCAACGATCACACCCTGATCCATCAAAATCACATGGTCCGCGACCTCAGCGGCAAACTTCATTTCATGGGTGACAATGACCATGGTCATGCCTTCGGCAGCCAGTTGCTTCATAACTTTAAGCACCTCACCTACCAGCTCGGGGTCAAGCGCAGAGGTCGGCTCGTCGAACAATAGCACCTCAGGTTCGACCGCCATTGCCCGGGCAATACCGACGCGTTGCTGCTGTCCGCCCGACAACTGATGGGGATAGGATTCCGCTTTGTCAGCCAGTCCCACCTTTTTAAGCAGCTCCAATGCGCGTTTGCGTGCCTCGTCCTTGTTTTTCTTTTGAACGGTGACTTGTCCCTCCATTACGTTTTGAACTGCTGTCATATGCGGAAACAGGTTGTAGGATTGAAACACCATACCCGTTCGCTTGCGCAGCGCCAAGATGCTTTCCTGCCGCAGCTTCGTTCCTTTGGCAAAATTCAGTGCAATATCCCCCACCTGAATCTCACCCTGATCGGGAACCTCCAGCAAATTCAGACAGCGCAAAAGCGTTGTTTTTCCAGAGCCGGACGGGCCGATGATTACCAGCACCTTCCCTTTATCCAACGTCACATTAACACCCTTCAGCACTTCCAGCGAGCCGAACGATTTGTGTATATTCCGAATTTGGATCACCGTACAATCTCCTTTATCTGACGGAAAAACGTCTCAGCCGCTTCTCCAGGTAATTTTGCAGCACGGTCAATACGGTGCTAAACAGCAGATAAATAACCCCCGCCTCGGTATACACCAATAACGGCTCATACGTGGTGGCTACAATCTGGTTAGCTGTTCTGAACATTTCCACATAGGTGATCGTCGCAGCTAGCGAAGTATCCTTGACCAAACTGATGAAAGAATTCGCTAACGGCGGTACGGACACACGGGCTGCTTGCGGAAGCACGATACGTCGCAGCACTTGCCAGCGCGTCATCCCCAAGGAGTAGCCAGCCTCCCATTGACCTTCCTGAATGGATATGATAGCCGCACGCATAATTTCGGAGCCATAAGCCCCCACGCTGAGCGTAAAGCCGATCACTGAAGCAATGAAAGGGTCCAGCGTAATGCCAACTGAAGGCAAGCCGTAGAAAATAATATACAATTGCACCAACAACGGTGTTCCCCGAATCACCCACACATAGAAGCCGGAAATCAGCTTAAGTACTTTCCATTTGGACAGTCGAGCCAACGCCGTAACCAGCGCCAGTATCAAGCCCAGAGCAAAAGAGATAAGTGTGAGCGGAATCGTGAAAGAAACCCCTGCTTTCAGCAGAGGCAGTAATGAATCGATAATAATTTGTATCTGGCGATCATCCATTGTGCAGACATCCTTTAAAAAGATAAGTTTGCGAAAGTCCGGTTCGACATGGCGAGACTCCGGTTATTCGTGTGTTATTTGGATACGTCGGATCCAAAATATTTCTCGGAAATTTTCAGATACGTACCGTCAGCCTTCATGTCAGCCAGCGCTTTGTTGACTTCCTTGATCAAGTCTTCACTGCCTTTATTAAAAACAGCCGCGCTGTGTGAAGCATCTGGAGATTCATCTACCTTTTTGATGGGAGCGTCAGGCTTTTGCTTCTTCAAATCAAGATAGGACAAACCATCATTGACGGTCGCATCCACTCGTTTGGATGTCAGGAGATCAATCGCCTGATTGAATCCATCCGTTGCCACAATTTCCGCGCCATTGCTCTTCGCGATTTGAGTCAGGTTACTGGTCAGGGATTGCCCGGCCTTTTTACCTTTCAGATCAGCAAACTTTTTGATGTCATTATTATCCTCGCTCACGATCAGCACTGCCTTGGAGACAATGTACGGATCGGAGAAATCGTATTTTTGCTTGCGCTCATCGGTAATGGACACTTCATTGAACACCGTGTCAAACCGTTTGGAGTTCAATCCCGCGAATATACCATCCCATTGCGTCTCGATAAACTCCGGCTGTACGCCCAGACGCTTACTTACTTCAGTTGCAATATCGATGTCGAAGCCTGTCAGCTTACCAGCAGCATCATGGTAGGTAAATGGAGCATAGGTACCTTCCGTACCGATTCGCAGCTTGCCGCTCGCTTTTACAGATTCCAAAGTAGCTATGGCGGTTGAATCTGCTTTTCCATTAGTAGACCCGGCATCCCCGGTAGAAGCATTATTTGAATTAGTACCTTTATCGTTGTTGCCGCAGGCCGAAACCAGCAAAGCCATTACGATCAGTACGACTGGTAAAAATCTAAATTTTTTCATGTTAACCACACTCTTTTCCTTTTTCTTGATAACCTAGCACTTAGCTGGCTCATTGAATAGTACATCATTCATTTTTACACGTCAATGCTTTTATCCAATAATCCCTATGCAAAAGGTGAGCTATAGCATTTCTGGGCTCAAAGTTATCCTAGGTTGACTCATTCATAGACAGACTATTCATTTTATCTATCCTCACAGTAACTTTTTTCTGTACCTTTACGTCCAAGGTTTCGTATAATTGATTTCAATATGAAGATTAGTAATATTTACCTCGTTTTCGATTGAAAGGAAGGCATTATGGAAACCCAAAATTCAACCCTATCCTCTGCTTCACCCGAAGGAAGACGTTCAGCTTGGGCCACCTTCACTTCGCCTTTAAGGCAATCCAAAGCGTTCACTCTTCTGTGGCTTGGACATTGGATCGCTATGCTGGGAACCTCAGTCACCACCGTCATTTTGCCACTGGTTATCTATTCCCTGACGGGCTCGACTACAATCATGGGCCTGGCGATGACTGTCTATATGCTGCCTAACGTGCTTATTCTGCCCTTTGCAGGGATGATTGTAGATCGGATCGACCGAATCCGTCTGCTTCTGTTCACCAACATTGCCCGCTTTGGGCTGATGTTCGCTGCGGCGGTGCTGATGTTTACCGACGGGATGAAACTGCCGTATCTGTTCGTTGGCCTTGCCTTATACGGATTGATGGACGGTATCTTTAATCCGGCTTATTCTGCCCTGCGCGCACAGGTGTTTACGCCGGACATTCGCAATGCGGCTAACGCGCTCAGTCAGATTAGTATTCAAGCCGTCCGCCTTCTCGGCCCTCCACTGGGCGGCTTCATTGTATCCTTCACCTCACCAGGGGTCGGCTTTGGTCTGGATTCTGTCGCCTATCTGATATCTTTTGCCTGCTTCTGGATGCTGAGCAGTCATTTGGCCTCGCTCATCGGTGAGCGCCAGGCAAATGCAGAACAACAGGATCAGGAAGGTCAGCATTTTCTCAAAGATTTTATTGCGGGCTTTACGATTCTTAAAAGTCATCCGTGGCTGTGGATTACGATTCTGGCTTTTTCCTTCATTAATATTTGTTACTCAGGCATTATTGCAGTACTCATTCCGTGGCTGTTCAAGGTTCATCATAGCTACAGTCCAGTCGTGTATGGCGTTGCGATGGCAAGTAGCGGCGTCGGCGCTATGCTGGGTGCCTTTGTATACGGGTCGCGCAAGCACTGGAAGCATCGCGGCCTGCTCGCTTACCTCGGGGCTTTTGTCAGCGGGCTTGCTTTATTATTGTTGTCTGTAGTCACCTGGATGCCGGGACTGATTATGAGCATGATGCTTGAAGGGTTCGGCATTATGATATTTGCGATCATATGGGAAACAAGCCTTCAGGAAATGGTTCCCGCCGAATCCTTTGGCCGTGTAGCCAGTCTGGATCTAATGTTTTCCTTTGCCTTACTGCCTGTAGGCTATCTGGCTGTGGGTGCGATGGCGGACAAGCTTGGCGGCATTTTCACTATCGGTCTGTTTTCAACCGTTGGCATGTGCATCGTGTTGGGCGTTTTATGTGTGCCTCATATCAGGCGGTTTCAATAAAAAAAGCTGCTCCTGCAGGTTCATTTGCGAACCTTGCGGGAAGCAGCTTCTTTTCATTTTGTAGCCTTATGCCCTATAAGGGCTAGTGGAATCGATGTTTTATGTGTTAGCCCCTGCTCCGTCCAATGGAACGGAAGATCAAGCTTACGATAACAACCAGCACAATCGCACCAATTAATGCAGGGACAATGTAGAACGATCCGATTTCAGGACCCCAGTCGCCCAGAATCAAGCCACCCAACCATCCACCGATAAAACCAGCGATAATGTTACCAATCACGCCACCCGGAACATCACGACCTGCGATAATTCCTGCCAACCAACCAATAATACCTCCAACAATCAATGCCCATAACCAACTCATTTTACTTCACCTCATTTAAGTTTTTATCGTTGTGTTCTATTATTAACCACTCGAACTCCTTTTGAACACGTTGAGCACAAATGGTTAATATTACCTAATGAACAGAACAATGACTTAGGAGCTTGATACCATCCTACGTGCCTAACTGCTTATTTATAACCCTTGTGTGAAAAGCGTGTATAAAATACAGTCATCCTTGTATTCCTGCTTTTTTTGTGCCATCCTCACATTATGGCTTCATTGAAGTCGCTTCATGCATACGTTGCAAAAATAACAGATGATAAGGAGTGACCCCAACTGGAGTGTCGTGTCGGATGCGCCGCGTGCTGTATTGCTATTACGATTTCATCTCCTATTCCCGGCATGCCTGATGGAAAACCGGCTGGTGTCCCTTGCCCACAGCTCACTTCGGATAACCGTTGCCGATTGTTTGGCAAGCCTGAGCGGCCAGCCGTATGCAGTGGATTTCATGCTGATGAGGATACGTGCGGAAGCACAAACGAAGAAGCATTTGAGCTGCTGAGAGAGCTGGAAGAGTCTACTCTACCGGGTAAAGCTTGAGTAGATACTCGTTCTATATATGAAGGAGGATTTTTTCACTATGAATTTCATTGAAAAAAGAATTGCCGAATTGAAGCAGTATCAACCGGATCTGACCGCCCCGAAGGACATCGAGCAGTTCTGGGACAAAACACTGGAAGATGTACAGGCTAAACCCGTGTGTGCGTTCAAAACACCAGTGGAAACGCCGTATCCTCATATTCATGCCTCACGGGTTACCTTTGAAGGTGTAGATGATACGCCGCTGCATGCATGGTATATACGCCCCCAATTTGCCGGAAATCAAAAGCTGCCGTGTATTGTCCTTTTCCATGGCTACACAGGTGGCAAGGGCTATCCTGAGGATTACTCGTCCTGGCTGATGCTTGGCTTTGCTGTATTTGCCGTAGATGTACGCGGTCAGGGTGGTGAAACAGGAGATCGTTTGGATGATCCTCATGGTACGGTTAAAGGCTGGGTAACGAAAGGAATCCTGGATAAGGATACCTGCTACTACAAAACGATAACGACAGATGCCCTCAGAGCCGTAGATTGGGTGGCAGAGCAGCCGGATGTGGATGCGAGCAAAATTGTAATCTCTGGGGCTAGCCAGGGCGGCGGACTTGCATTAATGGTAGCTGCACTCAGTGATAAAGCTGCTGTTACGGTGGCTGACATTCCTAATATGTGCCATATGGATTTTGGTATGATGAATTCTACCAGCTCGCTGACGGAAGCTGCCGAATTCGCAAACCGATTTCCAGAGCATTTGGAGCAGGTGCTACATACATTAAGTTATTTTGACGTGATGAATCTTGCTCATCGCATTCATATTCCTGTCATGGTATCGGTGGGACTCAAGGATACCGTATGTATGCCGGAAACGATTTTTGCCGCATATAATCGCATTGAATCGCCCAAAACGATTGAAATTTATCCATTTACCGGTCATTGGGTGGACGGCTTTCAAAGACGTAAAACTGCTGAGTTTTTAGTGAAGGCATTCAATTAAATTAGTTTCCGGTGCACAAAAAAAGAACACCACGCGTCAATCTGCGCAATGCTCTCTTCTCTGCTGCACCGGGGCTAGTCCCGCTTGAGGGGCTTAAGGAGCAGATCCTCGAATCTCACTCGACCTTTACTAAATTATTACGATGCGGCTCGCTGTTCTGCTGCCGAATCCCCTGTCCATTTTTTCACCCAAATCCAATCCATAATGATCAGACCAAAAGGAATGAAGGACGCAAACATAATGAATAGAGGCCGCCGTAGGGACCAATTCAGTGCTGTTTTGCCATAGATCAAAGCGACGAGGAGCAGCAAAAAGCTGATCCGGTATATGTTACCGATCACCATGACTGTCTGGGTCATGCCCGCAGCTTGCAGCGGCTGATGGGTGAATAGTATTGCCAAATACGCTATACCTTGAATCCAGAGCATGAGTCGGACACGCCCCAAAGGTGTTCTTAACACAAATTCGTTCCCCTTTCCAAAAGCAAGGATGTTCTCTCATCCTGCACTTCTTTCATTATAACGAAAAGATTCCTAAACTCCAACCGATTCAGCTTCAACTCCAAATAATCCAACTTCAAGTTTTGACCAAATGAGTTGTGTCTGATACAGTTGTGTAAGAGGTGATTGCAAAATGCTTAAACTGGGTATACTGGACCAGTCTCATATTCCTGAAGGTGGTACTGCTCAGGATGCCTTATCCCATACAACTGCGTTAGCGCGTGAAGCCGACAAGCTGGGATATAGCCGTTATTGGGTGTCTGAGCATCATGCGTCCAAAATGCTTGCACACTCCAGTCCTGAGGTGCTGATCGCACATTTGGCTGCGAATACGTCACGTATTCGTGTCGGCTCAGGCGGTATTATGCTGCCACACTACAGCGCATATAAAGTCGCTGAGAATTTCCGGCTGCTGGAGGCGCTTCATCCGGGTCGAATTGACCTGGGTCTGGGACGTGCTCCGGGCGGTTTGCCGCTGGCAACACGTGCCTTGCAGGAAGGTAAGTACCAATCCGTCGAGCAATATCCACAACAGATTCTCGATTTAATTGATTATTTCCATGATTCTGTGCCTGCCAACCATCGGTTTGCCGGACTTCATGCGGCACCGACGATTTCGACCATTCCTGAACTGTGGCTGCTCGGTTCCAGTGGAGAAAGCGCAAGATTAGCCGCGATGATGGGCGCATCCTATGCCTTTGCCCAATTTTTCGGCACACCAGGTGGGGTAGAAGCTACCGCACGTTACCACGATCAGTATCAGCCTTCCATCCTGGGCGATAAGCCCCGCTCCATGGCGGCAGTTACTGTGTCATGCGCCGAAACTACAGAAGAGGCCGAGCAGTTGGCTTCCAGCGCCAGCCTGTTTTTCCTGTTGCTTATGCAAGGCAAAGAAATGACTTCACTGCCATCAGTGAAAACAGCGCTGTCCTATCCGTACACGGAGTTTGATCGCGAGCGACTGCGTCAGTCAGCATCATGGCGCGTTGTCGGTACACCCGATCAGTGTAAGGAGCAATTACTGCGCTTGGCTGAGCAGTATCGTACCGATGAGCTGCTAGTTGTCTCATCCATTCATGACTTTGATAAGCGCGTTCAGTCCTATCGTCTGCTGGCCAAAGCTTTTAATTTAGCTTAAACACGATTGAACCTAGAAATACCTATATTTGGAAACGTAAAGAACCCCCGCCTGCCTGTAATGGCAAACACGGGGGTTCTTTGTTAAGGGACGGTCCATTAGGACCAAGCCCTCTGTGCTATGGAAGTAGTTCAAGCACCACTAAAGTCGAATATCATATGGTACTTTAGTAGTATGAACACCGGAACCAAAGTTCTTAAATCGCCCTCCTAAAGTTCCAGTACACATATACCAAAGGCGCATACTATATAATCCAATATTGAAAAGTATGGACCCAAAAGTCCCATGTTCATTACTCATTCCGGGCATGATCCCTGTTGTGCCTTAAGGCTCTATACCCCATACCAGCTTGCCCTGTTGATAAACGGTTGCACGGTCCCAGTTTGCGAAGGCAGTTTGGCTGGAACCATACGAATAATCATTGGTTTCATCAAAATTGCTCCAGTTCGCAGCATGGATACGGGGTTGAATTTCTCCGCTTTCCCCGCCGGGCTGAATAGTACCCGCTCCATCAGTAAATGAAATTTCCACATATTTATCAGCCTTGGCCTTCGGCTCTGGCAATGTTACAAAAGTCGATTTTACCTTTTCATTTCCAACCTTGGCCCAGTCTACAAATAATTGCTGACCTTGTTTGCTTTCATCTGTGTAATAGTAGCGAATTTTCAAATCACTCAGCTTGACAGCCGTTTTTCCTGTGTTTTTGATATTAAATTCAGGGCGGATTGCGTTATCCTTGGTATTCGTGTCTCCGGTGCGATACTGAAGCACAATCCCTTGATCGTCCCCGCCTGGTGTGCTTCCTCCGTTGCCGTTATCGCCGCCGTTGTTTCCACCACCGTTATCGCCACCATTGTTTCCGCCTCCATTATTGTTGTTGGAGCCTTCCAGAATGGCTTGTTTTACGAATTTACCGGAAGCTGACAATTGTGAATCAGGCCATCCCCCTTTACGGTTAGCGTCAGGTAAAAGCGCAGCAGAGGTTTCATTTTTATCGGCCAACGACCAGTTTGCCCAACTGATTCCACGACTAGCCAGGAAATCTGTCCATACCTTAGACTCATTCAGGAACGGCCCCCCGTTACCCGAAGCATCACTGGTTCCCCATTCCGTAGCAAATATGCCCACGCCCTTGTTCAGCGCGTAATCGACGCGATCCCGCAGGTATTGTCCGTGCGTACCCGCATAGAAATGCACGGTGTACAGCGTATTTTTGTCTGGAAGTGGGTTATCTGCTGCATCGTGTACATCCTGACTCCACATGCCTGTACCTGCAATAATAATATTGTCCGGGTCCTTGGCTCGAATAACCTGGGATACCTCCAACGCATAAGGACGAATTTGGTTGTTCCAGTTCACGTTCCCGTTCGGTTCGTTGGCAAGCTCGTAGATCACGTTTGGCAAATTCCCGTACTGAGTTGCAAATTCATTAAAGAAAGCCTTGGCTTCATTTTTATGAATGTTCGGATCACCATCCGAGAGAATGTGCCAGTCAATAATAACGTATAATCCCAGCTTCTGTGCTGCTTCAATGGCTTCCTTCACTTTATTTTTTAATGAAGGATTGGCAATATAACCATCTTCCTCGGTGTATAGCGCAACCCGGAACACGGAAATGCCCCAGTCGTCCCGCAGCCATTTCATCGAGTCCTCATTCACCAGATCCCCAAACCATTGGACACCATGAGAGCTGATCCCTTTGAGCTGCACAGGCTTCCCGGTTTTATCCACCAGCTTACCATTCTTCACTGAAAGTTGTCCGTAACGCTCCACGGGAGTTGTCCCGGCAGCCTCTGCGGTCTGCGCATTCCAGTTAAATCCGTTCGTTAACGTCAACAGTAACACCGCAGTTAACATCACCGCTACTCTTTTTGCGATCCTTGGCAGGACCCATTGCCCATTCATCATTTACACATTCCTTCCTTTTAATAAAGTGGATAAGCTTATCAGTACGTTGTTCTCCGCCTTTTCGCTCCCCTCCTTTATACAGCAAGAGGATCAGGTCCAACATTAGGTGTCACTTACCTGTATATGGATGTTACTACTATTATAGTTAGTTCCATGTTATATTTCGACTTTATGGTGGAAAATGAACAGGAAGTCACGGTTTCGGGACAAAAGACCCACCTGAAAATTGCGAAATTTGACGAATTTTGCCACTACGAAAAAGGATCCTAAAACTTCTAAAAAGCCTAAAAAAAAGACTGCTCCCCCATGCCCTTCGGCCCGGTATAGCAGTCTTATACATGATCATGTATGTGAATCGGATCGTGTTAAAAATATCGTATTAACGTATGATCTGCCTATTACCCCTGAGCGGCTGCCTGAGGTTTTTTGATCGTCTGATCTTCCTTCGTATCGCCGCCATCCGTCACTTGACCTGTCAGTATAGTCTCAGATGAGTTGCCCATTACCTTGTCGATCAGTTGCAGCCAAGGCTCTTCACTTCCACCACAGCTCTCAATATCACCGAGCAGGGAGTCCAGCGTGGTTCCTTCTTCCGGCAAATCAATAACTAAACTGTCTTCGTCTACCTGGATGGTGCAGCAGGTTTTCATTGTAAATCCCTCGCTTAATTCTTATTTGAGCATGCACACGCAAGCTCAGATAGGATGAATTCCCATGGATTCCGGGATAAGCCCCTTTGAATCCGTTTGAAATTATAAACCTATTGTTTTGAAATTGCAATGAACAAACCTTGAATTTTTTCAGAATTAGCGAGGGACTACATGAAATTTTTCAATAAAGGCTAGATCCGAGTAACAATTTGATCCACCAAGCCATATGCTACCGCTTCCTCAGCCGTAAGGAAGTGATCTCTATCGGTATCTTTTTCCACACACTCCAGCGGTTGCCCGGTATGATCTGCCAAAATACGGTTCAACTGTTTCCGGCTCTTGATCAGACGCTCGGCGTAAATCAGCACATCCGAAGCTTGTCCCTTGGCTCCGCCCAACGGCTGGTGAATCATAATCTCACTGTTGGGCAGCGCCATCCGCTTGCCCTTCGTGCCTCCGGTCAGCAAAATCGTACCAAAGCTCGCTGCCATGCCTGTGCATATGGTAGATATATCATTTTTCACAAATTGCATCGTATCATAAATGGCAAACCCCGCTGAAATGGACCCGCCCGGACTGTTAATATACATCTGTATGTCCTTCTCGGAATCCTCGGCGGTAAGATGCAACAGTTGCGCTACAATGACATTTGCCATTTGATCCTCAATCTCACCCGACACCATAATGATACGATCCTTTAATAGCCGGGAATAAATATCATAGCTTCGCTCTCCGCGACTCGTTTGCTCAATTACATAAGGAATGGTGCTCATTTGCCAAAACCCCCCTCTTGTTAAGCGGCCATCCTAGCCTGCATGCCATGGGAAGGATTAGAGTTCATTTGAGCGCCAGAAGAATAAAAGCTCTGATACAGCACAGATCCGGCAATCGCTATTGGCTCAGCCATATCGTTCAAGCCAAGCGCAATCCAGCGTTGTGCGTCTCCTGCACAAAAGGCCGCCAAATAAGCCTTAAGCCATTCCCGCTCCTCTTCATGCTCAGGTAGGGTTACAGACTCCAGCCCATTTCCCTCTTTGTGCTTCTGGGCAAGCAAAGCGCGGGTCCGGCTTAAGGCCGCTTTTACCGCACCTTCCGTCGTATTCAGCATCTTTGCCGTTTCCGACGCCGTATAGCCCCATACATCCCGCAGCACCAAGATGGTCCGCTGCCATGTTGATACATGTGTCATTAAATATTGAAGCGCCAGTTCCAGATCTGGTGTGTAATTTTCTTCATAACTCGGTGAAGGCTCATCATACTTTCGAGTATAATCTCCTTCGCCAGGCGCAGACAGGCGCTTTTGAGCATTTTGCCTGCGGATATCATCAATCCATCGATTCCGCGCGGAACGGATTAAATAAGCCTCGCCATTTTCCAGCTCATGCAGTTTTTTCTCAGATTGCAGCATATACAGAAAAGTCGCCTGCGCCAAATCCTCCGCATCCCATGTGGAGCCTGTCAACGAAAGACAGTAGCGATACAACGCAGGAAGTACTTTTTGGAATGGTTCATTTCCCTTAGAGTGGGAAGATTCATTTTTCATCCGTTCGGATATCACAAAGGCCATATTTGGGGCCCCCCTTTGTTCAGTCCATTTGAGTTTGAGTGTTTCATTGAGGTAGACGGAATTACATATCAAAAGGATACGGTCGTTTAATGGTTTTATTGTAACAAGTAAAATAAACAAAAAACAGCTGATTCACGAGGCCTAGTTCGTTGCTACGGCAACTCCATTTACTTATAACTCCCTTCAACACATCTACCTCTGTCAAAATGAATGTCGATTTTTCGCAAATAAAGGAAGTTTCAATTCATCAAACGAGTGTCTAATAGCCCCAGCGACTTTATTCCTACTTTTGGACATATGTAAATTTTTGTTTAAAAGAATACGTTAAAGCATCCTACTTCCATATTGAGGGCTTTGTCAAATTTTGAGACTAATCCACAATCATCCGTCCGGCTCCGCCGCCTTGCCAACGCCCTGCTGTACGTTTCCCCCGTCCAGCGCCTTCCAGAATAAGAACCAACTGTCTGTGTAGCTGTACCTGGGAATAGTCTCTGTATTCCGCACCGCTTCGGTTTGCAATGTAATGCTGGATTGATTCTCTGTCCACGGCTTCCAGGTTCAGGCACATGAGCGCAAACATACAATCCATCGGATCGGTTGCGCCACTTTTAAGCAGCTCGGATGCAAAATACCGCATCGTTTCCGGGCGCAATGTACTTTGATGCAAGCCTGCAAAGGGAGCATGGATATCGCTCCATGTATTGAATTCGGTAGCCATATCAGCAAAATCCTGATAATCCGAGCGAAGCACGGCTCCATCTTTGAGCTTAAACCTGCCCAGCTCCAGTTCATCCAGACCCAGCTCTGGCTGATCCTCCAGCACAATATCCGCATGATGAACAGTGAAATCCGGTCGATCCGTTTGTTCCATAAATAGCAGCTTCAACACCGACAGCCGCCCCATAGCCTTATATGGTACTTCCTGCTCTTGCTCCAGCAGGTACAGCCTGCCCTTGTGCTTTACAATGCCTCTGCCAATGGTCAGCGTGTGCTCCCCGACAGTGACGTTCATCCCGGTAATAATGCCATCCGAATAATCCTGATACCGGATATCCAGAAAACTGCGAGGATAATCTCGCAGATTTTCCAGCATCTCGGTTTTAAGAATACGGCCTTTCTCAAACTTCGGAACGATATGGGTTAACATGGTTTCCCTCCTTTCACAATTCTTCTTTATTCAGGGGAACAGACAGCCGATTCACACCGGGCGCAGGAGGTGGAACAGTAACTCCATCATCGGTGGGCTGAGCTTTACTTCCTCCGAGTAATCCAGTAAACAGGCGAAAATTCTTTTCTAAAAATCTGCGTATATCCATCGTGCTCCCCCTGATTGAAAACTGCGATTCATTAGGATTTTAAGATCTATTTATCTACCTTTACAGCCCGGCTCCCCGCTCGGCCTGCTCACGCAGGATATGATTCAGCTCGCGTTTATCCACGACGTAGGTACGAGCGATCAGATCGTGAAGGGCTTGTTTTCTAGCTGTAAAGGCTGTCATGATAAAGCCGATGCACAGAATGATAGCGGATATAAACTTACTCCAATGGCGGGCACTGGCACGTCCAAAGCTGAGCCTCTGGTTAAACTCATCTACCACGACGATCCCGAGAGCCAGCTTGCCCACCGAGGCTTTGCATTTGGAAGATTCCATAATCGCGTGATACAGCCACAGCGCACCCCAATTAAGCAAAGTCTGTCCAACCATCTTTATGGTAAAAATAGGGGGCGATCCGTCTGTGAGTAAAGAGGTTTCCACCGAAGAAGACCCCCAGTCCCCAATGGCTTGAATCACAAACCAGATCAGACCCAGAATCATAAACACGAACCACATCAACAGATTGTCAATAATACTCGCCAAAACCCGTTTCCAAAAACCTGCGTATAACATACTATATCCTCCATATATTGTATTTTTATTCCACGGTGTCTCCTGGTATTTCGCACTTCATAGTGTCTTCGTATCGCGCTGTATGCTGCCTCTGTTGGCCTGTCCTACTTCGTACCGTCAAAGAAATCCAGCTCGGAGAGATCGTTTTCGAAGGCAAAAAAGCGTTTGGGTCCCAGATGCAGCAATTCATCCCGGCGGGTAACCGGCACCACATAAAAGCCCCAACGGCTGTCGCCTGCAAAAACAAAATATTTCGTCTCACCGTTGCGAATAGAGTCGGTATCATCCTGCGGAATATCCCGCCCGTACAGCACGGCGATTTCCTCATATGGCATCGGCTCAAAGGCTTCTGGCCGACTGCGGTACACATGGCGCTGACGCAGCTTGCCACCGTTCGCCGTCAGGAAAAATTCCACCTCGGCCGCATGGGACGGCCTGGAAATAGAGCCGCGCACGCGGTTGCTTTCCAAGCTCGCAATCAGCTCCTTCTCGCGCCCCGTATGCGTCCATGCGCTGACGGTGTACGGAATAGCTGGAATATGATTGGTAATGACAGGCTCAATCGTGCCCATTTTTTTGGCGTTCAAGTAACGGATAGCGCCGCGCAGACAGGCCATTTTCAGCTCGGGCACCCGACTCAGGTCCTCCGCCTTCTGACGGAACTCAATACTGCGCCCCGGCACAAATTCCTTGAGTGCCTCACGGAACACATCAATTCGGCAGGACTGCCCGGTCAGCTTGATAATCGAGTAATCCTGCAAGCGCCCCTCCTGATAAAAATCATCCAGAAACTTACGCACAATATTATAGATATCCGCCTTGAGAAGCTGCTGTATTTCACGGATATTGAACACTACATCAGGCAATCCATATTCATCACGAAAACGTCCATTTTCGATGACTGAAACCAGCCAACGATCCATCACGGCAATGTTCAGATCGCTTTCAGATGAAAATACCTGCTCTGATTCGAAGCGGCTGCGCAGGATGCCTGTGCGTAAGAAAAATTCCTTTTTCATATTTTCCGCCGCGCTCCACAGCAGATGAAAATTGCTTAGCACCCGCTGATATTCATCCCGTGTGGCATGCTCGTACTGCTTGAATGCCGTAGGCAAGATGGCCTCTGCCTCTCGATAACGTTCCTCCAGTCCGGCATACACAGCATCTACGCCAAACTCATCCACATGGCGGTACAAATCCCCTGAAGGAATGCCGATCAAGGCATCAATATCAGTGTCAGGCAATCGCGTTTCCGCAGCATAATAGCCTGCAAACACAATTTTCATGAACTGCATAATCCGATACGTCAGATTGTTTCCGCCAAAATTGGTATCCCCATTTTCATACGTGGTGTGGATATCCAGCTTATAGGCAATACGTCCATCCTCAATGCGAAATCGGCAGGATGATAAATCCGTTGTACCTCCACCACAATCGATCACAAGAGCCTGATATTCCTCACCATCCGCAAACGTCCCTCGTTCCATCTGGTCTGCCAGTGTATTGTACAGCACAGCCAGCCCTTCATCCAGTGCATCCTCTGCTTCAATCCGATAATCCGGTAAAATATCGCTAAACATCTCGATAAACTGAGGCTGCAGCTTGACGGGTGCTGAAAAATGAAGGTTACGAAACCGGCACTTGAATTGCTGCTCGGCTGTGGCAATCACATAGCGTATAAAAGCCGCCAGAATTTCGCTGCGGAAAGCAGTCGCCGTATTCCCCTCGGAATCCATTAATTCCTCGGTTCGCTTATAGTCGTTGACCCAGCGCTTGATACCCCGTAGTACTGTCGCCCGGCTGCCCGCTACATCCGTTCCACGCAGTGCTTCCTCTCCGAATACATATACGATATGCTCCGGGTTAGAGCAGTCCGCGACACGAATGGCGGTCGGCAACACTTCGATCCAATCCCCCTCCGCTCCCTCCGGGCCGGGGAAGGACACATAGTTGATCGCGTTTAGCCGTACCGTGCTGCTCATGCCCGCATCCGGGGCAGTAACATAGGAACTATCCAGATATGCGCCTGCCGTGGTGTTCGAGGTGCCAAAATCAACCGCCAATACTGCATCTGTCGTTTCAGTACCGCGAATGATCAGCTCTGCCACCGGAATACGTTGGCCTTGAAGCTTCAATGGCAGCATCGGCTTATCTCCATAGTAGAGGTTATAAAAATATTCCGATTCCTGTCTTCGCAAAAACAGCAGACTGTAATTATGGTTGGTCGTCTCCCGCAGTTCAGCGTCGAGATGGCGGGAAAGGTAATATACGCCTGTCCGCCCCTCGTCCTTCACCAAATTCAAAATACCGCACAGGTCGCCTACCGCATTCACCAGCAGCACATTAGACGCATTCAGCCAGGGCAAGTCGGATTCAATCCGGTAATTGTCCATTCGACCTGTACGCACACCCTGATACAGCGTGATTTTGGCGGGAACCCGGATACCGCCGCTCTCCTGCCGTCGATCATTCCAATTTTGCCGCAGTGCCGATTCGATGCGCTCGAAGCCGCCGGGGTTGGGCCGTGTGATGAGCAGGTGCTCCTCTGCACTCCGAAACCGCAGAATCACACGGATCAGTTCCTCACGTGCCAGACGATTAGCAAAGCCCTCGACCAGCCGCTCCTTATCGCATATTCCGCGCAACTGAAAGGTTGTCATTTGCTCTAGCTCCGCCCGCGTGTATTTCGCCGTGAAGCGAATACCTTTTCGATCGGTGAGCGGGTCAAGCAGTCTGTATGTATAGGGTCCGTTCATCGTTCACATGTCCTTTCTCTGCCATTTGGCCTTAATAGAGGGCAATAGCGTCTATTTTCATCGTCGGGTCTGCCTCCAAAATACCGAAATGACGTGTCCAATACAGCTCAATCGTAAAACGCGCCGGAAGAAACAGATCCAGAATTAAATCTGCTTTGGTCCGTGATAACTGCGTTTCCTCCTGACCGATATAGATGAGCAATTCGTCCTTTTCCTCACAATTGGTATAAATGATCGAGCGGTGAAAAACACGGCGCATCGTTTCTTTTAGCAGATGTACAGCTTCCCCCGTCTCATACAGCCGCAGCAATCCTTCGGCAATCGCATCCTGCTCATCACGGTTTAACTGTACAAAGCTTTCGCTCACCTTCGGGCCAAAAATGCCGTTCCCGATGTCACGCTGAACAAACCGGATATGGTACTCCCGCCGATTCATGCCCTGATACAAATCCGTTTCGGCCAGAAAATGTATCATAATATCGAACAGCGATTCTCTCAGCTCCAGGTACTCCTCAGCATCCGGCGGAAACAGGTCCCGAAAAATAGAATAAAAGCGGTAGTATGGATTGATTTCCACCACCTGCTCCAGCTCGGATGTATTCAGCTCGGTCAGACTCAGCTCCATATACGGGGAGTAGCTAACAGCGGGTACAAACCGGAAGCTGTTAACATCTAACTCCTGTTCCTTTGCGCGCATAAGCAAATCCCAGACGTAATTCACAGCCATTCTCCTTCACACTTGTACTCCGGGAAATACATTTGCACTTCCGACACCAGAAAGCTCATCAAGTCGGATAAAATGTATGCAGGAAATGTTGACGAAGCTTCCGCAGAACCGTGTCTGAACCCCAATCGCATGATCTGCTTGCCTTCCTCCGTCCGCACGTTGTCACTGACAAACGGATTTAACGGATACGTCTGGGATTTGGATAAAAGCTTGCTCACATCATTTCTGCCTGTGCCTCCCCAAATGTCCACACGCTCCAATTCCAATCCCTGTGCAGCTTCAAAAGAATGTACAATGCGCGTAATCTCCGCTTTGGCTCGAACGATCACAGCCTGTTTGCCTGCATAGCGGCCCAAAAAGCTGTCCTGCCGCCGATTGGACAACACCGGATAGGTCTGACGACTAAGCCGCGTTGGGACGGGCTTCGTAACCTTCAACACATTCCATTCGCCGGACTTATCACGTGGCGTGACAATCGTCAGTTCCTCTTCCGTGCGTTTGATATACCGGATATCGCCTTCCACTCCGTCAATCAGGTAGCCGTGCTCAGGTCCTGTTTTACTTAAAGGAAGCACATGCTCATAGTTCACATGATCTATAGCTGGTATTGGGAAACCACTGTTTTTCAGAGACAGTCGTTCAATGTTCCAAAGTGGAAAAACATCCACCTTCTTAAAAACGTCGAATTCCTCCAATGAGATCGTAATTTCGTGGATTTCCTCATCAGCGTCAGGCTCGCCTTCTCCTCCAACCAGTACACAATCGACAAATTTATAAGCGTACGGGTGATTAATCGTTTTCCACGGCATGCCATTTTGCATGAACATCAGATACAGCTTCTCAATCTCTAAAATATAAGAACGGTTGTGTTCCAGACGAAAACGAATCGGATAGCTTCCGGTTTCCGTTACCAATGTTCCCCCGAAAACCCGTTTGCTGCGTACAAGCGCGGTGATCTGCTCGGTCTCCATCTCCAGAAAAAGAGTAAACAACGGCAACGCTCCGCCTTCCCGAACGACCTCTGCCACACGGCTGATATCCATCACCTTGTCCTTGGTATCTGTCGGCAACACCGGAAATAAAAATTCATGAATCGGATCATAGTCCTCACGTGATGTCAATGACACGTACACGTCAAACTTCTCTTCCGTATTCTCAATTTCCTCAAATACCCGCCGTTCCAGCTGGCGGGTCATTTCTTCCTGATATTCGACGAGGTTCATAAACACCCCCGCCATCATATTTTTAAGCAAACGTCTCTGCTCCAAATCGTCCATCTTGCTCAAACGGTCCTGCACCAGCTCTTTCACGACGCCTCACTCCTTTCCGGCTCCAGCATTCATTGAACATGAAAACCTCAATTCCCGTTCGCAGCCGCCTGATCCTTGCTGCCTGAATCAGACGTACCTGCTTCTTTGGAAGTGGAATCAGCAGTTCCTTTCTCCTTGTTGACAACTGCCTTCGTCGAAGAAGCATTTCCATCACTCGTACTGCCGTTCTTTGTAGCTGATGAAGCTTCCTTCTTCGCGTCCGCTGTACCCCCTGAACTCGTTGTCGCAGCATTACCCGTAGCTGTCGCAGCCTTGGTTTGCGATGTTGTAGCAGCTGGCGCAGCAGCCGAAGCCGCAGCTTCGTCCGCTACGTCCCCGGTGCCTGTATCGTTCAGCGCTCCGTCAGATAGTGACGCTCCATCAGCAAGCTGACCATTTTTCTGCTGGTCCGCGCTCTGTTTCTCCTCTGCCTTCGCAATACTTCGCTCCAATGCCAGCACACTTTCTAGCTTGCCGATTTCCTGATAAATCTCCTGTGCCCCGCTATAAGCGTCAATGGCTCCTTCATAATCGAGGTCCTTCATCAGCCGATCCCCTCTGGCCTGAAGCTTGCCAGCCTGAATTTCCTTGAGCTGCTGCTGGATGGCCGTCATTTTATCATTAGTCTCGGTAATCTTTTTCTCCAACTCTTTTTGCGCAGATGTATAACCGGATTCCATCGCAGCTTTATTCGCCTTCGTATACAGCTTGAGCGCACTCGCGTAATCTCCGCCCTGAAATTTCAAATCTCCGTCCTTCATCCAGCTCGCCGTCTCGGCATAGCTGTCCAGCTGGTCGATTTTTTTCTCAATATCCTTCACATTGAAAGGCGGGTACAGACCGGCACTTTTCCTCGCTTTATCGTAGCTCGCTTCGGCTTTGGCAAAGTCTGCTTTTTCCACATATCCGTCTCCGTCAACCATGAGTTGAGATACTTTCTGCTCTGCCGTATACAGTCGCTTGTGAATCTTATCGTTAATTTTAACTGCCGCGTTTTTCGCTTCACTGTAGGACTTGAGCGCCTTCGCATAATCTCCTGCCCTGGCGTAATCATCCGCGGCCTGAGCCGATTCGACCATCGTTTCCAACGCAGCCGCCTTGTTCGCAGCCATACGGGCCAGGGTAATCCATGCTCCTCCGCCTACAATCACAAAAGCGAGCAACGCAATCAAAATCCGTTTGATCAGCTTGCGGCGGTTCTTAGGCTTTTCCTGAAAAATTTTGTTCACATAGATGGCGGCAGCCGTATAATTGTTCACCGCCCGACGCTGCTTGCTCAGCAGAACCTCTTCCAGCGTATCCGTCAGCACGACCGGGTCCTTTGCTTCCTCCAGCGCACCCAGCATTTCCGCCAGTTCAACATCTTCCCACATCCCGGATGTGGCAAGCAGCATTACATCTCCATCTGCAAGCTGCGTCTTTTTGGCATAATGGGCATGAACTCCATTCGGATTTCCCAGGTATTCCAGCAGATTGCCCCGTTCCTCATGCGTGCTGGTCGCTTCGTCGGGAATACGTCCGTCATCCGCCAATGACTGAGCCAAGCTATGATCCTTACTGCGAAAATTAAGCCGTCCATTGCGAAAATGATACAGCCTCACATTACCGCACGAAACATATACCATTTTGTTGTAGTTGGTCACCACTATGAGCAGACTGGCCTTGAGCCGCACACGGCGGCTTTCGAATTGCAGCCAATCCTGCGCTTCACGCAGGTCTCTCATCAGGCGCCGCTTGGACATGGAAGGCTTCTCCATGAAGTTTTCCAGTACCGTTTTGACAACCATTTCCGCGCTGCGCAGCTCCTGATCCGAATCCAGACCGTCTGCGAGGACATAACAGGCCATGTCGTCCGTCTCCATGAATGCAAAATAGTCCCGGTTGTCTATGTAAGAGCCCGCTTCCGACACAAAGGCGGTACTAAAATCGCTGTTGTCCTTGCGCATCGCTACCCCCGTCTTTCTGGTTTCATCCTATCGCCAACATAACCACTGTCGCGTTATCCTGACTTTTAAAGCCTTTATCATTAATCGTATCGATCATCGCTTCCGCCATTTCCTGCGGTGCTCCACCCTTGCGCATGATCTCTTCCAGCTCAATCTCAGTCAGTGCCTCCTGAATGCCATCGCTGCACAACAGCACATGATCGCCTGCGTACAGGCGAATCGGTGCCGCACCAAGCTCCATGCTCTCAAAGCCCTCATAGCCCAAATAATTGACCAATTGATTGCGAACCGGACTCGTTTTGGCCTCTTCCGAGGTCATTTGCCCAGCCAGCACGCGTTCCTCCAGCAAGGTTTCCGCCGTATGCTTGGAATTAACATTCTGAAAATGACCATTGCGGTAAATCGTAATCAGGCTATCGCCCACCGCTCCGTAATACAACTGATAGCCACAAATAATGACCGCCGCCAGCGTCGTTCCTCCACCCTGCCCATTCAAATTTTGCAAAATACCGCGATTGCTCTGAGTTGCCGCTTCTGCAAAATAACCGTTCAGGTTCGACGCATCCTCCAGTTTGACGAACGCCTTCGTAAAGGTTGTCACCGCTAACGTACTGGACATGCGCCCATTAGCCAGTCCGCTGATGCCGTCTGCGACAACCGCCAGCGTACCGACAGTTGTCGTCATACTTGCAAAATAATCATCCTGCTCGCTTCGGCTCCCGATCGTTTGACCATTTCCGATCTCAATTCCACTCACGGTACGGCTGCCGGGACTTCGCGTCAGCCGCATGCGGATCATGAGAAGAACAGCGAATAGCACCGCAGCTCCGCATACAACAAAATAAGGCTGCATTTCGTTACCTCCCTGCACCATGCCCACTTCCGTCCTAGTTTTCGTTGTCCCACTCAAAATGGGCACCGCACAGCGGGATAAAGATAAATTTGCTATGTCCCAGCTGAATCACGTCATAAGCAGCCAGCTCTGCTGGTGAATATACTGCCTCGTTATTGTGATACGCCAAGCCTGACGAATCCCCCGGCAGCAAGTAGAAATTACGCTTCTTCGGATCATACACAATGACCGCATGATTTCTGCGGGAAATCGTGTTGTCCCCAATAATACGGACATGCATTTCCTCGGCGCGTCCAATAAAGTTTTTCTCGGCCATAATGCGGTAGTCCTGACCCACCTGCGCTCCTTCGATGCATACCAGCCACCCGGTTACCGGGTGAATCCCCACAGTCTCGCCCAAATACGGCATCGTTCTGTCATCGTCTCCCGCACCGTTGGTTTTTGCCGTTGGTTCAACACTTTTGGGTGCGGCTACATTTACCACCGTATTACAATAAGGACACGTATTTCCATGCTTTCGTGTACTGAACATGTGTCCGTTCGGGCATCTTGTCAAACTCATAATCGGTTCCTTCCCCCATTGTCATGATTGTCTTTTCAGCTATTTAACGAGCAGCCTCGTATTGGCAATATATAATAAATCACCTGAGTAAATCCGGTACGGCTCACCGCTTTCCAGCTTCTTGGTTACACTTTCGTTCGCAGGTCGCAACCCCGTACCATTGCCAGAATCCACATCCTCCACAAACCAGTCACTGTTCACCCGATTGAGGACTGCATGTTCCACGCTTACAAGAGATGCATAATCTGTGCCTGCCAAATCAATATCCGCCTCGGAGCGACCCGTTGTTTTGCCGATCAGGAGCGAAGTTTCGCCTTCGATATACCATTCTTTAATGGACTCACCCTCTTCATCCATCAGTATCAGCTTGGCAATCCGATTGCGCTGTGTCTTTGGCTTCGCTACACGTTCAACTGACACCAGATTACGCAATATGTATACAAGCACGCCGATTCCGATACCTATCACGACCACGGTTTTCAAACCGCTATAGCCTGTACGACTAAACATATAATAGGCGATCGCCAGCATCAGCCCGAACATGGCAACATCTATGATGAAAACCCATCTGTTCTGCGCCGTTTTCACTGCTTGCTTCCCCCGTTTCTATCCTGAAATCATCACTTTTTACGAATACCGAAAAACTGATTAAACATCGCCGAGGTATCCGTCGGATCACCGGATTTTTTCGTTTTTTTCCCCGGTGAGCCTTCCTTCGTTTTCGGATGAAAACCGAAAAATTGCTCAAAATCAGTTCCTATATCAGCCGGATTAAACCCTTTGGCTGCGGTGCGAGCACCGCTGGAAGATGCTGACCCTCTTCCTCTATCTTGTTGCGGTCCGCCAGCTCCCTCTGTTTTTCGGATGAGCTCGGCATCGTATGCCTGCCGCAATGCTTCGTCACGCAAGGTATTGTAAGCCTCGTGAATCAGCTTGAACTTGCGCGTTGCTTCCTCGCTTCCCTGGTTGGTATCAGGATGATACTTTTTGGCCAGTTTGCGGTAAGCCTGCTTAATCTCTGTCTCCGAAGCATCCCGGCTGACACCGAGCAGCTCATAATAATTGGTCATTGTGTGATGTTCCCCTCTCCGAAAAAAACAAATATTAAGAGACCCGGGGGCCTCTTAATATTGATCCACCCTACGCTTGCACGTGGAGTGAGTGTGTGTTCAAGCTGCGCTTAACGTCAGGACGTCAAGCTTAAACCGGATATCCGCCGTCGATGGTAGCCAGCTCGGTTTTGTCTTTCTTTTGTTTGATGAAGAGTGTAAACGCACCTACACCTTCTGTGTCGCCAAAGTGCTCGTTGTAGTCTACAACGAATGCATTCGGGAAGTGGATTTTACGCACAACTTGGTCAGCTGCGATAACTTCCAGTGTTACTTTACGGTAGCTGTCTGCTTTTTCAGCAGGAACCAGGGACCACAAAGCCAGTTTCAGCGTGTCATCCGCGCTGTCGCCGTCTACGGCTGTGATAATTTTACCGCTGATGCGCAGCGTGGAGCCTACGTCAGTGGAACGTGCATTGGAGTCGTCCGGTGTATCGGTGTCATAAATAACCGTTTGGATGTTATCCAAGCCCAGCTCGATTGTTTCTTGTCCTTCAACTTTCAGTCTGAATCCCATGTGTGTTGCCTCCTTGAAATTAGGTAATATGATGGCGGGAGAAGCAGGGCTTCTCCGCAATTTATGTATAAAGGCAGTTCTGGATAGAATCGCCTCTAACATCTTTCGTAGCGCTCGGATCATGATTTGACCGAGCTGGTTCCTTTAGTAATCATGACTTCCAGGTTCTTCACATTGCCGTTGAAGACCAGATCGATATGGCACATATTGCTTTTCTCATCAATAATGAAGCTCATATCGTCTCCGTCCTGAATGATCGAGTTAACAGATCCTCTGCTGCCCAACCACTTGCTCTTTTGGCTGCTCGGATTGTTACTGAAGAAGCGGACGATATTTTCGTGCTTGAAGTCTCCTGTCTGGTAGCGCAAAATACGTTCAATGTACGTGCTGACCAGCGTCTTGTAGATGGAGTCAAAGCCGTCCTCAGACATCGCCATGCTTCTCGCCTTGTAGACGGTAATCCGGCGGATATCCTTATCCTGAATCTGAGCATTCTCGGACGAGAACACAAAACCGAAGTTTTTACGGTTGATGGCATCCTTGATCGTGTTGGTGAACCCGGTGATTTCCTTGGCCATCGTCGTCACCGTGCGCAGACTGTTGTCTCCCGCTTCAATGTCAAAGCGTACGCCAGGGAAGTTTTTGTTGACCGTTTTGAATGTCTCACGCAGGTACTCAGGACACTGATAAGAAGCGACCAAACCAGCGGCAACATAGGCTGCACCCACATAAACGCCTTCGATCCACAGCTTGAGAATATCCTCTTTCTCCTTGGAGAGCTCCACACCGCTTTCGGTCTGTAGCATTTTGCTGTCGATAATGACACCCGATTTGTCCTTCGGAATAATCGTGAAGTTCGGTACGCAAGGAATTGCAAATTCGCTGTATTCTCTGCGAACGAGACTGGCGCATTTATCGACATATTTATCGATGCCTGCTGTCGCCATACTGTTGAAAGTCGTTTCTTCACCGGATTCAAAATTAAAGAACATTTGAATTTTGTAATCCTTCACGACTTGCAGCAGCATCGAGAGCGATTCCATAGAATTTCCGCCCTGCTTAACGACCTTCTCGTTGCCTTTGAAGCGTTCACGTGAAACCTTCACCTTACCAGCTGCTTCCAGCTCGACGGATGGGACGATACCGAACCAGATCGTGTCGCTGAATTCATTTTTGGCATTCACGGTATTCAGGTATGTTTCCAGACGCGGGATATTGCTGCTTTTCACCAGCATGTCCAGCTTGTTATTTGCCACCAGCATGGTTGGTAACATACCTTTACTCTTCGTTGCATATTGATCGAAGAACATTTTGACACCGAGGATTTTTTCCACAAGCGGCTTAACCGCCTTTACGAAATCATCCTTGGCATTTTTATAGAACTCCAGATACGTGTTGTAGTTCTGAACTTCAACTGCTGTATCGACCTTGGTCTGAACAGCTGGCAGCGGCACAAACGTGCGCACCACCAAATCCTTCACATAGTCGGAAGGCGTATCCGTAATAGAGTTGTAATCTTCCTCGAACACCTGTGACAGATCGCCCGTGCTGTTCTCATCCAGCAGCATCAGCTCGGTGCTGTCACTCTTCGGTGCTTCAATGATTTTCAGCTCGCCGCTTTCCCCAATGGAGAGCATACCCACCTGGATCAGCTCACCGGAGTTTTCCTCCTGGGCACCACCGAGCAAAAGGCGGGTTTTGATATCCTCAATCGCCAATGGCAGCATCGCCATAACGTTGTTATAGTTCTGGCTTGCTTCCTCGAACATGCCATTCAGCTTGTCGCCCATGTCGAGTTTCTTCGGATCGCCATCATCCAGCTTGTCATATTCACCATACATATAGTGAATTTCTTTGCGGACTTGGCGAATATCGTCCATAACCTTTTTCGGAGAAATCATGTCCAGCAGATTTTCAAACTTGAAATCTACGTTTGTGATTCCTTGACTACGCTTGGTGTCAATGAGCGTAAACAACATTTTCAGAAAATCATTACTTTGGTTCACACGAATTTCAGAAATGCTGTCCTCATCAATCCCTTCCGGCTTTTTGAGGGTATAGACCACTTTTTGATTAGCCGCGTTAAAAAACGAATACACAGTCGGCGAAAATTTATCCAAAAATTCGTCGAAGCTGCGCACCAGAAGGTGCTGGTTAATTTCCTTGATTTTCTCATCACTCAAGCTGTCAATGCCCTTCACATCACCTACAATTGTGATCAGGTCCAGCTTTTCCGGGTTGATTTCTTCAAAAAGCATTGTCCGGTTTGTTTGATAAATGATTTCCATCGCTGTCGGCAAACGAATAAAGTATGGATATACGCCGAAAGCCCCATACACGGACACGGGATGTCCAATTTAGAGCAGCCGGGTTTCCACGCTTAGTTCTTTTGCCTCCTCCCCCCCTACATAACATTCAAATTGGCCAAAGGATTCGGCTCATACTGCATATGCAGTACAGGCATGTAACCTCGAAAATTAGTCCGAAGCGTTCATTTAACTTTTAATTACAAAATTAACAAACGGAGATATGTTGTTCAGATAACAAGGAATATTGCGTTTCTGCTATTCCGTGATCCTACTGCTATCCCATTTTTTGCCGTTGATACGAGAGCTATCATACAAAGTACCCGTTAGTTTTGTCAATTTCTGTAGCCCCAGATTGAAACAGGGCAATTCGACTCATTTTATGCGTAAATACGTAATTTTCATGATATGTTAGACCTGTTTATTCAGGGAATTATTCACAAATGGAACTCAATTGCCGATAGAAATCCATTGGATATATCTGTTAAGCGTAAAAGTATCAAATTCATGGCTAATGTGAGGGTTAACAGTCTGTTTTTATCCTTTATCCCTTATATCCCAAGGATTAGGAGAGTGGGCGCGCCCGCATTGGCCTCGTCGATGGAGGGGCTTATGTTCAGAATGAGGAAATTGGGAATCATTTCTTTTATGACTTTTGTACTATTTTTTCAAATTGGCTCAAACGGGGTCATTGGGACTGTAAATCAGGCCAATGCCGTATCTTTGGGAACTGTTCCGGTCGAGGGTTATGATGCCGTTTTTGTATTGGATACCAGCTATTCCATGAGGGATACCGATCCCGAGGGCATTGCGGCCGAAGTTATCAATATGTTTATGGATTTGAGTGATGCAGACCGTACACGCGTCGGATTCGTCGCTTACAACCATCATGTAGTCGCCTCGAAGTCGCTGACTTCTATTGCGGTAGCAGCGCAAAAATCACAAATTCAGCAGGAAATCAGAACGCTAAACCGTTCCGGTTATACAGATTTGGGACTTGGATTGCGTAAAGGCTCGGAACTGCTTTCCGCAGGGGCTTCTAAAGGACGTCAGCCTTTTATGATCCTGTTATCAGATGGAGAGACTGATTTTGGAGCCTCTTCCGGTTCCCGATCCAAAGGAGACTCAAGTAATGACGTGTCCTCCGTTATTAAATCTGCACAGACTAAAGGATACCCGGTGTATACGATTGGTCTGAATCATGACGGGACGGTGAACCGTCAGGAACTGGAGCGAATCGCTTCGCAAACGGGGGGAGCTTCTTTTATAACGAGCAGCGCCGAGGATCTGCCAGAAATATTAAACCGTATTTTCGCCAGCCAAATTCGTTCCAAGCTCGTTCCAGTCGCGGCGATTACAACCACTGGCGAAATGCAGGAATTAACCGTGGATATACCGGACTCTAGTATGGAAGAAGCCAATCTGGTACTTTTGTCGGAGCATCCTCTTCAGGAAACACAGCTCTATTCCAATTCAGAAAATGTCCGCAGGTACAAATCGAGCCGATATGCAATTTTAAAAATTGAGCATCCACAGGCAGGCAAAGTAAAGCTGAAACTGAGGGGCATTCGCGGAGATTTGGTCAAAATCAATTTGCTTGGCAGCTATCGACTGGAAGCCGAGGCCACCATGACAGGAATTAAGGAAACACAAGCCACTGGAAACAAACCCGTGCAGCTACTTAAAGGACAAGCCATACCGTTCAAAGCTCAGTTGTTGCTGCCGGATGGTCAAAGGCTTACAGACGAAGCCATATATAAATCACTTCAAGCCCATATCATGGTTACACCCGTAAAGGGTGGTACAAGCAAAAAGGTACCTATGACCTACAAGTTGGGATTCTTTCAGGCCGAATACGCGTTCCCTCTAACGGGAGATTATACGTGGCAGTTGTCTTTGGACAGCCCGCAATGGTATCGCAAGGGAGCAGTCCATACCGTCCATGCGGCGAATGCAGCACCGCAGGCTTTAAAGGACCTGACGATTCGTCTGGTGAAGGAAGACGGGAATGCCCGCCGGAGTTTAAGCGAATTTTTTGCTGATCCTAATCATGACAAGCTCACCTATAAGCTGGATTCAGGAGCCTCCGGGGATGCGGTGAATGCTGAGATTAACGACACAGATCTGCTGTTATCCGGGCTTCACACGGGCGACTCCGAGCTGAAAATTACCGCTACCGATTCGGAAGGAGCATCCAGTAGCGCTACGCTGACCGTTTCCGTACAGTCCCGGTATACAGCCATCAAATGGACGGTAGCTGTTAGTGTCGTAGTAGCGGCACTTCTGTACTGGTTCTTGCGGCCAAAACCGCAGTTTGCGGGAAGAATCGAAGGATATTTCCTCGCGACAGCAAGTGGACAGGAGATTCCGGTAAAATCCTGGCCGCTTACCTCCTTTCCGGGACAGAAGGTCAGCTTGCAGGAGTTGTTCCGTACGCTTGACGTTCACGAACCGCTGCCGGAAGCGGAGCGGATTGTCTTTTCCGCGGGTAAAAAAGGGACTCTGGTGGTCAAACATGATACACGCTGCGCCTTGCAGCACGGGAAAGTCAGAATTACCCGCAATAAAAAGGCCGTGCTGGAGTACAGCGACAAGCTGTACATTACGTTCGAGGACGGTGTTACTGAAATCGAGCTGCGGTACAAGGCGATCAAGCCCAATACCTCCGTGTACACCGATCATATTCAAGCTCCGACAGGATAACGTACTTCGGAAACAAAAAAGGGAAGCGCCGTCTCTTACGATTAACGAACCGTAAGAGTTGGGCGCTTCCCTTTTTTTATCCAATATTCCGCACGCAGTGCGGCTTTAAACCATCTGAGCGAGCGGCAACGCTTGTTAGCCTGTACCTCCAGACCACGCCGAATCACATACGGCAGCAGGGAAAGACCTGCATTTTCGATCTGAATCCGGTCAGCCTGATCTGCAAACAATCTGCCCGGCACATCCGGTGGAGGTGATCCTTTTCGGCAATAATACAGCGTGGCCGCCAGGCTGTAGATATCTGACACGGGTCCTTGCTGCGAGCGGTTAGAGTAGAACTCCAGCGGAGAGTAGCCCGCCGTGGTGAAAATCGGATGCTCTTTGCCTTCAAAATGCACAGCCGATCCGAAATCAAGCAGCTTGATGTTGCCATTCCCCCCGATCATAATGTTGCCCGGCTTAATATCCCGATGAATAATGCCTTTATCATGAATGTATTCCATGGCATCAATTAAAGGCAGCAGCGCATGGTACAAAAAAGCAGGATCGGATGTTGGAGCATCCTCTTCCTTCATCACCCTGTCCAGCGTCTTGCCGGCACAGTATTCCATGACCAGATAAGCGGTTCCATTTTCTTCGAAGTGATCTATATAACCGACAATACCCGGATGGCTTAATTCCTTGAGCATTTGCCCTTCACGCAAAAAATAATGCATAAACTCCACGTATTTGAATTGCATAGATGCACTGCAGGTCACCATTTTTCGATCCGATCCCCGCAAAGCGAGCGCATTCGGAAAAAACTCCTTAACAATGACCTTTTCACGATTATCCAACAGCCTTGCCGTATACACGATGGCCAGCTCACTGCGGGACAAGGCGCTTCGAATTTGATATGTATTTCGCAGCTTCGTATTGCGGGCAAGCAGATTCCCGCTTGTATCCACGATCATGACTCGTCCTCCTGTCAGGTTCTTAGCTTATGTCTTTTGTATATATCGGCTTATCACATATCTTTTTATTATACCGTATAATCGAATAATGGAAAAACAAATAACCTGCCATAATCTCCCTCAGAGAAATGATGACAGGTCTTTTGGCATTCATCTGGTACTTTGTTCTCAATCCCTTTTAACCCAGCTTCGTTTCAGGCTTCATGCTGCGCATGCTGTTGGTATCTTTCTTTCGTTGGCTGCGCAGATTGCCTTGATCCGGGGTCCGGATGGTAAGCGCAATCAGGAACGATACGACACACAGCACAGCAATCGTGGTAAAGGTCGGGATGAATCCGCCGAGTAAGGCTGCGATAAAGGATCCCGCCAGCGCACCAAGGCCAAAGCCCTGATACACGATACCGTAGTTTTTGCTTTGATTCTTCAGACCGAAGAAATCAGCTACGATGGCAGGAAAGACTGTAATGTTACCACCGAAGCAGAAGGCAATCCCTGCTACACAGGCAAAGAACAAACCGTAATTCAGCGGCACCAGACTCAGCACTGCAACTGCGACCGCTGTTGTTAGCAGCGCACCCGCTACTACTTTCAGACGACCAACTTTATCCGACAGCGCACCTAATATGATCCGACCCGCCGTGTTGAAAATAGCGACCATAGCAACCGCATTAGCGGCTGTAGCTACATCCAGCCCCGCCATCCGTACGCCGATATCCTTTACAACTCCAATCAGATACAAGCCACTCATACAAGCTGTGAAGAACATGACGAATAGCAGATACGCCTGCTTGGTGCGCAGCATTTCTTTAACAGTGTAGTCACGCTGCACAACTCCATTTTGTACCGAAGGCTTGTTCACGACTGCAGCTTCTCTCACCAGGAAAGAACCACCCACAATCATGATTAGCACGATCATTCCCCAATACAGAAATGCCTGCGATACGCCAACGGACTGAATCAGCGAACCGTTAATATACTTGAATATAAGACTGCCTGTTCCGTATGCCCCAACCGAGATACCGGAAATGAGTCCTTTTTTCTCAGGAAACCATTTAATCAGATTCGACAGTGATGTAATATAAGCCGTACCATCCGCAAATCCTACAACAATACCCGCCAAAATGTACAACAGGGACAGGGAAGTTACCTGTGAGCTGAGCATGAGTCCAGCGCCCAACACGACGCCCGCACACAAAATCAGACGACGTAGTCCCCATTTATCCTGTAGCTTGCCTGCGAATAACGTAGCAAATGCCAGCGCAAAGCTGGTAATCGAAAATGTAATGGCGACCGAGCTGAGATTCCAGCCAAAGCGGTCCACCAGCGGTTGATTGAATAAACTCCATGTGTAAATCGTTCCTAATCCCATTTGGACGATGATCGTTCCAAGCACGACCAGCCAACGGTTTCCGCTGTTTGTTTTCATATGAATCTCCTCTTTTCATTCCGGCTCTATAGCTTCAATTCGTTATCATGATGACCGGGAATCCAGTACGCTTTGCGTCTTGGGAGAAGCAAGTCTGTAAGGATTCTCTCTACATGGATCATTATAACGTTGCATGTTAGCCAGAAATCGTTTGAGGAATGAAATGCACCTATAGCGGAATGAAATGCCTTTATAGCCGCATAATTTGCCGAAATTCCTTGGCCTTGCTGCGGCTTACCGGAATCTCCGCGTCCAGACCCCGCAAGCGCAGGAGATACGTATGATTGAACCAAGGTACAATTTCACGGATCTGCGACAGATTAACCGTGTAGGATCGGTGACAGCGGAAAAAGTCCTGCTGCGGCAGTCGGGCATGAAAATCCGAGATGCTCATCGGCATCGTATATTCCTCATGTCTAGTAAAGACAAGAGTGACCTTTTCCTGTGCGCACGCATAATAAATATCGTTGGCATCCGTTACGATGATTTTGTCGTTTTTCAGCAGATTGATACGGCCCGGGGCGCTAACGATGCTGGTTTCAGCAGGTCGGGGCTGCGCAGGCTGGGCATTCTCCTGTACCTGAACGTTTCGCTGCTCATAAGCATTTTCCAGCTTGCGCAGCATGGCGGCGATCCGCTTTTCATCATACGGCTTGAGGATGTAATCAAATGCCTCCAGTTCGAAAGCCTGCGCGGCATGCTCTTTGTAGGCGGTCGTAAAAATAATATAAGGCTTTTTGGCAAATTTGCTAATGTTCTGCGCCAGCAGCATCCCGTCCACCGAAGGAATGTTAATATCGAGAAAAATAGCATCCGTCTCATGGTCCTGCAAAAAACGGAACACGTCCAGCCCGTCCTCAAAGCTGTCCGTCACTTCAATATGGCTGTGGGTCTGAATAAGATACTCCAGCTCTTCACGCGCCGGAATTTCATCTTCTACAATGATGGCCTTCATGACTGCTCCTTTGGTATGTCAAAATAAACTTCGGTGCCTTGCTCATGCTTGAGAATAATAACCCCTTCTCCATACATGAGCTTGAGTCGTCTATGCACATTATACAAGCCAATTTGTTTGGCTGGAACCCGATCATGATACAGGTTATCCACGACATCATCCCGTATGCCTACTCCTGTATCTGCCACAGAAATCCGCACCTTTTCTCCCCGATCCTTTACGGAAATGGTCACTGTACCCGGTCCCTTTTTCTTGAGAATTCCATGATTAATCGCATTCTCAACCAACGGCTGAATAATAAGGCTTGGAATGCGCACAGACACCTCGTCCATCACATACTCCACCTGAAGCCGGTTCCCGAAGCGGGCTTTTTCAATTTCCACGTAATCAGACACCTGCTGAAGCTCCTTATGAATTTCGATCAAATCATCATTCAGCTCCAAATTATAACGCAGATATCCCGACAAATTAATGATCAGCTCTCGTGCCTTATCCGGCTTGGTGCGCGTCGTAGAGGCAATGGCGTTCAGTGCGTTGAACAGAAAATGCGGATTAATTTTAGTCTGGAGCGCCTTCAACTCGGCTTTATTCGCCGCTTCCTTAATTTGCTCCACCCGCGATACTTCCATTAATGTGGAAATAATTTGGGACAAGCCAATCGCCATCGTTTGCAACGGATACGTGATTTTATAAGCTTTGCGGTAGTAAATTTTCAGGGTTCCGGTCACCTCTCCCCGTTCCTCCAGCGGGATAATGAGCAGAGACTGGATTTGGGGTGTTTTATCGTCGGCAATATGGTTGCGAATCGTGATTTTACCGCTGCGGATCGTCGATTTGGTCACATCGCTAATGATCTCGTCGCCGATATGATAACGTTCCTCGCCAAAACCAACGTAGGCCAATACATCTCTGGTATCCGTAATCGCCACCGCGTCCGCCTTGATATCCTCCTTAATGATCGAACAAATGGTATGCAACGATTCCGCATTAATGGAGCGAAAATAAGGCAAAGTCTTGTTGGCAATATCTAGTGCCAGCTTGGCCTGTCTGGCCGCGATATTTTCCTTTTCCCCCTCGACACTCTGAATCAGCAGAACGATCAGACCGACGCTGACTTGCCCGATAATCATGGGCAAACCTATTTTAGAGACGATGTCCAAACCAAGCTCGTACGGCTGTGCCATCACCAGAATAAGGAGCATCGTTAATGTTTCGCAGATCATCCCGGCGGCAATACCGACCAGCCACCTCTTGGAGCGGTCGACCCGGCGCCCAATATATCCCGATACCACACCTGCCAGAATACTCGTAATCAGACACGGAATTGAGGTCACTCCCCCGATATCAATCAGATAACGGTGAATACCCGATACAATACCCGTAATAATCCCGACCCACGGTCCAAATAAGATGCCACCCGCCATAATCGCAATAATCCGGACATTGACAAGCGAGCCTTCGACTTCAATCCCGGTGTACGTGCCAAACAGTGCAAACATGCAAAAAATCATCGTTAATAGCGTCAGCTCTGCCGGGGAATGACTGTTCTTCTGCAAGGTCTCCTTAAACCGGGGAATACGGGTAATAAAAAATAGACAAATCAGCAACAACGCTGCGCGTTCAAATAGCTGCATCAGCGTTTCCAAAAAGCCGTTCACATGCGTTCCTCCTAAATATAAACCCATCATTAAGCCTTCTCTATCCCACTCACTATTCACATATTTCAAGATCAATCATGTCATTCCGGGCACGAATACTCGCCTTCCCGCCAATCGGATATGTAAATTGTGGTGTGGTATGTCCGAAATCGGCATCTGCAATCACCGGAATAGAGGTCAGTTCCTTTTTCGAGCTAATGATTTGCCGCAGCAACTTTTCCGTCATATGAGATGCCTGCTGAAAACGTCCGATGATGATTCCTCTCACCTGATCGAATCCCGGCTGGTGCAGCAATGATTGCAAATCTCGATCAAACGTAGCAGGAGAGCTTTCATAATCATCCTCAACCAATAGAATCGTTCCTTCCAGACTCGGCATATACGGCGTTCCCTGCAACAAATTCAGGGTGCAAAGGTTTCCACCCACAATCGTACCGTATGCTTCTCCTTCGTGAATCGCATAAGGCCCGACATTGCGGTGAAAGATTCGTTGATCCTGATCCAAATACCATGTATCGTCACTCCACTCTGGCGAAGACTGGATTTGAATACTGCCCTCTTCCAACATCATCCTTTGAAAATACGCTGTCGTATATTCATTTCCTTGCTGCATGCCAAATGTCAAAAAATGAGGCCCTGCATACGTGATAAGTCCCGTCTTTGCATATATGGCATGGCTTAAAGCAGTAATATCCGAATAACCACATAACCGTTTAGGATGAGCGCCAATCAGTTCATAGTCAAGGTGGGCAAGGAGCTGATTAGCATTATACCCTCCAATGGCAGTCAAAATGCCCTTCACCTTCGGATCGGCAAAAGCTTCGTGTAAATCTGCTACTCTGGATTCTATTGAGGAAGATGTAAAATCATCGCTTTCCAGCACATGCTGCGAAAAGCTTACCACAAATCCGAGTTGCTCCAGCTTTTGCTGGGCAATTAGACGATTTTTCTCAGAAACGATAGACAAACTTCTGGACGGCGAAAGAATGCGTATCTCGTCTCCAGCCTTTAGTTTGGGCGCTTGCTTTCCCATGATCATGGTCATTCCCCCTATATACGAAGCATTTAAACTGCCACAAATTATACCATCAACTTCCATCTATATAAACTGAACTTAAAAGTTACCTATTGCGCCACTGCACAGTCGGATAGTGCTTCCCATCGCCACCGCCCCCCGGATTTCTCGAATAAAGCCTCTGATCAGGGAAGAAATCCGGGGACAAAAGCGACCGCTTCGCTTGTACAGCACCATTCCGCCTACTCCGTTTTCCATGTACCTTTTTTAGTTCAGCCTATGTAATTATAGCTTTTAGAAATATACTCTCAACTCTACATCAGCAAAAAACCGGGGATTACCGTCTGATAGCGATATTCCTCGGCTCATTAGCCCGATGATGAAGCTATCTGATTACTTGCTTTTGCTGGTTTCGATATGGTTACTGTCCTCATTCTTTTCTTGTACCAGCTCTTTCAATTGGATAATCAGCGTCTCCAGCTCACCGAAGCCAGCCACCATGTTGGAGGTTATATTTTGTTGCTCCTCCACACCAGCAAAAATCTGTTCCGACGCCGCACTAACTGTTCGGTTACACTTTAAAACGCTCGGTAAAGCTATACAATCCAGCCACAGCTTGTCTAACCTGTTCAAAAAGAAAATCAATACGTTGCCTTGTCGCATTAATATCTTTATTTTGCTCTTCACTTTTTTGATACTGCATTTGATTCAATACCGACACCACTAACAGCAAAAGCCCAATTAATAAAACAATCACAAACTCGTGAACATAGCGCAAAGAACTGGTAACAGGTGGACCTGCAGGCGTACCGATCGAAATTTGCACAAAAATATTACACAGATTTAAGATCATAGCCACCAGAAAGTATCGGTAAGACGGATACAGCAAAAATAAAGAGCAAATCAATATGGTGGTTTCCAATCACCTTTAATTACCAAGTCACAAAATGACATCATCACTAGATGGATGTAATCGCATATTATTTAAACGCAAAAAATCGCCCCCTGATCAGGGAGCGATTTTACATTTATCTTTGAATAGCCGTCTTCGGCAGGAAGACACTCATCTATCCGATGACCTACAGCATCAGGCCTCCTTGTTTTCGGAAGCCTTTTCTGTACCTTCTGTTGCAGCTGCATCGCCTGCCACAGCAGCATTTTCCACCTCAACCGCACGCGGAACGATAATGGAAGCAAGCAACTCTTCCTCAGGAACGTGCAACGTTACTCCTTTAGGAAGTTTCAGGTCGCTCGCGCTCAGCTTGTCACCGACATCCAGTGCGGATACATCCACCTCAATGGTAGATGGCAGGTCAGCAGGAAGACCCTCGACTTCGACTTCGTTTTCCTGAATTTGCAGAATACCGCCCGTTTTTGTACCTACAGGTGTACCCTGATAATCAATAGAAACACGCACGCGAAGCGGCTTGTTTTTGGAAATTTTCAAAAAATCGGCATGCAACCACTGGTTGTCACGCTGCTGATAATCCTTAATGATGACCGGAATGGTTTCTCCACCCTCTACGGTGAGGTTGAACACCTCCGAACGTCCGGTTCTGACTACTTTATTAAATTCTTTGGCATCGACATGTACAGGGGTTCCTTCAAGCTCAGAGCCGTAAACCACAGCTGGAATCCGTCCTTTTAACCTCAATCCACGAAGTGCCGAACCCTTCTTCTCTGTTCTCGGCTGGGCGGTCAGTTGAATACTTCCTCCATTAGAACTCATGATATACAACCTCCTTCAGGTTACCTTACAAATGATTATTCCTCAAGAATCTTGCCTGTTCACCAGTCGCACTACAAGGTATAAGCCAGCAAGCTGGCAAAATCAAACAAGTCCATAATTCTATATTACCCCTTTTTTCTGAAAATGACACACGTTTGCATAAAAAAATAGCATCTCTCGAAATAATCGAAAAATGCTATTCAATGTACGAAAGACAACCACCCCTATAAAGCTATCCTGCCCGGTTGTCGTTGACCAGCAGCAAATATTCTTCTCTGCCACTGTGAATCAATACCTGCATCACAGATCGGTTCAGGTCTACATCAATATACCGATCGGCCTCAATATCCTTGGCATCCCACTGATTGAGGCGGACGATATAGCCGATACGCCGCACATGAGGAGCCACTTGAATAAGCGCTACTGCGCGACCGTCATCCAATTCACTCAATTCTACATGTCCGTCCCGGCATCCGGTGCCCCATACCCACACATTCCAGCCAGAATATTGTCGATCCGCACGCTCGTAAATCAACTCAATGGTGCGATACAACGCCACTTCTTCGTAGTAACCTGCGATTTCTTGGTCTGTTCCCTCATCCGAACCTTCCAATCCGTTCTCCGCCAGCTCGGTCGTCTGATCCTGTCCGGTCAAAAAGGATGGCTGAGCGGGTTCCTCCTGATCATACAGTACCATCATCGACCAGCGCGAAACGGTCACACGATGGCCTGCTACTTCATACCGTATCTCATTTCCAGCCCCGTGAGCATCCACAACGACATGCCAGCGATCCGATTCCACAGGCAGCAGTATCGTCTGCTCCGTATCCGAGCCGTTATAAATCACCACAATCTGATTCCAGGCATCGCCGTTAGCATGGTGCCTCAATGCAAAAGCTACCACATGCCCGCTGCTGTGCAGCACTTCCATATGCTGCTTCACCAGCTCCCGATGATCCATCCGGAATGCCGGATGACTGCGCCGTAAAGCGATTAGTCCCTGATAGTAATCAAATACGGGACGAAATCTCGCTTTGTTCTCCCAGCGAATAGCATTCACCACATCCACACTACGGTAGCTATTATGGTCTCCATATTTGGAGCGCAACAGTTCATCACCTGCATGGATAAAGGGAATGCCCTGGGAGGTCAGCACCATGCCGTTTGCCAGCAAGGATTTGCGTACGGTTTCATTCTCCAGCAAGTCATGCTCATTCACTTCCCGGTACGGGTCTGCATCCGCCACGGCTTGTTCGGCGGCTCTCCCATCCTGCGGCTGACCCTGCTTCCATTGAGGAAAACCGCAGCGTTCCCGCAAATGCCGCACCGTCAAAATTTTATCCCACAGATTGAGATTATCGTGAGCCGTGACATAATTGACCGTTTCCGAAGGTTGGGCTGTAAAATCATGAATAGCTCCAAAAACACCTTTAAGCACCAGTTCCTCCTGATCCCATGCCCCCGTGGCAAAGCCACTTGCGGTACCATCACTGTCACCCTTAATAGCAGAACGATAGTTGTCATTGAAGACGGCAAAGCCTTTGTCCCGTTGTGTTCCTTTTAACGTCAGCAGAGGCTGCGGGGATTCTCCCCCCGTCCAAGGCTCTCCATAGATAAGCAGATCGGTACGAACCTCAGAGCGAAGCTCCTGTGTAAGCTGCTCCACAGTCGGCGTATCTATCAGTCCCATCAGATCAAAACGGAAGCCGTCTATATGATATTCCTCTGCCCAATAGCGCAGCGAATCCTTGATATACTTGCGAACCATCGGGCGTTCGCTTGCCACCTCATTACCCACACCCGAGCCGTTGGAAAGCTGCCCATGCTCATCCGTACGGTAATAGTAACCCGGTACAACAGGGTCGAACGGCCCTTTTTCCACCGAGAAAGTATGGTTGTACACGACGTCCATAATGACACCGATGCCAGCATTATGCAGGGATTGCACTAGCAGCTTCAACTCCCGTATACGTGCCTCCGGGTCAGCCGGATTGGAAGAATAAGATCCCTCCGGCACATTATAGTGCTGGGGATCATAACCCCAGTTATATTCCGTGCCCTGTTCCGCAAAATCATTTACCGTATGGAAATCAGCTACTGGAAGCAGATGGACATGTGTAATGCCCAGCTCCAGCAAATGATCCAGTCCGATGCTGTTGCCCACCGAATCTTTTAGTCCCGTATACGTAAAGGCTGCAAACCGTCCTTGTGCGGCAGATAAGCCTTTTTCTCCAGTATTAAAATGTGTATCCATTGAAAAATCACGCACATGAAGCTCATATATAATGGCATCCGTAGCCCGGGCAAGTGTGGGTCCAGCATCCTCTTTCCATCCGTCCGGATGGGTTTGAATCAAATCAACGATTGCCGTGCGCTGTCCATTGGCTGATACCGCTGTCGCATAAGGATCGGCGGCATAATGAAGGGTACTGTCTGCCCCGTCCAGCCTGTACATGTAATAATACTTGTTCCAGTCGCCTTCCAGCTCTACGGACCATACACCATGCTCATCACGGCTCATCGGAAATTCCCGGCCACCGCTATGGTCCTGAACGTTACCTTCCTGGTCATACAATCCAGCGTTGTCATACAGCGCTACATGGACCTGCTTCGCAGTCGGTGCCCATACTTTAAACATGCTGCCCGCAGGCGTATAAGTAAGACCCAAATCATGGCCTTCATATGTGGGATATGTTGTGTGCTCAAGCTCCTTGAGTTGATTGAAATCAGACATTCCTGTTCACCACCCATTTCGTTACATCGGCTTTCAGCCTCTGTTCATCCATCATTTATGATGTATACGACTTGTCAGTATACCTCAGGATTTTGCAAAATTCGATTCCAGTCGCTCCAAGGTACAATACATAGACGGAAAAAATCATTTCGATCTATATATTGCTGATTACACGTCGCTTTGTGGATTCTTGCAAAATCCTCACCTACTAGGCTATCAAAATAAGACAAGCTTGAAAAGTTGGATGATTTCAAATACGGATGCTGCTTTCATTTCACACGCACACTCCATTTTATGACAAAACCATGAACAGGCTACAGCAGCAGCCCTTCAAGCACCATAAATAATTCCCTTTATCCCTTCACACACGTCAGGACAGCCTACGGTTATCCATCTGAAACATATCGTCCGCAATCCGCATGGTAGAGCCTCGGTGGGAAACAAGGACAATCGTTTTATCCTGCTGCTGTTCCTTTAATGATTTTAAGATAATCGCTTCGTTCAGGCTGTCCAAATTGCTGGTAGGCTCATCGAGCAGCAGGAGCGGAGCATCATGAACAAAGGCTCTGGCCAGCCCCAGCCGCTGACGTTCACCACCGGACAGCCTGTCCCCCAATTCTCCAACACGGCTGTCATATCCTTGAGGCAAGGTCATAATAAAATCATGCACCGACGCCCTGCGGGCTGCTTCCACAACCTGCTCATGCGTAGCATCAGGTTTTCCAATTTTAATATTGGCCGCAATCGTGTCATCAAACAGGAACGTATCCTGATCCACATAGCTTTGCAGACCTCTCAAATGCTTCGTTCCGATTTCTTTCAAATCATGTCCAGATAGCAATATCCCGCCCTGCTGTGGGTCCCTGAACCGCATCAACAGCTTGAGCAAAGTGGACTTGCCAGAGCCGCTTTTACCCTGAATACCTGTAATCCGCTTGTGCGGTATCGTGAGACTTACATCATCCAGCACCGTCTGACCATCATATGCAAAAGTAACCCTGTCCACCTTCGCCCCGGAAAAAGCAACGCTCATTCCCCCGATATTTTCCTCGACCTCCGGGGTTTCCTCCAGCAGACTCAGCACGCGTTCCCCGCTCGCCAGCGTTTGCAGCAGATTGTTGGACAAATTGCTAAGCGCAACTACCGGGCCAAACGAGCTAAACAGGGCAATGACGGAAACAAGCATCCCTGTAAAGCTGACCTGCCCCTTGGACATGCCATACAATCCAGCCAGTAGCATCAGAAATGAAAAACCCACGACCGCTGCATCCGTTATCGCTCTTGTGATGCCTTCATGATGCTTCAAGCTCTTCTGCTTGGCATCCAATTGATCCGTGCGACGGTTAATCTCCGCCAGTCGTTGTTCCCCGCGCCCGTATTGCACAATTTCCTTCATACCACGTAGACTATCCAGGAAATAACTGCTCAGCTTGCCGAAGCTGCTCCGGTATTCCATCCCCTGACGTCTGCCCATACGCGACGTTAACAGGGGAATGAACAGACCGACCGTTATGTAAGCAAGCGCAGCGAGCCAACCTAACACAGGTTCATAGGAACCGATAAAGAATACCATCAACAGGGAAGTAATGATTCCGATCATAACAGGCGCTATCGTATGTGCATAAAACACTTCCAGCAGCTCAATATCACTTGTAATCAGCGAGATCAGATTCCCTTTGTCCTTGCCTTCGAGCTTGGCTGGCGCCAGTCTGCGCAGGGCTTGAAGCACCTTGTCACGCAGCACAGCCAGCAGCTTGAATGCGAGATAATGACCACTCATTTGCTCGCCATAACGGAACACGCCGCGCAGTACAGCACAAACCACGATGAGCGTGAGCAGGAACGTCATGCTGTAGCCCGTCGTGATGCCCGTTGCTGTAAGCAGGGCAAGGGCTCCATAGACAATAATGCCAATAGCACAAGCAAATCCAAGCACTCCAGTAACGATCGTTATGAGCAGAACGGGTAAAAGAGGCCCGGCCAGTACCAGTAATTGGGCCATAATCCGCATTCCGTGTCTACGCATATACAGCACCTCCTTTTACAAACTGCTCTACCTGGTGTTGGCTGAGATACATCTCGGCATAATGCCCTTGCTGGCTCATTAGTTCAGCATGTGTGCCGGACTCTGCCACTTGGCCGTTCCGCAGCACATAAATGCGGTCGGATTGGACAACATTTTCCAGTCTATGCGCGATGAGAATAACGGTTTTGCTGCCTGCCAGCGCATGTATAACCTCCATAATGCCTGCCTCGCTCTCACTGTCTATGTTAGAGGTAGCCTCGTCAAAAATGTACACGCTACTATCATGCAGCAGCGCTCTTGCCAGCGCTAGCCGTTGGCGTTGTCCCCCTGACAGGTTCGCTCCCTGCTCCTCCAGCTCTACTTCCAGCCCTCCCTGTGAGAGAACAAAGTCATACAGCTTCACCTGCCGCAGCGCTTCCAGCATCTGTTCCTCATTCGCGTGCTCATTGCCCATTTTCAAATTAGCTTCGACCGTGCCCTTGAAAATATAGCTGTTGAAACCGATCCAGGTCATATGCCGCATACGGCTTTCTTCTGAAATGGCGGCAAGCTCGGTTCCTCCAACGGTCAGACTTCCTTGATAACCCTCATGATGACCAACGATTAATCCGGCTACTGTACTTTTACCAGAGCCAGATTCCCCGACAATGGAAACAAAACTGCCCTGAGGAATTTCCATAGATATATTTCGCAGGGTGTCCCTTTCGTCGTAGGCAAAATTCACCTGATCCAGTCGAATATCGGTAGTCTTGATGCTTTTTTTTCCTTGTACTAGCTCCTCTGTACTCAGAATTTGAAATATTTTGTCACTCGCTGCCATGCCGTTCATGGCGATATGAAAGTAGGAGCCCAGCAGCCGCAGCGGAATGAAGAACTCCGCCGACAGCAGCACAATGATCAACGCTCCCGCCAAGCCGATATGACCAGCAGAATATTCGCTCACTGCGACCAGAACGCCCGCAGCGGCACCGCCAAATGCAATAAGGTCCATGACTGCCACCGAGTTTAGCTGCATGGTCAGTACTTTCATTGTCATTTTGCGAAAATCCTCGGCCGCCGTGTTCATTTCCTGATGTTTCTCCTGGTCTGTCCCGTATATTTTAAGCGTGGTCAGGCCCTGTACATTTTCCAAAAAGCTGTGACCCAGATTGACATAGCTGCCCCAATATTTTCGAAACAGCTTTTTAGCCATCCTCATAATGACTATAATCGACACCGGAATCAGCGGAACGCAGATCAACAAGATAATGGCAGCCTTGAAGCTGACAAAGGATAATGTGATGAACAACGTTACGGGTGCAAGCAGACTGTAAAATAACTGGGGCATGTATCTGCCAAAATAGGTTTCAAGCTGCTCCACTCCTTCTACAGCAACCTGAATAACCCCCGATGTGGAGGTATGATCCGTATACGCTGGCCCCAGCTTCAGCAGCTTGCCGTAAATTTGCGAGCGCAGCGTTTTTTTGGCATTCACGGAAGCCCGATAGGACAGCATACTGGCTGCATAATTGCACAAGCATCGGACTGCAATCGCAGCAACGACAATGGCCGTCACAGATAGAATCAGCTTACGGGTAACTTGTCCCGTCCATGCCTGTTGCAAAACAAAGGACATGGACAAAACAGCGGCTATACTGCCTAAAAGACCGATCCACTGCACAAGCACACCCAGAACGATATACTTTCGGGAATGCTCCACCAGACCAAGCAGACGGCTATCGACCATTTTAGACCTTTTCTTCGTGGTATCAGCAAGTGCAGCTACAGATGGAGTTGGGGATGGAGTTTCCCCTGTAGTGCCTCTCACCGTTCCGACCCGGAATATAAAGTAATAATATTTGAAGAGGATGACCAACGCGATAATCACTTTGGCCCACACTGGGGGGGTTAAAATAAAGCCGGTGATGAGCATGGCTGACGCCAATCCCAGAGTCATGATTTTCGTGGACAGCTTCAACGATCTCGTTTGGACGAAGCTTTCCAGATGCTTATGGTACAAAGAGGTATTCGAAAACCATTGGTGAATCCGTTCAGACCCCCGCATAAAGAAAAAGGCTGCCAGCAGCAAAAACGGCGTAGTCGGCAGCAACGGTACCACCACGCCAATGACTCCAAGCGCCAAAAATAGAAACCCTAAGGTAACATAGATCGGTTTCACTGTAATCCTCCCTAAAAAGATATGATGATGATCCATTTGATGGATAATGATAATCATTATCAATATAAACAATTTAGACAGGTTGTTATGTGATGTAAATCACGCATAAAAAAATCCTCTTGAAGCACATCTCTACAGAACACGCTTTTGTGGGTGTTGGTGTAGATGTATTGGCTTCAAGAAGATTATCGAAAATAACGCGCGATATTACGTTGTTTTATGAATTTATAATATCATATTGCTCCAATACCTGCCGATGTAGCGGGTGGTCTGCGGGTATGGATGTATAGCGTGTCAGCGCCACACCCAGTCCTTCGCTGCGGATCACCTGCTGAAGCTCGACTGCCTCAGGGTCCTCCGCAATATCAAATTTACAGGCAGCAGCCATTCCTAGCGCCAGATGATCCGTCAAGATGCCATACTCCTCCGCTTGCAGTGCCGGACGTACAAGACGGTCATTGGGAGACAGCTTCCGCAAGGGTGAACGTCCAACCCGAGTGACCTCGTCTGTCAGATTAGGGTTGCGGAAGCGATCTAAAATTTTGGAGATGTACTTCTGATGCTCTCCCTGATCCAAACCGAAGCGCTTCACAAGCACCGCCCCTGTTTCCTCCAGTGCCCCTTGGATCGAATCCACCACCTTGTCATCCTTCATCGCTTCCTGAATGGTAGCATAACCCGCGGCATAACCAAGGTAGGCCGCCACGCAATGCCCCGTATTCACCGTGAACAGCTTGCGTTCAATGTAAGGCTCCAAATCCTGCACGTAAAGGATGCCTTCGATCTCTTTATGGTCAGAAGCCATTTGCGATCGATCCACCACCCACTCGTAAAAAGGCTCTACCTGCACGTGCAACGGGTCCTCATGATGCTGGATCGGCACAATCCGGTCTACAGCAGCATTGGGAAAATAAACCGAAGCCTCCGCCTTGGCACGAGTCGCCTCATCCAGTAGCGCAAAAACATGCTCTTTCAGTTGGGCGCTGCCTCCGATTGCATTTTCGCAGGCGATCACATGTAGCGGCGCTGCCCCGCGTTTTACCCGCCGCTTAATTCCCTCGGCAATGCCTGCTGCAATATGCTTGAGGATGCTGACACCCACTGCGGTCGTTACCAGATCAGCTTGGTCTACCGCATCCGCTACAGCCGCTGCATCTTTGCCATCAATCGCGGTTACATTCGTGACCATCTCCGCATCCTTGGTATCATTCGCCAACTCTACAGTGTATTGCTTGCGCCGGCGTAACTCGGATACAAGAGTGTCGTTAACATCCGAAAAGACAACCTCATAACCTGCCCGCGATAGAATCAATCCGATAAATCCGCGACCGATATTTCCTGCTCCAAAGTGGACGGCTCTCATAGCTCCATCTCACTTTCGAACAGATCGATAATTTCCTGAGGGGTCACCGCGTTGCGGAGTTTATCCATGTTTTCTTCCTCCGCGCATACCACAGCGATACTCGTCAAAATCTCCATATGATCGCCGCCTTGTGCTGCGATGCCGATCACCATATATGCTTTTTCTTCCCCAAAATCTACACCTTGCGGGAACTGAATGATCGAGATGCCTGTCGACTGAATAAACGTCTTGGATTCCTTCGTGCCGTGTGGAATAGCCAACCCGTTCCCGATATAGGTAGACACGATCTCCTCGCGTTCCAGCATCTTGTCAATGTACTCACCTGTAATATGTCCGGCATCCAGCAGGATTTGTCCGGCCATGCGAATCGCCTCATATTTGTCTTTGGCGGTTGCGTTCATTTTTACTTTGTCTATCGTCATAATGCTCACGGTAGGTTCCTCCCTGTCCCTAATTTACTGTGAAAAAATTCAGCCAGTTCACTCGATATATAATTGGCGATATGCTCACGGCTACCGTGTTTCAGTAGCGTAACCATGTCTTCCCGAAGTAGTAATGCACTAATCTCGCTCAATACCTCCAGGCTTTCTCTCGGCAGCTCGCGAGGTCCCAACATAAGCAGCACGCAATCTACCTGTTCGCCTGCATCCGCCAGCAGCGGCTCTGCCAGCTTATACAGCGTAAGCGAAGGCTCGCGAATATAGTAGCTGCGCGTATGAAACAAAGCTATGGAGGTATCAGGGATCACCTGACTACCCTGGCGCTCTCTTTCCATGAGCTGTGCAGCAATGCCAGAAGGCTCTGTGACGTTCCCCCGCCCCGCCTCCAGCATGCAGATAGCCTGTACGGTAGCGCGCATATCCATCCCCTGATTTTCCAGCGTATACACTTGAAATTGCTGTACAATGTGTACAATTTCCTCGAGACTTTTTCGCAGCCCCGTGAGCCACTCCATGCCCTGACCGGGCTGGACGGCCTGCTCCTGCTGCTGATCATTGGGATGCTTGAGTGTAATATGCTGGATAAAATGTCGCAGACGGTCACTCTCCTCCTGCGTCAGCAGCGGGCTGATCTTGAGATAGCGATCCGGTTCCAGCGGTAGCTCCACCGTCGAAATGATCAGATCATAATCCTCTTTCGGAATCCGCGCCGCCTCGTACCATGAGGCCCTATCCACGATTTTGATCTGTGGCAGCTCCTTGGCGAGCCTTGTTGCCAGCAGCCTGGATGATCCAATGCCGCTCGTGCAGACGACGATGGCCCGCACCTCCCGCCGCAATTGTCGCAGCCGCTCCAGCGAAGCGCCGAAATGCATGACGAGAAATCCGATCTCTTCATCCGGCACTTCCATTTCTGTCATGCCCGCCGCAGCCTTCTTCACCGAGTCGAACAAGCTGCCGTAATCCTTGCGGATTTGCTGGAGCAGGGGATTACGGATGGATCTGCCTTCCTTCAAACGTTTGAGTACCGGAGCCATATGGGCAATCAGTCCTTCACGCAGAACACGATCCTCTGCCAATGGCGTGTCTGTCTCTTCCTCTACACGACGAATCAACTCATGAACCGACTCCAGCAGTACGAGATCATCCAGCGGCAGCAGCCGGGTTGAATGATCCTCGGCATCACGGAATAGCAGTCTGAAATAAGATCGTTCCGGCTCTGGAAAATCAATATCCAGCGCCTCTGACAATTCCGTGCATATGCGTTCCACCATAGCTGTGCGCAGCATGATATTCTCATCCGAATCTGTTTTGGAATACGAGAGACGATGATCCACAACGTATCCGAGCCGCAGACGTGCCAGCGAAACGCAAATTTGAATCAACAGCTCCATATATTTGCTTTCCACCATGTTTTTCAGCCATTTCTCATGGGGCTGCCAGAGGGCATTTTCCACGGTCAGCAGGTTCTCTCTGCCAATCATCTCCAGCAACTTGTCAGCGACACGTGTCACAGGACGAAGCTCCTCCCGGCTGGAAAACAGATCCGATTCATCCAAATACTCTAGAGCCAGCTCGGAAATCGCCCGTCTTTTGTCCGTCTCCCGGCCTGTAATCTCGACGCCGTACCCGCGTCTGCGCACAAGCACGAGTCCCCGTTCCACGATCCAGCCTTGCAATTCGTCCAGATCATGACTGACAGTAGTTACTGCGACCTTCAAATCAGCAGCCAGCGCCAGCAGCTTGATCGGCTCCTGTGTATCCAGCAGCATACAGAGAACCACGATCTTTCTTTCCTCAGCCGAATATTCGTCCGACTTCGTATGCATCAATTGCTCCCGCAGACATACAAGCTGAGCCGGGTCGGCATCCACATAGATACCAATCCCTGATTTTTTCTCCAGCTTTACCTCATGAGCCGCTAACCAATGCTCGACTGCACTGAGTTCCCGGTGAACCGTCCTTGTGCTGACATTAATCTTCGTGGCAATTTCCCCGGCCGTTACCTCTTGGGACTGCTCCAGAAGATATTCCACGATGTCACGTTGTCGTTTCGTAATATTCATAAGCGCATACCGTTCCTTCCCAAGCTCATCCCTTCCGCAGAACACACGAACTGCATACAAGGCGGCCTGACTACTACAGGGGATTAAGAATCGGATTTCAGACGTTCCACCAGCGCTTCGTATTCAGGACTCTTCAGGAAATTATCAATAGAAATATGCTCGGCATTTGGAGCCACCGTTTTAGCCCGGTCCGTCAACGTTTTTTGCGTAATAACAATATCCGCATCCTGCGGAATCTCACTGATTGCCGTGTTCGTTACCGTGACATCCACATCCGCCTGCTTCATTTTTTTGCGTAAAATCGAGGCGCCCATAGCGCTTGAGCCCATACCTGCATCACAGGAAAAGACGATCTTGTTCACATCTGATTTATCCTTGACCGTTTGAACTTCACCAATCTCCGCAGCCCGATCAGCTTCGCGGTTATCTTCCGTTACAGTGGTATTTTCGCCTGCAGCCTTGCTTTGAGTTTTCATATCCTTCATGCGGGATGCCGCTTCCTCAAGCCCCTCTTCTTTTTGCTTACCTGTCTTGAGTAACACAGCAGCAACAGCAAACGATACGACCGCAGCAGCAATCACACCGCTCAGCATTGGCAAATATCCGCCTTTTGGCGTCATCAGGAAATAAGCGATGATACTACCCGGTGAAGGAGCTGCTACCAGTCCGGCACCTGTCAGCATGAAACAGAACGTTCCCACCACACCCCCTGCTATAGCAGCAAGAATCAGAATCGGCTTCATCAAAATATAAGGGAAATAAATTTCATGAATCCCGCCGAAAAAGTGAATGATAACCGCGCCGGGAGCCGACGACTTCGCAGGGCCTTTACCAAACAGGCAGTAGGCCAGCAAAATACCGAGCCCTGGTCCAGGGTTCGATTCAAGCATGAACAAAACGGATTTGCCTGTTCTTGAAGCCTCCTCCAGCGCAATCGGACTCAATACTCCGTGGTTCAGTGCGTTGTTTAGAAATAATACTTTTCCGGGCTCAATAATGAGGTTGACGAGCGGCAAAAGCCCTGCGTTCACGAGGAACTGTACCCCTGCTGACAACACTTGACTGATAATTTGTACAAACGGTCCGATTGCCACATGAGCAAGCAGCGCTAAAATCGCCCCGATAATCCCTGCCGAGAAGTTATTGACCAGCATTTCAAAGCCTGATTTAACTTTGCCGTCAATCGCTTTGTCGAATTTCTTCAATATCCATGCAGCCAGCGGACCCGCTACCATCGCGCCGAGGAACATCGGAATGTCCGCCCCGACAATGACACCCATCGTCATAATGGCCCCGATCACACCTCCGCGCTGTCCGTGAATCATTGTGCCACCCGTATAACCGATCAGCAGCGGCAGCAAATAATTTTTCATCGGATCAACCAGTTGTGCAAAACCCTCATTCGGGAACCATCCGGTCGGAATAAAGAGTGCCGTGATCAATCCCCACGCGATAAAGGCCCCCATATTGGGCATAACCATACCGCTGAGAAAACGACCGAAACGCTGTACGGCAACGCGAGCGCCTCCGTTTGAATTGGACTTTGCGTCCACTGTGCTCATATTCATATCCTCCTTATAGGTCAGTATTTTGCATCATTCGATTCCCAACGCTCGAAAGTACAATAGATAAACGAACTAAACCGTTTCGATCTATCTATTGCTGATTTGAAATCGCTCTTGGGATTGTTGCAAAATACCCAGGTAATAAGCATCACTACCTTTTCTTAAAATTCATACTAAATGACAACGCTATCTTCATCAACGAAATGAAAACGTACTTTCGTCATGAACGTTGATGACAACATTTAAATTTAAGATAAACAGGCGCGAAATCATTAGGCATAATTCCTCTTAATGTGGCCTGAAACGTTAGAATTTAGTCGAGAAACCATGCGTCATCTATACCATTTCTATACAAGGAATATCCTCCAAACAAGGGAAAAAGAACGTAATTACGCTTGCCAAAAAAGACAGCAAAAAATAGCCGCTATGCCCAATCATCGCGACTATTTTTATACAAAACCGAGTGGACAAACGCCACTCTTATTCAGTTATCCAACCTACTTTGCCCCATTATTACTCATTGGCAGTCAACTGCTCGTACTGATCCGCAGACAGCAGCTTGCTTAATGATTCCTCTACATCTCCTCCAATCTCCACTTCGATCATCCAGCCTTTTTCATAGGGAGACTCGTTCACCAGCTCAGGCGTACTTTCCAGCGCTTCATTCACCTTCAACACCGTTCCCGTCACCGGAGCGAACAGGTCGGATACTGTCTTTACCGATTCAATAGTACCGATCTCTGCCCCCTGCTCAATCGTTGCTCCCTCCCCAGGCAGCTCCACAAAAACGATATCCCCCAGCTGATGCTGTGCAAAGTCCGTAATACCGATTCGTACCGTTCCATCCTCTGTGCGCTGAACCCACTCATGTTCCTCTGTGTACCAAAATTGCTGCTTCACTTCACTCATCCTGCTCGCCTCGCTTCCATATGGATTACATCGTTTCGCCTACCCGTCTGTGACAGGTTAAGATTATGACAACAAGAACTCTCATGTCAATAATACTAACAAAAATATTTCACATTTCTCCATATATCGTTCTAGCTAAAAATACGGCAGGATATAACAAACGCTTACATATCCTTATTTATGAATAAAATGTTTTATAAAATGATGTTGATGACATTTTTGTTGACATTTCAAATAAATTTGCGTATTAATGGGTTATAACAAGTGCTTTTAGAAATACCCGATAACTGTAAACGCGGATGAACGTGGAGGGAGAGACTGCCAAAACTCGCATAGCTGTTGCCGCCTGTGAAAACAAGGTAGCAAGCGAGTCGGATCAAGCTGTTACCGGCAGGGCCGGATGACGTATAGCTGATCCAAGGGCAGCGCCGAAGGAGTAAACCTGCACCGCAGGTGAATCTCTCAGGCAAAAGGACCTCTGCCGGACGCATCTCTGGAGAGCATTCGCCATACAGGCGGATCACCCAAGGGGAAACCTGGTACACACCGGGGTAACTCTCAGGTATCAAGGACAGAGCTGAAGAAAAGTGTGTGGACTGCCGTCCATACGTTTTTTTCAGCCTGTCTTTTTTGTTTAGCTGATCACACTGGATAGGAGTGAAAAAATGACTAACTTGCGAAAAACGTCGCTGTATTCCTCCTACGGCACGCTGCCGGGGGTTCGTTGCATTGATTTTGGCGGCTGGGAGCTGCCTGTACAGTTCAGCGGCATTCAAAAGGAGCATGAGGCTGTCCGACAACGTGCGGGATTGTTCGATGTATCGCATATGGGTGAATTCCTGGTCGAGGGCCAGGAAGCCGAAGCATTTCTGCAACAGGTGACGACGAACGATGTCAGCCAATTGGAGCCGGGCCAGGCCCAATATTCGCTGCTGTGTTACCCGGATGGAGGTGTAGTAGACGACCTGCTTGTTTACCGCAAAGGGCCGGAGCGTTACATGCTCGTTGTGAACGCCTCGAATATCGACAAAGATTGGGATTGGTTGCTTCGCCATGCTCCTGCATCCGTTCATCTGGAAAACGTATCAGATGCGGTAGCACTGCTGGCATTGCAAGGACCTGAAGCTGCGCGTATTGCCGCAGCCGTGACAGACACGGACATTACGAAGCTGGCATCCTTCCGATTCAATGAGGATGTGCAATTGTTCGGGGCAAAAGCGCTCGTCTCCCGCACCGGATACACGGGGGAAGACGGCTTTGAATTTTATGTGCCCACGGCGGATGCACCGGCAGTGTGGGACGGATTGCTTCGCATCGGTGAGCCGTATGGTCTGGTTCCCGCCGGACTTGGAGCCAGGGATACGCTGCGCTTCGAGGCGCGGCTACCGCTGTACGGACAGGAGTTGTCCGCTACCATTTCGCCACTGGAAGCTGGTTTAGGCTTCTTCGTCAAGCTGAATAAGGGAGATTTTATCGGGAGAGAGGCCCTGCAACGTCAGAAAGAACAAGGTATTCCCCGCAAGCTGATCGGACTGGAAATGCTCGACCGCGGCATCCCGCGTGCCCATTATCCCGTTTTTGCGGAAGGACAGCACATTGGCGAGGTCACAACGGGAACCCAGTCGCCCACCTTAAAGCGTAATCTGGGTTTGGCTCTGGTGGACAGTCATTTCAGTTCCCTATCCACACCGCTGGAGGTCGAGATTCGTGGCAAGCGCCTGCGCGCCGAGGTAGTAGCAGCGCCCTTTTATAAACGTCCACGCTGATTTAAACGCTCGTCTTACTATAACTATCGTGATCCGTTACTAACCGCTGCCCAGTGGGCAATCGTTTATTAATCATTTGTTAATCGTTTTACGTTTTTACGATCTTGTTGGTTGAAAGGAGCCAGACCCAATGAAACAACACCGCTATCTTCCCATGACCGAGCAGGATCAAGCTGAAATGCTGCGCGTGGTCGGCGCATCGTCCATCGACGATTTATTCAGCGATATTCCCGAGGCGATCCGGTATAAGGGGGAGCTGCTCCTGTCTTCTCGGTTAGACGAAAGAGCCTTAACCCGCCACTTATCAGGACTGGCCGGGCAAAATGCCAATACTGACACGCACGCCAGCTTTCTCGGCGCAGGGATTTACGATCATCATATTCCATCCGTCATCCAGCATATCACTTCACGCTCGGAATTTTATACGGCCTACACTCCTTATCAACCGGAGGTAAGCCAGGGCGAGCTGCAAGCCATCTTCGAATTTCAATCGTATATATGCGAATTAACAGGCATGGCTGTAGCCAATGCCAGTATGTATGATGGAGCGACTGCGCTGGCAGAAGCGGGCTCATTGGCCGCCGCTGCCACCCGCCGCAAGCAGCTTATCGTATCGCGGACCGTCCATCCGGAGGCACGTCAGGTGTTGGCTGCCTATGCACGCGGGCTGGATTTGGATGTCGTGGAGATCGACTGTGCAGATGGTGTAACTGACGTGAAGGCATTAACGGCGGCCATATCGGAGCAGACGGCGGCAGTTTTGGTCCAAAGCCCTAATTTTTTCGGGGCCGTGGAAAATCTGAAGCCGATGGCTGACCTGATCCATGCGCACAAGGGTCTTATGGTCGTCAGTGCCAATCCACTGGCATTGGGCTTGCTGGAAGCGCCCGGCAAGCAGGACGCGGATATTGTCGTAGGAGACGCGCAGCCGCTTGGCATCTCCTCCTCCCTCGGTGGCCCAACCTGTGGTTACTTTGCCGTTTCTCAGGCGCATATGCGCCGTATCCCCGGCCGTATTGTGGGCCAGACCACAGATCGCAACGGTAAACGCGGCTTCGTGCTGACCTTGCAGGCACGGGAGCAGCATATCCGTCGGGAAAAGGCCACCTCTAACATATGCTCCAATCAGGCACTGCTCGCTTTATCTGCCTCTGTGTATTTGTCCGTCATGGGTAGACAGGGCATCGCGGAAGTAGCCGAGCTAAACCTGCACAAAAGCCGCTACGCATTGGAGCAACTACTCGGCTTGAAGGGCGTGACTGCCTCCTTTACTGCACCCACCTTTAACGAGTTTGCCCTGCGGTTACCTGAGGGTACCGATATGAATAAACTGCAAGCCGGATTGCTTGCTGCCGGATTTATCGGCGGCTACGATTTAGGGCGAGATTATGAGGAATATGCAGGTCACTTGCTGATTGCCGTGACAGAGCAACGAACAAAGGAAGAGATCGATCAATTCGTGCATACCTTGGGGGGATTGCTATGACGCATATTACAGGACAAGATCAGGGTACACCGAATCCGGAAGTCGAATCCAGTCGGAATCAGATGAAAAAGCATGAGCAAGCGCTCATTTTTGAATTGAGCAGACCGGGCCGTATCGCCTATTCCCTGCCTGAATGCGATGTTCCCCGGCGTCCGGTGGCAGAGCTTTTGCCGGATTATGCGCAGCGCAGCGAGCCTGCGGCATTGCCCGAGGTATACGAAGTAGACGTTATTCGACATTATACCGCACTGTCACGGCGTAATTTTGGCGTGGACAACGGATTTTATCCGCTCGGCTCCTGTACGATGAAATACAACCCCAAGGTAAACGAGGATGTCGCCCGTTATGCAGGCTTCGCCAAAATCCATCCGTACCAGCCGGAGGACAGCATCCAGGGAGCCATGGCGCTGCTCCATACGCTTCAAAACGATCTGGCCGCGTTAACCGGCATGGATGCCGTCACCCTTCAGCCCGCCGCGGGCGCCCATGGCGAATGGACCGGGCTGATGATGATCCGCTCCTACCACGAAGCACGTGGTGAGCGACGTACCAAGGTGCTCGTGCCGGATTCCTCGCACGGAACGAACCCCGCCAGCGCCACTGTGGCAGGCTTCGAAACGGTCACCCTCCCCTCCACACCGCAGGGGCTGGTGGATCTGGACGCGCTGCGTCAAGCCGTAGGCAACGACACCGCTGCGCTTATGCTGACCAACCCGAACACGCTCGGGCTGTTCGAGAAGCAAATCGCTGACATTGCCGCGATTGTGCATGAAGCGGGTGGCCTGCTCTACTATGATGGCGCGAACTCCAACGCCATTATGGGGATCACCCGCCCCGGGGATATGGGCTTTGACGTGGTGCATCTCAATTTGCACAAAACGATGAGTACCCCACATGGCGGAGGCGGGCCCGGCGCGGGACCTGTGGGGGTAAAGCAGCGGCTCATTCCGTATTTGCCCAAGCCGCTTGTCGTGCGTGATCCACAGGGCACGTACCACTGGGACCGAGAACAGGGCGATTCCATCGGACGGGTCAAAGCCTTTTACGGCAACTTCGGTATTCTCGTCCGTGCCTATGCCTATATCCGCAGCTATGGTCCTGACGGCTTGAAGCGGGTATCCGAATGTGCCGTACTGAATGCCAATTATATGATGCATCGGCTGGCTCCGCATTTTGACATCCCCTATCCAGGCTATTGCAAACACGAATTTGTGATGTCCGGACGAGGCTTAAAGAAATTCGGAGTGCGTACACTTGATGTTGCCAAGCGATTGCTCGATTTCGGCTACCATCCGCCTACGATCTATTTCCCGCTGAATGTAGAGGAATGTATCATGATCGAGCCGACAGAAACGGAAAGCAAGGAGACGCTTGATGCCTTCATTGACACCATGATCCAAATTGCGCGGGAAGCGGAGGAAACGCCTGAATTGGTGCTGAATGCTCCATATACCACTCCAGTCACGCGACTGGACGAAGCAACTGCAGCTCGCAAGCCTATATTGAATTGCTCATGCAGCTAAAAGAAAAATCCAATTTTGGGTATACAAAAAAGCCGGTATCTGTTAGATACCGGCCGCTGTATGTAGACAGCAATTTTTGTTGGAAAAAGATATACCTTGAAAAGGTGATACCCTTCCTTAGCCTTCAATGCTTTGAACCAATTCAACAACCTGCTCGGCTGTTTGCATGTCCAAAGCTTTTGCAGCCAGTTTCTCCATGTCCGCGCGGGACAATTTCGAAATTTGACTGCGTGCTGGCAGAATGGAAGTGGCACTCATGCTGAACTCATCGAGTCCCAGACCCAGCAGCAATGGAATTGCTGTTGTATCCCCTGCCATTTCACCGCACATACCAACCCAACGTCCTTCACGGTGAGCGGCATCAATAACCATTTTCACCAGACGCAAAATGGATGGGTTATATGGTTGATACAAATAAGATACCCGTTCGTTCATGCGATCCGCTGCCATCGTGTACTGAATCAGATCGTTCGTACCGATACTGAAGAAATCAACCTCTTTCGCGAATTGGTCAGCCAATACCGCTGTAGAAGGAATTTCTACCATGATGCCCAACTGAATTTCTTCAGATACGGCTACACCCTCGGCTACCAACTTTTCCTTTTCCTCCAGCAACACAGCTTTGGATTCACGGAATTCGTTTAGCGTAGCAATCATCGGGAACATGACCCGCAGGTTACCATGTACACTTGCCCGCAGCAAAGCACGCAATTGAGTACGGAAAATGTCCTGACGGTCCAGACACAGACGAATAGCACGGAATCCGAGGAACGGATTCATTTCCTTCGGCAGATCCAGATAAGGAAGCTCTTTGTCGCCACCGATGTCCAACGTGCGGACTACAACTGGTTTGCCTTCCATTCTTTCCAGAACGGTTTTGTATGCTGTGTATTGTACTTCTTCGGATGGAAGCTTATCGCGTCCCATGTACAAGAATTCAGTACGATACAGGCCGACGCCTTCGCCACCGTTATCCAGTACACCAGCTACATCGTTAGGCGTACCGATATTGGCTGCCAGTTCGACGTGCACACCATCGACGGAAACCGTAGCTTCGCCGCGCAGCTTCCGCCACTCTTCGCGTTGCTTGTCGTATGCCACCTGTTTAGCCCGGTATTCAGCAACGATCTCTTCGGAAGGGTTCACGAATACGTGACCATCCAGACCGTCGACGATAATCAAATCGCCGCTTTTAGCTTGGGACAGTATATTTTTAGTTCCTACAACCGCAGGAATTTCAAGTGAACGAGCCATAATAGCCGAGTGCGAAGTACGTCCGCCGATGTTGGTTGCAAAGCCTTTAACAAATTCGCGATTCAGCTGAGCTGTGTCGGAAGGTGTCAAATCTTCTGCAAGTACAATCGTTTCTTCGGCAATTTCTGCAGGACTGACAAAATGAACACCAAGCAGGTGATTCAGGATCCGCTTGGTTACATCACGCATGTCCGATGCGCGTTCTTGCAAATAAGCACTTTTCATGTTTTCGAACATGGAAATAAACTGTGAAGCTACTTCGTTCAGAGCATAGTCAGCATTAAGCTGCTCGTCTCTGATCTTAGCTTTAACTGGATCGATCAGTTCAGGATCATTCAGGATCAACAGGTGAGAAGCAAAAATTTCTGCTTTTTTCTCGCCCAGCTCCTGTAAAGTTTTCTCCTTAATCGCTTCCAATTCGGTTTGAGATTCTACTAAAGCCGCATCCAATCTTGCAATTTCAGCTTCAGCATCACCAACCGCGCGTCTCTCTACAGCGTAATTCGGATGCTCCAAGATAAACGCCCGGGCAATGGCGATGCCTGCCGAAGCGGCAATCCCGGAAATTTTAAGCATGAATTTCGCCCAGCCCTTCGTTAACGATTACATTTTCAAGAGCTTTCAGAGCGTCAGCAGCTTCAGCGCCTTCACAGATGATGTTGATGGTATCGCCTTGTTCCAGACCAAGAGACAATACACCCAGAATGGATTTCAAAGTTACTTTTTTACCGTTAGCTTCGGCAAAAGATTCAGCACCGCTGAATTTGTTAGCTGTATTTACCAGCGCTGTTGCAGGACGTGCATGGATACCGTCTTCATCTGTAATTCTAAAAGTTGTTTGCATAATTGTTCCTCCCACTTTCCTAATGGATAATATTTGTTTACACGCAGTATACGTGTAGTGAAACCGGGTCGATGTGAGGCGACCTAAGCCGCCTCATCACGAATCCGAAACACATAGAGTTTATTTTATCGTAATTATACCATCTTCGCCAGCCTTCAATACTCCAGTTTTGTTTAAAGTTACCGAAGAGCCTTCTGGAAGGTTGGTAAAAATGACTGGTGAGATGATGGATTTTGCGTTAAGCTTCACGTATTCCAGGTCTACTTTCATAATCGGTTGACCGGCTGACACAAGATCGCCTTCGTTCACCAAAACGTCAAATCCTTGGCCTTTAAGCTTTACTGTGTTCACCCCGATATGAACAAGTACTTCCTTACCGCCGTCAGATTGGATACCAATGGCATGCTTGCTTGGGAATACATTGAATACTTTACCATATACAGGCGACACAATCGTTCCATCATTTGGCACGACAGCAAAGCCGTCTCCTGTCATACGTTCTGCAAATACCGGATCAGGAACAGTCGAAATATCAACCAATTCTCCGTTAACAGGCATCACGATATCTTCAACAATGATGGTCTGTTTTTGTTCGCCAGCTTCCTTCTCTTCTTGCGGAGCAGGTTGAGCCGAGGCCGGAGCCGGAGCAGGTGTGCGTCCCGCCATAATATCAGCCATTTGCGTTTTAATCGTGTCGGAACGTGTACCGAAAATGGCTTGTACGTTGTTGCCGACTTCGAGTACACCCGCTGCGCCAAGCTGTTTGAGGCGAGCCTTGTCAACGTTGGACTTCTCGTTAACTTCAATACGAAGACGTGTGATACAAGCATCTAAATGCTTGATATTGGACGCCCCGCCGAAAGCTGCCAAAATATTGCCTGGAAGCTCGTCTGTGGTACCGACTGCGGCCCCTTCAACATTTTCTGTAGCTTCTTCACGCCCTGGTGTCTTCAGGTTAAACTTCCGTATGATGAATCGGAATCCGAAGTAGTAAATAACCGCCAAAATCAGACCGACGATGATGACGTACCACCAAGGCGTACGATTCGGAATAATCCCGAAAATCAGGAAGTCGATAAATCCGCCGGAGAAGGTCATACCGATTTTAACATTCAAAATTTGCATCGTCATGAACGACAGACCTGCAAACACAGCGTGCACTGCGAACAGCAATGGAGCTACGAACAGGAAGGAAAATTCCAGTGGCTCCGTAATCCCTGTCAGGAAAGAAGTCAAAGCTGCTGAACCCATAATACCTGCTACATATTTTTTGTGTTCCGGTCTTGCTTCATGATACATCGCTAGCGCTGCGGCTGGCAAACCGAACATCATGAATGGGAACTTACCAACCTGGAACGTACTTGCTGTCAAAGCAACTCCATCGCGAAGCTGGTTAAAGAAGATTTGCTGGTCACCATGAATCGTTTGACCGGCTTTGTTCACGTATTCGCCGAACTCAAACCAGAACGGTGAATACCAGATGTGATGCAATCCGAAAGGAATGAGCGAGCGTTCAATCACCCCAAATATGAAAGCTGCCAGCGTCGGATTGGAGTCAACCATAAAGTGTGATACAACGTTCAGTCCTTGCTGTACGGGAGGCCACACAATGACCAGCAATAGTCCGATTAGCAATGAAGATACTGCCGTTACAATCGGAACGAAGCGCTTACCCGCGAAAAAGCCCAGATACGAAGGAAGCTCGATTTTGAAAAAGCGATTGTACATGGCCGCGGCCAGTATACCGATGATAATCCCGCCGAACACCCCGGTTTGCAGCGTTGGAATCCCCAACACGTTCGCATAGCCCGGTATTTTTTGAGCAATCAGACCCGGTGTAACACCTACAGCTGTACCCAATGTAATATTCATAACGAGATAACCGATGATCGCAGCCAATCCTGCTACGCCTTCACCGCCTGCCAGACCGACGGCTACGCCGACTGCAAACAACAGTGCCAGATTATCAAAAACAATTTGTCCGGCGTTCATCATGATCGTCGCTACCGATTGAACCCAGCCCGCATTTAATGCCGGAATGTACTGGAGAAAATCGGGATTGACCAACATGTTGCCGATTCCTAATAAAAGTCCCGCTGCCGGCAAAATGGCTACAGGAAGCATTAAAGCTTTGCCGACACGCTGTAAAACACCGAAAAGCTTTTTAAACATACGTTCCACTTCCTTCTCTGAAAATTAGAATACAGAGGCAAAACAACAAAAAAGGCATGAGCCGAATTAAGTATGTTTGAACACAACCTTGGGATATAGCTTACCCCGGTAGGCTGTAAACAATCATAACTTAAAACAACTCATGCCTGATCGAATCAGTAACACGTTAGATATTCATTTGTTGTCTTGCTCATTACAAAATTTATTATAGCATTCTGCCAAAAGTGAGGCAATACTTTTTTCGATTCTAGCTGTTCTAACGTTGCTCTCCCTGCTCTTTACGTTGGGACAACCGCTGTAAATGCATCGTCAAATAGCTAACCTCAGCCGGATATACGGATTTGCGAAGCCTTTTCTCCATAATCTTCGTAAGTTTCCAGGCTAACATATACATTTCCGGATACTCTTCATTCAACAGCTTGTCCAATCGGTAAATCTCCTGCACAATCTCTCCCCGACGTACACGTTCAATCGCAAACCTCAGATGAGTCAACAAACGTGAGTAATCCAGGGATTGGAGAGGAATGCGATATTCCAGCGTAGTCTCTACTACCTGTACCATATCAGCAATCAATCGGGAATCCTTCCTGACCTCGGAAATATGCTGATTCGTCATGGCACTGTAAATATGCAAGGCTACGAATCCGATTTCATCTTCTCCCAGATCCACACCCATCTTGTCCTTGATTAAAGAGACTGCCTGTTCAGCCATCTTGTATTCCTGAGGGTATATTTCTCTCGTTTCATACAAAAACGGATTATGGATCGTAATGCCCTGTTTCTGACGATTAATGGAAAAGGCGATGTGATCGGTTAAAGCAATCAATATGTGCTCATTCAGAGGCTTCTTCGCTTGAAGCTGAACATGGTGAAGCACCTCACCAATGACCTCAATGAGTTTTTCATCCAGCTCGGGAAGCAATCGCTTGTATTGCTCCTGCTCCTCATGGCTTTTTAATATAAATAATTTTTCAACTGAATCCAACGGTATAAGATCGCCGTTTTTGCGATTGAAACCGATTCCTTTTCCAATCACAACAACCTCATCATGCTCGGGATGCATCCCGATAATCACATTGTTATTCAGCGCTTTCGCCACTTGTAGGCTGCTCACATCCGCACCTCTTTTTATCTGAACCTTGATCCTAAGAATTAGAGCATGAAGCTCAGAGGAATCCACGTTAAAGTACCAAATATTTCGCTAAAGGTCAATAAAAAGAAAACGCTTTTCATCACAATAACCGGGAAAACCTGTGATGAAAAGCGTTCTTTCTGTTAAGGGGTATCCGCTCCTGAAAGCCCTACGGCTATTCTTTATCCCGCGGCGCAACCTCAACCGGGGCATGAATGTGCAGCTTATCCGTTTCACCGGAGGACGGTGCGGAATGAAGGCCCTTTTTCCCCGTGGTCAGCCCCTTAATTAACTGCTCCACATCAATACCGGACACACTCTTGAGCATCTCTGGAGCCGTAGCCATTAGCTCTGTGACATAATTGCTGACACGCGCTGCTCCTTCTCCCTTGCCTGTATCCACAACCGTTAATTTATCAATGGACGCAATCGGCTCGGCAATCCGTCCGGCCAGCTCAGGCAGCATTTTCACGATAATATCGAGTACGGCTGCCTCGCCAAATTTCTGGAACGCCTCCGCCAGCTTTTCCTTGGCCTCGGCCTCCGCCAGACCACGTAAACGGATGACATCAGCATCCGCCGTACCTTTGGCGCGTTCCGCATCCGCTTCTGCTTGCCCATTCAGCCGTTTTTGTTCAGCTGACGCTTTAGCCTGTGTCTCAATCGAGTATTGCAACGATTCCGCCTCACGCATCTTACGCGATTTATCCGCCTCCGCGGCTTGCTCTACCGCATACCGATCGGCTTCCGCCTTCTTCTTCACTTCCGCATCATATTGCTTTTCACGTACCTGAATTTCCTTGGTTTGAAGATCAATTTCTCGCTCCTTGCGCACCAGCTCGACCTTCATCTGCTCTTCGACAGCAGTCTGCTTGGCACGAGCCTCCTGAATGTGATAAGCCTGATCGGCTTCCGCCTTGGCTGTATCCTGCTCCTTTTTAAACGAAGCCACTTTCAGTTCCTTCTCCTTGGCTGCCTCGGCAATGTTTGTATCACGCAAAAGTTCAGCCTTCTGGCCCTCCTGTTCCGCACGCGCCTTTTGAATCCGGGCATCCCTTACCGCCTCAGCTTCGGCAATTTCTGCATCCCGTTTCACAGCGGCAATTCTCGGCTTACCTAGCGCATCCAGATATCCGTGCTTATCACGCACATCTTTAATCGTGAACGAGACAATTTGCAGCCCCATCTTTTTCAGATCGCGAGCCGCCACGCCCTGTACTTCCTGTGCAAAGCGATCCCGATTACGATATACTTCCTCCACCGTCATCGAGCCGAGGATCGCACGTAAATGGCCCTCCAGCACTTCCTGAGCCTCTCCCCTGAGGGCCTCCAGCGGCTTCCCGATGAACTGCTCCGCTGCTGTTGCTACATCTTCAATGGAACTGCCTACCTTGATGATTGCCACACCGTCCGCAATCACGGGAACTCCTTGCTCCGTATACACTTCCGGTGTTGTTACATCCAGCTTGTGGGACAATAAAGAAATAAATTCGGACTGCTGAAAAATAGGCCATATAAAGGCGCCACCGCCGCGCACAATTTTGATTTTGCGACCGGAATCATCCTCGGAAATATTTTTATTTCCCAAAAATGAACCCGTCACGATCATCCCTTCATCCGGTCCTACCGTTTTGTAACGGGCCCAAAAGGCGATCCCTAATATGACGATAACGATAACGACAATCCCCGGGACCAACACAATATCCTGCAAGCTTGACACTCCCGTTCACGCTCCCTTCAAGTTAAGCGAATGCGTCGTCTATGTGTCCAGATACGCTACGCGGACGACACCCTCTGCGACCTCAACCACGACGATACGGGTTCCCGCAGCCAGCGGTTTGTGATCAAAGCTCGATGCTGTATGTATGGTGTTGCCTGCACCCAAGCGGATCATAACCTCCCCGTAACCAACCTCAGGTACCGGAACGGTGACCTCACCGATTCTGCCAGTCAGCTCACGCATCGAGAAGCCGCTGGATACCTCCGAGTTCGCCATTGGCTTGATAAACGCAAAAAATACGAGCACTCCGATCACAAACGCAATCGCAAGGGCAAGCAGAACAACCCGGCTCATGCTCAACCCGGTATATTTCGTCAGCAACACACCCGCCCCGCCAAAAGCGGTCATCGCTCCAAGTAAAACGACGGGTCTGAACCAATCGAGGCCGGGAAGCTCCAATCCATCCAGCCAACCACCGAGTACATCCCCGATCAACACACTGACCACGGTAAAGATGGCGCCCCCTGCCAATAACCACCAAAATATAGTTTCCATGCGGCTCCTCCTTCCATGTCCCTTTTCAGTCTGGTTTCCAGCCTATAACTATGTTTACGTATTCAACCTTAAAAAGTTTCAAAATTTTCCTCTAAAATTCCAAATCAAACCCAAAAAAGCACGTCCATACGTCTAATGACGTACAAACGTGCTTACAATTATCCAATGACTGAATGACTGGATTACAGAGATGCTTTGTAAATTTCCACTACATCTTCGCGATTCAGCTTGTTAAATCCGCCAAAGGATCCGAATTTCACAGCTTTATCAGCCATAACGTCGATTTGGGAACCGTCAATGTCGTAATCAGCCAGACGGCTTGGCGCACCAATCGAGTTCCAGAAATCACGCAACGCCTGAATACCTTCGAGCGCTACTTCTTCATCACTCTTGCCTTCCGGGTTTACATGGAACACATTCACAGCCAGTTGCTTGAAGCGTTCAGGCTTCACATGCAGATTGTGCTTCATCCAGTTCGGGAACAAAATCGCCAGTCCTCCGCCATGTGGAATATCATAAACAGCAGACACCGCATGCTCGATATTATGAGTCGCCCAGTCACCTGTCAGCCCCATATTCAGGAAGCCGTTCAGCGCCATCGTACCACAGTACATCATCGTTTCACGCAGCTCGTAGTTCTCCAGATCGTTGACCAGGCCCGGAGCCGCATCCATAACTGTACGCAAAATCGTTTCACACCAGCCAAGCTGAACCGGAGTGTTAGATTCCAGATGGAAGTAATGCTCCAGCGTATGTGACATCATATCCACGATTCCGTACACCGTTTGATTTTGTGGCAGAGAATACGTGTTCACCGGATCAAGAATGGAAAACGCAGGGAACGCAAATACGCTGCCCCAGCCCAGTTTTTCCTGTGTTTCTTCGTTCGTAATGACAGAACCTGCGTTCATTTCGGAACCGGTAGCTGCCATCGTCAGAACTGTACCTAAAGGCAATGCTGCCTGTGGAGCCGCTTTACGCTCTGCAAAATCCCACATATCGCCATCATATTTCGCCCCGACAGCAATCGCTTTGGAGCAATCCAGCACACTACCGCCGCCAACAGCCAGTACGAGGTCGATTTGATGTGTTTTACACAATTCCACGCCTTTATGTACTGTGGACAAGCGAGGATTTGGTTCTACACCTGCCAGTTCCGTTACCTCTGCTCCAATCTCTTTAAGCAGACTTATTACATTATCATACAAGCCGCTGCGCTTAATACTGCCGCCGCCATATACAAGCAGTACACGTTTACCGTATTTAGGAACTTCACGCTTGAGAGCCTCTAATTGCCCTTTACCGAAGATCAATTGAGTAGGATTATAAAATTCGAATGCTTTCATCGCAAACGTTCGCCTCCAATATTTTTCAAAGTTTAATGTTAAGAAACTACTCTATTATAACCTTCTCAGTTACAGGAAACAAATTTGCTTCTTTTTCAGAAAAAAAACCATGTTCCTTAAGGAGCATGGTTCCATGTCATATCTTGGGAGGGTTCTCGCACAGTATTATGCGCTGCCTGCAATTATTCTATTCCCCTATTGTATAACCCAGTTGCTTTATAAAACGTCCAAACGCTTGCTGACCTTCCGAATCACGCTTGTACACTCCTGCATGCTCCAAAATTTCACTGAACTTCAGTCCAACTTCATTTTGTACAGTGCGAACAGCCGTCTCCTTGTCAGGCAGACGACCGAATCGGGTGTTCAACTGGTAAATCCAGTCCGCATGCTTGAATAGCGGATGCCCTTCCTGCTGCATAGCTACAGCCAGTTCGTCGTTACCGCATAAAATATCTGCAATACCATCCAGTTCATCCTTAAGCCGCCCCGGCAAAATCGCAAGTCCCATAACCTCGATCAGACCGATATTTTCCTTCTTGATATGATGCATCTCGCGATGAGGATGAAAAATACCTTCCGGGTACTCATCACTCGTCCGGTTGTTGCGCAGCACCAGATCCATCTGGTACCTTCCTTCCGCATCCCGGCGTACAATCGGTGTCACCGTATTATGCGGCACCGCTTCTCCGTCCTGCTCCGTATGAGAGAGAACATCGGCTGCGGGATCGCTGTAAGCCTTCCAGGCTTCAAATGCAGCATTCCCCGCCTCCAGCAACGCTTCGGCATCCGTTGAAGTAAAGCGGATCACTGACATCGGCCAGTTCACAATCCCTGCTGTGACTTGCGGGAAGGCTTCATTGCGATATACAACGTCCACGCCTGCTTTTTCAATCGGGAACGTATGACGTCCACCTTGAAAATGATCGTGAGTCAGAATAGACCCTCCGACAATCGGCAGATCGGCATTGGAACCGATAAAATAATGCGGAAACGCTTTCGTAAATGCCAGTAACCGCCACAGCGTATCCTTCGTAAGCTTCATCGGCACATGATCATGATGAAACACAATACAATGCTCGTTGTAGTACACATAGGGCGAATATTGAAAAAACCACGGTTCCCCGTTCAATTCCAAAGGAATGATGCGCAGGTTTTGGCGGGACGGATGATTCACCCTTCCGGCATATCCAACGTTTTCACGGCATAATTGACATTTTGGATAAACAGGCGGCGGAAGAAGCTTCGCCATTGCGATTTCCTTCGGACTTTTCTCCGGCTTGGACAGATTAATCGTGATTTCCATATCTCCGTACGGTGTCTGCTGGTTCCAGTACACATTGCTGGCAATGCGGTCCATTCGGATATAATTCGAGTCGATAGACAATTGATAAAAAGCATCTGTCGCTGCCTCTATGCCTCGTTCGGCCTCCGTTTGGCGAAAGTCACGGATGACTTCAGACGGTCTTGCCATCAGCAGGCCCATGATTTTGGAATCCAGCAAATCACGGTACGTATCTGTGTTTTCCGATATGAGTCCAATCGCATACCCATAATCAATTAATATATTAAGCACAGGCTGGAGAACCTCGGGGGCTGTGATGCCCCCTGCCTCCCCGCCGAAATAAGGCTCCGAAAACCCGAACTGCTCCAGCAGCAGATTACGGCTGTAATCTGTATCTTGCAGACCGATCAATCCCCGGTTTTGTGCGAATGCAACCAGTTGCTCAATCGCATACAGAGCGGCTTGCTGTACAGTTTCATCGATGTCATGGGCCGCATGCCGGGAATGTTCCCGGCCTTGGCCTCTATCTGCGGATTGACTCTTGCTCATCATGTCATCGTCTCCCGTCTATTCGTCGCCGTAGCCCTGAGGGTGCGACTGATGCCAGCCCCAAGCTCCACTAATAATGTCCTCCAGTTGGGTACGCGCCGGACTCCAGCCCAGCACCGAACGTGCCTTGTCAGAAGAGGCAACCAATACTGCCGGATCACCCGAGCGCCGTGGCTCTGTAACGACCGGAATGTCGAGTCCAGTGACCTTGCGAGCCGTCTCGATAACTTCCTTCACCGAGAAGCCCTGTCCGTTGCCCAGATTAAACACGTTGCTGTCATGGCCTTCGCGCAAATAATTCACCGCACGCACATGGGCATCTGCCAGATCGCTCACATGAATGTAATCCCGGATGCACGTTCCATCCGGCGTGGCATAATCCTCACCAAACACCGCAATGTGCGGGCGCTGTTTCAGTGCTGTCTGGAGTACCAGCGGAATCAGATGACTTTCCGGACGATGATCCTCACCGATTTTGCCGCTCTCATGCGCACCAGCCGCATTAAAGTACCGCAAGGACACATATTTGATGCCCAATACTTTATCAAACCACGACATCATGCGCTCCATCATCAGCTTCGTTTCACCATAAACATTCGTTGGCTCCGTACGGTCGCCCTCTTCAATCGGCACCTTTTCCGGTTCTCCATAGGTAGCCGCAGTGGAGGAAAATACGATCCTGCGCACACCGGCATCCTTCATGGCCTCCAGTAAGCTCAGCGTGCCGAATACGTTGTTGTCATAATATTTACCCGGATTTTGCATACTTTCCCCGACCAGCGAGTTGGCTGCAAAATGGATAACTGCGTCGATACTGTTTTCGGAAAACAGTCTGGACAGCAGTTCTTTATCTCTCAGATCACCTTCATACAGCTTGCCTCCGAGCAGTGCTGCCTTGTGCCCGGTCTGCAAATTGTCCAGCACCACAACTTCTTCTCCCCGATCCAACAGCTCTGCTACCGTATGTGAACCGATATATCCAGCTCCGCCTGTTACTAAAATGGCCATGTTATTCGTCCTCCTTCTGTTCTTTAACTCCGTCTCCCGCCTTACATACATAAAAGCTGGCTTCCAGCCCTGTCCGGGTCTGATAAGCTTCGCCGACTTCCTTCACAAACCGTTCCACATCGTCCTCATGGACAAGTGAAACCGTACAGCCCCCAAATCCGGCTCCCGTCATACGCGCACCCAGCGTGCCAGGAATGCGCCGTGCTTCCTCGACCATCACATCCAGCTCCGTGCAGCTAACCTCATACAAATCGCGCAATGAATCATGCGAAGCGTTCATCAATTGCCCAAAAGCTTCGAGATCATTCGCCGCAAGAGCATCGACAGAGGCCAGCACGCGAGCGTTTTCCTCTACCACATGCTGTGCCCGGCGTCGTACCGTTTCATCCGCAATATAATGCTGGAGCTCACCTAAACGGGCCTCATCCAGCTGAGCGAGGTATTCCAGCGTCGGCTCCTGCTGCTGCAAAATGGACAGTGCTTCGGCACATTGGCTACGGCGCTCGTTATAGGCTGAATCCACCAGCCCGCGGCGCTTATTCGTGTTGCCGATCACCAGCTTATAGGCATCGGTACGGAATGGCACCTTACGATATTCCAGCGTATCGCACATCAGCAGAATGGCATGATCAGCCGCACCGTTCGCTACAGCGAACTGATCCATAATACCGCAATTGACACCAACGTAATTGTTTTCTGCCCGCTGGGACAATAAAGCAATTTCGACTGTGTTCGTTTCCTGTTTTTCGGTAGTGAGGAACGCGTATCCCGTTACAACCTCAATAGAGGCAGAGGAGGATAATCCGGCACCATTCGGTATTTCTCCATGATAGAGCAGGTCGTATCCGCTAGACGGATACACTCCCTTTTCAGCCAGCTCCACCAGCACACCGACCGGATAGTCCACCCACTCATCAGTTTTACTTTTACCTATTTTTCCACGTGGGATAGATGCTTCATAGGAAAGGTTCGTCGAAGCAAAATGAATTTCATCATCATTACGCACACGAAGAATCAGCGTCGTACCGAATTCCAGTGCAGCCGGGAGTACATAACCACCGTTGTAGTCGATATGCTCCCCAATCAGATTAACACGCCCGGGAGCATGAAATATCCGCAGCTCATGGCTGCTTTCACCATATTTGTCGATAAAACGTTTCTTTATTTCAGTAGTGTTCATATCCACATCCACCTCATCACCGTTAGTAAAGGCCCCCTGACTTCCCTGTAACAAACTTAATCAGGTTGACACTTCTTATGATTTCAGTATAAATGAAAGCGTTAAATAATGTAATGCATCCATGTGTTAAAGCTATGGATAAATGTGACTTGGATATGTACAATGTAAGTATACCGTATCTAATAAACCATTCACAAATCCAGGAAGGATGACCCTATTTGCAAACGCATTCATATAGCTATGCTGTGGCCTCCAATCCGGTGTTTTATGAAAATAGCCCGTTGCACGTGCTTTTTGCCGGCGAGAGCCAAACCAAATCCGGTCATGCCGTCGGGCCGAAGCTCTATGATTACTATCTGCTTCATTTTGTAGAATCTGGAAAAGGCATCTTCCGAACAGAGCAGCACTCATATCAGCTTGAAAAAAACGATTTTTTCCTGATCCATCCCGGTCAGCTCGTAAGCTACACCTCCGATGAAGAGGAGCCATGGCGGTATCGCTGGTCTGCGTTTACAGGACAGCATACCGAAACCATGGTGCAGGAAGCAGGACTGCGCGTGCACCAGCCTGTCTTCCACGCTTCCAGTGAAAGCCTGATCCCCAGCTATCTGGAGCAGATGCAGTTAGCCTTTTACAGCCGAAAATCCAGCTCGCATCTTGCAGCCCTCGGCTACCTGTATCTGATCATGGGGGAAGCGGGTAATCATTTAAGCGACTGGTCTGACCCAACCGGGGCGGATTCGCAAATTCGGCGGACGGTCAAGCAGATGGTCCAATATATGTCCACTCAATATGCGCATCCCGTTTCTATTGAACAAATGTCCGAAGGACTTGGTTATAACCGTGCGTATTTGTCACGTATATTCAAGAAGGAAACGGGCGTCTCTCCTGTTACCTATCTGCTCAAGCTGCGAATTGACAAGTCTCGTCAACTGCTACGCGAGCGTCCCGAGCTTTCGGTGGAGCAGGTGGCCGCTTCGGTGGGATTGACAGACGCTTTGTATTTCTCGCGTCAATTCAAGCGCTTCTGCGGTCAGTCGCCAACCCAGTATCGAAGCAAGGTTCAGCAATATCCGCATCCTTAACAGACTTTAACCGATCACATGTCCTGCCCTGCTCCGTCTGATGATTGATCCTCAGTTCCAGCATGAATGAGCAACGACCAAGCTGGTATGGTTTGGAAAATGGCAAACAGCCCGCATCCTTCAACGATGCGGGCTGTCGCGTGTATATTGGGTATGAAAAATTGCACGTTATACCGATGATGATGGAATAGCTTTTGAGCATTAGGCTGTGCCGCCGTCCTGTAAGTTCCCGGCATTCAGAATCGAATCAATCCGATCCAGCTCTTCCTGTGAAAAGTCCAGATTGGACAAGGCAGCAACGTTTTCTTCAATTTGGCTCACACGGCTGGCCCCAATCAGGACGGAGGTCAGACGCTCACCACGCAGAGCCCAGGCCAACGAGAATTGAGCCAAGCTTTGTCCGCGCGCAGCTGCCATTTGATTGAGCGCCCGCACCTTACGAAGTGTTTCGGGTGTCACATTGTTTTCATTCAAGAAGACAGATGCACTCGCTGCACGCGAATCCTCGGGAATTCCGTTCAAATATTTATTGGTTAGCAATCCCTGAGCCAAGGGGCAAAAGGCAATGCTGCCGATCTCGTTTTCGTCCAGTACATCCTGCAACCCGTTTTCAATCCAGCGGTCGAGCAGAGAATATTTTGGCTGATGAATCAGCAGCGGTGTTCCCAGCTCCTTCAAAATACGAGCGGCTTCTGCCGTTTGCTCCGCGCTATAATTAGACACGCCCACATACAGCGCTTTGCCGGAACGTACGATATGATCCAGAGCCTGCATTGTTTCTTCCAGCGGCGTATCAGGATCAAAACGGTGGGAGTAAAATATGTCGACGTAATCCATACCCAATCTCTTCAAGCTCTGATCCAGACTGGATATCAGATACTTGCGTGAGCCCCAATCACCATAAGGTCCTGGCCACATATAATAGCCCGCCTTGGTCGAAATGACCATCTCATCCCGGTACGGCTTCAAATCACTAGCCAACACTTGTCCGAAAAATTCCTCTGCCGAACCCGCCGGAGGACCATAGTTATTAGCCAAATCAAAATGCGTAATCCCCAGATCAAAGGAACGGGTAACCATGTTACGGCCGTTCTCTGCATTGTTGATCCCGCCAAAATTGTGCCACAAGCCCAGTGAAATGGCAGGCAGCTTAAGGCCAGATCTCCCTGTGCGGTTATATTTCATATTTTCATAACGATCATCGCCAGCCAAATAAACCATGCTATCCCAGCCTCTCTCGAAACATTGTTATGTCCATTACAACAACATCATAGCGCTTTTATCCGGCCGTTGACAAGAAAACGATTACAAACTCAATTGACTGCCGAGTTCTCCCATAACCCTGCCGATGGGATCGGTAATCAGGAGATCCGCCTTGTGATCATATGAAGTGGGGTCTGTATTAAGCAATACCGTATGTTTACCGTGAAAATAAGTAATCAGTCCCGCCGCAGGATGTACCGTCAGCGAGGTTCCTCCAATTAATAGCAGATCGGCCTGCGAGATAGCCTGAATGGACCGGACAAGCGTATCCTGATCCAGCTCTTCCTCGTATAAAACGACATCCGGTTTGATAATTCCCCCGTCTACTGGACATTTGGGCACCACCTCAGAGCTGTCCATCACTTCGTTCAGACTGTAAAAGCGCCCGCATTCCATACAATGGTTGCGATGCACCGAGCCGTGAAGCTCAAGCACATCCACACTGCCTGCGGCCTGATGCAATCCGTCAATGTTTTGCGTCACGACCGCTTTGAGTCGCCCTTGCTGTTCCAGTGATGCAAGGAAACGATGGCAGCCGTTCGGCTCCGCATCCGGATGCAGCATTTTGCTGCGATAGAAGCCAAAGAACACTTCAGGATGCTTTACAAAAAAAGAACGGCTAAGCATAACCTCGGGGGGATAAGGCAATTTTTCCTCACTCTGATACAGACCAGCCGCCGAACGAAAATCCGGGATACCGCTCTCCGTCGACGTACCCGCCCCGCCGAAAAAAACAATATTTTGTGATTGCTGTATCCATTCAGCCAACGTTTTTACTTTGTCCATGTTTCACGCACCTCCAGCTCTTCATATCCGCGGACGATGATGTCCGCATCCAGCAAATGATCGGAACGTTCCGGCTCTGACCCAAATCCGATGGCCAGCCGCACCCCGGCACGCTTGCCCATCTGCATATCCCCGTTGCTGTCTCCGATGACAGCTACATCCGCTGGCGACAGTCCTAGCAAAGCACAGGCTTTTTCAGCCATTTCCGGGTCCGGTTTGCCGTATGTAACTCTGTCGTGTCCGATGACCTCGTCAAAATATGACGTCAGCCCCATCCACTCCAGGTGCTCCTGCGCAGCCTCTGTACTGTCAGAGGTCACGACCGCCAGCTTCAATCCGGCACGGCGGCTTTGCTCCAGTAACGTGCGTAAACCCGGAAACACCTTCGCGGCCCGATGTCGCCGCACATCAGCCATCGCCATTTTGTTAAAATCCCGAACAACCCTCACTGCTTCATTCCACGGTACACCGGCAGTATAAAGCTGCCAAGCCAGCACGCCCGTACTTTCATCCACTGTCCCCATCGCCAGCGGGCCGGAAGGATCATAGCCGATCACGCGCCCCTCAGGGTCGTGGATCGTACCCAGAATGCTGCCTTTTTCCACCGTAAAGTCAGTACCTGCCACGGCAAGATGCTGTTCCAACATATCCAGTATAGAACGGGCCCAGGGACCCCACAACTGAATAAAATCCAGCAGCGTGCCATCCTTGTCCAATAAAATGCCACGGCATGGAAACCGCTGTCCCTGCACGACTAACTCAGACATGCAGCCCACCTCCTTTTACTGGTTTTTTGGAGCTGAATCTACACTCTCTTTCATCCAGTCCTGCAAAGCTGAAACCGTTTGATTCCATTGCTCGGCCGGGCTAATTTTCGCAGGGTTATCTCCTTTTTGGGCTCCGTAGCTGCCAAATTGGGCATGATTGCCGCCCTCAACTGTAAAATACAGCGTATTGGCTGGTAGATAAGCCCTTCCACTTTGAACACTATCCATTTTAATAACTCCATCATCACTTCCAAGCAGGGAAATGACCGGCAGATTTTTATCCTTCAAATTCCCCTTACTGTCCGGGTAGGAAGCAAGGAAAAATACGCCCTTGACCTGATCGGGATGTGTAGCGGCATAACGGGCAGCCATAACACCGCCTAACGAATGGCCTCCGATCACAAAGGTTTCTTTCGGATATGCCTTCAACACCTCACCCGCCAAATCCGGGGAAGTCAGTGCAAGGTTCAGCGGCATTTTTGCAATGATCACATGATGACCCTTTTCCGCCAGACGGCGGGCCAAAGGAGCGTAGCTTTCGGGCTTCACCAACGCACCCGGGTACAAAATAACTCCGGCACCGATTCTTTTTACAGGCTCAAAACCAACCCAATACTCTTGTTCGTTCACCTTCACAGCATCGGCTGATTCTGCTAATGCAGCAGTAGCTGTGCTATCAGGCTGATAGGGCGTGAATACCTTCCATGCTCCCCAGCCTGCGATAAGCACAATGACAATCAGGATACCCAATAGAATTTTCCATATTTTCCGGGGAGTGCGTGTCCCATATGAGCTGTATGATCTTCTCGTCCTTCTTCTCATTTTAAAGGTTCCTTTCGTATTTCGTACCTCATGATTCATGATTGGTGTATGAAATTTTTTGCTGCGTAAATCAGCTTATCTATAACCTTGTTAGGGTACCATCGTTGCGCACACAGGGTCAAATAAGAAGACATTTCCAGACATTTGCCTGGTCTTTGTCCCCTGTTCAAGCTTCTGCCACATAATAAGGATATGACAGCGCTTACCATTGTGAATAAAATCACAATGGTAAGACTCAGAGTATCGTACCTTGTTCCTTGTAAGGATTATTTTGCACAGAGTTTACTCGGCTGAGTGCCGTTCGGAGGGAATTACATGACGACAAGCCATGACATACAAGGAGAAAGCTTCTTTCTCAATTTGCGCTTTATGCTGATCATATGCGTATTTGCAGGCAATGCTCTGGAGCCCTTGGTTGGCTCGCTTCACATCGCCCAGCAATGGTTTAGCTGGATATTCATGTTTCATATGCCGTTGTTCGTGCTCGTTACAGGGTACTTTGCCAAAACATCGTTAGCTGGGTACGCAGGCCGGAAAGTCTTGCTTCAGATCGGTATGCAATATCTTATTTTTCAAACCCTCTATTCGATATTGGATGCTGCACTCTTCCATGTTCCCCATATTCATCATTCTTTTTTTGCACCTTATCTGCTGCTATGGTTCCTCGCCAGCCATATCTGCTGGAGACTGCTGATGCTTGCTTTCCAGGGAATGTCACCTGTTGTCCAAATAGGTATCTCCGTGCTGCTGGGTATCCTTGTCGGGTATCTACCAGTGGATGGCATCTGGCTCAGCATAAGCAGAACCTTTGTTTATTTGCCCTTTTTCGTAGCAGGGTATCATCTGCATTATGCCGATGTTCGTCGCTTCTTCACGACTCCAGTCCGTGTGATCGCAGGCGTAGTGTCCCTTCTGCTTATGGTACTGGCGGGAACGTCGTACTACGGCATTCCGGCAGGCTGGCTGTATGGCAGCATGACTTATGGTGAGCTGGGTCATACCGAATGGTATGCGGGGATTTACCGCATTGGCATTTACGGAGTGCAATTCATAGCGGCTATCGCGTTTTTGAGCTTTGTTCCAGCCGTCACCGGACGTATGACTGAAATGGGGCGGCGGACATTATACGTCTTTTTGCTCCATGGTCTGATTGTCCGTACCGCTGCTGCCAAGGGGATTTACGATTATATAGACACTCCGGTGGAAGTGATTCTGATCGTAGCGTGTGCTGCGGGTCTGTGCTGTCTACTGACTCTGCCTTGGGTGCGAAATGCAACACATCCTTTAATCGAGCCACGGGTTGACTGGATGCTTAAGCCGTCTCCTTATCTTTTTAAACGATCCGCATAACTTTTTATGTCCATCCTATAACAAGCGTCAGTACGCGACAAACAGCTATCAGACGAAGAACTAGGCGGACCCTGATCCTCTTTACTTAGCAAGGGGCCTGTTTCATCAAGGCATGATGTGGTAAGTAAAGGATGCGCGCAACAAAAAACAACTTTTCACAAAGGAGTGATTTGTAATGGCACGTAATCAGGATCAAGGTAAAATGAGTCGCGAAGAGGCAGGTCGTATGGGTGGAGAAGCTACATCCAAGAAGCACAACAAGGAATTTTATCAGGAGATTGGTAAAAAAGGCGGGCAAGCTACCGCTAACTCCCACGATAAAGAATTTTATCAGGAAATTGGTAAACGTGGCGGCGATGCTACGGCTGAGTCCCATGACAAAGATTTCTACAGGGACATTGGACGCAAAGGCGGCAGAAATTAATGTGCAGTACCACATAAAACACCCTTCGTAACTATAAAAGCAAGCTCAAGCCCATCCCGCTTTATTGCGGAGTGGGCTTTTTCATATTTTGCCGACATCACAAAAATCCAATCGATTACTTTCTATATATGTAGAAATATGCGCACATGTATGATAGACTCTTTAGAAAACATCTGCGCTAATTCGGCGTCATTCGAACGCCATACCATTTTTTAACTTTGGGGGGAAACCAGCATCATGACAGCTAAGACGAAAATGCGTTCCGATATGATTAAAAAAGGCTTTGACCGCGCTCCTCACCGCAGCTTGCTGCGCGCAGCGGGCGTTAAAGAAGAAGATTTTGACAAACCATTTATCGCGGTGTGTAACTCGTATATCGACATCGTACCGGGCCACGTCCATTTGCAGGAATTCGGCAAAATTGTCAAGCAAGCCATTCGTGAGGCAGGCGGCGTACCTTTTGAGTTTAACACCATTGGTGTAGATGACGGCATTGCCATGGGACACATTGGTATGCGTTATTCTCTGCCAAGCCGTGAAATTATTGCCGACTCCCTGGAAACTGTCGTTTCCGCTCACTGGTTTGACGGCATGGTCTGCATTCCAAACTGTGATAAAATCACACCCGGCATGATGATGGGCGCATTGCGCGTGAACATCCCGACTATTTTCGTCAGCGGCGGCCCCATGAAAGCTGGCAAAGACAAGAACGGGCGCTCTATCTCCCTGACCTCCGTCTTCGAAGGCGTAGGTGCCTATCAGGCTGGTAAAATCGATGATCAAAGCCTGCTGGAATTAGAACAATACGGCTGTCCAACTTGTGGCTCTTGCTCAGGTATGTTCACAGCGAACTCCATGAACTGTCTCGCTGAAGCAATGGGTCTGGCTATGCCTGGTAACGGCACCATTCTCGCAGTAGCGGAAGAACGTAAAGAATTCGTTAAACAATCTGCACGTCAATTGATGGAATTGATCAAGCTGGACCTGAAACCACGTGATATCGTGACTAAAGAAGCTATTGATAACGCATTTGCGCTGGATATGGCAATGGGTGGTTCCACCAATACGGTATTGCACACATTGGCACTGGCTCATGAAGCTGAAGTAGACTACCCTATCGAACGGATCAATGAAGTGGCGAACCGCGTACCTCATTTGTCCAAATTGGCACCTGCTTCCGACTATCATATCGAGGATGTTCATAATGCAGGCGGTGTCAGCGCAGTGCTGAATGAATTGTTGAAGAAGCCAGGCGCACTGCATGGTGACTGTATTACCGTAACCGGAAAAACGATCCGTGAAAACGTAGAGGGGCAGGAAATTCTGGATACCAATGTTATCCACAAGCTGGACAACCCTTATTCCGAACGCGGCGGTTTGGCTGTATTATTCGGTAATCTGGCACCGCAAGGCTCCATCATTAAAGTCGGTGCAGTTGATCCGTCTGTTGGTGGTTATCACAAAGGCCCTGCCATCTGCTTTGATTCACAGGAAGATGCGCTGGCTGGTATTGCCAATGGTAAAATCGCAGAAGGCCACGTTGTTGTTATCCGTTATGAAGGTCCTAAGGGTGGACCGGGTATGCCTGAAATGCTCGCTCCAACTTCGCAAATCGTCGGTATGGGACTTGGTGCCAAGGTCGGCCTGATTACAGACGGACGCTTCTCAGGCGCATCCCGTGGTATCTCCATCGGTCACATTTCCCCCGAAGCAGCAGAAGGCGGCCCTATCGCTTTTGTTGAGGACGGTGATATTATCGAGCTGGATCTGAACAATCGTACGATTGAGCTGCAAATTAGTGACGAAGAATTTGAACGTCGTCGCGCAAACTGGAAAGGCTTCGAGCCGAAGGTTAAAACAGGTTATCTGGCACGTTACTCCAAGCTGGTGACCAATGCAAGCAACGGCGGTATTATGAAAATCTAATCCTTATCATGATATGTTTTAAAAACGAATAAACAAAAGCCTCCCGAACACCCTGATCACAGGGGTTGGGAGGCTTTTTTAGCGTTAATTCAACTACTTGATCTCGTATCTGCTGCTTGCGAGGCTCTAACTGCTTCCTGAATAGGATCGGTTTTGCCTTGGCCTTGATCCGTAGGGTATGAATCCCCCAGCCAGAAACGGTCAAACAGAGTATCAATCGGCATCACAATCATCTTCGGCACCATCTCGTCCCTTTTTTCATTCAACCGCTCTGGGCCGGAAGGGTGGATAACACTAAATAACAGCTTTAAATATAAGGTTGACGCTATCCTGAACAGTCCCTTGGGAAGCTCTCGTATCTGAAAACCCAGCTTCTCCGGTCCCCGATTAATCATACTCACTGCATAGATGGCCTTAATACCGTTCATTTTGGGGTCATCCGCAATTCGATAGGCGAGATCAGGAAGTTGTCGTTTTACAATCCGAATCAGTTGAATGGCCAAATGCACCATAGACTTGGCGGTTGTGCCTAACTGAAACAGCATTTTATTATCAAAATGCAGCTCAACCACGGCGTCCCCTTTTTCCAGCCACCTGCCGTTCTCCATGTTCACATTTGGCCCGTGATAGATACTACGCTTGTAATAAAAGATCGTGTCCTCCTTACGCACCGGACGTAGACGGAACAGAACGTGAAATAGCCGCTCATACAGCAACCATCCGAATACTAACGTTCTTTTAAACCAACTCGTATTGGATGTTTCGGTAGTAGCAGGTCTGCTGGCAGACTCACGACAAAATAAGGTATCGACACGTACGCTGCGCAGCTTCCGTTCTTGGGCAACCACCAACAGCTTCTCCAGCGCAATCAGCATGTTTTGCGGAGCGCCTGCGTCTGCCCCCAGTGTTGTACCGCAGTCATGGAGCAGCATCACCTCGCCACCCCTCAGCTTTTTGAGCATCCGCTCAGCCAACTGTTTTGCTCCGATGCTTGCCTTCCAATCCCCAAACATGGAGGACCATAATACGATTCGGCGACCATTCGAGTTGGAAATATCAAAGAAATTCACAATTCCCCATGGTGGGCGGTAAAAGGTCGTTCCTTCCCCGGTTACCCGGCGAATAACAGCCTCTGTCCGGGCAATTTGTCTTCTGACCGTGACGGGCCGCATAAGCCAATTCGATTTGTGCACATAATTATGAATACCGATCAAGTGACCTTCGTCATGCATGCGTTTCAAAAGCTCCGGGTGTTTTTCCGCATGTACGCCTACGACAAAAAAAGTAGCCTTGGCATCAAAACGCTTCAGCAAATCAAGCAACTGCGGCGTATACACTGGATCAGGACCATCATCGAAGGTGAGCGCATACTCTTGCTCGCTTTTGCCCCGCCGAAACACCCGAAATCCAAACATTCGACTGACCAGCGCCGGAATAAAAGCATAAAAAGTTGAAATGTAAAACATCCATAACAGTAAAGTCTGCACGTTTTATCCCCACTTTTCTATTTCTGGACTACCAAGCAGGCTTCCTGAGGAAAACTCACTTACTTTTATGTTATCACAAAGACGTAAGCGTGCCGAGATTTTGCTGCATTCTTTCTTGAGCATAACGATCAGCTACTGGGCTAACCCGTTGCTGCTTTAGGCGGTTATACTGTCGGTTTTGATTCTGTATTTTAGCACTGTGTAAGCAGCATAGAGATCCAATTTAGTGTACAATAGGTGAAAATCTTAAAGGAGTCGTTGTATACATATGCTTCCATTGTACAAAAAATATTGGCGGACCGTTTTTGATATCGGCCTGATTGTATTAACTGTGTATTTAATTATGTTCGTATCCAGTAAGCTGTATCAGCTCGCGGCCCCTGTATTCCTGTCGTTCGTTGTGTTTTGGTGCATTGAACCTGTGGCCCGTTATTTCCACCGTAAAGGTATGAAGAAGCCCTTCGCTTCCGCACTCTCTGTTTTGCTGTTTATCATCCTTTTACTCGCTATTTTTTTTGGATTAGGTCTGATTCTGGTTACGCAATTTACGAAAGTGGCGCAAAATCTCCCACAGTATACCCAGATTATCCAAACGGAATTCACACGGTATCTTCATCTTTCCCAAGATAAAATTGCCGCTTTGCCGCCGGGGATTACCGAACGTGTTAACGATTATTTTGAAACTGCGACCGCCATTGCCACCAAATGGGCACAGCTGGGGCTCTCCTTTTTCATACAGTTTCTCAGCTCCTTCACTGTCTTTATGGGCAACTTTGCAGTTGCCATTATTTTAGCTTTCTTTTTAAGTATGGAGATCAATCTCTGGAAGGGCATTGCTCGCAGTAAAACACCCAAGACGCTTAAAACCGCTTATCTTTTTCTGAAAAATCATGTACTCAAAGCGATTTCAGCCTTTCTGAAGGCACAAGCCATGCTGGTGGGAATTACCTTTGTTCTCGTATTTATAGGTTTACTCATTTTGCAGGTGGATAATGCCCTGTCGTTGGCTCTTGTGGCGGCTTTGTTCGATATTTTGCCACTGCTGGGTGTACCTGTTATTTTTATTCCGTGGGCAGTCTATTTGTTCATCACGGGCAACACCGGCCTGGCTGTAGGGCTGCTCATTGTCATGGCTGTAACGGTAATCGTCCGCCAGCTGGCAGAGCCTAAAATCACTGGTAATTCCATCGGTGTTTCATCTGCTTATCTGATGCTTTCCTTTGCCATCATCTCACTGTCGATCTTCGGATTGGCCGGGTTGATCCTGTCTCCAATCCTGATCATTTTACTGAAGGAATTATGGCAGCAAGGCTATTTGCAGCAATGGATTCGATTTCCGACAGAAGAATTCGAGGAGCCTCCCTTTATCGTCAAAATTCAGGAGGAAGAGCGTGTAGCTTCTCGTGGGACCGAGGAAAATTGAGCTAACAGGTCCATCACTTGACCAAACAGTGCTGTTGCCTGATTTGCAGAATGCTGTGGCGCATTTTGTACCAAGACGGCAACGGCATAACGAGGGTGCTTCACCGGGCCATACCCGATAAACCATTGGTGATTCACGGGTTGACCATCCTTTAGAGCCTGGGCTGTGCCCGATTTTCCAGCCAGATGCCACGACTTGCCACGCAAGGATGCACCTGTGCCGTGGGCTACGACCTTCTCCATCGCTTCGCGAAGCGTACGAGCTGTGGAAGCGTGAATCGGATGGCTTCCTTCGGGTGATAGAGAAGCGTGAGCTGGCAGATCCAGCAACGTACCTCCGTCTGCGTAGCCGACGTGCTTCACCAGCCGTGGAGCATGCACCTGACCATCATGCAGCAATGTCACGACGAGATTGGCGACTTGGAGGGGCGTGACCAGCACGTCTCGCTGGCCTATAGCTGTCTGGACACGTACACCCGGATCAGTCGCATTTGTAAGGGAGCCGAATACGGCTCCCTTTTCTTCGTGATCCAATGGACTGAACTGCGACATGCCTGCAAGATTCCGCTCCTGCCAGCCGACGGTCCGGCTCAATCCGAGCGCAGAGGCTGTGGCCTGAATTTGGGCAGGGCTAAGCCGTTCACCCAGATGAGCGAACACGATATTACAGGATACGGCGAGCCCTTCCTCCAGGTTCAGAGCGCCGTGTCCTTCTTTTTTCCAGCATGCCAAACCATACTTCCCATAGGTCCCGTGACAATGGAATTGCTCCTTCGGTTGGACTACCCCCGATTCAAGCGCAGCAGCAGCCGTAACAAGCTTAAAAATAGAGCCGGGTGTCACTGCCTTGAGCGCACGGTTAGCCCAACCTGTGGTCTGTTGTGGATCGACGCGACCAGGGTTATAAAAAGGACGAGACACCATCGCCAGCACATCGGCGTTCCCCGCATCCAGCACAACCACCGCCCCTTCTGCCAGATGATTGGTTTCCGTCAGCTTTTCAAGCTGCTGCTGTAATGGGAGATCAATGGTCGTCTGGACCTGTAGAGGATAGTGGCCATTGGACGGGGCACTGACACGTAACGGCAAATGAGCCAGCGGACGGCGCTGTGCATCCACAAATCGGGAAACGAAGGTTTCACCCACACCACTCAGGAGTGGCTCCAGCGTTCTTTCCAGCCCGGCTGCCCCGATTGGCAATTGCCCCGGTCGATCTGGTCGTTCGTACAGAAATCCAAGCCACTGCTTGCCATTGGGTACATTGTTGTAGCGTGTCGAATACGGTACAAGCTCTACCAGAGAAGGTGTGAGGCTAAGCAGTTGGTCCGCTTCATCCGGCTTGATATGCAGGGGTTGTCCATGCCCGTCTCGCCATAACAGCGGGGATTGCAGCCCCTTCCATTGAGCCAGCAGCTCCTTCTTATTTGTCCGCAGCAGCTTGGCAAGCTGTTCTCCATGCCCGGCTGTTTTACCGTCTACATCAGGAAAAAGCACTGGCGTCCATACCACGCCTCCAGTTAACGGTCGTCCGTACCGATCCGTAAATTGTCCCCGCCCCGAGTCTATTGCAATGCCCTCCTGCCGCTGGCGTACAGACATTTCCTTGAGCGAATGCCCCCCGTAAGCAGACATTTGGATACCCGCCGTCCCCTGTATCCAGGCCAGCCGCAACAGCAAAATGAGTAGCAATGTCGTAATGCCCACAGCCATATATGCAATGCGACGTTTTCGAATAAAACTGCTGCCACGCCTCGGCACATGCATCCTTCTTTCATCTTTTTTCCAGTAGTATGTCCTGTAAATGTTTTTTCCAATCTGTATGCTATATGGCATGTCGTTTTATTGAAAAGCAAAACCACCCAGCTTGAGAAGCCGAGTGGTTAGTTATTGAACATTGCCTTCACGATTATTTACGAACTAAATCCAAATTGCTTTAGTGATGATAACCAACAGAATAAAGAGTACCAAAATTGCACCAGTAGAAGTCCAACCGCCGTAACCACCTTCAAATCCACCCATGGCTCGATCCCTCCTTTGATGTGTAGTACACTTCAGCATATGTAGAAGATTACTCAAGGGCAGGGCATTCAGGCAAACAAATAAGGCTCTACCAGTACGATGCAGTAGAGCCCACAATGTTATAAGAGAAATGTTTTCAAGATGATCACTAGCAAAATAAACAGTGTCAGGATAGCGGCTATTGATGTCCACACTCCTCCGAAGCCTCTTTCCATTTCCCCCACAAGAACGCCTCCTTTGTTTTAGCGTACTGTATAGGCTATGCAAAGTATTGGCTAAGGAAAGGGCTTCTGGGTAAACAATAAATTCATATAACACAATAATCCTCAAACGTCAGCAAGCTCTACAATTTATGGATACGTATACCCTTACACTGTAAACCGTGAAAGCTGCTCCTTCAAATTGACCGATACCCCTTCCAGCTTATCAGACAATCCTACCAGCTGATTCCCGATATTCGCCTGCTCGGTGCTGAGAGAAGCGACTTCCTGCGAAGTGGCGGAGGACTGCTCGGCTACCGCACTCACATTGGTCATCGCCTCCGACAAGATCGCCTGCGATTCACTCAGCTCCTGAATGGATGAGGTAACCGTACCCAATCGAAGCGCAAATTCTCCCATTTGCTGCTGTACCGATTGGAAAATGTCCGTCGTCTCCTGTACCGCTCCCATCTGCTGTCGGAACAGTGGGTAAACCTCCGATAACGCCTGAACCGTCTCATTCATCTCGCCGACGATGTTATTAATAATTCCCGTCGCCGTGCGAATGGCTTGACGTGATTGTTCAGCCAGCTGCCGAACCTCATTGGCCACCACCATAAATCCGCGACCTGCTGTTCCGGCCCTTGCCGCTTCAATCGTTGCATTTAACGATAAAATATTCGTTTGCTTCGCAATATCTTGTAGCACGTCCAGCACCTTGAAGACATCGGAAGTCGTCTCCTTCAACTTGTCTACTTTGCTCACAAGCGCATGCGTCGTTTCTTCAGTGACCTGGGTCTTACTCAGGAGGTTTTTCAGCTGAACCGTTCCTTGTTCACTGGATTGCTCGACCTCGTGTGCAACCTTGCTCATTTCATGGTTGGAAGCTATAACCGTATCCATTTGCTGTGATATGTTTCCGGTCAGTCCGCTGCCACGTTCAGCCTCTGTCGCCAAGCTGGCGGAGCCGTGAGCAATCTCCTCCGTTGCTGCTGCAATTTCCTTGGCTGAGATGGCCGTTTTCTTTGAGGCATCACTCAGTTCCGTCGCTGTATCCAGCACCTCTTGGGCTGAAACGTTCGTCTGTTCTACCAGCAAAGTAATCTGCTCCATCATCGTATCAAAGCTTTCAGACAATTGCCCGATTTCATCCTTAGCGTTGTAGTTAGTACGAACCTGCAGATTGCCCTTGGCTCCTTCCAGCATCAGATCTTTTAAATGCGTTAAAGGGAGCGCCACAAGTCGCACCATCCACAAACCGATGAACAACGCAATCAGTGCCGCCACCGCAGCAAAAATCCAGGTCGCCGTTAAAATCCCTTCGGCATCTTTAACCAGCACAGATACAGGTACGACACCCAGGAGAATCCACTTGGAGGTGCCCAGTGTATTATGCACCGCCAGCACATTTTGCACTTTCCCATCTGCGGACTGCTCCAAAATTTGATTTCCTTCAACACCCTGGAGCTGTGAAACGTAATCCAACTTTTGTTTCCCTCCTGCCAGAGCATCAATGTTGGAGCCTATAAAAACGCCATCCTGTGTAATAAGGCTAATCATACTGCCCGCACCCAAATCAATACTCTTCAACTGATCATCCACGGCACTGGACTTCAAATCCATGACCAAGACGTAAGTCCCGCCCAAGCCCGACATGCTGTTCATGGAACGAGCCAGACGAAACGTCTTACTGCCGTTTTCATTTACCTGTGTAGGCAACCAGACAATCCCTTTATTTTTTAAAATATCCTTGAACCATGCTTCCTGTCGTACGTCCTTTTGTGTTCCTGTGCCCATAGCAGCCAGATCCGTCTGTTCAGGATACAGATAAAGCGAATCAATTTCCTTGTTTGTAAATGCAATATTCGTTAACTTCTTGTTTACTTCACCCATAGCGACAAATGAATCAAACGAATTTTTCTCCTGCTTTGCCGCCTTTTGTAGCTGATCACTTAATTCAGTATCGAAGAACACCTGTGTCGAGGTATCCTGAAAGCGTTCCAAAATGATATCCAGCTTCTCTGCGGTTTGTTGAACCGTTTGCTGGTAAGCCGTAGCCGCATTTTGCTCAATTGTATTTTTGGCTTTAAAGTATGAAATCATTCCCAGACTGATCACAAACAACATAATCGCTGTAAAAAAGATCAAAAACAGCTTCATGCCAACTGAACGGACCGGATTATAATTTTTAACCAAATGCATAAAATCCTTACTGTATTTTTCCGGCTTGAGTAAGCGCTTTAAATTGTATGCGCCTACACGAGTAGCCTTAGACAACCAGGGAGCGACCTTCGAATACCCCCCAACTGTTTTGTCTCCTTTAGCCGTTGTCGCCTTGCTGCCCTTCAACCCTTTAATTAGAGCCGTTTTCTTTGGCTGCTTCTTCGTTGTATTCCCCTCTTTTTTCCAAAAAGCCATTTCTCTCACCTACCACCCTATAATTAGTTTCCTGATCCACGTATCCGTTATGTATCTATTATCTATATCATATCTATCGGAACTATTCGACAAGGAATGTAGCTTTCCTTTCAACAACCACTAAATTTTGTGAAACTTTTTTCCTAGAAAAGTATTCAAAAAAAAGCCCCTCCAACCGATAGGAGAGGCTTTTGAATCTTTTTATCCGAGACTTAAGACTTAATTACTTCTTTTTACGCATCATGTCAAAATAAGATACAGGCTGATCTACCTTCATTTTGATCCGTTGAAGCGGGTGACGGGCAGCATCCAATTCGTTGCCTTCTTCATCCCAGATTGTTCCAACCGTTTGTTTAAAGAACGTTCCGTTCGGACCAAAAAATTCAATTTCATGTCCCGGTTTAAAATGGTTACGCTGTTGAATGGTAGCTATACCACTCGCCGCATCGTAGTCCATAACCAGTCCGGCAAAATCATAAGGCGCAGCCTTTTCTTCCGGCTCATAAATATGATCTTCGTGATCCGGTGTATCGTAGAAAAAGCCAGTGTTCAGCGGACGATTAGCCGCCTTGTTTATTTCATCAATCCATTCCGGTTTGAGCACATAATTTTCAGGATCAGCCATATACGAGTCAATCGCTTGACGATAAACATTTACAACCGTAGCCACATAGTGAATGGACTTCATACGTCCTTCTACTTTGAAGCTGTCCACACCGACATCAATCAGATCAGGGACATTATCAATCATGCACAGATCCTTAGAGCCCATAGAAAAGGCATTATCACTTTCCTCAAACAATGGAATCTGATTAACGCCAAGCTGGAACTGCTTCAGAACGTTGCTATCCTGCGCCTCTTCCTCTGATATCCACACCTCGTCTTGACGGGCATCCTCAAACAAATCGTATTTCCAGCGGCAGGACTGACAGCAGCCCCCACGATTGGAATCCCGGTCCGTAAAGTGATTAGACAGCACGCAGCGACCGGAAAATGAAGAGCACATCGCACCATGGACAAAGGCTTCGATTTCGATGTCTACATGCTTTTTAATTTCTTCAATTTCCTCCAAGCTGGTCTCACGGCCCAGTACCACACGCGGTAATCCTTCATTCTTCCAGAACTTTACCGCCTGCCAGTTCAGCGTCGATTGCTGGGTGCTCAAATGCACTTCCAGCTCCGGCACCGTACGCAATGCCACAGATACAATCGCTGGATCAGCGACAATTACAGCATGAATACCCGCCTTGTACAAATTACACAGGTATTCTTCAATTCCCGCAATATCCTCATTGTGCGCATAAATATTGGTAGCAACAATAACTTTGGCGCCATATTTTTTCGCAAACTCTACGCCTTCCCGCATTTCCTCAAAGCTGAAATTATCGGCATTGGAGCGCAGACCGTATTTTTGTCCACCAATGTACACGGCATCCGCGCCATAGTGAATAGCGAACTTCAGCTTTTCCAGATTTCCGGCAGGAGCCAGCAGCTCCGGCTTATCCAGACGATTCCGCTTGCCCGTATACTTTCTCGTTTTGGTCATCGTTCCCATGACGTTCCCCCCTCTGTGTACTCTTTTTCAAATTAATAAACCTGTTCTTTATAGAAAAATCCGAAGGACAGTTCCCGTTCAGGATCTTGAAGACGGCGAACCTCATCCAGCCAGCTTTCATCATAAGCATAAGCGTCCGGATCAGCTGTAAAAGTATCCATCGCTTTGCGATAAGCACGAACGACCGCCGCGTTATAAGCCGCAGGCTTCAACAAGCCCTCAATCTTAAAGCTATGCACGCCTGCTTCCATCAGAATATGCAGGTCCTCCATAATGCAAAAATCATCCGAACTCATAATATGCGTTCCGTTGATATCCTCATAAATCGGAAACTTCTCTTCCTGCCGCTCTGCTTCGATCAAAAACAAGCCGCGCTCTCTGCCCAGATCACCTTCCACCGTGCGTCCCTGATGCAGCATATAGCTTTGTACAAGCTTGCGCTTGGAATGATAAATATTAGTCATGCCATGCACCTGAACCTGCGCCTCCATGTTCAACTTTGGCACCATTTCCGTAATTTCGTCCATACTCAGCTCACGGGCCAAAATGACGCGCGAAGCCCCCTTCTCTCCCCAATAGTTGGCGGTTGCGAAGTTGGTGGAAATCATTTCACCGTTCCAGAACAACTTCAAATGAGGGGCATATTCCTTTACCGCCATTAATACGGCCGGATCATTAAACTCAATGGCATCTACACCGCATCCGGCAAGTGTCTGTACGTATTCGGAAAGGAACGGCAATAGCTCGTTCGTCATCAAGTTGGTCATGGATACATATACCTGGGCCGTATGCTTTCGAGCTTCTTCCACAACCTCACGGATTTGGTCCGGTGTAAAATGTCCCGGTAATCGCATCCCAAAGCGGTCATCTCCAATAAGCAATGCGCTCGCTCCAGCCTCCAGCATTTGACGGGCATCCTCCGGAGAACTGGCAGTTACCAATAGTTCGGGTTTGTAAGCCATAGGCTCACCTCCTAATTTGTCTTACGGTTGCTTACCTGAATATTATGCAAATGTTCTTTATATGTCTTGGCAAACAAATGTCTGTGCGTTCCGTCTTTTTTGGTCACATAAAATAAATAATCCGTAGCATCCGGCTGCAAAGCTGCCACCACTGATTTCAGGCTGGGGCTTGCAATCGGCCCCGGTGGAAGTCCCTGATGCAAATACGTATTATATGGGCTTTCTACAGCCAAATCCTTGTAGTACAGCCGTTCCTTTTGCTTGTCCAGCATATATTGAACGGTAGCGTCAATTTCCAGCTTCTTATCCTGCTTGAGCCGGTTATAAATAACGCCAGCAACGACAGGCCGTTCATTATCTACAACGACCTCGCGCTCCACCAGAGAAGCAACGGTCAGCAGTTGATGCCGCGTTTCCCCCCGCTGTTTCAGCTTGGCGTCCACATCAGGAACGGTCTCCAGACGTTTTTGCGTCTGTTCCAGCATCGCCTGTATAATATCTTTGGTCGTACTGCCCTTTTTCAGCTCATAGGTTTCCGGGAAAAGATAGCCTTCCAGCGCATAGCGAAGCCCCGCCTGCTTTGGAATGTCACGCACCAGTGCGACGTCAAAAGCGGACGGATCGTTGGCCAGCTGCAAAAATTGCTTCTGGTCCGCCAGTCCTTCCTTTTGCAGCTTATCAGCCATCTGTCTGATCGTAAATCCTTCCGGTATCGTAAAACGGATCATTTCCTCTTTCACAACGTCCCCTGCCGAGAGCTTGGCAATCAGCTGATCGAAGGTAGCACCGGGCTGAACCTCATATTTTCCGGCCTGAAATGCGCTTCCTTGCTGTTTGAATTTAAGGTAAGCCTTAAACACGAGCGCATTACGTATGAGTCCCTTTTGCTCCAGTGTATCAGCTATAGCGGACGTGCCCGTTCCCTTCACTATTGTAAATACAACCGGCTGCGTTTTCGCCTGAACAGGCTGCATGGCATTCCAAATATAGAGAGTTGCTCCGCCTGCTATGATCACAATCAATAGAAGCAACGTAACCAACGTCATCCTTCGCTTCACTTCCACCCAACTCCTTCACAGCCAAAAAGGGCGGACTGGTCCGCCCTTTCAGGTTTGATCTCCTCGTTATCCAGACCTTACAGCTCTTCCGGCAGTGTGCATTCATCATACAGCTCGGAAATATCTTCCCACTCATCGTCATCCTCAATCGTGGTGATGGAAATATCGCCTTCCGGGGATGGGCTCACATGATACAGCTCATGCTCGCCTTCAGCAGTTCCGGGCTTGCGCAATACGGCGTACCGTTGCTCTCCTACCTTGAACTCTGCTTCCAGTTCCATGCGTATTGCACGGCCCTGTTCATCCTGTAGCTCTACATCGCCGCCGAACGCTTCCTTCAAATCAGAGGTCCAGCTCAGGTCTTCACGTGAATAGTTCGTCATTTCCCGTCTTCCTCGTCCTCTTCTTCCACAAATGTATTAAAGGTCTCTTCAACGATTTCCCATTCGGCATCGTCTTGGATCACAAACAATTTAATATCATCGCCTTCTTCCTCGTAACGGAAGGCGTACACATCGGACTCGTCGGCTTCAGGGTCCACTGGCGCAACCATCATGTACTTCGCTTCGGAACCGTCTACCTCAAACTTCATAATGACCTCGAACTCTTCCTCGTTGCCCTCGTCATCGGCAATGTAAATAATTTCCGGCTCTTCTTCCATACCCACTTGATTTTCAGCCATTACGAAATCCCCCTCACCTTGTACTGTGTGCGTCCAAATAGTTTTGCAAGATCAGGCTTGCGGCCAGTTTGTCTACCACCTGCTTGCGTTTTTTTCGGCTGACGTCGGCCTCCAGGAGCGTGCGCTCTGCCGAACGCGTCGTCAGCCGTTCATCCCAAAGGTGAACGGGTAAACCCAGTAACTCCTTGAGTCGGTTTGCAAACTCAATGCAAATCTCACCGCGTGGACCCACGGTACCGTTCATGTTTTTCGGCAAGCCTACTACAACCTCGCCGACCTCATTGTCACGTACCAGATTTGCAATTTTACCGAACTCGCTGTCGTCACCGCGTCGTTCTATGACTTCCAATCCTTGGGCGGTCCAGCCGAAGGCATCACTTACGGCGACCCCGATTCGGCGGTCCCCGTAATCCAATCCCATTACTTTCATGCCTGTCTCCTAACGGTGCTTGGCCAGATAGAAACGAACCAGCTCTTCAATCAGTTCATCGCGTTCTTTTTTGCGTACCAGGCTTCTGGCATTATTATGCCGTGGCACATAAGCCGGATCACCTGACAACAAATACCCGACAATTTGATTGATCGGATTGTATTCTTTTTCCACCAAAGCATCATATACGGTCAACAAAATCTCCTGAGCAGAAGCTTCCTTCTCATCCGCCTTGACATTAAATTTGACCGTTTTGTCCATGGAATCCACTGTTGACACCTCGCTTCCACAAAACATGTGTACATGTTTATGCCAGCTTATTCTTATACATCATACCATAAGCAGAGCCCTTCAAGGAAATGTCTAAGTCCGGTTTTTTCCAAAATTCCGCAAAAATTATCGAACTTTATCCTTGAGTAGCCGCCACTACCAATTCACGGGCACGCACGAGCGCTTCGTCCAGCTTGCTGGCATCCTTGCCTCCGGCTTGCGCCATATCCGGACGTCCGCCGCCTCCGCCGCCGCATACTGCAGCAATTTCCTTCACAAGCTTGCCTGCATGAAGCCCAGCCTTGGTATGCTCTGCCGGTACAGCTACGACAAAATTGACTTTGTCATCCATTGCAGCCCCAAGTACCAGCACAGCAGCTGGAAGCTTGCCTTTCAGCTCATCAGCAATCGCACGCAGCGCATCCATACTGGAAGCCTGTACACGTGCAGCCAACAGCTGTACTCCGCCAGCTTGCACGACCTGATCGGTCAATTGGCCCGCTTCAATAACACTCAGCTTGCTTTGCAGCGATTCATTTTCACGACTGAGGTCCTTAATTTGCTGTTGCAAGGATTCGATGCGTTTTGGCACCTCGGACAGCTTGGATTTCACCAGACCTGCCGATACTTTTAGCAGTTCCAACTGGCCTTCCATATATTCAAAGCCAAAGCGTCCAGTCACCGCTTCAATCCGGCGAACACCCGATCCGATGCCGCTCTCGCTGACAAGCTTGAACAGTCCGATTTGTGAGGTGTTGCTCACATGACAGCCGCCGCACAGCTCAATGCTGTAATCGCCTACCTTGACGACACGTACGATATCTCCATATTTTTCACCGAACAGCGCCATCGCTCCGAGAGCCTTGGCTTCATCAATCGGTTTCAGTTCAATATTTACATCCAGCTGGCTCCAAATAGCGCGATTTACACGCAACTCAATATCCGCCAGTTCTTCCGGCGTTATGCTTCCAAAATGGGAGAAGTCAAAACGCAGACGCCCAGGCTCCACCAGTGAACCTGCCTGATTGACATGGTCGCCCAGCACTTCCTTAAGCGCTTTGTGAAGCAAATGCGTAGCCGTATGATTTTTTTCGATTTCACCACGGGATGCTTGTTCCACTTCCGCTTTCACCGTATCGCCAACGTTCAGCTCACCGGCTTCCACGACGACCTGATGTACATGCTGGCCTTGAGGCGCCTTGAACAGTCCTTCGACCTTCGCCGTTACCGTACCTCCGCGCAGCAAGCCATGGTCACTTACCTGTCCGCCGCTTTCAGCATAAAAAGGAGTCACGTCCAGCACAACCTGACAAGTCTGTCCTTCACTAACACTATCCACTAGCACATCTTCATATACAATAGCCACAATTTTGGATTCGGTTACGAGGTCATTATATCCAACAAAATCGCTTTTAACCGCCAAGTCAGACAGGGGTCCACCCTGAATCTTCATGCTGGCATTGTCCTGATGAGCGTCACGCGCACGTTGCCGTTGCTCCTGCATCGCTTCATCAAAACCCTCACGGTCTACTTTCAAACCCTGCTCATCCGCATAATCCTCTGTGAGGTCAAATGGGAAGCCGTACGTGTCATACAGTTTGAAGGCGTCTGCTCCACTGATGACATTGCGACCTTCCGCTTTCGCCTGAGCACTGATATCAGCCAAAATAGCCAATCCGTCTGTCAGTGTCTCGTGGAAGCGTTCCTCTTCTGTTTTGATCACCTTGATGATGAAATCACGCTTGTCCACCACCTCAGGGTAGTACACGCCCATGACATCCCCCACCGTTTCCACCAGTTCAAACATAAATGGACGGTTCATACCCAGCATTTTTCCGTAACGCACAGCACGGCGCAGCAAACGACGGATAACATAACCACGGCCTTCGTTGGAAGGCAGTACACCGTCACCAATCGCAAAAGCTACGGTGCGGACATGGTCAGCAATCACTTTGAGAGCCACATCGCTGTCCACATTTTCGTTATATTTGACTCCTGCCATAGCGGCTGTTTTCTGAATAATAGGTTGGAAAATATCCGTATCGAAGTTGGAATCCACATTTTGCAAAATGGATGCAAAACGCTCCAATCCCGCGCCTGTATCAATATTCTTGTTCGGAAGCGGCGTATAGCTACCATCCTTGTTATGGTTGAATTGTGAGAATACGAGGTTCCATACTTCCAGATAACGCTCGTTTTCCCCGCCCGGATACATTTCAGGGTCCGTCATGTCGCTGCCATAAGCTTCGCCGCGATCATAAAAAATTTCCGTACAAGGTCCGCAAGGGCCTTCGCCGATATCCCAGAAGTTATCTTCCAGTTTGATAATACGTTCAGCAGGAAGCCCTACCTTTTCGTTCCACAGCTTGTACGCCTCTTCATCCTCAGGATACACGGTTACAGCCAGACGCTCCGGGTCAAAGCCGATCCACTTCGGATCAGTCAGAAACTCCCACGCCCATACAATAACTTCTTCCTTAAAATAGTCGCCAATCGAAAAATTACCGAGCATTTCGAAAAAAGTGTGGTGCCGGCGCGTTTTGCCGACATTTTCAATGTCATTCGTGCGAATACATTTTTGCGAATTGGCGATACGCGGATTCTCAGGCTTCACACGTCCATCAAAATAAGGCTTAAGCGGTGCCATCCCTGCATTAATCCACAGCAGGGAAGGATCTTTATGCGGAACAAGCGGTGCGCTTGGTTCAATCACATGTCCCTTGCTTTCAAAAAACTCCAGCCATTTGGAGCGGATTTCACTAGCTTTCATATAAGTAGCCTCCTAATTATGGTGTCACTTGTACTTGGCACAGGCCATAAAAAACAGAAAAACGCCCCTGAACGGATCAGGGACGATTGTATCGCGGTACCACCCTGGTTATCGTCGTCCCCTCTGTACGAAATGCTACATGCGCAAGCTGCGCACCCAACATCTGATTAACGGACGAGCGATCGCCTTGTTTTCACTGGTAACGGGAGCATCCCGGCGGGTTCAGCCCGCACTCCGAAATGAGCTTTCCCTACTGGATAAACACATTTAAACATACTCAATTCAGTATATCCGTGTCATTTAGCCGTGTCAACGCGATTTCAGACGGGGATATGAACGAAATCAGATCGTTTTGCGCTTCACGTAATAAGCAAAAAAATGCTGAAGCGCCACCTTCAAGACCGCCATCACCGGAACCGCTAAAATTAACCCGGTTATTCCCGCTATTTCCCCGCCCACCAGCAGTGCGAAAATGATGGCAATCGGATGCAAATGCAAGGTTCGTCCAACCACCTGGGGAGAAATGACGTTACTTTCCAACACTTGAATACAGGTGTTGACGACTACGACCAGCAATACCATTTTAAAAGAAACCGTAGAAGCCATTACGACCGCCGGAGCAGCCCCCAAAAACGGGCCTAAATACGGCACGATATTGAATACAGCCACCACTCCTGCCAGCAGCAGCGCATAAGGCATCCCAATCAGCATATATCCGATATAGGCCATCACCCCGATAATGACGCACACCAGCAGTTGTCCGCGCACATAGTTACCGAGCGCCTGATCAATTTCCTTGAGCACCGTTACAATAGCCTTGCGGCGGGATCGCGGGAGATAAGACACAATAGCCCGTTCAAACACATCGAAATCCTTTAAAATATAAAAAATGAGAAACGGCACAATGAACACATTGAACAACATATTGATCATCCCGCCGATGTTGTCCATAAAAGCAGCAATCCCTGTAGCCATCCGATTTTCGAGTTGAAAAAACCACTGATTCATACCTGAGCGTACCCCTTGGGGTAAAATACTTCCATCCATATTCGTCATTAATCCCTGTGCATGCATGGTCAGCTCAGGCAGATGCTCATTCAGTTCATCCAGTTGATCAATAAACATCGGAATCAGGTGCATCAGAATAACGACGAGGCTGCCCAAAAATACAGCATAAATGAGCAGGACGGCTACGCTTCGAGGTACCTTGCGTCCGCCCAGCATATTGACCACAGGATTAAGCACATAGGAAATAATCATCGCCACCGCAAATGGCGCAATAATTGTTTTTAGAAAATCATACAGATGCAAAAACAAAGGCCGAAGCAGCCAGATAAAATATAGAATGACAAGTCCCAGCAGTGTCCATATTCCGTATCGGAACAGCCTGCTTTTCGTTAATTGCTCCATATCGTGCCCCCTTACCGGACTAGCCTCTTCTAAGTATATGCCTGTACCTTTACTTTAATCCTTCCCATAACTGTAGAGGCGCCTTAAATAATGATTATGAAGAAAGAATGAAAACAATTGAAAATGATTAACAAAGTCATTCTATCTGACGATATAAGTACAAAGAACTATTTGAGCTTTCACATTTCTGAATCATCGGGGGTCGTTACATGAACTTAAAAATGAAGCTTATTCTCCTTTTCACCTGTATTGTTATCGTTGCAGCTGGGCCTTTGTCCGTCATTAGCATGACAAGCATTAAAAATCAGGCCAACCGTGACATACAAGAGCTTATGAACAGTAAAGCCACCGAAACCGTCAATCAGCTCGACGGATGGACAAGCGGCAATGCCAAAATTATCGAGACATTAGCTGCAGGTCTGGAATCCGGCAATATTCCACCAGATGCCAAAATAGCTTCTCTAAAGGCGGCCTTTCAAAACTATAAGGATCAAAGTATCGCTAACATTTATGCAGGATTTGAGGATGGAACCTACTGGGATGGCTCCGGCTGGTCTGATGCGGGCTACGATCCTCGCACACGTCCGTGGTACAAGGATGCCAAAACCAAGGGGGAATTGTATTATTCCTCACCGTACATTGATGCAGGAAGCCAGGACTTCACCATTTCCATTGCAAAGCCTCTCAAGGACTCCAATGGCTCTATCACTGGGGTGATCAGTGAAGATATTATGTTAAACGACATGACAAAAATCATTAAGAACATAAACCTGAACGGATTAGGCTACGCATTTCTGATTGACCAGAATGGAGTTGTCGTCGCGCATCCGGACAGCAAGCTGGCTGGTAAAAATCTCAAGGATACGCCCGAGTTGGGTTCATCAACGGACACTCTGCTCAGTGCCCCTTCGGGAAAATCCGACTACAACTACAATGGTAGTGATCGCCAGCTTTATTTTAAGAAAATGCCCAGCACAGGCTGGATTGTAGGCTTGTCTATCTCAAAAGATATTGCTTTTCAGGAGTACTACTCCACTCGTAACCAACTGTTGATTACTGTAGCTATTATTTTCGTTGTTGCCATGCTTTTGGCGGTCTGGGCGGCGAACAGCTTTATCAAGCCGATTCGGAGGCTTCAAGCGAACGTCAAGCGGATTGCTGAAGGGGATATGACAGCACGTGTGGATATTAAGGGCAAAGATGAAATTGCCAGCTTGGGTACGGATTTTAATATCATGTCGGATAATCTTTCTCACTTACTGCGCAAAGTGGCAGATACGGCTGGCGAGGTCAGCTCAGCTTCTCATGACATGCACCAGCACGCCAAGGATACCGGGACCATTGCATCACAAATCTCCAGTGCCGTTCAGGAGCTTGCCCAAGGAGCAAGTGATCAGGCCGAGGCTGTATATTCCGGCTCTGAAAAGCTATCGCATATGACGGGCTCCATCGACCAAATCGGCCAAAGTGTCAAGCGAACCCAAACCGCCGTGCTGGAAACAGACTCTGCCGTGCTGGCTGGGTACGAAACAGCGGAGCGTCAAGCGAAGCTTGCAGCCGAGTCCAGACAAACAACAACCGCTGTAGGTGAAGCTGTAGACTCGCTCACGTTGAAAACACAGGATATTGAACGGCTGGCTGGGGCCATTCATAATATCGCAGCCCAAACCAATCTGCTGGCGCTAAATGCTTCCATTGAAGCAGCTCGTGCCGGGGAACACGGACGCGGCTTTGCCGTCGTTGCCGGGGAAGTACGCAAGCTGGCTGAACAAGCAGGAAGCTCCAGTGACAGCATTATGCACAAGCTGGAGGAAATCAAGGTTGCGGGACTGCGGAGCGCAGAGGAAATGAAGAAGGCTCTCGCTGTAACAGTAGAACAGGAGCATGCGGCTACCGCTACGAGACAGGCGTTCGAGTCCATACGGGGAGCTTCTCAGCATATGCTTACCCAGATTGAGGACGTATCCGCTGCGGCTGACCATCTCCGTACAAACGCTGGACATATTTCCGATGTCATTTCCAGCGTGGTCGCCGTTTCTGAGCAAAGCGCAGCTTCCACCGAGGAAGTGGCTTCCTCCGTGCAGGAGCAAGGGCATTCCATGAACAATATTGCCCAGCTTTCCGCCAAACTTGACTCGCACGCAGACCTGCTGCTGGAAGAGGTTAAACGCTTTAAGCTGTAAAACACTTCTGCCCAAAAAAACAGATAAACAGCATGCTATACATCCAGACAGGAATCTACATGAAAAAGAGGGTGACCCCCAGGCTATTACAGCCATCGGGAGTCACCCTCTTCGTTATTCATCAAGCATGGTCCAAACTATGATCCGTTCATCTGCTGAACAGTATAGTCACATCTCATATAGATGGACAGCCTGTCCCCGCTTCAGTTTTAAACTTAGGAAGAAGCGTGGATCTGGGGCAGATCCTGTTGTGCCATTTCATCTCCAAAGAACAGGTCGTCCAGCGAACTGAGCGTTCCATCCTCTTCCACTTGGTAGACGGACATTTTTTCACCATTCACTTGAAGTTCGATGAAGCATCCCCAGCAATAAAATTGATGGGAGCCGATTTTGCCGATATCTTTGGAATTACAATTCGGACATCTCAATAAACTCACCCTATCCATTAACAGAATATATGGCTTTTTCCAAACGCTGCTCGCTTAACGGGGGCACCATAACGGCATTCTCCCCGATGGACATTTCTTCGGTGCAGGGCAGCCATTTCCGCCCTTCTATAATATCCGATACAAAACCATCGCTGATTTCCAAGCCTATTATGTTATTGCCCATTCCCTGGTCAAAATAAACATCCGAAATGTGTCCGAGCATAAGTCCTTCCTCTGTAAGCACGGATAAATCCTTCAATTTACCGGGTCCAAGCAAATACGTAAGTTGAATATCGTTGGCTTCCGTTTTACGGACAGCTTGCTGATTGCGAATCATAATCGCATCTTCGCCATAAGCAACGATGTCATCCCAAGCCACCATTTTCACTTGAGATGAAAAAAGGCCTTTGCCCTCCAACTCGATCCCTGTAATTTTCCAATCAGCCGTCACCATAAAATCTTGTAGTTTACCGATCTGCTTCCCGTCCTCTACGTCGAAAACGGCAAGTCCGATCATATCCTGAAGCTTCATAATAGGGTACCTCCTCATTCTGCAATCCGAACGGAGGTGCGGTCCTTTCCTTCATGCGTGTCAGACCTTGGTTCCGTTCATGCCATGAAATGGAAAACCGCCCCTCCCTTCTTATTAAAGTGCGGAGAAATCCCTAGTACCTAGTACGTAGCCGCTTCCATATGGTTTCAATTTTCTTGGCCGTGTATTCCATTTCCTCCGTAGTATTACCCAAACCGAAGCTAAAGCGAATCGCTGAATTCAAAACATCTTCAGGAAGATCCATCGCCTGCAACACATGCGACAATTCCAAAGACCCGGAAGTACAAGCTGAACCGCTGGCCGCTGCAATTCCTTCCATATCCAGATTCATCAGCATGGTCTCCGTACCGATATCCGGGAAGCTTAGATTCAGAACATTCGGTAAAGAATGCTCAGGATCGCCGTTGATCACAAAAGCGTCTTTGCCCAAAGTGTCTTCCAGCGCTTTCAGCAGAGTTTGACGAAGAGTCATATCGTGCGCCCAGCGTTCCTCTATAGAGGTGTTGGCAAGAGTTGCTGCTTTAGCCAAACCTGCAATCCCGGCAACGTTTTCCGTACCAGCACGGCGTTTCTTCTCCTGAAGTCCCCCGTGCATCAAAGGTTGGATACGTGTACCCTGACGGATATACAAAGCTCCAACGCCTTGCGGGCCGTTAATCTTATGACCGGATACGCTAAACAAATCAACCGGAAGGCTCTGGCAGTTTATCTGTATATGACCGTAAGCTTGAACCGCATCTACATGGAATACAATGCCATGTTCTCCCGCAATCTGTCCCACTTCATGGATCGGCTGAATTACGCCTACCTCATTGTTGGCATACATCATGCTGATCAAAAAAGTATTCGGCCGGATCGCAGCCTCTATATCGGCTGGATTGACGCGCCCAAAGCTGTTGACTGGCACATAGGTCACTTCATATCCCGCTTTTTTGAGTTCAGCGCAAGCATGAAGCACCGCATGATGCTCAATGGTTGTCGTAATGATATGGCCGGAAGTGCGGCCATCTGCCGTAGCCGTCCCGAACAGGGCCAGATTATCGCTTTCTGTCCCTCCGCTTGTAAATATGATTTCTTCGGGCTTGCAGCCCAAAGAGGCCGCAACGGCATCCCGTGCAGCGCTGACGGTGCGCTTGGCATCCCGGCCAAAGGCATGAACGCTTGAAGCGTTACCGAATTGGCCGGTCATGATGTCCATCATAGTCTGCGCAACCTCAGGATGCATAGGAGTCGATGCGGCATGATCCAGATAAATTCTGTTCATGTCGATTCACCTCAAATGTAAAACATGTAGTTATCCAATTCATCATGTTCCTGGTATGTGATCAAGTCCTTGAGCGTAGTGGAATCCAGTACTTCTGCAATACTGTCACGAATCCGTAGCCATAGCTGACGCTTCGCCGGATCATCCTCTTCAGTGAAATCTACTGGAGAAATCGGACCCTCCAATACACGAATAATGTCTCCTGCCGTTACCCCTGCCGGTTCACCCGCCAGAATATAACCGCCGTAAGCACCACGGATACTTTTTACCAAACCTGCATTGCGCAAAGGCGCAATAAGCTGCTCCAGATAATGCTCGGAGAGCTGATTTTTCTCGGCTATACTTTTCAAAGACGTCGGGCCTTCGCCAAACCTGGCTGCAAGTTCCATCATAATCGTCAGGCCGTAGCGGCCTTTTGTTGATATTTTCAATTGTGCCACCTCACTTATAGTAACAATTCCGTTAAACACGCGGAATAACTGGTGTTATAAACCTCTCTATTCCGATCTTAACCCTCAGCTTATGTTAACATATTAGGGCAGGTAAAGGGAAATATTACGGTAACAATCTTAAAAAAAGTTGTTTTCGGGCCATTTGAAACGGCTTTGGCCCATTTTATAGAACTTTCTCCCATCGTTCTCTGTGTCGTTGGATCGTCCATCCATCGTAACTTATTATCGTTTATGTTATAATAGGAGGGTTCTACAACAATATTGAGAGAATTGGGTGATGACCATGGCTAAAGCCAATCATGAAACCCGTGTCGTCGTCGGCATGTCCGGGGGCGTCGACTCATCCGTTACCGCGCTGCTACTGAAGGAGCAGGGCTATGACGTAATCGGCATCTTCATGAAAAACTGGGATGACACGGATGAATTTGGCCGTTGTACGGCTGAGGAGGATGCGGAGGATGTACGCCGTGTCTGTGAGCAGATCGACATTCCTTACTATACCGTCAATTTTGAAAAAGAATACTTCGATAAGGTATTCTCGTATTTTCTTGATGAATATAAGGCTGGACGTACTCCAAACCCGGATGTCATGTGCAACCGTGAAATTAAATTCGGCGAATTTCTCAATAAAGCGCTGGATTTGGGCGCGGATTATGTCGCTACAGGACATTACGCTCGGGTTGTGGAAGAAGACGGCCGTTTCACCTTGCTGCGGGGCGTGGACAGCAACAAGGATCAGACCTACTTCCTAAATGCATTGAGCCAAAAACAATTGTCTCGGACTATGTTCCCCATTGGTCATTTGCCGAAACCGGAGGTCCGCAAAATTGCGGAAGCCGCAGGATTGTATACGGCCAAGAAGAAGGACAGCACTGGCGTATGCTTCATCGGCGAGCGTAATTTCAAGGAGTTTTTGAGCGGGTATCTGCCTGCTAAAGGCGGAGACATGGTGGATATCGCTACAGGTGAAGTCAAAGGACGCCATGATGGTCTGATGTACTATACACTCGGCCAACGGCAAGGCTTGGGCATAGGCGGCTCCGGTTCAGGCGAACCGTGGTTCGTAGCCGACAAGGATCTGGAGCGGAACATTTTGTATGTGGTACAGGGCGACCGTCACCACAGCTTGTATTCCACCAGTCTAATTGCAACCGACGTGAACTGGATTGAAGGCGCGGATACGCGTCCGTCCGGCGAATTCCGTTGCGCAGCCAAGTTCCGTTATCGCCAGCCTGACCAGCAAGTGACTTTACAATGGCTTGAGGATGGAACCGTACACGTCGCATTCGACGTACATCAAAAAGCCATTACCCCTGGACAAGCCGTCGTATTTTACGATGGTGAACGGTGTCTGGGCGGCGGAACCATTGACAAGGTTGAAAAGCTCCAGCCTGAAACGGTTTAAAGTAATCCCCGTTTGATGTTGGCATAAATGCTTAAACAGGAGGCGTCTCTTCTATCTATGGGGGGGACGCTTTTTTTATGAAAAGATGCTCTTTTCTCCATTTGGGTATATTATGTAGACAAGATATCAATAAGCTTCTCATCTAGTCTCATTAAACCTCAAAAAACCTTATTGTATCAATGCTTTTCGTTCACTACTTTTCATTCTAGTCATATCGAATTACCATTAGCTGAAGAGTATCCATAATAAGGTGTATGCAAATTAAATCCCCCTTTATTCAGATAGGCCAACTATGTAAAAAAGCTCGCCCCTTTTTATTGTTAAGGGGCAAGCTGAAATTGTACTTTTTTCAAATCACTATGTTATCCCACAATTCTAAAATAGTCTTGTCGGCAATCTTCCCATTAGCAAACAACTCTCTTGCTGATTCAAACGACTGCGAAAAACTGTCTCTTTCACGAGTAAGAAAGTACTCTTCTTCATTCTGGCTAATCCAATAGCTATCATTCTTATAGTAACTTGTTCATGAGGCCACTCTGGATGCTGCTTTGAATTTCCATGATTCGTATAGTCTACATCGTGTACAGCTCTTCCATTCTCATCATAATATCTTCTTGTTTTTATCTCACCTGTATTTTTATCCAGAATATCAATAGATGAGTTAGGTTCACCTTTAGCCGGATGTGGATTCGTTGTCGTACTTGTATGATTAGATGAAGGAGTACCCTAACAAATCAGGCGTGATCTCCTGCTTAGGACGACCAAATTTCACCCCTGCTGCTTTGGCTACCTCTATTCCTTCACTTTGTCGTTGTTTATTTTTCAACCTTTCCTGTGCAGCTACGTAAGCAAGCATACTTAGGAATTGATCCTCAAGAAGCCTTCCAAAATCACCCTCACGAATCATTAACCGCATTGCCTGATAGCGAGGTCGGTCAAAATTCTTCCCACACTATTATCTATTTTTATACATTACAACAAAATTATTCTTTAAACTGAAACATTTCACCAATTCGGATCGTCTATAGAGTAAAATTCAGAAAGGGGATTTGTTCTATTATGCGGAAGAATGGAATATTGTTTTTGATTATCGTGTTGTTGTTAATAACAGCTTGTAGCTCTAACGCTGAAAAAATAGTTATTTCTCAAAGCGGGAAGGGGCAGGAGAAAATAATAGTCTACAAACTACAGAAGGACGCAACACTGCAACAACAAACAAAAAAAGATGTAATTGCTACATTTAATGATACTTCGGACACTATGATATTTATCAATGCAATTAAGGAATCAGAAAAGTTATCAGGTATAGTTAATACGGATTCTCCAAATTACGAAGTTACATTCCAAAAAGATGGAACAAAAGATTCTTATTATTTATGGATTAACAATAACGATCCAACCAACAATGCTATGTATGTGAATAAGGACGATACTCATACTGCGTACAAGATATCAGTCAACTCCACAAATTCGATAAATAAATTACTTGAGAGAATTAAAGATTAGCTAAAAAGGTCTGTTCTTTTGTTTAAATAAAGAACAGACCTTTTTTTGAATTTATTTCAAATCATATTTTTCCAATACTGATTTTCGGAATTGTTCTTTTGAATCTTGTTTTTCCCCCGAAATACTAGGGGATTGAGAAGAAGGTTCAATAGCAAACTTTCCGAGATCCATATTGATTACGCTATACTGTCCTTGTGTATTTTTCTTGAGAAAAATAATACTTTTTTCATTTTGCTTCAATTCAGTATAATCCTCATAAGCTATTTTTTTCTTGCCCCCAGCATCTTTAATATAAGAAATCGGTTCGACTATAGACAAAGGTTCTTCTGCGTTCAGTGCTACACCTTCGGGTGACTTAATTACCTTGTCAATTTTTACATTAGTAAGTGTGTAAAAGTCTTGAATAGTGCCATCATCAAAGCTCGTAACGATATGTTGACGATCGTCAAAACCCTGTAAAGGAGTCCCTATCACAATAAGTTCTGCATTGGAGTCCAACTCGTCTGCCGTTCCGTATTCAATATAAGAAGCTTCTAACGAGATTTTTGGAGTATTTAATTCTGAAAATTTTGGAGAAGCATTCGTGGATGTAAAAAAAAGACTCCCTGAAGCAATCAGTCCCCCTACCGCTAATACAGAAATACCCAACTTTATTTTTTTATTAAAAGTCATAATAGTGCCCCTTCCCTAAATTAGTTATTACGCTAATTAGTTTCCCCACTTGGCAATTAAGGATTGCTTGTCATATGCTTGAACACCGATAGACTGAATACCTTGTTTCATAACAGAGCTACTAGAAGTTGATGGATGCGCTTGAGATAACGTATGGCCAATCTCATGGGTTGCGTTGGAGGTTTTTTGTGCGGAATTCATACCGAAAGCCTCCATCTGATTATGATAAATTGCCACAGTAGCAAATGCCCATCTATCGCTTACACCTGCTACACCACCAGATGTGTTATAAGGAGTCGTTACTCCCAATAAACCAGAAGTAGCTGTAGAACCAACATAATATTTGTCTGGAGTTCCACTCGTCGATGTCGTTTTACCGATGTTTACTGATCCAGACGCAGCGCTCCAATCAGAACGTGCGGTATCATAGGCACTGGTATAGCCATTCGTAGAAACAGAGGAATCATAATATGCATTAAAATTGGCTGAGCTTCTCCCTCCGGTAAAGCTAGTTGCAAAAGAAGTGGAACTAATAGAAATCACGGCAATAGATAATATTCCGACCATGGAAAAAAGCTTTTTCTTGGAAGCTAATAGTTTTTTCAAGGTTAGCACCCCTTTTAGGAAATTTGGAAATCTTATTATCATTCCTGACGTAACAGAAAACCACTAAATCATTGGCAGCACTTGCTACACTCACTACTAAGTCCAAACGCATCCACCAGTATTAAAGACACTACAACTAGAGTCATTGAGATTTTATTTTATTTTGTTTTCAACTCAATCCTCCCTTTTATTTGGACATTTCCACTATTAATATACAGTCTATTGTTACAACAATCTACCATTTAAACAAAATATTTCATAATTCGACATCAATTTGATTCTTTATTCCTACTTGAAATGTAAGTTTATAGCTCTGCTTCAGGCTCAATATACGCTTTTTGAAGCTCAAGGCTTCATAAAAATTTCGGGTTTAGATCGCTTACTTCTAATTAATGATATGGAAAAGAGTACTCAAGTCTACCTATCTCAGCAAGAGTAAGTCTTTACCATGTCAAATCGTTCATCAAAATACTTCAATCGTAAAAATCAGGCCATATTTGGAAATCTCAATGTTCGATTGATATATCAGACGAAGTAATTGAAATGTTGCAGAAGCAACATGAAAGAGTCTTTATGGAAAAAGAATTAGCTGGAGAAATGTATGTAGATATTGAATTAGTCTGTTGCACAAATATTTGGAAAGCAAGTTTTCCCAAACACAATTACAAGGCTGATGAAAAGAAAGATAGAATAATTTACTGAGTAAAAAGAAGTATCTGATCCACTAGAAATTGAAGAAAAACTCTGTGACCAAAAGCGTGACCAGAAAGTCGAAAATGTAGCCGTTTAGACCAAGAAAAGCAAAGATACATAAGGAATTTTTGATAACACCCCCATTTGGGTATATGATGTAGACAAGATATCATACTTCAATTGAAAAGGAGCGTGCCTTTTATGTCTGATTCATTAGGAATGCTGACACCGGGTAAAAAAGTTTCTTTAAAAGAATGGAACCCCAAGGATACGAAGGATATCAAAAATAAAGAAGAAATTCAGCAGGAAACAGATCAATTGAAGGAACGCTTCGCGGAACTACAAAGCAAATTATTTACGGAGAAAAAACAAGCCGTTTTGTTTGTATTTCAGGGTATGGATTGCAGCGGAAAAGATGGCGTCATCAAGCAAGTATTTTCCAACCTCAATCCGGCGGGGGTGACTGTCCACAGTTTTAAATCGCCTACAGCCGAAGAATTAAGTCACGACTTCCTGTGGCGTGCCCACAGCGTAACTCCGGGGCGGGGATATATCGCGGCATTCAACCGCTCTTATTATGAGGATGTACTGATTACACGTGTTCACGGTCAGGTATCCGACAAGCAGGCCAAACGAAATATTAAACACATCAAACATTTTGAACAACTGCTGCTGGATAACGGTGTAAAGGTCGTCAAAATCTTTTTACATATTTCAAAGCAATTCCAGTTGGAAAAGCTGATCGACCGAATTGAAAAGCCGCATAAAAACTGGAAACTTGATCCAAGTGATTTGCAGGAACGTAAATTTTGGAAGCAATATACCCAATATTATGAGGACGTGCTGGAGCTAAGCGCAACCAAGCAGGCTCCGTGGTATGTCGTTCCTTCGGATAACCGTTGGTACAGGGATTATACTGTGCTGCGCATTGCCGTCCAAACGCTGGAGGAGATGAAGCTGTCCGATCCTGAACCAAGACCGGAACTGGAATCCCTTTTGCCTGAGCTGTATAAAGAACGGGATAAAAAATAGCTTCGCAGGCGCAAGTACTCTATCATGTGTTTGTTAACATATCAAATAAAAAAAGCTTTCAAAGCCTTACTCATGGCTGAAAATGCCGCGTGAGGGATTTGGAGGCTTTTTTTGCGTTTTACAGACTATTTTGGAGACTTATAAAGTTCAACTAATCATATATCCAGCCGCCGCCGCCGTTACTCCTACCACCACGGAAGACAGCACATAGACAGCCGTACGCCGATATTCTCTACGTTCGATCAGTTGGAGAGATTCATACCCGAATGTTGAAAAGGTGGTATAGCCACCACAAAAGCCTGTTCCCAGCAGCATCCAGAGTACAGGAGACAGATTATGCTGCGTAAATTCGCCGTACAGCCAGCCGAGCAGCAATGAACCACTGATGTTAATGATCCACGTTCCCCCCGGAAATGCGGTGCCAAACCTTTTTCCAACCCACATGCCAAGCCCGTATCTCGCCAATGTACCGACCATTCCACCTGCCGCCGCCCACCAGATCATAAGTTGTCCTCCTTGGGGGCAACTTGCGTCATTTTCGTGCCCAGACGAATACCAGTCCATGTCAAAAACAGACCTCCACATACACTGAGCAACAGATACAACACAGCCGTAAGCGCACGATCATGAACCGTCAGACGCACGGCATCCACTGCAAAGGTGGAAAAGGTTGTAAAGCCCCCAGTAAAACCTGTTCCGATGGCAAGTCGCCAGCGAGGCTTGATCCGCCACGACCGCAAAGTTACCGTAAAGAACCAGCCGAGAAACAGACAGCCGATCCAATTAATGAACAGTACGCCAAGTGGAAAATCGGCCCCTGCCGCAGGCAGCAATGTTTGTACGCCGTAACGGGCAGAGGTTCCGAGTGCTCCACCTGCCCCGACGAATAGCACGTCTTTCATCTTTATATCCCCTTCTTCACTCTTGCAGTATTCATGGTGTAACCATAACAGCGGCTCGGCTGAACCTGATCTTACACACTACGTATATCCGTCTGCTACATATATTTTACGACTGTGAATCCCGCCACTGCTGGTTTTGTCTGATTTTCGACTCATTCCCCTGCTCTGTAGCCTGGTAAAAGGTCCGGTCTGTTATCGAATCAGGCAAATATTGCTGTTTCACATAATGGTTCGGATAATTGTGCGGATATTGATAACCGACATGACCGAGCTTCTCCGAGCCTTTGTAATGTGCATCTCGCAAATGCAGCGGCACCTCAGCAGATTTGATGTCGTCCATAGCCGACATGGCCCGTGAAATCGCCGTATATACAGCATTCGATTTCGGACTCTCCACGGCGAACAAAATAGCCTGCGCGATGTTCAGCTTGGCCTCCGGCCAGCCGTTATTGCGATAGGCTTCAAGCGCACTCACTGCCTGCACCATCGCCTGCGGATTTGCCAGGCCAATATCCTCGCTGCTCGCTGCGATAAGACGGCGGAGAAAGGTCATCGGGTCCATGCCGAGCTTCTCCACAGCGTACAGAAACCAGAACAGCGCCGCGTCGCTAGAGCCGCGAATGCTTTTGTGAAAGGCGGACAGCACGTCATACTGCGTGGACTCGTCTGCCTTGACAATCGGGCGGCGAATGGATTCCTCCGCGACTTCTAACGTCACGTGAATCGTGCCGTCTGCCAGCGGAGGCGTCGTGAGCGCCGCCAGTTCCAGCGCGTTCAAGGCGCGGCGGATATCGCCGTTCGCCATGGACGCGATGTGATCCAGCGCAGCTTCGTCCACCTGAAGCTGCATATAGCCGAGCCCCTTGTCCGCATCACCCAAGGCACGGCGCATGGCTGCCAGCGAATGCTCCTGCGTCAGCGATTCGAGCTGAAACAATGTAGAACGGCTCAGCAAGGCACCGTTTACATAGTGAAAAGGGTTTTCGGTGGTGGCGCCGATAAACACGATTGTGCCCTTTTCCACCGCAGGCAACAATGCATCCTGACGCGAGCTGTTGAAACGATGTACCTCATCGAGAAACAGGATCGTTTTTTTGCCATACATAGATTTATTCGTTTGTGCGCGGTCAATGACTTCCCTCACGTCCTTCACTGACGCTTCCACTGCATTCAAGCGGACAAATTCGCCTTGCGTGTGTTGTGAAATGATATGCGCCAGCGTCGTCTTGCCACATCCCGGCGGCCCGTACAGGAGTATGGAAGAAACCTGATCTGCCTCTATAGCTCTTCGCAGCAGCTTGCCCGGACCGACGACATGCTCCTGTCCAATATATTCGTCCAGCGAAGTCGGACGCAGTCGGTCAGCAAGCAGTCGATTGCTTGGCGTCGAATCCTGGGAATATGAAAATAAGTCCATTTCATTCACTTCCTTATGGTGATATGAGAGAACACTCTACCCCTGCGGGTCCATTTGCATTGCGTTCGCCCATGCAGTTGAAAAACCTGAAAATTCAAGCGATCTATCATCCTAAAAACGGTATGAACCGCCTTTTATTCTACCATACCCACAGACAAGTTGCAGATAGCACGGTCACGGCATAGCTATATATTTACATACCTGCAACCTGGCAAGTAAAAGAAAGAACAGCCGAACGAAAGATGAATTTCGCGGCTGTTCTTATTGCTGATATGACTCCCATGATGTTCACCATTATGGTAGCTTAAGCAGTTACTTAAACATCAACTCAAGCGCTAATTTAAAATGTCCTTTCCTTACTTCACCTGTTCCTGTACATAACTTGGAAGAGTACCCTCATGTAACAGCCACAGCTCATGCAGCGCACGGGTACAGCCCACATACAGCAGCTTGGCATCCCATGCCAGCTCTCCATAATGTTCTCGGTCGGCATCCACTATAATGACTGCGTCGAACTCCAGCCCTTTGGACAGGTACACAGGTAGAACGGACAATCCGCCTTCGTATTGCTTTTTACCGCCGTCAATCAGATTCACATCTAATCCTGCATTCGTAAAAGCCTCATGCAGCTCCACTGCCTCCTTCAAGGTACGCGTCAGCACAGATACAGTGCGATATTCCTTGGAAGAAAGCTCTTGCAGAGCGGTCAGCAAACTCTGTTCACGCCCCGATGTACCGTATGGCAGTGTACGCACCGGATCGCCGCTACGGAATACCGGAACGGCCGCAATGCCGCCGCGAACCCCCTGCTCCAAAATCGTATTTGCAAACTCTATAATCTCCAGCGTAGATCTGTAGCTTCGGGTAAGTGCAAAATACCCCGTATGTTCCGGCGCAAAAAGAGAACTCATTTCTTCCCAGGCATGTACGCCACGGTATTCGTGAATACCCTGCGACAGATCACCCAATATCGTGAATGAATGCCCTTTAACGAACAAATCCAATAGTGCGATATGAAAAGGTGAAAAATCCTGCGCTTCATCAATGACTACATGGTCAAAACGTTGAGACGATTCTACCTCATGAATCAGCACGTGAAGATATACCAACGCAGTAAGATCCTCTTCGCGGATAATCTGTTTACGCAGGTCCGACTGTGTGGTCTTAAAAATAGCAGCAGGCAAAGAAGCCTTCAACTCCGCAGCCGTGTCTGCGGGTAATCCTTTTGCTGCCTGAAAAAGCTGCTTGTAAAGCGTCAGCGCGTCGTATTGGGGCCATTTTTTAGCATATGCCTTTTCCCGGGGTCCCGCTTTTTTCTTGCGTTCCTTGAGCGCAGCCGACGAGGGCGACTTTTTCAGCTCCATTTCAATCCAGCGATGGACTCTTGCAAGCACACGTTCTTTTCGCTTCGCGAGCGGATAGGGCTTGTATTCCTCATTGAACCAGTTCAAAATCTCGGCTCGCGGAAGCACCGCCCCATCCCATGGTGAAAAATCACCCTCCGGCACCGAAACAGGCTCCAGCCGCTCCACAAAAGCTTGAAGCAGTTTCATGAAGTGAATCGAACCTTTGAATCGTCCCGGCGCCTCATCCATAGATTCCGTTCTGAGGCTGCCGCTCTCAAACCAATAAGCCAACGTTTCAGCAGGATCAGCTATAGGTAAATCCAGACCCAACAAATGAAGCGCCCAGTCCGCAAATGTACTTTGCTGAATATTTCCGACCCCCAGCTCTGGAAGTACATCTGAAATATAATCGAGAAACATATGATTCGGTGCAAAAATAACCATCTTGTCCGCAGATACTTGCTCCTTGTATTGATACAGCAAAAATGCGAGACGATGCAGCGCTACCGTTGTCTTGCCACTACCCGCTACCCCTTGAATGACGAGGGCTGTATTTTTAGCGGCACGAATGATTTGATCCTGCTCTGCCTGAATCGTAGATACGATATCCCGCAATCGATTATCCTTGTTCTCTCCCAGACGATAGACGAGAAATTCATCGGAAACCGCAGGCTCGTCGCTTTCACGATTATACGTATCAGCTACCCGTTCCAGTATTCTTTTACGAATGACAACGTTGCGCTTTAGATACACCAAGCCCTCAATCGTTCCCTCTGGAGCCTCGTAGGACGCGGTTTCTTCACCGCCTGTAAAAGAATAAAACAAGCTGGCAATCGGCGCGCGCCAATCAATCACAAGCGGATACGCAGACGCTTCCTCGCGCTCCACTCCGATTTTGCCGATGTAGAGCGGCTTACGCTGTCCCCTGCCACGTTCGTCAAAATCCATGCGTCCAAAATAAGGCTCCTGCGCACTTTTTGCCAAAGCCTGGCGTTTTTCCTCCCGCCCGGATTCCAGCACCTGCTCCGTAAAATCATGTCCCGTGTACACCGGCGTATTGCGAAGCCGTTCCAATCTGCGATCAATTTCTTCCATAGCAAGCGACAGCCTGTGCTGTTCTTCTTGATAGGCACTTTGAAACCCGTTCTCCATTTCAGTTACCTCCTAAGAATATCAAGTCTCGATTTCTGTATCCCATTCATTTGCTCCGACACAAAAAAAGGAAAGTAAGCGTAACACATTAAACCCAAAAAATCCAACCTTATTTCCTAATACGCCCATTTCTATATGAAAAATCCTTGCCCTTGGCTCTTATGCTCTTGTTCTTGGATCTTGATCTTAGCCCTTGAACTTCCCCTGCCCTTCACATAAAGTATGGACCCTTGCGGCACCAGCGAAGCGGGTGATTTGAATCCGAAGAAGCGGAGCGTTCGCCTTTGCCTCTGAATTCCAACCTTCTGTCTTATTACAATCAGAGGAATTCAGAGGCAACAGCGATCGGAGGATCAAATCACACGCGAAGCGGCCTCAAACGCGCTCCATACTCCTCTCCCTCACACTTCCACAAACTGCTTCTGAGCCAGCTCTCGGTACACTTCATGGGACTCAATCAGCTCCGCATGGGTTCCTGCACCGGTCACCTTCCCCTTGTCTAACACGATAATCTGATCGGAATGAACCACAGTAGACAAACGGTGAGCGATAACAATGGTCGTACGGCCTTCCATCAGATTTGCCAGCGCTTTCTGCACCTCATGTTCGGAAGAGCTGTCCAGACTGGATGTAGCCTCGTCCAGCATAAGAATATCCGGGCTACGCAGAAGCGCACGAGCAATGGCAATCCGTTGACGTTGCCCACCGGAGAGCTTCATCCCCCGCTCACCCACCTCAGTCTCATATCCTTGCGGTAAATCCATAATAAATGCATCCGCATACGCCATCGTGGCTGCTTGTCTCACTTCCTCCAGATCAGCTTCCCGTCCCAAGCCATACGTGATGTTATCTCTGACCGTTCCGGTCATCATCGAGCTTTCCTGGGACACATAGCCGATTTTGGAGCGCCAGGAGGATAATGTATACAATGATATCGGTTCGTCTCCATAACGAATCTCTCCTGTATCTGGTATATAAAAACGCTCCAGCAACGAAAACAGAGTGGACTTGCCGCTCCCGCTCGGTCCGACAAATGCAGTTGTCCGGTTAGCCGGAATGACCAAGCTGGCATGATGAAGAACCTCTTCACCTTCGGTATAGGAAAAGGCAACATTACGCAGCACGATATCCCTGCTTTCTTTTGTTGCTTCCTGCTTCAATTCCAGCGGCTCCTCTTCATGATCCAAAATAGTCTGAATTCGTTCCGTGGCACCTACCACCTTTTGCAGACGTGAATATAAGGTCGTGAACTGGGCCATCGGTGTAATCACCTGAAACAGCAGCAAAATGAAAGCTACCAAATCCCCGGCAGTCAGCACACCCGATGCGACGCGAACACCACCAACACCCAAAATAATGACCAGCACTGCGGTCAGCAAGAAAGTAGAAATTGGACCTACAAGGGCCAAAATACGTGACTCTTGCAAACCAAAGCGGAACATTCGGTAAATCCGATCCTCTCCGGCCTGTGCTTCCCTGCTTTCCGTCCCGTATGCCTTTACCAGCCTGATCTCTCCGATAACCTGACTCAGTACCGAGGTCAGATCAGCCATCTCATCCTGCTGCTTTTTGGAGATACGGTACATTTTCCTGCCCACGGGAAATAAAATCAGCGCTGTTAATGGAACGATAGCCATAATAATGAGTGTCATGACCCAATCCAGATAAAAAAGCAAGGCAATACCGCCAATAATGGCAATTACGTTAGAAATCAGATTCACAAGATACTCTGTAATCAGGTTCATAATGAGGCTTGTATCATTGGTGACACGACTCATCGTATCCCCAGAACGATTCCGGTCAAAATACGGAATGGGAAGAGACAAAATTTTATGCCATAAGCGTTTGCGCAAATTAGCCACAATTTTGTGTCCGGCATAGTTCAGCATATAAATGGAAACCGCTGAAGCCACAGCCTGGAGCACGAAGGCCCCAAGCAAGCCAAAAATGACCATTCTGTTCAATGAAGAAAAGGTCAAACCATCGATCAGTCCCTTGGTCATCAGCGGTACAATTAAACCGGCAGTCGTCTGAATCAGAGTCAGGATCAGGGCGATAATAAGAATGGCCTTGGGAGGATGCGCACTCGCAATCAATTTGACAAATCGGCCCATGCCAGCCTTATCGGGTTTTTTATCCGGCTTTTCCTTCATTCGGTCCTGCTGTTCATCCTGCTGTAGATGATGCTCCTTTTCCATAAACCATGTACCTCGCTTCCTGTCTGACCATTCTTCTCCAAACAACAACACCCGCGCTGTGCGCGGGTATGAACAGTACAGCCTAAATTTGAGTTTACTACACCAGAGAATGAAGCACAAAGTTAGCCACAAATAGCACGGAAATGATATACAATGCGACAGGCACTTCCTTGCCGCGCCCTGCTGCAAGTTTGGCTACGGGATATGCAATAAAACCAAATGCCATCCCGTCTACAATGCTATAAGTAAAAGGCATCATCACCATGATCAGAAATGCAGGAAACGCCTCGGTAAAATCACTAAAATCCATTTCACGCACATTTTGCACCATCAGACCGCCAATGATGATGAGCACGGGTGCAATGGCACTATCCGGAATGTAAGCTAGCAACGGAATAAAAAAGAAGGTTGCCCCGAATAAAATGGCAGTTACCAGCGGCGTCGCCCCTGAGCGACCTCCTGCTGCAATACCAGCCGTCGATTCCGCAGCCGCTACTGCCGGACTGCTCCCTAAAATACCGGCAAAAATATTGGTTACCGCTAACACTCGCAGGCTGTTCTTGAACGTGTCCGGTCTTCCGATCATGTTGGTCTGCGCTGCAATCATCCCAATGTTTTCGAACAGAACAATCAGCAGTAGCAGAAAAACAGCGATCCAGAAGGCTACCGAAACGATGCCTGAAAAGGATAGCTCACCAAACAATTGCCCATACTGCCGCACTGTTTCAGAGGTTCGCACCCCGCTTGTCGGTTCTACAGCTCCCAGCACGTAAGCAAGCCCTGTTCCTGCCAAAATACTAATCAGCAGTCCTCCCTGCACGTTGCGCACAAACAGCACAATAGCGAGCAGCAATGTTACACAAGCCGTGATTACCTTTGGATCATTAAAATGGCCGATAGCGACAAAAGTCGTTTGGTGAGCAATCACGATGCCACTTTTTTGCAATCCGATAAAGGTCAAAAACAAACCAATTCCTACCGTAATTCCGTGCTGCAAATTATGGGGAATCGCCTGGCTAATCAGCTTGTACAAGGACGTAAATGCAACAACGGCGAATAAAATGCCTGTAATGGTGACCACCATCAATGCTTCCTGCCAGCTCAGCTTCATAGAGTGTACGAGCGTATAAGTGAAAAAGGCATTAATCCCCATCCCTGGTACCACAACCATTGGGGACTTTCCGCCAAAGGCCATAAGCAGGCAGCCGATAATCGACGTGAGCAGTGTACCCAGCATTGCCCCTTGTAATGGAATCCCGGCATCTGCCAAAATGGTCGCATTGACCATTACAATATATACAACGGAAAAATAGGAAATGGCACCAGCAGCCACTTCCTTTTTCCAATGATGCTCGGGTTTGAAACCGAGACTTCTGGACAATAGTCCACCCTTCATACCAAAACCCTCCAGCAAGTTGTTCGATCTGTACCTACTAATTTCAGACTTACACGCCAGCGTTGTTTAACAAATCCTTGACAGCCACACTGACCATGATCAATCCTGCCACGGGAGGTACAAAAGCATTACTCGCAGGCGGCTGCTTCGCCTTCCGGATTTCGGGTGCGTTCGCAGGTACGATTTTTTTCGTAATCTCTTCACGCGGCTTCATCGGTTCCTCATCCGAAAATACGACCTTGACACCTTTTGTAATGCCTTCCTTACGCAGCTTGGTGCGGATTACACGGGCAATTGGGTCCATTTTCGTTTGGGAGATATCCGCCACCTGAAAACGGCTTGGGTCCATTTTATTGGCCGCGCCCATACTGGAGATCATCGGAATGCCCCGCTTCAGACATTCCTTGATCAAATGAATTTTGTAAATAATCGTATCCGAGGCATCCAGCACATAATCCAGATCGTACTTGAACAGCTCCTCATACGTTTCTTCCGTATAAAACATGTTCAGTGCAATCGCTTCACATTCAGGATTAATCAGCTTCACGCGCTCTACCATCAGATCAGCCTTTTTTTGGCCTACCGTTGTCGTCAGGGCATGAATTTGGCGGTTAATATTAGTAATATCCACGACATCCTTATCAATCAAAATGATGCGTCCAACACCCGTACGCGCCAGCGCTTCCACTGCAATGGAGCCGACACCACCGATACCTAGCACGGCTACCGTGCTATTTTTCATAACCTCTAGCCCCTCAGTCCCGATGGCCAGCTCTGTTCTTGAAAATTGATGCAGCATATGGTATATATCCTCCCTCACTGATTTAGACACTATGCTTGAACTCCATGCATACAAACCACGAACCCATTATCCATAAGAGGGTAACGGGTTCATGGCATTTTTCTTCGCTATTCACAGGCCCAAGTAAGGCACTTATAGAATCAAATGTTCGTCTTAAGCTTTAGGAGCAACTGGCTTCGGAGCAAGACGGATATGAAGCTGCTCCAATTGAGCTTGATCCACTTCGGATGGTGCATCCATAAGCAGGTCTGTCGCACTGGCTGTTTTCGGGAATGCAATCGTTTCACGCAGGTTTGTACGGCCTGCAAGCAGCATCACAAGACGGTCAAAACCGAAGGCAATACCTCCATGTGGAGGAGCACCATATTCGAACGCATTCAACAGGTAGCCGAATTTATCTTTAACTTCTTCCGGCGACAGGCGGAGAGCATTGAACATTTTTTCCTGAACATCACGTTTATGAATCCGCATCGAGCCGCCGCCCACTTCGTAGCCGTTCAGCACGATGTCATAAGCCTGGGCACGAACTTGACCCGGGTCTGTATCCAAGAGGGCAAGGTCTTCGTCTTTCGGACGTGTGAACGGATGGTGTTCCGCCACATAACGTTTTTGTTCTTCGTCATAGCCGAGCAGCGGGAAGTCTACAACCCATGCAAATTTGTATACGTTGTCGTCGATCAGACCCAGTTGACGGCCAATTTTCAGACGAAGCGCGCCCAATACATCAGCGACTACTTTTTTGTTATCCGCAGAGAAGAGCAGCAAGTCGCCTTCTTCGGCTCCTGTACGCTCTCGCAGAGCTTCGATTTCTTCCGGTGTAAAGAATTTAACGATAGGCCCCTTGAATTCGCCTTCTTTCACTTGAATCCAAGCCAGACCTTTGGCACCATAACGTGCAGCATAAGGACCCAGATCATCAATGTCCTTACGGCTCCATGTGCCACAGCCCTTAGCATTGAGGACTTTAACCTCGCCGCCCTTTTCGATTACAGAAGCAAATACCTTCACGCCGCTGCTTGCCACGATATCATTGACATTAATTAACTCAAGGCCAAAACGCAGATCCGGCTTGTCAGAGCCGTACTTGTCTATCGCATCTGCATGTGTAATCCGTTGGAACGGTGTTTCGAGTTCGACACCAATCGTCTCTTTGAACAGTTTGACCATAAGCTTCTCCATCATAGGCAACAAGTCATCCTGTTGCATGAAGGAGGTCTCAATGTCGACCTGGGTAAATTCAGGCTGACGGTCAGCACGCAAGTCTTCATCACGGAAACAACGTGCAATTTGGTAGTAACGCTCTACGCCACCCACCATTAGCAATTGCTTGTAAATTTGCGGCGATTGCGGCAATGCAAAGAACTCGCCCTCATGCACACGGCTTGGCACCAAATAGTCACGAGCACCCTCCGGCGAGCTTTTCGTCAAAATCGGTGTTTCCACTTCGATGAAATCTTCTCCGTCCAGGAAGTCACGGAATACTTTTGCTGCTTTGGAACGCAGTCTCAGCGTCTGGTGCATCTCAGGACGACGCAGGTCCAGATAACGGTATTTCAAACGCAGCGACTCGTCTACTTCCACGCCATCCTCAATGAAGAATGGAGGTGTTTTGGCTGCATTCAATACTTCAATTTCCGTAATACGTACTTCAATTTCACCAGTAGGCAGGTTCGCGTTAATGGTTTCTGCATCCCGCTTGACGACGGTACCGGTAACCTCCAGCACGTATTCACTACGAACACGGTCCGCGATTTGCAGCGCGTCACCGGAATATGCCGGGTTAAACACGATTTGTACAATCCCGCTGCGGTCACGCAGGTCGATAAAAAGTACGCCTCCCAGGTCACGACGGGTTTGTACCCAACCGTTCAATGTAACTGTTTCTCCGATGTGCGCATGGGTTAATGCGCCGCATTGATGACTCCTTTTCATAATACACACTCCTGTTTATGTTTTAGTAGTTGATGCTATCTGACCAGCCGAAGGAAGTTCCACCCGACTGAATGTTACTCTGGATTAACCTAGCTCTTCCACCAGTTGATCCAGCTTGACGGTACGCTGCTCGCCAGTTTCCATGTTTTTCAGTGCAATTTCACCGCGTACCAGCTCATCCTCGCCCAAAATCGCAGTATATCGTGCTTTAAAACGATCTGCCGATTTCATCTGTGCCTTCATTTTGCGACCCAGATAATCTCGCTCTGCGGCAAATCCGGCTTGGCGCAGCTTGAACAGCTGTATGGTCACTTCCGTTTCTGCCGCTTCACCCAACGCCACCATATAGACATCCAGCGGCTTGGCTTCGTTCAGTTCGACACCCTGATGCTCCAAGATTAGCTGAATCCGCTCCAGTCCGATGCCGAAGCCTATACCCGGCTGATCCGGTCCGCCCAGATCGCCAACCAATCCGTTGTAGCGTCCGCCCCCACCGATGGTGTCAATGGCTCCAATTCCTTCGGCTTTAAATTCGAACGCGGTCAACGTATAGTAATCCAGCCCCCGTACCAATCGCGGGTTGACTGTATATTCCACGCCCATGGCGTCCAAATTTTGCTTTACCTTCTCAAAATGCGTGCTTGATTCCTCGTCCAAGCTATCCAAAATGGAAGGCGCACCGCCAAATTTGTCCTGGTCATCCTTGCTATCCAGCACTCGCAACGGGTTACGCTCAATACGCGCTTGGCTCTCCTTGGTCAATGTATCCTTGATCGGCAACAGGAAATCTACCAGATGCTGACGGTAAGCTGCACGACTGGCTGCATTGCCGACTGAGTTAATCTCTACCTTTACCCCCTTCAAGCCCAACTCACGGCAGAACTGATACCCGAAAGCGATAACCTCTGCGTCCAGTGCAGGATCTACCGCACCTAAAGCTTCAATACCGAATTGGTGGAACTGGCGCTGACGTCCAGCCTGTGGACGCTCATAGCGGAACATTGGACCGATATAATACAGCTTCGTTACATCCGGCTCCCCATACAGCTTGTTCTCCACATAGGAGCGAACCACGCCTGCTGTCCCTTCCGGACGTAAAGTCATACTACGTTTTCCTTTATCCTCAAAGGTGTACATTTCCTTTTCCACCACATCCGTTGTTTCACCCACACCCCGAACGAACAAATTCGTTTGCTCGAACATCGGTGTACGGATTTCACGATAATTAAAGCGGCGGCTAATTTCGCGGGCTTTTTCCTCGACAACTTGCCATCTTTCTACATTGCCCGGCAGCAAATCCTGCGTTCCCGTCGGTTTTTGAAAGGCCATTAACATATCCCCCCGTCTGTGTATTTCTTGTTTCAATATAAAACAAAAAATCCCTCGCCCTGTTAAATTAACAGGGACGAGAGATTGTCGTTTACGAATCACCCGTGGTACCACCCACATTCCGGAGTTTGCCTGGACAACCAGCGTAAAAAACGCTCAGTGCCCGTCAGCATTGCGCTGACTCCGCTCATACGTATAACGCCCGTAACGCGCAGTACGGCTATTATGCAGGATCATCGCCTGTTTGGTACAATTACCATGTACTCTAAGCGTGTATGCCTCAATTGTTCGCCGTCTGTTCTCGGGGAAGTCATTCGTCCGCTCATCAAGGGAATTTTTACAGCCTGGAAATTCCTCTCTGCGCTTGTGGGTTCGGAGTACTTGGTCCCGTCATCAAATCATTTTTCATTATTTTATGATTTTAAAGAACCGCTTCGACAAAGTCAAGACATTCCCTTCACAATAAGACAAATAAGTCCTATAAAAAGAAAATAACCTGCGGAAACGGTCCGCAGGTTCAAAAGATATATCAAAAGGGGGTCATGCTGTTATTATAAACAACGAATATTAAGGAATGATGTTTCGAATATTACAATTGTATTACAGCCGTTCTATAACATCTGAATTCCTCAATTTTTCGACAAACCCGTGACAGTTTTTTCAGCTTTAATCCAATTGTGCTACATAACCGCGATTGGAACGAAGCTTATGAACAACCTCATCGTAGTCAGCATCGTTCACCTTCGCAGATAACACATACCGTAATTCATCCTGATCACCGTTAATGTAGACGTCTGTCGCATGAAGTAGGCCTGTGTCGTGATCCGTCGTTCCGCTGCGGTCTTTGTTCAAATCCCTGCGTGCAGTGCCACGGTCAGCCTCGCCATTCTCCGCCTCTGGAATAATGTTCTCACTATAAGCCCCAGCGACAGGTATCGCCGCGCCAGCAGTGCCAGTGTTGTTATAGGGTAACATTGGGATTAATACCCGCGTGTCCCTGCCGAGCGCATCATCCAGCGCACCTACTTCCAAATGCTCCGTTCTATAGGCTTGCAGCGAAGATCTGGCGCCCTCAGCTTCATCTTCAGTGCGAAAATAAGCCTGAATTTGCTTTTCCATATCAAATCCTCCTCAAAATGGGATTGTACAGGCATGAATTCCAGTGGAATTTACAGTACCTTCAACAGCTCACGCACAAAAGCAGGCTCATCTTTAGGTGTACGAGACGTAATAAAGTTTCTGTCCACAACCGCCTCGCGATCCTCAAAATGCGCACCCGCATTAATTAAGTCATCCTTCAAAGGAGGATAAGCTGTAATCGTCCGTCCCTGTAACAAATCAGCGCTCGCCAAAATTTGCGGACCGTGGCAAATCGCGCCGATCGTTTTCTTTGCTTCATTAATTTCAGTCACAAATTTTAGAACATACGCATCCAGACGCAGATTTTCCGGGGATGATCCGCCGGGAATAACGACAGCATCATAGTCACTTGACTCCACATCCGCAATGGATTTTTCGATGGTGTAGCTTACTTTTCCCTGCTTGCCGTTCACCTTTTCGCCTTGTTTTAGCCCGATAATATCCGCCTCATGTCCGGCTTTCTTTAATTCATCGTAGGGCACTTGCATTTCGGAATCCTCAAATTGGTCGGCCAACAAAAACGCAATTTTACTCATATCGTTCAGATCTCCTTTCCGGTTATCCTCAAAGATGAGTTGTAAGTTAAGTTTGTGACAAATTTTGATTTGTCTACCACGCTTTGTTATTACCCGCTTGATCTATTTTTATAACAATTCGAAGCAGTGAAAAAGAAAAAGGAGCCTCTCGGCTCCTTCCCTATCTGCGTGGCAAAGCGCCACGTCCCGGCTTGTCCATAGCTGCTGCAACATGCTGCAATAACGTATCACTCTCACGAGTGAGGCTGGTTGCCTCCTGAATGCTACCGGGAAAAAAAAGTGCAGCAGTTCGATAACCGTCCATTTTCGGGGTTTGACGCATGGCTTCGTCTCTCCTGTCACCCTTAAAGCTATCCATCTGGCTAAACACCAGCGGAGATGACATTATCCTCCCCCTTGAACGGTCATTTTATACTGCTCCACGTTACGAACGTTCGCTATCCAGAATCAGCGTTACCGGACCCCAGTTGGTCAATGACACATCCATCATGGCCCCGAAAATTCCCGTCTCGACCTCCAAGCCTTTTGCTCTTAGCTGACTGTTGAAAAAATCATACAGCTTCTCTGCTTCCTCAGGCTTGGCCGCCCCCATGAAGTTTGGTCTTCTGCCCTTACGGCAGTCACCATACAGCGTAAACTGAGAAACGGACAAAATAGCTCCGCCAACATCCAGCACACTGTCGTTCATTTTGCCTTCAGTATCCTCAAATATACGTAATCCCGCTGTTTTGTCCGCCAAATAAACGGCATCGGCCGCCGTATCTCCCTGACCAATACCAACCAGCAGCATCAATCCGGTTCCGATCTTGCCGACCACCTTTTGATTAACCGCTACCTGAGCGTCTTTACAGCGTTGAATAATAATCTTCATCGCCTGTCCGCTGTCTCCTTTATCCTTGCCCTTTAAAAGCCTCCTACAGGCACGCCACGTCTCTTTTAGCAACATAACGTGTCTCTATACCAAAATGCGTTACAAAGGCTGTAAACCTATTTGCACACCCACAAGGGCTATTGCATAATCCGGTGAACAGTGTACACATCTTTCACCCGTTTGATTCGTTCAACAACAGAGTGCAAATGATCCGTATTGCGGATGAGAATCGTAATGTGAATCATCGCCATTTTATTTTTGTCCGTACGGCCTGTAACGGCTGAGAAGCTGGTTTTATTTTCTGAAATAGCCTGAAGCACCTCGTTCAACAAGCCGTTACGATCATGTCCCGTAATCTCAATATCGACGCTGTAATTCACTTCTGCGGCTTCTTCCCACTCAACCTCGATCACACGCGCCTGATCTTCGCCCGTACCCGAAGGGATATTAGGACAATCCGTGCGGTGAACAGATACCCCGCGTCCACGTGTTACATAACCGATAATGTCGTCTCCCGGCACAGGGTTACAACATCGTGCAAAACGAACGAGCAAATTGTCTACGCCTCTGACGCTGACACCATTGGTCGGTGTTTTTTTCCGTTCGCCCTGCGGCTTATATTCCTTGACCTCGGTCGTCAGCTCAATCAGCCGCGCCTCTTCTTGCTCTCGTCGCAGCTTCTCTGTCAAACGTGTACAGACCTGCGCTGCTGTAATTCCACCGAAGCCGATGGCAGACAGCATATCCTCGATATCGTTAAAAGAAAACTTTTGCGCAACTTCCTGAAGCTTGTCGTCGCTCATCCACACCGAAGGCTCTATATCGCGTTTTCTCAGCTCGCGTTCCAGATTCTCACGGCCTTTTTCGACATTCTCCTCACGCTTTTCCTTCTTGAACCACTGCTTGATTTTACTGCGCGCGTGAGAGGACTGGGCAATTTTGAGCCAGTCCTGACTAGGTCCATAAGAATGCTTGGACGTCATAATTTCGACGATATCGCCGGTTTTAAGCCGATAGTCCAGCGGCACAATTCTTCCGTTTACCTTGGAGCCAATTGTGCGGTTCCCGACTTCGGTATGGATCCGGAAAGCAAAGTCCAGCGGAACCGATCCGGCTGGCAGCTCAATAACCTCTCCTTTTGGCGTAAATACAAAAACAAGATCGGAGAAAAAGTCCATTTTGAGCGATTCCACAAATTCCGACGCGTCCTTCGCCTCATTTTGCAACTCCAGAATTTCGCGAAAAAAGGTGATTTTATCCTCAAAATTGGTGTTATTCGATCCATTTCCTTCTTTGTAGGCCCAGTGAGCCGCGATCCCGAACTCAGCAGTACGGTGCATATCCACCGTGCGAATCTGTACCTCGGTTGGTTCGCCATTCGGACCTACTACTGTCGTATGAAGGGACTGATACATGTTGGCCTTAGGCATGGCTATATAATCTTTAAACCGCCCCGGCATCGGCTTCCACAATGTATGGATAATGCCCAGTGTGGCATAGCAGTCCTTAATGTTATCCACAATGATCCGAATCGCCAGCAAATCATATATTTCATTGAATTGCTTGTTTTTCGTCGTCATTTTTTTAAACACACTGTAAATATGCTTGGGACGCCCGGATAGATCGGCCTGAATGCCCATCTCTTCCAGCTTCTCAGCGATGCGTTCTATAACGTTATCAATAAACTGCTCCCGCTCTGCCCGCTTCTTATGCATCAAATTGGCGATGCGATAATATTGCTGAGGATTCAGATAGCGCAAAGCAATATCTTCCATTTCCCATTTAATCGCTGAAATACCCAGTCGGTTCGCAACCGGACAGAAAATTTCCAACGTTTCATAAGCGATCCGGCGCTGGCTTTCCTCGGACTGGTATTTCAAGGTGCGCATGTTATGCAGACGATCCGCCAACTTGATGACAATGACGCGAATGTCCTGTGCCATGGCAATAAACATTTTTCGATAATTTTCGTTCTGTTGTTCTTCCTTGGAACGGAACTGGATACGCTCCAGCTTCGTCAGACCATCGACAAGCATCGCACATGTATCGCCAAAATGCTCGCGAATCTGCGCCAAAGACACTGTCGTATCCTCCACAACGTCATGTAAAAGAGCGGCGATAATGGAGATGGTATCCATCTGCATATTAACGACGATATCAGCAACCGCAAGCGGATGCAGAATATAAGGTTCACCGGACTTGCGAGTCTGGCCTGAATGGGCCTGCTCGGCAAAATCGTAGGCTTCCCTGATGCGGATAAGATCTGCTTCTCTGGTATAGGCCCCGGCCTTTTTAAGTAATTGCTCTATCCCCATTCTGCTCTATTCCGTGTCCTTTCTATGCAAAATGGAACCCGCCGATCATGTCGCGCAAAGGTTCCCTTTTAAAAGTGATTTCCTATAATTATGACGGTTACCACGTCACACGTCAACTATTACAGGTTTGGCATTGTCGTGTCATTCCGACACATATAGGTCAATGAAATCAGGATTGTTGGCGAAATGAAACGAATTATATTGAAAAAAATACGAAAAGTAATTAATGTATATAAGAATAATTGAAAGAACTAAGGAGTGAACTGCGTTGCAACGCGAAATTCAAGTTAATGAAAAGCTTCCGGCAGGACCCGGGTTCCTGCTCAGCGTACAGCATTTGTTTGCCATGTTTGGCAGTACCGTGCTGGTACCGAATATCTTCGGTGTCGATCCCGGCATGATTTTGCTAATGAACGGAATTGGCACATTGCTGTACATCTGGATCTGCCGTGGCAAAATTCCCGCCTATCTCGGCTCCAGCTTCGCTTTTATCGCTCCAGTTAGTCTCGTGCTTAAAAACAACCCTGGTGGCAATGGTTATGCCATGGCCCTCGGCGCTTTCATTGTTACAGGTATTATTTTCTGCCTTGTTGCGCTGGTGATCAAATATGCCGGAACCCGGTGGCTGGACGTTGTATTCCCACCGGCTGTCATGGGCTCCATCGTAGCCCTGATTGGTCTGGAACTGGTTCCGGTTGCAGCAGGCATGGCAGGCATTATCAATGCCGATCCCACCAAAGCCTGGACCCCGGATCCCAAAACCATTACCCTTTCCCTTGTTACACTAGGTGTCACTGTTCTGGGAGCCGTGCTGTTTCGCGGGTTTGCCAAAATCATTCATATTCTGATTGGTATCGTGGTGGGGTATGTGCTCGCTTATTTTATGGGTATGGTAAACACGCAAGCAATTGCGGATGCTCCTTTTTTCGGACATCCTGCAATTACCACTCCAGTATTTAACACCTCGGCTATGCTGACGATTCTTCCGGTCGCTCTGGTCGTTATCGTGGAGCATATCGGGCATTTGCTTGTGACTAGCAATATTGTCGGACGCGAGCTGTCCAAAGATCCCGGCCTGCATCGTTCGCTGCTGGGTAACGGTATCTCCACTATCTTTTCTGGTTTTGTTGGCTCGACGCCCAATACAACCTATGGTGAAAATATCGGTGTCATGGCATTAACGAAAGTGTACTCTGTATGGGTCATTGGCGGGGCCGCTGTCATTGCCATCCTGTTGTCCTTCTCAGGCACCTTCTCGGCGATTGTTTCCAATATCCCGGCTCCGGTCATGGGCGGCGTATCCTTGCTGTTGTTCGGTGTCATCGCTGCTTCCGGTCTAAGAATCTTCGTGGAGCAAAAAGTTGATTTCGCCAAGCCGACTAACATGCTGCTTGCTACGGTCGTACTGGTCGTCGGAATCAGTGGTGCTACACTCACTTGGGGCGCTGTTACCCTCAAAGGTATGGCGTTGGCTACAATCATCGGGATCATCCTTAGCTTGTTCTTCAAGCTAATTGACGTACTCGGCTGGTCCAATGATAAAACTCAGGAACCCTTGACAGAAAAAACACCGGATTGATGCCTGTCCCATCACATTAAAAATCGCCGACTCCATGTGCTGCGAATGAACACCACCTGCCAAAACGGCAAAGCGTGTTGAGCCACAGTCCATGGAGAACGGCGATTTTTTTATTGCAGCGCCTGTATTTTCAAACAACATCACACACGAAAATGGGATACCACCTGATTGAGCGTGTCAGAAACGCTTGTAAGCGACTTCGCTGAGCTATCCAGACTTTCCAACGCTTTCAGTTGCCGTTCAGATCGTTCAGAGGCTTGCCCAGCACGTTCAGCAGAAGCTTTTGCAATATCGGCAAGGTAACTAATAGATGCCGCAACTTCCTCTGAGCCTGCTGACATTTGCTCCGAAGCCGATGAAACCTCCTGCACTTCAATCGCCACCTGCTGGATATCCTGATTCATCGCAGCAAAACGCTGTTCCACCTCCTGCAAAATTGCCACCCCTTCATCCATCTCCAGAGTGCCTTGTTGCATCCCTTCCATTGCTAATTTCGTTTCTTCCTGCATAGATCGGATTCGGCTCGTAATTTGCTCCGCTGACTGGCTGACATTTACGGCAAGCTTGCCGATCTCTGAAGCCACAACAGCGAACCCTCGGCCATGCTCACCCGCACGTGCGGCCTCAATAGAGGCATTCAGCGACAGTAGCTTGGTCTGCCCGCTAATTTCCTGAATGATCCCGATAATGCTGCCGATCTGGGCCGACCGTTCATTCAACGAACCTACTACCTTGCCTGCTTCATCCATAGATACCTTCGCTTTGTGCATTCCTCGGGTGACCTCGGTCAAACGTTCATTTCCTTGATGAGCCTTATGTTCAATGCCTGTGGTAGCTTCAGATACCTGCTGTATGGATTCGGCAATACGTTGAACGCCAACAGCCATTTCCTCCATCGCAGTCGCACTCTCTGCCGCAGCAGCCAACTGTAGTTCTGCGCCTTCTTTTACCTGAGCCAGCTCGTCAGCATTGTGCTTCGCATCCTCAGCTGCGCCAGAAATATCCCCGGAAATAGTTGAGGATACCGTCGTAATCACGCCGGATTCTTCGCTCAAGCGACTTGCCATCCCCCTTGTAGCAGCAATCACCTCATTGATTCCCTCTGCCATTTGACCAAACTCATCTTTACGATGATGAGATACTTCAACTGTATAATCTCCAACGGCCATGCGATTCGTTATCTGCATTATTTTTTTAATTTCTTTGACCATTCCTGAATTGCTAACCAGCAAAGCCCCCATGATCAACAGGATTCCGATAGCACTAACGATAAGGAGCAGTTTAAGCATTTCGTTCGCAGGACGATTCAGCTCCGAATCCGGTAGCAGCACCCCAATTTTCCAACCGGTTTGCGGTATTGTATCATACAATATCCGATAATCCTCATTCCCGATGGACGCGGACAACTGCCCGGAAGCACCATTTTGGATAGCTTCTGCCTCCTCCATACCCAACACTTTCGCCAGCGGTTCACCTGCTTTTATGGATTGGAGTCCCGATGACAGGATCGCTCCATTCTTGTCCATCAAAACCGCGCTTCCTTGGGCACCGAATTTCATCCGTTCGATATAGGCTTGAATACTCGCCATACTTAAGTCACCCGTAATGACACCCATCAGCTTACCTGTTCGGTCATAAAATGCTTTTCCGGCAGTAATCATATTTACTTTCATTTTGGAATCGTAAAAAGGCTCCGTAAAGTTTATATCTTTACCTCGCTCAACAGCCCCTGTATACCACAACTTTGTTAAATAGTTATATTGGGGATCATCATATTCAGTCGTTTGCTTCATTTGTTTACCATCTCTATACACATAATTGGATCGATATGTCGTATCAGGCTCATACGCATCCTTGGCGAAAAAAACACCCAGACCATAGGTCATATCATTCAATGCCAACTCTTGTTCATACAAATGACCATAATCTTCAATTTTCGTTCCTGTCCCCAGCTGTTCTGCACTCTTGGCCAGCATGGAGACAAGTAAAGCATGCCGATCCACATTAGCTGCAATATCTGCTTTAACTCCCGACAGAGAGTGGGTAGCATTCTGGCTAATTTCCGCGTCCAACTTTTGCTTGGCGAAAAAGTAAGACAAAAAACTGATTAAAATCAAAGTCAGGAGCACAAGGGGAACCAAGGTAGAGAATGTTCGTGCTTGTAAGCTTTTAAATTGAAATGTACGCAATATGACCACCCCTGCCCCTTTTTATTGTTTATCGACAATTCGTTCAATTTTTTTATAACGATTTTCGTAAATGAATTGAAAGTTTATGTTAATTACATTTCTAACCAAAAACACATACCTATACAAAAATAGCCCGATGGAGCAACTCTTTTAGAAAAGAGAGGTTCCATCGAGCTATTTTTGTTATTCATGCTCAAATATTTCCCGGGAAACCCCCAGGCTTTAGAGCGCTTAGTACGTAATCAGCGTAAATACATCTACGTCAGGCAATTTCGCCCGTCCATTCAGATCAGACAGCTCTATAAGAAAAGCAGTCCCTACCACATTTCCACCAAGCTGACGTACCAAATTCACTGATGTAGCGATGGTTCCGCCTGTAGCAAGCAGATCATCCGCAATCAAAACATTTTGTCCCGGCTCAATTGCATCCTTATGCATAGCCAGCATGTCCTTGCCGTATTCCAAGCCGTATGCTTCCTCGATAGTATCACCAGGCAGCTTGCCACTTTTACGGATGGGAATAAAACCAACACCAAGCGCATAAGCCAGAGGCGCACCTACAACGAATCCACGTGCTTCAGGACCTGCAATCAGATCAATTTTCAAATCCGATACCAGTTCCTTCATATCATTGATTGCCTTGCGGTACAGTTCTCCATTTTTCATCAGGGTCGTAATATCCTTAAAACTAATCCCTGGTTGTGGAAAATCGGGAATCACCCGAATATATTCTTTGTAGTCCAACTTAGTTCCTCCTACTGTAAACTTCTAATTAGTATGTCCATCCTACATCATTGACTTTGAGGGTACGCCTCAAGACGCGCCCTTCATAAGCGACATAATCCAGCTTGTCATCTGGGTTGTATCCGCATCCAGCAAATAACGCTCCATTTCAGCCATATCATGCAATTCCTGATAACGTGGAGAAGCCGTTAAATCTCGCTTGGGTGGATTGGAAACAAAACAGAATCGCCCTTTTGTACGCGTTATAAACTCAAGCTCCTCGAAAATGTCCAGCACTTTTGATAGCATTCGTACTGAACAGGAGCATTGGCGGCTAAGGGCAGGCAGCATTGCTTTTTCGTCCACAGGCTGCGTCCCTACTCGGGAAAGCACAACGTAAATACGCTTGAACAGCTCTCTGTCCGGGCTGACGAGCCGACCGCCTCGTTCACTGACCGAATGAAGAAGAAACACATTCTCCACATCTTCAAACGTAGACCACAATGCCTGCAACTGCTCTGGCGTATCCGGTGGCTCCAACACGAACAGTGACTTTACAGAGTGCTGCGTATCCCTTCGATCATCACCGGGAGTAACGCCGCCCTCCTTATCATATACCCATATGGATTCGGCGTTCACTGGACGAGACGGACGAAGCCTGGACGATGGATGCATCACAACAGCAACGTCATTTTTTCGTTCTTCTATACGAGGATGAAAAATCTTAAGCCCCCGCTCCAGCTCAGCAAAAGGGTCCGATACTCCCCGATAATCAAAAATTTGCGGAGCCTGTACACGGATATCCTGCATCATCAGCTGGAGGGAGCGTTTGCCGTTCCACTCGTTAATAGAAAGCTCGCCCATCAGATCAAGCTCGGTTTGCTGCTGCAAAAAATCAGCCAGATCACCACGCCGGAAGGCAATCGCATCCAGCGATAATCCGTTCTGCTCCAGCAACAGCTTTACATGATTTTTCTCACGCCCCATTTTACGGGCCTCACGCAATTGAAGACCCTGTAACACGAAACGTGGAGAAGGGTTCCCCATACCAAAGGGCTGGAGTAACTCCAGTTCTTCAACCACCTGTAAAGATACCTCGTCCAGACGACAGACCATATCTGCCTCGGCTACAGGAACGAGATTGTCTGGCGTCAAAATGGAAGCGGCATAGCGATTTAACCGTTCCTCAAATAATGCCAGATTGTCGCGAGACAGCGTCATACCCGCAGCCGAAGGATGACCGCCAAAGTGCTCCATCAGGTCATGACTGTCTGTCAGAGCACTATAAATATCCAGGGCCGGAATAGAACGGGCAGACCCTTTGCACATTCCTGTCTCTGCATCTATGCCCAGAATAATGGTTGGACGATAATAGCGATCCAGCAACTTGGATGCCACAATCCCCACGACACCCACGTTCCAGCCTTCACCAGCCAATACGATGACAGACGGCAGCGTGCCTCCATTCAGCTTGGCTGCCAGCTGCTGCTCGGCTTGCTCCACAATACGTTCAACTACTTGCTGACGCTCCCGATTGAGCAGATCCAGCGCATGCGCGAGCTGATCAGCTTCTTCCTCCTGCTCTGTCGTCAAAAGGGAGACCGCCCGTCCTGCATGATCCAGACGTCCGCTGGCATTAATCCGGGGAGCCAAGGCAAATGCAATGTTGACAGAGGTCACTGTAGACATATCCACACCCGCTACACCAAGCAACGCCCGAATACCCGGAAACGCAGAGCTTCTCATAGACTGAATCCCTCTGCGTACCATCGTCCGGTTCTCACCATGTAACGGCATCAGATCAGCTACCGTACCGATAGCAGCAATTTCAAACCATTCCTCGGGTACTTCACCCAGCAGCGCCTGCGCCAGCTTTAGAGCGACACCTACACCAGCAAGACCCTTGAATGGATAGGGACAGCCAGGTAGCTTAGGATTGATCAGAGCATACGCTTCAGGAAGCACAGCAGGAGGCTCGTGATGGTCTGTAACAATAACATCTATACCCAAGGTTGCCGCATAAGCGATTTGCTCTACTGCACTAATTCCCGTATCCACTGTAATGACGAGCGTAACCCCCTGCTGGTTAGCCCAATCAAGGGCATGATTGTGCAGTCCATATCCCTCATTGGAGCGGTGCGGAATATAAATATCATACGAAGCTTTCAGGAAGCGCATAAGCTGAATCATCAATGACGTACTGGATACCCCGTCCGCATCATAATCACCATAAATTAATATGTGTTCGCCACGTTCTAGCGCCTGACGGATCCTCGGCACTGCCTCTTTCATGCCCAGGAGCAGAAAAGGGTCGTGTATGTCGTCTGCACTCCCGTACAAAAAACGGTTTGCTTCCCCGGCCGTAGTGACACCCCGATTCACTAAAAGCCGGGACAACAATGGTGAAATCCCCAGCTCTTCCGTCAACGGCTGAGCCGCTTCCAGGCTAACCTCCGGGGTCTTCCATCGGTACTGCGAATGAAGCAATCCTATTCACCTTTCTTTCATAGTCGCCCTGTTATTATTGCAGCAAGGACGACACATCATTATCCGGTAGTTCATGATTAGACTTGTAAGGATACCCGGCTTGATAAGAAACGAACTGCATCTGTACATGGGTCACCTGCGGAAAACGCGCCAGTAGCAGATTTTTTGCCCGATCAGCAATTTCCTGCGCTTCTTGCACGGTAATCCGGGGATTCACGCTAATGATTACATCCACAGTTATAAAATGACCTGCTTCCTGTGCATGCAGATGCTCAACTGTTACGATACCATGCACCCGCTGTATCGTCTCCATAAAGCGTTGTGAGTCTTCCTCACGCAGAGGTTGTGCAGGAGCCGAATAGGCGGTATTCAGTACCATCAGATATCCTTTACGCAACACCAGACAGGCTACCAGCAACGCAGCGGTCGGGTCAAGATATAATAATGCAGGCCACTCCATCGCTTCGCCTGTCATTGCCCCAATCATGCCGATCAAAGCAATCAGCGACGCATAAAGCGAATACCGTTCATGATTAGCGTACAAATCTGCTTCAGCCTTATGACCATGTTTAATGGAGTAGCGGTATTGAAACTGAAACAGCGACTCTCTCAGTACCAAAGCAGTGAAAGCGGTAATTAGTGCATACAGACCTGGAGCCTGCGGATCTGGACTGCTTAAAGAACGAACAGCCGATATGCCCAACTGAAGACCACTCATTAGAACCAATATAGCCAGTACTACCGATATGACAGTCCGGACTTTTTCACCGTTTCGCAACCGTGCCAGTATACCATGCTCTGCTGCACCTTTGGAAAACAAAAGCTCCTGCAAACGGGAAGCACTATCCGCAGCCGTGTGCAGCGCATCACCCATCAGCGCCTTGCTGTTTGCCGCATAACCGACGGTTCCCTTTAGAACAGCCAGTGCAAGATTACCCACAATCCCGCTCCACGCCGCAGTTTCCAATGATCGGCTGCGTTCGCTATTCACAACGTCTCCCCCTCAATCCTGAACTGACAATTTCCCGGTAATGCTCCATTTCAAATTCTCCAAACCTTAGAAAACCGCGCCCATGCAGACGCGGCTTTCTCTTTAATTCATACTGCTGATGTTAAGCATAATTTAAGACTTTGCAGTCTTGGCTGCACCACCGCCTGCTGCCGGAGACTTTTGTTTTCCTTTCAAAGCTACCCACAACGGGCTGGCAATGAAGATGGAAGAATAAGCACCGAACAACAAACCAATAACCATCGCAAGCGAGAACATCCGAATCGACTCGCCGCCAAAAACGAACAAGCACAAGGAGGCAATAAACACAGTAAACACCGTTGCAAGTGAACGAGTCATCGTCTGTGCAATACTGTGATCGACCACCTGTTCCAAGTCATCCCTGGACTTCTTCTTCGCAAATCGTAAATTTTCCCGAATACGGTCAAAAATTACGACGGTGTCATTGATGGAGAAGCCGACAATCGTCAGAATTGCCGTAATAAAGGTCAAATCCACCTCAAGTCGGAAGATGGAAAAAATACTGATAACGAGAAATGCATCATGCAACAGCGAAACAATTGCTGCAATGGCAAACCGCCATTCAAACCGGATCGAGATATAGGCAGCGATGGCTACACAGGCCAGCAAAATTGCCCATATTGCATTTCGCTCCAGCTCTTGCGCCATTTCCGTATCCACCGTATTAACCTCAAAGGATGCCTTTGGATCAAGCTCTTTATTGAAAGATGTTTTAAAATCATTCACTTGCTGATCCGTCAATACCTGCGAAAAGCGAATACCAAAACGTTCTTTGCCCGGCGTATAATCCACCTCTTTGCCGATACCCTTCTTGTCCAGCAAAGTTTGAATCTGTTCCTGTGTAACTGCTTTGGTCAAATTGACATCCACATTGGAACCGGAACGGAAATCAACACCGTAATTCAAACCGAAAATCGACAAGCTCAAAATACCAAGCAGCGTGATAATAATCGAAAACGTGTAAAACCACTTGCTCATCTTGATATATTTAAAGTCCCAATTAAAGCGCACTGATATCACTCTCCTTCACACCAAAATACTTGGGCTTCTTCACAGCATCCGCTTTAACCAGCAGATTGAGCAAGAAACGAGAGAAGAAGATATTTGTCAAAATACTGGTGACAATATCAACGATGAGCACCAGAGCGAAACCTCTAACCGAGCCTGTTCCCAGACCAAACATAACAGCAGCCGCTATAATGGTTGTAATATTGGCATCCATAACGGTACGGAACGAGGCTTTACTACCTGCGATGACAGAAGAACGAATCGTTTTACCTGTCTTGATTTCTTCTTTAATCCGCTCATACGTAATGATATTGGCATCGACCGCCATCCCGATCCCCAGCACGAACGCTGCGATACCCGGAAGCGTGAGTACAAACCCGCCTAAGTAGAAGATGGCAAGCACCAGCCAGGTATGAACGATGAGACAGAAGCTGGCAACCAGTCCCGGTACACGGAACATCAAAATCATGAATACCAAAATAATGATCGAACCAATCAAACCGGCACGGATCGTCTGATCCAGTGACAATTGGCCCAGTGTAGCGCCTACACTCTGAGAATATTTTTCCGTCAGTTTGAGCGGAAGCGCACCCAGGTTAATCGTATCGGCCAGCTTGTTCGCTTCATCACGAGTATAGTTACCTGTGATCGATGCGCTGCCATCCGTCAGTTCTCCACGTACCGTAGGGGCGGAGAGTAATTCCTGATCCAGGAAAATAGCCAACTCTTTGTTCAGAAGTCGCTTTGTAATTTCAGCAAACTTGGCTTTGTCTTTCACTTTGATACTAATTTCAGGTTGGTTCAGCTGGTCAAAGCCGACAACAGCGCCGTTCTCCACAAAATCATTACCGCGAAGCTCAACTTTGCTGAATTGGCCCGGCTTTTTAGCATCCGCTGCCGTTGCACTGCGGAACGTCAGCTCGGCAGGCTTTTTCAGCATGGAGCGGACTTCTGCCTCATTGGAGACACCAGCAAGCCGCACACGAATACGGTTGGTGCCCTCCGTTGTTACTTCCGGCTCAGTCGTACCGAGCGCATTAATCCGTCTCTCCAGACTTTGAGCTGTTTGTATGAGAGACTGTCTGGTTACACTCTGCCCGGCTTCCAAAGGCTGGGCTTCATATAAAATTTCAAAGCCTCCCTTTAAATCGAGGCCTAGTTTTAAACTGTTCAGCAGGCCCGGGCTTGTCCCGACCATAACACCAGTGGTTATGAGCACGACCACGATGAAACTTAGAATTCTCTTCATTCCGTCCCATGTTCCCCTTTCATTCTCAATATTCCTATTATAGCTACCCCTCAAAAAGCAGTCAATTTGAACGCAAAAAAAGACCCCCTTCTATTCGAAAGTGGAGCCCCGTAATGCGGACATTGTCAAATAGTTCATAAAGCTCGTCGCTTTAAGGGAAAGTATATCGTTAACGAGCTTGTGCAGCGGAGGAATACCCTCCTTTTCATATTTATGGCTGACACAATTCCAGACGTCCTTGCTTGTGACATGCTCATAGCCTACGAGAATCAACTCGTCCGCCTTGCTTTGACACAGCATCTCAATTGCGTCATCCCAATCCTGCTCATCCAGCTCTTCCATACCCACGATGGCCGTTCCTCCTCCCAGCGACTCCGGTTCCGCAGATCAGAAATTAGCGGGTTATTGACTGCTTTATAGAACATTTCTGCCCTGATCCTGGAAAACCCTTCTTTTTCGTCGAAAATAGCCGTAAATCAACAATATATGCATTCATTTCGATCGTCAATAGCAGAATTCACCACTCCCCCTCTGGTTGTTCTGATCCCTCTGCTTTCATTCGGAAAAGCTTGTCATGAACATGGACAGGTCTGGCATATCTTTTAAAGTAACACATAGACGCGGAATTCATTTTTGGGGAAGAGGGAGTTGCGATTGAAAAAGCAGACATTCATCCATGGAGCAATTATTTTATTAGCGGCTGGAATTATCAATCGGCTGCTGGGTTTTATTCCGCGAATCGCGCTCCCGCGTATTATCGGTCCCGAAGGAGTCGGCTTGTACCAACAGGGGTATCCCTTTTTTATCGTGCTGGTAACCCTTATTACCGGGGGGATACCGCTTGCCGTAGCCAAGCTTGTAGCCGAATCTGAAACGGCAGGTCAGCCCGAAATGTCACGGCGTATTTTGCACACAAGCCTGCGTTTCACCGTTACACTCAGCCTGCTTGCCATGGTGCTCTGTCTTCTCTTTGCCCCCTGGATTACAAGCCACCTGCTGACAGACAGCCGTGTTTATTATACATTTGTCAGCATGAGTCCGATGATTGTTATTGTTGCTGTTTCCTCTGCCTACAGAGGCTATTTTCAGGGAAAACAAAATATGATTCCGTCCGCAAGCTCCTCCATTGCCGAGACTGTCATGCGCATTTTTTGCGTCATCTGGTTTGCTTATCTGCTCCTTCCGCATGGCGTAGCCTATGCTGCTGCGGGGGCGATGCTCGGTGCGCTGGCGGGTGAACTCATTGGCATGATTGTTCTTCTATGGCAATACAAGTGGAACCAGCAAAAAGGTCATATCCCCCTACAACCGGAAGTTTCTCCATCTTCAGGTGCTCATTCCGAACAACCGTCTGTGTTGTCACGACTTCTGTCTATATCGGTTCCCGTAACAGCCGGAAGACTTGTGGGATCGTTGTCCTATTTGCTCGAATCTATTCTATGTATGCGCAGCCTGGCCGTAGCAGGTATTGCCACCGGAGTGGCAACCGCCCAATACGGGGCCATGCAGGGTATGGTCATTCCTGTGTTATTACTACCCGGTGTCCTCACCAGTTCACTGGCTGTTTCCCTTGTACCTTCTTTATCCGAAGCTGCTGCCAAGGGACAAATGACAGCCATTCATAAGCGATTGCATCAATCCCTTCGGCTTGCTTTAGTTGCAGGAGCCCCATTTGCTGTCATTATGTACGTATTGGCTGAGCCTCTGTGCCTGCTCCTCTACAACAATGGCGACATTGCGGGCATGCTTAAGCTCATGGCTCCTTTTGCTCTTTTCATGTACATTCAGGCCCCGCTTCAGGCAACACTTCAGGCTCTGGATCGTCCCGGAAGCGCCTTATTCAATACCTTTGTCGGAGCCGTTATCAAAATCGTGCTTATCGTCTGGCTTGCTTCCCAGCCTCAATACGGTATTTATGGAGCTGTTATTGCCATTTGTATCAACAGTTCCATAGTCACTCTTTTGCATGGCTTCAGTGTAAGCAGACTACTTCGGTTTAGAGTGCGGCTGCTTGATTTCTGGAAAACCGGAGTCGGCATGATTATCATGGCGGCTGCCGTCTTATATGCTTACAGACATCTAACGGTTTTCAGTCAAATGTGGCTGCAATTTCTTTTCGCCGCAGGCTTAGGCATTATTCTGTACCTTTTTCTAATGACTCTGATCAAAATGATTGACTGGGACAATCTCAATCGTATCCCCATCCTGAGAAGATGGTTTAAGGCATAGCAGGCTTAATCCGAGGATTCCCCAAAGGCAGGCGGCGTAATATATACATCGCCTTTATGGTTAACCGAGCACAAGAAAACATCCTTAAAATCTTTATGTCCTTGAGCTTGAATCTGATTTTTAAGCCAAAAACGGTTCATATCCATACGCTCCAAATTTCGATCCAGCACTTTGCCATCCATAATCAACGGAATGGGAAGGCCTTCATATCTAAACTTCCCGCCGATTTGAGGCGAAGGATGGACTTTATTCTCTTGTTGATCGTTGTTTATCAAATTCGTTTGTTCTAAATTTGGTTTCTGCTTTTCAGATTCACTATCTCCAACGTCATCATCTTTACTTATGACCGTGAGCTTGCCTGTCGTTTCCAAAATAACGTATTCTACATCGTCCAAGCCTTCGATATTTTGTTCCCGAAGTTGTAACAGCAGATCATCTAAATTGTAGCGTTGCTTCAGCATTTCTTCCCTGTTTATTTGTCCATTGGAGAACAATACACTGGGCTTACCATCGAACAGCAGCCGCAGACGCCGACTTTTAAGACTGAAATACGAAATGCCGATCTGCAAAATCAGAAGCACGCCCAAAGGAATCAATCCTTCATACAACGGACGTTTTATATCTTCCAAACTGAATACAGCGATTTCCGCAATCATAATGGATATCACGAGGTCAAAAACAGATAATTTTCCGATCTCCCGTTTACCCATTAAGCGCATAACCAGAAATACAATAAAATACATGAGCAACGTTCGAAATATATGTGCAAAAATATCGTGACCCAACATGTCGCCTCCTCTCCTGTACTTGCGACAAGACATTCGCCGTTCATTGTACACGTATTCTGACCGTTTCTCATATCAACCATACAAAAAACAAAAGGTTAAATTATTCAAATAAAGACAAAGACTGCTTACGACTTGGTACTAAGCCGGGAGGCTTGGCCATAGAATTATAATAGTTCAAACCTTGGTACAGGAGGAATTATCAATGGAGCTCATTCGCCGCTGGTGTTCGTTTCGTCTGGCCCATCCCATTTTATCCGGCTTGTTTTATGCTTTTGCATGGATGCTGCTGGGCGCATTTATCCTTTCGCTACTCTTGTGGCTGACACAGATGCAGGAACAGGATTTATCGTTGTATACGTACATCGTTCATGCATTCGCCATGGTATCCGGCGGCTTCGTCGCCGGTAAAAGATCTACGAACAAAGGCTGGTATCAAGGCGGTATTACAAGCATCCTGTATGGGCTAATCGTGCTGCTGGTCGGTTTTCTGGCACTGGATGCAGGCATGAACGCCAAGGATCTTTTGCATCTGGGAATTGCCTTTATCATTGGAGCCGGGGGCGGGATGTTTGGGATTAACCTGAGCAGATAATCAAAATGTATGTGGCGAAACAACACAAAAAACCGAGCCCTTCTCAAAGGCTCGGTTTTTGCATGGTTATGCTAATATTCTATGATTTGGAAACAACTTCCTCGGAAGCAGCATCTTTTGCAATCGCATTGCTGATCGCGCTGCGATCAAAGGTTAGCTTCGTAACATCATTCACACGCAAAACGACCACATCATCCGTAATCTCCATAATTGTACCGTGAAGACCTCCGATTGTAATCACTTTATCACCCTTTTTCAAGGCTTGAAGCATCGTTTGACGCTGCTTCTGTTTTTTCTGATTCGGACGAATCAGCAAGAAATAGAAGATTACAAACATCAGAGCCAGTGGCCAAATCATTTGAAAAAGCCCCCCAGCTCCACCGGGTGCAGCTGCAGCTGTAGCAAATTGAAACATATTAAATCCCCCTTTCGTATACTCTCCCCTAAAACTTAAAAACCTTTATCATTATCATGAAGACCGTACTGCTCAAAAAATTCATCGCGGAAATCAAGCAGTCTGTCATCCATAATCGCTTGTCTGACATTGCGCATCAATTGAATTAAGAAATGCAAATTATGATACGTTGTCAGTCGGAGCCCGAAGGTTTCATCCGCTTTAATCAAGTGTCGTAAGTAAGCACGTGAATAATTACGACAGGTATAGCAATCACAAGCCGGATCAAGCGGGCCGAAATCTCTTGCATATTGGGCATTGCGAACGACAAGACGGCCTTGGCTGGTCATCGTTGTCCCGTTGCGAGCAATTCGTGTTGGAAGTACGCAATCAAACATATCCACACCACGGATAGCGCCTTCAATTAAGGCATCCGGAGAACCTACGCCCATCAAATAGCGTGGCTTGTTAGTGGGAAGCAGAGGAAGCGTATAATCCAGCACTTCATACATCAAATGCTTCGGTTCACCTACGCTCAGTCCACCAATAGCATACCCCGGGAAATCCATGGAAGTCAAATCCGCCGCGCTCTGCTTGCGCAGATCTTCATGCATCCCTCCCTGAACAATAGCAAACAACCCTTGATCATGAGGACGCGCATGCGCCTCCAGACAGCGCTCAGCCCAACGGCTGGTGCGTTCCAACGACTTTTTCACATACTCATATTCAGCCGGAAAAGGAGGACATTCATCAAAGGCCATCATAATATCCGAGCCGAGCGAGTTTTGAATTTCCATTGCCACTTCTGGCGAAAGAAACTTCTTATCTCCATTCAAATGAGAGCGAAAATGAACGCCCTCCTCCGTAATTTTACGCATTTCACTCAATGAAAACACTTGAAACCCGCCGCTGTCCGTTAAAATAGGACGATCCCAGTTCATAAACTTGTGCAGCCCACCCGCTTCACGAATAATATCGTGACCAGGACGAAGAAACAGATGGTACGTATTACTCAAAATAATTTGAGCATCCATCTCTTTCAGTTCCTCAGGACTCATCGTTTTAACTGTAGCTTGTGTCCCTACAGGCATAAAGGTTGGTGTCTCAATAACCCCGTGAGGTGTATGCACACGCCCGAGACGGGCTCCCGATTGCTTGCAGGTTTTAATATGTTCGTATCTTATTGCTGGTGCCATATTTTCTCTACCATCCTTAATTAATAAATGAACATTGCGTCCCCAAAGCTGAAAAACCGATATTCCTGGTCAATCGCCTCCTGGTAAGCATGCATAATATTCTCCCTGCCCGCCAGTGCGCTGACCAGCATAACCAATGTGGATTTAGGCAAATGAAAATTCGTAATCATCGCATCTACCACACGGAATTCATAACCTGGATAAATGAAAATCTGCGTCCAGCCGCTGCTGGCCTGTAATAGTCCGTCACCGAATGTATTGCCCACCGTCTCCAGCGTCCGACAACTGGTTGTCCCCACCGCCACGACTCTTCCGCCACGCGCTTTGGTTTCATTCAGCACATCTGCCGTTTCCTGTGACAATGAGTAATATTCTTCATGCATCACATGCTCCTCAATCGTATCCACAGACATGGGTCTGAACGTTCCTAAACCGACGTGAAGGGTGACAAAAGCAATGGAAACACCCTTTTCTCTAATTCGGTCCAGCAATTCCTCTGTAAAATGCAATCCTGCGGTTGGAGCCGCAGCTGAGCCTTCATGCCGGGCATAAACCGTCTGATAACGCTCACGGTCATCCAGTTGCTCCTTGATATACGGTGGAAGCGGCATTTGCCCAAGACGATCCAATATCTCCTGAAAAATACCTTCATATGAGAATGAAAGCACTCTTCCGCCCATATCGCCTTCTTCCTCAATGACCGCCTTCAGCTCATCACCGAAAACGATGACCGCGCCCTTTTTAAGCTTCTTGCCGGGTTTTACCAATGCTTCCCATCGGTCACCCTCCAGTTGCTTGAGCAGTAACACCTCGGCCTTAGCTCCCGTGTCTTCCTTGATACCAAACAAGCGTGCAGGAATCACTCGCGTATCATTTAGCACCAGCGTATCGCCCGGTTGAAGATACTGCACAATATCTGAAAATGTATGATGATCCACTTCACCGCTACCCTTGTTCAACGTCAGCAGTCTGGAAGCACTTCGATCAAGCAAAGGCGTCTGTGCAATTAATGTTTCAGGTAATTCAAAATCGTAATCGTTTACGTTCATATATTGGTCAGTCCTTAACTATATCCACATTTTTGTAATAGTGTTGCAAAATTTTCTTGTAATCATACCCCTGATCAGCCAAACCGTTGGCTCCCCATTGTGACAAGCCCAAACCGTGACCATTCCCTTTGCCTGTAAAAATAAAGCTCTGCGTTTTGTCGATGACTCGCGCATGACGATCTTCATTCATGACGATCACCCCGTTACCACCGGAAGTGCTGCTCCCTGATGCCGACAGGATTGTAGTTCCCTGTGCACCATTTACATGAGTAGTAGCCCCATCAGCGCCTAATACAGTATAACTGCCGGTACTCGCAATATCAAACAGCGTGCTCGGCAATCCGCCCATCGCTGAACGATACATATCAGGATACTTCACCTTTAAAGGCGATCCGTTCGCTTCAACCTCCAGCACTCGTCCAGACGGACCGCGTTTGGTGACATCGAGATGGTCAATAGAGGACGGTACTGTGCCCGTTACTTTCCCTTGCAAGGATTTTACAAGCTGAGCAGCCGTAAAGGGTCCCCGCACCCATGCGTAGTCTCCAGATTGAGGTACCTTTTCCAATACAATCATTTCTTCACCCGGTTGTACCTTGGCTACTGCTGTCACGTTTGATTGAATTTGAGGAATGGGACGCACATTGGTATTTTCAGCAGTCACGGTGACCTTGTCTAGCCCCGCCTCTGTGACTCCCTCCAGCTCCTTAACGTTATCTTCTCGGATATAGCCTGTCTTTCCGCTCGAGAGAAGCACGTGATACCACTCCTGTGCTCCTTTTTGCGCCGAAGTATCTCCAGAGCTATCTACGCTGGCAAACGCTTCGCCGCCACTGTTCCACACCTCGGAAGCATCCGCTGTAACGCCGCCCGCATTGGACGAAAATACAGCTTCAACCACCTTGCCACCACTTTTAATCACTTCACCAGCGGTTGCATCTACAGCCTCGCTAACATTTGCATGCTCCGAGCCTTTGCCGTTATAAGCCTGGCTTAACGTTCCATCCACCACGTTCCCGATCTGAAAACGATTGCCTTGGGCAAGCGCATAGCTGCGAGCCGCTACCGCTTGTGCCTTGAGCGCTTCACCCGGCCATGAGGAATAGACTTCAGCTCCTACCACGGAATACAAATACTGCTCCAACGGCACTTCGTTTACTAGCGCTAGCTGTCCTGACGTCATGCCAATCTCCATGTCTCCACGATATGTACGCTGTGATCTCTCAACCACTTGAATTCCATCGTTGCCTCCGTTGACAATAACCTTGCTATTATCAGAACCACTCAGCACGTAATGAGTCATCACCTGAGAGCCTGTCGTTACTCCTGCTTCCTGTCTCACAATCAGTCCAGTTTGAGTAGCGTTGACTTTAGAGAGGGTGAGTCGCGGTTGCTTGCTTTCCAGTTCTGTTTTCAAAGCGGACAACTTGCTGTCATTACTCTCTTCACCGATCCATACAGCATATTGACCTCTCGATTGAACTACGGTAAAAGCATCAAAACCTGCGGCAGCAATCGTCGTTCGGACGAGATTGGCCTCTTGCTCACTGCCATAGTTCCCTGTAGACCAATGCTTGTTCCCCGTAACTTCGGCCTGTGCTCCAGCTGCAGTAGAAATGCGCTGTACAGCGGCCTGCGCCGCCTGCTCACTCGCATATATTCCCGCATACACCTGATAGACGGAGCTACCGTTTTTCGAGCCAATAAAAACCGTCGGTTTATCATTGGTCTTCTGCAACACTTGAGCCGCTTTTATCGCAGCCGCTTCATTACCTTCAAGTACCTTCACCCGATAGCTGTCTACACTAAAGCGTGCTGTGCTGTCCGGAAGTCTCGTCCAGGCCTGAAAGCTGCCCCCACTGTTTTGTCCGACACTCAAACCCCCTGATGATTTCAAGGTAACAGCGGGTGTAGTCGCTTTATATTTGCTGCCCAGATCCGCAAAGATCACTACACGAATATCCTCTTGGGTGGCAGCGGCGTGAACAGTCGGATACCAAGGCAGGCAAACTACAGCTAATACTATAGCCGCTATTGCCCGTTTGGCCCGACCCGCCCATGTGCCGAAAATTGTGTTTTGATTCAACGCCTTTTCACTCATTTCTGGCTCCCCCATTTCTGGCTGTCATAGCACGCATACTGCATGATTTGGCGGGAACTTGACTCATACCTGTCCCTTTTAATACATCGGCGAAATACGGCTAAACTTGAACCCGCTCAAATCATAATTCACGCACTCTCTTTTTCCATACCATTCGTCTCACAATATCATACGAGTACATAGCCCTGTAATCACGTTAAGAACTAATTTCAGCTACATTTTTCTGTGTATGAGGCGATACTGCCTGTTCTCATGTGATAAAAGTACACACTCCCTGCTCACCGTGAATCCATTGGCATGGGAATTCCGAGGTGAGCATAGGCCGCCGGAGTCACCATCCGTCCCCGCGGCGTTCTTTGCAGAAGGCCGATTTGCAACAAATATGGCTCATACACATCCTCGATCGTCTGACTTTCTTCGCCAATGGTCGCTGCAATTGTATCCAATCCCACAGGTCCGCCACGGAATGAATGAATCATCGCCTTAAGCATTTTATGGTCAATTTCATCCAGTCCGCGCGGATCAATTTGCAATCTCTTCAACGCCTCTGCGGCCAGCTCCGAATGAATAATACCGTCTCCTGCAACTTGGGCAAAATCACGTACCCTTTTTAACAGCCGATTCGCAATCCGTGGTGTCCCCCGTGAACGCAATGCAATTTCCTCGGCCGCATCCCCGACAATCTCAATCTCCATAATATCTGCGTTCCTTGATACGATGTAGGCCAGCTCGTCTGTCGTATAGAACTCCAACCGACTAATGACACCAAATCGGTCACGCAACGGCGCAGAAAGCAGCCCAGCGCGCGTAGTAGCCCCTATAAGCGTAAAGGGCGGCAAATCCAGACGAACCGAACGCGCACTCGGGCCTTTACCAATCATAATGTCCAGAGCAAAATCCTCCATTGCCGGATACATGACTTCTTCCACCGTACGGTGCAGGCGATGTATCTCGTCAATGAACAAAACATCGCCCTCTTGAAGATTAGTCAGCAACGCCGCCAGGTCCCCAGGTCTTTCAATTGCCGGGCCTGAGGTCGTGCGTAAATTAACACCAAGCTCATTGGCGATAATATTGGCGAGCGTCGTTTTGCCCAATCCAGGCGGGCCGTACAGCAGCACATGATCCAGCGCCTCTTTACGCATTTTGGCCGCTTCAATATATATTTTCAAATTTTCTTTTACCTGATTTTGCCCGATATATTCATTCAGATAACGGGGGCGAAGGCTTAGCTCCGCCGTCTGGTCTTCCATCATCAAATTGGCGGAAATAATCCGGTCATCCATATTCCATCGCTCCTCCTTTTCATCAGACTTCTTTAACGGACATCATCGTCCTATCCGGCAAACAACAGTTGCAAAGCCCGTTTCATTAAAATATCGGCAGATTCATCAGGTTTCGCATCTTTCTTCATTTTGCTCCATACCTTATCAAGCTCTGCATCTGTGTAGCCCAACGCCTTGAGCGCTTCTCGTGCCTCGCTCCAATAGGAACCCTCGCCCTCTTCCACGACAGGCTCCGCAAACAATCCCGTAGCAATGCCGATTGAACCGATGCCATCCAGCTTATCCTTCAAATCCAGAATCATGCGCTGTGCTGTCTTTTTACCGATACCAGGCAGTTTGGTGAGAAATGCGATGTTCTCCTGATAGATTGCCGTTACCACATGAGTAGGTGTACCGCCTCCCAAGATGCCTAGCGCCACACGCGGCCCAATGCCGGATACATCAATCAGCTTACGGAACAACTGCTGTTCCTCACGAGTCGCAAACCCGAACAGTAAAGTGGCATCGTCCCTTACATGATGATGAATATAGATGACAATCGGCCCTTCCGTTTTGGCAAAGGCATAAGGATTCGGACAAAATACCCGGTACCCGACACCCTGCACATCCAAAACGACATATTCATTTTCCAAGTGAGCCACAGAACCACGCAAGAAATCTATCATTTTCGCAATACCTCATTTAACTTTGAATTTAGTCCATATGAATGCGCATGACAAATAGCCACTGCCAAAGCATCCGCCACATCATCCGGTTTGGGCACAACTTGAAGCTTCAGAAACATTCTAACCATTTCCTGTACCTGCTTCTTCTCAGCCTTTCCATAACCTACAATAGCCTGTTTCACCTGCATAGGCGTATATTCCCCTATAGGCAGACCACGTTGTTTCGCAGCCAGCACCAGCACACCACGCGCCTGACTCACAGACATTGCGGTTGTTACGTTACGATTAAAAAAAAGCTTCTCCAGCGCTACCGCATCAGGCTTATATTTATCAATCAATTGCAGCATGCCTTCATACACATGAAGCAACCGCTCTTCTTCCGGTGTATGGGCCTCCGTCTGGATGCAGCCATATTGAACAGGAACCACCTTACTGCCAATCTTGTCCACAAATCCAAAGCCCACAATTGCAATACCCGGATCAATTCCTAGAAAACGCAAAAAAATCTCTCCCCTATCGCCAAAATACGGAGTTAACTAGCCATCAACGATCAATATCAAAGCCATAATCATTGCCAAATAGTAAACAAAGCGAACATATGTGTCGTTCATTTCATTATAACAAAACTTTGCATCTAATAGAGTAAAAAGTTTAACTTTAAGTTCAGCACAAAAAAAGAGACGTTGTACGCCTCACCCCCCGGGCAAAGCCACACGCCTCCCACTTGCATGTAATCAATATTGCTGCTTCAATACCCGCTGTGTTCGTTCCACCGCAAAATCACCAAAAGTGGAGATCACGCTGTTGTATTCGTTCATATCCTGCACACGGATTCCCTGCTGGAGCTGCTCATACACTCCCTCGGGCAGAGCCGTTTCCATTGATCCCACATCCAGCTGAAAGAAAGTCCGAATTACTTTTTCTTTTTTAGGCGGTCCTTCAAACAAAGTAAGCTGTCCATCCATACTAATACCCATGTAGGCGTGCTGTTTACATAACTCCGACAAATCCTCCACTTTACGCTCCAGCCACACCTCGCCCCTGGAATTGAACCGTCCCTTCCAATCGGGATGCTGCTTCAGCAAACTCTCTAACTGCTGCGAACTTAACGTTCCCAAGGAAAGTGTCTCTGTGCCACACACATAGGTAGTTAACAAATGAGTCTTTCTGCTGATGCCAGAAGCACGGATACTTTGCAATACCTGCACCTGCGAGGAATGCACTTCAGCCTGACTCGTGTGTGAAGGCTCCTCCGTATCAACGTCCGCCATAACGGTAGTAGCAAGGGACTGTGACAGCATAGTCTGCATATAACGTGAAAACAGGATACCTAAACCTGCCAGCAAACAAGCCGATCCAAAAATAGTACAGGCCCACACCGTTCTTCTCCAGTGCTTCCAGCGTCGTTTAATTTGTTTTTTCCAGCTTAATCGCTTCACAGTAATCCCTTCCGTCCCACTTTTTGTGTTAGTGTGACCTGACGATTACTGATTTATACAAAAAAAGACAAAAAATATAACAAAAAAAGCCGCTTCTTCAAGCGACTTTCCTTTTGAATCGGGATGACACGATTTGAACATGCGACCCCCTGGTCCCAAACCAGGTGCTCTACCAAGCTGAGCTACATCCCGAAATACATGCCGGTGAGAGGACTCGAACCTCCACGGTTTCCCTCACGATTTTGAGTCGCGCGCGTCTGCCAATTCCGCCACACCGGCTTATGAAGTTAAATGGCGCGCCCTGAGAGATTCGAACTCCCGGCCTTTTGATTCGTAGTCAAACGCTCTATCCAGCTGAGCTAAGGGCGCAAATATGGAGCGGACGACGGGAATCGAACCCGCGACCCTCGCCTTGGCAAGGCGATGCTCTACCGCTGAGCCACGTCCGCAATACAATGATATCCATGACATATAAATTCATGAATGGTGAGCCATGAAGGGCTCGAACCTTCGACACCCTGATTAAAAGTCAGGTGCTCTACCAACTGAGCTAATGGCTCCCAACAGGGTAATATAACTTTGTAAAAATGGCGGAACTGACGGGATTCGAACCCGCGATCTCCTGCGTGACAGGCAGGCATGTTAGGCCTCTACACCACAGTTCCAAAAGGATTTCCTTAGGGAAATTAATTGCGGGGACAGGATTTGAACCTGTGACCTTCGGGTTATGAGCCCGACGAGCTACCGAACTGCTCCACCCCGCGATAATATTAGGGAATTCTATATAATGAAAATGGTGGAGGCTGAGGGGCTCGAACCCCCGACCCTCTGCTTGTAAGGCAGATGCTCTCCCAGCTGAGCTAAGCCTCCATATTATGACCCGTAGGGGAATCGAACCCCTGTTACCTCCGTGAAAGGGAGGTGTCTTAACCGCTTGACCAACGGGCCTTAACAATAAATAATATCTGGCGGAGAGAGAGGGATTCGAACCCTCGAGACGCTTTTGGCGCCTACACGATTTCCAATCGTGCTCCTTCGGCCAACTC
>NZ_JBIYCS010000010.1:0-135205 GCF_044907935.1 Paenibacillus sp. RC21
CGAAGAAATCGGTTGAATGGCAGTTTACTACCGAGCAGGCTAGAGGTAAATTAAAACATCTCTATCCTCAAATTTGATTTGGTCAAGGTACTAGAGTACCGTTCGAAGTTGTCGATACAGCCTCTCACGGAAGTATATCAAAATATAGGGTTCTTGCATAACTTTCTCTGCAATACGAACAGAACAAGCCCTTCCAACTTCCTAATGGGAAGTGAAAGGGCTGTTCAGCTTGCAGATACAGTATATAAAATATAGCTAAATCTTTAGACCCGCACGAGCTCACGAACTCACGGACGGTCGATAAATTCGTACAGAAAGGATTGACCCTCCCGATAGAAACGTGGGTCGTATACGCCCAGACGCTGTCCATCGTCTACAACGACCACGAAGGGTGACCATTGCACAAGCGTTTGTGACTTGGGATTGCTGGCAAACAGCAAATCCAGATTAGCCTGATCCTTGGATGGCAGCTCGGCTACTGTATGGAAGCCTGTCCATAGGGAGCCTTTGCTCAAGGTGACCACGGAGTTCTTTTTGCTAATTACCGTGAACATACCGGGGACAAAATCGGCAGATAACGCTGCCTGCTCATAAGGCGCTTGTGTCTTTTGCTGGTGCAGAATGAGCATGCCTTGGGCAGTTTGGACGGTGAAATGCAGCGCCATCAGCGCCCATACGATCCGGTAGACGGCCATCGAGGAAATTCGGGCAGAACGCCGGAAGCGGACATAGAGGAACCCCGCCAGCATCAACGCCCATAGAACAAGGTCCACAATCGGAATCGTCCCGAAGGTCACTCTCATCTGCGAGAAAGGTTCAAAATACCCCGTACCCCAAGCGTTAAACAGGTCGCTCGTATCGTGAATGAACACAGCCAGCAGGGCTATTCCAAACCACCGCCAGCCGGAGTGTTGGAAGAACAAGCGCACCAGCAAGGCAATAAATGCCGCCCATACGGGAACGAGGAACAGTGAATGGGTGAGTCCTCTGTGCCACATCTGGTATCGCCCTGACACATCCCACAACGTAGAAATCACATCTATATCAGGGATTTGCGAGCCAATAACGGTGGTGAATAGTAGTGCGCCCTTTTGCTTGCGCGTCATGTCCGACTTCTTGACTGCGCCGTATAAGGCCAAGCCGAACAGTGTATGTGTAATGGTATCCATAATGAGTCTCCTTTTGGCACAGATACTCTAATTGTAGCATGGTCCTGGTGTATTTGAAGAGTGCGGAGGTGATATAATAAGGATCAAATACGACTTTAAAAAGATTCATAGGATGAAGACTGAGCAGAGGAGAGAAGGCTGATGTATGAGAAGATTGTGGCATATGGTCTAAGCAAAAAAGAAGCGATAGAGGATTACCCTTTTGGTCCTGAGCCACAGGTGCTGAAGGTGGGAGGCAAAGTATTTGCTCTCTTAAGGCAAGCGAACGGTATTTGCCAAGTTTCTCTGAAATGTGATCCGGTTATTGCGGAAAACCTGCGTGAGCAAAACGAGGCGATTAAGCCGGGATATCATTTAAATAAAAAGCATTGGAACACGGTAACGGTCGATTCTACTTTCCCGCTGGAGGATTTGTACAGCATGATCGACCATTCGTACGATTTGGTTTTCAAAAGCTTGACCAAAGCGCAACGTGAAGCCATTACGATGAGAATACGGGCAACCGATCTGTGAAAGGTGTGTTATATGATGATTTCATTAGAATTTGTATGATGTTAATGGTTTATCATCCCAAATCTGTACCTCTATATATCGTTCCGGCCCTTTATCTCCATATGGATTCCAGTCTTGCGACAATAGGTTTGCCGCCTTGGAGTATAAAGAGTTCTCTTACTTTAAACTCCATTCCTCGTCGAATTTTGAGATAGTCCGTGGATCAATTAAATACATACTTCTTACTAAGATTTTTACTTGACAGAAAACACATAAAGATATATTCTTAATTTAAAGATAATTCATTTAAAAATAATATCGAGGAGTGGAACTGAACATGAGCGAATTGGTAAATATTATTCAAGAGAGAAGATCGGCTTCTAAATTTATTCCTGATGTTACAATAGATAAAAAAGAACTGGAAGAGATATTCCAGCTAGTAAAGTTTGCTCCATCGGCTTTTAATTTACAGCATGCGCATTATATCGTGATACAGGATACAGATACGAAACAAAGACTGCATGACGAGGCAAGTAAGCAGTATAAAATATTAACGTCTTCGGCCGCAATTGTGGTGCTCGGGGATACCGAGGCGTATACGAAAGTAGCTGAATATAATGAAGGCTTTCTAAACCTGGGCGTTCTGAGCAAGCAGGAATATGACAGAGAGGTGGAATCGGTGACCCAGTTTTATCGCGAGCGGGGACCTGTCTTCCAAAGGGAAGAAGCGATCCGCAATGCCAGCCTGTCTGCCATGCAGTTCATGTTGATTGCCAAGGACAAAGGCTGGGACACTTGCCCGATGATCGGTTTTGACCCGGAGAAGGTACGGGAAGTATTGAATATTTCTGAAAACTTTGTGCCAGTGATGCTGATTACCTTGGGTAAAGAAGATGTATCTGGTCAGCGTGCACGTGGATACCGTAAGCCAGTTGGGCAATTTGTCAGCTACAACGGATTTTGAAATATATAAATAAAATCAGATTAGATGAGGAAAAGGAGTGACTGAGATGTCATTGAAGACCGCAGGAATTCATCATATCACGTCCTTTGCAGCAGATCCGCAGGGCAATGTTGATTTTTACGCAGGCGTGCTTGGGTTGAGATTAATTAAAAAGACGATTAATTTTGATGCTCCTGAAGTATATCATTTGTATTTTGGTAATGAACAAGGCAGCCCCGGAACGATTATTACCTTTTTTCCGGCGCCGGGTACACGCAAGGGCAAGCTCGGAGGCGGGCAGGTAGGAATTACAACGTATGTCGTGCCGTCCGGTGCTTTGGAATACTGGGAAAACCGTCTGCACAGCTTGAAGGTATCTTTCACGAAGGCCACTCGTTTTGGCGAGTCATTCATCCAGTTTCGAGACAATGAGGGCTTGCATCTTGAGCTGGTGGAGCGGGAAGATGGCCCTGTGAACACGTGGACAGCCGGCGGCGTGCCAGCGGATAAAGCGATCAAGGGCTTTGGCGGCGCAGTGCTGTTCAGTGCTAATTCCAAGCATACGCAAGGCGTGCTGGAGAACATTCTGGGAATGACTCCCATCGGAGAAGATGCAGATGCAGGCTACATCCGCTATCAGGCGACTGGCGATTTGGGCAATCTGATCGACATTCCGGTCAAAGATGTACCGTGGGGCAACGGTGGTGCGGGTACGGTTCACCATATTGCCTGGCGTGCCCAGGATGATGCAGAACATCAGGTGTGGAATGAAACGGTTCGCCAGCATGGCTTTGGGACGAGCGGTATTGTGGATCGGCAATACTTCAATGCTGTATATTTCCGGGAGCAAGGTGGTATTTTGTTCGAGATTGCGACCGATCCACCCGGCTTTACCGTGGATGAGGAGCTGAACGAATTGGGGCACAAGCTGATGCTGCCAGAGTGGTTTGAGCCTCAGCGTTCCCTGATTGAGTCTAATCTGGTTCCCATTGAAGTTAGAGTATTGAAGCAGGATTAATCATGATGGATCAGGACATATAAGGATAAGTAAACAAAAGGTCCAATTGCGGGGTGCTTCTACGGCAATTTGGACCTTTTCGCTTTTGGATTTTTTCAGTGACATCTTGTCTTATGATATCCGTATGGGATTATCCCTCAATGTAGGTTTTGTTCAGCCGTACTAACAGCTCCCCGAATTTTTCCTGTTCCTCATCTGTCCAGTTCTCCAGCATTTCGCAATACCGGGCTACTCTCATTTTTTTGTCTTCCAGCAACAGTTTCTTACCCAGCTCCGAGATTTCAAACAGGCTGACGCGCCCGTCCGAAGGGTCGGATAGACGGCGAATCAGTCCCTTGGTTTCCAATGCGGCCGTTTGTCTGCTGACGGTAGAAATATCGAGCAGAAACATATCTGCGAGCGTTTTTACACGAGTGGGGCCATACTCCATGAGCTGCCTCAATAGCAGATACGTGGCGCGCTCCAAAGTGCCGATTTTGTGCTCAGACTGATCAATGTATACTGCGCGGCGTATAAATGTTGTTAACTCATACTCAATAAGCTCCACTGCTTTATTCCTGTGAGAATCATGAAGAGGATGGTTCATTGCAAGTTCCTCCTTAATGTGGTGATTCATCGGAATATTGGATTTACAAACCCACGTTGTTAATGTACTGCATCATTCAAATTAATCCACTATACTCAACTATGCAAGGTCCGTGGAATGTACCATTTCAACGGACTCTGGTTATGGTTTGAACATTGAAAAACATCCCCAGTCATTTCAGGTTGGAGGGATAGTGAAGAAAGAGGGACGGTCATTACTGACCGGGTGGTTTGTCTGATCACAAAAAATAACCTGCACAGCCGTGTGAACCACACGGCGATGTGCAAGTTTATTTTAAATTGGATTCATAGCGGTTAAACCTGCCTAGATCATTAACAGTTCACGAATCTCCAGCTCGGTCAGTGCCGAAAGGGTTTCTTGTCCCGGTTGGATGACCTGGTCGATGAGATTTTTCTTTTTTTGCTGTAATTCATACATTTTGTCCTCTACCGTACCTTGCGCGACGAGACGAATCACCTGCACGACTTTTTTCTGGCCCATCCGGTGGGCGCGATTGGCAGCCTGTTCCTCTACAGCGGGATTCCACCACAGATCATACAAAATGACGGTATCTGCCCCGGTGAGATTCAGGCCGGTTCCTCCTGCTTTCAGAGAAATCAGGAACAGATCACGTTCTCCTTCATTAAAACGGCTGCATAGCTCCACACGTTCCGAAGCGGGAGTCTGCCCGTCCAGGTAAAAGTAGGGCACTCCTTCCTGAGCAAGCTCGCGTCCGATCAATTGAAGCATCGTCGTGAATTGTGAAAAGATGAGCATCCGCTTGCCCGAACTAAGGCATTCCGTAACGATCTCAAGCAACTGCTCAAACTTGGCTGAGCTTCCGGTGTAGCCCTCGATGAACAAGCCTGGATGACAACAGAGCTGGCGAAGCCGGGTCAGACCCGCAAGGATCTTGATCCTGCTTTTCTGGAAGCCTTCCTCATTCAGATGCTTTAATGTCTCATGCTGGAGCTTGGCCAGATAGGCGGTATACAGCTTCTTCTGATCCGGCAGGAGCCGTGACACCTGAACGGATTCGATTTTTTCCGGCAGCTCCTTCAGGACGTCACTCTTGAGGCGGCGCAGCAGAAATGGACGTACCCGCTTGGCGATCACATCCCGGGTGAGGTTGTGAAATGCTCTTTTTCCACCGGGAAATAGCTCGGGAAATACCACATCGAAGATGGACCATAGCTCCTCCAGTGTATTTTCCACCGGTGTTCCGGTAAGGGCAAAACGGTAACGGGCTTTCACATCCTTCACACTCTGTGCCGTTTGGGTGGCATGGTTCTTGAATGCCTGCGCCTCGTCCAAAATCAGCGTGTGGAACGATAGCTTGCCGTACAAGTCTGCATCCCGACGCAGCAGAGGATAGGAGGTGATGATGACATCATACCGCGCTGCGTCCCTAATGATTCGATTACGCTCATCCGCGATGCCGTCTGCAATAACGACGCGGATATGGGGTGCAAACTTCTCCAGCTCATTCCGCCAGTTGTATACCAGTGACGCAGGAGACACGATCATGGCTGGAAGCTGCTGACTACGGATTTCCGGCAGTACAGAGACGAGAAAGGCGATACTTTGCAGCGTTTTGCCCAGTCCCATATCATCTGCCAAAATGCCCCCGAAACGGTAATGCGCCAGCGTCTTGAGCCATTGAAAGCCGTAAACCTGATAATCCCTCAGGATTGGAGCGAGTGTGTCGGGTACTGGAAAGTCGAGATGATCTGGATTACGAATATTCTCCAGCAGTTGGCGAAACGTTTTGCCCAGCGTCAGATTCTTCCCTTGATCATGGGGATCTATTAAATACAGTCCTTGCGTAACGGGTATGCGAATTTGTGCGGCATCCAGGTCGCTTTTGCGAATTCCCGTTTCGTTCATGAACCGGATCAGTTCCTTGTATTCCTCTGTTTCCAGCGGCAGCAAAGCACCATTCGGCAAGCGGTGATATCTTCGCTTTTCCTCCAATGATTTTAGCAGCAGGCGGATTTCGGATTCCGGAATGCCTTCGATATCAAATTTAAATTCAAGCCAATCGGTACGTTCGTCCAGCTCTACTCGTACCTTCGGGGTAGGCAGAGTGTTGTTTATTTTCGATTTAACAGCACCTGTGGCATACACCTCTACCAGCTTTTCCAGCTGTGGCACCGTATGATACAGAAAATCATATTCCGCATCCTCATCTTCCATAACATATCCACTGTCTGTCTTGGCGAAGGAGCTATGCTCCATCAGATCCAAAATTTGTTGTTCCTGCTCCCCATCCCGTATCAGAATACGCTCGTTGTCAGGCTTCCGCTCGTCGGTTTCCAGTGGGTTCACGATGATTTCCCCGTATTGGAACTCCAGTCCTGCCAGCAGCTTGTCTCTTACCCGATCCAGATATAGTTTCGCCTTTAATGGCTGCTGTGTAACCCGCTCAGATACGGAACGGGTCATATGGACACGTCCAAGCTTCATCAGCCCGGGAACAACCTTGTCCATAAAGGACTCCATCTGTTCCGCTGCAATCTGAATCTTCCGCTTGTGATGGACTTCGACCATCCGTTTTAGCTCGGACAGACGTTGCAGCGGATCATTCTTTTGCTTTACGAGCTTGCCATCGGCAATGACGATGCCGTAGCCCTCCATAATGGTTAGATCATCCAGCCCTTGAATGCTTAGCTGGTAACCCTCGGTGTCAGCCTCGGCTTTATCGAATTCGAATTGCAGCGGCAGCATGTTGTCCGACTGAGGAATACCCTCGGTTGTGTTTCCGTGAATTTCAAACTGGACGCCCTGTGCTGCTGCCAGCAAGGGGAGCAGCTTTTCCCAGGCCGCAGGTGGAATGAGTAGCATCCGTTCTCCACTCATGTGGCTGCCAGAGGACGAATACGTACCCGAGGTTTCCCGGATCATCCGCTCATTACGGCGAACTTGAACCAACTGCTGAAGAATGGCGTCATGTTCGAGTCGAAATCGGTACAACTGAGGCTCGTATGAAAAGTTTCTCGTAAACATGTAGCTGTCGCCACGATCAATGCTGTCGAGAAATGGACGGATTTTCTGGACGATATACAATCGTTTGGGCCCGGCTTTCATCTCTATACCAAACATGTACTTCTGGTAACCGTAGGCAAAAGGACGGATCACAAATTGAAAATCCAGAACAGCGCGGGTATCCAGCAGGGTAGGAGTGCTGCGAAGTGACTTCTTGCTGCTGAACAACTTTAACATACTGTCGGTCAACTGGAGGTCACTCTGCGTGATGCCGGAGAATCGTGCGGTCCGGGCGTGATCATACTGAGCAGCGGTAGCGGTATAGATTCCGTCTGCTTCAGTTCCTTCTACTGAGTCCGAGGTCATGTCCGAATGGAGTTTGGAAGCATAAGAACGCACAGACAGGCTTTTTCCGCTCAGCATTTCATGGACATTAATGAGAACAGCGGCAATATGCTTACAATACCGTCCGGTGGTCTGAAATGTGCTACAGGTGCATTCCGCGCGGATACTGCCATTAGGGCGGATCATAGCTGCAACGGCATAGAAGCGACTTCCTTTGATCGTAGCCTCATACACACCATCATCATGATCTAATTGCGTGAAGGCCACTCTTTTGGCCCGATAATAGGCGTCCCCGTCGTCATAAGCGGCTTGACTGCATAGCTGTCTAATGACCCGCCGGGTAAGTTCAAAGCTCATGGTTTGCAATCCTCTCCTGAGTCATTCCGTTTTCTTTTATGATAACAGAACAGGCGTGATCGTGGACACATGCGGATGGTTATTGAAATATATGGATAATATTATGCAGAAACTGAAACTAACAAACCATGCGAGTGGAAATACTCTACCATTTTAATACTATAGGCCGAAATGAGTATTATGTCTAAAAGCTTATTGAATGGGCAGGGGAACAAACGATACAATTTATGGAATGGGAAAGGGCTTCGTGGATATAGATAAAGACGCCTCATTGTGGAAAAGGTGATTAAAATTAGTCATGGCAGATTTATAAAGGGAATGATGTTGTGTGTAGTCCTCATTTTAGTACTGGGAGGATGTCAAAAGGAAAATACAGATGAAGATGCTGAACTGATTCATAAAGCCAAGGCTACAGCAATTAAGCATATGAAAGATAACTATGGTCTTGATGTAGAAATTACCTATGAACATAAGTTACCATCGTATGTCTCCAGTAAAATTGATTTCGAAGGTAATGTGAAAGGAAGTCTAGAACAGACCTTTGATATTGCCGTTGATTATAAAACTCAAGAAACTTCCAACTTTCTATACAACCCTGAATTGAAAAATGTCCTTATAGAAAAAGGATATAAATCAAGGGAATAATTATTATTCGCATATGTAAATAGACGTCGTTTTGGATGTAAACGAGGATATCTACGTGCTGAGAGAGGGTGACTGAGATTAGGCTACGGCGTCCAGTATTTGAAGGATAAGTATAAATTAAATGTAGAAATCACATATGCAAAAAAAAGTTTCAACTTATGTAACGAATAAGGTCGATATAAATGGTAATGTAATAGGCCATGCGGAAGAGGATTTCACCATTTCTGTGAATTACGAAACTCAAGAAACTTCGGATTTTGCTATAAGTCCCGAATTAGAAAAAGTCCTTATCGAAAATGGAACCTATCCAAATACAAATTCATTAGACAAGTAATTAATAGTTGGAGTCGAATATTATAAGGGCACAATGGAAATTATTATTGAAAAATATGGATAATTTTATTGTTGAACTGAAACTATTCAGCTAAGAACGTCGATTTTCTACATCCTTTTGATGCTGTGGACTTAATCATATCTTAAGCCTAAAGGCGTATTGTTTGTTTCCGTTTGAGAAAAGGTACAATTCATAAAAGGGATTTTGTGGATATAAGATGGGACGTTGTGCATATGAAAGGGATGATTAGAATCGGCCACCGATATCTAAAAGGAATGATGGTGTTGATAGCTCTTATTTTAATATTAGGAGGATGCCAAAAGGTGAGTAAAGATGAAGATGCTGAACTGATCAGTAAAGCCAAGGCTACGGCTGTTCAATATTTGAAGGAGGCCTATGGTATTGATGTTGAGATCACCTATGAACACAAGTTACCGAAGTATGTAGCTTATTCAATAAACTTTAAAGGAAATGTAAAGGGCCAAAAAGAACAGACCTTTGATATTTCAGTAAATTATAAGACACAGGAAACCTCTGATTTTATAATTAGCCCTGAGCTAGAGAAGGTCTTATTAGAGAAAGGATATGAATTGAGCTAGAGTTTGTAACTAATGTATCTTGTTTTAAGATGCGATGACAGGAGTTTTTATAAATGAGTATTTCAACTCGTGTAGACGATAAAACTTATAGAACAATGTCAAAAATAGCATATGAAGATCGGGAAGCAGGTGGAAAAGTAGAAGAGCTTCCAGGCTGGAGGGTACTGGACTCCATTAATCGTGAAGACTCAGGATTAGCGGCCACTACATTTTACAACGATGAAACGAATCAGGCTGTCATTGCCTATCGTGGGACGGAAACGGATGATCCACAGGATTTGTATAACGATGCGACCCTCGCACTTCCTGAAATTAACCGAAAAATTCATGGCAGTTTAAATATTCATTCGGATGCTTACAACGAGAATATGAAGAAAATGGACGACGAGTTAGGGTTCACGGCGTTCAACAACTGGATGGGGGAAAAAGAAAAGAGTGTAGATAAGGCTTTGTTCGGTAGCTCAAACCAGTTCTATCAGGCAGAGGACTATGCGAAGGATTTACAAAGCAAATACAAGAACTATAGCTTCTCGCTAACTGGACATTCGCTGAGAGGAGGAAATGCGCAATATGCAGCAGCTTACACGGGGTTAAGTGCTGTTACATTCAGTGCGCCTTCGGTTATTTCCAGCTTGACGCCAGAATACAGGGATAAAGCAGAAAAAGGCGAATTTGACCATCAAATTACGAATTTCCTTCATCCAGGTGATATGATAGCCAGCTTTATTGGGGGAGGATACGATCTTCACGTAGGATCTTCTTACCATATCAACAGTAATTATGAAACGGCTAATGACGGCATAGGGCTAAAAGAGCAAATTGACAACACGTTGGGCGGACCTTACTATCACTCCCTTGAGTATTATAAGTTTGATGAGAACGGCTATATCTCTAATCCGCTATACGATCCGGCAACAGGCGAACGAATTGCGGAATCTCCGCGTATTCCATCCGATTTCAACCTGATGGCAACGGTGGACGGCTGGCTGCATCAATTGGGGCAGACCTTCACTCAATTTCAAAAAAATGCACTCATAACGGCAGCTACATCTGCCTCTGCGGGTACGATTCAGGTTATGCCGGAGCATTTACTCGCTGTAGCCGAAAAATGGAAGGCAAACGCGCAACAATGTGATGCAGATTTCCAGCGTGTCAGAGCAAGGCTTTCACGTTATTTGCACAGTAGTCAGAGCCGACGACTACAGCCGATTGTAACGCAGCTTGATTCCTCCATGACCGAATTCAGCCAGTGGCATTTGCAGACCACCAATGAGTTTCTTTATTACCTCGAATACAAAGTAGAGCAGTTTATTCAGGCGGACATCAGCTAATAACAATGAACTAACGATACAAGGGGATGGCAACGTCATTCAATACATAGGAGGCGGACAGTGATTTGAACGGACAAATACGGGTCGAACTGGAAGAGTTATTGCTTGCGGAAAAGGAGCTGACATGGCTGCTCGCTCAGCTTCGCACGGATGAACAGGCGGCGCGCGTGTTGTATGGTCGTCTGCATGAATGGAGAGGGCATTCAGCTAATGTGATCAGGGACCAGATCGAAGCTTTTTTTGCCGGGTTAGCGAACAGGATTCATGTCTTGGAGCAGCAAAAGGCAGAGCTAATTCAGTACGTTGAATTGATGAAGCGAACAGACGCTGTACATTAATTGAAGCAAGGAAGTTTTTACAAGCTGTACATAGCAGGATACAATGGAAGTGTAGAGAAAGGAGGCGGACGCTTTTGCAAAAAGATGATAAAAAGGCTAATTCCAAATCCGGCTCATCCAAATGGTATCTAGGCAGTGCGGCGGCGCTGCTTCTTTTGAAAGGGAAGTCGTTGCTGGCACTATTGAAATTCGGTAAATTCGGCGGTGCGCTGATATCTATGGCGACGACGATTGGCTTCTATGCGCTTCTGTACCCGTGGGGATTTGCGGTTGGTTTTGTGCTTTTGCTGTTTGTGCATGAACTGGGGCATGTATGGGCTGCCAAGCGGAAAGGACTTCCCGTATCGGCACCGTTGTTTATCCCTTTTCTTGGTGCGCTGATTACGATGAAACGGCATCCTTTGGATGCGCAAACAGAGGCGTATGTGGCGATGGGCGGCCCGTTACTGGGCACGGTTGGGGCTATGGCGGTATACGCGGGAGCCTATGCGACGGACAGTCCGCTATTGTACGCGCTGGCGTATGTCGGTTTTTTCCTGAATCTGCTCAATCTGCTGCCAATTCACCCGCTCGACGGAGGACGAATTTCCACGGCAGTATCGCGGTGGTTGTGGCTAGTCGGCTTGGTGGGTGGAATCGTTGTCATTGTGTATTTAAAATCCTTTTTATTTTTCCTGATATGGGCGCTCTTTGCCTACGATTTGTACAAAAAATATGTTAAACGCAATAAAGGAGAGGTCAAGGTCCAATCTTTATTGCAAAAGCCGCTGATTAACGTACAGCATCTGTATGAGCAAGGATACCCGCTACCCGGACCGGAGCATACCCGTCGACTATCTTTTAATACCTACTCGGATCTGGAAGGGCAGCAATATGTGACGGTGTGTATGGAAAGTCTGGATGTGGAGCAGACACTTTTGCTGCCACAGCAGTGTCTTGTCCAGGATGTAAGGCTGAATGGTGTGGAGCATATACCGACACCGGATGCGTATCAGCTTAAATTGTTGTGTGAGATTGATTACATTCCGTTTGAAAATGATAAATATTACGAGGTACCCACGTCATCACGCTGGAAATTCGGGATTGGTTATTTGGGACTGGCCTTGTTCTTGATGGGGATGATGTATGTGGTGCATCAGCATATAGGGGATGTAAGGCTGTGACCCGAATACCCTGAAGGAGTAATCCTGGATGGAGCACGTGTCGATAGCAATAAAATAGAAAGAGCGCGGCAACCGGGATGTTCGGTGTCACGCTCTTTTTATCACTATGAAAATAGCGAAGTCTCTGTTACCGTGTCTCTATTTAGCTACCTTGTTCCTGCTCAGTAACCGGACTCAGCGTTTGGCGGTATTTGAGCGGACTGGTGCCAGTCCAGCGCTTGAATTGTCTGCTGAAATGAGCCAAGCTGGAGTATCCGAGCAGGGAGGCCACCTTGTTCAGCGGCAGATTGGGTTGCTGGATCAACACTTTCGCCTCGTGCAACTTCGTCTCCGACAGGTAATGACGCGGTGAATAGCCGTATACCTTGCGGAATACCTCCTGTGCGTATCCGGGACTGATCCCGAGGGAGGCTGCCACATCCTCAATTCGGAACGTCGGCTCGGCAGATTCATCATCCCGATAAGGCTTGAATCTGGATTGAATGGCCTCCATAATGGCCTTGGCATACTGAACGGATGAGGGCGAAAGCGTAGGCTCCATCCCGGTAGATATCATTTGCGAGAATATTCCGAACAGCTCAAACAAGGCAATTTGCATGCGAAAACGATCCGCTGTCGTATATTCTCCGTTCTCCTGCATCATGCCAATCCAGCTGTGCACGATCTTTTGCAGCTTCATGTTCGTTTCAGTACCAGCCGGAAAAAAAAGCTGATTGCTCTTAATCATCTCCTGACGGAACAACGGATCATCTATATTAAAATGGGTGCTGAAATAATACATCCCGTCTGGGGAAGCACATTGACTCACATGCTTGAATCCCGGTGGGATGATCAGAATATCGCCGACACCAACCGAATACACATTATTTTCCATGATCGTCTCCTGACGACCCTCCAAAATCAGTACAATTTCAAAACCGATATGTGACTCTTCTGGCATACACCAGTTTGCTTTTACCCGGTGAATATGAGCGCCGAAAAACTTTACATTCCAGTCAATGTTAGGAAGCCAGTGGCAATTTTCGAATAGAGCTGGATCAACTTCAGAATTCAATATCATAAGATCACCTTCGATTAGGGCAAATTTTACACCGCTTAGACAATCTCATTGTACCTAACATGTAACTATAATAAAAGAGCGTTTACAAATCCTATAATATAAGCTTTTATATAAAAGAGAGTGCTTATATAAGGATTGATTGAAAGCGGTACCATTTTGCGATCAGGAGAAGCTATGGAAACAACATCAATCCGCATATGGCATGCGCTGGCTTTTGCAGGCTATATCCCGAATGTACCGCAGAGCGGACAGGTTCGCATGGCTGGCAATTACCCATAGCCGTTCAATCTCTGTCAAAACCGCATAAAAGCCACGGCATTTAAAAATAATGCGCATAGCACATGACACTCTACTACAAACATATTGGAGGACGACTTGATGAAAAAGCTGCTGTACGGCGTTGCTTATTATGATGAATATATGCCTTATGACCGTCTGGACCAAGATATTCAAATGATGAAGGATGCGGGTATCAACGTGGTTCGAATTGCCGAATCCACCTGGAGTACGCATGAACCGCAAAACGGAGTGTTTGATTTTACCTCCGTGGATCGGGTGCTGGATGCAATGCATAAGGCGGGCATTGAGGTCATTGTAGGCACGCCCACCTATGCCGTACCGACATGGCTGGTCAAGGAGCATCCTGACGTATTGGCGACAACACCTCAGGGACCAGGTAAATACGGGGCCCGTCAGATTATGGACATTACGAACCCGGTGTACCTGTTCCATGCCGAGCGGATTATACGCAAGCTGATTGGGCGGGTGAGTCAGCATCCGGCGGTGATCGGTTTTCAGACAGATAACGAAACGAAGCATTACAACACAAGCGGACCGAATGTGCAATTGCAATTCGTTAAGCATTTGCGTGAGCAATTTGAATCACTGGAAGAGCTGAACCACAAATTTGGCCTTGATTACTGGAGCAATCGGATCAATAGCTGGGAGGATTTCCCTTCCGTGGTCGGGACGATTAATGGAAGCTTGGGCGCAGCATTTTCCCAATTCCAGCGCAAGCTGGTCACGGATTTCCTCGCCTGGCAGGTCGCGCTCGTGAATGAATACAAGCGGGAAGATCAGTTTGTTACGCAAAACTTTGATTTTGAGTGGAGAGGCCATTCCTTCGGCATTCAGCGGGATGTGGATCATTTTGCGGCATCCCAAGCATTTGATGTGACGGGAGTGGATATTTACCATCCAACACAGGATGATTTGACCGGGATTGAAATTTCCTTCGGTGGTGATGTGGCGCGCTCCACGAAGAATAATAATTATCTGGTGCTGGAAACGGAAGCGCAGGCTTTTACCCATTGGGTTCCTTATCCGGGACAATTGCGGCTGCAAGCGTTCAGTCATCTGGCTTCCGGGGCCAATATGGTGGCCTACTGGCATTGGCATTCCATCCATAATTCCTTCGAAACCTACTGGAAGGGTCTGCTGAGTCATGATTTTGAACCCAATCCTGTCTATGAGGAAGCACAGACGATTGGGAAGGATTTTGCAAGATTATCCCCTCATCTGGTAAACCTGAAAAAGAAAAACAAGACAGCGATCCTCGTCAGTAACGAAGCGTTAACGTCGATTGACTGGTTCAAGTTCAATATGAATAGTCCGTTGAATTACAATGACATTGTACGTCGCTTGTATGACGAGCTGTATAAGCTGAATATCGGTACGGATATCGTTCATCCGGGTACGGAGTCATTTGACGACTATGATCTCTTGATCGTACCCGTTCTCTACTCTGCACCGAATGCGTTACTGGAAAAACTGAACCGTTATGTGGAAAACGGCGGTCATGTGGTATACACGTTCCGAAGCGGGTTTACCAATGAGCATGTGCAGGTGAGAACCTCCCGGCAGCCTGGTGTGATTAGTGAAGCCTGCGGCATTCATTACAGCCTGTTCGTGGAGCCGAAGAATGTAACGCTTAAAGATAATCCTTTTGAGGTAACACCGGAGGAAAATCAGGTAGATACGTGGATGGAGTTGATTACACCGACAACTGCCGAGGTGTTGGCCTATTACGACCATCCGCATTGGGGCAAATATGCCGCAATTACGCAAAACCGCTATGGTCAGGGAACGGCGACCTACATCGGCTGTGTCGTAAGCCCGGCGGTCATTCGTGAGCTATTCCGTTCTGTCGCGAAGCAGGCGGGAGTGTGGGGAGTGGATCAAGAAGCGTCGTATCCGATCATTGTTAAATCCGGTACGAATGAGCTGGAACGGACGATCCGGTACTATTTTAACTATTCTGAACAAGCAGGCTCAGTTGTGTATCCGCATGGAGACGGCAAGGAACTGATTGGACAGCAGACAGTTACTCAAGGACAAACGCTTCAATTAGAGCCTTGGAGTGTTATAATTATCGAAGAAGCGTAAATGATGAGTAATGAGCTGAAATCGACATATAAATGAAATCATATATGTGTCCAGCCGGGAATACCCGGAAAATGAGCGCCCCTGCGTATAGCGGGGCGTTTTCGCATATGGCTGAACAGAGGAGAGCATCACTATGCCAACCCGAGTAGTCCGCTGGTTTCGGGCACTGACAGCCCCGTATCGACGCAGCATTCAGCTCAAGCTGATTTTGACGATGATCGTCCTTTCTGTGCTGCCAGTCATCGCCGTCACAGTGCTGGCTGCGGAAAAAAGCAGAGCGTCGATGGAAACCGAAGTGGTCGAGACGAACATGTCCAATATGAAATGGACAGGAGTCTATATCAGCGACCAGTTAGATCGTCTGAACCACCTGATTTACAGCATTCAGATCAGCCCCGATCTGAGCGATTATTTGAATGAGCGTGAGCCGGGCAATCTTTCCAGCCAATTTAATGCGCAGCGAAAAATGCTCAATACGCTGGCGAATGTATATTATTCGGCCGGGAGCCATGTCATCGGTATCCAGCTCTATTTGAAGCAGCCGCAAACGCTGTTTACCTTCAATGGAATGCAAAATGCCATTACGACAGTAAACGGTGTACCCCCTCAGTATGCCGAGATGTGGAAAGCGAATAAGGATTATTCGATTCGCACAAGCCACGCTGCCCCGGAACGATTTACACTGACCCGCAGTATTCGCCGTTTTGAGGATCAGAAGCAGACGGGAGCTATTTTGCTGGATGTGCTGTGGTCCCAATTTGATCAGACGCTGGGTTTGCTGGGGCGGGGAGACCAGCATCAGGTTTTTATTACAGGTTCAGATGGAAAGGTGATGTATCCGTCGCAGGTTCACCAGTCGCCTCCTGCGGAGGTACTAACAGCACTGCGTGATGTTCGGCCGGGTCCGGGAATGATCAAGACAGCCGGTAATTATGTATTTTATAATGATTTGGATGTGGTAGGGCTGCGGCTGGTCAAAATCGTACCTACTTCCTCCATTAACCACAGCGCTTTTTCGACCATGCTGTACGGGATTATTATAGGCGGGATCTCCATATTGGTTTCGATCTGCATTGCTGTTTTCATCGCATGGCGTACAGCACGTCCGATTGTCCATTTGGCGCGTTCGGTGCAGGAGCTGGATATGATCAAGGGACCTGCCGGAGAACCCAGTACACGCCCGGATGAGATTGGGTTGCTGGAAAGAAGTCTGCATGGCATGGCAGGACGAATCCGCGAGCATATCCAGACGGAATACAGTATGAATTTGCAAAAAAAGACGGCTGAGTTAAAAGCGCTCCAGGCGCAGATTCACCCCCATTTTCTGCAAAATACGCTGCAAATGATCGGTAGCATGGTATTTTCCCAAAAGCCGGAGGACACGTATGAGGTGATTCGGTCGCTGAGTGAGATGTTCCGCTACGTGGTACGGGAGCCGCAGGATATGGCCTCCTTACGCGCGGAAATTGACCATGTAGGCCACTATATGCGCATCCAGCAGCGGCGGTTTCCGCAACGACTGGTGTTTCAGGTGGAGACGGATGAACAGGCGCTGGATGTTCGTCTGCCCAAGCTGTCGCTTCAGCCGTTGCTGGAAAATGCGTTTCAGCATGGTCTGGATCGTAAGGCTGGAGCATGGCGGGTAGGAATCCGGGTGGAGATTATGAAAGAAGACCTATGCATTACAGTCTGCGATAATGGTAGCGGCATGGCACCCGACAGACTGGAAGAAGTACGGGCACGGCTGGAACATGCATCGGAGGAGCCGATCTGGGCGCAGGGTAGCCATATCGGATTAAGCAATGTGGCTTCACGGATACGGATGAATTTTGGAGTGAATTACGGGGTGACGATAGACAGTGAGCCGGGGATCGGTACACGTGTCACCATCCGCATTCCATTCACATCAGCAGGGGAGGGAAAAGGATGATCCGGGTATTAATTGTCGACGATGAGCCGTGGAACCGGGATATTCTAAAGACGTTCGGCGCATGGGAAAGGCTTGGAATGTCGGTGGTTGGTGAGGCTGAGGACGGGGATGAGGCGTTCAGGCTGGCCGGAGAATTATCCCCGCAGATTGTGATTACCGACATGCGTATGCCGGGCGCGGACGGAGTGGAGCTGCTGCAAGCGCTGAATAACCATTTTCCCGATATGAAGATCATTGTCGTGAGCGGCTATGACGACTTCGCGTATGCCAAACATGCCATTCGGTACAAGGCCGTTGATTACTTGCTGAAGCCCGTCAATCCCGTCGAGCTGAATGCGGTGCTGCTTAAATGCAAAGACGATCTGGAAGCCAAGGCAGCGGAACAGCAGCAGGAGGCGGCGGAGCTGGACTATGAGTTCTTCCACAAGCTGTCCCGGTATAAGCAACTGCTGCGGCTTTATTTTAATGAGCTGAACCGGGAAGGCGTACAAATGACCTGCAAGCAAATCTTGCAGGAGCTGGAGAGCTACGGGGAACCCGGTCCACATATGCTGGGCAGGCTGGTGCAGGAGCTTCTTTCCCAGCTTAAAGAGCTGGCAGCGTCCAACGGGCTGGATACGCCCACTGCCAAGGCTGGATTTCCGCTTTCGCAGGACACGCTATCCTCTGCGGATCGTGCGCTGGAGTTCGTATCGACATGGTATGTGCAGGAGCTGGAGCAGCTCATTCGGCAGCGGAAGTATAAGAACAAGCTGAATCTGGAGGAGGTGCGGTGCTATATGGACAGCCACTTTGCCGAGCCGATTACACTGGAGCAACTGGCGAAAAACTTTTTTGTCAGCAAGGAGTATATGAGCAAGGTATTCAAGCAGGAGTATGGTCAAAATGTAACGGACTATATCGTGCAGCGGAGAATGGAAAAAGCGCGCGAGTGGCTGGCAGATAAACAGATTTCGATTAAAGCGGTGGCGGAGATGGCGGGATATGAGGACGTATCGTATTTCTACCGGGTGTTTAAAAAGCATTTTGGCATGGCGCCCGGTGAAATGAGGAAGGAGCACTGATGTAGAGATGATAACAGCCGTAGTTTAAAAAAATCCAACCCAACAGGCTAATGGTGTCCAATGGCAGAAGTGACCTCCCACCCTATAATGAAAGCGTATACAAAACAAGTAGCACAAAGGAATTAGCAGCCAGTGGGTCACAGTTATTTTCAACTTAGGGGAGGTCATTTTGCATGAAGATGTGGAAAGGTGTATTGAGCACAATGCTGGTTGGCACGTTGTTGGCCGGGTGTGGAGCGAATTCTTCAGGTAGTGACAGCAGCGGTTCCGGTGGAGACGGTAAAACGGTTAATCTCAAAATGTTTATCGCACAGCCCCGTTTGAAGGAGCATTACGATAAATATATTAACGCATTCGTAGCGAAGGAAAAGAAAGATAAAAATATCGACGTTACGGTCCAATTGGAGATGCCGCCTTCCGACAATGCAGCACAAATTTTGAAAACGAGACTTGCATCCAACGATGCCCCGGATGTGTTCGCCCTGCATGCGGTGAATGAAATCCCTCCGTTTTATAAAGCGGGCTATTTGGAGGACCTGTCCGGGCAGCCATTTGTCAGCAAATTGATGGATAGTGTGAAGCCTTCGGTGACGACGAAAGACGGCAAGGTCGTGGCAGTTCCTTTGGAAACGATTTCATGGGGCTACTTGTACAATAAAAAGATATTTAAGGACCTGGACTTGAAGCCACCGGGAACGCTGACCGAAATGAAGGCTGTGGTCGAGAAGCTGAAAGCGAATAATGTGAAGCCGTTCCTGCTGTCCTACAAGGAATCCTGGATTCCACAGTTGTTCGTGCCACTGACAGCGGGTGCGATGATGAACACACAGAACAAGGATTTTATCGAACGGATGAATCAGGACAAAGGCTCTTTTTCCGAAATGAAGAGTATGTTCGATATTATTGATCTGGTGAACAGCAACGGTACAGACAAGGCGCTGGAAATTGGCGGGGATGATGGATCGGCGGCCTTTGCTGCGGGGAAAGCAGCGATGTGGATTCAAGGGCCATGGTTTGCAGAAACGATTTTGAAATCTGATCCGAAGATGGATTTTGGGGTAGCCCCGCTGCCGATCAACGACGATCCGAATGCGACACTGATCAATCTGTCCACTTCGACTTCGCTGGCTGTATCCTCTACAAGCAAGAACAAGGAGGTTGCACTCGATTTTGTAAACTATGTGTTGGACGACAAGGATTCCAGCGCGTTCTATGAATCATTGAAATTCAACCCAATCTCTAAAGTGCATACGTTCAAAAGCTATCCTTGGGTCAATGACGCTACCGAGTATGTGAAAGCAGGCAAGTCGTATCAAGATCCGTCCATCCCGCAAGCGGTCAAGGATGAAGCAGGCAAATCGCTGCAATCCTATTATGCAGGCCAGCTCTCGCAGGATGACGTGATTAAGGCGCTGGATAAGGCATGGAAATCGTATAACAAAGTAAACAAGTAACGGAAACCTATAGAATTACATCAGGAGGGGGGAGACTCCATGCCCTTTAAAATCTATAAAAAATACGTGATGCTGCTGGCGTTTACCGCCCCGGCGCTGATCTTTTACGCCATCTTCCTGCTTATTCCAACGATCAGCGGTATGTACTACAGCTTTACAGACTGGAACGGATTGAATCCGAATTACAGCTTTATCGGCTTGGGAAACTTTGTCGAGGCGCTGAAGGAAGACCCGGATTTTCTCAATTCCCTCTGGTTCACGCTCAAATATGTACTGGTCATGATTGTACTGCAAAATGTGCTGGCGTTAGCTCTGGCGGTGCTGATTGAATCACGTACACGTACCAAAGGATTTTTTCGGACGATATTTTTTATGCCCAATATGATCAGTACCATTATTAGCGCATTTATGTGGACGTTTGTTTTTTCCTCCGTGCTGCCGCAGATTGCCGAAAAGACAGCTATCGCCTTTTTGGGCCAATCGTGGCTGGGCGATCCGAAGGTATCTTTCTTTTCCATCATTATTGTGTCGCTCTGGAATGGTGTCGGCTATATGATGATCATTTATCTGGCTGCGCTTCAGGGTGTACCGCAAAGCTTGAAGGAGGCCGCTATTATTGATGGGGCGAACGCGTTCCAGACGTTAAGAAGTGTGACGCTGCCGATGATTACCCATGCGATTACCATCTGTTTCTTCCTGACGCTGAACGGTGCCTTCAAGGTCTACGAGGTCGTCTATGGACTGACTGGCGGAGGGCCGGGGCGCAGTACGCAGGTGATTACGATGAACATTTATGAGGAGGCGTTTTCCAACAACTTCCGTTATGGTTATGCAAGCGCCAAATCCGTTATTTTGTTCGCCATCGTGCTGATCTTCACGCTGATCCAGTTACGTGTGATGAAGAAGAGGGAGGTGGAGGCATGAGTCTGAAAAAAGCCAACTCCTTGTTGATTACCCTGCTCCTCTGCGTGGGCGCTGTGGTGTCCTTCTTCCCGATCTACATGGCGGTGATTAATTCCTTTAAAACGCAGGGTGAGATGTTCGCATCCTTTACGTCGCTGCCGACAAAGCTTCATTTTGAAAATTACAGTCAGGCTTTTCACCAGACTCATTTGCTGAACAGCGCCCTCAATTCCACGATTATTTCTTTTATCGGCATTGGCGGCATCGTGATCTGTTCGGCGCTGGCGGGCTACAAGCTCTCTCGTACACGAGGGAAAATGAGCAGTGCGATCTTCTTCCTGTTTGTCGCATCCATGCTGGTACCGTTTCACTCCATTATGATACCGCTTACAAGGATGGCAAAGGATTTGTCCGTCCAAGGCAGTACGTATGGTCTGGCGCTGATCTATATCGGCTTGGGTGTGAATATGGCGATCTTTTTGTACCACGGATTCGTCAAATCCATCCCGCGTGAGCTGGAGGAATCGGCGCAAATGGACGGCTGTAATGAGTTCCAAACGTTCTTCCGGATTATATTTCCTTTGCTGCTGCCGATCACTGTCACGATTGCGATTTTGGATTTCCTGTGGATTTGGAACGACTTTTTACTTCCATTGTTGATGTTGACGGATGTGAACCACTACACCCTGATTCTTTCGACAAACATGCTGTTCGGGGAGTATAACAAGGACTGGTCGCTCATTCTGGCCGCACTTGTACTGACCTCCATCCCGGTGATCCTGATCTATTCGTTCTTCCAAAAATTCATCATGGAGGGCATAGCGGAGGGAGCGATTAAGGGATAAAGTGGAAAGCCTTCCTATCAACAAGGAAGGCTTTTTTTCTGATTCAGCTTTTTTCGCGCCAACGTTTCAATAAAAAGATAGGAAGGGTTACATACAAAATTGCAAAGGCTACAATGATCCACCACTGAGGGTCAATGATATACAACACGACTCCGATTAGCAGAACTGTTGTTATTATGGAAATTCTCACTTTTAACATTGTTCTCTTACTCACCCTAGCTTCTAATTTTGGCAGCGTTATGAGGGTGATTGCAGTTAACGCAGCAAAAAATATGGAGGTGAATGAATTATACATAATATCAGCTCCTTAATCTAATTACCCGCCCAGGATTGTTCAGATTTAATGTCTTAAAACAAAAGTCCCCCGTTAAGACAACTTTCACTTCGAGAAATTAGCTTATAATTAATAATAAAAGCGTAACTGTTATCAGAGTTAGATATATACTAGAAACCAGTTTTCCCATTTCAGCTCCAAATGCTTTAGGATTTTTATATCCAATGATTAAACTGGGAATAAAGAAAATAATGGATAGAAAAAAGGTGTAGTGAAACCCAGTATTATTAACACTGTTAGACCATGCGGGTAATCCTAAAAGGGAAAACAACTGATCCCCCAATATGTAATTGCCAAATTCAAAAGAAACAAGCATACCAAGAAGAGATAAAAGCAGTGAAAGTGTTCCCCGACCTATTTTTTTTTCGTTTTTCCTCAGAAAATTTAATATAATTAGTAAAATTGCAATTGCTTGTATGCTGTATGTCAATATTGATAAAAAAGAAAGCTCCATGAAGGACCTCCTTGAAGGGATTTGTCTATGTATTATTATATGAAGTAAAGTCGACAAAATAATCATATCAAAAAAGATGTTTGATTGTAATTTTACTGCTTGTTGCAGTGCTTCGATTCCATGCTATAGCGTCATATAAGTTCGATTCTACTGTTCCGGTGCTAGTAGCGGCTAATTCTGCTTTAGATGTACTACTATTTGAATCTATTGATTGATTCGGAACAATATCCTCTCCAGAAAATGAACCTGAAACTCCTGATAATAACGCATCCAATTCAGCTACAGAATCAACATTAATAACCGCGGTATTCTCTGATAATGAATCTAAATCCATTTGTTTGCTGTGCCACCATGAGCCGCAAAAACTTCATCTGCTGTCTTGAATTTTGTCTTTGAAGATTCTTTTTGAGTGATATATCTGTCTGCCTCAATGAAATTCAAACCTTCTCCACTTCTCGCTTGTACTGGAATTTCTTCTTTTACTTCTACGTTAGCTGTTGGTGCGGCAGAAGCAGCAGAGTTTTTCTAGTGGTGGGTTTTAACGATATCCGTAAACAATTATCGCCACAGCCATACAATATTTCATCTGAATGTCAAAGGGGATGATTATGTTGGCTACCTTCTCGGCCGCCCTTCAAGTGAAAAAGCGGATGGCCAAGCGAGTCTTAAAAATGTCCGGTGTCCACGGCATCGGCGTAGGGTATAGGGACCCTGCTCGTCCCAAAAGGGGGGCCGCTGTCATTGTGTACACAGATCGGCTGGCCACGGCCTCTACCGGACTTCTGTCGGCCACAGCACTAGGCAAGCAAACGAGCGTTCCTGTCCGGATTGTTAAATCCGGAAAGATCAAAGCCAATGCCACGGACTACAGGGTACGCATACGCCCGGTCATCGCCGGCTACAGTGTCGGAACGATTGAAGGCTCCGGTACGACCGGGCTGATCGTTGCCCCAACTGGAGCGCCGGCTACACGTTATCTTTTCAGCAATAACCATGTACTCAATCCCTCCAATACTGACAATCGGGGGGCTACGCTTCAGCCAGGCGGAGCCGATGGGGGGACGGATACCCGAGATCGTATAGGGCGGTTGTATCGTTATATACGCCTGAACCCAACAGGAACCAATTTCATTGATGCGGCGCTTTCCTTGCCGACCCGCAACAGCTCGCTTAATCCGCGTTACGCTACGATAGGAGTTGTCCCGGGTCATGTGACCGCTTATCGTGTAGGAGAAAAATTCAAAAAGGTGGGGCGCACGACCGGATTGGTGAATGGTACGGTAGAGTCCGTCTACACGGATCTGCAAATTAATTACGGTGGAAGCTTGGGGCTGCTGACCTTCCAGGATCAGACTGTTATTAGAGGCACTACCCCTGTATCGCTGCCAGGGGATTCCGGCTCTGTCTGGCTCAGACAGTCGGATAATTATGCGGCTGCGGTCAATTTTGCAGGCACGGCAGACGGTCGTCTGTCCATTGCTTTCCCGGTACAGTGGTTCATGCAGGCGTTTAACACACGGGTAGCCCGCCCCGTAGGGGCAGGCAAGGTGCGCAGAGTAGATACAGGATCATCCCCACGCTCTTATACAAGACAGCTCACCAGCGAGGAATTGGCACGTTTGAAGCCAAGAACAACGCGGATTAAACAGAGCTAATACCCCGCAAGTGAAATCATAGTCGCTTGCTTACAAGCCAATCGTAAAGCTGCGTGTGAACGGCTTCGCCAACTCATCATAATCCCGAAGCTCGATCGTAAAGGTGTAGCTGTTTTGCGACTGGCTGGCGGATACAGTACCGCTGATCGTTCCGGTAAAGCGGTCGAGTGTCAGCCCGGTAGGCAGATTGCCGCTTTTCAGTGTCCAGTCGTAGAAGGGGACCCCACCCTTGGCTGTCAGTTGTTGGCTGTAGCTTTGTCCTTTGACGGCTTTGGGCAAGGAGGCTGTGACGATTTCCGGTTCGAGGAAAGGTGTCAGCTTGCGGTTCAGCTTCCAGCCTGCTTTCTCGGCTATGAGCAGCGTCAGCTTGTTCAGCATCCAGCGGCGTACCGGGAATTCTGCCACCCAGCCTGCGCTTTGTCCGCTGAGACGGTCCCAGTATTGCCGATCCGCCGGGATGTGATAGCTTCCATCTAGCGGAACCCGGACGCCTTGGTACGCTTCAACGACGGAGTCGGCACCGCCGCTACTGTGGTAAGTATTCATTCCCACCCATGAATCACTGAAGGCGACGGCATGGCCGAACTCGTGCATAATGAGGCCATATACGTCTGTCACCTGAGTCAGATCGGTTTTGTACCAGTCGTCGTCATTCAGCGAGGTGAATACCTGAGCATCTGGATAAAAATCCAGTGCGGTTCCCAACGAACGATGAATGGGACCAGGAACGCGGACGCCGTTTTTCGTGTGGTAATAACCACTGTTACCAGGCCATCCAGTCGAATAAGGGCCGTCGATACCGCGCAGGAAAATCCATTCTCCATTATAAGGGGCGTTATTCGTGCCAATCGTATGCCCGTTCCAGTCGTTGTTGGGAATATAGTTGCGTTCAGCTCCAGCGGGAACAGTATCGAACGGCTGGACATCGAAGAAGTAGAACCAGTCCTTAATCGCCTGTTCGGCCGCCTTACGAGTACCTGGATCGTCAAAATAGTGATTGACCGTATCGTAGCGATAATCGAACACCAATGGGAATTTGGTATCCTGATTATCGTCCTGATCCCATACCCGGATCGGAATGGTATGGGTCCGTGTGGCCCCCGCGCTGTCTGCAATGGTGAGATACAACGTATAGTGCTCAATCTCGTCCGGGCCACCGTTGCGGTCAGGTGCAACCTCCAGCTTAAAATCCTTTCTCTCGGATGCATTGTTAAAATTTAGCACCTTCGTAGCGCCAGTGGCAGATAACGTACTGGGCAGATTCATCATAAGCCGGGACGTTCCCTGCGCCTTAAGCGTGATGCTGATCGGATACGCCGCACTGGCAGGGGGCTTCACGGTCAGGTTGATGAACGGATTGGCGATATAGCCTTGCCAATCCACCAGTTCAACGCCGTACCAGTTAATAATCCGTCCGAAGCGGTCAATCACCTCGGCATCGCTGCCAATTGCTTGCGGGGATACGGCGGAACCCGAGACTTGTGCGGTTTCTGTTTCAAGGAGAGCCTCATTTATCGAAGCAGAAGCAGTACCGCATGAATCACAGTCAACACTTGCCGACAGGGGTGGTCTTGCATGTTCTTTACACATGGCGGAATCCTCCTCATAAGCCGGACGGCCTCTAAAACGGGCAGCAACAAGGCTTCCACGTGAGCCGCCCGCCTTTTTTACTCAAATGAATAGGGCATAAAACCATTCATAGCTTGAATGATTCACGATACAAATCATTCACGGCACGAATCATTCACAACTTAAAAAGTTAATGGTATAAAATAATTACATCCGCTTAATCTGCTCCTTCAGCATACGAACTGGATACCATTTTAGGGTCTGCAACAGCGTTGCTTACCGAGGCCAAACTGCGAATCTCCTGAGCTGTCAGCGCTCTGTTGTAGATGATCAGCTCATCTACTGCCCCGTTCAGATAAGGATCATCAAACTGGGATTTTCCAATATAGTTCCGGTCCGTCAGCCCAAGGCTGGACGGCTTTAACGTCATGTTCGTATTTCGCGTCGCTTCTATACCGTCTACATACATAATTCCCGTGTTGTCCGACAGTGTCACGGCCACATGTTTCCAGACCCCTGTCGCCAGTTCCGGGGCATTTAACTGCTGTTCCTCCCCGTTACCCGAGACGGTGATGGCAAAGCGCATACCTGTCCCTTCGGCCTTGGGTGCCAAAAACATATACCGATCCGTGCCTGCCCCAAAATCAAACAGGCGGGCCCAGCCGTTATGGGTGTTCACCCGTACCCAGGCCGCAATCGTAAAATCGTTAACGCTGCTGACCAGACCACCTGGCAGGCTGGCATAGGTGGCTGTTCCGTTTAAGAGCAGAGCATTGCCGTTCCGTCCAACGCCCCACGAGCCGCCGTTCACATTAGCTTGCTGCCCATTGCCTGACAAATCGGCTGCGGTAGATCCGCTTGTTTCATTAAAATCATATTGGGCTACAACGTCTCCGGCTGGAGTCGGATTACCTGAGCCTGTCTGAATACGGATATCGTAGGAGGCCGCCGTACCGATATTCAGTCTGACCGTAGCCGATGAGCCGTTAACAGCTGTGACGGAGCCGGTTTTCGTTCCGTCTACGAGCACGTCATACGTACCTGCGGCCAGTCCGGTCAAGGTCAGGATGGTGGAGTGGGCTGTGCCCGTTGTTGTATTTTTCAGCGTCAGACGGACGTTATTTTTGGATTTGGCCACGATAGCCGAGGTGTATTGGTCCCGATTCAGTTCCAGACTCAGCTTTTGGGAGATCAGATGCAGCCGCTGGAATACACCGTCCTTGGGAGTGATCGTATAGTTGTTACCGCTTTCTGTAACGTCACAGCCATAGCCATACAAGCCGAAAATGGGATCGACAGCAATGTCCGAGCTTAGAACTTTAATTGCTCCGAACAGCCCCAAATCCGCTTCCCCGGACATGCCGCGCCAGCCGTTGAAGAGCGGACCGCCGTCCAGACCAAGAGCACCGTAATTGCCCTTTCCCGCCTGATACGTCCACGATACCGCGCCGATATTGGCTGGATCGGAGCTGATCTGTCCCGAGTTAATCGCCCCGATGTTAGCGAGCTTAGCGGCATAGGACAAGCGTTGATCCACTTCGGGCTTGGATGAATAACGGCGTGTCCAGTCATCCATCGCGTAGCCTGCCAGCGAGGTGGTGTACTGGAAGTTCCACCAATTTTCCCCGGTAATCGTGACCGGATCGGCGTAGTAGTACCACACAGGCATATGTCCGCGTGCGGCGCGTGTTTTGGCGTTGATTTTACTCATCATCGTCGTATTGCTGTTCATTTTGGCGAGCGTATATACCGCTTCCTCACCTGTATTGTCATAGTTATACTCGGAGCCGTAGGGATAGGTGGTGTTTTTGAAATTGTTGTACTTGGTAGCCATTTTGGCGATCAGGTCGTTAGCCTCGGTGGTCAAGCCTTCTTCCTGTAGCGCTTTAATGATATCCGGCGTGGTCAGTTCACCCATGAGCCCTGTGTTCCAGTTGTAGGCGACAGGGCCTTCATACAATGCCTTGAAAATACGATAAGCGCGCAGCAAATACGTGTTTTTGCTATTGCGGTAGCTAATCAGGTTCGGATACAGCTTGGCGAGCTTATACATGCTGAAAAACGTGTTGTAAATATGCGGATAGGCATAGCCCCGGTACGTCGGTGTTGTGTTGGGCTGCGGCATCAGGAAATCGGGAACCAGATAATCGGTATGATGGCCTTCCATCAGATTTGTCCAGACGGCAACCTCCAGATAATCATCGACTGCTTTAATCTCGGATGCCACGGGCTTCTGAACGTTTCTCTCAGCCAGGAACTGGCCATGGGTTAATCCCCAATCGTCACCCCAACCCCAGTAGCCTGCAAAGCTGTTGCGCTTGGCCTTATATTGCATCATCCAGTCGTCAAACACCTTGTCCCGCAGGTCGCCCGGCATATTCCATTGGGTGCTGTTGACCATGAAGGTAGAGTGGCGCTGAAGTGCAGCATCGACTGGCTCGATGGCATAGAATTGGAGAACGGTTTTTTCGCCGTTACCGTAGTTCACGGTAATATTGTTGTGCCCCAGTCGTCCCAGTGTAAGTTCATATATTTTATGGTTTGTAGGGGCTGTTTCCAGATAGCTGATGGTCGTTTCGGACGGGTATTGCGCTGTGACAGAGGTAATGGATTTGCTGGTATGCAGATCGAATTTAGCCTTGAGATTCGTCGGGAAAATCATGCCCGGAACCACGGTCACATCCACATGTCCCTCGCTGTACAGCCTGTCCTTCACGGCCTGCTCGTCCGCTACCTTGTAAAATTTAAAGGCATACGTTTTGCTTTCGCCTGGAGCCAGCGACAGACTGGTGTTGGAAAGATAGCCACGGTTGGTGTTCTTGATGACATTGGAGTGGATATAGAACACATTTAGTCCTTCGGACCAGCCGCCTTGCTCCATAGCCCACGTGCTGCCCGGGTGCTCCTCGACTCTCCAATGGTCCTGATATTCGAGACTTGCGCCTGTAGAGGAATCAGGGGCTAGCAGTAGATAAGGCCCGATGCCGCTAGGCCGTCCAGCGGTAATAAAAGAGCTGTTATGCCCTACAAAGGAGTGGGAAAGTACCCTTGTTTCATAGATTTGTTCGTTATTGCCGCCGGACCAATACTCGTTAAACGGCAGCGGAAGCCCCCAATCTCCGATTTCCAGCGTTTGATTGGAAGTGTTCGTTACTTTCATCTGCCAATGCAGGTAATCGTTGACCAGCGAATACGTTTCATTTAATGTAAAATTACGTATTCCCTGATTGTTTGACGAATTTTGATACGATACCTGAACACTACTGCCGGATGAGGTGATCGTCCGTGCATCCGCAGAGTTGCTTGTCCATGCCCGAGTCCACGCCCCGTTACCGAGACGGTAGGTAAACATGAGTTCACCAAGCCACTGATGATCTGCCGTATTTTGTTTGGGTGCGTTGGAGCTGTTCATGACATAGTTCGTATTGAATGTGTCTCCTACCAGACGTAAGGAAGAGATATCCCCGTAATCTCCGACCGAGATGGAGAACATATTATTAGATAGCTGTACTGCCATGCTATCAACCCCCTTAAAAAAAGGTTCGTGAGTATACTCACAACGTTAATATATGTGGCAGAAATGCTTTTGCTACGCTATGTGTGGAGATTGATAGAAAATAGATTCGTATATTAGGGTACAGGAACGATAGATTGTAATAGTGGCTAGGTGGCGGGTTTCATTCGTGAAATTTCGAATCAGACCAATCTGCTCAGTTAGGAGCTAAAGGGGTTTGTTAACAAAATCATTACCTACGAAGAATAAGAGCTACCTGATTGTAGAAAGCTTAGGTGTCGCGCTGGGTAGCGCGGCTTTTTTCATTTTACAGGTACGTGTATAAAGCCATTGTTACTGCGGTGCATCATCATATAAACTAGACATATGTCGGAATAAGCACTCAGAAGGTGGAGATAGCTATGGAAATTAAGATAGAGTTGCCGAAAATTCCTTCAGACTTACCTGTATTAACCGATGAAATGTACTCCTTACGATCCAAGGATGAATTTAACACGGGGTCTGTAGAGGATATGACCATGGATAATGTGGAAGCTACCAGGGTTTCGTTTGAGAAGATGACTTTTAAAAATGTTACGATTATGGAATCGTCATTGCCGGAAAGTGAATGGACAGATGTTATTTTCGATAAATGCGACCTGTCTAATATTAACTTTTCCGGTTCCTTTATTCACCGGGTAGAGTTTAGAAATTGCAAACTTCTCGGAACAGACTTCTCCAGAAGCAGACTCCAAAATGTTCGTTTTCTGGATTGCTTAGGGGATTATTCAATGTTTCGCTTTGCCAATTTCAAGCAGGTTGGTTTTGAGGATTGTTCATTGATAAGCTCCGACCTTTATCATTTGACGCTACAAAAAACCTTTTTTACCCGTTGCAATATGGATCAGGCCATGCTGTCGGGGTCCAAGCTCAAGGGGATTGATCTGAGCGATTGCGAATTTGATGGGCTACAGGTGGATATCGAAGACCTGGACGGGTGCATGATCTCTCCACATCAAGCTTCGTCTTTTGTGGGGCTGTTAGGGCTAGTGATTAAATAAGGGGGATCATTATGTTTCAGTATCAGGAGCAGCAATATGAGGGCATTGATTATAGCGGGAAAGATTTAAGGGATGGTGAACTTATTCGTTGCACCTTTGAACGTTGTACCTTTACGAACGGTTCGTTGGAGGAAATCATGACCAGCGAATGTCGTTTTATCGAATGTGATTTTCAAGGGGCACTGTTGAACGGTTCTATTCATACTGAATCGGCTTTTATAAATTGTAACTTTATTGAAGCCAATCTGTTCGTCTCCAAATTTAGCAATTGTAAAATGACGGGCTCAGACTTTTCAAAAGCAAAAATAGACGGCATTACGCTCGTTCAGGGCGATTGGTCTTATACCAATTTGCGGCAGGCCCGGCTGGAAAAGCAGGATTTGAGAGGAGTACGCTTTTATGAAGCCGATCTCTCGGATGCCAATCTGCAGAAGGCAGACCTCAGAGATTGCGACCTGACCAGAGCTATTTTAGCTCATGCCAAGCTACAGGGAGCCGATTTACGTGGTGCTACTATGGATGGAGTCGATTTTAAAGCACTTGTTGTCAAAGGTGCACGGATGGATCGGGACCAGGCGTTGGCGTTCTTACGTTCATATGGTGCGAAGGTCGATTGAGGCGAAGATTCCACTCATTTTTTAATACTATCCCAAGCCTGGCGCAGACGGTTAATGCCTTCAATCATTTGGTGTTCCGTTAAATGGGCAAAAATAAAACAGGCGGATGGGGGACCTGGCGTCAGTTGGTAATCGGCTGCATCACGCCATGTGACTCCGAAAGACCGGGCCGCCTGCATCAATTGCTGATACTGAGCAGGCTCATGCTTCCAGACCGCATAGGCATGCAGGCCGCAGTCAGTCTGATGCCAGTGAAACAGTCTACTCAACTGCTGCATTTCGCGCTGGAACACCTCGTAACGTGATCTGTACATCCGGGTCATCCGGCGCAGATGGCGAACAAAGTCGCCGCGTATCATAAAGCGTGCCAGTGCGCGCTGTTCCAGACGGGCAGGCGGCAGAGGGTCATATAGCCGTTTGGCGGCTGTTAGCGCTTGAGTCAGTGCAGCGGGCAGAATAGCGTAGCCCAGTCGAAGACTGCTGAACATGCTTTTGGAAAAGGAACCGACATAGATGACACAATCCGCGCGATCCAGTGCTTTCAGCGGTTCAATCGGTCGTCCTGCCCAACGGAATTCGCTGTCATAATCATCTTCGATAATCCACGCGCCTCTGGACACCGCCCATTGCAAAATATGTTGACGGCGTGCTAATGGCAATACAGCTCCGATTGGAAACTGTCGTCCCGGTGTAACAAATAGTAATCTGGAATCCCAATCCTGCGGAATAATTCCTTGTTGATCCAGCTCAGCAACTTGCACCTGTCCGCCCGATGCGGTAACCGCACGGTGAATACCGGGATAACAGGGATTTTCCAGCACGATGGGATCTTGCTCATTAATAAGCAACTGGCATAATAAGGTGATCACTTCCATGGAGCCACTGCATAATACGACTTGATCTGGGTGGGCCATAATTCCCCGCGTTCTTCCAACATGCTGACAAATCGCTTCACGCAACCATTCATCGCCATTCACGGGTGCTGTCATCAAGGCAGACGAAGGCTTTTGCAAGTCTTTTCCAGCGGCAGCCGTTGCGCTTTTCCATGCGGTCAGTGAATTGCCTTCCAACACCACTTCTCCTGCCTGAAAAGAAATCAGGGGTTGTTGAGCCGCATCTTCATTTACACCAGAAGCAGAAGACGGCCGTGACTCTCTTTCCATCTGCATAATCCGTTGTCCCCATGTGGACAGAGCTGGGGGTGTTTGTTTAACAGAAGGTGCTTGCCGGGTCTGCTTATCAATCGATGATGTGTTGGGTAGCAACGCGGTTTGTTCAATGACAAAAGTCCCTCTGCCTACCGCGGTTTCCACATACCCTTCTGCCAATAGCATATCGTAGGCTTCTGCAACACTGCCCCGCGAAATTCCATACATCACAGCCAGATCACGACTTGAAGGCAGGCGCGTACCGCTGGCAAGTGATCCGTTCAGAATTCCTTCCCGAAGAGCATGATACAAGGCCAAATATTTATGATGATACAGTTGAATAGCACGCTGATAAGCAATCGTAATATCCATAACCTTCTCCTTCCATTGGACTACTCATTTTCGATCATATTGGATCTATTCATTGATCCATCTTCAACATAATCTGAAATGTATCGCTGGTCAATAGACGAAAGGAGCATGATCCATGAGAAGAAAAGAATTTACGGTGGCAGAAGAAGAGGAAATAGAGCTATTTCTGAGCGAGGTCAGCTTCGGTTTTCTGGGTATGAACAGCGAGGATGGGTTCCCGCGGGTTGTACCCTTGAATTTTGCTTATGGAAATGGTGTTTTTTATATTCATGGCAGCCGTGCCGGAGAGAAGATGGAACGGATGATGGAGGACAACCGGGTTACTTTTTCCGCTGCCAAAGAGTATGCGCTCATCCCGTCTTATTTTACGGATGAACATATGGCATGTCCGGCGACATCATTTTTTAAAAGTATTACCGTGCGAGGTCATGCGGAACAGGTAGTGGAACTGGAAGAAAAGGCATCTGCCTTTTCCATTTTTATGAGTAAGCTGCAACCGGAGGGCGGCTATGAACCTATCGATGCCAGCGATCCCCGGTATGCTTCACGTCTGAAAGGGGTCGCGCTGATCAAGATTGTACCGGATGAGTGGACCGCCAAATTCAAATTCGGGCAGAATGTTAAAGAGCAGGAACGTCAACAGATTATCGACGGTTTGCAAAACCGAGGGCGGGATGATGATCTGACAACCATTGAAATGATGCGCAAATATTGTCCTCACCACTGATCCGGCGTCATCATTCTTGCTTGCTCACGGTCTAATTGGTTAATACTACCTTAAAGGGAGATGCCCTTATATTTTCAAAACCTTCATTTCTTCTGTATTAGGACTTTGGAAGGACAGGCATATATCATCCTCAAGCCCGTTGTTCTTACCGCAAGGGAACCTTATAATACGATAGATTTGTGGAGTAAGGGGGCAAGGACCGTGACGAGAGCAGGAGTCAGAAGTCGGGAAGGTCGACGGTTGTTACTGGAGGCGGGGGCTGAGGAGTTCGCTCAGACCGGTTTTTATCAGACCAAGGTAAGTTCGATCGCGGCGCGTGCGGGATTGACGCAGCCGGATTTTTATATTCATTTTGAGAGTAAGGAACAAATGTATGAGGAGCTTGTTGAGAGCTTCCGAGTGTTGGTGAATGAGACGGTCCAATGCATGAAGGTGGAACCGGATCAAAGCCAAGCTGAAATTTTGAGCCGGGGGCTAGTGTTTCTGGAATCCGTTTTTCGTATGTTATCCAATAATTCGGCGATAACCCGTGTCGGATTTTACCAGGCGTCGGACTCGGTGCGTATCAAGGCAGAAATGGCAGGTCATATTAAAAAGCATCTGCTTGCGGCACAACGATGGGGTTCTTGCCGTGAGGAATTGGACCCGGAGCTGACGGCGGAATGCGTCGTTGGTTTGATTGAACGGTTGACGTTAACCAAATTGCTGACTGGACGCGAAAGTCCATCCGTACTTGCCAAGCAGACGCGAAACCTGCTGTATCACGGCATGCTGGCGCATGGAGGATAACGGAACCAAAGCGAAAGACCTACATTTGGGCGGGAGGCGCGGCATCTGTACCTATCATGGTTGGCAACATACGCATAAGATGCTTTTGTAAACCATGAAGGGAGGAATCAGTATGTCTGGAGTAGGCGCTGGTTATGGAGCTTTCACATCTACAGGAGCGATTCTGGTACTTTTCATTTTGCTCGTTATCATCTCTAAAGCATTCGTTATCTAACTCGTTGTTAACAATCTGAATTGAATTCAGGCGATGTATTTGTAATCAACGGAGGGAGGAGGAATTTGAGATGGGTGAAGTAGACAGAGGTTGTGGCGGTGGTGGCTACGGCATGTGGACTTCCACTGGTGTTATTCTGGTACTCTTCATTTTGCTGGTTATCATCACTCGCACTATTTTTATCTAAATTATATATTTCATGGGCTTGAGCGCCGATGCTTCGCGCCTATGAACATGCAAGTCAAAACAGGAACCGTCTCTAATAGGAGCGGTTTCTTTTTTTTCTCCAAAGTTAACGTTGACGTTAACGTTAGATAGGCGTAGTATTTATATATAAACTTTTTCATAAGGTGGGTGTCATGGTTACGTATAAAATTGACGAGGTCGCCAAGCAATGCGGTTTGACCAAGCGAACCATTCGTTATTATGAGGAAATCGGTCTGTTGCCCTCCCCGCAGCGCAGCGAAGGGAATATGCGGCTGTATACGCAGGAGGATGTGGATTTACTGAAAAAAATTGTGAGTGCCAAGGAAGTGCTTGGTTTCTCCCTGCAAGAGCTTCAGCGTTACATGTCCGCTGCGGAAATGCTCAAGGGTCAGCGGGAGGAATATCGTGAACGAACGGATATCCTGCATCCTGTTGAGCGCCGGGCCATGTTGGAGGATATGGAGGTAACACTGAACGAACAACTGGAGCTGATGGAGGGTAAAATCAACAGCATCCGTATGCTCCAGACCGAGCTGGAGGAGCTGCGGGTCAGGGTTCGCGAACGAAAGGTTCTGCTTGATAAGGAGCTTGGCAGCGACCCGTCATAAGCGAATCATTTTACATTTAGATTTGGAGGTTACATCCTACTATGAGTTCACAACACGCATTACCTGATGAGTTAAAGTTACCTGATGAGTTAAAAAAACAGGCAGGCTTGCTGTCTCAGCCCAAGGCGGTATGGGCGGTTGCTTTTGCCTGCGTTATTTCATTTATGGGACTGGGATTAGTCGATCCTATCCTTCCGGCCATCGCCGATCAGCTTCATGCCACCAAGAGTCAGGTGTCACTGCTGTTCACCAGCTATAATCTGGTGACAGGCGTAGCTATGCTGATTACGGGCGTAGTGTCCAGCCGATTGGGTGTCAAATGGACGCTGCTGACCGGGATATTGTTGATTATTGTGTTTGCCGGGTTGGGAGGTACAGCCGATACGGTTGGCGGGATTGTGGGCTACCGGGCAGGCTGGGGTCTGGGGAACGCTCTGTTTATTGCTACGGCGCTATCTGCCATTGTTGGTCTGTCCACTTCGGGAACAGCCAAAGCCATTATTTTGTATGAGGCGGCCCTGGGTCTCGGGATTTCGGTCGGCCCGCTGCTTGGCGGTGAGCTAGGCTCCATTTCTTGGCGCGGTCCGTTCTTCGGTGTAGCTGCGCTGATGGTGGTGGGATTTTTGTTCATTACATTTATGCTGCCTTCGATTCCGAAGCCTAAAAAGCGCGGTTCGATTGCTGATCCGTTCAAAGCGCTCACTTATCCGGCCCTGCTAACGCTGGGCATTGTGGCTTTGTTGTATAACTTCGGATTTTTTACGCTGATGGCGTATTCTCCATATGTGATGCATTTGGACGAGCACGGTTTGGGCTATGTCTTTTTCGGCTGGGGGATTATGCTGGCCTTTACCTCGGTGTTTGTAGCACCGAAGATTCAAGCACGCTTTAGCGTGGTATCTTCCATTAGTGTCATGCTGACGCTGTTTGCCATTGATTTAGGCGTTATGGCGATAGGAACAGTCGCAGGCTCACCGAAGACCGTCATTGTTGCGGTGATCGTGGCTGGTATTTTTCTGGGGATTAACAATACATTGATCACAACGGCTGTGATGCAGGCAGCTCCGGTGGAGCGCTCCACGGCATCTGCGGCTTACAGCTTTATGCGTTTTTTGGGTGGGGCAATCTCGCCGTGGCTTGCAGGGAAGCTGTCCGAGTGGTATACGGCGGAAACTCCATTTTATTTTGGCGCATTGATGGTACTGCTGGGTGTAGTGGTACTGATCGTACGTCGTCGACATATGCAGGATATACAGATTGATGCTCACTAAGAATGAACTTCTGAGGAGGAAAAGAGTATGAGCGAATACAAGCATATTCTGGTTGCGATCGATGGTTCGGAACACGCTATGAAGGCGTTGGAGACAGCCAAAGCGCTGTCCAAACAGCTTCAGGGTGAACCGCGTCTGACCGTATTGCATGTGAATCCGGCTTTATCCATGAATGAGCCCCCGGTTGGGGTGGATGTGGATGAGCGAATGGAGGAGGAAGGGCGTCATATATTGGAGCCAGCATCCGACTTTTTGAAGGACGAGGGTATTTTGTACCGTATGCTGACGGGTCATGGTGATCCGGCGAGCATCATTTGCCAAAGTGCAGAGCAGGAGCAGGCGGATCTGATCATTATGGGAACACGGGGCAAAGGGCTGGTTTCCGAAATGATCCTGGGCAGCGTCAGCCATCATGTGATCCAGCATGCACCTTGCCCTGTGTTGACGGTAAAATAAACGGTAAAAAAGCCTGTCTGAAAAGGGACGGAGATACGCATGATGCGTATACCTCCCCAGATCAGCCGGGCTTTTTTAGTAGTGATATCAGCGAAAAATTTTCCGAACCCACTTGAGTTTATCCCCGTAAGGCGGGAATAGAAGCTTGTTGTTGACCTTGGAGTTTTTCTTCATGATACTTTTGGTGTGAGAGAAGAGATCAAAGCTATATTTTCCATGGTAACCGCCCATACCAGCTGCTCCAACGCCTCCGAAGGGCATATGAGGGTTAGAAATATGAGACACCGTATCGTTCACACATCCACCTCCAAAGGACAGGCGGGTAAGCACTTCATGTTCAACCTGTTTATCTTCTGTAAATAAATACAGTGCCAGTGGCTTCGGATGATCCATTACCGTTTGGATGGCCTCTTCCAGCTGTTCAAATTCCAGCATCGGCAGAATCGGCCCGAATATTTCATCCTGCATCGCAGCATCTGACCAGGATTGGGACTCCAGAAGGGTAGGTTCAATATAGAGGTCTTCCCTAAGCGTTGTGCCACCAAAGCGTATATTCTCTCGATCCTGCTCAATCATAGCAGCCAATCGGTCAAACTGTCGCTCATTAACGATACGGCCGTAATCGCTGCTTTGCTGAGCATCCTGACCATAAAAGCTTGTAATTGCAGCTTTCATCTGCTCCATTAGTTCCTGCTGAACCTCTTTATGGACAAGCACATAATCAGGGGCAATGCAGGTCTGACCCGTATTCATCATCTTTCCCCAAATAATACGTTTGGCCGCAATCTCAATATTCGCGGATTGATCCACAATGACCGGGCTTTTTCCTCCCAGCTCCAGAGTGACAGGTGCCAGATTTTTGGACGCCGCCTCCATGACAATTTTGCCAACCCCCACGCTCCCCGTAAAGAAAATATAGTCAAAAGGGGCGTTAATCAACGCGGATGTGACTTCCTTTTCGCCTTCAATCACCCGGATATAAGACTCATCGAAGGTTTCACGTATCAGCTTCTTGATGACGGCGGCAACGGCAGGTGTATTTTCGGATGGCTTCATAACGACCCCATTCCCTCCGGCGATGGCACCAATGAGCGGCTCAATTAACAATTGAAATGGGTAGTTAAACGGCCCGACAATTAGTACCGTTCCGTAAGGCTCCTTGTACATATAGCTTTTGGTTAGAGGATGATAAATAGGTGTTTTCACCTTTTGGGGCTTCATCCATCGCTTGAGGTGCTTTGTCATATAACGAATACTGTCCAGAGTAAAGCCGATTTCCGTAGTGTAGGCTTCAAATTCATTTTTGCGTAAATCCTGATACAAGGCGGTCATAATCGGTTGCTCATAACGTTGGATGGCATGGGTCAACTTCCGTAACTGCTCTAGCCGAAACTCAACACTGCGGGTTTGCCCACTGTGAAAAAATTGGCGATGCTGCTGTAAAATGTGGCTGACCTGCTCTGATGTTAGCTGCTCCATAAAGTACGTACCCTCCTATTCATCCTTTCTATTAAAGGCAGTCCCGCTCCAGCGTTGTAACTAGGTTTTTCAATAACTGTATCGAATCCTCCAAGGCTAAAAAATAATGATGCTCCGTGCCTCGTTGTTCCAGTTGGACGACTCCCGCATTCTTCAGAAGCTTCAAATGGTGGGAAACGGCAGGTCGTGACAAAACCAAATGCTGCGTAATATCGTTGACGGTCATTTTGCCATTCTCTGAAAGTAACAGCAGAATATCCTGACGGTGCGGTTCGCTTAAAGTCTGAAAAGTAGGAATGCACGCTCGAAGCAGCTCGATTGCTTGTTTTCCCATACTATAGTATCTCCTTAAATGTTTAATCATTTAAACCTAATGGAAGGAGTATAGTCTTTTTGATGTGAGTATTCAAGTCGAGCAAAAGAATAACATACAAAATAACACTAGATACAAAGAACCACCGGATACAGGTTCTTTCGCCTGAATAATATCAACCGGCGGTTCTTTATGCCTAGTATGAAATTCTCGCCATGGTCATCCATTGTTTTTTGTCGGTTAGCTATGATGTTTCGTAATACAGTTCAAATGTAATGGTGCATGGGATTGGTGATGTTATACCTATGTAGGATAGCAATCTGTAGTTATAGCATTTTTTTAAGCTGGGATATACGGGCTTGGGAAACCTCAAGTATCTTTGCATATTCGTGCTGTGCTGCATTGGGTTGCTTTTGCATCAATTCTTTTAGGCTTTCGATCATCTGTTGCGTTGATCGACGCAGACGTTTGGATTGCTTCAATGGCCTTTCCCTGTTAGAGAAAGTCGATTTGGACGGCCTGGTGATAGGGCTGAAATTCGTACCATTTTTCAAATCACGAATACATTCCCCACAAATAAAGCTGTCTCTAAAATAAGTCAATTGCTCCGCCGAACCACACATTTTACATGTCACCCCGGTATATTTTCGTAAGGCGAGAATACCCGTTTCCTCATCAGCAAAAATCTCAACAGGATCACCCATCTTGTAATCCATTGAAATTCGCATCTCTTTGGGAATGACGATACGACCTAACGAATCTAAGGGACGTGTCATACCTGTACTTTTCAAATGATAACCTCCTTTTTTATATCCTTATAATACTAAATAAAGAGGAGAAAAAAAAATAGGCTTAGAGAAGCAATCGCATATATTAAGTAAACTGTTGAAAAGTATACAAAAAAATTCTATAAAATGGTATACTTTTTTGTGGAAAAATAATAATTTTAGCACAGCTTGCGTCTAATACCAGATTGAAATCGGATTTGTGCCACAGAGCAGTAACGTAACTTTATCCTATGAACGTTAAAGGGGTTGTTTATTGTGAACCATACAATCACGATTCGAGCAGAGCTTGATACATACATGAAGACAAACGGACTGAATATTACCCGACTTGGACGAACAGCAGGACTGTATTCAGCAAATGGCCGATTTGTTAATGGACAATCTGGTGTATTCCTTGTTGTAGTTTAATGTGGCGGAAGACTTCTTCAAAGACGGTAAACATGCGGCGGCAGCCATCCTTTACGAGAGCGTGGCGATCAGTGAGAGAAAGCAATATTCGGAACGACTGGCCCTTTGCCAGTATCGTTTGTTTACGATTAACATCGGAGATGACCAAAATCAAAACTTTGAGGCAGCATGCCATTTTCATCCCTTTGTAGAGCGGCTTGATGAAATAGACCAGCTTGATGCGCTGAAAGACCTGGCGAATGTGTATCGTTCCTTGCGTCAGTGGGGGAAGGTTGATAAGACAGTCCAAAAAATGCGGGATAAAGCCAAAATCCAATACTCCCTAGACCATCGTCAGAATAAGCGAAAGAAAAGGGAAAATGAAAAGAAAACAAGGGGGCCATTGTTTGGATACATCGCCTATGCTGATTTGCTATGCGCAAGTGTCTGTGAAGCACATGGAGATTATGAGCAGGCATTACAATATACTTACGCTTACGCTGATTTAAGCTGGGTTAAAGAGACGGACGAGGATACGCAGCATTGGGCACAAGTTAATATCTATGTAAATAAGCTTTTATCTGGAGATGTAAGTGTGCTCTCTGATTATGTGGAGTATATTTGTACGACTGTGGATAAATCGGAAAAAGAAATGGTTACAGAGCTTTTGAATATTATGACGGCTGCTAACCGCTATTTCTCATTACTTTGCACTCTTTTCTATGAAAACTTATACTTATAGTTAAAGCTAACTTTAAGAACTACAATAAAAACGAGGAGGGGAATGACCATGTACTCCATCAAAGAAGTTCAAATCAAGAGTGGATTGCCTGCATCAACACTTCGTTATTATGAAAAAGAGGGTATATTACCTGATGTCGGTCGGGATGAAGGCGGGAGAAGAGTATATACGGATAAACAAATCGACTGGATCAGGTTTGTCATGGCTATGAAAGATACCGGGATGACGATTGAAGAGATTAAGGCATACCTTGAGCTTAATGCAAAAGGCGAAGCCACCGTGCATGAAAGAAGAGATCTTCTCGTAGCTCATAAGAAAAAGGTAGAAGAACATATGGCCCAAACACAACACAATTTGGAGAAAATCATTCAGAAGATTGCCTACTATGATCAAGTTGTTATGGGAAAAAGCTTCTCTTAACCAAGTATTTGATGCAAAGGTAAAAAAGCCAAAGCCGTTTGCTTAAAAAGCAAACGGCTCTTCGGAGGGAGCAGGGCACTATATATTTCTGGTAACCTCATACGCATCCCAGACAGCGTACATAATATTTTGTACTTGCTTGGCATCACCGATTAAGTAGGCTTCGGAAACGTCATTTTGGATGTCTTCATAAAGCGATTGTTGAGGAGTATATCCTACAGCTAGAATCGCTGAATCGGCCTTTAGAATCGTTTCTTCACCATTTTTGTTTTTAAGAACAAATTCTTGATCGTTGGCATCGACAATTTTGGCGTTGGTCAGGAGATGGATATCCTTAAATGCAACAAGGTCACGCAGCATATCTTCATTTGCATGGCACAGGGGTCCGCCTACGGTTAAAATATCTTCTTGCATTTCCACCAAGGTTACTTTTTTACCTTGATCAGCAAGCCAGAGTGCAGTTTCGCATCCCACAAGCCCGCCCCCGACAATTACAGTGGAAGCACCGGGATCTTTTTTCCCAAGCAGAACCTCTTCTGCGGAATACACCTTGGTAGATGTACCGATGGAGAAGGTTTTTGGAGAGGAGCCGGTAGCAAAAATAACGGCATCTGCTGCATATTCCTTTACGGTAGTCCGGTTAACCTCGGTGTTCAATCGGACGTCAACTTTTAAATCCTTTAGTTCCCCTTCGTACCAGGCCGCAAGTAAATGATCGTCTTCCTTGAAGTCTGGAATTCCGCCCGGGATTAGATTACCTCCCAATCGGTTATTTTTATCAAATAAGGTAACGTGATGTCCCCGAATAGCAGCTACACGGGCAGCTTCACATCCTGCCGGCCCTCCACCAATCACCAAAACTTTTTTGGACTGGTCTGCTTTTCCAAGTGCGTAGTCTTTTTCTCTGCCGCAAGCCGGATTAACGGCACATGAAATCGTTGCAAAAGATGCCAATCGACCCATACAGCCCTCCTGGCAGGAGAGGCAGGGACGAATCTTTTCTATTTTCCCAGCCTTGATTTTATTGGGGATATCAGCATCAGCTAACAATGGTCGACCAAGTGCAATCATATCGGTTTTTCCTTCGCGTATAGCCTTGCTGGCCAAATCTGGATTATCCAATCTGCCAGCAGTAATCACAGGTACCTTTAGAATGGTTTTTAAAATTTTGTTGTAAGGAAGATAAAGACCTTTTTCCTGATACATGGGTGGATGTGCCCAGTACCAAGAGTCGTAAGAACCGACATCCCCATTGAAAGCATCATACCCGGCTTCCTCTAATATTTTGGCAGCTTCAATCCCCTCTTCAATATCCCTTCCCTGCTCCTTAAACTCTTCGCCTGGCAATCCGCCCTGACGCCAATCTTTAATAAAGCTTTTGATGCTGTATCGAAGAGATACCGGGAAATCCTGTCCACATTCGGCTTTGATGGCTTGAACGATCTCTATGGCAAATCTTAAGCGGTTTCTCAGACTTCCTCCGTATTCGTCTTTCCGATGGTTAAAGAAAGAAATCGCAAATTGATCCAATAAATAGCCTTCATGAACCGCATGGATTTCAATACCGTCAAAGCCTGCCTTTTTGGCAATAGCTGCGGATTCCGCAAATTTTCTGATATAGGTGTGGATTTCGTCAATGGTCAGCTCACGACAAGTTACATCGGGAAGCCAGCGATGAGGAATGGGAGAAGGGGCGACAGCTGTTTTACCAACAATTGAAGGGATACTTACCCGGCCAAATCCTGCGGATAATTGTAGAAATATTTTTGTGCCGTATGCATGAATCCGCTCCGTCATCATTTTACCCGTTTTAACGAAATTCAAGGGATTTAGAGTAGGACAGGGCATGGACGGCAGGGCACATTTCTCAATTTCATTTTCAACCATCGTTACACCTGTAATGAGTAGACCTGTCCCACCTTTTGCCCGTTCAACATAATATTCGACGCCACGTTCATTAAAGGTACCATCGGCATCACAAAGCCCACCAGGACCCATGGGAGCCATTACAAAGCGGTTTTTAATTTCCAGTTTTCCAATTTTCATAGGCTCGTATAAAATTTGATGTTCTTCTTTCATAAGAATACCTCCTAAGTATGGATCATTCGTTTAACTGAATACATTCACCGAATGGATTCAGTATAGAATAGGAGCAGGTATTATTATGTGATTGTTTTCACAATTAAACAAAATAGCATTTCCTATTATAATTAAGTAATATGAACAGGGCACCTGAGAAAGAGAAATACTTACAATAGAGAGGGAGAGTAAGTGAGTGTCAAAAAAACAATTGAATGGACGCAAGCTGCAAAGTCTGCAGACTAAAAAAAATATATACAACAGTACATTAGAGCTCATGCATGAAAAGAGCCTGGAAAAAATTAAAATTGAGGATATCTGTCGGAAGGCCGGCGTGTCAGTAGGGTCATTTTATAATCATTTCAAGACTAAAAGTGATATTTTGGTAGAGATGTATGCACAGGCGGATGGCTACTTTGAATTGAAATTTAAGAATGAACTACCATCAGAAAGTATTATGCAGGATCTTATTCAATATTTTGAGGTTTATGCGGAATATAATCAGAATGTTGGTTTAGAGACGGTGCAACAGTTATATACAAGTAATAACAAGCTTTTCATTACTAAAGGTCGTGATATGCAAAATATACTTCAACAGATTATAGAGAGAGGGCAAGCCGTGGGAGAGTTGGATCAAAGCATGACATCCGAAGAGATAACAGACTACTTATTTATTGCAGCTCGTGGGGTCATGTACAACTGGTGTCTTCATGATGGCGACTCGGATTTAATTGTAAATATGCGTGAATATATGAGTCGTCTGATCACGATCTTTAAATAAAGGAATTGATTTTATCCTAGTCACAGGGACGGTTCACCACACGCTTAACGGGTAAAAGGTAATACTAGGGCAATAATGCTGGGTTGACTCTCACGCCACGTGAGGCTGTAGACTGCGTAACAAGGGAGGTGAAGCGGAATGGCTTACACGGTGAAGGAAGTATCCGGTCTGTCGGGAATCAGCGTACGAACATTACATTATTATGATGAAATCGGATTGCTGAAACCGCACCATGTCGGGGATAACGGGTATCGCTATTACGAACAGGAGCAACTGTTGAGACTACAGCAGATTATGGTATACAGAGAGCTGGAATTACCATTATCCGACATTGGCGACTTGCTGGAGCAGACGAAGGAAAAAACGGCCGAGTTTTTGTTGGAGCATCGAAGCAAGGTGCAGAACAAAGTCTTCCGCTTGCATACTCTCCTACAGACCATCGACGAAACGGTGGCTCATGTGAAAGGAGAACAGACGATGAAACCGGAGCAATTGTACCAAGGGTTTGACCCGGAAAAGCAGGAAATGTATGAACGTGATCTGACGGAACGTTATGGTCATGAGGCTGATGAAAAAATTCAGGAGAGCAAAACAGCAACGAAGAACTGGTCCAAAGAGGATTATTTGGATTCTCAGGCAGAGGCGGATCAAATTCATCGGCAGTTGGCAGAAGCTATGAATAAGGGATTGAAGCATAACAGTGAAGAAGTACAGGCTTTGATCCGCCGCCATCTCCAATGGGTAAGCAGATTCTATACACCTACAGCAGAGATTTATAGCGGGCTGGGAGACTTGTATGTGGAGCATGAGGACTTCAGAAAAATGTATGAAGGATATGAACCCGGATTGGCTGAGTATTTGCGAGACGGGATGAAGGTGCTGGCCGAACGTGAATTAAGCTAACTCAACAGCTGGTGGGAAAGGCTGCGAGAAGAAGTATAAAAAGGGATGAACAGCAAGCTAATTTAATGGCTTGCTGTTCATCCCTTTTGCGTGTAAAGCAGTTTTACATGCTGCTGTGTGTCGCTCTCATGCCTTGCTGACTGTTGTTACCGTAGTGTTGCATGTTACCGCTGCCTGCATGTTGCTGCCCAGTTGCACCCATGTGTTGCGGAAAGCTTTGATTCATGTGGCTTCCCATACCATAGGAGGACGGTTGCATACTACGGGAGGCGTAGTTATCGCCAAAGCCGGGTTGAGTCATTTGGCTGCTGGAGCGGATGGTGTTTTCCAACTGACTACACAATTGAATGACTTGCTGGCATTGCTGCACAGCTTGTTGATGGTGCTGGATTGCGGTTTGGATCATTTGAGCTGCATTACGTTCACGTTGCACCAGATCCTCTAGATTGGATGCATTTTGTTGCTCCTGTTGCAGTAACTGCTGATACATGGCAGTTCCTTGCTGTGTTTGTTGTACCAATTGCTGCATAATTTGTTCACATTGACGAAGCTGCTGTTGTGGAGCCATGGTGTTGTTGTACATTGTCATCAATCTCCTTCACCGGATGGTTTTGGGTTCCAGACCCTCATATATTGTGGCGAAGGAAGACGATGATTATACGCGGATTTTGGTTACAAACTGGCTACCAGAATAGCCGTAAATTCCTCTAGGAATACACGATCTTCGTGGTCAAAGCGGGCTTTTAGCGGGCTGTCAATGTCCAGCACTCCCAGCAGTTCCCCGTTCTTGATGAGGGGGATGACGATTTCGCTGTTGGAAGCCGCGTCACAGGCGATATGGCCCGGGAACGCATGGACATCTTCTACGACAAGGGTCCGTCGCTCTACTGCGGCTGTACCGCATACACCGCGTCCCAGCGGAATTCGTATACACGCAGGCTGGCCCTGAAATGGACCGAGTACAAGCTCGGTTCCATCATAGAGATAGAAGCCGCTCCAGTTAATATCCGGCAGAAAATGACCAAGCAATGCAGAAGCGTTCGCCAGGTTTGCAATAGTATTGGGTTCATCATGAATGAGTGCCCGGAGTTGTCCAAGAACCGATTCAAATTGTTCGTGACGTGTGCCTTCGTAAGGGATAGCCTGAAACATGTAGTCCACGCTCCTATCAGTGAATTTTTTACCATTATCTGTTGTATATGTGGGCAGAAAAAGGTAATTCTGCAAGCTACTTTTACCATTGGTTAATTAATTTAAGATATAACGATTGTATATATTCAGTCAAGAGGAAAATACATCTGTAACCTTTTCAGCGACCTTAGTACTCTAATCTTTGTACAGCGTAATTTCAGGAGAAGAACAAGAGTTGTCAGGTATGAAAAAGGTACATAGTTCAATCAGCTCAGGAGTGGTGGCCAGTCTGATTCTGACGGTAGTCGTACATTTTATGAAAAGTGGATCGCCTTCGCTGCTTGGTTTCTACAATTCAAAAGGGTTGCCACTCATTTGTTTCCGGCTTGTTTCCTATGGGTAAAAACAATATAACGATGTTGGCTTAAGCCGGGAAGGAGCTACAACCATGCATGCAGATGTTCAAAATTTGTTTATCCGAATCCAGATGCTTTCCTATGCACATCAAAACGATTTGACGGTGAGAGATATTCAACCTGTACTCGAAGAACGCGGATACCGCGTAGGGGAACGCGAGGTTAAGCAGGAGCTGGAAAACCTGACGCTGGAAAATTTCTTGGCTCCGCATGACGATATGTTCAGCATTACCGGTGCAGGGATCGAGGAATTGAAGGAAATTCAGTCGATGCTGGGCGTATTGTACAAGGATGTTGTGCAGAAACCGGCCCGTGCCGCTTCCCGCGCCTCCTCCTAAAGTGGCATTGGAATGCAGAGTATAGTCAACATTCATGTCTGCCTAACTACTTGGAAATGAGCGACTCAAAACATACCCTCCTGTCTCATGGATGCCGGATCGGCGCATTTGTGGAGCAGGGGGGGGGTTTGCGTTTGTTGGAGGGGTATGCTTAAATGTAGCGTATATTTATTGTCACTTTGATGCTGGAAGGATGATTGAACATGTGTGCATATGCATGTAAGGGGCATATACCACCTCTGGAAAGCCCGCGTCTTCGGCTGCGAAAGATGGAAACCGGGGATGCGGCCACGATGTTTGCCTGTTGGTCTGACCCGGAGGTTCACCGTTATATGAACCTTACGGGGATGTCCGGGCGTGAGGATGCAGAGGATATGATCGAGCTGTTGAATGAGCTGGCACAGACGGAGGATGCGTTGCGCTGGGGCATAGAGCTGAAGGAGAACGGGAAGCTGATCGGCAGCTGTGGCTTTAATTATTGGCAGACCGAGGGAGCCTATAAAGCCGAAATCGGCTACGAGCTGGCTAAGCCCTATTGGAGAAAGGGCTATATGTCGGAGGCGCTGCGGCTGGTGCTGTCTTTCGGGTATGACACGATTCGGCTGAATCGGATGGAAGCGCTGGTGGACCCGCGAAATACAGGATCGCAAGCCCTGTTGTCCTCTATGGGCTGGACGCAGGAAGGGCTGTTACGGCAAGTGCAGCATACGTCTACAGGCTTTAAGGATATGCTGATGTACTCCTTGCTGCATGAAGAATGGCTCAGACTGGAGGCGAAGCGAAATGCTGTTTCAGTATAACGGAGGGTCGTCGCCGCTGCACAGGCTGGGGCCATTAAGTAAGTTGATCCTGGTGGGATGCTTTAGCCTGCTGTCGATGGCATGGGATTCAACACTGCATGAAGCTGCGCTGCTGGTTGTACTGATCGCTGCGGCTTGGTTTGGGGCAGGCTTAACGTTGGCACGCCAGCTTCGGGCTATGTCATTTCTGATTGGTTTGGGCATTCCGTATTTTATATTGTCTATTCTGGCGATTCGGGAAGGACATATCGTGGCAGCTTTGGGGCCGATCTGGATTACAGCGGAAGGGCTCGATATCGCAGGGGCGTTGACGCTGCGCATTTTTGTGCTGTTTTTGGCCTCGTATATTTATTTATCAACAACAGATCCCCGAGATTTTGTACAGGCTTTGAATCTGCGTTTGCGTGTCCCTTATCGGTTTGCGTTCGGTATTTCGGTGGCGCTGACGTTTCTCCCCTTATTGGAAGAGGAAGGACGTACCATAATGGCGGCACGGCGTGTACGTGGACAGGAACCGCCGCGTGGGCTGCGGAATCGGCTATCCTGGTGGGGCGGGTATGTCGGTGCTATGCTGGTGAATGCCGTGAGGCGAGTTCAGCAGACGGCGCTGGCGATGGAGGGCAAAGGCTTTGGAGCATATGCAGACCGGACTTATCTTCGCATGTTGGATCGTCGTCGTTCCGGCTATGTATGTGCTGTGGTTGCTGTATTAGGTACTGCTGTTTTATGGTGGAGCTTATAGGGAGCAGCCTCTTTTTTCGCCCTTATTGTCAACTCGTATAATAAATTATGGTTGACAATAAGGGCATGTGTGAATACATTTAGAAAGTGGTAATTTATATTTGGAGAGGAGATAGGGAATTACATATGAAGGAATCTCGTATTTTTGCAAGATTTACGACGCTGGATATTGTACTGATGGCGATGCTGGCAACGTTGAATGGAGTCATGACCGTTTATTTGTCGATGATTAACAAAACATTAAACAGTCTGGGAGGGCCTATCGCGACTTCCTCCATTGTCGGGCTGTACATGATATATGGTTTGCTGGCCTATTATATTATTCGTAAGCCGGGTACGGCGGTAATTGCTTATTCATTCGGTGCAGTGGTGCAGTCCTTTATGGGCTCAGTCTACGGAATCGCTTCTATTATCGCGGCTGCGGTCTGCTATATGATTGCCGCTGAACTGGTATTTGCTGTACTGCGCCATCGACGCTGGAATGCCGTTTCGTTGATGCTGGCAGGCGGGGCTATGGTTCCGTTGTGGTTTATCGTGGCAGCCAATATGTTCGGCTATATGCATTGGGGCTGGAAGGTACTGACGATTACACTGGTCGTGCGCATCCTGAGCGGCATTGTATTGTGCGGTCTGCTGACCAAGATGTTGGGCGATGCGTTGAATCGGACAGGACTGTTAAAACGTTTTGAGTTGGGACGAGCTTCACGTGCGTAGCATTTGCCAAGAGCGAGGCCGTATTCTTCAAGAACAGGGATAGAGGGTATTTCGGTTATGAATGAATTTAGCGATTATGGTTCTAGATGTAAAATAGCCGTGTCCATGAAGGATTTTGGCTATCGGTATGATGGTCAGGCGGAACCCGCGATACAGGGCTTGACGCTGGACATTGCGGTGGGTGAGCATGTTGCGATTGTCGGGGCCAGCGGAAGTGGAAAGTCTACGCTGTGCCAGCTTCTCCATGGCGGATTGTCCCGTTCGGGTGAAGGTGAACGGACTGGGGGGCTGACCGTATACGGGATGGACCCGGACACGGCTGATCTGGCGGCTGTCGCCTCTACCGTCGGCGTCGTGCTTCAGGACCCGGATGCCCAGCTGGTGCAGGGAATCGTCGAAGACGAGATTGCCTTCGGGCCGGAGAACCTGCGCGTGCCTCCGGCGGAAATAGCGCAGCGCCTGACGGCTGCGCTGGAGGCCGTCGGCCTTGCCCCCGAGCGCGGCTCCTTCGTGCGCCGCCTCTCGGGAGGCCAGCGCCAACGCACCGCTATCGCTGCGGTGCTGGCGCTGGAAGCGCCGCTCGTCGTGTTCGACGACGCAGCGGCGCAACTGGACCCGCCGGCCCAAAGCGACTTCGCCCTGCTATGCCGGCGGCTCCATGCCGCAGGCCGGACGGTGGTCACCGTGTCCGGCCGCATGGACGATGCCGCGCGTGCAGCGCAGCGCGTCATCGTGCTGGAAGGCGGGGCTGTGCAGCTGCAAGGCCCGCCCGACAAGCTGCTGCGCGAGCATGGCGCGCAGTTGGCCGCCTTGGGGCTGCTGCCCTCTCCCGCAGGGAGGGGAGGCGTGCCTCAAGGGCCGGGGGCGAAGCCCGGCCTGCCGTTGTTGGAGGTGAAGGGGCTGACCTTCACCTATCCCGGCAGTAGCCGGGCAGCGTTGGCAGGCGTGAGCCTTGCCCTTGCACCCGGCGAACGAGCCGTGCTGCTGGGCGAGAACGGCTCCGGCAAAACAACGCTCGGCAAGCTGCTGATGGGCCTCCTGCCTGCACCCAAGGGGTGCATGTGGTGGGAGGGTCAGGATATGGCGAAGCTGCCGATCCACCAACTGGCCGCCGGGATCGGTTATGTGTTCCAGCAGCCGGAGCATCAGTTTGCGGCTGCAACGGTGTGGGACGAATGCTTGTACAACGTCCGCGTCAAGCTTGGATTACGGGCTGGCGAGCCGATTCCTGCTGCGTATGAGGAACGGGCGCAGCGATTGCTGACAGCCGCCCGACTGGATCACAGGCTGAATGCCTCTCCGTACCTGCTGAGTGGCGGTGAAAAAAGGCTCTTAAGCGTAGCTGCGCAGTTCATTCTGCCCAAAAAGCTTTACATTTTGGATGAGCCTACTGCCGGAACGGATTATGAAGGAGCGAACATCCTGCTTCGCATGTGCGTTGAACAAGCGGACCAGGGAGCAGCCTTTCTGATCATCACCCACGATATGCAGTTCGCTGAAAGCTTTGCCAGTCATGTTCTGTGCATGGAAGAGGGTCGACTTTATAAAATGGAAAATAGTGAGATTTATCATACGATTACAGTTGACAAAATTTAAGTATATGTAGACAATAATATATATACATCGTACAAAACAGGCGGCCTATATAGGCCGCCTGTTTACGATTATGCAGTGCGGGTAATACCAATCCTGTGCAGTCGAATTGTACAGGTGCAACACAGTTTATACAAGGAAAGGATTTGTGATTTGCTTGGGAAAAGATAAACCCATGAAGCGCGGGCTCGTGCTGACCGGTGTTCTGTTGGCCACCTTTCTGGCCGCGATTGAGGGAACCGTCATCGGTCCTGCCGGACCGACTATTGTTAGTGAACTGGGCAGCGTGAATTTGCTCAGCTGGATTTTTACGGCCTATTTGCTGACGATGGCTGTAACCACACCTATTTTCGGCAAGCTTAGCGATTTATTTGGCCGCAAACCGATTTTTCTGATCGGCTGTTCATTGTTTGTACTCGGTTCTTTGCTTTGTATGCTGGCTGGTAGTATGGAGCAGCTTATTTTGTACCGGGCTATTCAAGGGATTGGAGCGGGCGGCGTGATTCCCGTTACCTTTACCATTATCGGAGATATATACAAAATGGAGGAACGCGGAAAAGTTCAGGGAATGATCAGCTCGGTATGGGGGATTTCTTCCCTAATCGGGCCTTTGCTGGGCGGTTACGTGGTCACTTATTTTGGCTGGGAATGGATTTTCGGTTTTAACGTCCCTTTTGGACTGCTTGCAATGTTCTTCATCGCTCGTTACCTGCGGGAGCAGGTAGCCAAGCGCACCGCGCGCATCGACGTGCCGGGAGCTGTTACCTTTACCATTGGAATGACGGCCCTTTTGCTCGTATTGGCACTGGGCGGACAATATATCGGTTGGGCTTCTCCTGAATTGCTGGCCTTGGCTGCCGTTGCTATTTTATTCCTGATTCTGTTTTTGGTGATCGAAAAACGCGCTCAGGAACCGATGGTGCCACTAAAGCTGTTTCGGATACGGGATATCGCTTTTTCCTGTGCCGCAGCACTGCTGGTCAGTTCTCTGCTGATCGGGCTGACCAGCTACCTGCCGCTTTGGATTCAAGGAGTACACGGCGGAGATGCCGCTTCATCCGGTCTGGCACTGGCTCCAATGTCAGTAGGCTGGCTGTTTGGTTCCATGATCGGGGGACGCATTTTGCTGACTTTAGGTTCGCGTCGAACCTCATTAGTCGGACTGACCCTGATTGTATTGGGTGCCTTCGTGATGACCTTGATGGGCGAAATGGCACCGATCTGGCTGCTGTTCCTGTCCACATTATTGTATGGATTGGGCTTTGGCTTCTCCATGACCGTGTTTACGATTATTGCCCAGTCTTCGGTCGGGTTCCAGTTGCGTGGTGCATCTACAGCATTGAATACGTTCCTGCGCACACTGGGACAAACGATTGGTGTCGCAGCCTTCGGTTCATGGCTGAATTATCGCATTGCTGCCCAGACAGCAGACGGACAGCTTACACAGCAAGGGGTTACGCAGGAGGATATTAACGGCCTGCTTGCACCTCATGCCTCACAAAGTTTGAGTGACAAGACTGCTGGCTTGCTCCGTTCTGTGCTGGAAAACAGTCTGCATTCCCTGTTCATCATTATGGTTGTTATTGCAGTCATTAGCTGGTTTGTCGTCCTCGGACTTCGGAACCGTCCACCGGGTACGGAAGAAGAAGCAAGCAAGCCTGCAAAGGTGGCACAGGGAGGAACTGCATAGGAATAAAGGAATCGTAGATCGTTTCCTTGTTACATGTGGCGCTTGCCAACAGAATGTTTATTGCTTGTATAGCGGTATGGAAATACAGAATATATAGGGAAATAGCGGTAGCTTGGGACAGGGAAATAGCGTCCAGAGCTACTGCTATTTTTTTAATCGTCATTTCCTGATAGTTTAATAGGTTTAGTTTTTTTCTCACATAGATAAAGCAGAAAGTTCAGTTTATATAGTTGGGCTAATGAGCATCAGAGGTGTATTTTTTATGTCAGAAATACTGTATGTGAATAATTAAATAAGTAAATTAATGGTAGAATAGTCTTATTACACATGTATCTAATATTTTTCTCGAAAATTAAAGGGGCCCTAAAGTACCATTTTTCTGAATTCGTTTGCAAATGGATTTTTTGATGAATGTTTCTGAATGATTTTGAAGGAAAATGAAGCGACCTACCTAGCAAAATTGAATATGCAAAAAAAGCAAGGAACGAACTTATTTAAATGTAAATGAAATGAAAGAAATGGTATTTTCAGAAATTAAATAGGAAAATATGAGGATAGAGTTCGACGTGTCTCCTTCTTTTAGCCTTGAATAAAAGGGGATATCTAGTCTATATCAATCGTTAAGCATTAAATATAGAATGGCCCTACCAACATAAAAGTTGGGTATCTGATACAGGGAAGAATAATCAGAAAAGGGAGATGGCTTACTTGAAGTTTAATAAATGGTTCAGAAAAGCAACAACCGTAACAGTAGCAACTACCTTGCTGTTAGGAGGCGGCATTCAAGCTTTTGCGGAGGAAAATGACGGTGCTGATCTCAAGGAAGACAGCAGGTTTACTCAAATCACGCGTCATGATATGCTGAACATTTTCAATCAGCAAGGCAAAGAAAAATTCGAAGTTCCATCCTTTGATGCATCTATCATCAAGAATATTCCTTCGGCAAAAGGGCGCGACGCGTCGGGCAAGCTCATTGATCTGGATGTGTGGGATACTTGGCCGCTACAAAATGCCGATGGAACGATAGCTAATTACAAGGGGTACAATATTGTTTTTGGACTGGCAGGCGATCCTAAGAGAGCAGAGGATACGTTTATTTATCTGTTCTATCAAAAAGCAGGCAACACCTCGCTGGAAGGCTGGAAAAATGCCGGAAGAGTATTTAAGGATAACGATAAATTCCTTGCAAACGATCCGATCCTGAAAAATCAGGCGGAGGAATGGTCCGGTTCTGCTACTTTAACGTCGGATGGAGAAGTGCGTTTATTTTATACCAGCAGACAGCCTTATGAGCCGGAAAACAAACTGTACGGCAAGCAAACCTTGGCTACGGCCCAAGTCAATCTCTCTCAACCCGATGACGAAACCCTGAAAGTGAATGGTATAGAGGACCTCAAATCGATTTACGATGCTGGAGATGGGAATATTTACCAGAATGTCCTGCAAAGCGTGGGAGTAAACCTGGATAACCACACATTCAGAGACCCCCATTATATTGAGGATCAAGGGAAGAAATACATCATATTTGAAGCGAACACAGGTACAGAGACGGGCTACCAGGGAGAGGATTCCCTTTATAAATCTGCGTATTATGGCGGGAATAACAAATTTTTCACGGAAGAGCTACATAATCTGCAGCAAAGTCCCAAGAAAAACGGGGCCGAAGTGGCGAACGGTGCTTTGGGAATCGTGGAATTAAATAATGACTATACGTTGAAAAAAGTTATGGACCCGCTAATTGCATCCAATCTGGTAACTGATGAGATTGAGCGGGCGAATGTTTTCAAAATGAATGGTTTGTGGTATTTGTTTACAAGCACCAGAGGTTCCAAAGTTACCGTTGATGCCATTGGAAGCGACGATATTTACATGCTAGGTTACGTATCGACTTCTTTGACAGGGCCTTATAAGCCCCTGAATGGAACCGGTCTCGTTCTTCACCAAAATCTGGATCGTGATGATATTACTTGGACGTATGCCCATTTTGCTATTCCGCAAGGCAAAGGAAATAACGTTGTAGTAACCAGCTATATGACAAACCGGGGGCTTTTCGCGGATCACAAATCCACTTTTGCGCCAAGCTTCCTGCTGAACATTAAAGGCTCCAAAACTTCTGTTGTGAAGAAAAGAATTCTGGAGCAAGGGCAAATCACGATTGACCCAACGGACGACAAGGAAGTTCCACCCTATGACTATGGGAAGAAGTAAGCAGGTATTCGCTTAAGCGAGAGAGTGCAGCAAAAAAAGAAAGTGAAGGAAAACTCGGTGCTCTATCGGCGTTTTTCTTCACTTAGAAAGTCCGGTGGGACGATATCGGGGACTGAGATTTGATTTACCGAGCCGTCCCATACCGGACAATACATATCGTGCAATGAGAGGATGGGATCCGACCATTCCCGCATGCTCGTCAGACTATCCAGACAAAGAGAGTGGGGAGGATCGTCAGGATGAAAAGCATAGCTTCTAAGAGCATTTGGATACGATCCATCATGGTCATCGTGGGCCTGAGTATATTAATAGCCATTGGCTGGAGCCTTTATCACCCGGCTAAAAGTGAAAGTCTAGAAACACAGAAGAGGCCAACCTACCGGGCATCCTATCATTTTACCGTTCCGGATAAGTGGAAGAATGATCCTCAACGACCCATTTATTTCGATGGAAAATATCATTATTACTATTTATATAATCGTGACTATCCCAAAAAGAACGGTACAGAATGGCGACATGCCACATCTACCGACCTGGTTCATTGGAAAGATGAAGGGGTGGCGATTCCCAAATATACTAACCCGAATGGAGATCCTTGGTCCGGTTCAGTCGTGATCGACGATAATAACACCGCAGGTTTTGGAAAAGGCACGCTGGTAGCCATTGTGACACAGCCCTCCGCAGATGGAGGAAAGCAGGAACAATTTTTGTGGTACAGTAAGGACAAAGGCAAGACGTTTACTTCTTACCGCAACAAGCCTGTGATGCCCAACCCCGGTACAAAGGACTTCAGAGATCCTAAAATCATCCGAGATATTCAACGTAATCAATGGGTGATGGTCATGGCGGAAGGAACAAAGATTGGCTTTTATGAGTCTGATAATTTAAAGGATTGGCGTTATACGAGCGGCTTTCAAACGGAAAATATCGGGCTTGTGGAATGTCCTGACCTTTACCAGATGCGGGCGGATGATGGAAGCTATCAATGGATTCTGGGCGTGAGCGCAAATAGCAAATCGACAGGTGGACCCAACACATATGCCTACTGGACGGGAGATTTTAATGGAGAAGCATTTCTCCTTGATCGCAGTGAGCCTGAGTGGCTGGATTATGGCTTTGACTGGTATGGTGCAGTTACGTTTGAGGATGGGAAAGACAAAGATAAATACAGTCACCGTTATGCGCTGGCCTGGATGAACAATTGGGATTATGCCCATAACACGCCTACCCTGAAGGAAGGCTTTAATGGAATGGATTCGATTGTTCGTCAAATTCGGCTGAAGCATACAGCAGATGCCGGATATCGCTTGGTTTCACAGCCGATAAAAGCTTTGGAGCAATTCCAAACTTCAAAGAAATCATTTGGACAGATCAAGGTAGAGGGTGCTCACCCGCTTCCGGCAGCAGGCGATGCTTATCAGTTAGAGGCGGATGTATCTTGGTCAATGATCAAAAATGCGGGATTCAGGCTTCGAGAGTCAGCGGACGGCAAGCGTCATGTGGATGTGGGTGTTTCGGTGGATGGGCAATACTCTTACGTAAATAGAGCCAACACCGGGCAGCCGGATCAGAGTGGAAAATATATAGAGAGCAGGGCACCTTTTGATGCCACTAAGAAAAACGTTCACCTGAAAATTCTCGTCGATAAAACCAGCATTGAAGTCTTTGTAGATGACGGAGAAGTAGCGTATTCCAGTTTAATATTCCCGCGATTAGAGGATCAGGGAATTACTCTTTTTACCGATGGCTGCCCGGCTATTTTTAACAATGTAGTGATCAAGCATTTTAATCGTTAGCGGGTACTTATGCTGCTCGTAAGATTGGGCATATTTCGCTCTATTCAGGTATATAGAAAGTCCACCCATGAATATAAGGGTGGACTTTTCTGGTGTAAATCTAATTTTCGTTTAGCACAGCAATAAGATTGTTCGTTTATTCACAAACGATCATTTGCTAAAACTACTATTCATTCTATTTGTGATAGGGTGACAGGTTGTCAGCGCTACGGCCCAGCTTTTTGAGCAAACCGATAAGCTGATCTCTTTCGGTTTCGCTGATTCCGCTAAAAGCACGTTCAATCTGACGTGTATAGTCAGGGTAAATTTCGTCCATGACGCGTTGTCCTTCGTCCGTCAATTCCGCATATATAATCCGGCGATCCTGGTCGCACGGGTGACGGTGCAAATAACCGCGGCTTTCCAGCTTGTCGATAACATAGGTGACATTTCCGCTTTGCAGTAACAGCTTTGCTCCAATTTGCTGGATTGGCTGCGCTCCCTTGTGATACAAAACTTCCATTACGGCGAAGGCCGTTGGGTTGAAGCCCACCGTTTTGATGCCAGCAACCGCATGCTCATTTACACTTTTGAATGACTTGCCAAACACGCTATACAAATGCATGGATTGCTGTGTCACCAGTGTCCGGTAATCTATCATCTTCATTCCGCCTTTATGTATGGATTTGGGCATCCTTTGACCGCTCGGCTTGGATGACCGGGCAACCATACCCTTGTTACTAGCATAAAGGGATTTACGTAATGAGAACATGCGATTTGTCACAGTAGCTGCTTTTTTAACTATTTAATTTCAAAGCTTTAAAGTAAATTTTTGAAAAATAAAGGTTTTGAATGTAAAAATTCCGTCCCAGATGGTTATATTAAAAAATAACATATATTTTGGACCCAAAATAAGATACAACAGAGGAGATGAGGCACATGGAGACGGGCTCTTTCCGTTTTCAATTTCGTGATCCGCAGCAGGCCGTCCGAGCCTGTGAAACATTAAAAGAAATCGGGTACACCGCCAGCACAAACGGTGACACAGGTCTGAGTGTTCATATTGAGAATCAGGATGTACTATCTGCACTGGAGATTTGCCAAGCCTATGAGGGCAGCATGCTTGAGGCTGGGAACCACACTTCCGAATCGGGTGCCATTCCTGGCTTGCAAGGAAGTGTGTGGGTGCCAAATCCGGGCTATCGTTCGGAGGATTGGATTATTCCCGCGCACATCATCAACGAAGATTGGAGCGAAGCGTATAAGAACGGTTCCTCCCAAACGAACAGCAAGAAGACAAGGGAGCACAACGTCAGCTCCGATCATCAACCCGAAGACGATGTAGACGGCTTTTCTGGCAGCGTTCACATCTGACTTTACATGAATGAGCGAAATGACCGACCAAGTGGTTGCTTCTGATTTGTTAATTGTGGCTAAAAGTTGAATCCAAAACTATGCCCTTGCGTGTGAGTACCATGAATTAAATCTAAAAAGGAGCTCTAATTCCGTGCACAAAAGGATTAGAGCTTTTTTTAATGACAGGTTATAAAAATAATTTTTTTCACAGAATAATTGGGCTTGACACTTTTTATGAAAGCGCTTATATTTATCTCGTAAACAATACGTTATATAACGTTATATAAAAAGGAGAGATGAAAATGAATGTACATCAGACAGTTCAGACGATTTTTGAACAAATGAGTGGAGAGATTTCCGAGGTTTATTTGGTAGCCTGCGGGGGGTCATTAGTCGATATGTATCCTTCAAAATATTTTCTTGATAGTGAAGCAAAGAAGCTGGTAGCCGGGATGTATACGGCGAATGAATTTGTGCATGCGCTGCCAAAACGGCTAGGTCAAAACTCAGTAGTCATCGTTTGCTCTCACGGAGGAAATACACCAGAATCGGTAGCGGCTGCTAAATCAGCTAAAGAGAAAGGTGCTTACACGATCGGCTTAACCCACAACAGTGAAGCGACACTGCTCAACTACTCTGATTATGTTTTCCTCTATGAATGGGGAGAAGAGAGTGATGTAAAAAATAACCCTATGGCCATTATTATGGAGCTTACTGTTGAATTGCTTCATATCACTGAAGGCTACGCACATTACCAATCTTTCCAGAACGGACTGGGGGCAATCAACGGGATTATAAACCGGGCCAAAAAGCAAGTTGAACCACGTGCTAGTGTATTTGCCGACAAGTATCGCAATGAGGAACTCTTCTATATCCTGACCAGCGGAGCTTCTTATGGACATGCCTACGGATTTGCGATCTGCTCTCTGATGGAAATGCAATGGCTTCATGCGGCCTCAATCCACTCCGGTGAGTTTTTCCACGGCCCGTTTGAAGTTACAGATAAGGAAACTCCATTTATTCTGATGATCAATGAAGGACGCACACGGGCATTGGATGAGCGGGCGCGGACTTTCCTGAACCAATATGCCGAGAAAGTGGAAGTGATCGATGCGAAGGAGCTTGGAATCGGAACAATTCCTGACGAGGTCGTAGAGTTTTTTAATCCGGTTTTATTTTACAGCATTGTATGTGTGTATCGTGAAGCACTCGCTAATGTACGCAATCATCCACTGGAAACTCGCCGTTATATGGGCAAGGTAGCTTACTAAGCGCACTTACCAACAGGAGGAAACCATCATGAAAGTTCTAGGCATTGGCGATAATGTGGTAGATAAATATGTTCATTTGCGCATGATGTACCCTGGCGGCAATGCGCTTAATTTCAGTGTGTTTGCCAAAAGGGCGGGAGTAGATGCTGCCTTTATAGGAGTATTTGGGGACGATAACGAAGGACGACATGTAGAACACATCCTCCGTGAGCTAGACATTGACATCTCACGGTGCAGGTATCACAGCGGGGAGAACGGCTGTGCACGTGTAACATTGGAAGAGGGAGACAGAGTCTTTCTGGATAGCAATGAGGGAGGGGTTACCCGCCTCCATCCACTGGAACTGAGCGAAGAGGATAAGGCTTATCTTCGCGGGTTCGATCTTATTCACACCGGCTTGTACAGTCATACGGGACATTTGCTGCCTGAATTGGAGGCGTTGGAAATTCCTCTTTCCTTTGACTTCTCGGATGATTTTACAGATACACAGGTGGAACAATATATTACGCATGCTAATTTTGCTTTTTTCTCTTGTAGCCATATGACAGACGAAGAGACACAAAATTATATCCGCTCTAAACGAAAAAAAGAAGGACAAATACTGGTTGCTACACGCGGTGGAGACAGATCTGTTGCATATGATGGAACAAGGTTTTATTTCCAAATGCCTGAATCCGTTGACGCAGTGGATACAATGGGGGCAGGGGACTCGTATATTACTGCCTTTTTACTGAGCTTTTTGAAAAACGGCGCCATTCAGGACGCTATGGCCGAAGGCTCAAGGGTTGCCGCTCAGAGCTGTCTGGTAGAAGGCTCTTTCGGATACGGCGTTCGTTATTAATCATTTTCAAATATCTTCACTTGTAAAAATATGTAACATTTGATACTCTTAGTGGGAGTGATATAACGTTATATGACAAGTGAGGGTATCGTATGCTGAATTCAGAACAGGCAGAGCCATTATATATTCAATTACAAAAAGCGGTCAAAACCGCTATTCATAATGGAACATTCACACAGGGAGGTCGTATACCGACCGAAACGGAGCTAAGCGAGACCTATAATGTAAGTCGAATTACCGTAAGAAAGGCAATTGCCGAATTGGTTCGTGAAGGTTATCTGACCAAACGTCAAGGGAAAGGCACCTTTGTTAATGTACCCAAGATCGGTCGGAAGATTGAACATGTAATCAGCTTTACGGCTGCCTGCAAATCCAATGGGCTCTCTTCACACAGTGTGGTCACAGAACGTGAAATCCTGGAAGCAGATGAGGAAATTGCACCTCAGCTGCAGCTGCAGCAAGGAGAAAAAGTGCTATATATTCAGCGCAAAAGATACGCCGGTGATCAACCGCTCATGCTGGAGAATAATTTTTATCCTTATGACCGATTTGCTTTTCTAATGGACGAGCAGCTGGAGGGGTCTGTGTACGAACTGCTGCGTGATAAATACAGCATCGATCCTAATCAACCGGGAGAGACGATATTACAAATCTCTTTGGCGGATGAATACCAGGCAAAGCTGCTGGAGACGGCCATCGGGCAAGCATTGTTCTACATGCATACGATTATTTATGATCAGCATGGAAGCCCCGTTCATGTAGGTAAGCAGTACATCATCGGAGACCGTTATCAATTCTCAATATAAATCCGTCGCCTGTAATGCAAGGCTGTTCAGGTACGGCGCAGCTTCTGCTTCCATCCAGTGGGGAGAAGCAGAACCAATATTATAACGTTATATTACGTTATAATATTGGTGAATAAATAATGAAGGTGGTGAAAATATGCAACGGAAGAATGATGCACTGGCGGACAAGGTCCTGCTGTCAAATGCTATTTTTAATGGCTTGGAAGATGAAGCTTCACCTGGGTTTATTGCACTGCGAGGAGACCGTATTGCAGCAGTGGGACGTCCCGAAGAAGCACAAGCTTGGATAGGAGTGGAAACGGTTGTCTATGATTTGGGTGATGCCTTTGTTATGCCAGGAGTTCATGACAACCATGTATTTTTTACCGGATATATGTCGATGCATCGGGGCGTGGATCTGACTCATACAGCCTCGATAGAAGAAGCAGTAAAGTTAATGCTACAGGAGGCAAGTAACCTTCCGTCAGGAAAAGATGTAAACGCTTACGGATGGAGCGAGGAAAATTGGGGCAGCCTGCCTGAGCAAAGCTTGTTGGACGAGTTGTTTCCCGAGCGGGCGGTCATCGCTATTAATCTAAATAAAAGCTACTGCTGGATGAACCGATTGGCTCAGGATAAATATCAATTTTCGCCGGATCAATGCAGTGCTGAAGCACGCGTTTTGCTTAACCAGGCTATGATGCAGGACCACAGCCTTGTTAAGCAAGAGTTTATGGAGTTTAGCCGGATGCTGGCCGCACGGGGAGTTACTTCTATAAAAGATATTGGCTTTGACAGACATAGCGAGTTGCTACCTATTGTCAAAGAACTGCAAGATGAGGATGAACTGCTGCTCAGATTTCATTTTGCGCTTGAACCAGTCGTTGAACCGCTGGATATTTCCACGGGCACCCAATATAAAGCCCTTTATAATGGAGACCTTATTCGTTTCCAAGGATACAAGCTGATGCTTGACGGTGTCGTAGCAGATCATACGGGAGACATGCTGGAACCCTACGCAGATATGCCCGGAGTAACGACGCTGAGGCCCGTTGATTACAACAAGATTGAAGAATCTGTGCTGGAAGCCGACAGTCAAGGGATCAAATGCTGCTTGACCGCGGAAGGCGATGCAGCAATTCGTCAAGCGGTATCCATGATTATTAAATGCCGTGACCGACAAGGTAATAACCATATCAGGCATTCTATTAGTGATATTGAATACCCTCATCCAGATGATCTGATCAGAATGGGTGAAAACGAAATTTTTGCCGAAGTCTACGCCCAAATCCTGCTACTGAATCCTACCTATGAAGAGGCTTATATGTCTGTTGTAGCAGGCAAAGGGAATGAACACCGCTTTTATAATTATAAATCCATGCTGGAAGCTAATGTGCCGATAACGATTGGGACTGATCTGCCCTTATTTATAACCAGTGTTCCCGATTCACTGTACTCAGCTTCTCACCGGTTATTTCCGGACGGTTCGCCTGCTGGAGGCTGGTATTCTGATCGGGGGATGCCGCCATCTGAAGTTTTAAAGGCATGGACCATCAATGGAGCCAGACATTGTTATATGGAAGAGGATACAGGTACGCTGGAGGCCGGGAAATATGCGGACATTGCTGTTTTTGACCGTAACCTCCTGAATGCATCTGCTGGTGATATCAGGGATGCCCAAGTGATACTGACCATCATGGGAGGGAAGGTTACTTATAACCATTCTTGGAATGAGGGATAAACATGAACATCGAGAAGAAGAAATGGAAATTATCCTTGCCCCATAGCTATACATTAATATTTTTGATTATTATCACAGTCGCCGCATTGACATGGATTGTGCCGAGCGGACAATTTGAGCGTCATGAAGTGACAGTGAACGGTGTGACCAAAACGGCGATTGTTTCGGGAACTTATCATACTGTACCCAAAACTGGTGAAAAGGGTGATTTAAGGCAGGGACTCCCCCAAATTCTCGCTGCTCCAATCGAGGGGATTATCAATGCCGCTGATGTCGTCTCCTTTGTGCTTATTGTGGGTGGTGCCTTCGGAATTATTTTGCAGACAGGAGCCATCGATCGTGCCTTGACAGTTCTTGCTGGACGGCTGAAACATAAGGGGATACTGCTTATTCCCATTGCCATGGTCATTTTCAGTCTCGGAGGCTCCACCTTTGGGATGAGTGAAGAAATTATTCCGCTGTATGCAATTTTTATTCCATTGATGTTTGCCCTCGGCTTCGATTCTATGACGGCTATCCTTATTCTATTTTTGGGAACGCAGATAGGATATGTGGGTTCGACTGTAAACCCATTTTCAGTTCTGATTGCTCAGGGGATAGCAGGAGTGGATGGTAATCCTCAGCTCTGGCTGAGATTTATTGAATGGCTTGTATTTACTGCGATTTCTATTGCCTTTACGATGTGGTATGCGCACCGGGTTAAGCGAAATCCGGAAAAATCCATAGTGTTTCAGAGTGATATTATAAACCGCGAGCAATTTATAAAAGAAAACACAGGTGAGAACGTCGTCTTCACGTTTCGGGACAAATTAATTATAGGCGGATTTATTGTAACGCTTGGAGCGATTGTCTGGGGAATTTTGGCCAAAGGCTGGTATATGACTGAAATCGGCGCCCTTTTCTTCGCACTCGGTATTTTTGTCGGGATAGTTACCAAAATGAGCCAGAAGGAAATAGCTGAGAATTTTGTAAAAGGGTGTGGAGAATTTATCTACGCTGCAGTGATCATAGGTCTCGCCCGCGGAATTCTGATTATCGCCGAGCAGGGTATGATCATCGATACCGTATTGAATTCACTCGCAAGCAGCCTGGAAGGATTGCCAAGTTACTTGTTCACTACCATTATGTTGGTTGCACATAATATTATTACTTTCCTGGTCCCATCTTCTTCGGGGGAAGCTGCACTAACCATGCCTGTACTTGCACCGCTTGGCGATCTTGTAGGCATTAATCGTGAAGCAGTAGTCACAGCGTACCAATTCGGTAACGGGTTAACCAATCTCATTTCACCGACGGGTGGCGTACTGCTGGCAGGATTGGCCATTGCCCGGATCAGCTTTGGACAGTGGCTAAAGGTAATCTTCAAGCTATTCCCGATTCTGTGGCTAGTTGCTGTTATTTTTGCTGCTATTTCGGCAGCGGTGGGTATTTAATAAATCAAGTGAGAGCCCCTGTCTTTTAGAGACAAGGGTTTCTTTTTGTGCATAAGTTTACGTGGAAAATGAATAATATGGATAGCATTTTCCTAAGGAGGAAATAAAATTGATGCATGCTGATAATAGATTACTCATTGCTGCTCTAGGCGGTGTTAATGAAATCGGGAAAAACATGTATTTCATCCAATACGATCAGGATATTGTCGTTATCGATTGTGGCTCCAAGTTTCCTGATGAGAACTTGCCTGGTATTGACCTCATTGTGCCAGATTTCACCTATTTACTGGAAAATAAAGATAAAGTCAAAGCGCTCATCGTGACTCATGGGCATGAGGATCACATCGGAGGTATTCCTTATTTACTGAAACAGATCAACATTCCCGTTTATGGGACAAAGCTCACCATCGAATTGATTAAGATAAAGCTAAAGGAGCATAACCTTTTACGTGATGCCGAGCTTCATCTTATAGATGCGAATTCAATCGTTCAAGCTGGCACGATCCAGGCCTCCTTTTTTACCACCGTCCACAGCATCCCTGATTGCTTGGGAGTCTTTTTTCAGACACCGGAAGGAAATGTGGTTCATACCGGGGATTTCAAATTCGATATGTCTCCCGTGAGCGGACCCTTTCCGGATCTTCATCGAATGGCCGAAATTGGAAAACAGGGAGTTAAAGTGCTTCTTTCCGAAAGTACCAATGCTGAAAGACCGGGATTTACTCCTTCAGAACGTTTGGTTGGCGGGCATATTCTGGATGCGTTTGCTAGGGCAAAACAACAAGTATTTATTTCCACGTTCGCTTCCAATGTTAACCGTGTCCAGCAAGTCATTGACGCGGCTGTGGAAACGGGTCGCAAACTGGTTTTGCTCGGCCGGAGCATGATAAATGTTGTGTCTGTGGCTAAGGAGCTAGGCTTTTTGAGCATGCCCGAAGATCTGTTGATTGAGGCGGAGGAAACAGAGAAGTTTCCTGCAGAAAAAATCGCAGTTTTATGTACCGGGAGTCAGGGAGAGCCGATGGCTGCACTGTCCCGGCTAGCCAATTCGATGCATCGAAAAATTGAAATTTTGCCCGGGGATACCGTAATCATTGCCGCAGGAGCTATACCGGGGAATGAGCGGAATCTTGCCCAAGTGATTGACAACCTATACGTGCTGGGCGCCCAAGTCATTTATGGATCAGGTAGCTCAACAGGGATGCATGTATCCGGTCATGGCAGCCAGGAAGAGCTGAAATTAATGTTGACCCTGATGAAACCTCAGTATTTGATTCCCGTGCATGGTGAATTCCGAATGCTGTATCAGCATCGTCTGTTAGCGGAATCTGTAGGGATTCCGAATGAAAATGTGTTTATTGTTCATAACGGTGACACCATTCAGATTGAAGAAGGAAGGGCATCCCTGGGGCCCAAAGTACCATCTGGCAACAGTCTAGTAGATGGGCTGATGACAGGTGATGTGGGTAATATTGTGCTACGAGACCGGAAAAAACTTTCTTCAGACGGAATGCTGATTATTGTTACGACTTTGAGCAAAAATGAGAAGCATATGCTCGCAATGCCAGAGGTCATTTCAAGGGGCTTTGTGTTTGTTAAGGATTCTGAAGTCCTCATGAACCAAATCCGCGAGACAATCATGTCAACAGTGAACGAGTTAACAGAAATCGAAATGAGTCAGTGGGGTCTGATTAAGCAGATGTTAAAGGACAATGTTGGCCGATTTATTTACAGTCAGACCAAGAGAAGACCCATGATTTTACCTATCATTATTGAGATTTAGGAAACTGGCATGGATTTTGTTCATTACGCCATTAACCAAAAAAAGACTTGAATCAGTAACACCACTGATTTAAGTCTTTTTTCATCTCCTTTTCCTACCTCCCCCAAAAAACGAGGATGCGGTGGCGGTATGCAGCGAAGCGGAGGATTTGAATCTGAAGAAGCAACAGCGATCGTAAGATCAAAGCCTACGCGCAGCGTCTCCACACTCCTACAGCATTTCGTTTAAAGCCGCCTGTGTTCCCGCCGTATGCCCCGTGGTAAACGCCGCCGTAATATTATAGCCGCCCGTGTACCCGTGAATATCCAAAATCTCACCGCAGAAAAACAATCCCGGCATCAGCTTGGACTCCATCGTTTTCGGATTGATTTCCTTCAAATTCACACCGCCTCCGGTAACGAACGCCTCCTTCAGAGAGAGCGTACCGTTCACGCGGATCGGAAATGCCTTGATTCGATGGGCTAGCTCCTGCCATTGCTGCTTCGGAATATGATCATACGTCAAATCCTCACGCAGCTCGGTTTGCTGGAGCAGCAGCGGAATCAGGCGCTCCGGCAAATAAGGCTTGAGCACATTTTTAATTGCTTTTTTGGCATCGGCTGCCGCCAGCTCCAGTGTTTCGCGGTAGACTTCATCAGCATGCTTGTGAGGCTGCAAATCCAGAGTCAGCAGTACCGTGCTGGTCTTGTCCTTTTTCATTCCTTTTACGACAAACTGACTGCATCGCAAGGCGGAGGGGCCCGACAGGCCAAAGTGTGTAAAAATCATGTCTCCCTCGTGGACGACGACCTTTTTTTGCTTCGCATTCCACACGGTCAGGCTGATGTTGCGCAAGGATAGCCCCTGTAGCTCCTTCGTCTGGATAAACGTCTCACCTGACGTTAATGGAACCTCCGTTGGATACAGCTCGGTGATCGTATGTCCTGCTTGCTCGGCCCATGCGTAGCCGTCACCTTCCGAGCCTGTATGCGGAACAGATTTGCCACCGACCGCAACAATAACATTGCAGCTGCGAAGGGTTTCCCCGGAACGCAGTCTTACCCCCGCAGTATGGCCTTCTTTGTAAAGAACCTCCTGTACGGGGCAACCCGTCCGAATGTCCACTCCTTGAGAACGAACCTTGTTGACCAAGGCATCGACAACTGTTTTGGCCTTATCCGTCACCGGAAACATACGCCCGTTGTCTTCTTCCTTTAAGGCTATGCCCAGTTGTTCAAAAAAGGCGATAATATCCCGGTTGCCAAAAGCCGCCAGCGCACTGTGCAGAAAACGTCCATTGCCGGGGATGTGCCGGATCAACTCGTCCAGCTCTTTTGCATTCGTGACGTTGCAGCGCCCTCCACCGGAAATACCCAGCTTTCGTCCGAGCTTATTTCCTTTTTCGAGTAAAAGCACCTTGGCGCCCTCACCGCTGGCTGCCGCAGCGGCCATTAATCCGGCTGAGCCGCCTCCAATTACAATAACGTCGTATGTCATGAACCTCTTCCTTTTTGTTGAAAAATTTTTCGAAAACTCAAAATGGGGTAACAGGATTTTCATCATATCGTAATACCGTTACCTCAGATACACATTATCGCTGTATTTCTGTATAAAGATATACCCTATCACAAGCTTGAGTATTCAATTGTATTTGCTCTAGAGTGCAATATATAGATGAACCAAAATATCTCTGTCCATATATGGATAGTAGCAGTCATCATCTCTATTTTTCACGAAAATACGTAAAGACGTCAACTTCCTATCAATCTGTGTTTCGCAGATTTTGTCGTTCTATACCGGGATTTTAACACATATATTGTAATATATTGTAGCCTGTGCTTTAATTCAACTAACGGCGTCAAGGAAAGATGATGAGGGGGAGAAGTCCTTGTTAATTGCGTTGAAGGAAAGTGTGCTTCAAGTTCTCCTTGCCGTGATGTCGGCGGGTTTTTTCTCTATATTAACGGATTATGGGGATAAGAAAAAGGTTTGGGGTGGCAATCTGCTTTCCGGATCTAATCAAAGGATCCTTTTTTGGTGTTGCTTGCCAGCCATATTGCTATGTTCGCTCTTTCAATATCAGTCTCCTTATGGCCTACCTTCCAATCTGGGGATTATCCCTCTCGCTGTTGGCATCATGTACGGCAGACGGCGCACCGCATTTATTCTTGCCGCTTCTGCGCTGGTCAGTGTTCTGATTATAGCCCAGTCTACGGCAATGTCGCCAATGTATGTGGGTACGGGTTTTATTCTTTTTCCTTTTATGCTGCTGTACGTCAAGTTCTTTCAAAGAGGAACATTGTTGGACAAAAAACTTCTTATTTCTGCCTATGTTGCGGCTGATATGCTGTTAAAGGCGTTATTCCCGCTATTGTGGGGCAAACAGGATGTTTGGGTATATGTTCCTGATCTCCTTACGACACTTTGGAACATTGCAGCAGGTGTGCTGGCAAGCTTTTTGGTCGTCAGTCTGATGCAAAATGCCTTCGAGAAGCTGGCGTTGCGGCGGGATGTGACCGAGTTTACGAGCAAATATTTAATTGAAGCCGATAAGCTGCGTCAAGTTATGGATCTGATGCCGTTAGCTCTAGTCACTCTGGACAGCGAAGAACGGGTTATACATATGAACAAAACGATGCTGGAACTCTATCGGGACGTCGATCCGTTTATTACGCTCCCTGAGGTGGTGGGGCGTCCTTTGACATCGCTGTTGGGTTTTAACACTGTACCAGTGGTCAATGAGCGGGTTGCGAGGGCCCTTGAAGGAGAGGCGGGTGCTGATTTTATAAATGTGCCTCCCAAAGTGTTTTTCTCAAGCTTCCTTCCCATTCGTGATAAACATGTAAGCAAAACGACAGGTGTCATTATCGCCTTGCAGGACATTACAGAGCTGGAGACACTGCGCAGCGAGTTGGGCAATTTCGAGAGGCTTAGTCTGGTCGGACAGATGGCGGCGGGCATTACTCATGAAATACGCAATCCGATGGCGGTTGTGCGAGGATTTTTACAGCTCATGCGCGAAAAGAGTCCCGACTCCCTCGGTCACTACTACCGTATTGTGATGGAGGAGCTGGACCGGGCGAATGGAATTATTAACGATTTTCTGTCACTTGCCCAGAACCGAATTGTCGAGAAGGAACAATGCCATCTGCATGATATTATCCGTGAACTCACTCCTCTGCTGTGGGCAGATGCCAATCTGAGAGGACAGACGATCGAGCTGAAGCTGGAGGATCATGTCGCAATGCTGCATTTGAACTCTAAGGAAATGAAGCAATTGCTGCTCAATCTGTCGCGTAATGCGATGGAGGCTATGGGGGATAAAGGTGTGCTGACGATTTCAACGCATGAAGAGGGCGATTTTGTGGAGCTGGAAGTGAAGGACACGGGTCCCGGTATTCCGCAAAATCAGCTTGAAAAGCTGTTCCAGCCTTTTTACACGACCAAAACGAAAGGTACAGGTCTGGGCCTGGCATTATGCCAAAGTATTGTAGAGCGTCATCACGGTACGATTGCCGTAGATTCGGTGGAGGGAATGGGAACGCAGTTTAAAGTTCGATTGCGCAGAACCATTCCAACTCACAGGGATCATTCTGAATCACCTTCCATGAATTCCATACAGAAATAATTGTACAAATATATGTCTGGATTTTTGCAAATTGCGTGAAAAAGATTGTATAATAAAGATTAGACGTCCATGTCTTTAACACGGCAGAGGCTGAAATTAAGCAACGTAATATACATGATTTTTCGAAAAGGAGTGAACGAATATGTCGATGTCTTTTGATCAATATATGAGAGATTCTGTTCAGCCGATGCGCGAAGAACTGACAAGTCTCGGAATTCAGGAGCTGCGTACTCCGGAAGATGTGGAGGCCAAGCTGCCTGATGCCAAAGGTACAGTGCTGGTCGTTGTGAACTCGGTATGCGGTTGTGCCGCAGGTCAATGCCGTCCGGGTGTAGCCGAAGCGCTGAAGCATGATATTACACCGGATCATCTGTACACGGTTTTTGCTGGTCAGGATAAGGAAGCAACGGCGAAGGCACGCGAATTTTTCGCACCGTATCCGCCATCTTCTCCTTCGATCGCGCTGTTGAAGGACGGCGAACTGGTTCACTTCATCGAGCGTCATCAGGTGGAGGATCGTTCGGCAGATCAAATCGCTGCTGATTTGACCAGTGCATTTGACCGTTTTTGCCGGTAAAACAGCTCAAGCTAGGCCCCGCATTTTTCGCTTGCGAAACTTGCCGGGGCTTTTGCATGTTGGCTTATGAAGGAAATTCCTAAAAAAGAGGTGCTTATCTGATGAGTTTGCAGGAACAGATTATTGCTGAATTGGGAGTACAACCTACCATTAACGTAGAGGCTGAGGTCCGCAAGCGTGTGGATTTCCTCAAGACGTATGTCACGAAAACGGGAAGCAAGGGTCTGCTGATCGCCATCAGTGGCGGGATCGACAGTGCCGTAGCGGCTGCCTTGTGCAAACAGGCTACGGATGAGCTGACGCAGGAGCAAGGCGAAGAGTACAAAACGCTTGGAGTATTTCAGCCGTATGGCAAGCAGGAAGATATCGAGCACAGCTACGCGGTAGCCAAAGCGTTTGACCTGAAATATGCTGGGGAAACGAACATTCAGGAAGCGGTGGACAAGGTTGCCGTGGAAGTAGAGCATTCGTTGAAGGATATCGGTCTTGAGCGTTCCATTACTCCGCAAGTGAGAGGGAATGTGAAGGCGAGAACACGTATGGTGGTTCAGTACGCGCTTGCGAATGAGCTGAATCTGCTCGTTGTGGGTACGGATCATGCCTCGGAAGCCATCACAGGCTTTTATACCAAATGGGGCGATGGTGCCGTTGATATTACGCCGCTCAGCACGCTGAACAAACGTCAGGTGCGTTTGCTGGCCAGTTATCTGGGAGTTCCGCAGGCCATTCTGGACAAAGCCCCTACAGCGGGATTGTGGGAAGGCCAGACGGATGAAAAAGAACTGGGTATCTCTTACGAAGCGAACAGCGACTATCTGGAAGGCAAGGAAATTGATCCGGCGGCACGTGAAAAGCTGGAAAGCTTCTTTACACGCACAGCGCATAAGCGGACAAGCATCCCAGGCATTTAAGCAGCGAACAATTATGGAATTGTAAAATAATAATGCGGCGATCCGCCCGGCGGATCGCCGTTTGTATTAACGGCAGGGTATAGCTTAATTGGTAATCCATTCAATGAAGCGGCGGGTTTCGGTAATCGCCTGATCCAGCGGAAGGCTGCTTCCCTGGAAAGGGTGAACGGTATTGAAGGTATGATTGCCCCCTTGAATTTGTACCCATTCAATATCAGGACGAACTGAGGTAAGCAGGGCAGAGCCTTCACGCAGGCGTTTGGAATCATCGGTACCTTGAATGAGTACGGCAGGCAGTTGGCTGTCTTTAAGCCTGTCCACGATGGCAAAGCGTTGGCGATTTTGCTCCAGATCTTCCAAAATAACAAGATCCAGCGGAAGCTGCTGTCCTGTTCTGGCGTTTGGTACGTAGCTGCGGCCCTTGGTCCGCATTTCTTCTTTTTGCGGCAAGGTGAACAGGTCCAGGTCAGTCACGCCATTCCATGAAATGACGCCTGAAACCTCGTCCGGATGATCCAGCGCATATATGAAACAGCTTCCCGCACCTCGGCTGTGTCCTAACAGAAACAACGGCAGTTCTCTGAACTCGTGGCGTGCTCTCAGATTTGTCAGCAATACGTCCAAATCCTCTTGTTCCCGGCTGTAGGTGTTCTGTGCGAACTTTTCCAGCTCGGTAAAATTCGTTAGATCCTCACCTATGCCGTTATGTGAAAAGTTGAAGGTTACGACATGGTTGTCTGTGCTCAAGGCTTCTGCTATATAGGGGAACATGCCCCAATCCTTGAAGCCCTTATAGCCGTGAGCGATGACGAGCAAGCTTTTGGCTGTATTTTTGGCGGGAAACCAGGAAGCCCGGATTACCGCTTCTGTTCCTGCTTCCGTACCTGCTTCAATAACGAGTGATTCTGACATTCTATCCTTCCTTTCTACGGGAATTTTAAATGGGCATATAAGCTAAATCAACATTCGCAAATAGCCTCTCTTATTTTAACATATTTTGGTGCTGCTTTTACGGCTTTGTGACTCGCCATGATGTGGACACGCTGTTACAATAGGGGCAGTAAAGTATAAAAGGACGGGGAATACCCAAATGATCTACGGAATCGGACATGATGTGCTGGAAATAAGCCGGATGGCTGACATATTGGCAGGTAAATATGCAGACGCGTTTTTGAATCGGGTGTTGACACCGGCTGAACGCGACCTTGCTGTGGAGCGAAGGGGCAGGCTGGCGGAGTTTGTAGCAGGGCGCTTTGCCGCGAAGGAAGCGATAACGAAAGCCTTTGGCTGCGGAATCGGGCAGATCATCGGGTTCGGCGATATGGATATTTTACCGGAGCTTGGGGGCAAGCCAGCGGTTTATTTGTCTGCCCCTGCGTGGGACAGACTGGGGCTGCCGGGTGCGGGCGGCTCGGATTACAGCATTCACCTGAGTATTACACATCAACCCAACATTGCCTCTGCTTTTGTGATTGTTGAATATAAGGAGACGTGATGTGATGACTACCCATACATTGGAACAAAAACGTTATTTCAGCTTCGAACTGCTGAATTGGTATACACGAAGCAAGCGGGATTTGCCGTGGCGCCGCCACCGGAATCCTTTTTACATCTGGATCTCGGAAATTATGCTTCAGCAGACGCGTGTCGATACGGTGATTCCGTATTTTAACCGCTTTATTGCACGCTTTCCGACGATTGAGGCGCTGGCGGAAGCACCTGAGGAGGATGTACTTAAGTTGTGGGAAGGGCTAGGATATTATTCACGGGCCCGGAATTTGCAAACGGCGGCGAAACAAGTGGTTGAGCTTCACGGCGGAGAGGTGCCGGATGATACGCAAGCTGTCGCCGCTCTGAAAGGCGTAGGTCCATATACGACGGGAGCGATTATGAGCATCGCCTTCAATCGGCCGGAGCCTGCTGTGGACGGTAATGTGATGCGGGTGCTGTCGCGCTATTTCCTGATTGAAGAGGATATTATGAAGGGCAGCACGCGAGCGCATATGGAAAGTCTGGTAAGGGAGCTGATCCCCGAAGGGAGAGCCTCCGACTTCAATCAGGCGTTGATGGAGCTGGGTGCCCTGGTCTGCACGCCGAAGTCGCCCCATTGCCTGACCTGCCCGGTCATGGAGCATTGCTCGGGCCGATTGGCAGGACGTGAGGAGACGCTGCCGGTCAAGACGAAGGCGAAGCCGCCGCGGCTGGAGCCGCGTTCCGTCGCCCTCATCGAGGGCAGCGGCGGCGCGAATGCAGGCCGCCTGCTCGTGCGTCAGCGCCCGGCCAAGGGCCTGCTGGCCCGCATGTGGGAGCTGCCGCACGAGCTTGTCGGGCCGGAGGGCTATAACGGCCCGGTGCCGGATGAGCCGGCCATGGATCACCTGGCGGCTCATTTGCTGGCGGAGGGCGTGCTTGCCCGTCCGGTGCGGTTCGTACGTGAGGCGGAGCACACGTTCAGTCACATTCACTGGAACCTGCGTGTGTTCCAGTGTGAAGAGGTCGCCAGCCCTGCCGGGGAGGCGGGCGGACAGTCGCTGGCTGCTGAGCAGCGGGCAGGCTACAGCACCGACGGTGCGAAGCCGGGTGCGCTGATTGCGCTGGCGGAGCAGGAGGAGCGCTCAGCGCCACCTGCGGGGTACCGCTGGATCAGCGAGGCCGATATGGACACCTTGGCGTTTCCCAAGGTGTTCCTCGATCTGATCACCGAATATTTTGCAAAGCAAAAAGGGACCTTGGTGTAGGTCCCCAAGCTGTCGGGAGAAGTCCTGGCAGCTTTTTTTTGTTCTTTTTTCATTCAGTCCGACATCTCATTTAAATAACGATACATTTAGGCAGTGCCTATCCATGGTGTAGCTGAGTGTGCAGCGAAGGATTTATCTACATCGCCTGTTCAAAAATGTCGATTACTTCCTGCTGTGTAGGCTGAATCGGATTGGTTACACCGCAGGCATCTTTGAGTGCGTTGGCGGCGAGAACAGCGAAGTCTTCACGCTTGACGCCGAGTTCTTCCAGCCCGGAAGGGATGTTGACCCGTTTAGCCAGCTTTTCAATGGCGCGCAAGGCGAGGTTGGCACCTTGTTCTGGTGTAACACCGTCCGTTTTTTCGCCAAGTGTACGGGCAATGTCGGTGAGCCGTTCGGCGGAAGCCTTGGCGTTGTAGCGCTCTACATGCGGCAGTAAAATGGCGTTACAGACCCCGTGCGGCAGATTATAGAAGCCACCCAGTTGATGTGCCATGGCGTGAACAAAGCCCAATCCGGCGTTATTGAATGCCATCCCTGCGAGGAATTCGGCGTAGGCCATTTGGCTACGGGCTTCCACATCGTTTCCATCATCGACGGCTTTGACTAGATGATCCCGAATCAGCTCGATTGCTTTAAGCGCGCAAGCATCTGTGATCGGTGTGGCATTCGTGGAAACATAAGCTTCAATAGAGTGAGTGAGCGCATCCATCCCTGTTGCGGCAGTTAATGACTTGGGCATAGCCATCATCAGATCAGGATCATTGACGGCAATGAGTGGTGTCGTGTGCTTGTCGACAATCGCCATTTTGATATGACGCTCTTCATCCGTAATAATACAAAACATGGTCATTTCACTAGCTGTTCCTGCCGTGGTGTTAATGGCAATCAGAGGGAAGGAAGGCTTCGCGGATTTATCCACGCCTTCGTAGTCGCCGATCTGTCCGCCGTTGGAGGCCAAAAGTGCGATGCCCTTGGCACAGTCATGCGGTGACCCGCCTCCGAGCGAAATAATAAAATCACACCCGGATTGTTTCAGCAGCGCCAAGCCCTCGTTGACATTGGAAACCGTGGGATTCGGCTGCGTGCCGCTGTATACGACGGATTTTACGTTTAGACTGTCCAACATGTTTGTTACTTTTTTCACAATCCCGATATCAACTAAAGGCTTATCGGTTACGATCAATGCATTTTTAAAGCCCAATTTTCCGATTTCTGTACCTGCATCCGCCAGTGCGCCTGAGCCCATAAGACTCATACCCGGCATCATGAATTTGGAGGTTCCCGTCATAAATATGCATCCACCTTTGTTATTATTTTGAGGTAAATCAAGGTATAATGATGGAATTAAAGGATCTTGCAACCATCCTTATATCCTTATCATACTGTCCTATATTGGCGGGAACTAACGCATTTTATTATAAAATATCGTGATTTTTAAAAGGGAGCATTTTGCATAAATCCGGGGAGCGGCCTTCAATCAGATTATGCAAAATGCTGAAGGGTGAAACGGATGGACAATTCCAAGACTTTAGGCGACTTTAATCGTTATAGCGAACTGCAATATGGATATGAAACCGATCTGATCCGAATTTTGTATTATGATCTTCCAGAAAATTATTACGAGAAATATGCTTCATATGAATGCCCGAAGCTGTGTACGATTTTGGAGGGGAGAAAAGAAGTCAAAATTAATGAAACGGAGCATTTTGAATACGATTCTCAGGAGATTATCCTGCTTCCTCCCCAGTCAAGCGTTGAAATGAAAATCAAAGAACACACCAAGGCACTGGTCTTTGAATTAAGCGATCAGTTGATGGAACGTTTAAGAAACGTGGTAGAGGAGGAATTTCAGGTCCCGGAGAGTTGCCCGACTCATGCGGTGGTTCGCTGCGAGCTGAACGAAAAGGCGGATTCACTTACCGCATCGATGGAGCGGATCAAGCAATATATGGCACATCCCGCCGAAAGAAAAAATTTCCTGATTGATCTGAGTGCTCAGGAAATGGCCTATCATCTGCTACAGATGCAGGTGCTTGAGCAGAATCTGCTTACGAACCATCGGCATCCTGTGTTTCGAGCGATCCGGGATATTCAGGAGCAGTTGCCTGGGATCAGGCATGTGAAGGATTTAGCGGATAACTATAATATGTCACATGCCAATTTCACGAATCAGTTTAAAAAGATAACAGGATTAACTCCGCTCGACTATATTACGAATCAAAAAATGCAGCTTGCCAAGCAATGGCTCCAGTGCCGAAACGTCACGGAGGTTGCTTTTGATTTAAATTATGAGAGCGTTTCCTATTTTATCGGTCTTTTTAAAAAGAAGTATGGCATTACGCCCAAGCAGTATCAGATGAATGTGCAGCGCCAAGTTGTGGTTACGTAATGTGAAATATATAAAGGCAGGGCTATCCTTCAGTGCTAAAACTACTAAGGGTCACCCTGCCTTTCTTCATATGGATATACATTTACGCCGTTAAAGCTAATCGACACCACGATCACTCTCAATCAGCCCTTTGCCGATTACATTGGCCGAAACTGGAGGCTTGCCGAGCTCCCGGGACCATATGGACAACTGCCCAATATGGTGGATTTGGTGGGCAATGATATGGCGCATCACCTCGCCCCAGGCATCAATCACAATCCTGCCATCCGGGAGGTGATCTTCAAACCTTTTTCGTTCCAGACCTTCATGCCAGGAGAGCACGAACGGCTCGACATCGATTCGAAACTTCGCATCCAGCTCGCGAATCTTGTCCAGCGTATCATATCGCGAGAAATCCTCCTGAAAGTCGGGTTTCCCCTGAATCGTTTGAACCCAGCTCCACTCTACATCGACGACATGAAACAACGTCTTCAGAATGCCGCCAACCCCGCCAACGCGTTCTTTCAGAAGTTCCTCCTGCGGTACCTCTTCACACCAGCGGTACCATTGTTCCCGAATCATCCAGTTGTAACGAAAAAAAGTCTGCATCCATGAACCTCCAGAGATTGTATTTAAGAAACGTCTTCACCAGTTTACCATGGAATGCCAAACCTTTTTCAGCTTCACTTGGCGGCTCCAGTAGGGCTCAAATGGACAGAATCTTTTGTGCACCAATTTAAATTGAAAAGGGCTGCCTCACTCGTAGAAAATCTACTTTTGAGACAGCCCTTTATTATAGGATAGAGATGTTGTTACTGGCTTATTTCTTCGCAGCCGCGTAACGTTTGTTCACTTCATCCCAGTTGATAACATTGTAGAATGCTGCAATGTAATCCGGGCGTTTGTTTTGATATTTCAGGTAGTAAGCATGCTCCCAAACGTCCAGTCCAAGTACCGGAGTCAGACCTTCGGAGAGTGGGCTGTCTTGGTTAGGAGTGCTGGTGATTGCCAGTTTGCCGTCTTTGCCGACAACCAGCCAAGCCCAACCGCTACCAAAGCGTGTTGTAGCTGCTTTCGTGAAATCTTCTTTGAATTTGTCATAGCCGCCCAGCTCGTTGCTGATTGCTTCAGCAATAGCGCCAGTTGGTTGTCCGCCGCCGTTAGGGCCAATAACTTCCCAGAACAGGCTGTGGTTGTGGTGTCCGCCACCGTTATTGCGAACCGCAGTGCGGATGCTTTCAGGAACGCTGTCCAGATTGGAGATCAGATCCTCCAGGCTTTTGCTTTGCAGTTCAGGAGCGCTTTCCAGAGCTGCGTTCAGGTTTGTTACATATGTGTTATGGTGACGATCATGGTGAATTTCTACTGTCAGCGCATCAATGTGCGGCTCCAGTGCGTCTTTCGCGTAAGGAAGTTCTGGTAATTGAAATGCCATTGTAAAATCCCTCCTGATTATATGGTTTGGGTAAGGTATTCCTATGTAATAATACCCTCGTCAGTTATATTAAACCGCATTCAGCCTATTTTATCAACATTTTTGTTTGTAAAATAGCAAACTGGGCATTACGACCTGGTAGCTATCATGTCCAAAAACCCGCTTGGAATACATGGTGTATAGGTAATAAGAGGCAAATTATACAGCCCTAAAATGTAAACGCTTCATATACAGCGCTTACATGAGAAAAAGGGATGTATTCCATCTAAAAGTGTGGTTTAATGTTCAAGGAAGCAGAAATTTCGGCTTTTTTGTCGTCTGCTATATCTTGTCATGTCTGCGGATATGACGAACTTGAGGGCATATACCCTTTTCCTGTTCTTCAATTCATATATAGCAGATCGTATTTTTATCATAATGCCTTGTGATTAACACCATGCTAAGAAATTTAAGGATTTATGTAAAAATGACGGTGCTGTCTCAATTTGTCTTATTAAGCTTACGAAAAGGGAGATATTACTTATGCACGTTCGTTCCTTTCAATTGAGTGATGTGAATCCAGTAATGGAACTCATGCAGATTGCCTTGTCTGAGGAGTGCTACAAAGAGACGGTGGGCGCTTTTGCCCGTCAGCTTTCGTGGGATTCCGGTTTGATCGTCGTTGCGGAAGAAGATGAAGAGCTGGTTGGCGCTCTAATCGGCACGATTGATCAGAATCATGGTTGTTATTATCGTATTGCTATTCATCCGGATCATCGTCGGATGGGAATTGGCAAATCGCTTGTCGAGTCTATGGAGCAGCGTTTTCAGCAACGTAAGGTTAGCCGCATCTGGGTAGCCGGAGACAAGCATAACAGCGCAGCCATGCCTTTGTATGAAGCGATGGGCTATGGGGCAAGCCAGATTTTACAGACTTTTCAGCAGCTCAGCATTTTGGCTCCTCATTAATCGGCAATGGATATAAAGAGAATCGAATATTTTCAAAGCTAATATTTCCATTTAGAGCATATCTGAGTAACCGTTGCAATCGGGTACGGGATATGCTTTTCTATTTATAACAGGGTTGAGGAGGTTTATTATGGACACACTGGCTCCTTCGTCAGGCCCGCTTCCTTCGCCGGAAACGTCCAAACATGCAGGTCGTTGGAGTTACATACGCGATTGGTTGGTGACTCTTCTGATCGCGATGACTGTCTTGCTGCTGCTGAACCTGTTCGTGTTTAATTTGTCTACGGTCAGGGGACATTCAATGCAGCCGACGCTGATGGAAAGCCAGCATTTGTTTGTTAACAAGCTGGTTTACAATTTTCATGATCCGGGCAGGGGTGATATCGTGATATTACAAGATCCCGACTCCAATCCGTCCAGTCCGAGATTTTTAGTGAAAAGAGTCATAGGCACTCCGGGGGATGTAATCCGGGTTGAGCATAATCATCTATATGTGAACGGTAAGCTGCAAAACGAGCCTTACACCGACTCTGAGATTGAGGACGGTGATTACGGTCCTTTTACAGTGGAGCCGGGGCACTTTTTTGTCATGGGCGATAACCGACACGCCGCGGGCAGCAAGGATAGCCGATATTTTGGCAGCATTAAATCTCAGGATTTGCTGGGGCGTGCGGAGGTTGTATTTTGGCCGTTATCCGAGTGGAAGTGGCTGTAGAGCAGCCATAGTCTGTATGCTGAAAATTAATGGGGAACGTGTGCAAATCGTCAGGACCATGACGGGCAGGCGGTTACCGATCAGGAAGGGAAGAGAAATATGAAAGAAGTGATGGTGTATACCGACGGCGCTTGTTCGGGAAATCCCGGTCCTGGGGGCTGGGGCGTCGTTTTACTATATGGAGAGCATCGCAAGGAGTTGTCCGGGGCCGAAAAAATGACGACAAACAATCGCATGGAGATCAAGGCCGTGATCGAAGCGCTCAAGCTGCTCAAGGAGCCTTGCCATGTAAAGGTACACAGTGACTCCGCCTATGTCGTAAACTGCTTCAAACAGGGCTGGATTAAGAATTGGCTTCGTAACGGCTGGCGTAACAGTAAAAATCAGCCAGTTGAAAACAAGGAGTTATGGGAAGAGCTGTGGGAACTGATGAGCAAGCATGAGGTTGAGTATGTGAAGGTCAAGGGTCACAGTGACAACGAGCTGAACAATCATTGTGATTTCTTGGCGACCAGCGCTGTTAAAAATTTACGGTAGCATCTGCGGCTATATTCTGTTGAAATTTGAGATATGGGGATTTTACAGAAATCCTCATATAAGTGATATGAAAGAGAGGTGAGTATCGGATGCAACGCGGACAGACACCAACGGCTGCTGGAACCGCTTTGACTTGGGCATCGCTCAAGCAGGAGATTATCGAAGCGGCTCCGGGGCTGGGCATCGACTCCATCGGGTTCGCATCCGCCGATCCCTTTCTGTCTCTGAAAGCAATATTGGAAGAGCATCGCGCCAAAGGCTATGAATCCGGTTTTGAGGAGCCGGACATTGATAAACGGATCTACCCGGAGCTGTACGGTTCGCAGCCTGCATCCCTGATTGCCATTGCGGTGGCTTATCCTTCCAAAATGAAGGACCCGCCGAAGTCGGACAAAGGCAAGTACCGTGGCATTTTGGCGCGTTCCGCCTGGGGTAAGGACTACCACTTGGTGCTGCGCGAGGCGATGGAAAAGCTGGAGGCTTTTATAGGTGAACGGGTTCCTGACGCGATTATGAAAAACATGGTGGATACCGGGGAGCTGTCGGACCGGGCCGTAGCGGAACGGGCGGGTATTGGGTTTAGCGGAAAAAACACGATGATGATTTCACCGACACTGGGATCATGGATTTATCTCGGTGAGCTGCTGACGAATATCCCTTTTCAGCCGGATGAGCCGGTTACGGACGGTTGTGGGGAGTGTACCAAATGCCTGGATGCGTGCCCTACGGGCGCGCTTGTCGGGCCGGGGCAGCTCAATGCCCAGCGGTGTGTGTCCTTTTTGACGCAAACGAAAGGCTTTCTGGATGAGGAATTTATGCTGAAAATCGGGAACCGGTTGTACGGATGTGATACCTGCCAAATCGTATGCCCGAAAAATCGGGGCCTCAACTGGGATCATCATCCTGAGCTTACACCTGATCCCGAAATTGTGAAGCCATTGCTGCTGCCGTTACTGGATTTGAGCAATCGTGAATTTAAAGAGAGATTTGGTCAAAGTGCGGCAGCCTGGCGGGGAAAGAAGCCGATTCAGCGCAATGCGGTTATTGCGCTCGGCAATTTCAAGGATATTAGCGCCGTGCCCAAGCTGACGGAGGTTCTGCTGGATGATCCGCGTCCTGAGCTTCGGGGCACGGCGGCATGGGCTTTGGGCCGAATAGGAGGGGAAAACGCAATGACAGCGATCAAGCAAGCATCTGAGAAGGAACAACATGAGCAAGTACGCGAAATGGTCGCGCAGGCGCATTCCAAACTTGAGGAACGAGAACAGGCTGAACAGCAAAAGGTCTTAGAAGGGCCGACTACGATCTATTATGATGAAATGGAGACACCTATAGGCATTTTAACGCTGTGTGCAACGGACCGGGGGCTATGCCGGATTGATTTTGGCGTTTTTCATGCGAAGGAGGCACTGCTTCAGCAATGGGCCCGTACATGGATCGGGGAGTATGTCTATGTGCAGGAACCGGAAAAGCTGCGCGAGGCTGCGGACCAACTGCGTGAATATTTTGCCGGGAAACGACGTGATTTCACTGTGGCCTATGATTTGAGGGGCACCCCTTTTCAGGAGCAGGTATGGCGTGAGCTGCAAAATATTCCGTATGGTCAAAGCGTGTCCTACAAGGATATCGCGGAGTCAATTGGCAGAGCCAAGGCGGTACGTGCGGTCGGAGGAGCGAACAACAAAAATCCGTTGCCCATTCTGATACCATGTCACCGGGTATCGGGTGCAAACGGGAGTCTGGTTGGATATGCCGGAGGCCTGCCGATCAAGATAAAGCTGCTGGATTTGGAGAAGGAATGAGGACAAACGTTTGCAAATTGTGATTTGCTAGCTGTCCCATGTTTTGCTATGATAGGTTCGTGTATAATTCAAGAGGTTTCATATAAATATACAGAGGTGACGACTTCGTGGTGTGGAATATTGTCATTCCGATCATTACCCTGATTGTTGGTTTGGTCGGGGGATTTTTCATCGGTGCTTATTATCTTCGCAAACAGCTTGAAAAGATGCAAAACGATCCTGAGACGCTGCAAAAAATGGCCAAGCAGATGGGTTATAACCTGAATGGGAAGCAAATGCAGAAAGCCCAGCAGATGATGAAGAACCAGCAGTTCTCCAAAAATCAGCCAGGTCAGCGTAAAAATCAGGGCCATCGTAAATAATGAGCAACATAAGCACGAATGCCGCATGAGGTTGCACAGAGGAGGATTACTGTGGCTGGCGTAAAAGATTATATTAACCGCAAAGCTGCGGATAACCGGGATAAAATCGAGTACCATGTGGAGCAAATTCTACAACTGATCGGTGAGGACCCCAAGCGTGAAGGCTTGCTGGAAACACCGGCACGCGTAGCGCGCATGTATGAGGAGATATTTGCAGGTTATGAGGTTGATCCCCGGGATGCGCTGGGTGTAACATTCGACGAAAATCACGAGGAGCTTGTGATTGTGAAGGACATCGTCTATTACAGCCAGTGTGAGCACCATATGGCTCCTTTCTTCGGAAAAGTGCATATCGGCTATGTACCCAGCGGCAAAATTGTAGGACTAAGCAAGCTTGCCCGTCTGGTTGAGGCTGTGACGCGCCGTTTGCAGGTTCAGGAGCGCATTACGGCACAGATCGCAGATATTTTGAATGAAGCGGTCTCCGCTCACGGGGTTATGGTGGTCGTGGAAGGCGAGCACTTGTGTATGTGCGCAAGAGGCGTCAAAAAGCCTGGCAGCAAAACGGTAACATCTGCGGTACGCGGAACGTTTCGTGATGATGCTGCGCAGCGTGCAGAGTTCCTCTCGCTGCTCAAGGATTGACCGAACAGGCGTGACGGTGATGTGATGAATAAAAAAGAGTGGTTTACGCATAGGCGTAGCCACTCTTTTTTGCTAACATGAGAAAAGGTGGACGTTAACTGCTTTGAAGGAGGATAGCGTATGGAGAATGTACATATGTCAGCAGACAAAACAACGGTTTTGCCTGATCTGCAATGGTTTGAAGCGCCACTCGTGACCACTCAGACGGATGTTTTGTCTCCACTGGCGTGGGAGGAACTGGCCTGCCGGCAAGTAGGGCAAGGAGCTGCGCCTGTTTTGCATCTATGGCGGCACCCGGCTGCGCTGGTGATCGGCCACCGGGACCGCAGGCTTCCGTACGCGCCGCAGGCGATGGAGCGTGTGCGGAACGCCGGAACCTCGGTATGCGTGCGTCCCTCGGGCGGAGCGGCTGTCATGCTGGACAGGGGGGTACTGAACCTGTCCCTGATCCTGCCGAATCCGCAGCGGGCGATCAGCCTGCATGAAGATTTTCGGCTTATGGCGGGGCTGATTGCCGATGCGCTGGCCCCGTGGTCCGCCGAGGCGCAGACCGGGGAAATCGCCGGGTCCTTCTGTCCTGGCGATTATGATGTCAGCGTCCGAGGCCGCAAGTTTTGCGGCATTGCGCAGCGGCGGCAGGCCAAGGCCTATATCATCACGGCCTTTGTGATGATTGAGGGCAGTGGCGCGGAGCGCGCACAGGTGGTGCAGCGGTTCTATGCGGAGGCAGCCGGAGCTGCGTCGCCAGGCGTGGCGCAACCGGATTATCCGCAGGTGAATCCGGCAACGATGCGCAGCCTGGCGGAGCTGGCCGGGGTGCCGTCGGTTGAGGCGTATACGGCATCGCTGCGCCGTGTAGTCGAAAGTCGGGCGGCAATTTTGCCTGCTGATGACTCATTGGTGCAGCCGCAAGGACTGATGGAGCAAATGAGAGCGCTCAGAGAGCGATACGATTCGCAGGTGTAGTGGGAAGTATGTTCCTGGCTACAGAGGAGTCTTAGCTTAGAACGGTTGCCATCTCAGCTTCGAGGCTTGGGTGTAGCGCTTTTCGACCTCAGGCCAGTTCACGACATGCCACCAGTCCTCAATGTATTTGTTGCGCTCGTTCTGATGCTTTAAGTAATAGGCATGCTCCCATACATCTATCGCCAGCAACGGAATGGACTCCCATTGAGTCAGGTTCTGGTGCTTTTCGGCCTGCAAAATTTCAAGCCGTCCTGCACGTGGACTCCACGTCAGGATAGCCCAGCCGCCGCCCTCGACCTTCTCGGCTGCTGAGCTGAATTGCTTCTTGAATGCCTCATAGCTGCCAAAGTCCTTTTTGATCTGCTCCGCCAGCGGCCCGCTTGGTGTTCCACCGCCTTGAGGACTCATAATCGTCCAGAAAAGAGTGTGCAGATAATGGCCTGCACCGTTAAACGCCAGCTCGCGTTCCCAATGCTTCACAAGGTCAAAATCGCCCGTTTTCCGGGCTTCCTCCAGCTTTTTCTCCGCTTTGTTTAAATCATTCACATAGCTTAGATGATGCTTGTCATGGTGGATACGCATCGTTTTCTCATCAATGTACGGTTCAAGCGCATTATAGGGGTATGGAAGCGGCGGCAAACGATGTCCTCCGATAGGAACAGGCCTGCCGGGGGAAGTTTTTTCCGTAGCCGAAGGCTCTGTCTGGCTTGACTGGACGCCTTTGTCTTTGTTCGCCCACGGTCCTTCCCACCTCGTGCCGCCTGTCTGCCCTGTCTGCCGCTCTCGCAGCGCATCCTCGGGGTAATCCTCACCCTCTGCCGCCACATGAAACAACGCAGTGGCCCGCGCAATGGAGCCGGGCTCCTGAAAGGGGTTGGTCGAGATCAGGAAATACTGGCTCTCATATGCCGCATGCAGTACAATTCCGGTGGATTTCGGCTGTTGTCGTAACGCATGGCTGTGCTCGGTCAGCAGACTGAGCTGCCGTACATATTCTTGTGACTGGCGGTTTGCGGTTTGCAGCAATTCGTCCAGACGACGATTCAGCTCTTGTGAGACAGGCTGTGAATCTGATGTCACTCCTGCCGTTGCCTCAATCGATTGTAGCTCTTCTGGTGCCGATCCTGACCCCAATTCTCTCGATTGCCCCGGATGCCCGGCTTGTGCTTGTGCAGCCGCCGCCGACCGCTCCCATTGACGATGCCACGCCTGATCTGCCGGATCAAGGGCGCTTCGCTGCTCTTCAAGCAGCTCTATAGCGGTGCGTTCCGTCTGTTCGAATACCGTCCTCCAGTCATCCAGCAGCCGCACGTAGGCAGGCTCCAGGCCCTCTGTAGCGGACTTAATCACTTCCACATGCCAGCTTTCCTGCTGTTTCCAATGCCGGATTTCCTCCAGCACACGTAAGGGCAGGAAAGACCCGTAAGTACTCAGCATCGTTTTTACCTCCCGTATCCCACTATGGCTATCCGGGCTGGTCCCAAGAACCTGACCCGGATGCATACGTACCCAGTATATTCGCCGTCTCATCGGGAATATGTCTATAAACTCCCCGATCCGGCGCGGACATGTAATGTGGGGCAATGAATACATAGTTGGACGCAAAAAAAGAAGCCTCGCTGCGGCACGGGTTAAGTGTCCACAGACGGGCTTCTCTATGTTGAAAGGAGTATGGCTTCTAAAATAGACCCCTTACTTCGTAGTCGTTTGTTTACTGGCATTAGCGATAGTTTTCTTGTCCTCCAGCTCTTGTACACCGCTTAAAAACGTCGATACCCGCCGCAAATACTCACGTGGATGCTCCCTGAAAATAAGCTCATGCAGCCCGTTTTTGACAATCCATACACTGGAAAGCGGGTTGGTTTGATTGGCAGCGAGCTTTTCCGCAATCGGGTAAGGAGCCTTTTCATCCTGCGTCCCATGTACAAACATGATCGGGAACGGATAGTTTTCCGCTTTGACCTCTTGGTATGGAATCTGATGCAGGCTGGTACCGTTCAAGACTGGAAACAGCAGCTCCAGAATTTCCAGAGATGGATGGCGCGGCAGATCAATTTGATTATGAATGTTATGGTACAGCGTATCCGGCTCCAGGAGGAAGGTGCTGTCCAAAATCATGGCGTCCACATCTTTGGTTTGCAAGCCCGCCTGAAGAGCAGTTCCTGCCCCCATCGAGAAGCCCCATACGATAATCTCCGAGGAACCGCGTTGCTTCGCAAGCTGGATCGCCCCGAGAAGCTGCTGGGATTCCGCTTTGCCTCCGGTTGCGACGGCTTTGCTATTTTGTGATGCGAATCCGTAATCGAACATGACAACGTTAAAATTCAAACGGTGGGCATAATGCGCCAGATCATACATCGGAATCCAGCTTTCTTCGCGGTTGGCCCCATAACCGTGGCTGAAAATAATCGTTTTCTTCGATTGATCCGCCGGGATATACCAGCCCTGCACCATCCGGCTGCCGTCCTTGGCGGGGAAGCTGACATCCTCGTAGGGCATTCCTTTGGCCTGCATCGGGTTCGAGTACAGTGGCGCGACGGTTGGATTCGTCAGTACCCATGCGATATAGGCGTGCAGGGTAATAAAGCAAAACAATAGAAAAAATACGACCGACAGCAGCAAGGCAATAACGACATGCTTGATTCGCAGCAGCCGGGGGTTGATCAGTGGGGTGGACGGCTCATGGACAGCATGCTGTAGCTGAGAGCTGCGCTGGGATGTCGAAATCATGTAAGAGCCTCCTTATATAAAAATGAACTCCGTTTCATAGAATTCTAGGTACAATTCCACTTGAAAATGATAGTTTATGTCCGTATAGATACCTATTATCGTATGATGCGTGTTATCCAAAGTCAACGGCTGAACCGGAAAAGTAAAAATGATGCAAAGATTTGTCGATGTTTGTTCTCGTTCTGTAATATGGCTGTCACAAAAACATTGGTTTACAGTAGCCGCGACTATTCTATATAATTTATGTAACCATGTTTCATGGTGTGAAACGAATATGGAACAAAGAGGAGCGGTTCACAATGGAAGACCGTAAATTAACGGTTCGCGCCGTGGAGCGTGCGCTTGATATACTGATGTGTTTTACTGGAGATTCCGATCTGGGTCTAACAGAGATTGCTTCCAAAATTGGTTTACATAAAAGTACCGTTCATCGGCTGCTGACCACGCTGGAGGATCGGGGCTTTGTCGTTCGGAATCCCGCAACGGAAAAATACCGGCTCGGCATCCGGATATGGGAGCTATCCACCCATCTGTCGCAAAGCGACGAGCCGGCGATTCTATTACAGCCAGCGATGGAAGGATTGCGTGACCGTCTGGGCGAAACGGTCAGCCTATACCTGCGCGATGGCAGTATGCGTATCCGCATTCAGGCCGTGCAGAGCAATCAGGCGATCCGCCGCGTTGCGCCAGTGGGTGCAAGCATGCCGCTGGCTGTAGGAGCCTCCAGCAAGGTGCTGGCGGCCTTTATGCCGCAGCAGGAGCTGGAAGCCCTGCTAAGCGGGGATGAATGGCCGCCCTCGGTAGACCCGGAGGTCTATAAGGCTCAATTGCAGGATATTCGTGAGAAGGGCTATGCGACCAGCTATGAGGAGCGGGAGCCGGGCGCTGCTGCTGTGGCTGCGCCTATCGTGAATCGGAAGGGACAGGTCGCTGCGGCCTTGTCTGTATCCGGTCCGGTCAGCCGACTAGCGCCCGAGACGCTGCATGATTTTGCACCGATTTTGATCGAGGCGGCAAAGGAAATGGGGCTTATGCTTCCATAATCTTTGGAAAAAGGGACCAGAGAAGGGTTGCCAAAGCCGTAAATTTGAAGTAATCTGATGGGGATGGCGGGTTGTCAGTTATAGCCGCCTCATGCGAATAGAATTATCACAGTTACTGGGGGAGCCTGTAATGCCGGGCTGAGATGGAATCGCACTAGATTTCGGACCCTTTGCACCTGATCTGGATCATACCAGCGTAGGGAAGTAATCGGCCATTGAAATGTATACGTAGCCGCTGTCTATGGCAATGCATCGGAGTATGATTCCGCGTGCGTAGCCGTCTGCATAGCTGTTTCGTTAGATTAGCCGGTTCCCTGGGGAACCGGCTTTTTTGCATAGATCAGCCAGCCTGGGGATGGTTCCGGATCGGTGTGTCATTTCATCGAAACGGGAGGAATGGACAATGAAACCGACAGAAACAGAAGGAACAGCAGGGAACGCAGTGGATGAACAGACAGGAGGGGTGAAGCCCTTTCCGGGGAGCCGCAAGGTATATATTCAAGGCTCGCGGCCGGACATTGCCGTACCGGAGCGTGAAATCGCCCTGCATCCCACACATACGCCACAGGGCACGGAGCATCATGAGCCGTTACGTGTGTACGATACGAGCGGTCCCATGACCGACGAAGCCTATCAGGTCGATATCCGTCAGGGCTTGCCTCCATTACGGCGGGCTTGGGCACTGGAACGGGGCGATGTGGAGGCTTACGAGGGGCGTGCCGTCAAGCCAGAGGATAACGGGTTGAAGCCCGGCTCCAAACGGGAGACGGCTGAATTTCCCGGCGTAACCAACCGTCCGCTCCGTGCGCGGCAAGGGCGTAGTGTAACGCAAATGCATTATGCGCGGCAAGGGATCATTACGCCCGAAATGGAATTTGCATCCATCCGCGAAGGGGTGGAACCTGAGTTTGTTCGACAGGAGTTGGCGGCTGGACGAGCTATTTTGCCTTCAAATATCAACCACCCGGAAAGTGAGCCGATGGTGATTGGGCGTCATTTTCACGTGAAGATTAATGCGAACATTGGTAATTCTGCGGTTACGTCCTCCATCGAGGAGGAAGTGGAGAAAATGACCTGGGCTGTACGCTGGGGCTCGGATACGGTCATGGACCTGTCCACAGGCCGTAACATCCATACGACACGTGAATGGATCATCCGTAACTCCCCTGTGCCGATTGGGACTGTACCACTGTATCAGGCGCTTGAAAAGGTGAACGGCGAAGCCGAGGCGCTAACGTGGGAGCTGTATCGTGACACGCTGATTGAGCAGGCGGAGCAGGGCGTGGACTATTTCACCATTCATGCGGGCGTGCTGCTGCGGTATATTCCGATGACGGCAAGTAGAATGACAGGAATTGTGTCCCGTGGAGGGTCGATTATGGCGGCATGGTGCCTTGCGCACCATCAGGAGAACTTTTTGTACACGCATTTTGAGGAAATATGCGAAATCATGAAAGCCTACGATGTGGCCTTTTCCCTCGGGGATGGTCTGCGTCCGGGTAGTATCTATGATGCGAATGATGAGGCACAGTTTGCTGAGCTGGATACGTTGGGTGAGTTAACGCAAATTGCCTGGAGGCACGACGTTCAGGTCATGATTGAAGGACCGGGACATGTCCCGATGCACAAAATCAAGGAGAATGTGGAACTGCAAATGGAAATTTGCAAGGAAGCTCCCTTTTATACACTGGGACCGCTCACGACGGATATTGCACCCGGATATGATCATATTACCTCGGCTATCGGGGCGGCAATGATCGGTTGGTTCGGGACGTCCATGCTATGCTATGTTACGCCGAAGGAGCATTTGGGCCTGCCGAACAAGGATGATGTCCGCGAGGGTGTCATTACCTACAAAATTGCGGCACATGCTGCCGATCTGGCAAAAGGCCATCCACGGGCGCAGCAGCGGGACGATGCTTTGTCCAAGGCACGCTTTGAATTCCGCTGGCGCGATCAGTTCAATCTTTCGCTCGACCCTGAGCGGGCTCTGTCCTACCATGATGAGACGCTGCCAGCAGAGGGAGCCAAGGAAGCACACTTTTGCTCGATGTGCGGTCCCAAGTTTTGCAGTATGCGTATCACGCAGGACATTCGCGCCTATGCGGCGGATAAGGGGCTGAACACCGAAGAAGCGGTAGCCGCCGGGATGCGTGAGAAGGCAGAGCAGTATCGGGATGACGGGCAGTAAATCCTTAAACTTATGAACGCATGAATAACAAAAGCCGTGGTTCTCTACAGATTGTAGGGGCCACGGCTTTTTAGCTTATGTAAAGCGAGATCATGCAACCGGATAAAGGGCGGCTTTATTTTTTACCCATTTTCTCATTCAAAATGTCCTGAAAGCTGAGCTTCTTCTCCGAGCTGTCTTCTTTCTTCTGCATACTCACCGCGTTGGCACGTTGGTATTGTTGATGGAAAGGCATCAAGGTGTGTACAGTTAAATTCATTGTATTCATGCAGGTAGTTCCTCCAATTCCATTTTGTCAAATTCAGATTGAGTTGCTTAGGACGTCTGTATAGGACTATTCGTATGTACTTGATGTCGTAATACCGGGTAGACTGCTTGGTAATGTTTCAATCATTATAAACGCATTTTTTCAAATTAAAACGCTTTTGACATAAAACAGGAAGATGGTCATATGTGTCCAAAATGAGGATTAGGTGTATGGTCATTCTGAGGGAAAATGTGCCTAGGTCCAGAACAAGGGCCAGAGGCCCGTTTTCTTAGTTTAGTAGTCGGGACCGTGTTTTTTTGTCGAATATCCTTATATAAGTGAGGATTTTGCAAAGTCCTGAAGTCAATATGAAGTCAGTCTGGTGGCGAATTAAAGTGTCAAAGTTGTATTGACTTTATGTTTGGGAGTGGATACCATGAACTGGTTGTAAGCGTGTTTTAGCTACTAGAGTCAGCCAATCCATCTGGCGATTCATCCGTTGAAATGTTTGAGAAAGGACCAGGACATATATGAAAAAAAGAATTGCAGACATCGCATTTATTATTCTGGGTGCGTTTTTTTTCGCGCTGGCTGTTAATCTGTTTGTTATCCCGAATGAGTTTGGCGAGGGGGGTGTTACAGGGGTCACGATTATTTTGTACTACCTGTTTCAGTGGTCCCCTTCGATCGTCAATCTGGTGATCAATGGCTTGCTGCTGATTGTCGGGTATAAATTTTTGGACAAGAGAACGACCCTGTACACCGTGATTGCAGTCGCTTTTAACTCGTTGTTTTTACATTTAACGGCCAACTGGCGGATTGATTCGCATGAGCCGACGATTAACGCCGTATTTGCCGGGGTTTTGGTGGGGATCGGGATTGGTTTGATCGTGCGGGTGGGCGGTACAACAGCAGGAACGGTCATTTTGGCCCGGATCGCCAACAAGTATCTGGATTGGAATATCAGCTATGGTTTGCTGTTTTTTGATCTGATTGTTGCATTTTCATCCTATTTTATTATTGGCCCGGAAAAGCTCATGCTGACCATCGTTATTTTGTACGTCGGTACGAAGGTTATGGATTTCATGATCGAAGGTCTGAATCCGAAGAAAGCGGTCATGATCATTTCGGAGCATCAAAATAAAATTGCAGAAATGGTCATTACCCAAATGGATCGAGGAGTTACAGTCCTGTCAGGCCACGGGTACTACACGAAAAATCCGAAAGAAGTTCTGTATATTGTCATCAGCAAGCAAGAGGTGTCGGCGCTTAAAAAGATTGTGAAGGCTATCGACACAGCAGCGTTTATCACCATTCATGACGTGCGGGACGTGTTCGGAGAGGGTTTTTTGGATATTTCGAAGTAATTGGCGAGTACGAAGGTTATAGGGTAACATGGTTGGAAGTCGGTCCTGAGGGATCGGCTTTTTTGTTTTATATAGATAAAAAATACCCCCGATTCGCAGATAGAGCTGCAATCGGGGGTTCTTCACATTTGACGTTCAAAAACTTAGTCTGCGATCATTTGACGTAATACGGTTTGCAGAATACCGCCGTTGTGGTAGTAGTCGATATCGACGGTGCTGTCCAGACGGGCAGTTACCGGGAACTCGAACTTCGTGCCATCCTCACGTTTGGCAACAACCGTAAGCTCTTGACCCGGCTTCACGTCATTATCGATGCCGAGAATATCAAACGTTTCACGGCCGTTCAGACCCAGGCTGGACCAGCTGTTGCCTTCCTGGAATTGCAGTGGAAGCACGCCCATGCCGACCAGGTTACTGCGGTGAATCCGCTCGAAGCTTTCTGCAATGACGGCTTTGACGCCCAGCAGAAGCGTACCCTTCGCTGCCCAGTCACGGGAGCTGCCTGTACCGTATTCCTTGCCGGCAATAACGACCAGGTTTTGATCGGCTGCCTGATATTTCATAGATGCATCGTAGATGGACATTTCCTCATCCGTCGGCAAGTATTTGGTCACGCCGCCCTCGGTGCCGGGAGCTACGTTGTTGCGGATACGGATGTTAGCGAACGTACCACGCATCATGACCTCATGGTTGCCCCGACGGGAGCCGTAGGAGTTGAAGTCCTTGCGTTCCACGCCATGCTCCTTCAAGTACAGTCCTGCCGGGCTGGAAGGGGCGATGTTGCCTGCTGGTGAGATATGGTCCGTCGTGACCGAATCATTCAGCAGGGCAAGCACACGGGAATTACGAATTTCCTTGATATCCTGCACACCATCTTGAAGTTTTTCAAAGAATGGTGGATTTTGAATATAAGTTGATTTTTCATCCCATTCGTACAGTTCGCCTTCAGGAACCGGAATGGAGTTCCATTTTTCGTTGGCAGTAAATACATTCTCATATTTACGACGGAACATATCCGGGCTGAGAGACAGGCTGATCGCTTCCTTGATTTCCTCGGAGGTTGGCCAGATGTCTTTCAGGTAGACCGGCTGATTGTCCTGATCGTAACCGAGCGGATCATTCACCAAATCAATGTTCACCGTACCTGCCAGCGCATAAGCAACAACCAGTGGCGGTGAGCCGAGATAGTTGGCTTTGACCTGCGCATGCACGCGGCCCTCAAAGTTCCGGTTACCGGAAATGACCGCACCAACCGTCAGATCGTTGTCTGTGATGGCCTGACTCACTTCGTCAGGAAGCGGACCGGAGTTACCGATGCAGGTCGCGCAGCCGTAGCCAGCCACGTGGAAGCCGAGTGCTTCCAGCGGACCGATTAGCCCTGCTTTTTGCAGGTATTCCGTCACGACAAGGGAGCCCGGCGTCAAGCTGGTTTTCACATAGCCCGGCTTTTTGAGCCCGCGTTGTACTGCCTTTTTGGCGAGCAAGCCTGCGCCCAGCATAACGCTAGGGTTGGAGGTGTTCGTGCAGCTTGTAATAGCCGCAATCACGACTGCGCCAGTACCCAGCTCGCTGGTGGAGCCGTCCGGATGGGTCAGCGGAATCTTCTGCGCGATCTTTTCATCACTCAGTCCGTAGCCGCCTTTGTCCACAGGGGTACGGATAATGCCTTCAAAGGTTTCCTTCATGCGGCTAAGCTCAACACGGTCTTGTGGACGTTTGGGACCCGCGAGACTTGGTACAACCGAAGCAAGATCCAGTTCAATCGTATCGCTGAACACAGGGTCCGGCGTATCGGATGTGCGGAACATGCCTTGCGCTTTGTAATATTCCTCTACAAGACTCACTTGCTCATCAGAACGTCCGGTGCTGCGCAGGTAGGCCAGCGTTTCCGCATCAACCGGGAAGAAGCCAACCGTTGCGCCGTATTCCGGTGCCATATTGGCAACCGTTGCACGGTCAGCCAAGCTGATGTTAGCCAGGCCAGGTCCGTAAAATTCTACGAATTTGCCGACTACGCCTTTTTTACGCAGCATTTGGGTTACAGTGAGTGCCAGATCGGTGGCGGTAGAGCCTTCCGTCAGACTGCCTGTCAGCTTGAAGCCGATAACATCCGGTGTGACAAAATACAGCGGCTGCCCCAGCATACCCGCCTCTGCCTCAATCCCGCCGACGCCCCAGCCTACAACACCCAGACCGTTAATCATCGTCGTATGGGAATCCGTTCCGACGAGGGAATCCGGGAAGACGACGGTTTCGCCGTCAATGGTTTTGGTGGCGGCCACGGATGCCAGATACTCCAGATTGACCTGATGGACGATACCGGTGGACGGCGGCACTGCACGGAAGTTGTTGAACGCCGTTTGCGCCCAGCGCAGAAAACGGTACCGTTCCTCGTTACGCTCAAATTCTACATTAATATTATAGTCCAGCGCTTCGCTGGTACCGAAAGCATCGACCATAACCGAGTGGTCGATAACAAGATCGACGGGTACGAGCGGATTGATTTGTTTCGGGTCGCCGCCCGCTTTTTTCACAGTATCGCGCATGGCTGCCAAATCGACAACCACCGGAACGCCAGTAAAATCCTGAAGCACGATGCGTGCAGGGATGAATGGAATTTCCTTGTTGGTGTCACGATCCTCAGCCCAGCCTGTAAGCTGCTGCACATGCTCCTCAGTAATTGCGCGTCCATCGAATTGGCGCACAGCGGCTTCCAGCAACACTTTAATGGAGAAAGGCAGCTTGGCGATACCGTTTTTTCCTTGTTCCTCCAGTGCCTTGAGACTGTAATAACGGTAAGGCTTGCCGTTAACTTCGAGACTGCGGGCAATGGAGAATTGATCTTTTCCTGACATAAGTATTACCTCCTTGAAGTGGATGCTTGGGGAAAATAGGGATGTCGTTTTTTCGACGTCTTGCACAGTTGGTTTAATTTGGTTACGCTCTCATGAAAGCAGCATGGCTGATTTGAAGAATAACTGATTAACCTATGGATAACCGTTATTTTCATAATAGAGGAGAAGAAGATTTCCAATGGTTTCATTAGATGAAACCTAATTTCAAAATAATGTTTCTGAATTAAGTATACCGTTTTCAATCGATTCCGTAAAGTTTTTTTGGCCTAATTTATGTGCCTAAGCCTGGAAAATAAAACGTTCCTCTTTCTCGTGTTTCCGTGTTCATACCAAGCTTTAGAGATTCATACTTATAGATAGAGAGCTATATCAGGCTATAGAGGGAAGTAAGAAAGTTATTCAGTATTCCGGCTATTCCCAAACAGGGATGGCGGGACGGAAATGGAGGGACAGGGATGGGGGAGCGGGAATGGAAGCAAGCCCTTTTTGCTTATGTGAACCAATATAACCGGAGTGAGGTGAACGGCGCTCCGCAGCCGGATGAATATCTGGAGGTAGGCCAGCGGATGGAGCGTGCGGCCCGTACGGCCAGATTGGAACAGTGGTATAACGAGCGGAACGCCGCTCCCTTACGTAGTGAAACACGCGCCAAGCCGCTGCGAATTGTACAGGATACGCCAGAGGAGGCTGTGGTGGATGTACAACTGCATGTCCGGCTCTTTTACGAAAAAGGCGGGATGACTCACCGGGAGGATCGGATTGAACGGGAACGTCTGACGTTCACGCGTGAGGGGGAAGCCTGGCAGGTAGCAAGAATCGAGCGTGATCCGGCAGAAAGGAAGCCAGCGGGGGGAGAGGTTCCGTTTGAACAGGCTTCGTTTAATCAGGGAGGGAATCTGCCGCTGCTGAATCAAGGTGTACTGGGCTTTGGCTCATCAGCACGCCCCAGCCGATATCGCCGGGAAGAGGCGGCAGCCTATGCGGATCAGTGGTGGGATAGCTTCAACCCGGAGTTTGAAGGTTTTGATGTGGATTGCACCAATTATATCTCGCAATGCCTCTTTGCAGGGGGAGCACCGATCCACTATACTGGTAAAAGAGAATCGGGCTGGTGGTACAAAGGACGGGTCGCCGGACGTGAGTTGTGGAGCTACAGTTGGGCAGTTTCCAACAGTCTGGAGCGGTATTTGGGCTCCAGCTCGTGGGGGTTGACCGCCGAGCAGGTGAGCCGTCCGGAGCAGCTTATGCTGGGAGATGTCATTTTTTATGATTGGGATGGTGACGGCATCTTTCAGCACAGCACGGTGGTAACGGCCTTTGATGCGGGTGGCATGCCGCTTGTCAATGCGCATACGGTAAGCTCCAGACATCGTTATTGGGACTACAAAAATTCGTATGCGTGGACAGACAACACGGTGTATCGCTTTTATCACATCGCCGACTATTTTTAAATGAAATGTTTATAACAGGTACAGTGACGCAAATCAGGCACAATGACGAAAGCAGGAAAGCGGAGGATAGGCATGGCAAAACAAAAATTGACCGTAGGGCTGGTGTACGGCGGCAAATCAGGCGAACATGAGGTTTCGCTGCAAACGGCGTATGCGGTACTGAACGCTTTTGATTATGAGAAATATGAGATTATTCCTTTTTATATTACGAAGGCTGGCGATTGGAGCAGAGGGTCGCTGCTTGACGCACCTTTGGCTTCCGTAGAGCAATTGAAGCTGGAGCGTGCAGAGGGCAGTACGAAGGCGGCATTAGATATGTTGTTCGGCAAGCTGTACGGAGAGCAGACGCTGGATGTGCTGTTCCCGCTGCTGCATGGCACCTTTGGTGAGGACGGAACGATTCAGGGCTTGTTCGAAATGGCGGATATGCCATATGTCGGTGCGGGAGTGCTGGCTTCTGCTGCAGGGATGGACAAAGGCGTCATGAAGAAGCTGTTTGAGCATGCGGGACTGCCCCAAGTGAAATACTGTTATTTTAATAGTACACAATGGGAGCAAACCAGCCATGACCTCGTGCGCAAGATGGAAACCGAGTTAGGGTACCCGTGCTTCGTCAAGCCGGCGAATCTGGGATCAAGTGTCGGCATTTCCAAAGCCACTAACCGGGAAGAGCTGGAAAAGGCAGTCGAGCTGGCTTTGCAATTTGATCTGAAGGTCATTGTGGAGGAGTATGTTGATGCCCGCGAGATCGAGGTCAGCGTACTCGGAAACGACGAGCCTATTGCTTCGGTACCGGGCGAAATTGTATCGTCCAGCGACTATTACGATTATGCTGCCAAATACACGGACGGCCAATCGGAAATGCTCATTCCGGCACCGTTGGACGAGGAAGTGGCGGATCGTATCCGTGAAGCCGCATTGCAAGCATTCCGCGCTCTGGAGGGCTGCGGGATTTCCCGTGCCGATTTCTTCGTCAGACGTTCGGACGGACATATTTTTATTAATGAAGTAAACACGATGCCAGGCTTTACGCCGTTCAGTATGTATCCATTGCTGTGGAGAGAAACGGGCGTATCCTATCAAAGCCTGCTGGACCGCATGATTGCGCTGGCACTGGAGCGTTATGAACGCAGGTCTGCGCTGCACTACGAGAACTCATAAAACGAACCAGGGGGAGCTGATCACTCCCTTTTTTGTTCATATACATGGTATACAATTAGGATTTGCAAGAATCCTTAATCACGAAAGGTGGCGGCTAAACATGGGCTTTCAAACCGAATTTAACTCTGTGTGCAAATTCAAGAGCGAACAGGAATTGTACGAACTGCTGGAATACGGACGCGGCAAAATGGTTAAATCCGGCCTGCGTGTGTTCCCCACAGGTCAGAAGGTCATCGCTTACAGCGTGGACAATGTGGCAGTAGCCATCGTGCAGATTGTCGGCTGTATTGCCGAAATCAATTTTCAGGGCGACGAAGTGACCGAGGTTGAAATGATCCTCATTCGCAAGCTGAATGAAGAGGAAGCAAGAGTTCAGACCGCATTGGCGGATGAAATGTTTTTTGGAGCGCAATAGACAGGTGAAGGACAGATTAACGCCGAATCAGAGGGGGCTTTTCCGGGTATGATTCAGTAGAAAAGGGATTGAGGTTACAGAACGAAAGCGGCCTCGCCATCTACTGCGATCTGTTGAAAGGAAGGACACCCTATGATAGTAAGGTTCGGCTATGTAGCCATGTCAGTCACCGTACAAAATGCATCGCCCTCCAAAACGATGACGATGGCCAGCTTTAACAAAATTGGAGATCGAGAGGCCGCGATCCGCAAGCTGGAACGAATTGCAACCGAAAACCTGCATAATACATTGCGGTTGCTGCGTCATAATCGGGCGAGCGATATCAAGGTTTACCGTTTTTCATCCAAGCTGATTCCGCTGGCGACTCATCAGGATTTGCGTGGCTGGGACCCCTTTCAGGCACTTGCCGCTGATTTTGCAGAGGTCGGGAATGTTGTCAAAGCGAACGGGATGAGAGTCTCGTTTCACCCGGATCATTTTACAGTGCTGAGCACTCCCCGCCCGGAAGTACTGCAAAGCTCCATTAACGATCTCAAGCATCATAAAGCGATGCTGGAGGCGATGGGACTCGGTGCGGATGCCAAGAACAACATTCATATCGGCGGCGCGTATGGAGACAAGGTGACGTCGAGTCAGCGTTTTGTAGAGCAAGTAGGTGCGCTGGAGCTTTCGTTAAGGGAACGAATGACGCTGGAAAATGATGATAAAACGTTTAATGCGATGGAAACGCTGGAAGCGTGCAAGCGGACGGGGCTGCCGATGGTTCTCGACATTCATCATCAATGGGTAAATAACGAGGGCGAGAAGCCGTGGGAGCTGTGGCCTGGCATTTTGGATACATGGAAAGGGGAATTGGCTCAAACGGGTTCTTCTCCCGATAATCCACTACCACCCAAAATCCATGCGTCCAGTCCCAAAAGTGAAAAAGACCCCCGCGGTCATGCGGACGGTGTTCAGGTGGAGCCGCTGCTTACTTTTTTGCGTAACATTGCCGGATATACGGGTCGGATTGACGTCATGCTGGAAGCCAAACGCAAGGATGAAGCGTTGTTCGGGCTGATGAAGGAACTGCGTGTACGAGAAGGTGACGGAGTAAAGGTGCTAGATGGGGCTTCGGTAGAAATTACGCCTTAAAGAATAGGGTTCTGCGGATAATGTTCCCAAATAGAGAAACTTTATGGAATATATTGTGTATACTAGATTGTGTAAACTAGTAAATTGTACTTTAACAGAGATGGTTAAGAGGACTGTGCTGTAATGCAGCTTCGTAAACCACGTAACAATGATATAGAAAGTAGAGTGAACACGTTGAATGAACATGAAAACGAAAAGGTTCCCTATATTGTATCAGGAAAAAGCTATACCGCCGTGGCCATTAACGCGGCATCCAAAGCAGGGGAATGGATCAAAAGCAGACTGGGGACCGTCGAGCAGTTAAGCACCAAGCAGTCCCCGACGGACCTTGTGACCGAAGTGGATAAAGGTGCGGAGCAGATGATCCGCAGACTGATTCTCACGCATTTTCCCGACCATGCCATTTTGGGCGAAGAGGGGGTAGAGCCGGGTGCCGAGGCTTCGGCCCGTGCATTGGAGGCTGCTCGTGAAGAGGAATATTTGTGGATTATTGATCCAGTAGACGGTACAACCAATTTTGTACACAGCCTGCCGTACTACAGTGTATCTATCGCTTTGGCCCACTGTGGAGAGGTGATTGTTGGTGTCATTTATGATCCGTCCCGCGACGAAATGTTTGTGGCTGAAAAAGGTAAAGGCGCGTATGTACATGGCAATCTGATGAGGGCATCCAGAGAAGAAACACTGGGAGACAGTCTGGTGTGCATCGGCTTCCCGCCGGACCGCACTTTTGCACAGCCGCTGAATATGAAGATTGCACAGGCACTTACACCGCAGGTACGAGGCATTCGGGCACTCGGCTCGGCAGCCCTGCATCTGGCTTATGTGGCATCGGGACGGCTGTCAGCCTATTGTGAAATCGGTTTGAATGCCTGGGATGTAGCAGCGGGCGCTTTGCTGGTACAGGAATCGGGAGGAACGATCACAGATACGCTGGGCAGGCCTTATGACCTTAGTGTGCGACATATTGCAGCGACTAATACGGCTATTCATTCTCAACTCATTCAAGTACTGAAAGAAGCAGACGCAACCGGGTTATAATACACCTATATCGCTTATACCTGAAGGAGGAAGGATGATGGGCCAATCCGAGGATTTGGAGCGCGAGCTCAGTGAATTGCTGACGGAAGGCGAAATTCGTGAGAATGAGGCCAAAAAACGCGAACGGCTCACTCCTAAATATGAGGTGCGGATTCAAACCCATATCGACCCTATTGTCGAAGAGACGCGTAAATACCGCAGCATGGCACGGGAACTGGATGACCGTTACGATGAATATATGAGCAAGGCGGACAAATCGGAACCAACCGACAAACGCTGAGCGAACACAAATACCTCTTGCCGAATGACCAAGGCATGGGGTATTTTGTATGATGTACAGCTTTATCGTGCAATCTCCATTCCATGCTGGAACGCGCAGGACGAGCGAAGGAGGCGACATCCACTGATCACTTATTTTAAAAGCGCTTTCAAAAATGCCGGAATCCATCATAAAATGGTACTGCTGATTACGGTGCTCATGCTGGTTAATTTTGCGGTTGTTGCAGTCATACTTAAATACGTATTTCATATTTATGATAATCAAATGTATAAAAAGACATCCGAAGTACTCAACATTTCTTCAATCGGCATTGAAAATGAGCTGAAGGATGTTGAAAAAGTTACTTTCAAGGTGACAACAGACGAACAGCTTCAGCGTTATTTGCTACAATTGGAAAGAGAAACCTCGCCGTATACCAAAATGGTGCTGCGTAAAAAAATAACGAATAGGCTTGTCGCCTTCGCAGGCTCTGAAACCTATATCTATTCTATGATGGTGATCGACAAAGAGGGGCAGGTCATGAGTGCGGGCAACCGTGAGGGTATTCCCTCAGAGCTTCGATCCACCCTGTCGGAGCTGGCAGCCGAATATGACGGTTCCAACGCATGGTACGCGGCAGGTCACTCCTCCTTACTGGCAGCGCGGCAATTCAAATCCTTTACAGATACCAATTTTACGTTAAATGGGCTCGGAACGCTCGCGATTCGTGTGCGGATTGACCGAATTGTAGCGGATCGTGTGCAGACCTCCGGTCGTGACGGACAACTGATGATTACAGATGGCAAGCAGATGATTTATCCCGAAACACCGCCTTTGAGTGAGAGTGATATGCAGGCCGAGCTTGCGCGGAAGCAGCCTTACGGAATTGCGACCTACACAGGCGGGACCTTTTTCGCAGCCCAGATCAAATCCTCTTATACGGGCTGGACATATTTGCATATGACCCCCTTTGATGATATGTTTCGCAGTATTACTATAATCAAGGAAATTGTAAGCGCTATTTTTGTCATTATGCTTCTGATCGCATTGGCACTGGGAGCCCGATTATCTGGCAGTATTACAAAGCCGATCGTTCAACTAATCCAGAACATGCGTAAAATTGAAAAAGGAGATCTCGACCGTCTGGAGGAGGAAGCACTCGGCGCAGTTCCGCTTTCCACACAGGATGAGGTGGGCTTGCTGCACCGGACTTATAAGAAGATGATCCGCCGTATCCGTGAGCTGATTAATGAGAATGTTGCGAAGCAGCTATTGCTACGGGAGACGGAATTAAAGGCGCTTCAGGCTCAAATTAATCCACATTTTTTGTATAACACGCTGGAGTCTGTGAACTGGCTCGCCAAGGCGAATAAGCAGGACCGTATCTCAGAAATGGTAGAGGCGCTTGCATTTCTGTTGCGCAGTGCGGTCAGTTTTGAGGAACAGCTCATTCCACTTCGGAAAGAGTTGGACATTGTGCGAAGTTATGTAACGATCCAAAAAACACGCTTCGATGAACGTCTTATTTTCCATCTGGATGTGCCAGAGGAGCTGATGGATGCGCAGATTCCGAAGCTGACGCTTCAGCCCTTGGTGGAGAATGCAATTCATTATGCGCTGGAGCCGCAAATTGAGCCATGTCGGATTTCTATTGTTGTCAGGGTGAGGGAAGGTGCGCTTTTCCTGCGGGTGGAGGATGACGGGCCGGGCATGACGCAGGATTTTCTGGAAAAACTGCGAAGCGCGCAGGTCACGACCCGTGGACAGGGCATCGGCCTTACCAATATTCAGGAACGGATTAGCCTGACATTTGGTACTCCATGGGGGATAGAACTGCACAGTGAGTCAGGAACAGGAACGTCGATTCATGTCTGTATTCCATATGTGAAAGGGGAACAGGGTCATGTACAAGGTGCTGCTGGTTGATGATGAGCGTATGATTTTGGAAGGAATATCACAGGTGGTAGATTGGAGCAAAGCAGGGACAAAGCTGGTGGGTACAGCACGCAATGGGATTGAGGCCTACGATCAGATTCAGGCCAGTCCGCCTGATTTTGTGATCAGCGACATCTCTATGCCTGGATTGGATGGCATCGGCCTGGTTGCCAAAACGACGGAGCATTTTCCGGATGTTCGTTTCATTCTGTTGTCCGGCTATAAAGATTTCGACTATGCTTGTCGGGCCATGCAATACGGGGTGAAGCACTATTTATTAAAGCCCTGCAATGAGCGACAAATCCATGAGGCGTTGACCGAGTTGGGGCAGGAGCGGGAGGAACAGGAGGAACGCAAGCAGTTTGTGAACCGGATGAAGCTTGATTTTCAGCGTATGCTGCCGCATGTGAAGGAGCATTTTTTGAAGGAGTTTATTTCCTATAAAACTTACGGCAGTCGGGATATCGCTTTTTATGAGCGGTTATTCGGTCTGGAGCTGCAAGATAAGCAGGTTCGAATGCTACTGCTGCGAGTCGAGGAATCCCATGAGCCGGAGCATCTGTTTGCGCTGCAAAATATTGCAGCGGATTTAATGGATGATGTCCTGCTTGGAACGACCATGCAAGGCCAACTGCTCATCGTGCTGGAAAGCGGGGGCGATACGTCCAGGCTGATGGAGCAGCTTGACGCGGTACGTGCAACGTTTCGCCGTTTTTACAAGCTGGAGGTAACGGTTGCGGTTAGCGAGTCTGACAGTATGGAGCACTCGAGGGGGATGTACCGGGAGACACTGCATTGTATGAATCACCGTTTCTATACCGGGGAGGGCAGTCTGATTACGAAGGAAGATTTGGCGACCGAGGACCCACGGGAGATGGCCGATTTGGAGCTGGACGAGGAAAAGTTTGGTCTGCTGATCAAGGCTGGAAATACGGAGGAGGTTGTACAGGAAGTGGATCGACTGTTTGGCATTCTGTCCCGTATGAAGCTGGAAATTTCGGTGACCCGTTCCTATGTGCTTCAGCTGTATGCCGCCATGATCCGTATATGCCCTGAAGAGGAGCGCTCCGAGTTTACGAGCCGAATGGCCGTGCTGGCAGAGCAAAAAACGCTTGCTTGTCTCAAATCCTTTGTGCAGGAGGCCGCCGGACGAATGACGGCAATCTACTATAAGAGCAATGTGAGCCGTCAATCCTCTACGGTTGATAAAATGATCACCATTATTGAGCAAAACTATCGAAAATCCGATTTGTCCCTGAACGCAGTGGCCGGGCAAATGCTGTACATGAATTCCGACTACCTGGGGAAAATTTTCAAAAAGGTAACGGGTGAAAACTTTTCACATTACGTTAATCGCTATCGGATCGAACGTGCGGCTGAGCATATTCGGGAGACGGGAGATGTAAAGGTGTTTGAGCTGGCGGAATGGTTCGGCTTCGGAGGGAACGCCCAATATTTTAGCCAGGTGTTCAAAAAATGGGCGGGTATGACGCCATCAGAGTACATCAAGTCACACGAACGGGGATGAGCGCTGGAGCCCCTCTGTTTTTTAAACCCAGGAAATCTGATTTGTGTATTCCAATGCTTCTCTGCTTTTGGGAAAATAACAACAGGAGCAAATGTAAACGCTATCAATTTTGCGTAAATACGTTGTCACTTGTAACACGGCTCCTTTCTAGAACAGCGAAAAGGGGAGAGATAAGTGGGCAAAAAGGGATGGTTTCTGGTCATGGCTATGCTGCTCGTGCTGACGACGGCATGCAGCGGAGCGAACAGCGGTGGCAATTCGGGCACAAGTACAGACGGGAAGGTAAAGTTGCGGATCGCTTGGTGGGGATCGGATACGCGTCATGAATATACGCAGAAGGTCGTTGACCTGTATAAGCAGAAAAATCCGAATGTGACGATTGATGTGGAATATGCCTCTTTTGATGACTATTGGAAAAAGCTCGCCCCGCAGGCTGCGGCAAACCAGCTGCCGGATATCGTACAAATGGACATTTCGTACATTAGCCAATATGCGAAAAACGGTCAACTGGAGGATCTAGCGCCTTACTTGAATCAAAAAATTCAGGTTGCTGATGTGACCGAAAATGTACTCAAAACCGGCGTAATTGCCGGAAAGCAATATGGTATTCCAACAGGTGTCAATGTGCTGGGCTTCCAGTATGATCCGGCGTTGCTCAAAAAGGCGGGTATAGACAAAATTCCTGACAACTGGACATGGGATCAATACAAAGAACTGGCTTTGAAGGCAGCATCCAATAAAGTACACTTTGACAGCTCCATGGTTGCCGATATTTTCTTCCACTACTATTTGCGTACACATGGAAAGTCTCTCTACAATGCGGAAGGAACAGGATTGGGGTATGACGACGATAAGCTGTTTGTCGATTTCTTCAGCAGTATGGCTGATCTGATTAAGAAGGAGGCAACCCCGTCTCCTGAAGTCATGAACCAGACCAAGGGGATTATTGAAGAATCCGATATTGTAAAAGAAAAGGGCATCGGCGTTTGGCAATGGTCCAATCAGTATGTAGGCTTACAGCAGGTTGTTAACCGCCCGATGGCGTTGGCTCCAATGTTTGGACCGAATATGGAAAAAGGTATATACATGCAGCCTACGATGTACTGGGCGGTCGCTTCCCATTCACAGGTGAAGGATGAAGCCGCTAAGTTTATTGATTTCTGGATGAATGATGTAGAAGCGAATAAATTGATTAAAGGTGAGCGGGGCGTACCGATTTCCGCCAAAATCAAGGAAGCTGTAGCGGCAGAGCTGAGCGAGCCAACGAAGCAGGTGTTTGATTTTGTGGCTTCCATGGAGCCGAAGGCTTCTCCAATGAGTCCACCGCCGCCCGTTGGATCACCGGAAGTGATTGCGACCCTGACCGATTATATTGAGCAGGTCAATTTCGGGCAGATGACGGCAGAGGATGCAGCGGTTAAATTCCGGGCTGATGCGAATACCATCCTTGCGAATAACAAGCAGTAATTAGCGTAATGGATTCCTTAGGCGTCTGACACCGTTTTGACATAGGGGCGAAGGTCGGTTTCGTTAAGTTAACCGTGCGTAGTGATAGCATGATTGCGCACGGTTAATACGACGAACAAACCGCAGAAGCTGCTTCTATATATCATGATGAAATACATGTAACAACGAATTATGAATATAAAAAGTTTGGCTAATCAACAAAATGCAACAGAAGGGAGGCTTGATGAGCTTGCGAAATCATCAGAGCTTGAGAGCCAATATGACCGGATATGCGTTTATCAGCCCGTTTATTGTGGGCTTTCTGGCATTTACATTAATTCCGATGTTTATTTCGTTGTATCTGTCCTTTACATCCTACAACCTGTTCACCCCGCCCAAATGGATTGGTCTGGGGAACTTTGAAAAAATGTTCACAGCCGACCCGAAATATTGGAATTCGATTAGGGTTACGTTTACGTATGTATTGGTCGGTGTTCCGCTACGACTGATTTTCGCACTGTTTGTGGCTATGATTTTGAATACCAAATCGCGTATGGTCGGGACCTATCGGACAATGTACTATCTGCCGTCCATTATCGGGGGCAGCGTTGCGGTGTCCATCATGTGGCGCAACATTTTCAGCAATGAAGGCATTGTAAACAGCTTGCTTTTGGCCTTGGGGGCAACTCCGGTGAAATGGTTTGGTGATCCGAATGCTTCGCTTGCGATGCTGATCACCTTGTCCGTATGGCAATTCGGCTCCTCCATGCTTATTTTTCTGGCCGGCTTGAAGAATATCTCGGTTGAAATGTACGAGGCGTCCAGCGTGGACGGCGCTTCGCCAGTGCGAAAATTCTTCAGTATTACGCTGCCTCTGCTCAGTCCGATTATTTTATTTAACCTGATTATGCAGACGATCAGCGCCTTTATGACCTTTGTTCCGGCCTACGTTATTTCCAAGGGCGAGGGCGGTCCGATGGATGGAACGATGTTGCATTCGCTGTATTTGTTCCGACAGGCGTTTATGTTTAGCAACATGGGATATGCGGCGGCTATGGCTTGGGTCATGCTCATTATGATCGCGATACTGACAGCAATTTTATTTATAACCTCCAAATACTGGGTATTCTATGAAACGGAAAAGGGGCGCTGATACCGATGGCATGGAAAACGTTCAAATGGCCAATCTATCACATTCTGGTCGCTGCGCTGGCGCTCTTGATGCTGTATCCCGTATTCTGGATGCTGTTCAGCTCGTTCAAGGAGAGTCGGACGATATTCGTCACGGCAGGTTCCTTGTTCCCTACAGAATGGATTTGGCAAAACTATGTGACAGGCTGGAAGGGCACAAGTGGATACAACTTCGGTACGTACATCTTGAATTCGTTCACGATTGTCTTGATTGCAACGATAGGAGCGGTGCTCTCCTCCTCATTAATCGCATTTGGCTTCGCACGTATGAAATTCAAGGGGCGTAACTTTTGGTTTGCCCTGATGATGATGACGCTTATGCTGCCAGGGGATGTGGTACTGGTACCGCAATACATTATTTTCACCAAGCTCGGCTGGGTCAATACGATTTTGCCACTGGTCGTGCCATCGTTTTTCGGGATGCCGTTCTTCATCTTCCTGATGGTCCAGTTTATCCGAACGATTCCGATAGAGCTGGATGAAGCAGCGACGATTGACGGATGCGGTAAATTCCGGCTGTATTTCCGAATTATTTTGCCATTGCTCAAATCCTCGCTGGCTACGGCGGCCATCTTCTCTTTCTACTGGAAGTGGGAGGATCTTCTGGGTCCGGTACTGTATCTGAATTCGCCGGAGAAATATACCGTATCTATGGCACTTAAAATGTTCCTTGATAGCGAATCGGCTTCCAACTGGGGTGGGATGTTCGCGATGTCCATTTTGAGCCTGGTTCCGGTTATCGCTGTATTCTTCGCCTTCCAGAAGCAAATTGTCCAAGGAATGAGCTCAAGCGGCTTGAAGGGATAAAGTGGGGTTAAGGGTTATAGCGGAGAGGTGAGTGGAATGTGGAAGTTTGATTTTGGTCCGGGCGAGCCTGCGGATGGCTACACAGGAGTACCCCCGGATTGCTCGTATACTGCTGAGCAGGGCTACGGGTTTGAGGACGTGGATCATGTGTATGGTCGGGAAAGGCGATTATCCGGCGTAACCGCACCCAAGGATACGCTCGCACGGCTGCGAAGCCGCTTTTGCATCCCGCTGGGGACTGCGTTTGTCGCTGATGTATCGGAGGACGGGATGTATCTCGTCACCGTGCTGCTCGGCGATCCGCTCGCGGAGACGCTCACGCGGCTCAAAGCCGGCGAGGGCAAGCATGTGCTGCCCCCATTACACACGCTGCCGGGCCAGTTCACAGAGGCCCGGTTTGCGGTGCTCGTCAGGGGCGGCAAGCTGCGCCTCGCCGTATCTGGCACCGCGCCGCGGCTCAATGCGCTGGAGATTGCGCCAGCGCCACAGACCCTCCGGCTGTTCCTTGCCGGAGATTCCACGGTTACGGATCAGGACGCGTCCGGCTATCCGTATACAGGCTGGGGCCAGGCTTTGCCAGCCCTGTTCAAGCATGATGTCTGCGTGGATAATCACGCCGTATCGGGAAGAAGCTCCAAAAGCTTCGTGGACGAAGGACGGCTGGACGTTATTTTGACTGAAATGAAAGCAGGAGACTTCCTGTTCATCCAGTTCGGCCATAATGATCAGAAGTCGGACCCGGAACGGGCTACTGATCCTTTTACGACCTACAAGGAGCACCTGCGCCTCTATATCGACGGAGCCAGAAGCCGTGGGGCTACTCCAGTGCTGGTTACGCCTGTGCATCGTTGCTATTTTAACGGGGATGGTACGTTATCCGACACGCATGGAGACTATGTGACAGCGGTTCGCGAGCTGGCGGAAGAAGCAGATGTGTCGCTGATTGACTTGGCTGCCTGCACGCAGGAGTTATATGAGCGGTTGGGTCCTGAGGAAAGCAAAGAGCTTTTTATGTGGCTGCTGCCTGGTGAATACATGAACTTTTCCAGTGGCTTGGAGGATAATACACATTTTCATGAGAACGGCGCGGTCTGTATTGCAGATATGGTGGCGGATGCTGTGAAGGGGCTGGATTTACAGCCCTTACGCATGTATTTACGTTAGACGGACGGGTTTTTCTCGAACAGGTGTCAAGGAGGAAGTTAACGTGAAAATTACCAAAGGGGGAGACGAGGAAATGCCTGCATTGATTTTTGATGAGGAACAAATTAAACAGGTGATCGACCGGGTGGTAGAACGCACATTTCAAATGGACTATAGCTGGGATTGGCCGGGTGGTGTGGCTTTTTACGGTGTGTGTGAAGCCTATGAAGCAACAGGGAACGAGGAGTATTTGACCAAATTAAAGGAATGGGTCGATGAAAATATTGCAGATGGACTTCCACCGCTCTCGGTGAACGGTGTGTCTGTGGGACACTGCTTGCTGACGCTGTATCAGGCTACAGGAGAGCAAAAGTACCTTGATATCGCCACCGAAATGGCGGAATTTCTGGCGAAGAAAGCCGAGCGGTTCGCCGACGGCATTTTCCAGCATACGGTGAATTCACTTCATGACGTATTTCCGCAGCAAGCGTGGGTGGATACGATGTTTATGGCAGGCTATTATTTGCTGCGCATCGGTCATCTGCTGGGTAACAAAGAATATTGGGAGGATGGTATCCGGCAATATCACGGGCATGAGGAATTTTTGCAGGACCCGGATACGAATTTGTATTATCACGGCTGGGATCATGCGAACCAAAGCCGGATGTCAGGTATTTACTGGGCGCGGGGAAATTCGTGGGCTGCACTCACAATGGCAAAAGCGCTGAAATTCGTGGAGGTGCAGCATCCATCCTACATGATCATCGACGGTTCGCTGCGTGACCAGCTCAGTGCGCTGGTGCGGCTGCAATCCTCGGAAGGGCTGTGGCATACGGTGTTGAATGATGAAACCTCCTATCTGGAAACCTCAGGCTCTGCAGGCATTGCGACGGCTTTGCTTATGCAGGGGCGACTGTTCAACAAATACACGCAAAAGGCAATCGACGGTATCCTTTCCCGAATCAAGGAGGATGGCACTGTGACGGGTGTATCCGCTGGAACCGCCGTAATGAACGATATTGATGGCTACCGCAACGTACCATACAAACGTATTCAGGGCTGGGGACAGGGACTGGCGCTCGCCTTTCTGGCTCAACTGCTGCGTACCAAGGAGAATCCATTCGCGTAGAAAGATAGGTTGCTTGCGGCTGACTCGTCAGGATCAAACACTGTGACAGATTCACTGCCAGCGATTTATTTTTGAGGACAGCATAGGGATGCGCAAGTATTTTATGTGAAAGGAGTCGGATAGCATGGGAAATACTGAGCTTCCTCAGGAAAAAGTAAACCAGCCGCGGGGCAGCTTATTCTGGGTGATTCCCGATGGATATATTCCACCCAAAAGCCGGGGAGAGCTGCTTAGTCATGAGAGTATATGTGTGCTGAACTGTGGAACTCTAGCGGCCAAGCTGAGTATAGATATCTATTTTGAAGACCGTGAGCCGCTGGAAGGATTGGTCGAGGTGATAGAAGGCAGACGAACCCGCCATATCCGCACGGCCTCGCTGGAGAGGGATGGCGAACGGATTCCGGCAGGCATTCCCTATGCGATTACGGTCACCAGCGACGTACCGGTGATTGTACAATATAGCAGACTAGACACGACACAGCCGGAACTGGCGCTAATGAGTGTCATGGCGTACCCGGTTGAAGGCTGAAATATGGGTTTGAATCATTCTAATGAAATAGATAAACTAAAAAAGATATCCCCGAGCCGGAGTAAACGACAGCCTGGGGATATCTTTTTTGCGAGGACAAAATCGTTCAAGAGAAGCGTCAACGATCAAAATTATACAGATTCCACAAGTGAAATATACATCCATTTTCAGTCCACTTTTAGTGGTTTTGTAGCAGACGCTTTTCGCGGCTCGAAGCTTCTCCGACCTCCAAAATTGGTGCCCAATACCCCGATAATGATAATAACTGCCCCGACAATATGATAGTATGCGAGCTGCTCCTTCAAAATATAAGCACCTGCTATCATGGAAATGAGAGTAGATAAATTACCGATAACACTCATTTTCGAGGCTTCGATCCACTTCAAGGCAAAGCTTGATAACAGCGAGGTGACGAGGGTAGACAGAATGCTCAGATAAGCCAGTGCCAGCCAGTAATCAGGCTTTACTAGGGGAGCGATATAAGTGCTCATAGAGCCGTCTATGGCATGATATCCCAGGGCCACCAAGTTAAAAACGAAACATCCCAAAATGGAAGTAACATAGGTCAACTCCATCGGACTGTATTTTTGTGTTAATGGACGAGCCAGCACGTTATAGCCGGATAGGCAAACAGCAGAGAGCACGAGCAAAAGAATGCCACCAAAGCTATTGGAGGCCATGGGCGCTCCGCTTTTCATCACGAATATAAAAATAACGCCTGCTACAGAGAGCAGCAAGGAAAGCTTTTGGACAACCGTAGTCCGCTCTTTAATAAAATAGGACGCCAGCAGCAGCGTGAAGATGGGAACGGTTGCCTGAATAATGCCGCCTTCCGATGAAGAGGTGCTCATCAGTCCGAAGGCTTGCAGTGGAAAATACACTAAAGGCGAGAGCAGCGCCAGCGGTAAAATACGCAGGATATCGCGCCGCGTGATATTAATCTTGATCCAGCCCAACACTACCGGAACCGTCAAAGCGATAAAAGACAAAGCAAAGCGGTGGGCGATTACATCCAGCGGGCTGGCTTCCGTGACCGTCAGCTTCACAAACAAAAATGAAAAACCGAGTATAGCGGCATAGCTGAGAGCAGCCAAATAGGCGGCTCCAGTTTTGGAACGACTGTGCATGATAAACCTCCGTAATGAATGGCTCAGGCATTTTTTTTAATTAGCCTGCGCTGAATGATTTCAACATGTTGCTCCTCCCAATATACCCGGATGGTGTCATTTAATACAATCCATAAAACGTACAACTGTACGGGTACAGTTGGCAAATTAAAAAAGCCGGAAGGCAGTCTCAAAGGTGGGATATCCCAGTCCTTAAAGCTGCTTCCGGCCCTTATCCTATCAAGATTCCATCATGTCGTACCGATCTGCTTACTTGCCCTGCGCCATCGCACGGAAAGAATCGTCCGCCGCTTCCAGCGTAGCATCCACGTCTTCATCTGTGTGTGCCGTTGTGAGGAACCATGCTTCATACTTCGATGGGGCCAGATGAATACCGCGATCCAGCATATGACGGAAGAAGGAAGCGAACGCTTCGCCGTCTGTATCCTGCGCCTCATCGTAGTTCGTGATCGGATGATCACAGAAATGCGTCGAGAATGCTCCACGGATGCGGTTAATCGTCAACGGCACGTCATGGCGTGCGGCTGAGGAAGCGATACCATCCGTCAGTCTCACAGCGAGACGTTCCATCTCTTCATACACGCCTTCGCCTTGAAGGACTTCAAGGCATGCAATGCCTGACGAGATGGAAGCCGGGTTGCCCGCCATGGTGCCCGCCTGATAAGCCGGGCCGAGTGGAGCAACCTGCTCCATCACATGCTTGCTGCCACCGTAGGCACCGATCGGCAGGCCCCCGCCCATGATTTTACCCAGCGCGGTCAAATCCGGCTGAATCGCATCATGATTGTCCAACCCGGCGTACGTTTGGGTGGAGCCGTAGTGGAAGCGGAACGCAGTAATGACCTCGTCATAGATAACGAGTGAACCGTTCGCCCGTGCCATTGAGCATAGCCCTTCCAGAAAACCGGGCTGCGGCATTACCATGCCGAAATTGCCGACAATCGGCTCGACCATGACTGCTGCCACATCGTCGCTCCAACGCTCCAAGGCTTGGCGCAACGCGTCCAGATCATTGAAAGGCACGGTAATCACCTCGCTCGCAATGTTGGTCGTAATTCCTGCGCTGTCCGGTATGCCCAGCGTGGACGGGCCAGAGCCTGCGGCTACGAGTACCAGATCCGAGTGACCGTGGTAGCAGCCTGCAAATTTGATGATCTTGTTTCGCTTCGTATAGGCCCGTGCAACACGGATCGTCGTCATGACCGCTTCTGTGCCGGAATTCACAAACCGGACCTTGTCCATGGAAGGAATGGCTTCCTTTAGCATCTTGGCGAGCTTGATTTCCAATACCGTTGAGGTTCCGTACAATACCCCGTTCGCCGCCGCCTCACTAATGGCCTTGGTAATATGAGGGTGGGCATGTCCAGTAATAATAGGGCCGTAAGCCGCTAAATAATCAATGTACCGATTATCATCCTCGTCCCAGAAATGAGCACCTTTGGCGCGTTTCATAAATACCGGAGCACCGCCGCCCACAGCCTTGAAAGAGCGTGAAGGACTGTTTACTCCCCCAACAATATGCTCCAGTGCTTCTTTATATAATGCTTCGGAGGTTTCCCGTTTCATCATCCAAAACTTCCTTTCCGTTCATTAAAATAGGATATACACACGCCAAAGGGCAGCGTTCATGGCTGCCCCCTGCATACATCATTATAGCTCTTTTTGTCCTGTCTTTGTTGACGATTGTGTGGCAGCAGCATCACTGCTGGTTTTGCTGCCACCCGTGAAAGAAGCCTTATCTGTCTTGGACGATGATGCACTGTCCGGTTGCTTTGTTTTGTTTTTATCCTTATTTTGTTCCTGTGTCTGTACAGGAGGATTGTTGAATATATCCTGCACGTACTTTTTCAATTCTTCCGGATCGCGGACGGTAAGAACCTGCGCGCCGCCTACATTTTCTTCCCCGAGCAGCTTCATCGGCGGAACCTGCTCGCTGCCAGCAAAGTTGCTTTGGTAGCCGACGTTTGCCAGCCTCCACATATCGTTGACACTAAGATTCGTATCAATAAACGGGTTTACCTGCTGCAAAATGCTCGGCAAATTGGCAATGGAGGTCGTGCTCTGCATTTTCTGTGCTATAGCCTCCAAAAATGCACGCTGACGTCCCGACCGGGAGAAGTCCGACATGGCGTCGTGGCGAAACCGCACGTATTGAAGCGCCTCTTTGCCGCCCAGATGCTGCATGCCCTTTTTCAAGTCAATATCGTATTCATGCTTATCCGCATTGCTTGTATAGTGCATATCCTTCTCCACTTCAAGATCAATGCCGCCCACGGCGTCCACCAGCTTTATAAATCCTTGAAAATCGGTATACACATAGTATTGCACCGGAATGCCCAGCAGGTCACCAGCCGCCTTCATGGCCGTGTTGGGGCCGTGAGTAATGGCGGTGTTAATCCGATTTTTATTGTAGCCGGGAATATCCACGTACGTATCACGCAAAATAGAGAAGAGGTGAATCTTTTTCTTGACGGGGTCCAGCGATACGACCATCATGCTGTCCGAACGGGGGACTTCCCCTTTTTGGATACCACGACCATCGACACCCATCAGCAAAATGTTGACCGGATCCGTACCTTCCCACTTGGGCGGGTCTGGTGTGCGCACCTGATCGACCTGCTTTACATTTTTGAATGGGGAGTTTGCACCCTCTTTATGCAGATTGTCCAGTTGATTATAAATGGATGAAAAATAATACACGGCAAAGCCGACAATCGCGACGATAATCACGGCTAGAACCGACCATATCGTCCTTTTGGTTCTGCTTGTCATGAATGCTCTCCCTTTCGCTTTTCAATTCATTACATTATAATTTCTTTTTGGAGCACAATCAATTTAACTATGGATTTTTCAAAATCCTGAATGTGAGGTATGACATGCTGGCAATTGATGTGCAGGATCTGCGCAAAACATTTAAAGTGCAAAAAAACCGCGAAGGCCTGAAAGGAGCCTTCCTTGATTTATTCGCCCGCGAATACAACGAGGTGGCCGCGGTCAAAGATATTTCCTTTGGTATTCCTCAGGGAGAAATATGTGGCTATATTGGTGAAAACGGAGCTGGAAAGTCTACCACGATCAAGATGCTGACTGGCATTCTCGTGCCGACCTCGGGACATCTCAAAGTGGGCGGCTATGTTCCTTACGAGGAACGCGAGAAATTCGTAAGTAATATCGGCGTTGTTTTTGGACAGCGCAGCCAGCTATGGTGGGATATCGGCGTGATTGAGTCCTTTCAGCTGCTGCGCAAAGTATATCAGGTTCCGGCTATAGACTTCAAACGCAGGCTGGATGAGCTGGTAGAGCGGCTCCAATTACAGGACCTGCTAAGCCGTCCGGTGCGCAAACTTAGTCTTGGTCAGCGGATGCGCTGTGAATTGGTGGCCGCGTTGCTGCACAATCCGTCCATCGTTTTTCTGGATGAACCGACCATTGGACTCGATATTATGGTGAAGTCTGAAATCCGTGAGTTCCTGAAGGACATGAACCGGGATTACGGGACGACGATTTTGCTGACGACCCATGATTTGCAGGATATTGAAGCGCTGTGCTCGCGCGTCATAATGCTGGATGACGGGAACATCATCTATGACGGTGGTCTGGAGGATTTGAAAGCACGTTGGGGTACAGGACGGGAAGTACAGTTTCAGTTCGGCGTGCCCACCCGGCTTGAGCAATTACAAGCGTGGACAGCGGACATGCCGCTGGCTTGGACGGCGGATAATGATTTGGCTGCCAAGGTGTGGATTCCGCTTCATATTAACGTATCGGATGTCTTGGCCAGCGTAGTCGGGCGTACGGACATTACGGATATCAAAATCATTGAAACGAACACCGATGATATTGTGCGTAGCATCTATCAATCCGGCTCGGCGGAACGCAAGGGCAATCCCGTGCTTCCGGCAGTGGAGGCCAAAGTCCATGCTTAGCGTATATACCGATTTTATTCGTATCCGGTTTCTCACCATGCTCGCTTATCGTGTGAACTATTATACGGGCATATTAATTTATTCCATGAATATTGGTGTATATTATTTCACGTATAAAGCGATTTATGGAGATGCGGGCAGCATCGGTGGCTTTACCGCAGCCCAAATGACGACCTATGTAGCGGTATCGTGGATGGCGAGGGCCTTTTATTTCAACAATCTGGACCGTGAAATTTCGACGGAGATTCGTGATGGCAGCATTGCCATCCAGATGATCCGGCCGTATAACTATGTGCTAGTCAAAGTCATGCAGGGGCTTGGCGAGGGGATGTTCCGTTTCCTGCTGTTTATGATCCCGGGCATGGCGATTGCGATGCTGCTGTTTCCAGTGACGTTGCCGACGGACCCTGTAGCATGGATCAGTTTCCTTGTGATGCTGTTTTTCAGCTTTCTAATCAATACCCAAATCAATATTATTACGGGGCTGACGGCCTTTTTTGTTGAAAATAACGAGGGTATGATGCGAATGAAGCGGGTGGTAGTGGACCTGTTCTCGGGCCTGATTCTGCCCATCAGCCTGTTTCCGGGCTGGCTGGCGACCTTCGCCCAGTGGCTGCCATTTCAGGCGATTACGTATTTGCCCGGCTCCGTATTTACCGGACGAGTAAAAGGCGTTGGTATTTGGAATGTGCTGGGGATCCAAATCATTTGGCTGGTCGTTCTGCTCGTGCCGATGATCATCATTTGGCGACTGGCGCGCAGACGTCTGTTCGTGCAAGGAGGGTAGGCCGATGATGTACTATTTGGGACTCATTAGCGAATATTTGAAGAATTACATGAAATCGCGGCTAACCTACCGCGCTGATTTTTGGGTGGAGGTCGTTTCGGACCTGCTATTTCAGGCCTCCAATCTTATTTTTATTTTGGTCATTTTTATGCACACCGACAGTTTGGGCGGCTGGAGCGAAAGTGAAGTCGTATTCGTCTATGGCTTTTTCATGGTGCCTTATGGACTATTCAGCTGCTTCGTCAATTTGTGGAACTTTAGCGAGCGCTATATTGTAAAAGGAGAGCTGGATCGGGTTATGACCCGTCCTGCGCATAATCTGTTCCAGATTTTCCTTGAAAACGTGGACCCGCCCGCGTTGGTCGGATCGGCGATTGGTCTGGTTATTATGGGAATCAGCGGGGCGCAAATGGACTTGTATATGGCGTGGTGGTTCATCCCGGCTCTAATCATCATGAGCCTAAGTGCCGTAGCGATTTATACGGGAATCTATACCATATTGACTTCTATTTCGTTCTTTTCGGACGCGCCAACAGGAATTATTCCACTCATGTACAATATGCAGAGCTATGGACGCTATCCGGTGACGATTTATAACCGTGCGATTCAAGTCGTGCTGACCTGGATTCTGCCGTTTGCTTTTGTTGGCGTATATCCGGCATCCCTGTTCCTTCATCGGGAGGATATGCAGCATATGGCGCTTTTGACTCCGGTCATGGGAGCTGTATTTCTAACCTTGGGCTTACTGGCATGGAATTTTGGCATTCGGCGTTACAGAGGTGCAGGTTCTTAGGTCGGATCACATGAGAACCCCACAAGATAGGAGATGATGAGATGTCCACGACTTCTACCGCTATTGGACAACCCGCGCCGGACTTTGAATTGTCGGGAAGTGAAGGGAAAAACGTCAAGTTGTCTGATTTTAGAGGCAAAAGGGTTTTACTATATTTCTATCCGAAGGATTTGACTTCCAGTTGCTCGACACAGGCGTGTGATTTTCGGGATAAACACGGGGAGTTCGAGGGTTTGAACACCGTTATTCTGGGAGTAAGCCCAGATCCACTCAAGCGACACGACAAGTTTATTGCAAAGTATGGGCTGCCTTTTCAGCTTTTGGCGGATGAGGAGCATGAAGTGGCGGAAGCTTACGGCGTGTGGCAGCAAAAGCAGATGTACGGCAAGCAGTACATGGGCATCGTTCGCTCCACATTCCTTATCGATGAGAACGGTATTTTAATTCATGAATGGCGTGGTTTGAGAGTCAAAGGGCATATCGATGCTGCGCTGGAGTACATTCGGGAGCAGGCGTAAATCATAAACATTCTTACACCCTTGGGGACGCTGGTTGTATTTCAGTCCCAGAGGGTGTTTTTGCTATGTAATCTCCAACTTTTTTACCTCAGGATGTTGTATAACCCTCATTGTGATTGTTTTCTTTTCTGCCTGATTGTGTAAATGCCCCACAAGCTCAAGGGAATGATGACCGAGTTGGTCAAATCCCAATCTACCCAGAAGGGGACAAGGGTATCAAAATAGTAGATGATATTGGGTGCAACCATCATGCTCAAGCCGTAAATGAGCATTGCCGCAGGCATGCTGAGAGGGCGGTAATCTTTTAGACGAAATGTCTGTGCTGTCCCCAATATGAACGCGTAAAAATAAAGGAAGCTCTTAAAAAAGAGCGATAATCCCCATATAGCTGCTATAAAGGCCTCCATACGTTGGAAAAAATTGAACACGTTTATTTTGGCAGTGAGTATATACGAAGGATACACGCTAGATTCAGTTAGAAAAGGGCCGAGAACAAACAGAGACATGATTACAAACAGACTGAGCAGAATTCCGCCTATAAGGCTTCCTAAAAGGATGCTTCTTTTAAAATGTGCTGAATGCTTCACATAGGGAAAAAGCATGAGAAATACGACTAATTCTCCAAATGGATAACTAACCCCAAGAAGCGTACCATGAATAGTAGGAAGAACCCCCTTTTCCATAATTGGCTTTACTTTAGAAAAATCAATCTCGGGAATAAGGCAAGCCACTACAGTAATAGTCACGATTACAAAGAAAGGCAAGCATAGCTCGCTGGCACGGGCAAGGGCTTCAATTCCGGTAAAAAAAGCGAAGACCAGCATGAGTATTGCCAGCAGCATTAATATCCTTAACGGGGTTAGCACATAAGTCTGTGTAGTATAAAAGTCACCAAATTCCCTAATATATATGGCATCGGACATCAAAAAATAGAAAAGATACCATATCGAGACGACAGGAGCCAACCATTTCCCTATAATTTTCCTTATAGCTTCAATCAAAGTAAGGCTGGGATACAGCTCATGTACACGCAGCAAAAGCCATACAAGCGCCATACCTGCCGGTATACTCAGCAGGGTACTGATCCATGCATCCTGTTTAGCGATATGGGTGCAGATGCTGGGGATGATCAGTATCATATCACCCATTGTGCAAAAAATAATGAGAACCGTTACTTGCCCAACACTAATACGGCCTTTTTCCAACGCTGGCGGCCCCCTTTATTTACAAATTGAATAGATGTGAAAACAGGTTATTTACCGGCTTATATATAATCTCAATCAAGATTAGTGGGCTCGATGTTTCCTTTGCCTGAGCAGCGATCGTGCTGAACCACGCCCCGAATGCGAGCATCACGATGTATACAACCATGTCCTTAAAGCGATGCTTGCGGTATAAGCCGGGCAAGTCCTTGATTGCAATCAGTAGAGCAATGCACAAAACCGCAATGAGGGCCTTCATAGGGATACTCCTTCCGTAATCGTACTCGTTTTGGGATGCTATGAAGCCTCGAACCGTTATTTGGCTTACTCCTTCATTTTCTTTTGAAAGGACTGGAAAATAGCTCCCATTTTCTTAATTTCCGTATTCGCCTTATATTCAATCTGTAAATTCATAAATGTGTGGTCCCAATCTTTTTTCAGTACTTTCCAGGCCTTGGGGTCGGTTTGATGAATTAATTGCCCAAACCCAAAAATGTCTACTTTGAAGTTACGACGTACAGTTTCTACGGAATGCTTCATAATCTCGATCAATTTGGCATTACTCTCCATCTCGATTTCTTTAATATCCTCCAGACTTTTAATCTCCATTTTTTTACAGCTATTCTCTCTAATCGTACTTTTGTTCTCTACGGATATCTGGATTATAGGCTCACCATTGTGCATTAACACTTTAGTCTTCGTGTGACTGCTCAAAGCCAGCAGAGCGATTTTACCGCCTTCCGGGCAGTCCGTATGTCCTGTTGTTGTATCCACGCTATCCCGGATATAGTTGTATCCTTTGCTATCGTCTTCATCAAGCCAGCCGATCAACCGGTCTTTTTTAAATACGCCTAAGCTGGAAAAAGCCAGATCTGCTATGGGTTCAATCGTTCTGACATTGTCCATACCTTCCTCCACACTCTTGGGTAAATCTCCTTTAGCTTCGAGGGCAGGTAGAGCAGCATGTATTTCGGAACTGACGAGATCCTCCATCAGCTGATCTATAGTCACTTTGCTGACAGGAGCCCAGGTTTTAGTTAATACATCCATGGAAGCAAACATTTTGTTCGCCGGAATTTTCTCCAATGTCGTAGTTACCTGAAGCATTTTGGAGGCAGACGTACCTTTCGCAATACAGATATAAAAGTCAGTTCTGGCAAAAGGCTCTCTCATCAGGGATTCCACAACATCGGCGATGCCCTGTCTGGCGAATTCCTCGCCAAATACCAGCATACGGATATGAGATAAGTAGATGATTCGCGGACTGATTTCCGTCATTTTTTGGATAGCCTCATACAGAGTAGGCGCTGTTGCAACATAGGTAGTTACCGCAGGAGATCCTTTACTGGATCTTGATTTGGAGGCCACCTCCGAAGGTACAACCACCTGTGCCGACACACGAATTTGATCGCCGTCCTTATCCACACCCAGTCCTACGGTAATTCCGATCTCGTTAAGCTCTTTGCGATCCCAGCAGCCGGTCAGAAGGGAAGCAAGTAGACTGAGTATGAGAATCATGCTGGTTACACCTTTCATGTATGGTCACTTCCCAATTATTTTTTCTTACCCACCCGCTTTTTCTGGTGTATTTGCCGGGTCGTATTCTGAACTTGATTCGTATTCGGACGTGTAGTCATCCATGGCCAAGGCAAGCGAAAGATCGTATCCTTCATATCACTTTGCACATAAGGGCCGAACGGGCTCATGTAAGACACTCCAAAAGATCTTAGACTGGTCAGATGAAGCAGCAGGGCCATCAAGCCCATTAATATACCCAGAAATCCGAAGGCGGCGGCCAGCATCATGAGGGCAAACCGGATAATCCGTACCGCAATGGACAGCCCATTTTCAGGGATGACATAGCTGGAGATCGCGGTGATGGATACGATAATAACCATGGCGGCCGACACGACGCCTGCATCCACAGCAGCTTGCCCAATGACCAGCGTACCTACAATGGATACCGCTTGTCCGACCGTCTTTGGAATACGCACCCCGGCCTCACGCAAAATTTCATAGGTAATTTCCATCAGCATCGCTTCCACAAAGGCTGGAAACGGAACACCCTCCCGTTGCGCTGCCAAACTGATCAGCAGATTTGTAGGAAGCATTTCTTGGTGAAAGGTAGATATCGCTATATAGAAGGCTGGTGCCAGCAGAGCGATGAAAAAAGCCAAAAATCGCAGCATTCTCAACAAAGTACTGATATCCGCGCGTTGATAATAATCCTCGGCCGACTGGAAAAATTGGATAAACAACGCAGGAATAAGAAGTACAAACGGAGTCCCGTCCACTAGTATGGCCACTTTTCCCTCCAGCAAACTGGCTGCTACCGCATCCGGGCGTTCACTGTTGTATATCGTAGGGAAGGGGGTAAAGGTGGCGTCTTGAATTTCCTCCTCGATGTAGCCACCTTCCATAATCCCGTCAATATCAATTCGGTCCAGGCGTTCTCTCAACTCCTGAATGACGCCTTCGTCCGCGACTCCTTTGATAAACATCACGGCCACGTTGGTATGCGTGACTTTTCCGATCTGCCTTGTTTCCATCCAAAGACGCGGGTCGCGGATTCGCTTGCGAACCAGAGCTGTATTGGTACGCAGATTCTCAGTGAAACCCTCCATCGGTCCGCGTACAACCGTCTGGGATTGGGGCTCGCTGACGTTGCGATCCTCCCAACCAACGGCATCAATCCAAATGCTTTTCGCGTAACCCTCCAGCAAAATGATAATTCCGCCGGATAGCATCCGGTTGAATAACGCATCCATTTCATCCAAAGTGCCTGAATGCCCTGCGATCAACACCTGATCCTTTAAATAATCGAACGGTTCAGCACCTTCCGGAACATGATGAATTTCCATCCGCATAAATGAGCGCAGTACAGAATCATGCAGCAATTGAGTGTTAATCAGACCATCAATATAAAACACGGCTGCTGGCCATTTCTGCATCCACAGTAGCTCTTTGACAATCAAATCCCCGCTGTTTCCAATCGAGCTTTGGATATGATTCACATTATCCCGCAGGCAAGAGGATACGTGAGTGAGTGGACAGCTTTTATTCTCATTTTTCATACGTAAAATCCTCCGATATTGGAGTTAGTTGGTTTAGTGTGCTCTGAATATATGAATTTATGCTTGACGGTTGTATATTCATCCCTATAAATTAGTTATATAGCTAATTAGATTAATATATAATTAATACGACTTGGAGCTGAAGCACATGGTAAACAAGCAATACAGAAAGTTATTCGTGGCTGGCATCATTAACGGAATTGGAGACCGCTTCTGCCAAATCGCTTTGTTGGCCCTGATTTATCAGCTTACTGGCTCGGGACTCAGCGTGGGGATTATGCTGGGATTAAGGGTGATTCCTTTTTTAATTCTGTCGCCTGTGTCAGGTGTGCTTATCAGCAGCATATCCAGACGCACATTTATGATGACCACGGATCTGCTCAGAGGTGGAGCAGCCCTTGCCTTTTTAAGTGTTCACAGCAATGAGGATATGTGGATCGTTTATGGAGTCAGTACCCTGTTAGCCTGTGGGGAAGCGCTGTACGCTCCAGCCCGTAAGTCGTCCATCCCGCTGCTGGAGGCATCGTATCCGCGTTTTTTGGACCACAGGCCGCATTTATGCTCAACTCCGCCAGTTTTTTCGCTGCAGGTCTGATCGTCTGCAATATTGCATTCCCGCCCGTCACCAAGGAGGAAGTAACTAGGGCGGATGCTCATACTGAATCACGTGGAAGTCAGACGTCTTTCGATGATCGAATCCTCGGTAGGTCACAAATACTGCAATGCATCCGCATTTCGCTTCCGCTCCAAGTCGTAATTGCATTCGAGCTACTGGTTCCGTTCATCAATGGAATTGATAATGTGCTGATCAGTGTATATGCCGTGCAGGAGTTTAAGCTGGGGGATGCCGGGATTGGACTGTTTTACGCCGCTTTGGGTGCGGGTCTGGTTGCCAGCTATGCACTGGGGCGTCTATTCAGCCGTTCTTTATTAAGCGGAGGACTGGTATGTCTGCTATTGGAGGGAATTTTGCTCATGGGGTTAAGTGGAATTGATCATGCATGGGCGGCGGTCGCCATTTACTTTTTCATTTCGTTGGCTGGCGGGGTGGGGGCAATCTGTTTGGATACACTATTAATGCGGGAGACCCCGCTGTATTTACAGGGGCCATTGCTGGGCATGCTGACAGCGTGGAGCCAAGGGATTATAGGCATATCCATGTTTGGAGCCGGGGTTGCAGTGGAAATCATAGAGCCGCGTATGTTAGGTTTGATTGGCGGAGCAGGATTTGTCATGATATCTATCGTCATAACGATTTACTATACAAGGGCTCGCAGCCGTAAGGCGGCAAATGTCTAATTATTCCGGATCGTTTTTGCCACTAGTTTTCACCGATTTGTCGGACTTGCGGAAAGAACTAAACAGGAAGGATCTCCAGCGATAAACGATATATAGCAGAAGGATAATGCCGATGATGACGACGATTCGCAGCGCATACAGCTCTACCAAATGGAACATGGCATCCCATTGCGGACCGAACACCTTACCGATGCCAAGAAACAGGATGACCCAGAACAGAGCGCCGCTGTACGCATACAAGGCAAATTTACGCAGGGGAAGAGCGATAATTCCCGCAAAATAACCCGTAAAATGTCGGACACCAGGAATGAAATATCCGAGAAAAATAAGCCAGTACCCGTAACGTTGAAACCATTTTTGCGTTTTTTGAAGCTTGTCCGGCGATAGCAAAACCCATTTACCGTATTTCTGGATAAAGGGGAGTCCGGCCCATTTTCCGATAAAGTAGGTAATGGTCATTCCGATGGTTGTGCCTAAAAAGGCCAGCATCACCAGCTTTCCAAAATCCAGCGTACCCGAATAGGAGAGATATCCCGCATAAGCCATTGTGGTTTCCCCGGGAAAAGGTAAAGCAATAAATTCCAGCAGCAAGCCGAAAAAAAGGACGCTGTATCCGTATTCTTCGAACAATTGCGCGATCCATTTCAGCACATCCATCGTTTACACTCCTACGAACAGATTCATAATTTAGAATTAATTCATTTTAACAATCTTTTCATGTCCGCTCAACTCCGGTTGATTTCTTGACGTCTTGTTTTATCGTTGCGTATAATGAAACGAACAATTGAGGGAGGCACGGTAATGAATAAGCCTAATGAAATCGTTGTAGTTCTCGACTTTGGAGGACAATACAACCAGTTAATCGCAAGAAGAATACGGGACCTCGGCGTGTACAGCGAGCTCCTTCCATACAATACGCCTGCGGAGAAGCTGAGAGAACTGGCACCGAAAGGGATTGTTTTCTCAGGTGGACCTTCCAGCGTATATGCAGAAAATGCCCCTCAAGTCGACCGGGCAATCTATGATCTGGGAATTCCTATTTTCGGTATTTGCTATGGTATGCAGCTGATGGCTCACCAACTGGACGGTAAGGTAGAACGTGCAGGCAAGCGTGAGTACGGCAAAGCAGATGTGCAATTCAATGAGGATACGAGATTGGCCAAAGGGCTGGAATCTCGTCAGACCGTATGGATGAGCCACGGAGACCATGTTACGGATCTGCCATCCGGCTTTAAACTGGATGCAGGAACGGAAAGTGCGCCGATTGCAGCGATGAGTCATCCGGAGCGGAATCTGTACGCGGTACAATTCCACCCAGAGGTGCGTCATTCCATTCATGGTAATGAGATGATTAGCAACTTCCTGTATGAAGTGTGCGGTTGTGATGGTAAATGGACGATGGAGTCGTTCATCGAGGACCAGATCCGTGAAATCCGCCAGCAGGTAGGCGACAAAAAAGTATTGTGCGCTTTAAGTGGCGGTGTAGATTCTTCCGTTGTAGCGATGCTCATTCATAAAGCGATTGGCGATCAACTGACATGTATGTTCATCGACCATGGACTGCTGCGTAAGGGCGAAGCCGAAAGTGTAATGGAGACGTTTGTTGGCAAATTTGATATGAAGGTTGTCAAAATTGACGCGCGTGAGCGCTTCTTGTCCAAGCTGGCAGGAGTCGATGATCCGGAACAAAAACGTAAAATCATCGGTAACGAGTTCATCTACGTTTTTGAGGAAGAATCCAAGCAATTCGACGATTTTACATTCCTGGCACAAGGTACACTGTATACGGATATTGTAGAGAGTGGAACAGCCACGGCACAGACGATCAAATCGCACCATAACGTAGGTGGCTTGCCGGAAGACATGAAGTTCAAGTTGATCGAGCCGCTGAATGCACTGTTCAAAGATGAAGTGCGTAAAGTTGGGGAAGAATGCGGACTGCCACCTGAGATTGTATGGCGTCAGCCATTCCCGGGTCCGGGTCTTGCCATTCGCGTGCTGGGTGAAGTCACAGAGGACAAGCTTACGATTGTTCGTGAATCAGATTATATTTTGCGCGAGGAGATTGCCAAAGCCGGACTGGACCGGGAAATCTGGCAATACTTCACCGCTTTGCCGAATATGAAGAGTGTTGGCGTTATGGGCGACGCTCGTACGTATTCTTACACTGTGGGCATTCGTGCAGTAACCTCTATCGACGGTATGACTGCCGATTGGGCGCGTATCCCTTGGGATGTGCTGGAGAAAATTTCGGTACGTATCGTTAACGAAGTGGATAACGTCAACCGAATTGTCTACGATATCACCTCCAAACCACCAGCTACGATTGAGTGGGAATAGGGCGGGATGATGGATGGTGTTAATCGCTCGTAAATCCTTGATACATAAGGATTTATGGCGTTGACAGCATTGATGTTCTACGTACACCTGCAACAATAGAGTACAAAAAAATTACTCTCTTTTATCTGCGTTATTTAGCAAATAGAAGGGAGTATTTTTTATGATCAAAATCAATGAGATAATCGAGGATTTCAGGCTTACTCAAAAATTCTAGGTCGGGAAGGGTGTCTGAAACTGAGGATTTGACACCCCTTCATATCAAAAAATATATTCAGGAGTTTTATTAGATATTCATATAATCAGCTATGCAGTGTACTTAGTCCGTTACCTTTGTCTACTCTTCAATATTTGATGCTTTTTAAGCATAATAAGGTGAACTACTAATTTAAAATGCCTAATAAACAGAAATTATTCTCCCAAAATAATTATTTCCGTCTCCAAATAAATATTAAATTTATCGTGTACTCTATTTTTTATTAATTTTATTAATTCTAAATAATCCTCGGCGGTGGCATTATTTGCATTAATGATAAAACCTGCATGCTTAGTAGAGATTTCAGCTCCCCCAATGCGAGTTCCTTGTAAGTTACATTCTTGAATGAGTTTTCCTACATAATGTCCCTCTGGACGTTTAAATACACTTCCGCAAGAGGGATACTGGAGAGGTTGTTTAGCTTCTCTTTTCAAAGTTAATTTCTTCATCTTACTGGAAATTACATCCTTGTTCCCTTTTTCGAGTTTAAACTCGACCTCAAGTATTATATATTTATCCGTTTTGAAGATACTATTTCTATAACCAAGTTTCATTTCTTCTCGGGTTATATTCATAATTTCTCCATCTTTAGTAATAACACTCGCACTTTGGACAACATCCGCAATCTGACCGCCATAAGCACCCGCATTCATATATAAGGCGCCTCCTGTACTACCTGGTATTCCACATGCAAACTCTAGACCAGTTAAGGTGTTATCCAAAGCGATCCTTGAGACATCTATAATATTTGCACCGCTTTGTGCAATAATCTTGTGCTCGCTGACTTTAATTTGATGGAAATGGCTCAGAGAAAGAGTTACTCCTCTTATTCCACTATCTTTAATAATTATATTTGATCCTTTTCCAATGACAGTCAGAGGTATTTGATGTATTTTGGCAATTTCCAAGATTTTTATAATTTCTTCTTTCACTGTTGGATGGATAAGCATGTCTGCTTTACCACCTATCCTTACATAAGTGTAGTTTTTTAATGGCTCATTTAATTTTAACTTTTCCAAAGGTATTTGATTCTCAAAAATCTTCATGAAATTCTCTCCTTAAGTTACTCACATGTAAGATTTAAAAGAAAAGCTAGAAAAGTTCGTCCTATATAGTCTCAACATGAGATTTTATTTAAAAATATACCTTCTTCATTACTATCAATTTTAAGAAATTCGTCCTTCAAAATCCAAGAATCAGTTTTTTCAATAAAGAAATAAAATCCACCAATAGATTTAACTAAAGCTGGATCAATTGGTGTAGCACTTGAATTTATACCAATAGAGAATGCTTCTGAGCCTCCACCTGCATATTTCGCATAAATTCTTATATATTGGCCCTCTTCTAAATCCCAGTCATTTTTAAAAGAATGGATAGCTTTTTCAGATACTACAAATGACATAAATAACCTATTCCCCTTTCCAATTTTTTTCAATCACATTTTTTAACTTCGCCACGATAATTTTCCATTCTGAAACTAGCTCCACATCCACATGAAGCTCTTGCATTAGGGTTATTCAAGGTGAAACCGCCTAACATACCGCTTTCTTCATAGTCAATTTGAAGACCTTCAATATATTTAATACTATTAGTGTGAACCAAGATACTAAATTCACCTTTATTTAATAAGATATCACCTTCTGTTTTCTGCTCATCCACGATAAGAGAATAGGATAGACCACTGCATCCCCCCTCATCAACGCCTATTCTAAGGAAAGAATTTAGGGCATTAGCACTTGATAAGATTTCGACGATTTTTTCGAATGCTGCTTCACTGACCTGTATCATCGTAGTAATTCCTCCTTGGAACGTCATTTTTTTTAGCTGCATTGTTAACCCAGTCTATTAAACAGGGTATGAATGTAGCAAGAGCAGATCCTTTTGGTGTTAATTCATAAATAGTTTGTATGGGGCGTGTCAAACTTACAGTTCTTTTAACCAAATTATCGTTTTGAAGCTCTTTTAAACGCTTAGAGAGGATACTTTCCGAAATGGAAGGAACATTTTCGGAAATTTCGCTAAATTGCTTTGGACCTTGAGAAAGGGAAAATAGTATATGAATAATCCATTTAGTCCCGATTATACGATAAGCTGTAAAAAGTTTCTCAGTATCTGTAGTCAACATATTATTGATATACCCTCCTTCTCATGATCAGCTTAGATAGACAGGAGACTGATCCCTTTTGTTCTAACTTACGTAGCCGTTCCATGTCTTAAAGGACAAGGAACGGTTCCGTCAATACTCGCTTTTAAAGTGGTAAACATTGTGGATTCCTCATCTGTTTATTAGTTCAGTTTGTGGTGTAATCCGAGTGCTAGCGAATAAACTCATTACGATTAACAAGAGATGAAAACCCATCGTTACAATTAATCCTGATTGCAGTGACATCCCAGCAGATTGACAAACAACAAGGATGGAACCGCCTATTCCGATAACCACGCCCGGTGTAAAAGAATCCGCAAATTGCAAATTTGCCGAAGTTTTTCCAACACCTTCTTCCCCTGTTTGGGAAAATGCCACAACGCCGCTAATAGGATGTGCCAATCCGATTCCGATTCCAGCTATGATTTGTCCAATAACCGCAACGGCAACAGTTACAACAGGTACCCAAAATACGAAGGCAATCCCAAATGCAAGCAGTAGCACACCCAGTATAATTCTTGTATGACGTCCACGACCTTGGTCTGCCGAATCCCAACGTCCTTGCAGATAAGCAATGACGCACCAACTCAGTGCAGCACTTGCTACAATTAATCCGGCCTGAGAAGGAGTAATACCTTTCACATCTATTAAAGCCAATACCAAGAAATTCTGTGTGCTGGTATAGGCAGCGAAGAACAGCCCACGTGTTGCTAGAATAGCTGGCATGCCTTTTCGGAAAGCAAGAGTTCCCTTGGGTAGCAGTTTGCGCAGCGGATATACCATTAGCACTAAGCCGATAATGACTAAAACAAACCCTGTAATTATCGGCAGCATGCTAAGACCAATTAAGAAAATCCCCGTACCTATCGTTAATAGTAACGCCAACCATGTAGCTGTAGCTCCGTTGTCCCCTTGTGTTCTCTCTGTTTTTAATTTCCTAAAAGCAGGTAAACTTAGCAATGCTGAAACAACCAGAATCGGTAATATTACCCAGAAAACAAACCGCCAGGACCACTGATCTGCGATAAGACCGGCAACGTATGGACCAAGCATGGACGGAAGAACGTAGGCAGTACCGAATGCTCCGAGTATTTTGGCACGTAATTCATCGGGATAACTTAAGGATATTGCAGTGTACACGCAAGTCATCATAGCGCCGGCACCTAAACCCTGCATGGCTCGTGACCCTATCATGGTATACATATCGCCTGCTGTTGCGGCAGCGATCAGCCCGACGATAAACAAAAGAAGTGCGAAAGTGAACGGTGCTGCAGGTCCTCTTCTATCAATGATCCGACCGACGACTAGGGTCCCGATAATCTGCGCAAGCAGATATGTGCTGAATATCCAGCCAAATAGGTCAAGGCCGTTCAAGTCGCCAGCAATGGAAGGGGCAATTGTGGTTACCGATAAGCCCTCGAATCCAACTGCCATCACCGACAGGATAATTCCTATGGACAGTGCAAAATAACGCGGGCTGAAAATACTTTGAGGATTAGACGACATGAAATGTGACCTCCAAGAAATTTTTTATGTATACTTCATATCCGGATACTTAGTAAACATTTTTGTTTATAAAGTTTAAACTACAGTTTAACTTTGACTTTGTCAACATTTTTATTTAAAATGTAGAGAGTGTTGTAGATCTAGTCGCTTTCAAAAGGAGGTTCACCATGAGCCGCAATCAAACGAATAAGGATTCATCAACTGGTACCCGGAGAGGGATCATTGATCTGCTAAAGCAGCAAGGTGGAATGGATGTTGCGACACTATCCTCCAAATTTTTGTTATCTGGTATGGCTATTCGTCAACATTTAAATGCTCTCAAAGAAGAAGGATTGGTTACTTACGAAGAAGAGGCCCGTCCCATGGGACGACCCACAAAGCTCTGGAGATTAACGCCTGAGGCTGATCGTTTTTTTCCAAACGGATATTCTGAGTTGTCAGTCAGTCTGATCAATTCGATGAGAGAGGCTTTCGGAAACGAGGGGCTAGAAAAGCTGCTGTCTGTGAGGAATAAGAATATGCAAGAGCAATATCTTCAGCATCTTGGTAACGCATCGGGCGTAAGAGAGAAGCTGGAGAAACTAGCCGATATTCGAACAAGCGAAGGCTATATGGCCGAGGTCAAGGAGCAAGGCGATGGGAGTCTTTTGTTTATCGAAAAGCATTGTCCGATCTGTGAAGCTGCTGCTGCTTGTACCGGGTTATGTAAGAATGAGTTACATTTATTTGAAACCATTCTTGGAGATAATGTTCATATCGAACGGGTAGAGTATATTTTGGCGGGGGGAAGAAACTGTGTTTACAGGGTTAGGGAAGGCGGACAAGCACATTGATGCTTGCATGAATGACATCGGTAACAAGACAACAAAACCTTCAACTCCACATCTATCGTGGTTTTGAAGGTTCTTTTGTTTTAAGGTTTTGTTGTTCTAATGATGTCTTTTTTACCACACGATCTTTCTTCCGGTTGCAGCCGATTCCTCAATGCGGTCCAGTAGCTGATGTAGCTTTAAGGCATGGTTGAAATCGGGAGCGAGATGAGTGTCCGTCAAAATATCCCCGGCAAATACATCATGAGCCTTGGCTACATTCAGGGTTACCCCTTCTTTGGCGAAATCCGGGCCACTATCAGGCTCACGAGCTATATTGATTGGTTCAAAATCGCCATTAGGCGTATGATTTTGATTATTGCTTGGATCATACACAAGTTTTTCGAGCGTCAAATTCCCAAATTGAACATGCCCAAGCGAAGGATTCTGAGTCAGGCGCAAAACGCCCTTTTTTCCCTGAATCTCCAGCTCGAATTTTGGATTCACTCCCCCCTGAATGTGGACGGATACCGTTGCCCCCTTCTCCAATGAACCCTGAATCAGAATCTGATCTGCAGTATCCTTGGGAATGACTTCACCCGTTTCCTGAATAGTGGCTTCGTTATAGCGAGATGATGTGATGGCCGATAGCTCACGGAATTCGCCAACGATGTATTGCAGCGCGTCCAGAGAATGTCCCCCGTTAATCGTCAGCAGATTGGCGCCATTGGCTCTATTCAGCAGATAAGCCGTATCCTGATCTGTTCGTCCTCCTTTACCTCGAGTAGATACTTGCATATGACAGGACACAATTTCACCAATCGTTCCGTTTTCCACCAGCTTTTTCATCGTTTGCACTTCAAGATCCTGCCGTGCCTGCAAGCCGACAGTATGATGAATGCCCGCCTGTTCCGCCGCCTTAGCCATTTCGGTAGCTTCCGCAGTATTTGCCCCCAAGGGCCATTCACAGAAAATATGCTTTCTCTCTTGAATCGCGGCCATGACTGGCCGGTAATGATGGGGAACCTTGACGCTCACCACCACCATGTCCACGTCTTCGGAAGCTGCAAGTTTTTGAGCATCTTCAAAGGCCAATACCGCACCTATTTCATCCGCACTTTTTCGTGCACTCTCCATACGAGAAGTACCAATGGCTGTGATAACAAGGTTCGGATGCTTTAGCAAAGCCGGAATGTGCGTTTGACTGGCCCATTTGTTATTCATTGATCCCCCGACCACTCCTGCACGTATCTTCTTTTTCATCATGCTGCGGAACCCTCCTAAATTTTAAATGAGGCTGGAAAATAGTGCCCAAGGCCAATATAATACACTTAACACATAAATAATAATGCTTGTTTGTGATATAGCTATCATTTTATTTGATGGGAGGTGGAGACGTGGATATTGAGAACATGCAGGCATTCGTTTCAGTAGCAGAATTGAGGAGCCTTACGGAAGCAGCCCAAAAGCTGAATCACCTGCAATCGAACATGACGGCCAAAATAAAAAAACTGGAGGCCCATTACGGCACAGCATTATTTTATCGAAAGCCCCGTGGCATGGAGCTGACACCCGCAGGAGAAACCTTGTACGCTCAGTTCAAGCAAATTTTGTTGCTATGGCAAGACACAGAGATGAAAATGAGACCGCAGGAGGAAAAGCTGCGCATTGGCACGATGCAGTCCATCGTGGCGGGGGAAACAACAAGAGCGCTTACGAAGGTATATGAGCTGTACCCACAGGCTTCTGTGACATTAAAAACGGGCACTACCACGGAAATAGAGCAGTTGATCCTCGAAGGTGAACTCGATATTGCCTTCGTCACAGGTTATTCCACCAGCCCGTATATTCATTATCAAAAATGTTGTCGTGAAGATCTGGTACTGGTGGGGAAGGGCATCCATGAAGGCTCAGAGCTCAGACAGGTGCTGCAAGGAGCCACTATTATCGTGCTATCGGATGGCTGCCTGTATCTTACGCAATTGGAGAAGATGTATCAGGACATGCAATTGACTCATGGCGAGGTTGTGGAGGTAGGGGTGTTTGATACGATGGTGCAGTTTGTTTTGATGGGAATGGGAATCACCTTGATGTCCAAAAAACTGGCACGGCAATTTAATGTAAAATCCTATTTGTCCACTCCCCCAACCTTCGGCTACATAGATACATATTTAATAACCCGTCCCAACCACAAGATGACATCAATTGAACATAAATTTATCGAAATCAATAATACGATCTAAGGGATAGGAGAGGATCAAATGACTACTGATCATAATAAGCACCAGGGAAGCCATGCAGTATTTTTGGGGGATAGCATTACTTTTGGTTATGAATTAAAGGATGGGGAAAAGCCTTACCCACACATCGTCAGCGACGTCTTGGGCTTTCAAGGCTTTGAGAATCACGGCATATCCGGCAGCAGTGTAGCCAGCGGGGGCTTTGAGCCGATGTGTGAGCGATATGAGAAAATGAATCCTCATGCGGATGTGATCTTTTTTATGGGTGGAAGAAATGACTTTTCCATGGGAGAAACGCCGTTCGGTCATTTAGGCACAACATCGACGGAAACGCGAACATTTTATGGTGCGCTCAAGCATATTGCCGAGGGATTAATTAACCGTTACCCGGACAAGCTGATCATCTTTTTGACACCGCCCCACGGATCAAGTGATGCGGTTCCCGAACATTTGCCCAATGCAGTCACGGGACAAGTGTATAGCGCGTATGCGCAGGCTGTGAGAGATGTGGCTTCGCTGTATTCTTTTCCGTGCTGCGACCTGTGGAACATCGCCGGAATTCAACCGCTGCTGCCTGTTCACAAACAGATGTATTTTACCGGGGAAAACGGTATTCCTGACGGTCTGCATCCAAATCAGGTAGGTCATGAGCGGCTGGCAGCTCATATTATTGGATTTATGAACACGCTATAACCTATAGAGATCATTGCCAGCTGTGAACAGATACACCACGACACTTTTTTCAATTGCATTACTCCGAACTATAGCAGGACACCGAAGTGAAAATACTCAGGCGGGTCATTTAGCTTGAGTATTTTCTATTATTGTCTGGGTGTTTCTATAAACCACCTGTCACAGAAAACCACCCATCACAAAGCTTGAATATTTTCAATAGAGGTGTATAATAATTGACATATCAATTGATATGTCAATTAATTGCGAGGAGGAGCTACCATCGAACATTGCTCTGAAAAAAGCCAATTGTTTTACCGCATGCATCTTTTGTGTAAAGAAATGAATACTGCTTTTGAAGCACAATTAAAAACAAGCTTTACCAAGGTCGAAATTTTGTATCACATTGATCAACGGCAGGAATTGAGTCAGCTGGAGCTTCAGCATTTGCTGGTTCTGGACGGAGCGGCGGTAACCCGGCATCTGAAAAGGCTGGAGGAGGAAGGTCTGATTATCCGCAGCAAAAAAGAACAGGATAAGCGTGTGACCTATATTCGTCTAACAGAATCAGGGGTTCGAGAGCTGCAAGTTTTGTCAGAGGAAAGACAAGCCTTTCAGGACAAGTTGCTACGTGAGTTTGCGGATGAGGAAATTGTTTCTTTGACAAATGTATTACAGCGCATGTCTACCAATGTGAAGAATATGTAAAATACGCGAGGAGGAACTGAATATTAAAGCTATCGTCATTATGACCATTTGCTGGCGCGTAAACCTGCCTCGATCTCATGGGAGGAAGCCGCATCTGTTCCGTTAGCGGGACTGACAGCCTGGCAGGCACTCTTTACACATGGTCAACTGGCTAAAGGTGAAAAGCTATTGATCCACGCAGGCGCAGGAGGTGTCGGCATGTTCGCTATCCAGTTTGCCAAACAAGCTGGTGCCTATGTCATTACGACAGCCAGCGAGCGCAATCATGAGATGCTTGCTTCATTAGGAGCCGATCAAATTATTGACTACCGTACGACCCGTTTCGAGGATGTATTGTCCGATGTGGACGTTGTATTCGATACGATGGGTGGAGATGTTCAGAAAAACAGCTTTAAAGTTCTGAAAAAACACACCGAACGGATCATATCCATCGTTGGCAATTTTGACGAAGTGCTGGTCAAGGAGCACGGCGTAACGGCCAAAAATATATGGCTGGAGCCCAACGGACAGCAGCTACAGGAAATTGCCGACCTGTTGGAGCAGAAAAAAGTAAGGTCGGTGGTAGGAGCTACGTTTCCATTTTCGCAAAAAGGTCTGTATGACGCTCATGCTCTAAGCGAAACCCATCATGCTGTTGGTAAAATTGCCATTACCTTTTCATAAGAACACATATAACGAGGCGCAACACGAAAGGAATTATACAACACGATGAAGATCCTGGAAGATTATTTTCACTATTATGATTTGGCAAGAGATGATGAGAAAAGCAAAGCGCAATTAATCACCCTTTTCTCCAACGAAATTGAGTTCGTGCTGAACGGTGACCGGAAACAAGGTATGGATAGCTGGAAAAGCTTCTTGGACATGTTCTTTGAAGGAACACTCGACATCAAGCATATGTATGAGGGCTGGAAGCCGGTTCCCGGAGAATCGGGTGCCTATGAAACCAAATGGGCGGTATGCGGCAAAAGAGCAACAGGCGAAGTGTATACACTAACAGGAGTGGACAAAGCTCGGCTGGATGCAGAAGGGAAGATCGTTTATCTGGAAAATATACCGGACACCGCGAATGCCTTTGATAAGTACAAAAATATCTGATTCGCCTAATTGATAACCCGTCAGCTATATAACAGCTTGGCGGGCTTTCTATTTTCCGAACAATACATATGTGATTAAATTACAACATTCGCTTTTTGTGTTGACAAGCAGTAGGGGACGGCCTAAAATAACGGATGTAATATAGCGCTTATGAATGCGAATATTACAGCAAATGAACGATAACAATACGAGTATGCTTTACGTAGGAGGAATTACGACTCATGGAGCGTTTCTTTAAATTAAAGGAACATGGAACGAACGTCCGCACAGAAATTATTGCGGGGATTACTACTTTTATGACCATGGCTTACATTTTGGTGGTCAACAATACCTTTTTGGGGCCGACTGGAGCAGGGATGCCCAGCGAAGCCGTCTTTTTTGCCACTGCGGTAGGTGCAGGACTAATCACTATTCTGATGGGATTGTTCGTTAATGTGCCCATCGGCATGGCTCCGGGTATGGGCTTGAATGCTTATTTTATGACCGTAGTCTTGAGTTCCAACGGTATGATTACTTGGCAAGCGGCACTTGGCGCTGTATTTATATCCGGTATCGTCTTTCTGATTTTAACCGTGACACGAGTGAGACAGATGTTGCTTGTTGCGGTTCCTGAGAATCTAAAGACAGCTATTACAGTAGGTATCGGCTTGTTTATTACCATTGTCGGATTTAAGTTGTGTAATCTGGTTATGGTAAGTATTGTTCCAGGGACGGATGTAGGTCAGCCGGTTCCGGGTCATGCTTTTAATCTGATTTTGGGTAGTTTGGTTCATCAAAAGGATGCGTTGCTGGCGCTGATCGGTTTGCTCATTATCGCAGCGCTGATGGTTGTTCGGGTCAAAGGTGCTTTGCTGATTGGTATCGTAGCTACCACATTGATTGGTATTCCGATGGGTGTAACGAATCTGAGCAGTTTGACAACAGGTCACTGGATTCCTGATTTTAGTAATCTGGCAGTGGGTCAGTTGGATTTGAAGGCTGCTTTGCACATTGGGCTGTTTGATATCATTTTCATTTTCACATTTGTAGAGCTGTTTGATACGTTTGGTACACTGGTGGGTACGGCTACCCGCGCAGGTATAATGAAGGATAAGAAAAAAGGCGAGAAAATCATCGGTAAAGCTATGCTGGTGGATGCTGTTGGTGTAAGTACCGGTGCAGTATTGGGTACAAGTACTATTACAGCATTCGTGGAAAGCTCCGCAGGGGTAGAAGAAGGTGGGCGTACGGGTCTGACTGCTGTAACGACAGGCATTTTATTCCTGCTGGCTCTCTTTATCGCACCGTTGGCATTGGTTGTGCCTTCCGCGGCTACTGCTCCAGCGTTGATTATCGTTGGCGTGCTGATGATGAGTCAGGTTCGCAACATTGACTGGGATAACTTCCTGCTGGCGTTCCCGGCGTTCCTAACCATCGTTCTGATGCCTTTTACTGGCGGAATCGCCAATGGTATTTCTGCCGGTATTTTGTCTTACGTTGTTCTGGCTGTATTCAGTAACCTGTTTACCAGCAACAAAGTTAAAGTTCACTGGCTTATGTGGGTACTTGCTATTATTGTAGTGATCCGGTTTGCCTTTATGGGTTCGGAATAACAACTTGATATAACTTGAAAAAGCTCTTTGTATATAGAACCTCCTTCCCTGTTGTTTCAGGGTGTGGGGTTCTTTTTTTGTTCTGGTTATTCATGATGCGAAAGAGGGCGGGGAGTATATATAGAAGAAGAACGAATAACAAATAGAGATTTTCGAGAATTAATAAAATAAATGCTTGCAAACTTATTTCGTCTATGATATATTCTAATTCCGGCCAAGAAATACAATATTGCGAGCGAATGTTACAAAAAAAGATTTTAAAAAAATGCTTGCAAAGTTGGTTCGGACATGATATGATATAAGAGTTGGTAAGGCGGAAAGCCGAGTCGACAAAAAAAGAAATGTTTGATCTTTGAAAACTGAACAACGAGTGAGTATGGATTTTGCTTGCAAAATCCAACGCTGAGATTTTGGTACATGCCGTCAGGCTGTATAAAATGGAAGCGAACAATGAGATATTTTATCTCGTCAGT
>NZ_JBIYCS010000011.1:0-105600 GCF_044907935.1 Paenibacillus sp. RC21
TTTCAGCATATATGTTGGCAGGACAGAAAGTAAGTCACAAAATAGATGCAAATTTATATAGTGTTATTGTTTTTTTTCTGGGTGGCAGCGTCATGTTAATCTACAATTTGTTGAATAATTATTCCTTGATCGAATATGACTCGTCGGATTGGATGTATTTCTTTTTACTTGCAGTAATCCCAACTATTTTTGGACAATATATTTTTAATCTGTTGTTGAAATCAATGGGTGCAACTACTGTTTCAGTGGGCATTATTGGAGAACCTGTTCTCGCCATAATTCTCGCTTACTTATTCTTGGGAGAAATAATCTCTGTATTTCAATTCATAGGTGGAATGATAACTTTATTCGGTATGGGGATGTATTTTTGGGCAAAATCTTTAAAGTATACAGTTGCAAAATATTAAAATTTGTAACTGTATATCGCGAAATTTGAGAAAACAATAGATGAGGAGAATGTTTAAATGGCAACGATTGATGATTTTTTGGAACTGGATATTCGAGTTGGAACAATAATTAAAGCTGAGTTTTTTGCAGAAGCAAAAATACCTGCTATTAAACTTGAGATTGATTTTGGACAAGATATCGGAATAAAAACATCAAGTGCACAAATTACAAAAAGATATGTGGCTGAAGATATTATAGGAGAACAAATAATAGGTATAGTCAACTTTCCTCCTCGACGGATAGCAGGCTTTAATTCAGAGGTATTAGTCCTTGGAGGAATACCCGAAAAAGGGGATGTGGTTCTGTTGAAACCAGATATTAAACTACCTGATGGAACACCTATTGGGTGATACATCGTTCTTGTTTAATCAGTGTAAAAAATACAACTTTACAAAAGGCAAGGCACGAACCTTCAAATGATAAATATAGTTTAATTAACCACAGGGATTACTCTGGTAATTCACGACGTGTAGAAAAAGTGTCAAATTGATTTTTCAATTTGACACTTTTTTATATTGGATAAGATAATGAGTTTGTGCAGATAGCAAAAGGTCTGTTAAGACTTATGTGTAGATTATTTTCGAATGGATCTCTCCCGAGTGAATTTTTTTATTTTTTAGTGTAGGTGGTTGCCAATTAAGGATTTGACCTCAATTTTAGACACGTAAGTTTCCGTTAAGTCGCAAAATTAACAAATGACATTTTACAATACAGTCTATATAAGAAGTGACAAATGATAATACAGAAAGTGTCATTTTCATAGTACAGAAAGTGGCGTTTATAGGTTGTATTAATGACAAAACTAATTACAGCCGACACTTTTGTGTATTCTTCTTGTATAGACTTTTTGGATACGAGGAGGCAGGGTCTGTGGATTCAATGCAGTATATTATCGGCTCAAATTTGGCTCAAATCAGGAAGACTAGAGGACTTAGTCTGGATAAAGTGGCTGAACTGACAGGGGTCAGCAAAGGAATGCTGGCCCAGATTGAGAAGGGAAAATCCAATCCTACGGTTACCACACTTTGGAAAATTGCCGACGGTTTGCATGTGTCCTTTTCCACATTCCTCAAAGAGGACTCCCCGCAAATCACTAAAATCAGCAGGGAAGACCTGTATCCGGTGATTGATGAGAACGGCAACTATTTTGTTTACCCTATCTTCCCGTATCATTCGGAAAAGAAGTTTGAGGTGTTCACGGTAAGTCTGAAGCCGGGCTTTACACATCAGGCAGAGAAGCATCTGGGAGAAGAATCGATACTCATGATCCGTGGGGAAATGTACTTTGAAATGCAGGGACAACAGCTTAAACTGAGCGCAGGGGATGCTGTGCAATTTCAAGTAACTGACCTTCATACGTACCGTAATGAGTCGGATGAGGATGCGGATTTTTATGTATTGATTTATTATGCGGATTAGTGGGATGATTAGCACAGTCTAAAACAGGCTTCCACCACTATATAAAAAGATAGCTACGAGGAAAAGAGAGGAAGAGAACCCATGGAAAGCAAGTACATCCGAGAAACCTACTGCTTCAAGACGTCCCGTGTATTTCCCAACGATATCAACAATCATAACACGCTCTTCGGAGGCCGATTGATGTCGTATATCGACGATATTGCGTCTATCGCAGCCTCCAAGCTATGCCGCACGAATACGGTCACGGCATCTACGGATTCGGTGGATTTTTTGCTGCCCATCCATCCGAGCGATTCCGTTACGCTGGAGGCGTTTGTAACCTGGACAGGCCGTAGCTCTATGGAGGTCTTCGTGAAGGTCATCCGCGAAGGACTGATGACTGGCGACCGGAAAATCGCAGCCACCGCCTTCCTGACCTTTGTGGCGCTGGACGAGAACAACCGTAAAGTGATCGTGCCGCAGGTCATTCCAGAGACAGAAGAGGAATTACAACTGCACCAGACCGCGCCGTCACGTGCAGCGATACGACGTCAGCGCAGGGAGGAAAGCAAGCAACTGGCGAGCTTCCTGACGACAGATTATCCGTGGGAACTGTAACGTCCTGTCATGTGGGTTGCCAGAGCACCGCAGGTTTACAAACATCGCGACCTTGTGTCATGGATTACTGATACAATAAATGACAATGGTCCTGAGATGAGTTCAATGTAAAGGGCGGGAGCGATGTGAATCGAAAAGCAGTGCGTGCGTGGATTACTTACGATTGGGCCAATTCAGGCTATGCAACGACGATACTGGCAGCAGTGCTGCCTATTTTCTACAGCTCTGTTGCAGCTTCGACGCTGGATGCGACAACCGCATCCTCCTATCTGGGGTACACACATGCAATCGGTATGTTATGTGTAGCGTTATTGTCCCCTGTGCTCGGGGCAGTTGCCGATCTGACAGGCAGCAAGCTGTCTTTCCTGCGAATTTTTACGGGGACTGGCATCGTCGCCACATTGGGCTTTAGCCTGGTAGGAGAAGGAGACTGGCTGCTGGCTTCCGCGCTGCTGGTCTTGTCGACCATCGGATTTGCGGGCGGCAATACCTTTTATGATGCGATGCTCCCCGATCTGGTGCCTTCCGGTAAGCGGGAAACTGTATCGGCCAAAGGCTACGCTTATGGCTACATTGGTGGAGGGATCTTGTTGGCGGTCAACATGCTGATGATCCAAAAGCCTCAATGGTTCGGATTAGGAAACACACTGGAGGGAACACGTCTTGCGTTTGTTTCGGTAGCGGTATGGTGGTTGGTGTTTTCTTTGCCTTTATTGCTTCAAGGTCGCCAGCGGCACTGGAGCGGTGAAGGGGAAAGACAAGACCAAGAAAGGCAAACAGGCAGCCTTTTATTCCAAACTGCTTACTGGAAGGCCGGATTTCGGCGGATTCAGGGCACGATGCGCCAAATTCGGCGTTTTCCACAATTGCTTAAATTGCTGCTATCTTTTTGGTTTTTCAATGACGGGATTAATACGATTATATTAATGGCTGCTATTTACGGAACGGGGATTGGGATTGGCACGACGGATCTGATTGCGGCGCTGTTGATAACCCAATTTATTGGCTTTCCCTGTACGCTGCTGCTGGGGATCGCGCCGGATGCTCATGTTCTCGCTCGGGATTTACATGCTGATCGTCATTCTTGGATTTTTCATGACTCAGGCGCTACATTTTTATGTGCTGGCGGCTATGGTCGGTCTGGTACAGGGGAGCAGTCAGTCCATTTCCCGGTCTTTATTCAGCGATCTGATGCCAGCCAGCCGGACGGGTGAATTTTTTGGTTTCGTGAACATTACGGGCAAGTTTTCATCCATTTTCGGCCCGTTTATCTTTGGCTTGGTCGGTCAGCTAACCGGTTCCTCGCGCTGGGGTATTTTATCGCTGTTTGCCTTTTTCGCTATCGGTATACTGATGCTGTGGACTGTGGATATCGCGAAGGGGAAGGCAGACGTGCTTCAAGCCGATCTGGACAAGGGATAGCCCAGATACAGGTTCAACTATCATTTTCCCGCAAAAAGAAGCCGTTCTTCCGTTAGCAGTGATCTGCTGGGAAGACGGCTTTTTGGAAATAACTGAATCACTTGAAGGAAGCTACTGCTTCAATGACGATGATGATGTACGTTCGACGTTGAACGAACTAATCTACTTTCACTACACGAAAATGCTGATTCGTTCCGCCGTTATCCCCCCATTGAATCGCTTTGGCACCATCGGCGGTAGTGCCTTCGGAAATGTCGATCAGTTTGCCCGTTGCCCGGTTTTTCAGTTTGTAATAACCTCCGGTTACAGAAACCAGTTGCCATTGCTGGCTAGACCAGCCTCCGTCGCTCCATTGCTCGATGACCGCACCGTCCGTCGTCGCTCCGTTTTCAACGCCGATCAGCTTGCCACTGTTGCGGTTGACGATTTTGTAATATCCGCCGCCCGCATCCTTGAGCTGCCATTGCTGGCTGGGTGCTCCTGAATTTGCACGCTGCTCCAGATCCGCGCCGTCTGTTGTTGCACCGTCAATTACATTCAGCGGCTTGTTGCTCTTGCGGCTTACCAACTGATAGTATCCGTCCGGGTCAATGACGATTGGCGTGGTTACACCTTGAACCACACCGCTGGCGGTGTCGATGTTCATACTGTCGAACCAGTCCATAGCCAGGGAAGTCCCGGTTGGAAAACGCAGCGGTAGCCATACATATTGTGAATCCTGCACAGGCCCGCTCCATGCTCCCGCCCAGCGGTCCCCCAAATACAGGTACGAGGTCGTTTGGGTACCTTCTACCGGAATGACGTAGGCCGATTGTGAACCGTAGGTCGTACTGTCTCCAAAGTTAATCGTGTTGCTCCACGTTCCCTCAATGCTGGATGCCGTAGCATATTTGGCCTGGTTGGGGTTCCAGCCTGTTGCCCCGGATGTGATCAGGAAGTAGACGTCTCCTTTTTTGAACATCGCCGGAGCTTCACGATATTGTCCCGGCCAGAGCGTGGTCACCAGCGATTCTACTTGCAGGAAATCCGGTGTCAGACGATAAATGTTCAAATCGGCATTCACACGGGTAGCAGAAACCAGGTAAGCCGTACCATTGTCGTTGTACACAGTCATATCCCGTGAATCGTAATCCAGAGGACGGAAGCTGCCCTGATAGGTGTAATCGCCGTCCACAGTATCGGAAGAGGCAACTGCCACCTGGGCTTCGTTGTAATTAACTCCATTTTCCTTGTGCATCCACAATACGTATTTGCGTGTTTTCTCATTGTAAATGACTTTTGGACGTTCAATATTCGAAACATTCAGCTCTACTGCGGAACTGCTAGTTAGCACGTTTTTGCGGAACTCCCAGTTTTTTAAATCAGAGGAACGGTAGGCGGATACAGCCTTGAACGTGCCGTTGGGGTTGCGATTTTCACCAAACCAGTAGTAGTAACCGTCTACCTTAATCATACCGCCCCCATGAGCATGAACCACGTTTCCAGCTGTATCTTTAAACTGAATGCCATTCACAACATTCGCTGGGGCCGCTGAAGCAATCTTCGGTGAAAACATCTGGAAAATGCTCAACGACAGCAAAACAGCGAGCATAATACACAGTAAGACGGCAAAATCATATTTCATTGTTTCGTCCTCCTCTGTATGTTTTTAAAGCGCTTACAAAAATGATTTGTACTGAATAGCTATCTATGCTAATGCCTATCACCTGTCTGATGATGCGATGTGAGCAACAAGAGGGTTCTATCCCAATTGTATCCATATTGAATTGAAAGTGCTAGAGTAGTATATTGACCATGTACACCGCAGACGATAAACTTTCAATGAATTTCCAATAGAGCGGTGAAGTTATGAATGGGCTGATATTTATTACGTCATAGGGGGCCAACCATGGAAATATACGCGATTGACATGAGCAAGTCGGAGGCAGTCGGTCATTACGAGTCACTGCTAAACCGGGTTTCGACTGAAAAGCGACAGAAGCTGGATCGTTTTTTACATCGGGAAGATGCTTTAAGGGGCTTATACGCCGATGTGTTGTTAAGGTGGTTGGCCTGTCGGCAATTGAAGGTTTCCAACTCCAGTCTTCAATTTACATATAATGCTTTCGGCAAGCCTTCCTTGTTGAATGCACCCGCATTCCATTTTAATGTTTCTCACTCGGGAAAATGGGTGGTATGCGCCGTGGATGATCATTCGCTCGGAATCGACATTGAACAGCTTCGTCCTATTGATTTTGAGGTGGGAAGGGTGTGCTTTTCAGACACGGAGTATGATACGTTGATGCGTCAGGAGGCGGAGAGCCGCTTATCCTATTTTTACGATCTGTGGACGCTCAAGGAAAGCTTTGTGAAGGCCGAAGGGCAGGGATTAACGCTGCCGCTAAAGTCATTTTCATTCGATTTAAGTGAGCGTCCGTTGATCGGTTTTACGACGGAAGGCTTTACCACCGAGTATTGTCATTTTAAACAGTATGAGATCGATGAACACTATAAAATGGCTGTCTGTGCAATGCATGACCGCTTTGCGCATCTGGTGCAGCAGCTAGATATACATACACTATGCCTGGAATCGGCAGCACAGGCGTGATATGAAGCTAAAAAAATGGCGGAACAAGTAGTCTAGTTGAAAAAAGGGAGATGAGCTGCGTTGACGCTAACATTGTTCAAGCATGGCAAGCTGTATGGGGAATGGGCTGCCAAGGGAAATTCAATCATTGTACAAAATGGCATCATACAGGCCATTGGACAAGCGCGGGAGCTTGAATTGCAATTGTCGGGTAAGGAATATGACACGGTGGATTGGGAGGACGCTTATGTGTTGCCGGGCTTGGCCGATTCACATATGCATTTGTCCATGCATGGCATGAAGCTGGCGATGCTGGATTTTACGTCGGCTACCTCGAAGGATGAGATGCTTGATATGCTGCGCAAACGGGTTGCGCTCACACCGCCGGGAGAATGGATTTTAGGGCTGAACTGGAACGAAAATGCGTTTATTCCTGTTGAGATTCCGACCATCTCAGAGCTGGATGCCATTACGGATCAGCACCCGGTATATTTGACTCGTACATGCTTTCATACGTTTCTGGCGAATTCAGAAGCGTATCGGCGTGCAGGTATTGGCGAGAACACTCCTGATCCCGCTTCGGGAGCCTACGGAAGAAATGCGGATGGACAGTTGAACGGATTGATTTATGAGGAAGCGTCCACTGCCTTTACAAGTGTTCAGCCAGAGCCGGATTATTCGGTTAAAAAAGATGCAATCCGCCGAGCTTGTCTGGATGCACTACGACTCGGCCTGACGGCTGCACACACGGAGGATTTGCGTTTTCTGGGCAGCGTGGACACCATGCAGCGGATTTACAGGGAGCTGAGGGAGGAAGGCATTGCTTTTCGCACGCATCAGCTCATCTATCATCCGTTCATGGAGGAAGTGAAAGCGAAAGGGCTGCGTGCTGGTAACGGAAATGAGTGGTTTAAAATCGGTGCGGTAAAAATGTTTGCCGATGGTGCGATTGGTGGAAGAACTGCGCTATTGTCTGCGCCCTATAGCGATGCTCCACATACCAGTGGCATGGCGATTCAACCGCAGCCAGAGCTGAACCAGATGGTGGCGGCTGTCAGAGCCGCAGGTTTTCCGGTCGCTGTACATGCGATAGGGGATGGGGCGGCGCATATGATTTTGACAGCGATGGAAGCCCATGCGCTAACGGAGGAAAGTGGCTTGCCGGATCGTCTGATCCATGGACAGGTGCTGACTGCCGATTTGGTCAAGAGAATGGCGAAGCTGCCGCTGATTGCGGACATCCAGCCGCGTTTTGTAGCAAGTGATTTCCCGTGGGTGCTGGATCGGGTTGGCGAGGGACGTACCGAATATTTGTATGCCTGGAAGAAGCTGCTGGACGCAGGTATTCCATGTGCTGGCGGCAGTGACGCGCCTATTGAGCCGTTGGACCCTTTTCTCGGTATGCATGCCGCTGTGACCCGCACCAAGCCGGAAGAGACGCATGAGGGTTATCTTCCAGATGAAAAGCTGGACATTCACGAAGCTATTCATCTGTTTACCTTCGGAAGTGCAGTTGCTGCGGGAGAAGCGGATGAACGGGGTTCGATGGCTGTAGGGAAAGCCGCTGATTTTACGGTTATTGACCGGGATTTATCGGAGCGCCCTCAGGCTTTGCTTGACGTTAAAGCACGTATGACGGTTGTGAACGGAATCGTTGCATATCAGGCATAGGTGGACGATAATATGTATGCAAAAAACCTCCAACCTCACGCTAATAGTGGAGTTGAAGGTTTTTTTGTTTTTACAAACCACGCTGTGCGAAACGGTCTGCATTTTTCACACTGGACCATAGATCAGAGCTTGCCCCGCCTGCATACCAGTAGGCGAAGCCTGCAACCCCTTTGTCCTGTCCCAAACGGTATTTACGGATGAAGGATCGCCCTTCCTCCAACCATAGCTTATGAAGCTGAGTATCCCTGTAGGAAACCGTATACTGCTGAATATCATCATGCCAGATCGGTTTGGAGGTGGAACGGGATACAAGCTGATTTTGCTCAATCAGTGAAATATCAGACGAAGCGACCGATTGACCACTGGCATTGAGAGTCCAGTTCCGTGTGAATAAAGGCAATGCCAATATCGCTTTATCCGGGTCGGTGGTTAGTAGAAAGCGCCGTACGCTTTCACGAAGCCAAGGTAATGAGGATACGGAGCCGGGGGTCGAGCTGCCTCCCCAATGTTCGTCATATCCCATCAGAATCAAATAGTCTGCCGCAGCGCCAAGTTGCTTATAATCAAAGGCGGCTGTCCAGTCTGTACCGTAATCAGGAGATACACAGATCGCCAGCACAGCATTCAGGCTTTTTAACTTGGCTTTTAATTGTTGGATGAACAGCGTGAGCTGGGTACGATCCTGACCATCTACATTTTCAAAATCAATCACAAGCCCATCCAGATGATGTGTAGATACGGCATTCGCAAGCTGAGTTATGGTTTTGTTCCGTAAAACTTCACTGGACAGGATTTGGTGCGTCATCGTTAGATTCGAACGGTTGCCTACCATCGCCCAGACTTTTTTTTGATGCTGTTTGGACCAGGTGAGGAGCGAGGTGTTTGTAAGATCACTAATATTACCCGTTTCGTTTAGAAAAAACCAGCGTGGTGATAGGGTGTTGATGTTAGATTGAAGCACGGAGCTTTCAAACTGTTGAACGCTCTGATCATATTGCCAGCCTAGTCGGATGGAAGATGCCGTGGACGCTGTTTTGGAGGCATGCTGTGTTGAATACGTCAGTAGCCGTTCCAGAAGTGCTGCTGTTTCTTCGCGGGTCAGGGAAGACGTGGGGCGAAATTGGTTGTCTTCCCCGTTCATAAAGCCATAACGGTTCACGGTGGTTACAGCTTCAACAGCCCAATCTGCAATCTTGTTGGCGTCTGTAAAAGTGGAAACCGCTTCTCCTGATCCCGTCGAGCGTATGAGGCGTGCGATCATCAAGGCTGCTTCTTGCCGGGTTACAGGGCTGTTGGGTTGAAACGTGGCGGATGTCCCTCCCTGCACCACGTCAAGCTGGGAGGCTGCTTCAATCCATCCGTAATACCAGGCTTGTTTGGATACATCCCGATAGGAGGAGACCGATGCTTGTACAGGTTCCAGACCGAGTGTGCGATCCAGCGCGGTAACCCATTCGGCTCTCGTAACCGCCTTTTTGGGAGAAAAGTAGCCAGGTCGTGTACCTGCCAAAATTCCTTTGGCGTGCAGTGAGGTGATCGATTGATAAGCATAGCTGTCTGATATATCCTGAAACGCCACACCGACTGCGGCTGCGGGAACGGTTAAACATGAAGCGGATGTAGTTATTATCGTCATGACGGCAGTCGCCAACAGAGTAAGTTTGGTTAGCAAGCGTGATCGTATGGGGCTCATTCACTATAACCTTCTTTTTTTATGATAGATTGTCAGACGAATCGTTCGTCACATGACGATTAATACTATCAAAAATAGTAAAGTTATTCATTGCTAAATTGTTGGAAAACACAAAAAAGCCCTTACCTGTAGAGGCAAGGAGCTTCACAATCGAAACTATTCTTTTTTGGCATACATTATACCAATCGTCTGTGGACCACAATGACTGGAAATGACACATCCGGCTGTTGCCAGCAGCACCTCTTGCGCTCCCGTCTCTTCCTGTAAACGGGCTTGCAGCATCAGCGCATCTTCCTCAGCCAAAGCATGTACGACAATAATGATATCGTTATCCATATGTCCCCGCTGGTTCAGGGCATTTTGCAGCATCTGATCCAGCGCCTTTTCACGTTTGCCGCGGACTTTGTACGCAGGTGTCATTTTTCCGTCTATTACTTTGATCACCGGACGAATTTTGAGCAGACTACCGATCAGATTTTGCATCCCTGAGCATCTTCCGCCCTTGTACAGATACTCGAGCGTATCAATCACGAATTCCGTGTCTATCAGGGGGCGGGTTCTCGTCAACATGTCCACAATCTGTTCCATTGTACTGTTGTTGGCTGCGGCGCGTGCGGCCTTCATCACGAGCATGCCAAAGCCGCACGACAGATTCAGGGAATCAAAGACGGTAACACGGCCTTTCGGGAACTCGGAAGCAGCGAGCAGCGCATTTTGATAGGTTGAGGACAGCTCGGAAGACAGACTGATATATAAAATGTCGTCCCCTTGTTCTATGTAGGGAGCAAAGGCTTGAATAAAGTCCGATGGAGAAGGTGCGGCGGTTCGTGGCAAATGTCCCTCACGACTTACGCGCTGAAATAACTGTTCTGGCTGGATATCCACACCATCCCTTAATGATTCATCCCCAAACACCGTATACAATGGTACAATGCCAATCTCGTACTGTTCGCGCCATTGGACTGGAATATCACTGGTACTGTCCGCAAAAATTTTGATTTTGTTCATACATTGAATCCTCTCTGTGTGATGCGGAGAAATTATAAGGATTGCACAGAGGAAGGATAGATATCCGCTGTGTTACTCGGAACGGCAAGACCCATGGCCAGAAGTGCAATGAAGCCCAAAATAATGAACGCATTAATGATTAACCCTGCAATGGCAAATCCTTTCTTACGGTTCTTCAACGCAATTCCAATAATGCCGACCACAAGCCCGGCGCAATTCAATAACAGACTGCCTAAAAATACAAAAGGAAGCAGGACGGTTCCGGTTTGTTGCAGAACAACTTCCGGGTCCAGGGTTTGGTATTGGCTGAAATGAGCCAACAGATTAATGACCATAACAGCCAGAATGATATACCCGATCAGGCTGACGAGCGACATAATAAAAGAAGCAATACCGGGACCGGAATGCTTGAGCTTGACTGGAGGCTGGAAGACGGGAGCTTCTGAAAAAACAGGATGCTCCTCAGACGCAACAGGCTTTTGCAGATTAGGATCTTGGTTACTCATCTTTTCAACTCCTTGAACATTATCCGAACAGGTACTAATTTTCCACAAAATGAACAAAAAAGCAAGGGACCTTACACATTACCCTCCAAAAGACAGGGTTTAATCATGGAATTCTGTAGGGTTTAAATTTAAATGGAGTGGCTGGCAAACTTCATATGGATTCGATAAAATAAGGAGATAGCTTGGATTAGAGGATGAGATGAAAAGGGGTACACAAACATGCAACGCAGATGGATAATTGTAGGATCTATAATGATGCTGCTGGCGGTAGCTATTGGAGCGTTTGGGGCTCATATTGTGAAAACACGGATCGACGCAGACGCTTTGGCCGTGTATGAAACTGGTGTGAAATATCATATGATTCACGCTGTCGGTTTGCTGATCATTGCATTGGCTGCGGGACAGTGGGGAGCGTCGACTCGTTTAAAATGGGCAGCGCGACTGCTGTTTACGGGAATCATTTTGTTTTCCGGCAGCTTGTATGTGCTGAGCTTGACCGGGATTCGTGTGCTAGGTGCTATTACCCCGCTGGGGGGCGTGTGTTTTATCGCAGGTTGGCTTTTGCTGGCATTAGCTGCCTGGAGTTTGAAGAAAGAGGATTAATTTAACTTTCCAGGTCATATCACAAAAAAGAGAATCGCTTGGAAAGACATAACGTTTTTCCGGCGGTTCTCTTTTTGCGTGTTTATTTCATGTTGTAAGGGCTTTACATTTACGATGTGATTTCATCGATTTCATTCATTTTAAAGGAGTATACTTGCTTCTCATCTACATGGTACACACTCAGTAAGTTATTCTCATGATCCAAATTAAGGATGCGACATGGGATGCTTCGTTGTCCGCCATAGCGATTTACGATTAGCCGTACAAGCGTATTATCATGTATATAGCGTTTGATCCAATCATAGGTGCTAAGTTCTTGTTGTGGTGCAGGCTTCGGCTGTATGTGGGATTGTTTGATCTCTTGAGCGACAGGTGGCTTGTTCGTAGGAGCGACATTAGATTTCTTTTTGGAAAACTTCTCTGCTAGCGCAGTAGCAGCATCAGACGAGCCGTTAGCGGCTGATTGTTTTTTTAAGTGTAATGCAGCCTCAATCAAATTACCAAGCTCAATACCGGACTGAACCCGACTATCTGCAATTTGTTCATGTTGAGTCAAGAGGTTAAGCAGGAAATGAAGGGCCTCTACATTGGAACGACCTTTAACTAATACATCTACATTAAATAAATAACTGGTTTCATCTTGATTTGATTCTTTTTTCATACATCCTCCAGCCCAAGCCCTGGGTAATTAGTCTTTTATAGTACCTATCAATATATCATTAAAACGTAATCTGTCATAGTACCTTAGGCTCTGTTATGGAGATTAACAAAAATAGGTCCTGTATAAACTGTATATCAATGGTGTGTTCACATTTATTCACCTACACAAACGCGAAAATACTGTATACAATATCCCAGACGAAAAATGAGGAGGTGCATGGTTGAACGAAGATACACAAGGACCCCGTCGGATAAAGTTTTGTGAAGTCCTGCAAGTGATCACCAATTGATGAAAATACCAACTTGTACTATACATATACAGAGAATAAACGAGAGTGAGAGCGAAATCAAGCAGTTTGAATTTTAAATATTTCCTTTTGATTTTTTCGGTTTAAGCGAAGACAACAAAATAGTAAGGAATTAATGTAGTTATTTGTAAATACATTTCAAAATCTATACCGTCTCTTTACATTCAGAAAACATGTTCTAAAGGAACTTAATGGTAATATGTATGGAAAGTGGAGAAAAGTGGATAACATAAGACTCCGTTAGCGGCTTCATCTGCGCTGATGAGTGATTTCAGGGAAGGGGCATTCTGTCGGGATGCTCTTTTTCACTTGCCGTTATAGATAGCTCGGTGGAACCCTAGCATAAATAACGGCAAGCTCATTTGAATGGTAAGTGTTGGAGCATGTAAAGTGTTCAGAGTGATTTAGGTTTAGCAATAGATGGACTAAGTCTAGGGCTGGGTTACTGGTGGGAGATCCTCAAGATGTTCGAAAATAAGCAGTTGCTTCTCTCTTGCGACCTTTACCATTTCATCAGCACCCTGCGAGGGCCCTCCAATTCGAAGCACTGCATCGCAGTGATCTAGCAGGCGAATGGAGGACGGATGGAAAATGCGGTTGAAAACCTCATCTCCCAAAGAAGTGGAACCAGCTGTGGCGATTAGGGGCAATGCATACCACTCCCCTAGAACCGGTAAATGCCCAGTTTCATAAACTTGAAGAGCAATTTCATTCATGAACTGAACATTTTTCTCGATCAGCACGGGATCATCTGACGTTCCGGAACGATAAGGTCCCGCTATAAGAATATGCAACGAATTTGTTTTTTCCTTTAAAAGACCATGGATTTGAGCGTATTGGAGCAGCAAAATCGTCTTGGCATCACGAATTTCTCCGCTTTTGACCAAATTGAGCGCCTGAATAAAAGGAAGCTCTACCACTTCAATGTTTTCTTGATCATCCTCGAGTCCACCACCCAGTCCTGTTGCCATATCTTCGTTATACTCTGCTACAAAAAAGTACAGGATTTCGGTAACCGATCCGGGCGACATGTAGGCCTCACCAACCTTTTGTACACAGTCCACACGGTACCCTGTCTCTTCCTCCGTTTCCCGCAGGATACTTTCCTCCGGTGTCTCTTTATCGAGCAGACCTGCACAGGTTTCGATAAGCATTCCCGTCTCATTACCGTTCTGGTAGGTTGGCATTCGGAACTGTCTGGTCAATACTACGGTTTGTTTTTTTCGATTATAGAGAAGGATTGTTGCTCCGTTGCCGCGGTCGTACACTTCACGGGATTGTGTCTCCCATTGACCACTGTTTTTTTCATACTCGAACGTGACTTTCTTTAAGATGTACCAGTTATCCGATAAAAGCTCCTCTTTGACGATCCGTATTCTTGGTTGTTGCCCCGTTGCTTTCATGTTCATTTCCTCCCTAGAAATATTCCATTTTCTTTCGTCAGTTGAAGGACACCAGTCTGCTTCAGGTTTTGGTTGACATGGATACGAAACATATCGATGGCCTTTCCTACAAGTCGTTCCCTTGCATTCATCGGAGTCGAAATCATATAATCGATCAGGGGTTCCGCTTCGTCTACCATCAGGCGGTCGTCGTAATGGAGCAACAGAAGATTAGAAAAGCATGAAGACAGCAAGTCCATTCCGTTACCTAGGTGGAACCGATGAATCGCTTGGTCTAATACGCGAAGATCGGGGTCGAAGGAAGCCGCCAAGTCCTCAAGCTCCTGAAGGTGTTGCGTACTCATCGTCGACGTGCAAACTAGTCCACCTGGCTTTAGAACACGGTGCATTTCCTCGATCGCTCTGGGGATGTCCGAGACGTGATAAAGCATATTGTTAGCAAGCACTACATCGAATTGCTCATCGTGAAAAGGGAGCTGCTGGGCGTCAGCCGACAAAAATTTAAACATTGCATTGCTGCTTCCTAAGCGGCAACGTGCTTCCTCCACCATTCCGCTGGAGATATCGGTAAGCGTAATGCGCCAGCTATTGGGAATTCGTTCGGCATTTCTTAACCAAAAGGTCCCGTCACCGCAACCCAACTCGAGAATATGGGCTTCCGGTGTCACCTCCAGCTGATCAAAAACCCAACGATGCCAGCCTTGAGGATTCGTACTGAACTTGTCGTAAAGATTGATCCGTGCTTGCAAACGGGTGGCCGTCCGATATTGATCCCCCCAATTCTCTTCCTTCTGTACGGCTTGTATAAGCTCCGCGAAGCGATCCAAATCGGCTCCATCAGCCAACTTTTCCAAAGCTTTTCGAATAGCATGGACGATATGTTCCGTATGAGCGATCTTCTTCTGGAGAATATCGAGCTGTGCTTCCAACGAAAGTCTGATGTCCCCATCGGATATCAACTCTGCGTTTAAGATGTCTTTAATTTCTTGAAGAGATAGCCCGACATACTTCAACGTCTGAATCCGCTGCAGTCGTTTCAGTTCCTTCACCGTATACTTGCGAGCAGAGCCAGAATGATGGTCTTCCGGGGTCAATAGTCCAATCTGATCGTAATATCGCAAAGTTCGGAGTGTCATACCTGTACTTTTGGCAAGCTGCCCAGTCGATAAATAATCTCCTTTGCTCAACAGGTTCTCCCTCCTTCCCATGCATTGATTTTCCAGTATAACCAACTAGGTTAGTATACTTGGTGACGTAACGTCACCAGCAAGTTAAATTTTTCGATAATTGAGTGTGTGGAAAACAGGGACCCTGCTGTATGGTTATCACTATGATTTTGATGAGGAAGGTGGAAGGGGTTATTGAAGGTATAGATAAACGGTTATCAATAGAAAGAAGGGGGCCGAAACGGCCCCCCTCTTCATTCTGTGTAAACAGCCTGTTTTTGCTTTGAGATGGGGTTCGCCGAATAAAGAAACGATACTGATTTACTCAACGCGGATTTAATTTCACCTGTGAGCCCTTGCCGCCTGTCTGGATTCCGGTTTCCTTCATTCCGGCTTCTTTCAGATCGACCAATAGTCGCTCTAACACCGCTTTGGCGGCAGCCGCTTCCTTCGCGCCGGACGATTTCACGACCAACTGCACCGGCTTGCCGGAGCGCAGATGTTTGTCTGCTTGGCGCAGCTTTGTATCGTAATCATGTTCCTCGATATGAGCAGTGAAGCGAAGCTCCTTGACCTTTTCCTTACTGCTCTTTCCAGGCATGTTGCCACCGCTCACCTTGCGTGTTCCGGTTTCCTTCTGCGCGAGCGCTTTTCCCTTGCCCTTAGCTACTAGGCTACATGGCGGAGGACTGCTCATCAGTGATGTACAGACCAGATCCATTCCTTTGGATCGGGCCATAGCCAAGGCTTCCTCTCTCGAGACGATACCGATCTTCTCACCGTTGAGTCCAGTGAGCATGACCTCGGAAGCTTTTATTTGCTCGTTGATTAATACTGCCACGTAAATGAAGCCTCCCTTAAAAACAATGATAAAGCTATCATATACGGAACCCGTTTGCGATTCAATTTGGAATTCCGGGTAGCGGGCAGATGGAGCTTTCCAATGCGACATAGTACTTTTCTTTAGTACAATCTTTGTTGACAAAAACCATCAACCCCTATACTCTTTTACTGATAATGATTATCATTTTCTAATGAGACATATATATGCAGGGGTGAATGAGAGAAATGAAAAAGATGTTGAATGGCCTATTATTGTTTACGGTTTTTGCTATTGTATTGGCGGGTTGCGGATCAGTAGGAGATAGCTCGAAGCCAGGAGCCACTTCCGGGTCTGAGCAGACCAGCAAAGCGGCTGGGCCGGTTACGGTTAAAGACGATCACGGGGAAGTCAAGCTGGACAAGCCAGCGGAACGTGTCGTTGTCCTGGAATGGACGTTTACCGAAGATCTGATCGCGCTGGGTGTGCAGCCTGTTGGTAATGCGGACAACGAAGACTATAAGCTGTGGGTAACGCCGGAGGCGAAACTGGCTGATTCGGTCACTGATATCGGTACACGGGGCGAACCGAATTTGGAAGCGATCGCGGCGCTCAAGCCGGACCTTATTATCTCTAACGCAGACAATAATGCAGCGATTTACGCACAGCTTAAGGGAATCGCACCAACGATAGAATATGATCCTTACAAAGGAAACGGTTATGATTACGACCGCATGGTCGAGATCTTTAAGCAGATCGCTATGGCTACTGGAAAAACGGAGCAGGCGGATAAAGTCCTAAGCGAACTTGACCAACATTATAATGAGGCAAAGTCTACATTGGAAAAAGCGGGAAAAGCGAATTTCCACTACGCGCTGACTCAGGCTTTCACAGTTCAAAATGCTGCCAGCCTACGGATGTTCAAGGATAACTCGCTTGTAGTTGGGACGCTTGCGAAACTCGGTATGGTAAACGACTGGAAGTCGGACAAAACCGAGAAATATGGATTCAGCACTGTTGGCATCGAAGCTCTTCCGGCGGTACAGGACAGCCATTTTATCTACATTACGCAGAAGACGGACGATGTATTTGGAGCCGCGATGAAGAACAATTCAGTCTGGAAAGAACTGGATTTTGTCAAAGAAAAACGGACCTATCCACTGGACGGAACAACGTGGACGTTCGGGGGCCCAATCTCATCCAAAGTGTTGGTTGATCAGGTGGTTGGAGTCCTGACGAAATGACCCGAGCAGACAGAACGAATTTGTCGAAGGCTTGGCGTGTAGGAAGCATTTTTGGGGGCGGCTTGGCCGTCCTTATTGCGCTTTTTTTTGTAAGCTTGTGCTACGGAGAGGCGCCGATCCCGTTGCATACGGTAATCGAGGCGTTGACCCAGCGTCAGAATACGCTTGAGCACAATATGGTTTGGGATCTGCGGATGCCGCGTACGGTCATTGGAATCTTGGCTGGCGGTGCGCTGGCTATTGCCGGTGCGTTGCTACAGGCTATCACCAAAAATCCGTTGGCGGCTTCTGATACGCTCGGAATCAACGCTGGTGCCTACTTTGTGGTTGTGCTTGGCGCGGTGATGTTCCCCGCATTGCTGCATCAGGCTCCGTTTCTGTTTGCCGCCATCGGCGGCCTGCTGGCAGCGGTGCTTGCTTACTTCATGGGCGGTGGGCGAGCTGGCAGTCCGATCCGGCTGGCGCTTGCTGGCCTCATTGTGTCTATGGTGCTCGGTTCGTTTACCGGAGCATTACATATTTTTTACTCCTTTGAAACGCAGGGATTGTTTCTATGGGGTTCCGGTTCGCTTGTGCAAAACGATTGGAGTGGTACTACTTATGCTTGGCCCTGGGTTGTAGGACTCTCGGTTCTCGCGGTTTTACTGTCGAGGCAATTCGATGTGCTGGATCTGGATGAATCCACATCCACGTCCCTCGGGCAAAAGGTGGGCTTGACCCGGGCGGTGGGAATTGTATTGGCGGTCTTGCTGTCGACCATTACAGTCAGTGTCATTGGACCCATCGGGTTTGTAGGTTTAGTGGCTCCGCATTTGGTGCGCTTAAGCGGCCTGAAAATGCATCGCTGGGTGCTGCCTGGTTCCTTCTTGTGGGGGGCACTTTTATTGACGGGCGCTGACGTGCTGGCGAAAATGGTCCACCAATCAAGCATGGATCTGCCGACCGGAGCAGTAATGGCATTGATCGGGGCCCCTTGGTTAATTTGGCTGATCCTGTGGAGGATGAAACTGCCTTCCGGCATCGGCGGACAGTCTTCAATGAATATAGGTGTTCGCTCTCGGAAATTACCGTATGGCAGGCTGGTCACATTGCTCGCGTGTGGGGCCGTGCTGCTAACCGTATTCAGCCTGATGTTTGGAGGAATGCGCATTCCGGTGGGCGATCTACTGTCTGGCCTGTTCGGCGGTGAGAGCGCGAATTCGGCTTTGCTTCAGTTTAGAATTCCACGCACGCTGGTGGCGGCCGGGGCTGGTATCGCGCTTGCGGTCAGTGGTGTCTTGATCCAACTAGCCGTTCGCAATCCATTGGCGGATGCCTCGATCATCGGAGTTTCTTCTGGGGCGGGATTCGGCGCGCTTGCAGTAATCATCGTCTGGCCTGGGCTGCCTGTTTATGTGTTGCCAGTCGCGGCGATCGCCGGGGCGGCAGTTTCGGCGGCGGTGATCTTCTTTCTATCCTGGAAAAAACATCTGAATCCGTCTGTTGTCATATTACTCGGCATCGCCGTATCAGCGATCGGAGCAGCCGGAATTCAGGTGCTAATTATCCAAGGCTCGCTGTGGGGCAGTACGGGCTATATTTGGCTGACCGGTAGTACCTACGCTCGAAGCTGGGCGCAGGTGACGACGATTCTGGCCTTTCTGCTCGTGTTGTTGCCAGTAGCCTGGTGGCTAGCTCGCCGTTTCGATCTTCTGGTATTTGACGATAGCAGCGCCATGGGACTGGGGCTTCCGGTGCGTCGCACCCGGTTGCTGGCGATGGCAGTGGGTGTGCTGTTGGCGGGAGGAGCAGTAGCCTGCGTGGGTACGATTGGCTTCATCGGGCTGATTGCTCCGCATATCGTGCGCACATTGATCGGGCACCATGTGCGCCGTTCGATTGTCTTGTCGAGCATCTTGGGAGCGGTGATGCTGGTGTTGGCAGATACGATTGGACGGACGGTGCTTGCGCCGACGGAGATTCCTTCCGGCCTGCTGATCGCTCTGATCGGTGCGCCATATTTCCTGTACTTGATGTATCGCTCCAATCGTAGTAAGTCAGTGTAGTTGAAGTGGTACGCAAAAAGGCTGTTTCCGAGCGGATTTTCCGTGGGGGAAACAGCCAATTTTTATATAAACAGTGGCAGTTTTAATTCATTTCTTCTGCAAAGCTATCTGGATTTTATATTTACAAATCTAATAAAGTAGATATAATGTTCTGTATGGAACCGTTATTGATTTATAAAGCTTTGTCTAATGAGACACGTCGTCTAATTATGCTGTGGTTAAAAAATCCAGAGGAATTTTTTGATGAACAGGCTTATTTAAAGCAAGGGCTTAATTTTCGAATTGGTGTATGTGTGGGGGATATTCAGGCTAAAGCAGAACTTGCACAGTCTGTTATCTCAAGTTATTTATTAACGATGCAAAAAGCTGGTTTGTTGGAGTCTGAGCGAATTGGGAAGTGGACGTACTATCGTCGGAACGAAAAGACAATACAGGAATTTGCCGAGTACATTCAAAAGGAACTATAGACAGAAAGGAGGTTTTTTTCGTAAAATATATCTATGAATCTGTATATATAAATATGATGGAGACTTACTTTTAATTATGAAACAGGATAACTCTTTGCTTATTATTATTTTGGCTTTAGTGTTCAAAGTAAATTAAGTATTAGATTCGGAAAATAAAGATGTAGACTGAGAAAATAAAGTGTTAGACTGCCGGTACTGCGTTAAGCTAACGGGCAGGATAGCGTGGCGGAATCCTCTATGTTAATTCTCTGGTGATAAAAAGTGTGGAACCAGTAAAAAACACTTACCTTTATGTAAGTATCTGTACTAAAAGTGCATACTTTCATATTTCTAGCGTTCATTTTATTATCAAGATATAAATAATACTTAAGGAGGACAAATCTTTGAAAACTCTTGTTATTGTAGCGCATCCCAGCATGGAAACATCCGTCATTAATAAGCGGTGGGTAGAAGAACTGAAAAAATATCCAGAAAAGTATACTGTTCACGAGTTGTCTAAAGTTTACCCTGATGGAAACATCGACGTGGTAAAGGAACAAAAATTGGTTGAATCTCATGGTAATCTTGTTTTGCAGTTCCCTATATATTGGTTTAATTGTCCGCCTCTCCTAAAAAAATGGTTTGACGATGTTTTAACTTATGGATGGGCTTTTGGTTCAAATGGAGGAGATAAATTCAAGAATCGTAAAGTTGCTTTAGGTGTATCTGCAGGAATCGAAAAGCTAGATTATCACGAAAACGGAAGATATCAATATACGCTTGAACAAATACTGGTTCCATTTAAAATGACATTCCTATATTGCGATGCAGATTATCGTTCGTTCTTTGCATTTTATGGTGAGGAATATGATCGATCTGAAGAAACTGTGGAAAAAAGCACTGAAAATTATTTGAATTTTGTTGACAACCTATAATATGCATCTATATTTCGTTTGCAAGTTACCCATCAAAAAAATTGATTCATTTGAAGAATTAGTTTGTGAACTCACCACGACTGATACCGATGTTAAGCTATCGGGGGACGTTAGTTGAATGACAACAGCGGCAGTCTAAGACTTTATTTATCAAGTCTTGGTCTGCCGCTGCTTCCTTTAATGGATCAGTCTAATCACACTTGGGAATACACCAGCTTATCTGGAGCGGAATGATGTTTACGCTTCTGGCTTTTTTATCAATCATCATAAAAATAAGCATTTTGCAACAATCCCAAGAGCGATTTCAAATCAGCAATCTATAGATCGAAACGGTTTAGTTCGTCTATCTATTGTACTTTCGAGCGTTGGGAATCGAATGATGCAAAATGCTGAAATAAAAATGTTCAAATCGAATGCAGAGGAAGTAAACGTGGGACCCGTAAAAATAACTCTTTTCAGAGTCTATATTTTACGGGTCCCCGTTTTATTTAGAGCTTACGAATTTCAAATAAATCGTTAGGAGTGATATCGAAATAGACACACAATTTAGTGATAAGAGAGGCAGGTATACGCTTGTTCTCCATGTCCTTATTATGCATTAAATCCATAATCGTTGTTCTTCTATGGTTAATATCCTCAGATAACTTCAATACAGACACATCGTGCTTTTCAATTATTTCTCCTAGTTTACAGTATAAGACCCAATCCTTATTATCCATTAAAAAACCTCCAAAGACTGCATGTAAATTATTGCACACTAAACGTTCATATGCTATACTGTGTTTGTATATGATCGTTAAACGATCAAAAAGTTTTAATACTGATACCTTACCAAAGGGATGCACAACATATCCTTGGCTTTGCTATTGCCATTTTTCCAAAAATAGAATTGGGGGATGATACCATGATGCTAAACATTAAAGCCAACAAACAAGCCATCAAAACCATTGTTCGTATGGGACAGGTTTGGGAGCAAACAGAAGAAAACGAAGAAGCCGGGCTGCACTACTATCACATTACAGATGCCCTCAACCACCAATGGCAGACCATTGGGGTGAATGTTACTGATGCGATTCAAGTGTTTGAGCATGGGAACGATGGAGTGTGGACACGAATAATTCAACCAGCCCCATTTTACCCTGACCTGACTACGAACGATTTAATTCATATGCTCAATATTGGCCCAGAGGCTTGGCGTATACGCAACGCTATCCAAATCATATTGAATAACGTGGAAAGACGCAATGCATTTGTGAATCGCATCGTGAATGTGAATGACGAAGATGTATTGAATCTATTATACAATATGAGAAATGAATTTCTTAAGCGCGATCAGCTTTCAAACCAGAAGTTCATGGATTTATATGCTGTAAACCCTGTATAGGCGTTATCGGTCTACTTTCTGGAGTCTGTGGATGTTTATACATATTGGGAGTGGAGCGAGGCAGGGGATACATATAGCAAAGCCATTCAGTACAAACAAGTGAAACCTGAAATGACTTTAGCCGAAGCTATTGAAAAGGCAGAAGCTGAAGCCAGAGACTTGGTTTCAGGCTACTAATATCGTGTGCTATCATGTTTTTAACCATTCTATTGGCTTAGATGGGCGGTCGGTTCGTCTCCTGCAAAGGAGGTGACGCCTGTGGAGGTTAAAGAGGCGCTGACATTAATGATAATGTTTGGTACATTGCTGGTGACGCTGATCGGATTAGTCATCACAATTGTCGTTGCATTGAACCATAACCAAAAGAAGTAGATGAAAACGGAGGGGGTATTGATTTATGTTGAGAATGAAATGATCTATTGGAGGTAAACCGATGAATATTCGGATGTATCATGACTTCGATTTGCAGTTGGAGGAGGCTATTTGGGAGCTTGGAGAGGAAGCCGCTGGTATACTCCCATTAGACAGCAAAATGGCTGAGGAAAAAGCACAAAAGGCTTGGGACCTGATACCTGAACCTAAGCATAAATGGGGAATTACAAGCTTAACCTTGCATCAATACGTTCAAATTCTCAATTATAACGGTCAAACTCAGCGTTCCGCAGAGCTTTTAAATGAAGAGATTGTTGATATGGAGATCACTGGATATCGCATTGTGGATACCAACCCTTATATCCTGATGGCTGAAACGCTCCTTCTTCAAGGCAAAACGTTAGAGGCGCATGATTATCTCAAGAAGGCGTACTCTATTGGAAGTGCGAGAGCATTTCGAGACCAGCCCAAGCTCTATTTGAAAATAGCAAAAAGTAAGGCTTTGGATGAAAAGGAAGTACTATTTCAATTTTCAGGGTTGAATGTAAATTCCAGGATTTTGAGTGAGATAAAAGGAGACAAATAAAGAAAAGATGAGCGGTGATTATCCATGAGAATTAGCATCAAGTTGAAATTCAGCTTGTTTCTGGCTGTACTGCTTATTCTTGCTCTAGGTGTGCTAAGCTATTTTGTTCTTCAAGGGGTGGAAAAGAACCAGCTGACTCAAACCGAGGTTTATCTGGCCCAGCACGTCAAAACGGTTAATCTGCGGGTGAAGCAGACTTATTATACAGGAACGCGGATGGAGCCGCAGATATTTATGAGGCAGCGGGGCCGGGGACTGGCTACGGAGCTGGCCGGATTTACCGGACTGGGAGTCACGCTTTATGATGCGCAGGGGCTCCAGGTAGGCACCTCTATTCAAGACCCTCCAGTGGTAGACCAGCAAAGTGAAGTGAATGCTGCCCTGGCCTATGCGTTGCACAATAAAATAGCATATGAGGTTGTGGGGGACACACTCCTGTATCTGGCGCCGCTCCAAGGGCCGGAGGAACAAATGGGGGTAGTTCAGTTGCAATATTCACTCAAAAGCTCGCAGAGTTTTCTGCGAACCCTCCAGAATTTGTTCCTGACTACAGGGATTGCGGTACTTTTACTAAGCTTCATCATCGGATATTTGTATTTTAACCGGGCAGCCGCAGCTATTGGACGGTTGAAAAAGGCGGCAGAGGATATCCGCCGCGCCGAATATATCCAGGCTCCTCCGGTTAGGCGAAAGGATGAGCTGGGCGAGTTGGCCGAGGGCATCTACTTTATGAGCAAGGAGATTGAGCAGAGTATTGCTGCCAAAGATGAAGAGCAACGGAAGCTGCAACTGGCTATCCACAAGCTCCAAGCGCTGGAGCAGCAGCAGAAGCAATATATCGGCAACATTAGCCATGAATTCAAGACACCGTTGACCTCCATTAAAGCTTACGTGGATCTGCTGAATATTTACGACGATGATCCCAAGCTGCTGTTGGAAGCCAAGGCCAGCATCGCCAAGGAAACTCAGCGGCTATATGAAATGGTGGAGAAGGTGCTACAGGTGTCGGCGCTGGAAAAATATGATTTTGAGTCACAGGCCGAGCTGTTGGAGGTTGCAGAGGGGCTGCGGGATGTTTGTGCACGTATGAGTGGCAAGGCAGAGCGCTTCGGAATCACTATTTCCTGCGATGCGGAGCCAGCCCACATCTGGATTGATAAAGAGAGCTTTATGCATATTTTTATTAATTTGCTGGATAATGCGATCAAATACAATGTTCCTCAAGGAACTATTCATGTTCACAGCGAGCTTAGGGACAACCGGGTAAGGATCACGATCCGTGATTCCGGCATAGGCATTCCTGAGGAAGCCAGAGAGAGGATTTTCGAGCCTTTCTACACGGTCAACCGCGATCGATCCAGGCAATCGGGCGGCACGGGACTGGGACTGTCACTGGTTCGCAATCTGGTTGAGAAGCAGAATGGAAGCATTACGCTACTGGAGACGGAAGGTGAAGGTTCGGTCTTCGAGCTGTCTTTTCCAGCCACTTAATAGGTCTGTACTCTGCATCAAAGCTACTCAAAAAGTTTACAACTTGGAAACAAGCAGCCGTGGTTTGGAAATACTCCTCCGGTATGCTTAGAGCAGGCTAAGGCTACACAGGACTCAAGATTAGGCTTCCACAGCGAGTTTTGTACGAATCGAATTCAATCATGTCCATGCTGTACAAATCTTTAGGGGGAATCATGCAATGAACGCAAATATCCACAGCAAGCTGGGCAAGACAGGACTCATACTGCTCGCCACGGCGACTCTTATGTCCCTGACCGCTTGTACTACGGGGAACACGGAGGCGCGGCAGGTTGTAGAGAAGTCCGGCAAAAAGATTACCGTGATGGATAACACCACTGAATCCGTATACACCAAGTTGAAGCTGGAGGGCATTGCTAAGATTGAGGGTGTTCGCGGGATGGATTGGGTGAGTGAAGGCACGCTTGCGGTTGATAAAGAGAACAGGAAGCTGCCCCCCGTGATGATTGAGGGAGAAAAACGTTATCCACATAACCTCTATCAATATGATCTTGCTTCCAGTGGGGAGACGCCGCTGCTGGAGGGGGAGAAAAGCTACGGATTTGCAAAGCTGTCCCCTGACAGGAAGCATATGCTTTATCAGCAATTGTATGAATCCACAGGAATAGGCTACATCATGAATCTTGAAACCGGCGTTTCCGTGAAGATGTACGATGCAGAGTTTATGGCCGGGGAAGGCGTATGGGAGGATACAGGTCACGTTATTTTTCCCAATATGGAAGGGGACATTATCAGGGCTGATGTGAATGGAAAGAGTGAAGTCGCGGTCAAGACTGGACAGAGAAGTGTTTCTAGCGTAGCTCCGTCGGGAAATACGATCTACTATGTCGCTATGGGGAAATGGATCGCCTATGATATCGAAACCAAGCAATCCGAAGTCCTGAAAAAAGACATCTGGGCGGTCCTTCCTTCCCCGGATGGCGGCACGCTGGCGGTTGTTAAACACACCAAACCCGGGGAAAACGCATTGGTTCTCTGCGATACCAAAGGGAAAGAGCTGTTCACATTGGCTACGGGTATGCAACTGTTCGGTACAAGCTGGTCGCCGGATGGCAGCAAGCTGGCCTATGCGGTTTCTGAGGATGGAGATAAATACCGTTTTTTCATTACAGAAGCAGAAACAGGGGAGCAAACTCCGGTCTTGGGCGATAATAGCATAAGTGACCAGCTACGCTGGAGCCCTTCCGGTAAAAAGCTGCTGATTCCAACAGGGGTCATGAAGGACACTGGATATCAATCTACGGCTTATGTAATCAAGTTATCTTGAGCAAAAATCATTTATTTTAAGGGGGATGACGAACGCGATGAAAATAACAGAAGTGCTCTTAAATACACACAGATTTGAAGCCATGAAAGCTTTTTACGGCTCTCTCTTGGGCCTGGAGGTTCTGGAGGAAACCGCTTCACGGTTATCATTTGGAGCTGGCGAATCGGTTCTTGCTCTTCAGGAAAATTCCCTCATGGAGAATGAGTTTTATCACGTTGCGTTTGCGATTCCAACCAATAAGTTCATAGAGGCAAAACAATGGGTAATCGACCGGGGCATCTCATTGATTTCAAGAACCAGAGAGGATGAGTTTCTTTTCGAAAGCTGGAATGCAACAGCACTTTACTTCTATGATCCTGATCATAACCTCATCGAGTTCATTGCTCACCATTCGCTCGACAACGCAGTAGATGAAGCTTTCGGGCCAAAGCATTTACTTCGTATAAGTGAGATTGGCCTTCCAGTCGATAATGTTCCGGAATGTTGCAAAACTATCACAGCAATGTTCCAAATTGATTCATGGGGTGAGGCCGGGAAGCAATTCACTCCTCTAGGGGACGCGGAAGGATTATTAATTGTAATAGACAAGCAGCGGCCTTGGTTCCCGGACGATAGGATGCCGTGTGGGTTCAACACCAAGATCGTGATTAAAGGTGCAGGTTCTGCCAGTCTTTCGCTTCAAAATGGCTTGTACGAATTGAGATCAACCTGATTAATTAGATAAAGGGGATTAGCAAAAAGGCATACTTTTTGAAACAAAAAAGAGTGGCCCTTATCTCAAAATAAATATGGCTCAGAGAACCATTTTTATTTCTTTGGCAAGTTCGGATAACTTTTGATTTCTAAGATGCTCATCCATTTTGGTCTCCGCTGAAACCATTACTTTTTGAATTAAGCATTCTGCTTCATGGTTCATACAACAGTCGAACAAAGAAGTTGCGCCTTCAATTGCATGAATAACATCCAGGAACGAAATATCCTCCCAGTTCCGCTTCAATCTATAACCGCCATTGGCACCCGAAGTAGATTCAATCATTCCCGCCTTGACCAGCTTGGTCAGTATTTTGGACAAGTAAGTAGGCGAAACCCCTTGTCGATCCGCCAACTGTTGTACACCAACAGGCTTATTATTAGGGGGTGATACTACCAGAAAAAGCATGGTGTGAAGGGCATAGTTCGTCGCTTTAGAATACTTCATGCTCGGTGATCACCTCAATTCAGGATTTAATCTATATATAATATCCTTTATGATGCGGCATCGTCAAATTTTGAATGCTCCGACAGGGTGCACAAAAATTAGCGCCCTAATATTCAATATGTATCCACGGGTGTCCACACTCACCCCCAAATACTGCATAAAATATCCCGGATGAACAAAGAGGAGGTGCAGTGAAAACAATGATACACATGGAACCCATACAAGTGGGTAAGCATACATTTATCGGAGTTGAGGTCAAACTGCCTAAAACAACGCTGTTGACTATCTCCAACTCCCATGGTTACATCATGTGCGGCGCACTGGATGTCGGATTGCTGAATGAACGGCTGGGAGATCGGAAAATTCTTGCCGCACGAGCTGTGGGTGTAAAAACGCTGCGCGAATTGTTGGAAGCGCCCATGGAGTCGGTGACGACGGAAGCGGAGCAGCTTGGAATTAAGCCGGGTATGCCGGGGTATGAGGCACTTTTGAAGCTGGTCTAAGTGGAGCTTTTGCTGCACAAAGGTAGAAAAACGCGAAAAAACCGGGGCTGCTTCGCTCCGGTTTTTTCAAATAGAAAAGTTACATTTTATCGAGTAAAACGATTTCGCTTTCATACGAGCTGCATGGCCTGGCAAACGAATTAATCCGCAAATAAAGCGGGCAGGCTGTCGCTAAAGGGAGCTTGGACGATCCCTTTTTCGGTAATGATGGCGGTAATGTATTCATGAGGCGTAATGTCGAAAGCCGGGTTATAGACCTTGATGCCCTGTGGGGCTGTCCTTTTGCCGAAGCTTTCGGTGACTTCCTCCGCAGGACGCTCCTCGATGGGAATGTCTGCGCCTGTAGCAGTATGCAAATCAATCGTAGATAGCGGTGAAGCTACATAAAAAGGGATGCCATGTGCCTTGGCCAGCACAGCTAAGCTGTAAGTGCCGATTTTGTTGGCGACATCGCCATTAGCCGCCACTCTGTCCGTGCCAACGATGACGGCCTGGACCCATCCTTTGGCCATGACCATACCTGCCATGTTGTCACACAGCAGGGTTACATCAATGCCAGCCTGCTGGAGCTCAAACGCGGTCAGACGCGCCCCTTGGAGCACGGGACGTGTTTCGTCGGCAAACACTTTCAGGTGTATGCCGTTTTCATGTGCAAGGTACATGGGCGCGAGTGCCGTCCCGTATTTCGCTGTCGCCAGTCCGCCTGCATTGCAGTGAGTGAGCACGCCCATACCGTCTTCGAATAGAGGTAAAGCATGGACGCCGATCAGGCGGCATACTTCCTCATCCTCTGCCTGAATGGATATAGCTTCACGCTCCAATCCGGCATTCCAATCCTCGACCCGTCCTTCGGTCGCTTCGGCGGTTAGTTCTTTGGCCCGCTTCTTCATGCGGTCCAGCGCCCAGAACAGGTTCACTGCGGTCGGTCGTGATGTAGCTAAATGCCCGCAAACGCTGTGTACATGCTCCAGCCATCCAGCAGCATCGGTTCCGCCGTAAGCGGAAGCACCCAGCACGACGCCGTAGGCCGCAGCCATTCCGATGGCTGGCGCACCGCGTACCTTCATGGCATGGATGCCATCCCACACTTCCTCGGCTGTGAACAAATCCAGCATCACGATGGATTCGGGCAGCAGGCGCTGGTCCAGCATGGACAAGTGGTCACCTTTCCACACCAGCGACGAGAGAGCCTGACCAGGCGCGATTGCTTCATTGAAAGCTTTAGTCGTAGATTCTTTATTTTCACTCATATCCATTAAGCTCCTTTAGTTGGGGCAGCCGTTGCTGTCTGAATAATGTCTCCCAATTCACGGATCGAATGCACCTCGCGATTGCGGAGAACCAAGGCTTTTCCTATAGATAACGCCAGTCTTTCCGCTGCTTCCTTGATCGCAGGATCGGCAATCGTGTCTATATCGGCCACATGCGACAAGCTGATGATCCGGCGGATGACCTTGCAGCCTGCAAAGCCAATCGTATCTTGCAGCACTTTCTGGAGGTACAAGTCCTGATATCCCGGCGTGCGGGCCATGTGGTCAGTAACATGCTGGTCCCACAGTTTGCGGAACCCGCACTCAAACTGCTCCCATACCTGAATGGCAGTCTCTAAAAGCCAGTCACGGCGTTCCTGTACAGCTGTCTCGCCAGAAGTCCATCCAGGTTGTGCTGCATAGTTCAACAGCAGATTGGCAATCACCGCTCCGATATCAAAGCCCATCGGTCCGTAGTAGGCAAACTCGGGATCAATGACTTTAGTGGACTCCGCTGTTACAAAAATACTGCCTGTATGAAGATCGCCGTGCAGAAGCGCTTCTGTCCGTGTCAGAAACTTCTCTCGCAGCAAAGCTACTTCCAGATGAATGGCCTGATCTGTACGAAGCGCCTCTGCCTCGTCTTCGATATAGGAACCGTAGTTGTTATTGTCTGAAAACCGATAAGGCTCGTCCAAAATAAGATCCTCGGTGATTTTACAAAGATCCGGGTTGATAAAGCGCTTGACCAGCTCTTTTTTGTCCTGCTGATTCATGCCCAGATCCGAGGTAAAAAAGAGCGTACGCGCCAGAAACTCTCCAATATGGTCAGCAAAATGCGGATATGTGTTTCCTTCGATTAATCCTTTGCGCATGATTGTGTACGAGCTTAGATCCTCCATCACAGTCAAGGCGAGTTCATCGTCATAGCCGAGCACCGCAGGAACGAGCTCAGGGCAAATGTGGTGCTCCTTCTGAAGCGCCTCGCGTTCAATACGGGCACGATCCAGTGACAGCGGCCAGGATTCACCTACGATTTTCACATAGGGAAGCGCCTGTTTGGCAATGATACTCTTGTCAGATTCAGAATCCGTAATATGAAAAACCAGATTCAGGTTGCCATCACCGATTTCGCGGCATTCCAGACGAGCATCCTGACTAAAAAATCCGGGGATATTCTTCACAAATTCAATTGCTTCTTCTGTCGTAAAAGCATGATATTGGGACAACGAAGTCACCTCCATAAATTGTGCATACATCTATGATGAGAAATACTACAAGATTAAACCAACCATTTCGCTTGGATAGAGCCAAGTATAACGAAAATTGTTTGAGTTTTGTACATTTTTTTTGTGGGGAGGCGGAATAGGAGAAAGGAACGTAAGATTTTGTTTCGTCTTCATATGAGAAGGGTAAATAATAAACAGACGTCCGGCAGGCGAAATACCGTGCCCGCTGGCGTCTTCCCGTCAGAAGGACGGTGGATGAATACGTAAACGTTCCTGAATGATCAATTTGATGAAAAAGGAAGGGATTTATTATGGCTAAAACAACAAGCAACTCGAAAAATACGCAAACGAAATCGGTGGAAGAACTGTTAAACCGCCAGGTCGCTAACCTGAATGTACTATATGTGAAGATTCATAACTATCACTGGTATGTGAAAGGCTCCAACTTTTTCACACTCCATGTTAAATTTGAAGAACTATATAATGAAATTACGCTGAAAATGGACGAGATCGCCGAACGCCTGTTGGCGCTGAAAGGGTCTCCTTCCGCAACGTTAAAAGAATATCTGGAGCTGTCCTCCATTCATGAGGCAAGTGGCAATGAGGATGCGCCGAAAATGGTGCAAACGCTAATTGAGGACTTTGCCACTGTCTGCGAGGAATTTCAGGAAGGAATTGAGCTGGCTGAAAGCGCATCTGATCAGCCAACCGCAGATTTGCTGATTGGTTATAAAGCGGATCTGGAGAAACATATGTGGATGCTTCGCTCTTATCTGGGCTAATCGAAAAAATGATGCTGGAGGCTTAATTCTGGCAGTTGAATTCCATTTCATATAGATGGGTTTTTGTTCTGAAATAAGCGCTACATGTAAAAACGCTACTGACGTCATATTGTCGGTAGCGTTTTTATGGATGAAAAAGACAATTTACAGCATTTTAATGCTTTTTCATAGATCAGGATTTTGCATAATTCAATTCCAGTCGCTTTGCAAACTCCTCAGATGGGAAGCGATTATGATTGGATATGCGGTATGATGAAGAATTACGCTATAATAAAAATAGGAGGCAAACAATCACGGTAGAGTTTCACCTTTCCTCTTCGTTGTTCATCAGGATGGCTTTTGAACACACTTCATAATTTAGTGAGGTCCGTATGCTATTTTGCCATTTGTGAGCTGAGTTAGTATGAATATTTTATGAAGAAAGTCGCATAACGTGTGTCCGTTGGTTGCACCCTTAAAGATATTTATTATAAAATAACTTGAGAATCATTGAGAATCAGTTTAGAATGATTATAAATAAATTTTTAAATATTTTCGCTTGCTTGAAATCAGGGGGCTCCCCTGTTTAAATATACTTTCTGATTTCGACACCACACTACAAATTTTGGAGGGTATTCCGAATATGGCTACAAACTTTAAGATTGAAGGTCTCAAAGCGACCATTGAAGGCAAGGAAATTCTGAAAGGCATCAACCTCGAAATGAAGGGCGGAGAAATCCATGCCATCATGGGTCCTAACGGAACGGGTAAAAGTACATTGGCTTCTGCTTTGATGGGTCATCCCAAATATGAAGTCACAGATGGCCAAGTAACTTTGGACGGAGAAGACGTTCTGGACATGGAAGTGGATGAGCGCGCACGTGCGGGATTGTTCCTGGCTATGCAGTATCCGAGTGAAATTGCAGGGGTAACCAACTCCGACTTTTTGCGTAGTGCAATTAATGCACGCCGTGAGGAAGGCCAAGAAATTTCCTTGATTAAATTTATCCGCCAAATGGAAAGCAAAATGAAGGAACTCGAAATGAATCCTGAGTTTGCTCACCGTTATCTGAACGAAGGTTTCTCCGGTGGTGAGAAAAAACGGAATGAAATTTTGCAAATGATGATGATCGATCCGAAAATCGTCATTCTTGACGAAATCGACTCCGGTCTGGATATTGACGCTTTGAGAATCGTGGCTAGCGGTGTCAATGCTATGCGTTCCGAAGAGCGCGGTTTCCTCATCATTACTCACTACCAGCGTCTGTTGAATTACGTTAAGCCTGATTTCGTACATGTCATGATGCAAGGACGCATCGTTAAATCCGGTGGACCTGAGCTGGCTGAGCGTCTGGAAGCGGACGGTTACGACTGGATCAAGGAAGAACTGGGTATCGTTGATGAAACTGTAGGACAAGAGGCGTAAGCCGGAAGCGAGGAGGAAAACTAATGAGTACACAAACAATCCTTCCGGTAGATTCCGAGCAACTGCGTGTTCTGTCCGAACGTAACGGCGAGCCGTCATGGCTGACCGCAGACAGACAAAAAGCACTTGAGCTTGCAGGCAAACTGGAGCTTCCGGTATTTGAAAAAACTAAAATCGAACGTTGGAATCTCAACGATTACGGTCAACATAAAAACAGCGAGGCGATTGCATCGGTGGGGCAGGTTCCCGCAGCGATTGCCGATCTGGTAAAAGATCAGCAGGAGGGCGGTCTGATTATCCAGCGCAACTCCGGCGCGGTATATGTGAAGCTGAGCGAGGAATTGGCAGCGCAAGGCGTTATTTTCACGGATCTGCAAACGGCGGTTAAGGAGCATGGTGATTTAGTTAAAGCTCATCTGAATACGGTCATTAAGACGGATGAAAATTCATTGTCCGCGCTGCACGCAGCGATCTGGAACGGTGGAGTATTCGCTTATGTGCCGAAGAATGTGGAGTTAAGTGTTCCGCTTCAGGCTGTTTTTCTGACAGATGATGCGACGGCGACGTTTGCACCTCACGTACTGCTCATTGCTGAAAGCCATAGCTCCGTAACGTACGTAGACAACTATGTATCTGCGGATTTGGCAACACCTGTCATTCATAATGGCGCAGTAGAAGTGGTAGCGAATGCAGGAGCCAAGGTGCGCTATGCAACGGTGCATCAGCTTGGAGAGCAAGTAACGGATATTTCCATCCGCCGTGCTACGTTGGGTAATGACGCAGCTATCGAATGGATTGTCGGAGAAATGAACTATGGCAATACAGCGAGCAACACGATGTCCGTGCTGAAAGGCAACGGCTCCAACTCGGATGCCAAGATTATTGCTGTAGGCTCCGGCTCGCAAAAGCTGAACTATACGACACAAGCACAGCATTTTGGCAAAAGTTCAGCCAGCCAGATGATTACACGCGCAGTTATGCGTGAAAATGCATCTTCCATTATTAACGGTATTACGAAAATTGAAAAAGGTGCTACCAAAGCAGACGGCCAGCAAACAGAACGTGTTCTCATGCTTAGCCCGAAAGCGCGTGGTGACGCTAACCCGATCCTTCTGATTGATGAGGATGATGTGACCGCAGGTCACGCAGCTTCGGTCGGTCAGGTGAATCGTGAACAAGTGTATTACTTGATGTCCCGCGGGATTAGCCGTGCAGAAGCTGAACGCTTGATTATTTATGGCTTCCTGGCACCTGTCGTTTCTGAAATTCCGCTCGAAGGACTTCAACAGCAGCTGCAAAGCCTTGTTGAAAGGAAGTTAGGCCAATGAATACTGCATTGATCCGTGAACAGTTCCCGATTTTACATCAGGAGATTAACGGTCATCCGCTGGTTTATTTGGATAATGCGGCCACTTCGCAAAAACCGCTGGCGGTCATTGAGGCGATCAAGCACTACTACGAATATGATAATTCGAACGTTCATCGTGGAGTGCATACCTTGGGCAGCCGTGCTACGGATGCTTATGAAGGTGCGCGGGAGAAGGTAGCCCGCTTTCTGAATGCAAAGCGCAGTCAGGAAATTATTTTCACAAGAGGAACGACAACGGCGCTGAATCTGATTGCTTCTTCCTATGGCAGAGCCAACTGTCAGGAAGGTGATGAGATTGTCATCACACCGATGGAACATCACAGCAATCTGATTCCGTGGCAACAGGTAGCCAAAGCCACAGGCGCAACTTTAAAATATATCCCGCTTCAAGAGGACGGTAGCGTTGATCTTGCTGACGTGGAGAATACCATCACTGAAAACACAAAAATTGTAGCCATTGCGCATGTCTCCAATGTGCTTGGCGTTGTGAACCCGATCAAAGAGATTGCAGCTATTGCGCATCGCAAAGGCGCAGTCATCGTTGTAGACGGTGCACAAAGCACGCCACATATGAAAGTAGACGTGCAAGACATTGATGCTGACTTTTATGCTTTTTCTGGTCACAAAATGTGTGGTCCTACAGGGATCGGGGCACTGTACGGCAAGAAGGCGCTGCTGGAAAACATGGAGCCGATTGAGTTCGGCGGGGAAATGATCGACGATGTGGGATTGTATGAATCCACATGGAAGGAGCTGCCTTGGAAATTCGAAGGCGGAACCCCGATCATTGCCGGAGCTGTCGGTTTGGGAGCTGCCATTGATTTTCTGGAAAGCATCGGGCTGGACGCGATTGCACAGCATGAAAGCCGTCTGGCCAACTATGCTCTCAAACGTCTCCGTGAAGTGGATGGCTTGACGATTTACGGTCCTGCTGAACGTCATGTAGGACTCGTAACATTCAATCTGGATGATGTACATCCGCATGATGTAGCGACCGTGCTGGATAGTAAAGGGGTGGCTGTACGTGCAGGCCATCACTGTTGCCAGCCATTGATGCGCTGGTTGAAAGCCAGTGCAACGGCGCGAGCCAGCTTTTACCTCTATAACACGGAAGAGGAAGTCGACGTTTTGATCAGCGCCCTAATCCAAACGAAGGAGTATTTTGGCGATGCAACTTGATGACTTGTACCGACGTGTAATTATGGATCATTATAAAAATCCGCGGAATCGCGGACGTTTTGAGGATGACGTGGTCACGGTCGATTTGAACAATCCTACGTGTGGTGACCGGATTTCTCTTCAACTCAAGACGAAGGACGGCGTTGTCGAGGATGCCCGTTTTACAGGAGAAGGCTGTTCAATCAGTATGTCCTCCGCTTCAATGATGACAGAGGCGGTTAAGGGAAAAACGATTGATCAGGCACTGGATATGGCGAATCGCTTCTCTTCTCTGATGAAGGGTGAAGCCGCCGAATTCGACGATTATGAAGAGCTGGAAGCTTTGTCAGGTGTCAATAAGTTCCCGGCCCGTATCAAATGTGCGACTTTGGCCTGGAATGCGCTGCGCAAAGGAATTGATGAAAAACAATAATTTAACTAGAATAGAGGAGGTTTGAGAAACATGGCCAAGAAAGCACCGGAAATGGAAGAGTATAAATATGGCTTTCGTGACGAGCACAAATCCATTTTCCAAACAGGTAAGGGTCTCACTCCGGAAATCGTAAAGGAAATCTCCAAAATTAAGGATGAGCCAGAATGGATGCTGGAATTCCGTCTGAAAGCACTGAAGCAGTTTGAAAAAATGCCTATGCCAAACTGGGGCGGAGATATGAATGATCTGGATTTCGACGATATCCAGTACTATGTAAGACCCTCCGAGAGGCAAGGAAAAACGTGGGAAGAAGTTCCTACGGAAATTAAGGAAACCTTTGATAAACTGGGGATTCCTGAGGCGGAGCAAAAGTTTCTGGCTGGTGTATCCGCACAGTATGAATCCGAGGTTGTTTACCATAGCATGCAAAAGGAACTCGAAGATCAGGGCGTTATTTTCATGGACACCGATACGGCGCTGCGTGAGCATCCTGAAATTCTGAAAGAGTATTTTGCGACAGTTGTACCTCCTGCGGACAACAAGTTTGCAGCACTGAACAGTGCGGTATGGTCAGGCGGAAGCTTTATCTATGTACCGAAGGGTGTAAAATGTGAAGTTCCATTGCAGGCTTACTTCCGTATTAACTCGGAAAACATGGGACAATTCGAGCGTACACTCATTATTGCCGACGAGGACAGCTTCGTTCATTATGTAGAAGGCTGTACGGCTCCGATTTACAGCACGAACTCGCTGCATAGCGCAGTGGTGGAAATCATTTGTAAGAAAAATGCACGCGTTCGTTACACAACGATCCAAAACTGGGCACCAAACATCTTTAACCTGGTGACCAAACGTGCGGTTGCAGAAGAAAATGCAACGATGGAATGGGTCGATGGTAACATCGGTTCCAAGCTGACGATGAAATACCCGGCAGTTGTGCTGAAAGGCCGTGGAGCTAAAGGTATGGTTTTGTCCATTGCAGTTGCAGGCAAAGGCCAGCATCAGGATGCAGGGGCGAAAATGATCCACTTGGCACCAGATACGACATCGACGATTGTATCCAAGTCGATCAGTAAGCATGGCGGTAAAGTAACGTATCGCGGACTGGCTTCATTCGGTCGTCAGGCTCAAGGGGCAAAATCGAATATCAAGTGTGATACGTTGATTTTGGATAATCAGTCGACCTCGGATACGATTCCTTATAATGAAATCATGAACGACGACATTACGCTGGAGCACGAAGCAACGGTTTCCAAGGTATCGGAGGATCAGTTGTTCTATCTGATGAGCCGTGGTTTGACCGAAGCAGAGGCGACACAAATGATCGTTATGGGCTTTATCGAGCCGTTCACCAAAGAACTGCCGATGGAGTACGCGGTCGAGATGAACCGTTTGATCAAGTTCGAAATGGAAGGTTCCATAGGATAATTCTCGCTTTACGAGGGTTATGTTGGGGCTGAGCCATGATGCGATGATGTCTATCAGGCGTGTGTCCGTAACATAAAAAGAGACTGTCCTTCGTAGGGAAGAACCTGCGGATCAAGGACAGTCTCTTTTTATTCGCGTAGTCTGTGTATGAGCAGAACGAGTTCGCAGATCAGGATTCCAGATAAATTTCATCAATGGATACATGTCGCTCTCTGGACAAATCTATATACTCATTTTCATTAATTTTCACTAAAGGTCTGAAATAATCGGCAGGATTGTTCAAAATAATCGTTCCCGTCTGACCCGAAGTCAGAAGGACCTGCTTGTTAATAAAGTTCGGAAGCATATGCCGGATGAAGACTTGGGTGGCTTCCGGGTTCAGATGTCCGAAGCTCATGCTGTGCAGCTCGCGCAGTACGGTGAGCAGCTCCTGCTTCGTCTGGTACACACGGTTGGAGATCATAGCGCTATATACGTCTGCAATTGCCGTAATACTGGCGAAAGGATGAATATCCTTCTTGAACAGTCCGTTCGGGTATCCGCTTCCATCTTCTCTTTCGTGATGCTGCAGGGCGACGATTGCCGAAATCTCATCACTTGTTGAGTTGCGAATGATATCATAGCCGTAGAGGGAATGTTTTTTCATTTCCTTAAATTCTTCAGGCGTCAGCTTACCAGGTTTATTCAAAATCTCATCCGGTATCATGGACTTGCCTATATCGTGTAAATATCCGGCTTTACCAGCGGTATAGGCTTCTTCTTCTGTATATCCAAGCCATGTGGCAATGTAATATGACAGTACACCCACTTGGAGAGAATGATTGTACGTATAGTGATCTCCCCGTTCCATGAGCAGCAGCAGAGATACGACATCTTTTTGATGAGTCAGCTCTGAAACGAGGGGGCTGAGCAGCTCATCGACTCGAGATTCATCAAATTTGCCGGTTGAGGCAGCTTTGAGAAACATGCTTTCAAAGCCATGAATAGTCTGCTCCATGAGGGGAACGGCACGTTTAAGGGATTCGGGAGAAGCGGGAACATCGGGGGCAAAGTCAACCGGAATGCTCGCTGAACCGGCATCAATGTCGATATAATCGACACCATGCATGATGAGCTTGGAGATATCGTCGTGCTGAAGCTGGGTACCCCGAATCATGACGGGTACACCGTGTTCATTGTATGTATCGGATCTGAGAAGATCTCCTGGCTTGGCATCGGTAACGTGAACTCTCATGCGCTTAACCTCCTTATTGTCGTAAATTTGTCGAAAATACGAAGCAAACCTAATATATCAAGAATAATATGGGATGACAACGACTAATTCACTATTATTCCTAGCTGTAAAATAGGTCCCAGGAACCCGTCTCTTCTCAGAGGTATACGAGGGCATTGTGACTTTGCTTCTCCCCGTGACTGTTTCTTGAGACAACACAGTAGCTAAATTGTCAGTTGTAGCGCCCCCACCGACATGTACCATAATGGGAAATAACATGGTATGCTTAAACATTAGAAGCAACAGAGTCGATATATAAACTATAGAGGAGGGCGGTTATGGAGATGACGACCCAGCAAACGTTAACCATTTTGCATACCAATGATATACATAGTCATTTTGGCAGTATGCCTTCGATAGCCGCGATGATTAATGAACGAAGAGCCGCATTAGGAGATGCGCTGCTTGTGCTGGATATGGGAGACCACATGGACCGGATGGCCCCCGAAACGGAAGGAACGCTGGGTGGGGCGAATGTGGATGTGATCAATTTGACGGGGTACGATGCGATTACGATTGGTAACAACGAGGGTCTGACTTTTACCCCGGATATTCTTGCACAGGCCTATGCGGGAATTCACTGCCCGGTTGTATGCGGCAACATTAGGGAGAGTGCCACAGGGATGAAGCCCTTGTGGATGACGGATTCACTCATTTTGGACAAGGTGGGGTTTAAGATAGGCTTGCTCGCAGTGACGGCTCCTTTCGGCGAGTTCTATCAATTGCTGGGATGGGATGCACTCGATCCGTTTGAGGTATTGGGCGAGCAAATTCCGTCCCTGAGAAAGCAGGTCGATGTTCTGGTTGTGATGTCGCATTTGGGTTTACCTTCGGATAAGAAACTGGCATCGCGGTTTTCGGAGATTGATGTGATTCTTGGAGGCCATACCCATCATGTGCTGGAGGAACCGCTGTGGATCGGGAGCACAGCTCTATGTGGGGCTGGCAAGTATGGAACGCTGCTGGGTGAAGTGGCACTAAGCCGCAACAGTAGTCATGAACCGTTTCGGGTTACGTCAGGCGGCGTAGCTCCTGTAGACCACACACTGCTGGACGAAAAGGTGGCATCTGCCATTGTACTGCATCGGAGACAGGCAGAGCGTGCCATGGAGAGTACAGTGGCGGTGACGGATCGGAAGCTGGAGATTGCATATGATCGGGAGTCTCCTTTCGGAAATTTGCTGGCACAATCGGTGTCACATTTTACGGGAACCGCTATTTCTCTTGTGAATGCGGGCCAACTGCTTGGCCCTTTACCTCAAGGTGATATCAGCAAAGGAATGCTGCATTCCTTATGCCCTTCGCCAATTAATGCCTGTGTCATGAAGCTGTGGGGAAGAGACATCCGGCTGGCGCTGGAGCAGTCCTTGCTACCGGAATTTGCGGACAAGAAAATAACGGGATTTGGCTTTAGAGGTAAAGTGCTTGGTACGATGTGTGTGGAAGGTCTGGAGATTCAATATGACACGACTCGCGCTCCTTATGATAAAGTGACGGATATACGTGTAGTGGGTCGTTCATTGGAAGAAGATGAGCAATATACGGTAGGCACGTTGGATATGTTCACTTTCAGAGCAGGTTATGAAGTGCTTGCGAACGGAACGGAACTCCGATTTATGCTTCCAGAATTTTTGCGGGATTTGATTGAAATGGAGTTGAAGCGTCCGGGCGCGATGGAAGAGTGTTTTGCAGCTAGGTGGCTTCAGGTATCACAACAATCGGGAGAGGATTAAGTTGCGACTGGTACCTGTTACATTATTAAGAGCCGGCATGAAGCTGGGCAAAAAAATATACAATGAAAATGGAATGGTGCTGCTCTCGGAGGGTGTTGAGCTTACTTCGCGATTGATTGAACGTCTAGGCCAAGTCGGAATTGGATATGTATACATTGAGGATGCGGTGACAGAAGATATCGTAATTCCCGAAATGATCCATGAACAGACGAGGAAGATGGCGCTACAGGAGATCAAGAAGCAGTTTCAGGGTCAGACATCCTACTCCGTAGATCATAAGCACCAATACTTTGGCAAGTCATTTTATAAGGTGATGGAGTCCATTCTGGACGATATCGGAGGCCGTCAGGATGCCGTCATTATGCTGATGGATATCGGGGCGGCAGATCAGGATCTGTATCATCATTCATTGAATGTATGTCTGTATTCACTTGTACTAGGAATATCCAACGGATACAATAACAACCAACTTATGGAACTGGGCATAGGTTCACTATTGCACGATATTGGTAAAATGAAAATTTCACCTCAAGTGCTCTATAAGCCGGGCAAATTGACGGACGAGGAATACGAGCACATGAAAACGCACACGGTGATCGGCTATAAGCTGCTTAAAGACGAACCGGGAATTCCCCTGCTGTCGGCTCACTGTGCATTACAGCATCATGAACGTATCGACGGCAGCGGATATCCGAACGGCTGGAAGAAGGACCAAATCCACGAATACGCCAAATGGATCGGCCTGGCAGACTCATACGATGCGATGACAGCAAGTCGAATATACAAGCAGCCATTGTTGCCCTATGAAGCAATGGAGGTGCTGTATGCCGGTGCGGGCACGTTGTATGAGCAACGGATGCTGGAGGCATTCCGCGATTGTGTAGCTATATACCCGCTGGGGCTCTCCGTGATGCTCAATACGGGGGAAGAAGGGGTTGTGGTGCGCATACACTCCAAAATCCCACAAAGGCCCGTTATTCGCATTGTGAGGGATCGGGACGGACAGGAACTGAAAGCGCCTTACGACGTGGATCTGTCCGTATCTCTTTCGGTGATGATTACCAACACACTGGGTGCTACAGCTTCCCCTTTTGGAGCAATGCACGTGGATTAGCAAATGAAGTGGCAGAAAATATGCAGCTACTTTACACATCATGATATGATATTCATACGTCTTTTGAGGTTAATAACAGAAATAAGGTGAAAAATAATGACAGTTCTACAAAACAACACACTTTCACAAATATCACCAGCATATGATCCGTGGGACCCGATTGTCTCGCTGCGCACACATGGCCGTCATTTGCTGACAAGTGTGGAAATGACCGTGACGCATCTGTGCAATATGCGCTGTGAGCACTGCGCTGTGGGCGACATGCTTGTTATGAAGGAGGCTCCCTTCCTTCCGTTAGATCTGATGCTGAAACGACTGGATGAAGTCGAGCATCTGGAGACGATCAGTATGACAGGCGGAGAACCCGCTTTGCTCGATAAAACGGTGGACGAAGTGATCGTTCCGCTGCTGAAATATGCCAAAGAGCGTGGTATTCGCTCGCAAATCAACTCCAACCTGACATTGGATATTCGCAGATATGAGAAGATGCTCCCTTATCTGGATGTCATGCATATATCGTTTAATTATTTGAATGCCGACGATTTTTATGAAGTGGGTTTTGCAAATACCGGACGTCCGACTCCACGCGCGGGGGCTGTTCGTCTTTATGAGAAAATGGTGGAAAATGCCCGCAGGTTGAGCGAAATGGGTATGTTTATTTCTGCCGAATCCATGATTAATTACCGCACACACACGAAGCTGGATGGTATTCATCAGTTGATTAATGAAATGGGCTGTCGACGGCATGAGGTTCATCCGATGTACGCATCGAATTTTGCCTCTACCTTGCCTGTCCTTTCTCTCGACGATATGCGCAACTCCATTCATAAGCTGCTGGATGTGCGCAATCAGGATATGTGGATGCTGTTTGGCACGCTGCCGTTCTTTGCCTGCTCAGACCGGGAAGAAGACCGCAAGCTGCTTCGCCGACTGCGTCAGGAACCGAATATTACGGTGCGTAATGATCCGGACGGAAGAAACCGCGTAAATGTGAATATGTTCACGGGCAGCGTATATGTGACGGATTTCGCAGACATTCCGGCTTTCGGAAATATTCAGGAGCGCGGTCTGGACGATATTTTCGGTGAATGGCTGAATGAGCATCCGTTGAATCAGACCGTGAACTGTCATTGTGATGCCGCTGCCTGTTGCGGACCGAATCTGCTCGTAGCGGATATGTATTACAAGGGAGTCGATTTTAAATCCAGAAAAGCATTACAACTATGAGCATTTTGCATAAATCCAATTAGCGACTTTCAATCATACCATGGAGCGTTGCAAGTCAAATTATGCAAAATGCTAATTATAGAAATGGGGAGTTCGTATTGGAAGGTCATACCGAGTTTCATTGGGGATTGCTAACAGTGAATCTTCTTTTGGTACTGCTGCTCGTCTTTCTGAACGGTGTATTTGTGGCGGCGGAATTTTCGCTGGTCAAAATGCGCCAATCCCGATTGACGCAGCTCCAAAGTGAGGGGCATCGCATGGCAGGCTATGCGCTAAAGGTGAACCAGAAGCTGGATGCTTACCTGTCCGCTACCCAATTAGGCATTACGCTGGCTTCATTGGGCTTGGGCTGGATTGGTGAACCAGCAATATCCGGCTACCTGATCGAGCCACTCATGCACAAACTCGGTGTAACTGACGGTACACTGATTACAACGGTATCCGTTGTCGTCGGATTTTGCGTGATTACCTTTTTGCATATTGTATTGGGTGAGCTGGCTCCAAAGTCTTTGGCGATCCAGAAAACCGAAGGTGTGGCATTGTTTTTATCCGCTCCTTTGCTCCTTTTTTACAAGATCTTTTTGCCCGTCATCTGGGTGTTGAATGCCGCGGCGAATTTGTTATTGCGGGCGTTCGGCATCCAGCCTGCGAGTGAAGCAGAAGCGGCGCATTCGGAGGAAGAGATTCGTATCTTGATGAATCAGAGTGCCAAAAGCGGTGTTATTGATAAGGACGAAATCAAGCTGATGGACAATATTTTTGATTTTTCCGATTTGCTGGCCCGTGAAATTATGCTTCCTCGTACGGATATGGACTGCTTGTATACGAATTTATCGTATAAGGAAAATCTGAAAATCATCAGTGATACCAAGCATTCTCGCTACCCGGTAGCGGTTGAGGATAAGGACCAGATTATCGGCTTTGTTCATATTACCGATCTTCTATTGGCTGAGCAGGGCGAGCAATTGGATCTGGCCTCGGTGGTGCGTCCTATTTTGAATGTGCCGGAATCCATGGAAGTGAGTCACGTGCTGCGCCTTATGCAGAAAAAGCATTCTCAGATGACTCTCGTGGTCGATGAGTACGGCGGAACGGCCGGGCTGCTGACAGCGGAGGAAATATTGGAGGAAATCGTCGGGGATCTCTACGATGAATTTGAGGATGAACGTCCGAGCGTGGAGATTAAGGATAATCTCATTTCGGTGGACGGCCGTATGCTCATTGAGGATGTCAATGATTTGACCGGGGTGAACATTGAAGACGACGAAGTGGATTCCATCGGGGGCTGGCTGTTTAAAGAACTGGAAGGCAGCCCAGTGAAGGGGAAAAAGATTGAGTTTTATAACCTGACCTTTGAGGTGGAGGAAGCGACAAGGCTTCGTATTATGAGAGTGAGGATTCACCGCAAGCTCGACCCTGTGATCGAAGATGAACTTTCCACCGATGAGTCCTGATCCATAGATATGGTTAGGGTCGGTTCCGGTATGAAAGCTATTATAGAGTGTAAAAGCAAGAGCCTTTAGATCCACGTTATCGTGGTTTTGAAGGTTCTTTTTTTATCTGTAATTTTTTGTTCGAGACTTGGGCGATGCCGCATATGTTGAATAGTAAAGCAGATGGATCAATCAAAGGAGGTCCCGGCCCGTGAAATTTCCACAGCAAGGTGAGTTTGCCCCGTTTGTCGGTCCGTTCGATCCGTGTCCGCCCGTTTTGTGCAAAACCTTTGTACTTCCACCAAACCTGTTTGTACAATTTCAGCCCCCAGGTCTGCCTCAATTCAGTCCAGAAGAGGCGCTGAGGAAGGGAACGCTATGGCCTTTGTTTTACAGCCCTTATGAGTCTTGTAGAAACCAGGGGGGAGGCGAGTAAAATGGATTATCCAAATCAGGGTCAGGCCCAAAACCAGCCTCAGAATCGAAATCAGGTTGAGAACCAACAGCAGAACCCGTATCAAAGTCCCTATGCAAACCCGTATCAACAGCAAGACCATACTGAGGGCTACAATCAGAACGACAGAAACCCATACCAAGGCTATGCGCCCCAGACCAAGCCGGGTGATGCACAGTTTTATGCGCTGCTGGAGAAGCTGCAGACGGTGGATTTTGTATTGGTGGAACTGAATTTGTATCTCAATACGCACCCGGATGATTTACAGGCTATCGAACAGTTCAATAAGCTGACACAGGAAAGGACCGGGATTGCCAATGAGTACCAGATCCTGTACGGACCTCTGCAAAATTTTGGCCGTGCCTATTCCAAGTACCCTTGGGAATGGAGCCAATCCCCTTGGCCGTGGCAGGTATAGGCAGGTACAACCTTTTATAAAGGAGGAACATAAATGTGGGTATATGAAAAAAAGCTGCAATATCCCGTACGTGTCAGCAAATGTGATCCTCACATGGCCAAGTTGCTCATGGAGCAGTATGGCGGAGCGGATGGCGAGCTGGCGGCGGCTTTGCGGTATCTGAATCAGCGGTATACGATTCCGGATAAGGTTATCGGCGTACTTAATGATATAGGTACGGAAGAATTTGCTCATCTCGAAATGATTGCGACTATGATTTACAAGCTGACCAAGGATGCGAGTGTAGAGCAAATGAAGGCAGCCGGGCTGGGGGAATATTATGCGGCGCATGATCATGCGCTGTATTACCAGAGCGCAGGCGGCGTTCCTTTTACAGCGACCTATTTTCAAGCCAAGGGTGATCCAATCGCGGATTTGTATGAGGATATTGCGGCAGAGGAAAAGGCGAGAGCTACATATCAGTGGCTGATTGATTTGACAGATGATGTGGATTTGCAGGATAGTCTGAAGTTTCTGCGTGAACGCGAAATAATCCACTCGCTCCGTTTCCACGAGTCTGTGGAAATTTTGAAGGGGGAACGAGACCGGAAGAAAATATTTTGAGGGAATGGGAAATGGATATCCTAAGTACATTTTCCGTTAGAACAGTTTCACGGCGTGTGTATCACTGTAATCCAATGTATGGAAGGGGATGAGGATAAGCTTATTGTAAAATGAAAGGCGCTCCAGTTGGAAGCGCCTTTCGCAGCGTCTATACAGATGAGCAAGCATGGTTATAGGTAACTCATTCGAGAGATGATGTACTGGCAGCAGATGATGGCGCATCTTAATTAAGTCGAATGATGGTCAATGATGCGCCTGTCGCGCCGCCTCCGACCAATGTGGCAGCACCTACGGCCCCGAAAAATTGCACGCTGATGGTTGTTGCGGCTGCTACGTTCACGATAACAGTATTGTTATAAGAGGACAGCGAGATCACGGGAGACAGGACGGACCCTGGAGCCTGCACGCCGTTAATGAGCAAACGGCTGCTCAGAAGAAGACCAACTGTTGTGTTCAACTCATAAGCGATGTAGTAGGTTCCGGCGTTCGCCAGAGTCAATACATCATTAGTACCGTTGATGGTAACGCCTCCGCTCAGCGTCTGAGGCGGACCGGGGAAGGTCACGTTCGTTCCACCAAGCAATACGGTTATTAGGCCACCAGTTGTATTCGCCACAAAAGCATTCGTAGCGGTGATATTGATACCTGTGGCTCCGGTTACACCTGTGGCTCCAGCAACACCAGTAGCTCCCGTCACCCCTGTACCGGTGGCTCCCGTCACTCCTATAGATCCAGTGCCTCCGGCCGGTCCTACCGGTCCTACTGCCCCCGCCGCACCCGCAGGGCCTGTGGCCCCGACCAGACCTGTGGCTCCGGTGGCTCCGGCTAAGCCAGCAACTCCGGTAGCCCCTGTAGCTCCAACTGCTCCAGCTGCACCCGCAGTTCCTGCAGCACCTGTAGCCCCAGTGGCACCTGCGGCTCCTGTCGCACCCGTCCCCCCTGTCGGGCCGACCGGACCGCCCGCAGGACCTGTCGGTCCAGTCGATCCTGTGGGACCGGCCAGTGTGGGGGCGGCCAGCACACTTTCAAGCTTTGCTTGCAGCAGCAGCTCTTTCTTCACGGTGGTGTCCAGCACGCTTTTGACACTTTGGTCCACGGCAAGAACGTCAGCAATGGTAGCCGTTCCTCCCGTCAGCCCAGGTATCGTGCCGAGCACATATTGAATTTTTTCACCCTCGGCATTGATGATGTGACTAAGTCCCAATTCCTCAAAGGCAATGGATGATAGCAACAGGTTAATCGCGTCATCCCGTGTTAGGTTAATCGTGGGTGTTACATTGGGAATATTAGGGAAGGACATGTGAAACCTCCTTATGACATAAATCTGATGTGTTTCATACGTTGTGGCTATCGGAAATGTTTAGAATATGGAAGCAGGGGGGACAGCCATACTTTTCCGAAGGTAGGCTGTCTTTTTGGAGTGACAGGCTTTTGTTGCTGTACATAGGCGTCGAAGCCACCGGGATCGCCTGAATACATTTTGTAAACGGATTGCAATTGCTCGATTGCTTGGGGTAAATGATTCATTTGACCCGGTGGTAACGTGGAGGCCGCATGGCCTGAATCCCACTGGAACTTTAATAATTGCAGCCAGCCCAGACTGCTGGCTCTCCTTGCTTGTTGAACCTCCGAAGGAAACTGTGAGCTTTCCGAAGAAGGGGAGGAGTTGATCTGCTTTTTGAGCCAATGCATCAGGTGCTGCCCATGCTCCAAAAGGTGAAGGGAGCGTTCAATCTGATGGTACAGTCTCAGGGCCTCCTGATGTTCATCTTTGTACAGGCGGGTGGAAGGGTCGACGGACAGGAGAAATTGCAAGCGGATGATTTGTTCGAATAAGAGGGATGCAGCCGTCTCCAGGGCATCTATGGAAATAGAAATTTCAGACAGGACACTTCTGTATTCCCGCCGGAGTCGGATGTCATCATGCAAAGTGGATATAAGGGTGTTCCAATGATTTCCGACTTCCATTTGGATCAGGAGCGATATCTCCAATTGCTGGAGGGTAGAATGATTCAATTGCAGCCACAAGGGAGAGGAGATGTTTTCGTTTGTTTTGTCCGACAAAAAGGAGACCATTCGGCTTTGGGATTTGGCTAATGTGGCTAAACCTGTGTTGAGATGGGTTGCGGCTCGGAAAAGCTGGAGGACGTAAGGTTCATCTGGCGGATGGCTGCTAAACCCTTTATTCTTCATCGCATTCATCAGGGTCTCCGCAGCATTCCCAATCGTCTTTTTTGCGGCATGGATTGTGATCACCACCCTTTTTCGGGCAAGACCGACCGCTGTGATCAGGATCAGGGTAACAGTTAGACCTGCTTTCTCCATCGAGTAGTAATACGTCCTCCAGTTTGTGCTGGAGCAAAATCTGGTTATTCACCACCCCTCGCAATACTCGTTCTACACTTCGATTCAACTGCAGGATATCTTGCAGGCAAACGTCCTCGTCGTTTACGAACCGTTGTATTTTTTCACCTTCTGCATGAAGTATGCTGGACAGGCCCATTTCCTCCATAGCAATAGATGCGAGTATCATATGAATAACTTCTTTTCTCGTTAGAGAGATGAGGGGATTGATGTCGGGAATACCGGGCATAGACAAGTTCAATCTCTCCCTTCACTCCGAATTTGCATCATGGCTATGGTCAGCTGCATGGAATGCCATACCCGGTCCCGTCTCTTCCTCATCCCTGTTGTAGCTGTGAGAAATACTGTTCATTATATAAAACGCTGGGATGAGTAGGATGGTGCAGCTGGGACATACGGTGATGCAATTTTGCTTTATCAATGTCACCAATCCGGTCATAACACAGACATAATTGCAAGTGCGGAAGCCAGGTGTAATAGGACGAATTGGTTAAGGCCATCGCATCTTGTGGTGGTTCGATCAGTGTAGCCTGACGAAACCAGTAAATGGCTTGAGCATACTGTTCCGCTTCAATCAACATATTGCCAAAGGCACAGCAGAACTGGGCGCGTGGTATGTCGAGATTAAGCGTGCGAAGCAGAGCCATACGTTGCTCCTGTTTTTGACCTTGGCGGCCGTAACAATCCGCAAGCTTAAAGCAAGCAGCAATCCGGTCCTCCATCCATCCCTGATTCAGACTTAAATAGTGTTCGTACTGCTGTATGGCATCTACCGTTCGTCCGTTGTCATACAGTTCATTGCCAAAATAGTAGTGATCTCGTTCAGAAAATACGGTGCCCTGCTCCCGGTGCTTGAGGTATATGTGCAAATTTCGGTCAGTGTAAGCACGTGTTTTTTTATGGGTCACCGCCATATTGCTGTGAAAGGTGCTTCCTATCACATTCAGGAATTCGTGTACAAAACCGATCCATCTATAATTACGGTCCCGGCGGACAATTCGGTTTCTTTTGAGCTTATGCAGCGGCTGTCCCTGTTCATCCACGGATAGCACATAATCCATTGTAATGCTGTCATATGAAAGGGTGGCTTGCTTTTTCCAGTCGAGAAATGCGAGTCGGTCTTGCTCTTCCAGGATGTCGTCGGCGTCCAGCCAAAATTGATAGTCCTGTGTTGCCTGATCAAATGCATAGTTACGGGCTGCGGAAAAATCATCGCACCATTCAAAATCGTATATCCGGGCATTGAACGATGCGGCTACCTCTTGGGTGCGGTCGGTAGAGCCGGTATCGACGATAATGATTTCATCCACCAGATCATGGACTGATTTGAGGCAGGTGTGAAGTGCTTCTTCTTCATTTTTGACAATCATGCATAAGCTGACGGTTACCATGCTCTTTGTCCCTCCCAAAAAACTTGGTATAATCTCCATTTTATTAGGATGGCTTGCTCATTATGTGGGAATTTCGGTTGAACGAGTATGAGGGTATGCGTGATGATCATAAATTGAGCAGCGCTCTAATAGATTAGAAAATCAAAGTCTGATGCAAGGGGGGGAAGGCATGAGCCGGCCGTTCATTTCACTGTGCATGATTGTCAAAAATGAGGCGGAACGGATGGAAGCTTGCTTGCAAAGTGCCAAGAATGTTGTGGATGAGATTATTGTAACGGATACGGGGTCCACGGATGGGACGATAGACATTTGTCGTTCCATGGGGTGTTCCGTTGATTCGTACGAATGGGATGACAGCTTTGCAAATGCACGCAATGCGGGAATAGCCCGCGCGACAGGAGAATGGATTTTATGGCTAGATGCGGATGAAGAACTGGATCACGATGAGAGTGGACAGTTGCATGAGTTTGTAAAGGCGATTCATGCAGATACTGCTGCTTTGAAGGTACTCAACGAAATGGATGGTTTTGTATACAGTTGTCCGCAAATTCGTTTGTTCCGAAATGACATCGGGTATCAGTTTGTGCGTGATATTCATGAAAGGCTGCAACCTCCGGCGGGAAAACAGGACACCCCAGAAGCTCCACTGCTGCCCGTGACGGTACACCATTATGGATATGCAGAGAAGGTCGTAGAGGTGAAGGAAAAGTCAAAGCGGAATATTCGGCTGCTGGAGCGGGAGAAGGCACAGGCTGAATATGACCCGTGGTGTGATTACCATTTGGCAAGTGAATATAGTCGTTTGCAGCAATGGGAGAGGGCTTTTGAACTGAATAATTTGGCGATTACCGGTTTTCTGGAACAGGGAAAGCTGCCACCAGCGCTTGTTTACAAGCTAAAATACGATACCTTAATTCGTCATGGCAGCCTGAAGGGGATATGGCCGGGAATTGACAAGGTACTGCAATTGTACCCGGATTATGTAGATTTGTATTTTTATAAAGCGTTGTATCTGTTGGATCAGGGGTTATTGCTGGAGGCTTATTATGAGTTCGAAAAATGTACTCGCATGGGTGATAATTCATGGAAATATGTGACTTTGCGAGGAGTCGGCAGCAGCTATGCATTGTACTACATGTCCATCTGTTTGGCAAAAATGGGGCGGCCTGTAGAAGCACAGGCCACCTTGGAGGCTGCGGGAATACGTCGTTCGTTATCGGATCAGGTGTTGACCACCCAGGCTTGAAAAAGAGAGCTAGGCGGAAATGTATTCGATGACGATCATTGAGCTGGTCCCTCCTGCCAGTGATAAGGTCAACCCGGATACGAGAAATTGTAAATTTCCGGGTACCGTCACCCGAAACAACAGAGATGCGGCGATTTCGCCACCTGCTAGAACCGCTGGGAAAGAGTAGCTTCCCGGGTTGGGAGTAGCTGTTCCGGTGAATGAGGGAGTGATGGTAGACAGCAGGGTCAGGGTCGCTGTGCTGAGCACCAGACTTACTTTGTAAAGACCTGCCTGGGTCAGGCCAAAAGTAGTGTTGTTGACGACGGTGATAAACGTTCCCGTAGAAGCACCCGCTGTAGCAAAGGTGATAGCGCCTCCCAGCAGGATGGTATTAGGTCCCGTATTGGTACGGCTTAGTGCGCTGGCTAAACCCCCAGAGGCCCCGGTGGGTCCAGTAGCGCCCGCGGTGCCCGTAGCTCCGGTGGGCCCGGTAGCGCCCGCGGCACCTGTGGCTCCGGTAGGCCCGGTAGCCCCTGCGGTACCCGTGTCTCCGGTGGGCCCGGTAGCCCCCGCGATGCCTGTAGCCCCGGTGGGCCCGGTAGCGCCCGCGGTGCCCGTAGCTCCGGTGGGCCCGGTAGGTCCGGTAGCGCCCGCGATGCCAGTGGCCCCGGTAGGCCCGTTGGCCCCCGCGATGCCCGTAGCTCCGGTGGGCCCGGTAGCGCCCGCGGTGCCCGTAGCTCCGGTGGGCCCAGTAGCGCCCGCGGTACCCGTGGCTCCGGTAGGCCCGGTAGCCCCCGCGATGCCCGTGGCTCCGGTGGGCCCAGTAGCGCCCGCGGTACCTGTGGCTCCGGTAGGCCCTGTAGCGCCCGCGATGCCCGTGGCTCCGGTGGGCCCTGTAGCGCCCGCGGTGCCCGTAGCTCCGGTAGGTCCGGTAGCGCCCGCGGTGCCCGAGGCCCCGGTGGGCCCGTTGGCCCCCGTAGCGCCAGTCGCACCAATATCGCCCGTGTCCCCGGTAACTCCAGTAGGCCCGGTAGCGCCCGTAGTGCCCGTGGCGCCTGGGTCGCCTGTCGCTCCCGTGGCTCCGGTGTCACCCGTAGCTCCAGTAGCTCCAGTGCTTCCAAACGGAAAACAACAGGTTGCCCCGGTAATGCCTGACGGATTGAGCAGGCACTGGAGCTGAGCCAGAAGGGCAAGCTCGTTTAAAAACGTACAATTCAAAACCGATTGTACGCTGTTATTTACTTCCAGAAGCTCGGCAATGCTCCCTGCGGGTGGTGTAAGGCCGGGAAGGGTCCCGACGGCATATTGTATTTTCTCACCTTCAGCATTAATCAGGTGACTTAATGACAGCTCTTGAAAGGCGATGCAGGCAAGCAGTGCATTGATGTTGTTTTCATCGATATTTCCAGGTGTAAGTCCATTCATATCACGCTCACTCCCTTATCGCTTCATCGCAATTATCGTATGCGTCAGAGCAAGCAGGAGGAACGGTTATGAGGCTTCCGCCTGATGGGAGGCGTCGAATCATGCGTATATTAATCGGCAGCCCAGTGCATCAGAAGCCCGAAATATTAGCTTTATTTCTTCAAGCTTTGGAGCGGCTGGAAGCACCCGATGTGCTGCCGGATTATTTGTTCGTCGATGATAATGACAATCCGGCTTCAAGCCAATGGCTGGCCGATTTTGCGGACCGGCTCCCGGGGCGTGTTTTGCCCCCGCTGTCAGGCTTGCAGCAATATGAGAACCGAAGTGATGAGCATACCCATTATTGGCCGCCTTCCCTCGTTTGGAAAGTGGCCGGGTTCAAAAATCGTCTCATTGACTACGCGCTTCAGCATCATTATGACGCACTATTTTTGGTCGATTCAGACCTGATCCTCCATTCCCGCACCTTATGCAGACTGGTCGAGACGGAGAAGGATATCGTATCCGAGATTTTCTGGACACGCTGGCAGCCCGATGGGACGTTATTGCCTCAAGTGTGGGTCAGTGATGAATACAATCTGTTCCATCGTGAAGAAGGTGAAGTGCTATCGGCAGAAGAGCGGGCACATCGCGAGCTGCAATTTATACATCAGTTGCATGTTCCCGGTTTGTATGAGGTAGGCGGTCTGGGTGCTTGTACCTTAATCCGCAGAAGGGCACTGGAAGTCGGAATTCATTTTGGTAAAATCCCTAACGTTTCTTTTTGGGGAGAGGATCGACACTTTTGCATCCGGGCGGCGGCGTACGGGTTTCCGCTTTTTGTAGATACGCACTATCCTGCCATGCATTTGTACCGGGAAGCGGACCGCATCAAGGCAGAACAATTGCTACTGACCCTGAATAAAATTACGCAGGGCGCTGTTAATAGGGACGACCAAGAAGCTTCAAACACTTCCAAAACTTCAGATATTTCAGAAAATTATCCATCCAGCACTTCCTCTACGTCGCCTGAAATTACCATTCCACGGGATCTCCGCGAGTCTGCCGTCTTCGCAAAGCATGCTACGGATTCTTTTGTCGTGCCACCAGCTTTCTCTGGTCCACGACATAGTGAGCTTCATGCTCCGCCTGTCTCCAGGCCCAAACTGACGCTGAGCATGACGGTATGCAATGAGGCAGATCGCAAGCTCGCAGAAGTGCTCCGAAGTCATCGGGAATATATTGATGAAGCGGTCATTATTGATGATGGCAGCCGTGATGATAGTGGTGAATTGTGCCGAGACCTGCTAAAGGGGATTCCACTGCGTTTGATCCGTAATGAAAGGGCCTCCTTTACGAATGAAGTGGAGCTGCGGAAGCAGCAGTGGAGAGAGACGCTGGCATCTTCCCCGGAATGGATTTTAAACATGGATGCTGACGAAATGTTCGAATCCCGATTTGCCCAAGGTGTGCATGCTCTATTAGCTGGAACGAAAGCCGATACCATTTGTTTCAGGCTGTTTGATATGTGGTCTCCCACGCATTATCGCGATGATGATTACTGGCAGGCTCATCGTTACTACCGCCCATTTTTGACTCGATACCGGGATAGCTTCCCTTATAAATGGAAGGAGCAATATTTGCACTGCGGGAGATTTCCCGATAATGTGCTTGAGCTTCCGAGTGAGATTAGCGACTATCGTATCCAGCACTGGGGCTGGTACACACCAGCTATTCGCACCGCCAAATATGAGCGTTATCAACAGTTGGACCCGGATGCCCGTTATGGCTGGAAGGAGCAATATGAGTCCATATTTGATCCGACTCCCCGGCTCAGTCTCTGGATAGACCCAGACCGAGAGGGTGTAAAAAATCAACATGAGTCTGAATCTGAAGACACTAGCGGTATTAATTCCGATGTGAATACGGGCAAGAATATCCAAGATGTGATTGCCGAGGATACCTATCCTGCTAGAGCCGAGAATAGAATTGAAGCAATTCATACCGCTGAAGCTGTTCAAGTGGCGAACGGTGTCCATTTCGTTGAACCTGCTCCTGTTCATGAAGCGGCTAACCCTGCGAATCCTGTCAACAAGAATGCTGTCGCTAAGATTGCTGGTGTTCATGCTATTATTGGCTCCCATGCTCTTACCAAAGGCGAAATAGAGGACGCGCTTTATGGAAAAGGAGAGGGGGAAGCACAGGGCATGGCTTGCAAACTGTGCGGCTCGTCCAATACGGCGGTGTTCCATCGGTATGAACATTTTACATTGATAGGATGTGGTTCATGTGGGCTTATTTTCCGCAATGATATCGATCGGATACAGCCTGAGAATATGATCGCAGATATCTATAACGTCAAATGGGTCGCCATGCGCGATAGTGCAGCCGCCTCAACCTACGGGGATCATGCTCTTTTCGGACTCATGCTGCTGGATATGTTCAGTCCCGGTAAAGGAAAATTACTGGAAATTGGATCAGGTACCGGAGAATTTATTCATGCTGCACTTCAGAGTGGATGGAATGCTGTGGGCATTGAGCCTTCCATAGACTCGCGCGCATATGCCAAATACAAATATGACGTGGATCTGCTACCGGGCTACTGGAATGGCGATACAGAGACAGAAACAGAAGAAGCGGCGAATGAAGCGCCAGAAACAGAGGGAGATACTGCCTTATCACTGGATCATGAATATGAGGCCGTTGCATGCTGGCATGTGCTGGAGCATATTGCAGACCCGGTGGCATTTTTAACAGATTTACGCGAGCAGCTTCAACCGGATGGAACTTTATACATTACAGTACCCAACAAAAACTCGTTTACAAATGAGGCTTATGGTGTTCACTCGCCTTTATTTACCGAGGAAGATCATTTGTATCATTATTCAGAGCACACGCTGACACGTTTGCTGGCGGAGTCCGGTCTGCACCCGGTGGCCCTGTTCACCCGCCAGCTCCCTTCCGGTCTGGACGCCTTGATAGAGGCGCATCCTTTGTATGGCGAGCTTACTTTCACGGAGCGTATGGGGCTGTTGGCCAAACTTCAAGGCGAGAAACGTGGTCATGAGCTATGCTGCGTGGCAAGGGCGATCTGAGCTGGCTGGGGGAATATACGCTCTGAATCCATACCGTTTCACCTTTCATTCAAAAGGAGGCTATATCCCATGAATACCGCTGATCCGTACCTCTCCCGCTTTTTCGTACATTCCGATCCCAATACCTCCAGCCTGATCTACAGGCTGCCCCAAAGCTGGTGGAGCCGTCCCTATGAGTATGAGTGGTGTCTGCACTTTATGTCCGGGCAGGATACGGTGCTTGACGCGGCATGTGGTATCCCGCATCCGTTCAAGTTTGAGCTGGCCCGCCGCTGCGCTCAGGCCTATGCCTGTGATCTGGATATGAGGATCGTTTCCGTGGATGCCATATTGGCCGAGGTGCGCCGGGATATTGGAGAGGAGGCTGCCGAGCGTGTCCAGGAAATTTTACCGGTTCGTCTTCACTCCGCGCATGCTAATCTAACCGCCTTGCCTTATGAGACGGTCAGCTTTGACAAAATTGTATGTATATCAGTGCTGGAGCATCTAACCCCTGATGACTCGTTAGCTACCCTGCGTGAATTTCACCGGACTTTACGAGATGACGGAATGCTTCTGCTGACGTTTGATTACCCTACGGTTAATCTGTCTGCGATGGAGCAATGGATAGGTCAGGCGGGGTTTTCGTACTGGAGCGAGGTTGATCTTAACCTTCCGCCGGATGCCTTGCGCACAGATTTGTGGGGCGGTTTGCATTGTTTCAGGGCTGTTTTGAAAAAATACAAGAGCTAACGGTATGCGCAATGAGGTTTACACGGACCTCTCTTATTGCTTATCATGAGAGGGGTCGGAACTGTAAACCTACATAGGAAAGGAATGACTGACAACTACATGAACAATGCACCTGTGTTGAAGAAACCTGAGGCTATGGTATTTGATATGGATGGTACACTTTTTCAGACGGAGACGCTGCTGCTTCCTGCGTATCACAAGCTGTTTGACACGCTGCGCGCCGAAGGTCTTTTTGAAGGAGAGACGCCTCCAGAGGAGCTTATTTTGAATAGTTTGGGTATGCTGCTGGACGAAATCTGGAGAAGAGTGATGCCGGAAGCCAGCGAAGCGGCCCACAGAAGAGCGGACGAGCTGCTGCTCCAGTTGGAGCTGGAGGGATTGAAGAACGGAAGTCATGCCCTGTATCCGCATGTAAAAGAAACGCTCCAAACCCTCCATGAACAGGGTGTAAGATTGTTCGTAGCTAGTAATGGGCTGGAGGATTATGTGAAAGGGATAGCGGCTGCATATGAAATGGTCCCGATTTTTGAAGGACTGTTTAGCGCTGGTGAATACAGCACACTATCCAAAGTGAATTTGTTGGAGATTTTGTTGAGTAAGCACGGAATTTCCAACGTATGGATGGTAGGTGACCGATCTTCCGATGTGGAGGCAGGCAAAAAGAATGGACAAACGGTCATCGGCTGCGCCTATGCTGGATTTGGCGCAAACGACGAGTTGAAGGGTTCCGATGCGATTATTACGGACTTCACGCAGCTGCTCACATTGTATAAAAACGCAAAGTAACCATTAAGGTATATCAGACATATCACAAAACAAAGGAAGGCTGCCGCTTTTACGCGGAGCCTTCTTTTGTCTTATTCTCTGTTTTGCTCTCTGTGTTGTGATCCGTCAGAGGTTTTGGATTAATTTGTGTGTGATAGACCCATAAGGCATATTCCATGGGCTTGGCGATAGAGCGGCGGTAGGTTTCTTTTTCACCAATACGTGCAAATACCTCGCGTGCTGGCTTCGGATTGACCTCCAGTACGTAAATGTGACCGTCCTTGTTGATCGCCAAATCGAGCGCAAGCTCGCATAATGCCCCGTAGCTTTCCTCCAGATAAGCTGCGATATCCAGCCCGAGCTTTTCCCCTTGCTTGGTGATCTTCTCTCTCTGATCTTCATTACGAATCCATTGTGTCAGCAGTTGATTCATCGGTACTGCCTTGCCTCCGCCATGCAGGTTGGAAGTAACGCTGCGATGTGCCCCGATCCGTCCTGCACATCCAGTTAACTCCCATGTCCCCTGGCCATTTTTTTGCACCAGCATGCGATAATCATGAACCCTGCCATTCGGCAGTTGCACAGGAATACCTTCCTGAACAATGTAATTGTCCATGTTCCAACTGCTCAGACGCGGCTCCAGACGGTCCAGACGCACCCGCTGCTGAGGAATAATATGACGTTTGCGATTGCGGCCCTCGACCAGATACAGGCCCCCTTGCTTGTTAACAGGCTCAATGCGCAGAATTCCACGCCCCCCCGTACCGTTAATCGGCTTTAGGTAGACCAGTGAATTCTTTTTGAGCATCCGCTTTACACTATGAAATCCTACGAACGGCTCCGTATCGGGCAGATGCGGTCGAAAGGCGGCCCTTCTCGCAAGCTGCTGATGAATGGCCCATTTGTTACTCAGCGGTCGGTTTAAATATACGAGATCCGTATATTGCACCCGAAATTGCTTTAACTGCTGATACCGCTCACTGCGCTGTACCCGGCAACGGTCGAAAATCATATCCGGGAATTTCCGCCATTTCAGGGTCCATTTTCCGCTTTGTGGATCATAGATTTGGGCAAGAAGCAGCCTGCGATCCTTATGGACATCTGCAGGAGTGAATACATACATATCCAGTCCCAGTCTGTTCCCTTCTGCAATCATGCGCTCATATATGTCGCGCTCCTCCAATTGCTTCTTGTTGTTCAAATACAAGGTCATGATGCCTAGGACAGGTTTTGGCACAGCATTCCACCTTCCTCTGCCGTCTGCTCATCTTCGGATAACTCCCCGCGAAATATTAGCGTGGGCTTTCCGGTCGGTCCAGTCGTCATGTCATGCGCAACAAGTCCAGCGCGAAAGCAGGTTTTGAGACTGGCCATATTGTCGGCGGCCACGCTGCACGTCAGGCGGCGCAGCTGTTTGAGCTGGGCGGACAGCAGTCTAGCGCCCAGTCTGCGGCCCCGGTAAAGCGGACGAACGATCACGATGCACGCATCCTCACCGTAATTCAGAGCGAGGCAAAATCCCGCAATCCGCAGCCCTTGCTCCGTGCGCAGATAAGCGCACAGGAGGGAGGAGCCGGGTGATTTTAATTGCTCCGGCGTTAAAACGGCCAGCTGCCGCAAGGCATTGCGGGTAATGCGCATGCCACCCGAGCTACGGGCCAGAAATAGCAGCTGCCGTCGTCTCAGCAGCCAGCTCCGGGAAGGCAAATGTTGAACATCGCTAATTTGCGGCATGATTCCACTTCCTTGACTCATAATTTCATTCGTCCGGCCAAATAGGAGCTGTACTGGAATATGCGTCTCAGCGATTTTTGACGAATTTCTGGCTCGTCAAATTTCATCGGTTTGGAGTTGGCTTCAAAAAACCAGAGGATTCCGAACGTATCTACGCCCAAATCCATGGACATTTCGCCGTGGGAAAGACCGGAGCCTCGTTCAATTTGGCGTGCAATCTGTATGGCGGTACTTTTAATCTTGTTCAACATATCCTTACTGTTCTCAGGTCCAAACAGCGCAGATAGCAGTTTGAACGGGTCTTCCACACTTCCGCCGCGCGGAACATGCGTTGTAATGCTCCCCTTACCCGCCAGTCTGGCACCGACTCCCGTGGTGCTCCAAGAGCCGTGGGTGTTTTTTTGCACCAGGATACGCAGGTCGAAGGGCTTTTTCTGATAGGTTGCCAGCTCGATGCCCTGCTGAATGATATAAGGCGAAGCGCCAGCTTCCCGGCGAATACGCCCCCACAGTCGGGACAGCGATACAGATCGGTAGGTTACGCTTTTTTTGTCATGCTGAATCGTCAGCCTGTAAGCCATGAGATGGTCCGGTCGGTATTTGAGAATCATAATCCCTTTTCCGGCCTTGCCGTTCTCTGGCTTGAGATACAGGTATGGATACACTGACAGCATTTTGCCCAAGGAAGACAGGTTGCTTAAGCGTTTGGTCGCTGGTACGAACTGACGAGTGGATTCCGAAGCACGGAGCCATTTGAACAGCTCCCATTTGTTGAAAAAGCCCGGATTGTACAGTTCAATGCCAGAGGCATGAGAAATTTCATTCAGCTTTGTGCGAACAGAAGTTTTAAGCTCATAGTTGCGGTTCGGGATGCGATTATAAATGATTTGCGGTAGTGGAAAATTTTGTTCCTCCCACGTCTGTGAGGTTTTGTTGAAAATATAGCCCCTGACTGTCTCCGATGTCAGCTTCAGGTCCCTGACGGTAACAATGTACACCTGATAGCCCATCCGCGTCCCCATTTCAAGAATATCCCTGAAATTGCGCCGATTTCCCTTGAAAAATTGTTCTTCGTCGTGCACGGTCAATACGGCAACGACTGGTTTGTACTCCGCCCGGGTATTCATAGTTCCTCTTTTCTGCGGAATTTACTGAGGTAAAGACAGTGGTCCAAAATATGCTCCACGGATGCTTTACCCTCCGCACGCAACGATGGATGCTGAAAAATTGATCGCCCGGGCTTGGAATTGGCTTCGAACATCCATACCTTTTCCTGTTGGTCAATGCCCAGATCGAAGCCGATTTCACCCAGCAGATGCTGGTGATGGTACTCGATGGCTTCTGCGAGTGTAACCGCTACGTTCTTGGCACGCTGAAGCACCTCGCCCGCCCGGTCTCCGAATACCCGGTTCAGCGCCTGCTCGGGTGTCATGAGGGAGCCGCCGTTTTTAATATGGGTCGTGACACTGCCGCGTCCGGCTTTTTTGGCTCCAATTCCGACGACGACCCACTGGTTGTTGCCGTTCTTGTGCATATGAAATCGGAAATCAATCGGGCAATTGTCAATCTCAATTAGCTGGATACCCTGCTGAATGACGTAGCCCTTTAACGTCTGGCCCTGATTGGAGTGGAGCATACGTAGCATAGAGTTAAAAGAGTTGAAGCGCAGCAATACATTGCTGTTTTTCTTGCGGTACCTTACATAATAACCTTGCTTGGGAACATGGGAGAGACGGTAAATTCCTTTACCGAGACTACCTCCGCTTGGTTTGTAATAAGCAAATTGATGACGCTCCAGCATGCCTCGGATACGTTCAGAGCTGGGATTCATATACGATTCGGGGACATAGCGGTTAACCTCAGAATTATCTTCCAGCAGATGATAGATATCCGATTTGTTGAAGAAGCTCCAGTTGAAAAAGGGAATCCGTTTGCGGGAAAAGCGTTCGCGCAGCTGATTGATCGCCGGGGAAAAATCAGAGCGGCGGCTCGGCAGCCGATTGTAAATCACGTCCGGTAAAGGTACGATTTTGCGTGAAAATACCCCGCTTGATGACAGAAAATAGCCGTTAATCGTATCGTTTTGCCAGTTGATATCCCGAGGAGTGAAGGCAAAAATATAAGAATTCTTGCTGCCTTCCTTCAGCAGTTGCTTAATAAAGCCCGTGCGTGAGCCAAAAGGGCGGGTGGCAGAGGCGGTACCGTCAGACAGCACTCCAATTAACGGTCCGAGCTGTATATCTCCGTCCAGATTCCGCAAATAGATGGACCCGCTTTTAGGAACACGGATGGCATTACGCAAGCCTGAGGTCAGGTACAGATGGCGTCCCGCCTTCTGAATCGGTTTTATCGTGGTGGGAATCTGATCCTTACCGAGCCGCAGACGAATGGACTTGGTTCCGGATAATTTAAGGCTTTTCAACAAGGCAGTGGATATATACGCCACCTTGTCGGGCTGCTGTGAGAAATGCACATTGCAATGCGTTAAACTCATCTGTTTATCCTCCTATACCATATGTTCAAGGGAGGTGTCTGCGCCCTTTGACCCTGTCACTTTGGAATGGGTCATTAAATATCGAGCATATTCGAGTGGGCGGTTGACTGACCGGAAAGCGCACTTTGGCTGACGGGTCTGGAAAAAGGAGGCCCGACCCGGCCGGGAATTAACCTCCAATAGCCAGATGTTCCCACTCCGGTCAATACCATAATCAATCCCCAGCTCGCCAAGGCGGCCATATCGTTCCTCCAGCGCCCTGGTAATGGTCAGGGACAGCGCCATCATCTGCCAAATGATGAGACGCATGCTGTCCGCGCCATATTGTTCACGAAGGTAAGGTTCTGCCGGATGGGCTGCGCCCCCTCCGTGCAGATTGGAAGTCAGGGTTCCTTTCCTGCCTTCTCTCACGGCAAAGCCCGTCAGACGCCAGCAGCCCTTTCCATCCTTTTGCATGAGCGCGCGGACATCAAAGGGATGACCGCTTTGGCTCGTTAATTTCAAATAAGGCTGCACGATATAGGAGCGTCTGCCTGCAATCCCGTTGACCCATGACAATCCGGCATCCAACTCGGAAAACAAGCGCCGGAACAGACGGTTTCGGGAGTCTCTGCCCTGCACGAGCAGTCCGGCGTCTCCATCCGATAGCCGGAGATACAGCGTGCCCTTGCCGTGCGTTCCGGCCTGGGGCTTCATAAATAGCGCCGAATGGCGGTGCAGCCATTCCACAAGCTGAGCCGTGTCCCGGTAAGGCGCTGTAGGCGGCACAAAGGGACGCACTTCATCTATCGTGTGCAGCGCACGGTACACTTGCCATTTGCCGGGCAAGTTACGCGACCAGTAGATGAGCTTGCGTGATCCCTGCTCTGCCATGTGCTGCAGCGCGTGCCCGGCGTTCCGGCTCCCGTGGGCATGGAAACAGCGGTTATACACAATATCCGGCAGGGGAAAGCGGCTGGATGTCCATACTCCGTCGCGATAGGCATAACCTCGTATGGAGTGATCTTCGGGCGAAATTCCTTCCGCGGTAAACGCCATTACGTTAAGGCCGGAGCGCCTGCCCAACAGACTTAGCCTGCGGCAAAACTCCGCTTCGGTAATCGGGGGAATCGCCGCCTGATTCCGGCTGACGAGCACACCCAGTGTGTCTGGTACGACAAGAGACACCGATAACAGCCTCCTTTGGCAGCCGAATTCCGTAAGAGACGGATTCATTTGAATCCGGCTGAAAAACAGCAATATTCAATCATTTTTTTCACGGACGGTCGAGTTTTCTGATCATTTAACGGCGTATTGTCATTTTTCGACGGCTTGGAGTTGACCTCCAGCAGCCAAATATGCCCCGTGCTGTCAATCGCCAGATCAATGCCAAATTCCGCAAAATGGGCAGGGATCGCTTTCTCAACTCCGTTTGCAATTTCGAGCGCGGCTGTCTTAAGATGGGTCTGGCCGTTCGACTTGGTTAAGGCAGGCAGCGTGGTTTTGGCCAAGGCCTCCTTGACTGTGCTCAGCGTGCCACCTCGCGCCAGATTGGACACAAAATGGCTGCCCCCGGCAATCCGGGCGACGATGGAGGTCACGGTCCATGCACCAGAGGCGTTTTTCTGCACAAGCGCACGAAAGTCAACCGGACGCTTGCCGTGATCAATCAGGGTAAGACCCTGCTGGAGCTGGAAGCGCGTCGTTTTCATTTTTCCTGCCATACCTTTGTACAGCTTCTCGATCGTGGCATACGTTTGCTTTCGTGGTGCGCCGGCGGTAGTGGACAGCACGGAAAAGGTGCCATCGGCTTGCTTCGTAATGCGCATAATACCTTTGCCCAGACTTCCTCGCACAGGCTTGAGAAAAACAGTGGGGTACTGGTTGCACATTTTTTTGAAGACCGCAAAGGTTTGCAGCAAATGGGACTCGGGTAAATACTTGCGCAGGGATGAATTGGATTTAAGCGCATCGAACACTTCATTTTTATCCAGAAACTTTTCATTGAAAATGGCCGTGCCGTACTGCGATTTTACTTCTTTCATAAAATGCTGTACGCTAGTTCTGTTCTCGAGTTTACGAGAGGTAAGCCGGTTATTGACGACATCCCCGGCGGGCATGACCGTCTTTTTCCAGCCTCCGTCATAGACCCATCCCTGAACGCGTCCGGGCTGACTTCCGATATGCTCCGGGGTGAAAAAATACACATATGCTCCTTGTCTGCGGCATTCCCCGATCAGTTCACGGCAGAACAGGGTGATCGACCCGAAAGGCTTGTCGGGCTGTTCGGGATAGTCCCGACTGACCAGCACGCTAATAAGTGGGCCCACTCGAAGTGTCCGGCGTCCTCGGCTGTAGGTTACTCGCAGCTCACAATTGGCATGAAGTCCCATTTTTCGGGCCAGCACGCTTCCCACACGTAGGCCGCTGTAACGGGGTACCGAAATGACGGTAACCTGCTGGCGGAACGAACCGAAGGCGAGCTGTACGGGGTGGCCTGCGGATATTTTCCATTTGCGAAGCAAGGACTCGCCGACCATGAGTACGTCATCCTGCAAGATGCCCGATCCGATGATTTGAATCCTTGTTTTTTTGATGGACATCGTGGATCTCCTTCCGGGCAGCAACTTGATGTCTTAAAAGTAACGGGAAACGTGAAGGGGCTGTAATAGCACTGATTCATCATATGAGGACATATATCCCTTGGTGATTGACGGACAATGTGAAATGTTTGCACGATTATTTGAATTGGAGGAAATAACGAATATGAATATCTATGACAAAGCCCATGATTTGGCAAAAGCGTTGAAGGAAAGCAAAGAGGTGGAGGAAATTACGTCAGCGATGAAGCTGATTGAAACCGACCCGGAAGCCAAGAAAATGCTCGACGATTTCCGTGAGCGCCAAATGGAAGTACAACAGCGGATGATGAGCGGTGATATGCCGGCACAGGAAGAGATGGAAAAAATGGAAAAGCTGTTCGAGGTGCTTAGCCTGAACCTGAATATCCGCCGTCTGTTCGATGCCGAACGCCGCCTGAGTGTGATCATTGAGGATGTCAACAAAATTATCGCAGACAGCCTTCAGCATTTGTACGGTTCGTCTCTGTAAGTTTGTCTCATATTCCTTCCTGCCCTCTCATAGACTAGATACATAGAGTCACAGGGAGAGGAAGGGATAACTTGGGTACTTTTAAAAAATGGAAACACGGCTTGTACACACTGATTGCGCTGGCTATGGTGCTTACCGCGCTGCCGCGCATCTCGCTTACGGGCGGATTGAACTGGGTCAACGGCTTCGGTATCGTATGGGTATTGTTTGCGTTGCTTGTCATCGGAGCGAATCTGCACTTTTTGCTTGGCGTGGATGAGGAAAAACGGAAAACGCTGGAGCGTGTGCGGCGGGCCAAAATGAAGCAGTGGCAGATGAAATGGGATAAAGAAGCTGATAAAGGCAGCACGCTATAAAAAGTTTCCTCCCGGCTTGTCATGAGCATGCTCTGATGCTGCCGATCCGTGATAGTTAAAAAAGCGGTCCCTGTAAAAAGGAGATCGCTTTTTGCTATTTCCGGCTCTGATATGTCGTGATTAACGAGGGTCTAAAAAGACGGGATTTTGTGCTATAATAGATACAGAATGATACAGATTGAACGTTGGGGGTGTAACAGAGTTGGACGGGCTAGATGAAGCAGTTACGAAGCATGAGCAGCTATTGCGTCATATCGAGCAGTTGAAAATAGGCTCCAAAATTTCTGTGCGCAGGTTAGCTAAAGAAATGAGCGTCAGCGAAGGAACGGCCTATCGGGCCGTGAAGGAAGCGGAGAACCTGGGAATTGTCATTACCAAGGAACGCATCGGGACGGTGCGGGTGGAAAAGCGCCCACGCGGGTTGTCCGAGCAACTGACCTTTGCCGATGTCGTGAATATCGTGGAGGGACATGTGCTGGGGGGAAGCGAGGGGTTGGAAAAGCCCTTGCACAAGTATGTCATTGGAGCGATGCGCGAAGAGGCTATGGCCCGATACATTGATGCAGGCAGCTTGCTGATCGTCGGTAACCGCGAGGATGCACATTCCCTTGCGCTAGAGCAGGGAGCAGGAGTACTGATTACAGGCGGCTTTGGTACGAGCCGGGAGGTTAAGCAACTGGCGGACCAGATCAGTTTGCCGATCATTTCTTCGCGTCACGATACCTTTACAGTGGCCTCTATGATTAATAGAGCGATTTTCGACCGCTTGATCAAAAAGAAGATTATGCTGATTGAAGACATCGCGGCAGGTAAACCGAAGACGCAGACCTTGAAAATCAACAGTACCCTTACCGAATTTGAAGAGCTTTCGGTGACGACTGGAAATCACCATTTTGCGGTGGTGGATGAATGGAACCGCCTGATCGGTATCGTCAGCCGCAAGGATGTGGAGGGACTGCAACCCGAGCATACGATGGACAAATGCCTGATCCGCAATCCGGTAACAGTGACCTACCAGACCTCGCTCGCTTCGGCTGCGCAGATGATGGCGTGGGAAGGTGTGGATTATTTACCGGTCGTGGACCGCAACCGCAAGCTGCTGGGGTCCGTCACACGGCGGGAGGTACTGGATGCCTTGCGCAACGCCCAAAAGCAGCCACAGCTTGGCGAGACGTTCGACCAGCTCATTTGGAACGGATTTGCAGAGGAGCGTGATGAGGACGGATTATTATTTTTTCGGGGCTTCGTTATTCCTCAGATGGCGACCAATCTGGGTACCATCTCGGAAGGCGTGCTGGTCAATGTGATGACACAAGCGGGCTACCGGGTTGCCAGAGATATGAGCGGGAAGGATTATGTGCTGGACAATTTAACGACCTATTTTATCAGACCCGTACAGATTGAGGATGCCATAGTTCTTCGTCCGTTGTTGCTGGAAACGAGCCGCCGCACCTGCAAGCTGGAAATTGCAATTTCACGGGAAAATCAATTGGTATGCAAAGCGGTGATGACGCTCCACTCCATTGAACACGGTTAGTGTCCATTCGTGTGTAGTAAGTGGAGTCGGAGTAGAGCAGTTCAATGGCTTTCCGGAAGTCTTTCTTTTGCCTCCAGCCAAATTTGCAGCACACCTTCCATTACAAGCATCGTTTTGACCTGGATCGTATACTCCTTGTCACGAACGGTGTATTTTTTTTGGTGAAGCAACATGCGTACCAGCTTGCTGTCGGAATCAATCTCGAACATGTCCCGGCCACGCAGTACCTCCAAATCCCGGCTGACGCGGCGAAGAAGCTCCTTTAGATTAATAGAGTCAATCTTTTCGGCAGAAGTTTCTTCAGCAATCAATTTGATTTCCTTGACAACAGTCTGACGCTTGCTGTATTTCCGCAGGGTTCTATTGTCCTCCTGCGCTTGCTGGAGCTGGAATTGGAGGTCTTGATTGTTCGTCCACAGCTCATTGAAGCTGGCGTGCCAGATGGCATTGTAGACTATTGCTCCGGTAATCATGCCCAGCACGAAGACGGAGGATAAATGCATAAACGGGCGCAGGCGCTCAAAGGGAGGCACTCTCATAGTCGTTTCACCTCACGGCCGTCCGTTGCCGCACACCCACTTGACCAGCTCTGCACCCATATGAGCGCCTAAAAAGGCGAAAATCAAATACAATATCTGCTTAATGGCAGGCGACAAATTACCATCCAGCATATTGCTCTCAATGACGCGGATCGGGTCCATTGTTCCCCCCACAGCAGCGGCAAGCGCCCATATTTTAATTCTTCCGGCAACCTCCAGCATCGTCTGGGTAGGCGGCTGAAGCGATACCACAGCTCCCATTCCTCCGAGCATGGCTCCCCCGAGCACGATGCCGAAGGCAATGAAGAAGTCGAGAATCGCTTTGGATATAAAAGTGCTCATGCTCTTTTCCTCCTATAAGGTATACGAATCAGGACCGCGCTTGTCCGCCCGGGTCTGTACTTTTATTGTATGGGCGCTACTAACGCGGATATGATAAAATAGTTTGAAGAAAAACAAGCGGTGAAAGGAAGAGAAGCGCATGAGTTCATTTGTGCATTTGCATGTTCACAGCGAGTACAGCCTGCTGGACGGCGCGGCTCGTACCGCGGAGTTGGTCAAACAGGCATCAGCTTACGGAATGAAGGCACTGGCCCTTACGGATCACGGGGTGATGTATGGTGCCATTCCTTTTTACAGAGCGTGTGTAGAGAACGGCATTAAGCCGATTATCGGGTGTGAGGCCTATATGACGGCTGGCTCGCGCAAGGAGCGTGGCAGCCGGAAGGATCAGCCCATATATCATTTAATTTTGCTCGCCAAAAATAAAACAGGCTATCAAAATCTGATGAAGCTGTGCTCTATCGGCCATTTGGAGGGCTTTCACTACAAGCCACGTATCGACATGGAAGCGCTGGCTGCCCACCATGAAGGCATCATATGCTTAAGCGCATGTTTGGGCGGTGAAGTGCCGCAGCATTTGCTGCATGGCCGGGAAGCCGAAGCACGACGGGCAGCGGAACGCTACCGCAACATTTTTGGCGATGATTTTTATCTGGAGCTTCAGGATCACGGTCTGTCAGAGCAAAAGCGCGTAAATCCTCTTCTGATCGCGTTGGCGAAGGAGCTGGATATTCCGCTGGTAGCTACGAATGACGTGCATTATCTGACCGAGCCGGATGCAGATGTACAAGACGTTCTGATCTGCATTGGAACAGGCAAGACGGTCGACGACGAGGAACGCTTGCGCATACCGACACGTCAGTTGTACCTGAAAAGCCAGGAGGACATGGCTCGCTTGTTCCCGCATGTGGCGGAAGCGATCGATAATACGGTACGTATTGCTGAAAAGTGTGAACTGGAGCTGGAATTTGGGCAATCTATTTTGCCAGAATATCGTCCGCTGCCGGAAGGCATGACTCCTTCGTCCTATCTGCGCAGTTTGTGTGTGCAAGGGCTGGAGCGTCGTTATGGGAGTGATCTGGCGTGGGAACAACCGGAGCAACGGGAAAGGCTGGAGCAGCGGCTCAGTTATGAGCTGAACACGATTGACAGCATGGGATTCAGCGATTATTTTCTGATCGTGTGGGATTTTATCGCTTTCGCTCATAAGCATAATATTGCTACCGGCCCTGGACGGGGTTCCTCGGCAGGCAGTCTGGTCGCTTATGTACTTCATATCACGAATGTGGATCCCATGAAATATAACCTGCTGTTTGAACGGTTTCTGAATCCTGAACGGATTAGCATGCCGGATATAGATATTGATTTCAGCGATGAACGACGGGATGAGGTTATCGACTATGTGGTGCAGAAGTACGGTAACGAGCATGTAGCGCAAATTATTACCTTCGGAACGCTGGCGGCAAGAGCCGCAGTGCGTGACGTTGGGCGTGCGTTGAATGTACCGTATGGCGAAGTGGACAAGGCGGCCAAGCTGATTCCGGCGCAGCTCGGGATTAATATCCGTCATGCGCTTGAGATCACCCCTGAGCTGAAGACACTGTATGAAACCAAGCCCAAGACGCGTGAGCTGCTGGATATGGCGATTAAAGTAGAGGGCATGCCACGTCATGCTTCGACCCATGCGGCGGGTGTCGTCATTTCGCGGACTCCGCTGACTGATGCAGTTCCGCTTCAAGAGGGGAGTGAAGGGGTTCCCCTGACGCAATACTCGATGGAAAATCTGGAGCGGATCGGTTTGCTGAAAATGGATTTTCTTGGGCTGCGCACCCTTTCTATTATTGAACGCTGCATGCGTTGGATTACCGAAGAACATGGAGAAACGCCTGATTTTAGCCGCATTCCTGACAATGACCCACATACCTATGACATGCTGGGTAAAGGCGACACAGGCGGTGTGTTCCAGCTGGAGTCGGCGGGGGTACGCCGGGTGCTCAAGGATCTAAAGCCAAGTGTGTTCGAGGATATTATTTCTGTATTGGCCTTGTATCGTCCGGGTCCAATGGGCTTCATTCCTAACTTTATTCAGGCCAAGCACGGGGAGATTGAGGTTCATTATCCGCATCCTGATCTGGAGCCAATCTTGAAGGATACGTACGGCATTATCGTGTATCAGGAACAAATCATGCAGATTGCTTCGCGCATGGCTGGCTTTTCCCTGGGAGAAGCCGATCTGTTGCGTCGCGCCGTATCCAAGAAAAAACGCGAAGTGCTGGACCTTGAGCGTGGCCATTTTGTGGAGGGCAGTGTCAAGCAGGGTTACACGGAAGAGGAAGCTGGAAGGGTCTACGATATGATTGTCCGTTTTGCGGACTATGGATTTCCGCGTGCACATGCGGCTGCCTATGGTGTGCTGGCGTTCCAGACGGCGTATCTTAAAGCCCATTATCCGGTGCAGTTTATGGCCTCTATGCTGACAGCGGTGATGGGTAGCCACCGGAAAGTGGCGGAATATGTCGTCGAATGCCGTCGTATGGATATGGCGGTTCTGCCACCCGATGTAAATGAAAGCGGGGTGCTGTTTACCCCGTTGCAGCAGGGGAATATCCGCTTTGGACTGGCCGCGATTAAAAATGTCGGCACGCAGGCGATGGAAAGTATTCTCGCCGTTCGCAAGGAGCGTCCTTTTGACAGCCTGCTCGATTTTTGTCGTCGCGTGGATTTGCGTGTGTGCAATAAGCGGGTGATTGAATCGCTCATCCAGGCAGGGGCGTTTGACTCGTTGCCAGGTCATCGTGCGCAGTTGATTGCCATGCTGGATGAAACGGTGGATGCGGCGGTCAAATGGCGCAAGGAACGTGACGATTTGCAAATAGATATGTTCGGTTTTGTGGAGATGCCCAATTGGGATATCGAATATCCCGATGTACCGAAATTCAGTGCGGGTCAGCAGCTAGAGCTGGAACGTGAGCTGTTGGGACTGTATCTGTCCGGGCATCCGCTGGATGATTTTGAGCCGTTGCTGGAAAGCAGCGATGCAGAGCGTCTGATGGAATTGGGCGATGTGGCGGATGAAGCGGTTGTCGTGACCGCAGGTATGGTTGTGTCGCTCAAGACGATTACGACCAAACAGGGGAAGGCAATGGCCTTTATTGAGCTGGAGGATCAGATTGAGCGCTGCGAGGTCGTGTTGTTTCCCGAAGTGTGGAAGCGAAGCCACCAGTGGATTGAAAAGGGAGCGCTGCTTGCGTTCCGTGCCAAAATGCAGCACCAGGATGAGCATTTCAAGCTCCTTGCGGACGAGGCCGTCCCGCTGGCGGAGGATTCACTGGCGCGGCTTCTCCAGCGCCGACGTGCTGGAGCGCGTTCGTCCGCCGCGGCCGGAAAGCCCACGTCAGCGGCTGGCTCTGCCGCTGGTGGCCCCGGTGGGGGAGCGCCACGCGTGCCGTCGAGGCCGTCGGCAGCCGAGTCGTCTGCGCAGACGACTACGGCGCCAGCGGTCCCGCCCGTTTCGGCGGCCCGCCCGGCCACAGACACTTCGCCGCACGTCACGGAAGCGGCTCCCGGCGAACAAGCCCCGGCTCCGCGTGGTTCGGAGCCGACAGCCCGTCAGCGGGTGTTTGTCAAAATCACCCGCCAGGCCGAGGAGGACGCCAGCTTGCTGGTCAGCCTCAAGGCGCTGCTACAGGAGCATCCCGGTGCGTTGCCTACCGTACTCTTTTATGAGAGCAGCCAGCGTTTGCTGGCGCTGAGTGATGCTTACAGCATCAAGCCATCGCCTCAGCTTTTCGACCGGATGGAGTCAATGCTGGGTGCGGGCACGGTGAAAGTTAAATAATGAACATTTTCCTCCCCTCCCGCATACACTTGGAACACTGGCGGAACAGGAACATCAGCACTTATCCAACATCATAAGGTTCCGCAAGCTGGAAGACAGAACTGTATGGTGGAGGCGGGAGGGAAATCATGTCCTATGAATACGCAGAAACCCTGTTAATTCGCAGAGGGATTAGTATCGAGTCCATAGCGGACATTGTTTTTCAGCTTCAGCTAAAATATTACCCTCATTTGACCATTGAAGAATGTGTGGACAGCGTAAAGGCAGTTTTGCAGAAGCGGGAAGTGCAGTATACGCTGTTCACGGGTATTGCGCTTGATGAGCTGGCCGAAAAAAAACTTCTTCCCCAGCCGCTGCAAGCCATTATGGAGGCAGATGAACCCCTGTACGGAGTGGACGAGACACTGGCCCTCGGGATTACGAGCGTGTATGGTATGATTGGCTTGACCAGTTTTGGTTATCTGGATAAAGAAAAGACGGGAATCATTGAACAGCTAAACCGTAAAGGCAGCGGTATTCATGTATTTCTGGACGATCTGGTCGCCGGACTGGCAGCTGCCGCTTCTTCGCGCATTGCTCATCGCAGCCCCCATGCCAAGCAATACCCCGTGTCATTGGACACTTGATTCACCTGCACGAACAGAGTCAATGATTTTCTGGGCCCTCTGACCGATCTTAACCGAGCAGGAGGGCTTTTGTTGCGGGAAAAAAGTAAGGTATGTTATCATGAGTCTATTATATGGGCTCAAAACTTGAGGCTTAGGGGGTAGAAACAAGGCATGTGGACGGTGATCTATATTGCACCGACGGCCAGACTGGCTGACATGATTAAGCTCAAACTGTCGGAAGAAGGTTTTATGGTGCAGGCCCGGGCCATCAGCGCATCCAAGCAGCAGTTTGAGATACTTGTGCCTTCGGGTGAAGTCGAAGAAATACAGGAAGTGCTTAATTCGATTTTGCGCCCTTGAGTCCGGAACGGCGGAAGTGATACAGCAGCATGAATGGAACAAAGGATGCACGATCGGCGGTAATGTTTCGCAAAACAGGCGTTGACGTGTGTATAAACATAATGCTAAGAGATGCCGCATAGACGGCAGAGGACCTTGTATCGGTTACGGCTGACAAATAAACGGCTGGAGAGGTGTAGTTGTGTTTAAAGATTTATTCCAAAAGAAGCGTAAATACGCGACCATCCCTTCGGAACGGGCGCTGAGCGGCGATCAAGCGGACATGCCGGATCGTCCCAAACGGGAAATCCCCGAAGGTCTTATGACCAAATGTGGCAAATGCGGAAGCATTCAATACAGTAAAGAGTTAGAAAAAAATCTGAAAGTGTGCCCGGTGTGCGGATACCATATGCGTCTTAATGCTATGGATCGTATTCGCATGGTGCTCGATGAAAATACATTTACAGAATATGATGCCGATATGATTTCGGTTGATCCGCTGGGTTTTCCAGGTTATGCAAGCAAGCTGGAACAGCAGACGCTGAAATCCGGTTTGCGAGAGGCTGTCATTACGGGCGATGGGCTCATTCATGGGCTTCCGGCTGTTGTTGCAGTGATGAGTTTTGACTTTTTCACTGGCAGCATGGGATCAGTCGTCGGGGAGAAAATTACCCGCGCCATTGAGCAGGCGATAGACAAGCGTCTTCCGCTTATTATTTTCTCCACATCTGGTGGGGCGCGTATGCAGGAAAGTATTTTGAGCCTGATGCAGATGGCCAAAACAAGTGCGGCTCTCGCTCGTATGGACGAGCAGGGATTGCTCTATATTTCCGTTATCACCGATCCGACTACAGGTGGAGTATCCGCCAGCTTTGCTACGCTTGGAGATATTAACATCGCGGAGCCGGGGGCAGTATTCGGTTTTGCCGGACGTATCGTGATCGAACAGACGATCAGACAGAAGCTACCGGACGATTTTCAAACCTCCGAATTTAATTTGCAGCACGGACAATTGGATATGGTTGTACATCGCAAGGAACTGCGCGATACACTTGGCCAACTGCTCGATTTGCACAGCGCGAAAGAGGTGGAATAGATGGCTGGCGAATTGCCTTATGAAAAGCCCCTGGTCGAGATGCGACAGAAGATCGAAGAACTCAAGCAATTCGGACAGGATAAGCAAATTGATTTTACCGATGAAATTAACCGTCTGGAGGAACGTTATCTCCAGATGGAGGAAGAAATATATACGAACATTACAGCACCGCAAAAAATGCACGTGGCTCGTCATCATCAGCGACCGACATCGCTTGATTTGATCGGGCAGGTGTTTACGGATTTCATTGAACTGCACGGCGACCGCCTGTATGGCGACGATCTGGCGGTCGTGGGTGGAATTGCCAAGCTGAATGGTATTCCGGTAACCGTTATTGGGCAGCAACGTGGCAAGGATACGAAGGATAACATTGCACGGTTTTTCGGGAGCGCGCACCCGGAGGGATTCCGTAAAGGCTTGCGTCTTATGCAGCAGGCTGACAAATTCAAACGCCCAATCATTACATTTATTGATACGAAGGGCGCTTATCCGGGTAATACAGCAGAGGAGAGAGGTCAATCGGAAGCGATTGCCCGCAATTTGCGGGAGATGGCAAAGCTTTCGGTGCCTGTTATTTGTGTGGTCATCGGCGAGGGTGGAAGCGGCGGCGCGCTTGCGTTTGCCGTCGGCAACCGTGTGCTGATGCTGGAGCATGCCATTTACTCGGCCATTTCTCCTAACGGAGCGGCCTCGATTCTGTGGAAGGATGCTTCCAAGGCGGATCAGGCTGCTGAGGCTATGAAGATTACGGCGAATGACCTCCTGCGCATGGAGGTCATCGAGGATATCGTGCCGGAGCCGAAGGGGGGCGCGCATCGTAACTATGAAGTAACCGCTGCCGCTATCAAGGAGTCGCTGGAACGCCATTTGGCCGACCTTTTGAATATGAACTGCGACGAATTGAGGGAAGATCGGTATCAAAAGTTCCGAAAAATAGGCCAATATACCTTTTTAAAAACTTCGGAACCAGGTTCTATGTTGTAATACGCTGGAAACGGGTAACAATAAATATGACGAACTTCCTATACAAATAGGAAAAAGTGTAGTAGATTTAATTGTTGGAAAAAGATATAAAGTAGCACCTTTGAAAACGGAGGAAAAACCCAAATGCGCAAAACTAAGATTGTATGTACCATCGGTCCTTCCAGTGAGTCATTGGAAAATGTGAAGAAACTGATTTTGGCTGGTATGAACGTAGCCCGCCTGAATTTCTCTCACGGTGATTTCGAGGAGCATGGCAACCGGATCAAAAATATCCGCCAAGCTTGTAAGGAGCTTAACAAAAACGTTGCTATTTTGCTCGATACGAAGGGGCCGGAAATCCGGACAGGAAAGCTCGAAGTTGAACCTATTGAGCTTGTTCAGGACGAGTATATTACGCTGACAACGGAAGAAATTCTCGGTACGAAAGATCGTATTTCCGTTACGTACCAGGATCTTCCCTCGGACGTGGAGCCCGGCTCCACCATTCTGATCGACGATGGTCTGATCGGACTCACCGTTATTGAAGTATCAGGCAGTGAAATCAAATGCCGCATTGTCAATGGCGGAACGATCAAGAGCAAGAAAGGCGTTAATGTTCCCGGCGTGAACATTTCCTTGCCAGGCATTACAGAAAAGGATGCTAACGACATCACTTTCGGTATTGAGCAGGACGTTGATTTCATCGCAGCTTCTTTTGTTCGTAAAGCGAGTGATGTACTGGAAATTCGTGAATTGCTGGCGAAGCATAATGCAAGTCACATTCAAATTATTTCCAAAATCGAAAATCAGCAAGGCGTCGACAATTTGGACGAAATTTTGGAAGCTTCGGATGGCCTGATGGTTGCCCGTGGTGACCTCGGTGTTGAAATTCCTGCTGAAGAAGTGCCATTGGCGCAAAAATTGATGATTACCAAGTGTAATGTAGCGGGCAAGCCTGTTATTACCGCAACACAAATGCTGGATTCCATGCAACGTAACCCGCGTCCGACTCGTGCGGAAGCGAGTGACGTAGCGAATGCCATTTTTGACGGAACAGATGCCATTATGCTGTCCGGCGAAACAGCTGCGGGTAAATATCCGGTAGAATCTGTATTGACGATGTCCCGTATTGCAGAGAAAGCAGAATCCGCTCTGAACTACCGTGATTTGTTCAAAAAACAAAGAACGGCTCAGGAAGTTAGTATTACGGAAGCGATCAGCCAATCCGTTTCTATTTCTGCGCTTGACCTGCATGCCAAAGCCATCCTGACGTCCACACAAAGCGGAACAACGGCGCGTATGATTTCCAAATATCGTCCACAAGCTCCAATTATTGCTGTGACAACGCAGGAAAGAACAGTTCGCCGCCTGGCTCTGATCTGGGGAGTACATGCGGTACAAGGCAAACCTGTCGTGGACACGACGGACAAACTGATCGAAAACGCACTGGAAGGCGGTCGCAAATCCGGTCTCGTTAAAGAGGGCGATTTGGTTGTTATTACCGCAGGTATACCGCTCGGTGCTTCTGGTTCTACGAACCTGATTAAAATTAGCTGTGTTCCTGCACAAGCGTAACTTTAACTTTAGCTTATGCGGAATAACAGACAGGCTGTATCTTTTAGGTATGGCAGGGAGAGCATTCAAGTCGTTTATGACTTGGATGCTCTTTTTTATACTCTCCAGTTTCTAGCCCCCCAAACCTTCTTTCCGTGTAAAATCCAGAAATGCCTGCTGGATCATGCTGAGATTAGTATCGCGTTGATACAGTATATTTATGTGATAACGCTCATTCTTCTCCTCGGCATCGGACCAAGGAAGCCACTCTACCAACGGAACGTCATTACCATCGTTGCGAAGAACACCACAGGCAGGGAAGAAGGCAAGTGTTTCCCCGACGCTTACCACTTGCTTTACCGCTTCCCATGAGTTCATTTCCAGATGGGGCTTGATCAGCGAGGAATACGGATCTACAACAGATGTCCCGCTATATCTCACCCATGTGTGCTTGTCCAGCATTTCAGTCCCCAAAATGTCCTTTGGCTTGGAAGAATGCTGCACAGACGCAGACCTGATAACTCCAATCCGATCCGAAGCGACAGGCTCTACCACCGTAAGCTCGGGAGGATGTCCTCTGTCATCCAGAAAAGCAAAATCAATCTCTCCCTGTTTTAGCAGCTGTCTGATTTTATCCGGGGATTGAATGTCTAGCTGAATTTGGCATTCGGGATATTGTTGAGCAAATGTAGCAATCATAGAGGGGAGTACATACGTGCCCGAGATGGACTCGGCGCCGAGAAGTAATTGTCCCTGCGACTGCTCTGCCAGTTCATTCACTGTTTGTCTTGCTTCTTGCTCCAGAGCAACCATCTGCTTTGCGTAAGGCAGCAGTTTTTTGCCAGCTTCGGTCAGCATAATCCTTCCTTGTTGGGAGATGAACAGGGAGACTCCCAGTTCCTTTTCCAGACTTTTCATATGAAAGCTGACGGTAGGCTGTTTAATTTGCAATGCCTCGGCCACATCCGTCGCCTTGTGGAATTTGTCGATCATCATTAAAATACGCAATTTTAAAATATTCATGGACTTGAACAGCTCTCCTTAAATGGCATTCATGTATAAAAAATAGACTATAGATTAATTATATACTGAAAAACAATTTATCTATCAATATTTTATATTTCTTTTACAAAACCAAGTCGTTCGTCTAACATTCCAAGCCTACAATGTAAAAGTGTTGATGGTCATAAATAAAAAACCGTCACTTAAATAAGGGGAGGACAATAAAAAATGTTAAAAAAATGGCCGTTCATTCTGATGACTCTCACCATGGTATTTGCACTTGCAGCTTGCGGATCGGGTAACAATGCTGCACCACAAGGAGACGCTGCTAAAGGAACAGACAATAAAGCAGCTACTGAACTGACAGGTAACATTCTGGCTGTCGGCTCCACTGCACTTCAACCACTGGTAGAGCAAGCGGGACAAAAATTTATGGCTGTAGATAAATATAAAGGAATTGCAGTTCAAGTGCAGGGCGGCGGTAGCGGTACTGGCTTGACTCAAGTTTCCGGCGGACAAGCGGATATCGGTAACTCCGATGTGTTTGCAAAAGAAAAACTGGAGAGCGGCGCAGATGAGCTGGTCGATCACCAAGTAGCTGTTGTAGCCATGTCAGCAGTAGCGAATCCAAAAGTAGGCGTAACAGATTTGAAGAAAGATCAATTGGTACAAATTTTCACAGGTAAAATCACCAACTGGAAACAAGTTGGCGGCGCAGATCAAAAAATCGTTATCGTAAACCGCCCAAGCAGCTCCGGTACTCGTGCCACATTTGAAAAATACGCTTTGGGACAAAAAACGGAAGATCTGCCGGGCTCCATTCAGGAAGATTCCTCCGGTACTGTGAAAAAGCTGATTGCTGAAACACCGGGTGCTATTGGTTACCTAGCCCTGTCCTACATCGACAACACAGTAACAGCATTGAAATACGATGGTGTTGAAGCTAACGTGGAAAATGTAGAGCAAGGTAAATATCCGGTATGGGCTTACGAGCATATGTACACCAAAGGTGAGCCAAAAGAGCATGTAAAAGCATTCTTGGATTACATTCTGTCTGATGAAATCCAAAAATCCGATGTCGTAGACCTGGGATACATCCCGGTATCAGGCATGCAAGTTAAACGCGATGCTGAGGGTAACATTACGAAATAAGGAGATATACACCTCCTGTTCGGATGAAATGCAGCTAAATGCAAAGTTATATTCACGGAGAAGAGGCGGACTAGCGTCCAGCCTCTATTCTTCCGTTAAAGGAGTCACAGTATGGAACCAATTGAAGGGAAGGCATACATGGAACAGAATAAACGATCCCGAGGTATGAAAGAAAGGCATTACTGGGAAGAATGGACCGGCCGCATTTATACGTCGGTTTGTGTCGTTTTTTTGGTTGCAGTCATTGTCTCCATTGTATATTTTGTCGCCTCCAAAGGTGTAGCTACATTTGCGGTGAATGGAGTCAGTCTGCAAGAGTTTTTCTTCGGAACCAAATGGAGCCCGGATGGTGAGCCCAAGTCCTTCGGCGCACTTCCGTTTATTACAGGCTCTTTTGCTGTAACCGTTCTGGCGGCCTTGATCGCCAGCCCGCTCAGCTTGTGTGCGGCTTTATTTATGACAGAAATTGTACCGAAATCCGGTAAACGTATCCTTCAACCTGCGATTGAATTGTTATCCGGTATTCCGTCCGTAGTATACGGCTTTGTCGGCTTGACCGTAATTGTTCCGTTGCTGCGGGACGTTTTCGGGGGACAAGGCATCGGGATTCTCGCTGGCTGTCTCGTGTTGTCAGTGATGATTTTGCCGACGATTACGAGTATTATGGCGGATGCATTGTCATCCTTGCCAGGTGGCCTGCGTGAGTCCTCTTACGCCCTGGGCGCTACCCGCTGGCAGACAATTGCACGTGTTATTATTCCGACACTGATGCCTGCTCTGTTAACAGGAATTATTCTTGGTATGGCTCGTGCCTTCGGGGAAGCGCTGGCTGTACAGATGGTTATCGGGAATGCTCCGCATATACCGCAATCCTTGCTGGAATCCGCTTCGACCTTGACCAGTGTTATTACACTTAGCATGGGCAATACAGCTATGGGCTCGGTTCATAACAATGCTCTCTGGAGCATGGCGCTTGTTCTCCTGCTCATGACATTCATCTTCGTGCTGCTGGTAAGGCTGCTTGAAAGGAGAAACCGGATTTGATGAAAGCTAAAACGACCGACAAAATCGCTACATTTGTAATCTGTTTCTTCGCATTGTTCATTGTCGCACTTCTGGTGGGACTGCTTGGATTCATTTTGGCACGCGGAGTCAGTCACATTTCCTTTGACTTTTTGACCAGTGCTCCTCAGACGTTACGCGCAGGTGGAGGCATCGGCCCTCAATTGTTCAACTCTGTATTTTTACTTATTTTAACCTTGATTATCACCATTCCGATTGGTTGGGGTGCGGGTATATACATGGCGCAATATGCGAAGCCGGGGAAAATTACGGACTTCATACGACTTGTCGTCGAAGTATTGTCTTCGTTTCCGTCCATCGTCATCGGTTTGTTCGGACTTTTACTTATCGTAAATACATTTAATTTTGGTTTTTCCCTGTTATCAGGAGCCCTAGCCTTGGCAGTATTCAACCTGCCGCTGATGGTTCGGACGACAGAACAGGCTTTCCGGGCTGTGCCCAAGGAGCAAAAGGAAGCCGGGCTTGCGCTCGGGTTGTCCAAGTGGAAAATCATTACCTCCATTTTGCTGCCTGCTGCGCTGCCGAGCTTGATTACAGGGACGATTTTGGCTGCAGGCCGCATTTTCGGGGAAGCAGCAGCGTTGCTGTTTACAGCCGGGATGAGTACGCCGCCGCTTGATTTCACTGATTGGAATCCATTGCATGCCAGATCGCCCATTAATCCGATGCGTCCTGCCGAGACACTGGCTGTGCATATCTGGAAGGTTAACAGTGAAGGCATCGCTCCTGATTCCAAGGATATTGCCGCAGGTGCTTCCGCGGTATTGGTGCTGCTCGTACTTGCCTTCAACCTGATCGCAAGATGGTTCGGAAGAGTCGTCTACCGCCGCCTGACAGCTGCCAAACGGATGGATTAGAAAGGGGATGGGAAACATGGAACAAGTCATTACGCGAACGGCAACACCTGCAGCACCCATACAATCTACGCGCTCGGAACAACTTGCGGGGCAAGCTCCACAACCATTCAGTACCGAGGATTTAAGCATCTATTACGGCAGCTTTGAGGCTGTAAAAAAAGTAAATCTGGCCTTTCCCGAGCAGACAGTGACCGCCCTGATCGGGCCTTCCGGCTGTGGTAAATCGACCTTTTTACGCTCCCTCAACCGGATGAATGACGAGATTGCATCTTCTTCTACGACAGGGCACATCTGGATGGATGGGCAGGATTTGACCGCGCCGGGCACAGACGTGATCAAGCTGCGTCAGCAGATTGGAATGGTGTGGCAGCGGCCTAATCCGTTTTACAAATCCATTTACAATAACATCGCCTTCGGTCCCAAATACCGGGGTGTTCGTAAAAAGAAACAGCTTGATGAAATCGTCGAAAGCAGTCTGCGTAAAGCGGCGTTATGGGATGAGGTCAAGGACCGCCTTCATGATTCCGCCCTGGCATTGTCTGGTGGACAGCAGCAGCGTCTTTGTATTGCGCGTGCACTATCCGTTCAACCGAAAATTTTGTTGCTTGACGAGCCGGCTTCTGCGCTGGACCCTGTTTCTACAGGTAAGGTCGAAGAGCTGATTACCGAGTTGAAAAAAGATCTGCGAATCGTCATCGTAACGCACAATATGCAGCAGGCCGCACGGATTTCCGATTACACTGCTTATTTTTATATCGGGAGTCTGGTTGAACATGGCAAAACGAATGATATTTTCACTAATCCTGAAAATGAGCTGACCCAGGAGTACATTATGGGCCGGTTTGGGTAAGCGACGCTGTTTGTCGACTTACTATATATGAGATAGGATAAACCCTCTTACTAATCCAGTATTAGTAAGAGGGTTTTTTATTAGTTTAGTAAACTCTTTCATTTGTATATAATAAAATATATTGATTATTTGGGTATATTTTCATATAATACATGTGTTTAATAGTTTTGAGGTACCCATAATCATATTAAAGGAGAGGTTTGGAATGAGGTTTAATGTTAAAGATTCTGTCAAGTGGATCGCCCTTTCAGGAATGGCGATTACAGTAACAACTGGGCTTATTAACCCTTCGTGGGCGGCAGCGGAGCAGGATTCAGCTGATGCGGAGGTGAATGTTACCCAAGCAGTGTATGGTGATACGGCCATTTACAAAAATGCTGTTGTTCCATTGGCTAGCGTGAGTGCGGACAGTTTGCTGGATAAGTACCGTGATTTTAGTAAATTTTCTACTGGCGATGTATCTAAGGATACCAAACTGGCCTTGAATATCGTATCGTGGCAATTGCCGCATGGCGGATTCTTCAAAGCTATGGAAAAGAATTATAAATCCAAGTGGGACGGTAAAGCTGCACGCTCCACCTGGAAGAGCAAGGATGGCGTAGAGCTGGGAACATTTGATAATGAGGCTACGACAACTGAAATTCGCTTTTTGGCGGATGTATACAAAAAAACAAAAAATAAAGACATTAAGGACAGTGTACAAAAAGCAGTTGACTTCGTTCTAACCTCTCAATATTCCTCCGGTGGCTGGCCGCAAGTATACCCTAAACGTGGTAATTATTCTGATGCCGTAACTTACAACGATGATGCAATGGTTAGAGTTATGGTGTTGGCGGATGATATTGCGAACAAGAAGCAGCCGTTTGATAGCGATATTCTGGACAATACATATCGCTCCAGACTTCAGCAAGCGCTAAACAAAGGAATCCAGTACACAATTAAGTCTCAAATTGTAAATAATGGTACACCTACGATCTGGGGTGCACAGCATGATCCCGTTACTTATGCATCTGTTGAAGCCCGGGCATTTGAGCTTGCTTCCAAAACAACTACGGAATCGGTAGGCATCACGGCTTTCTTGATGTCCCAACCGCAAACGGCTGAGGTGAAAAAAACTGCTCAGAGCGCCTTGAAATGGTTTGACACTAATCGGATCGACGGTATCAAATACAATCGTCAAGGTCCGGAGTTTTTCCAAAAGGACGCATCGAGCGTAATGTGGTATCGTTTCTACAATGTGGAAGACAATAAGTACTTCTTTTCAGACCGGGATGGCAAAAAGTATACTGACATCATGAAAATCAGTGAGGAGAGACGACTCGGTTATGCTTGGGCAGGAAGTCAAGCGAAAAGTCTGTTGAATGCGGCCTCGGAAAGCGGATATTACAAATTGTCCAAGCCGTTGCCAAAATGATAAAGCCATCATTATAAAATGCTTGGGAGGGCGGAACCATCACGGTTCGGCCCTCTTTTTGTTCCGGGGCGGTAAATATGGTTTAATGGAGAGAGGGCAAATATAGAGATAAAGATGCACACAGATAGGAGAGCTTGTATGACACAAGAGGAGAAACAAACGGAATTACACTGGTATGGAGCACCGCTGCGTGTCCGTTATCAGGAAAGCGACCAAATGGGGGTCGTATATCATGCCAATTATCTGAACTGGTTTGAGATCGGGCGTACGGAAATGATCCGGCAGGCAGGCTTTAACTATCGGAGCATGGAGGAACGAGGTGTTCTGTTGCCCGTTATCGAAATCAATGCGAAATATGTGAGTCCTGCCCGATATGATGATTTGATTACCATTTATACCGCGATCACGGACTTCTCCAGACTGCGTCTGAATTACACTTATGAGGTCCGGCGTGTAACGGCTGAGGACCATAAAAGCCAGATTGGAAAGGTATGGACACAGGCAGACCCACTGCCTGGAGAGCTGCTCGTAACCGGGGTGACACGCCACGTATGGGTGAGTACCGAATGGAAGCCCGTCCGGCTGGATCAGGTGCTACCTGATCTGTACACCGCGCTACGGTCTGCTATGACAGGCGGGGAGGGAGAGAAAGCATGATGATGCGCAAACGTCTGTGGCTGTTGTTGCTGCTTATTCCTCTGGCAGAGCTGTACGGGTTTATATGGGTAAGTCACTGGATTGGAGCGGGTAAAACCATTCTGCTTATCATTCTGACGACCCTGATTGGAGCCGCTATGATGCAATTTGAAGGCCGCAAGGTCATTGCCGATGCGAAAAATGAAATGAATCGGGGACAAATGCCCGGCCGCAAAATGCTGGATGGATTATGTGTCTTTTTCGGCGGGAGCTTGCTGCTTATCCCTGGATTTTTAACGGATATTATCGGTTTTACGCTGGTTTTTCCTTTGACCCGTGCGTTGTACCGACGCTTTTTATTGAAATGGCTCGAGAAAAAAATGAAAAATGGCAGCATTACGTTTCGGCGGTTTTGACGTAAGCTGCCGTTTTTCCTACTCACATGATCTCAACGGACTCTTCCGGCAAGAATATAGTTGCGCAAGTCCTGAATGACATTGGCGCGATTGAGCGCGTCCACTACAATGAGGGACACAGGTCCGATAATCAGTCCCAACACACCAAACAGCTTGAGCCCGATGAACATCCCAATGAGGGTGGGAAGCGGGTTCAGACCCACGCTGCTGGCCAGCACCTTAGGTTCTACAATTTGCCGTCCAACCAACAGGATGATATAGAGGATCGACAATCCTACCCCTAATGCCAAATTACCCGACATATATGCATATAAAATCCACGGAATCATCACAATGCCAACCCCTAAATAAGGAAGCAAATCAACCAGCCCGATCATCAAACCGATGGTGAAGGCGGATTCTACACGCAAAATGAACAGTCCAATAATGACGGTCACCGCGGTAATGGAGATTATAATAAACTGTGCGCGCAAATAACCAAACAACGCCTTGCGCAGATCGTGCCATATCCCCGACATAGGCTTGCGAATCGTATCAGGAACCGTATTCGAGAGCATTTGGCTATGTTGGTCCCAGTCCTTACTGATAAAAAATGCCGCTAATACAATAACCATCAGCACCGCGCCCATGTTAGGCAGAGAGGTCAGCAAATTCAGAATACCATTAAAAAATTGGGCAACCAGTGTGGTGACAGCCGAGCTGACCGTCTGGGTCGTTTTATCAATATTGCTGTTAATTGTATGGTAGTAATCGGGGTTATTGCGGATAAATTGGTTAATTTCATTAATTACATTTTGGATCAGATCGCTCTGAGTCCAGTCGATAAACAGGCTTTTAAAATGTTCAATATGTCCGTCAAAGGTCATGGTGAGCCTGATGATCTCTCGAACCATCCGCGTTATGGCCGCAGAGAGTACAACGGCGATTCCGCCTAAATATACAAATAACGAGACCGTGACAGCCATCCAACGTGGCAAGCGGGCCTGGCTGCGCAGAAAGTGAACGAGCGGATTCATGGCATAGGCCACAAGCCAGGCGAACAGAAAGGGATAGACGAGAGGGAACAGCACGTATATGCCCAGCAATAGAGCTATAATTACGACTACAACCCACAGAGCGCGAAATATGCGATTCAGGATCAACCGGCTCAAGCTCTCACGGCTCCTTTCTTTTACAGTTGTATTCCATGAAATAAGTGCTTTACTATACATATGCGAGAAGGAGGTGAGACAAGACCTGTGTAAAAAAGTGCAAATGAATTAAAAAATTATGTAAGGGGTTTCAAAAATTTCTTTATAGAACCGATAAAACATTTGAATGTGTCGGAATAGCCCTGAATGTTCACATAAACGACAAAATCCAGTATAGTGAAAGAAGGTTTAAATATTGACATATGGCGTTAACATTACTTATTTATTTAAAAGGCAAAACTTACTTTTGAAAATGTTTACATTGCAAGTCCGTTCACAATGTTTTTACAAAGGAGAGATGTAACGATGACAGCGACTAAAGGTCTGGAAGGGATCGTAGCGACCACTTCCTCCATAAGCTCTATCGTAGATGGCGTTCTCACGTACCGGGGTTATAACATTGATGATTTGGCTGTTAACGCCGCTTTTGAAGAGGTAGCTTATTTGTTGTGGTTCGGAAAATTGCCTGATCAAGCCCAATTGCAGGAGCTTCGCGACCAACTAAGCGAATATGCTGCCATTCCGGATGAAATTATTACTCAATTAAAGCTGTACCCGAAAGATTTGAGCACGATGGCTGCCCTGAGATCAGCCGTATCGTCTCTTGCCTTGTATGACCCACAGGCGGATGATATGTCGAGAGAGGCCAATGTGATCAAAACTGTCAAGCTTCAGGCGCAATTGCCCACAATTGTGGCGGCCATAGCGCGTGTGCGCGAAGGGCTGGAGCCGATTGCGCCCAAGAAAGGTGTTTCTATCGCCGAAAACTTTCTGTATCAGCTTACTGGCAAAGACCCGGAAGAGACGGCTATCAAAGCGTTCAATCAGGCTCTTGTGCTACATGCCGATCATGAATTGAATGCATCGACCTTTGCTGCACGCGTGACTGTAGCAACACTATCCGATATTTATTCCGGCATTACGTCGGCAATCGGAGCTTTGAAGGGACCACTGCATGGCGGAGCCAACGAAGCTGTTGCCAAAACCCTGGAGGAAATCGGCGGTTTGGATCAGGTGGATTTGTATATTCAGACCAAACTGGATAACCGCGAAAAAATTATGGGCTTTGGACATCGTGTCTATAAAAACGGTGATCCGCGTGCCAAGCATTTGCACAAAATGTCCCGCGAACTGGGCGAAATGAACGGCGATACGACGTTGTTTGATATTTCGGTTCGAATCGAGGAAATTGTGACAGGACAAAAGGGCTTGAAGCCGAATGTTGATTTTTACTCCGCCTCTGTTTATACCCAACTGGGTATCAAAAGAGACCTGTTCACACCGATCTTTGCCGTGAGTCGTGTATCCGGGTGGACTGCGCACATTTTGGAGCAGTACGAAAATAATCGTCTGATCCGTCCGCGCGCTGAATACACAGGTCCGATTGACCAAAAGTATGTGTCTCCGGAATTACGCTAATCACTTGTTGTACGAATATTGAGGCTGTATACCCTGAATTAAAAAAATAAGGTACAATAGAAGGGACGGCGAGAGATGCGTGTTTTTGTCTATGATGAAGATCACGTCTTTCGCCCTGTACCCATTCATATCTGAGGAGGAAAAGGAACTTATGGCGAAATTTGAAAAGTTTGAGCTCCCAACTGAAGGCGAAAAAATTACGATTGAGAACGGTCAACTACAGGTTCCGAATCATCCGGTTATTCCGTTTATCGAAGGCGACGGCACAGGCCGCGACATCTGGAAAGCATCCAAGCGCGTACTGGACGCAGCTGTAGATAAAGCATATAACGGTTCCAAAAAGATTGCCTGGTATGAAGTATTCGCTGGTGAGAAAGCTTTCAATACATACGGCGAGTGGTTGCCTAACGATACTTTGGAAGCCATCCGTGAGTATATTGTAGCCATCAAAGGGCCGCTTACGACACCGATTGGCGGCGGCATTCGCTCTTTGAACGTGGCATTGCGTCAAGAGCTGGATCTGTACGTATGTCTGCGTCCTGTTCGTTACTTTAACGGTGTTCCGTCTCCGGTGAAGCGTCCTGAATTGGTAGACATGGTTATTTTCCGTGAGAATACCGAGGATATTTATGCTGGTATTGAGTATGCCGAAGGCTCCGAGGACGTGAAAAAAGTCATTCAGTTCCTCCAACAAGAGCTGGGTGTGAACAAAATTCGTTTCCCAGAAACGTCAGGTATCGGGATCAAGCCGGTTTCCTCCGATGGTTCAAAACGTCTGGTACGTGCAGCCATTCAGTATGCTGTTGACCACGGACGCAAGAGCGTAACGCTCGTACACAAAGGCAACATTATGAAATTTACCGAAGGTGCCTTCAAAAACTGGGGTTATGAAGTGGCTGAGGAAGAATTTGCAGATAAAGTATTCACTTGGGCTCAATATGATGCTATCAAGGAAAAAGATGGTGAAGATGCGGCAAATGCAGCTCAAAAAGCAGCTGAAGATGCAGGAAAAATTATCATCAAGGATGCGATCGCTGACATTGCACTGCAACAAGTGCTGACTCGTCCTTCCGAATTTGATGTTATTGCTACACTGAACCTGAACGGAGACTATCTGTCCGATGCGCTGGCTGCTCAAGTCGGTGGAATTGGTATCGCACCAGGTGCGAACATTAACTATGTAACTGGGCATGCTATCTTTGAAGCTACACACGGCACAGCGCCAAAATATGCTGATAAAGATGTCGTAAACCCTGGTTCCGTTATTTTGTCCGGCGTGATGCTGCTTGAGCATTTGGGCTGGCACGAAGCGGCAAACCTGATTTACAAAGGACTGGAAACGTCCATTAATAAGAAAATCGTAACTTATGACTTTGCCCGTCTGATGGAAGGCGCTACACAAGTGAAATGCTCCGAGTTCGCAGATACCATTATTAGTAACCTGTAGAGAGGGGAATGCCACGTGACCATTCAACGCAAAAAAATATCCATTGTTGGCGCCGGTTTTACCGGTGCCACTACCGCATTGCTGCTGGCCCAAAAAGAGCTGGGTGATATCGTTCTGATCGATATTCCGCAACTTGAGAATCCGACCAAAGGCAAAGCGCTTGATATTTTAGAGGCCAGTCCGGTCCAGGGATTTGACAGCCAGGTCACAGGCACTTCCAATTATGAGGATGCAGCCAACTCGGATATCGTTATTATTACAGCGGGGATTGCGCGAAAACCAGGCATGAGCCGTGACGATTTGGTAAATACGAACGCAGGGATTGTAAAATCCGTATGTGAAAACGTGAAGAAGTACGCGCCAGATTCTATCGTCATTATTCTGAGTAATCCGGTCGATGCCATGACCTATACCGCATACCAGACGCTTGGTTTCCCGAAAAATCGGGTCATCGGCCAATCTGGTGTGCTGGATACAGCTCGGTATTGTACCTTTATTGCACAGGAACTGAACGTATCCGTCGAAGACGTGCGTGGCTTCGTATTGGGTGGTCACGGTGATGATATGGTGCCGCTGGTACGCTATTCCAGCGTTGGTGGTATCCCTATCGAAACCCTGATTTCGAAGGAACGTATCGAAGCGATCGTACAGCGGACGCGTGTCGGTGGCGGGGAGATAGTTAACCTGCTGGGCAACGGTAGCGCATACTATGCCCCGGCAGCCTCGCTTACGCAGATGACAGAAGCGATTGTAAAAGACAAAAAACGTATTATCCCGGTCATTGCCTATCTGGAGGGAGAGTACGGCTATCAGGACTTGTTCCTCGGCGTACCGACACTTCTTGGTGGTAATGGTATCGAAAAGGTGTTCGAGCTGGAATTGACCGACGAGGAAAAAGTAGCGCTTGATCAATCCGCCGAATCGGTTCGTAATGTAATTAAAATAGTGACCGTATAGGTTCGATTTTCTACTAAAACGGTATACTTTTATTTGAAGAGGTGTCCCAAAGCCATAGTCATGGCCGACGGACACCTCTTTAAATAGAATATAAGTAATCTATTTGTTTTCTTCCTTTTCCTTTAATGTTGAAAATTTCAGCTTGGATTTGCTGGCACTGGCGGAGCGGACGGAACGATTGCGGACAAGCGTAAGCGCTCGCCTTTGTCTCCGGATTTATACCATATCAAATATATTCAATAAAATCCGGAGACAACAGTGATGGTAGCAACGTTCCGTTCGCGGAGCCTCTCCAGCACCCACTCAAGCTGAAACTTTTCTCACCGTCCTCCTTTGCTTTGTCCTGCTTCCCCGGTATAATAGATTTCGTATGCATTGATAGTGTACATAGAAAAGCATGTCCCAAAACACTGAAATGATGACAGTCAGGTAAACAAAGAAATGGAGGTTGTAAACTATGTTTTTTATTCACATGATCGGATCGCTGGCGCTGGGTTTTTATATATTGCTCCCCTTTGTAGTTGGCAAAATCGACAAGCTGGCCCCCGCCGTGCAGGAAGGGACGATATCGGCTGTTCAGCTATTGAACCGTTTGGCTCAATTTGCAATGATCATTTTGCTCGTTAGCGGCATCTATATGATTTTTGCTTGGGGTCCATATTCCGTCGCATGGATCGTCGTCGTTTTGCTGCTGTTTCTGGGTATCTCCGGCATCGCAGGTGCTATGGGCAAGCCGTTACGTTTATCGCTGGAAGCGATTCGTAACCAACAGCCCATTACGCAATACGCTGGAAAAATGCGCATGTTCAGTACATTGCTTGCGGTATTTCTGATTCTCATCACGTTTTTAATGGTATACAGCCATATTATTTAATTAAGTATTTTGCGAGTGGCTGTAATCGAATGATGTCAAATGCTAAATTGAAAAAAGCGGTTTGTGCTGAATAAGCACAAGCCGTTTTTTTGTGCGTCCAACGAACTTCATACTCCTTTTTCGTTTAACGTACAAGCTCGTGTGGTAAATCAGGAGTAGAGTGGATACAAATGTTGCATCCTATAAGATATCTAATCTTGAAAGGAGAATGCACGATGGCCAAAAGCAATCAGACCCAACAAACCTTGCCTCCGCAGCACCAAGAACAGCAACCGGGGATCGAGTCCAAAATGTCGCCTGCACCTCAGTTTGAGAAGTCAACCTATAAGGCGGCTGGCAAGCTAACAGGCAAAGTCGCACTCATTAGCGGTGGAGATAGTGGAATTGGACGCGCTGTAGCTGTTACGTACGCCAAGGAAGGTGCTGACGTAGCTATCGTCTATCTGAACGAGCATAAGGATGCAGAAGAGACGAAGCGTCAGGTAGAGCAGGAGGACCGCAAATGCGTGCTGATCCCCGGCGATATCGGAGATGACCAATTTGCCAAAAAAGCGGTTCAGCAGACGGTTAACGAGCTGGGCAAGCTGGACATTGTCGTGAACAATGCCGCAGAGCAGCATCCACAGCAAAAGCTGGAGGATATCACGAAAGAGCAGCTGGAGCGTACATTCCGCACGAACATTTTCGGCATGTTCTTCCTGACGCAAGCGGCATTGCCGCATTTGAAGAAAGGCAGCGCAATTGTTAACACCACGTCGATTACGGCCTATGCCGGGAACAAGACACTCATTGATTATTCATCCACCAAAGGGGCGATTACTTCATTCACCCGTTCTCTTTCGCTCAATTTGGTCGATCAAGGCATTCGGGTAAACGCTGTCGCGCCGGGGCCGGTCTGGACACCGCTAATCCCTTCGACCTTTGATGCCAAGACCGTCAGTGAGTTCGGAGGCGCGCAGCCGATGAAGCGTCCCGGTCAGCCGGAGGAATTGGCACCAGCCTATGTGTACCTTGCCTCGGATGATTCATCTTATGTCAGCGGACAGGTCATCCATATCAACGGCGGCGAAGTCGTCAACGGATAAGAGAGAGGTTGGGGCAGCGTGTGCCCTGACCTTTTTTCCTGTTTAACAGTGGAACAAAAAGCAGGTAGCCTGTAGAATGGGACTTAACTTACAAAGCTGTTATGATCATAAAAATTTCTACTCAACTAAAGGATGGGCATATTTATGAAGTCGTTTCGTTTCAGGCTTACCTTGATTATGCTGATTCTGATCGGCGTATCTGTCCTGGCTGCCGGAATCACCATGGGACAAATTTTTAAAAACTCGAACATGAAGGTGCTTGAGGAAAATATGGGGCGTGAGATCGACCTGCTTCGGGCTACATTTCCTTTTGTCAACGCAGATGCTCTTTCCAGTACCGATTACGTCTCCTACTATTCGGAAAAGGCAAAGGAAATTGCACGTCTGACGGACTCACGGGTGACCTTCATTCGCAAGGATGGAACGGTGGTTGGTGATTCACTAAGTGATCCGCGCAAGATGGAGAACCATGCATCACGTGAAGAAATCCAAGAAGCCGCGTCCGAAGGAATCGGACGAACGATACGCTACAGTGAAACTTTGCAGCGAAATATGCTGTACGTGGCAGAGCCTGTCGTATCCGACAAGGGGTTCGACGGATATATCCGTTTGTCCATGAATCTGAAAGCAGTAGAGGAAGGTGTGCAGCGCGGCTGGACGGCAATTGGCATTGGTCTGGTCTTGTTGTTCCTTGCCGCTGGATTGGTCAGTTACCGTATCGCGCGTGGCCTAACCTCGCCTATTGAGCATATTACAAGCGTAGCCAATCGTATTTCCGGGCTGGATTATGACGCAAGAGTTGGCATACAGCGCCGGGATGAGGTAGGGCAGTTGGGGGAAGCCATTAACCGTATGGCGGACAGCCTGCAAAACCAAATGAAGACGATACGTGATAATGAGGATTTGCTTCAGAGCGTCATGAGCAATATGACCGGAGGGATTCTCATGATTGATGCCGGGGAGCGGATTGCGCTTGTGAACCGTGAGTCTGAGCGGATGCTCGGTGTCACTAGCAAACGGGTGACGGACAAGCCGTATCATGAGCTGAAAAAGCACTACGAGCTGACGAAGCTGATTGAGGGTAGTATACAAAGCCGCGAAAGACTGCACGGTGAGGTTCATCTGTATAATCCCGAGGAACGGCTGATTTTGCTCGATGGTGTGCCGATGTATGAGGATGAAGGCAGATATCGCGGCATGCTGTTCCTTTTGCAGGATATTACAGCTATTCGGCGGCTGGAAAATATGCGGAGTGAATTTGTGGCGAATGTTTCCCATGAGCTAAAAACGCCGATTGCCGCAGTCAAGGGCTTTGCTGAAACGTTGCTCGGCGGCGGAGTTAAGGATGAGGAAACATCCCGTTCCTTTTTGCAAATTATTTATGATGAAAGCGAACGGCTAAATCGGCTGATCGGCGACATTCTGGAGCTGTCCAAAATTGAATCCAAGCGTTCTCCGCTGGATTGCTCTCCGGTTCATGTATCCTCGTTTATAGAATCATTGCTGGAAAAATTGAATAATGTAGCTGCGAAAAAAAGAATTACACTGCATATGGACGTCCCGGATGAACTGTTTATGGAGGCGGATGAAGATAAGCTCCAGCAGATTTTTGTAAACCTTCTGTCTAATGGCATTAACTACACACTCGACGGTGGCAAGGTGAAAATCAAGGTTGTAACTGTACAGCGGGAGAATGATACGGAGAAGGTCGTATTTACGGTTAGCGATACGGGCATCGGGATTCCAAAGAAGGACCTGCCGCGCATCTTTGAGCGCTTTTACCGGGTAGACAAAGGTCGTTCGCGCAACTCGGGTGGAACAGGCCTGGGATTGTCCATCGTCAAGCATTTGGTGGACCTGCATCATGGGGTGCTTTCCGTAGAAAGTGAGCTTGGTTTGGGCACCACATTTACAATCGAATTGCCGTTGTTGCAACAGGAAGAATGAACTAGATCGGTTTTTACATTCTGTTAACAATGCCGTGATAAAATATACGGGTGTCGCATGAGTATGGAAAAGATTTTGGAATTTTGACCAATGCGCCTTTAAAAGGTAAACAGGAGATGAATTTATTTATGGGACAACGCTTGCTGGTTATTGAGGATGAACCAACGCTTGCCAGATTGCTATCCTACAATTTGATACAAGAGGGTTTTGAAGTAGATACGGAGGATCACGGCAGTGCAGGGTTTGAAAAAGCCTCCAGAGAGTCCTACGATTTGATCCTGCTGGATTTGATGCTGCCCGGTATGAACGGACTGGATATTTTGAGCAGACTACGCCATCAGGGACTGACAACACCCATCATTATTTTAACGGCCAAAAACGGCGAAGCCGAGGTTGTCCAAGGATTGAAATCAGGAGCAGATGATTATATTACGAAGCCTTTCGGTGTTTCCGAGCTGCTGGCCCGCGTAACGGCGGTACTGCGTCGTACTTCCGGGGGGGATGAAGGCGTGCTGTCCGATCAGAAAGACGGCTCCAAAATTCAATTAGGCGAGCTGGAGATTTATCCTGAAAAATATGAAGTGATTCTCGGAGGACAATCCATCAGCTTAAGGCCCAAGGAATTTGAGGTGCTCCTCTACTTGTCCCGTAAGCCGGGCGTGGTATTGACTCGCGACGATCTGATGAACGCGGTTTGGGGCTTCGACTACATTGGCGGTCAACGGACGGTGGATGTGCATGTTAGCTCATTGCGCAAGAAGCTGGAGCTGGATCCCGATTCGGTTCATATTGATTCGATTCGCGGAGTCGGATACAAACTGGTTGTTAATAAAAAAAGAAGCGATTCTCATTTGCTATAAATGAGGAGCGTTTTTCTTTATGTTCGATTTTGTATGCGACGATTTTTGTGTCCATTTCGTGATTTACATTTCGTTAACATAAACAAACGTTACAATCAACAAATGACCGATATGATGTTCCCGTCACTTCAAGTAGTCAAAAAAAGGGGACTTCAGAACGATGATAACGGAACCAAAGACCCAGCCGAGTTCCACTGCCGTGATTGAACGTGAATCTAACAAGCCAATTACTACCTACGTGCCTTGCCGGGAGGTTCCGATCATTGGTACGGATATGTCTTGTAAAGAGCTATTAGCACTTATGAAAACGCAGGAAGACATTCCTTGCGTCATTGTCATTGATAAAAATGGCCTTCCGTTGGGCATTATTATGAGAGATGCGTATAACCGCCATTTTACGGGCAGGTTTGCTGCGGCTCTGTTTTATGACAAGCCTGCGGCCATATTTGCCGACCCCGATACATTAATTGTGGATCTGGAAAGCCTGGCATCGGACATTGTAGAGCAGGCGATGCTGCGCGAAGATCAACGATTTTACGATTGCCTGCTGATTAAGGAAGGTACGCGGTTGCTTGGCGTACTGACCATTCGTGATATTTTGTCCGTCGTTCAGCGAATGCAGAGAGAGGCGGACGAGCATCGGGGTAACGTGGTTCGGCATAGCTATGATGGTGTCCATCGGATTCAGACAACTGTGCTGGATGCCGCTAAAGAGGCTGGTGACAGTGTGCGTCTAACTCGTTCGATGAGTGAATTATCCCGCCGTGGCAAAATGGAACTGGAAGATGTTCTGCTCTCCTATCGGGCAGTCACAGAGCAAATGAAGCGTCAGCATGAGCAGATTACAGCGCTAACTCAATTGCTGAATGACATTGCAGGCATGGCTTCCTCCATCCGCGGACTCGCGGATCAAAGTGGACTGCTGGCGATCAACGCATCGATAGAAGCAGCACATGCTGGAGAACATGGGCGTGGCTTCCAGATCGTATCTCAGGAGGTGCGGAATATGTCACTCCAAACGAAAGCCTTTTCCGCACAGATTACAAGCTTGCTTACGGATATTGAACAAATGCTGCGTGATACTGCCGATCTGACGGATACGAGCATGCAGCAGATTAATACCGGCTCACGGTATATATCCGCTGGAACCCAAACGTTTACCCAACTGTTGCAGGCCGTTGCTGAAATTGAGACCAAAAACAACGATGTGTCTCGTTCCGCAGAGGAAGCGGCTTTGAATGCAGCCGGGATTGCACAGGAGCTGGAGCTTATGCTGAATCCCTGATCATTTTACATACCGTTAACAAATACACCACACTGAATTTACACACAGCTTATATAATCTTCATATTGTGCAAATCAGGTGCAATGCTTGAGGACCATAACTGCAACACGAAGGAGATCATAAATCAATGAATGATTCCGTTATTCGGATTGATAAGCTGAACTTATATTATGAGAATTTTCACGCGCTGAAACATATAAACCTGGATATTCCTGAAAAAACGGTAACAGCCTTCATCGGACCGTCCGGCTGCGGTAAATCTACTTTGCTGCGTACGCTGAATCGGATGAATGATATGATACCGGGAACGCGTATTGAAGGTACGGTGAGTATCGCAGGTCAGGATATATATGGCGATACGATGGAAGTAGAAGCTCTGCGCAAGCAGGTGGGGATGGTTTTTCAACAGCCTAATCCGTTTCCTAAATCTATTTATGATAACGTGGCATACGGTCCGCGTCTGCATGGAATCCGGCAAAAGGACAAGCTGGACGAACTTGTTGAGCAAAGCTTGCGGCAGGCGGCACTCTGGGAAGAGGTTAAGGACTTTCTCAAGCGTTCAGCCCTGAGCTTGTCCGGCGGACAGCAGCAGCGGCTGTGTATTGCTAGGGCGCTTGCTGTGCAGCCAGATATTTTGCTTATGGATGAGGCAACGTCAGCGCTGGACCCGATCTCCACGATGAAGATTGAAGAACTGGTTCAAGAACTGCGTGACAGATATACGATCGTCATGGTGACGCATAACATGCATCAGGCGGCTCGTGTGTCCGGCCGTACTGCGTTTTTCTTGAACGGTGTCGTGGTAGAGGCGGCGGATACAGAGACGATGTTTTCTACGCCGCAGGATTCCCGTACGGAAGATTATATTTCCGGCCGATTCGGCTAAAGCCAACCAGATAGTAATGCCAGGAGGGGTGACTTCGAAATGATACGCAGAAAAGGTTTTGATGAAGGATTAGATGAGCTGAGAGCCGTACTGCGCGAAATGGGTGCACATGTATCGAAGGCACTCGATCAGGCCATTGAATGTTTGCAGACCAAAAATACAGAATTGGCCCAGCAGGTGGTCAAAAATGATGCATCTCTCAATGCACTGGAAGAGAACATTCTCGATATGGGCTCGAAGCTCATTATTACCCAGCAGCCGGTAGCCAAGGATTTACGCCGGATCATTGTTGCTTTTAAAATTTCCAGTGATCTGGAAAGGATGGGGGATTTGGCACTCGATATTGCCAAGGTCACGCTGCGTCTGGAAGGGCAGCAGGTCATCAAGCCGCTGGTGGATATTCCGCAGATGGCTGCGATCGTCAAAGAAATGATTGACGACGCAATTACATCCTATCTGGATGAAAATACAGATTTGGCTTATAAAATGGCCAAAGAGGATGATCGTGTAGATTCCATGTATAGCCATATGATCAGCAATCTGTATGTGTTTATGGTAGAAAAGCCTGAGGAAGCTCCACAAGGCATGCTGCAACTGCTCGTCGGACGATATATTGAACGGATTGGTGACCATGCGACGAATATCGGTGAAAGCACTGTATATCTCGTGACAGGGGAGCGACCAGATTTGAACCAGTAGGGCTTTTTAGGTATATAGCGGTTGTTTCTGACCCAGACTTGTCTTTGTGCAAAAGGCGAATCTGGCTAGGAAGCAGCCGTTTTTTTCTGAAAAAGGAGCCTTTATGTTAAGATAGGAAAAGGAATGCGTAAAGCGAAAGAACCTTTCGATGCATTGATGAACTTGCGAGGTGCTAAATGGATAAACTCATGCTTATAGATGGCAACAGTATCATTTACCGGGCGTTTTTCGCTATGCCTCCGTTAACAAATTCGAGCGGACAGCAGACGAACGCGGTGTACGGATTTACAACGATGTTGCTGCGGCTTTTGGAGGAGCACAAGCCGACACATATACTGGTTGCCTTTGATGCCGGAAAAATAACGTTCCGCCATAAAGGATACGAGGATTACAAGGGTGGACGCGAGAAAACGCCGCCTGAGCTGTCCCAACAATTCCCGCTGCTGAAAGAGCTGTTGACTGCCTTCGGCATTGCCCAGTTTGAGCTGGATGGCTATGAGGCGGACGATATCATTGGAACCCTGTCTAAAACCGCGGACGAAGCTGGTTTTAACGTGCTGGTGGTTACCGGAGATAAGGATATGCTTCAGTTGGCTTCGGACAACGTCACTGTCGGCTTAACCCGCAAAGGGGTTACCGAGGTGGAGACGTACGGACCTGAGCAGATTCAGGAGCGTTATGGCTTGAAGCCGTTGCAAATCATCGATCTCAAAGGTCTGATGGGCGATACGTCGGACAACATTCCCGGGATTCCGGGTGTGGGGGAAAAGACAGCGCTCAAGCTGCTGCATCAGTATGGATCGGTCGAAGAGGTGCTGGCACATACGGATGAGCTGAAAGGAAAAATGAAAGAGCGCGTCGAAACGCATGCAAATGATGCACGGATGAGCAAGGATTTGGCGACCATCTATCGGGATGTAACGCTGGACAAGCAGCTGGAAGATGTTGTATTCGACGGGCTGCAAGCAGAAACGGCGGGACCTGCTCTGGCGAAGCTGGAGTTCAAGTCCTTGCTGGAGCGGTTATCCTTTTCGGGCGAGGTTGGCAGTGCAGGAATGGGCGTAGAGGAAGCCTCTGCTGACGTGACCGTACTGGACGAACAGCGGATTAGCGAGCTGGTAAATGTACTGGATACTGTGGATCTGCTGCATGTGGAGACCCATGGCGATAATCCGCATCATGCTGAAATTGTGGGGCTGGTATTTGGCGTAGCGGGACGACAGTTTTTTATGACCTTGGATGTACTGCAAACTGATGCAGCCAAGCCTGTCCGCGAATGGCTCGCCGATGCTGGGTGCAAAAAACGGGGGTATGATCTGCACCGTACAGATTTAGCTCTGCATTGGCACGGGATCGAATTTGCCGGGGCAGAGTTCGATGTGCAGTTGGTCGGATATTTGCTGGACCCAACGGATGCGAACCAGTCACTAAGCGGATTGGCAGCCAAATATGGCTTGTCTTCGATTCGTCCGGACGATGAAGTATTCGGCAAAGGCGCTAAATATAAAGTGCCTGATGTGGATGTGCTGTCCGATCATGTGGCGCGCAAGGCGGCGGTGATTGAAGCGCTGGTGCCTGTACAGCAGGCCGAGCTGGAAAAAACGGAAATGCACAAGCTCTTCCATGAGCTGGAGATGCCGTTGTCCCGCATTTTGGCGGATATGGAGAAGCAGGGCATTTTGGTGAATGTGGAAGAACTGCGCGCTTTGGGTAAAGAATTTGAAGCCCAGATTGAAACGCTGGTACGCGAGATTTACAGCATTGCCGGTGTGGAGTTCAATCTGAATTCGCCCAAGCAGCTAGGTGAAATTTTGTTCGATAAGCTGGGCCTTCCTGTTATTAAAAAGACGAAAACCGGGTATTCCACCGATGCCGAGGTACTGGAAAAGCTCGCCCCATATCATGATATTGTGCAAAACATTTTGCAGTACCGTACCATTGCGAAACTCCAATCCACGTATGTGGAAGGATTACTTAAGGAAATTTCGGATAAAACGGGCAAGCTGCATACGTATTTCCGGCAGACGGTTGCAGCAACCGGACGATTGAGCAGTCAATTCCCGAATTTGCAAAATATCCCTATTCGTCTGGAAGAGGGACGTAAAATCCGTAAGGTATTTGTGCCGTCCGAGCCGGGTTGGTCTATTCTCGCAGCGGACTATTCACAGATCGAGCTAAGGGTGCTGGCTGACATTTCGGATGATGAGCGATTGAAAGAAGCCTTTGTCCACGACATGGATATCCATACAAAGACGGCGTCTGATGTGTTCGGCATCCCTGCGGAAGACGTAGATTCTAACATGCGGCGTTCTGCCAAGGCGGTTAACTTCGGGATTGTCTACGGGATCAGTGATTACGGTTTGTCGCAAAACCTGAATATTACACGCAAGGAAGCGGCTCGCTTTATTGACCAATATTTTGACGTGTTCCAGGGCGTTCGTCGTTACATGGATGATATTGTGAAGGATGCAAAGCGGGACGGATACGTAAAAACGCTGCTGGAACGCAGACGTTATTTGCCGGAGATTAACGCCAGCAACTTCAACCTGCGCTCATTCGCGGAGCGTACCGCCATGAACACGCCGATCCAGGGTACCGCAGCCGATATTATCAAGCTGGCGATGGTACAGGTGGACGCGGCTCTTCGCGACCGTAATCTTCGCAGCCGTATGCTGCTTCAAGTACATGATGAGCTTGTTTTCGAAGTTCCGCCGGAGGAATTGGAAACGATGAAAGAGCTTGTCCCGGCTACGATGGAAGCGGCGCTGAAGCTGTCTGTACCGCTCAAAGCGGAAGTTAGCTATGGAAGTAATTGGTACGAAGCGAAATAAGTTATTTCAACGAGTAGATAGTCCCAATTTAACGCTGCTTCCGTTATAATATAGGGTGAGGTGAAGACATCATGCCGGAATTACCGGAAGTAGAAACGATTAAACGAACGTTAAACGAGCTTATCGTCGATAAACATATAGATCATGTGACCGTGAATCTGCCGCGCATTATTCAGCGACCTGATGATATACACGCTTTTGCTATGGAATTGGCTGATCATCGCATTACAGGAGTGGAGAGACGCGGGAAGTTTTTGCGGATTCTGCTGGACGGGCTGGTGCTCGTTTCCCATCTCAGAATGGAAGGACGGTATGGCCTCTATTCGCAAAATGATCCTGTGGAAAAGCATACTCACGTTATCTTTCATTTTACGGATGGTACGGAATTACGTTATCAGGATGTTCGCCAATTCGGCACGATGCATTTATTTGCGGAAGGACAGGATTTGCTGGAAAAGCCGCTGAACAAGCTCGGTTTGGAGCCGATGGACGAGTCCTTTACACCGGAGGCACTTCGTGCCGCTGTGGGGACCCGTTCGACTTCGATCAAGGCTGCGCTGTTAAACCAGTCATATGTCGTGGGCATCGGGAATATTTATGTGGATGAATCATTGTTTAAGGCGGGGATACATCCGGCACAGCCAGCCAAAAGCTTGGATGGCAACCAATTTCGTGTGCTGCATGAAGCTATTATCTCCACATTGAGCGCGTCGATTTTGGTCGGAGGCTCGTCCATCAAATCATTCGTCAACGGACAAGGCCAATCGGGCGACTTCCAGCATCAATTGCAAATCTATGGACGTAGCGTTAAGCCTTGTGTTAACTGTGGTACATTGATCGAAAAATCCGTCGTAGCCGGACGTGGTACCCATCATTGCCCGGTTTGCCAACCTCTTCGTTAAACAGGTACAGTCACCCAAAGCCCATTCCTCTCATATATTGATTCCAAGTACCAATACTGCGAAGGGTTCTGGCTGCTGTAGGGCCCTTCCTTCGCAATGGGAGGGAATTGGAGTGGCTAATCATTGGGGAGCCCTGCTGCTGCTGGCATTTGCGCTAAGTCTTGACAGTTTCGGAGTCGGTGTTACATATGGGCTACGCAAAATGAAAATTCCACTGCTGTCCATTGTCATCATTTCAGTATGCTCAGGTTTGGTCATTGGCATATCCATGCAGCTAGGCGCATTATTGTCCCAGGTTCTGTCTCCTGTATATACGACGGTTTTTGGCGCTGTTATTCTGATCGGGATTGGCTGCCACTCTTTGTATCAGTCCCTGCATCGCAAGGAAGATCTGATTGATGATCCTGATCCTGTGAGCAGAAATGTTCTGGAGGGTGAGAAATCTTTAGAAGTACAAGAGGAACGGACCTTATTTTCTTTGGAATTCCGCAAATGGGGTCTCGTTATTCGGATTCTCCGAAGTCCGTCTGCTGCAGATATGGACCGTTCAGGCAGTATATCCGCTACGGAGGCGATTTGGTTAGGTATCGCCTTATCGGTAGATGCGTTCGGTGCAGGATTGGGAGCAGCTATGCTGGGCTTCCAGCCACTCGCTACCGCGCTGGCTATTGCATTATTCAGCGGGACATTTTTGATTGCAGGTATGAAAGCAGGTTTCTGTCTGTCGGCATTCCGATTTATGAAGGCGCTGGGTGTGTTACCGGCATTATTATTGATTATGATGGGCATATTGAAGCTGTTATGAGGTGAAAGAGCATGAATATCGGATTAACCGGAGGTATTGCTACCGGTAAAAGCACCGTGTCGGCTCTATTGGTCGTCAAGGGTGCGTTGCTGATCGACGCAGATGCTATTGCCCGGGAAGTGATGCTTCCGGGGCACCCGGTGCTGACGGCGGTCATACAGCATTTTGGACAAGCTGTGATGAACAGTGATGGGACTCTGCACCGCAAAAAGCTGAGCGAGATTGTATTTGGAGACCCTGTCCAGAGGCAGGCGCTTAACGATATTACACATCCTGCGATTCGTGAGGAAATGCGTATGCGTATGGAATCTTACGAGCAGGAACATCCGAACAAGCTTGTTTTAGCGGATATCCCGTTACTGTATGAGTCCGGGCTGGAGAGCTTGTACGATGAAATTATGGTGGTATACGTACCACGCGATGTGCAGCTCCGGCGTTTGATGCTCAGAGATGGATTGACCGAGGAACAAGCCGGACTTCGGTTATCCGCGCAAATGGATATTGAACAAAAAAGAAGCCTGGCCGATATCGTCATCGATAATAGTGGAACACAGGCTGAAACAAAACAGCAAATTGATCAATTCTGGCAGCGAAAGGGACTGGCATGAATATTTTGCGCAAAAAAAGAGTCCTGCTGACTTTGTTTGTTGGGTTTGTCTTGATTCTGTTTTTTAATTCAAACTGGATGTCGTGGTTCTATCCGATTCAATATAAGGATGAGATCCGGCAATACTCGCAGACGTATGAAGTGGACCCGTTTTTGGTGGCGTCCATTATCCGTGTTGAGACGAACTTTAAGACCAGCAAGCAGTCACACAAGGGTGCACTGGGACTCATGCAGATCATGCCCGATACGGCGAATTGGATTATGGACAGCGCTCAGATCCAAAAGGTTCCGCTGGATAGCGTCAAGCACGAGCCGGGCACCAACATTGAGCTGGGAACCTGGTATGTGCATAACCTGTCGGTGAAATTTAAGGATAATCCGGTAGCTATCGTTGCGGCTTACAACGCAGGCCCCGGTAAAGTGCAGGAGTGGCTGGATAAGGGGGTATGGGATGGGAAAGAACAATCCATCAAGCAAATCCCTTTTGGCGAGACACGACATTATGTACAGCGGGTTATTTACTACTACAGGCAATACACAAAAATTTATAATCAGTTTTAACGGATGACGAGGCTGCGTGTAAATATGTCATGACAGAATGAGCCTGGTGGCATTAAAATGAAAAAAGCGCAGGACAGGCTGTTTTTAGCAGCCCGTCCATACACTTTTTCTTGTTTCTTCTGCGTTATTACCGCGATTATTGGTATTGACCTGCCAATTGTTGTTCGGCGATCGTTACGAGGCGTTTTGTGATGTAGCCCCCGATCGAACCGTTCTCATAGGAAGTCATGTTACCTTGGTATCCATCTTGAGGAATGCTGATACCCAGCTCTTGAGCGATTTCATATTTCATTTGCTCCAGAGCGCCGGAGGCTTTGCTGACTACCAGGTTGTTGGAGTTGCCATTGTTTCCTTGTGCCATTGTTGTTCACCTCCTCGCGACGTGGTAAACATATTATGAACCGTTTTGACAAAATTATTACGAAAAAGTATAGGGAATTTATTGGAAAAAGGAAGTGGTGAATTTATGAAATGTCCTTACTGTGCCTACAATGGAACAAAGGTACTGGACTCTCGGCCTGCGAATGACAACAAGTCCATCCGCCGCCGCCGCGAATGCGAGCAATGTGCCAGGCGTTTTACCACCTTTGAAATGGTGGAGGAGACTCCACTGATGGTCATTAAAAAGGATGGCAGCCGTGAAGAATTCAGCCGTGATAAAATGCTGCGCGGTCTCATTCGGGCCTGCGAGAAGCGTCCTGTATCTGTCGAGCAACTGGATATGATCGTATCCCAGGTGGAAAACGCTATCCGCAACACAGCCGCTACTGAGGTGGACAGCCAGCAGATCGGCGAACTGGTCATGGAACAGCTCTATCCTGTTGATGAGGTTGCCTACGTGCGCTTTGCGTCCGTATATCGGCAGTTCAAAGATATCAACATGTTTATGAAGGAACTGAAAACACTTTTATCCAAAGATACAGCCAGCGACTAGATCGCTGACTGTATCTTGGTTGATGGTGGAAGGGTAATTATAATTTTTTTATTAAAGTATTGACACAGGGATGAAAATTTTATATGATATAGGAGTCGCTTGAAACGTTTTTAATTACATATAATGGGGCCTTAGCTCAGCTGGGAGTCCACGTACTACAGTTATACTACCATCAAAATTCGTAACTAAGCGTTATAAACAACATTATTAATAATGAATATTAAAGCACCTTCAGGAGTGAATAACTTGAAGGTGCTTTTTGGGTATTTGAAAGAAATTCCAGCTATATGATAAAATAAGTTAACACTGCAAAAGGAGAACAACTATTATGGGTAAACTTGAGGACATGGGTAAAAAGGGCATTTATTATGCATTGGTTATATTGACAATTGTTTTAGTTGTAAAACATCCCGTAGAAAGTACAAATTTTTTCATTGATGGAATGTATAATTCGATTAGATGGATACATACTCAAGGAATGGATTTTTATAATTTTATAATAAACTAAATCATCAAGTCACTGTCACATTTTACAATTGATTAGTCCTTTCCTCTATCTATCATCTTCACAATATAAAACATCAATTTTACCATCCAGTTGCCCCATATTGACGGTGACTGGATTTTTTGTATCCAAATGTCCCAACGTCTAAACGTTTATTACCTGTCGTGTTCTCAATATGGACTTTTTTTGTCCAAATTGGATTGTGCCTTGATATTGACGAGTGGGAAGCGGAGTATCGTCTTATTGCAGAAAACAGCGAACGCAGAGGAGAATCAGAAACCGATCCTGTTAAAAAAGGTCGTCAAGCTGCTTTTTTGAAGGAATATTGGGGAGTAAGAGACGGAAGTGCAGGAAAGAGAAGTTTAGATGGACAAAATGTCCATCTAAAAGATGTGGCAGAAACTATTGGGGAAAATGAAATCAACATTGGACAAAATTTTGCCCGAAGTAATGATGTTGTTTTCCAAAGAAAATAAAGTAATAGACTGAAAAATAAAGTGTTAGACTCGGGAAATAAAGTTGTAGACTGAGAAAATAAAATATTAGACTGGCGGCGCTTCATTAAGCTAACGGGCAGGTTAGTTGAAAATCAATCACGCTGAACCAAACCACAATTAGCGGCAGGTTTTTTGAAGAAAAGCTCGCAGGAGCCTGTATTTACAGCGACAACATCCAGAATTAGGCTGGATGTATTCCTTTCCGAAATTAGGAATGAAATTTTGGAGATCAAGTATTTTTAATGAAAAAGATACATTAGAAGATTGGTTCAAGGAAATGCCTCCTGAAAACCAAGAGGAGAAATTGCGTTTTCAGTTTTTTGAGACGGTGAGCATCTCTTCTTAATTGTTTCTTTGACACATTCGTAAAATTGATTAATTGTAAGGGCGTGGGCAACCACGTCTTTTTTGTTTTCTATTTATAGTATAATAAATGTTATAAGATAGACTAAAGGAGCAGCATTATATATGAACCTAAATCAGCATCACACAATGACCTACACTATGAACAGCGGCATCAAAGGAACAGTCAATCTATCCAATAAGCAAATACAGGACTGGATAGAGTCATATCGTGTAGGCAGTAAGTATGTGACGACAGTAGGCAAGGAACACTTTGGATTGAATCCTGAGCTTGTAGCAGATTTTAAGGTACATAATGAATACTCTGAGCAGAGGGAACATGTAGCAGCAATACAACCTACAGCAGCAAGTAAGGCCAGTGTGCAGTTAGCAGACGCATACAGTCAGCATAAGACACTGATTCAGGTAGAGTGTAAATGTGAAGCTTCGTACATAGAGGAATCAGCATACAAGCGTAGTAAGTGGGGCTGCAAGGAATGTGGTGAAATTGTGTTCTTGGATAGCAAGAAGGGTACGGTTGATACTGTGGAAGGGAAAGCTTGGTATATGACCAATAGGTATTTCGTTGAGAGGTGATGAGGCTTGTTTCATTTTGGATGCTATCGTGAATCTTAATTTTAGAAAATAGACTGCATCGAGAACATGCGTAAAAGGGGATTTGGGTGGTATAATATTCCTACTATAAATAGAGGTGATAATGATGAACAAAGCAACAATGTCCAGTTTAATCGACATGATCACAGATATGGAACAGAAGCAGAAAAAAGTTGAAGATGCTTTAGAAATAACATGGAATGTATACGAATCATACATTTCAGAAATTGAAGCTATTATTTTAGATTCTGTAGGTATGCCAAGGGACAATACAGTTGAAATGTGCAAACTTCACGGTGATCTAGAGGGATTTGGACATGAAGATACTTTCTGTAGAGACATAGCAGGTAATTGGTTCTTTGATTACAGTGAAGGCGATATTACTAAAGACCAGTTGATCAATAACGTTATAAACTGGAAAGAGATCTACAATAGTTATTCTAAGTAGATAAAGTAGTATTATGACATTCTAGACTTGTCCAACGGATGAGTCTTTTTTATATACAGAACCAACTTGATAGAGTGAAAAAACATGAAAATATGTCTTCCACTCCGCTCCTTCCCTTAGTCCTACGATTCGATTGAGCTACGATACAAAATGCAGATAAATAAAGGAAAATTCAATTTTGTATTTCATACAATTAAATTTATAAAAACTTAAATATCCCTTGATCCATCAAGCTTTTTTGAACATTCTTCTCCGATATTCACGATACGCATTATGATGTTGATCAAATTTACCAAAAGTCCTTATTCTATCTATGTTTTAGCTGTTTTTTCGATACGGCACGATACAAACTTTATTTGATACTAATTTCGGTTCGATCACGGCAAAAAGCCATATGAAATAAGTGTTTTATGAATATAAGATCAATTTTTACGATTGAGCTTCGATACGGGGTGTCGATACGAGTTGTCCTCTACAGTGTCTCCAAAGTTGGCGATACTCTCATATGGTTGACACAGCGCCAACCTCCTATCCTCATTACTGATAACATCAAAATATTACTTTAAAACTATGATTACAAATGTATTGAAAAAAGAGTTGATCAATTTGACTTTTGTAGTATTCATACATATAATTTGAATATATTGGTTAGGAAATTTTATCTAATAATATGAAATCAAAACCATATTTAATTAAAAAGAGAGATTTTAGTTACATATAATTAATTAAAACCCATTTTTACCCTACATCTTATATTCATATGCTTGAAATCTTCGTTAGTTACTTTTTTTGTCTGTCAACAACTAGCACAAAAAAAGTTTCTATAAATAATACTATTGGAGGTATTTATTAATGAAAAGACAAATTGCTACTCTTTTAATGTCAACTTCTTTGGTGTTATCTTTAGCTTCCGTAGCCTCTGCTGACAGTCCCTCGATTGACAACACATCCTCTGCTGCTTCATCTGAAGTACAAGTTATTAACTTAGGCACAACAGGCAACGATGCTTATTTACCATCCATACCACAAACAATTACAGATAATTCTAATTCTGTAATTACACCAATGGACACAAATGGACAAAATATCAGTTATAGTTTCAAAAAGCTAAGTGATCAAATATTCTCTTCAAGTCCTTTGCCAGTTCATAGATATGGAAACATATCCCTTACGGTTGTACAGGACTCAGGAATTAGTAGCATACCAGCTGAAGTTAATTACCAATTCCTAACGAAAGACTATAAGAAAAAGTCGTCAGTAATTAAGGTCTATGGAAATGTTAATGGTAAAACTATAACGTTTTCTGATGTTCCTCAAGGTACAGCAAGCAATCCAGTGTATTTGCTAATTGGCAATCACACCGGAACAGATGGAGATGGATATCAAATTAAAATTTCTGGAAATGGTTATACAAATTAATTTAATGGAGGGTGAGGAAAGAAGTGAAGGCTAAATTAAAATTTTTGGGGTTGGCTGCCCTTACTGTTACGTTTGCTGTAGTTATTAGTAATAATGTTTTTGCTAGTGATGATACTTCTGAAGAAATGAAGGGCGTTACAAAAGCAATAGTCCCTGATAGTGTATTAGAAGGACTTAATCATCCTGATAAAATCTATACTAAAGATGGATTATTTATAAAAAAACCGCAATCTCTCCATGATGAAGATAAATTCAATCAAGATGAAGTAGTCTACGACGTTTCAAAGGCTACTGATGAAACTAAAGCAATCATTCAATATGACGCTACTTACATCAAGGAAGAAGACAGTAAATAGATTTGTGTACTAAAGGATTTAAAAGTTAAATTGTATAATTGGAATATCTAGTACCTTGACCAATTCTGATTTAATTTTTAAACTCTCCCTATAAGAAAAAATTGGGAGGGGATCACATGAACAAAAAATACGAGATTCAACT
>NZ_JBIYCS010000012.1:0-95405 GCF_044907935.1 Paenibacillus sp. RC21
CCTGACGGCATGTACCAAAATCTCAGCGTTGGATTTTGCAAGCAAAATCCGTACTCACTCGTTGTTCAGTTTTCAAAGATCAAACATTTCTTTTTGTTAACTCAGCTCGTCACCTTATCAACTCTTATATCATATCATGTCCGAACCAACTTTGCAAGCTTTTTTTAAAGTTCTTTTTGTAACTCTCGCTCGCAACTTTGTATTTCTTGGCCGGAATTAGAATATATCATGCCAAATATTTAAATGCAAGCTTTTTTATTTAATTGTTTTATCGCCCCAAAATACCGCGTTACTCATTACAGCTCAAGTGCTAAGTCTTATTTCCCTTTAATATTGATAATTTGACAAAGAAAGGATGGGTAAAAATGATATGAGAAAACCATCGTCATAACCACCACCCTCTTTAATAGAGAATAGATGGATATTACGGAACTTCATTTTGATGGTTTACCTGAAATCTTCAGCAAGCTTACCAAATTACACGTAGGCAATTTTGTATCATTTTAACGTTAGCTATTGATTAATTAACAGTATAGAGGAGTAGATCTTGTAATGAAGCAACGAAGACGAACATGGACGAGAATTGTGTTTTTTGTCATCTCTTGCTTACTACTTGTCGTTATCTCTGGATTTGTTTATGAGTGGATTGCATCCAAACAGGATAAATTGCAATGTCCTCCTCTGGGGAAAATGGTTGACGTCGGAGGCTATCGACTCCATATTCGCAAACTTGGTAGCGGCACTCCGACAATACTGCTTGAATCGGGAAGCGGGGAAAGCAGCTTGTCCTGGAGGGATATTCCCGAAAATCTGTCATCATTCGCCACCGTTGTATCCTATGACCGGGCAGGCTATGCCTGGAGCGAGGAGGCTGCTACTCCACGCACTGGGGAAAACATCGTTCGAGAGCTTCATCTCGCCTTAAAGAATACAGACATCCAGCCTCCTTATATCCTTGTAGGCCATTCTCTCGGGGGCATGTACTCAAGGCTGTACGCACAAACGTACAGTGATGAGGTGGCAGGATTGGTGCTGGTGGATGCTAGGCCTGAGAATGACGCCCGCCGGACAAATGAGATTTATGCCAAGGAACGACCTAAGGTCAACCCCTCGCCGTTAATATCCATTCTTCTAGAAAGGTCGGGGGCTTTTCGTCTGTTCCCTAATTTTATTCTAACTGGTCGTGTCGAGCATCAAGATAGAAAATCGTTTGTGAATATTGTCGCTTCACCCAAATACTTTCGATCTGTTGCCGAGGAGGGTGATTTGGTGAGCACGACCGAAAATGCCATACGTGGGCAACATTTGGGAAACCTCCCTGTGCGTGTGATTGCCCGGGGCATCCAGCAAAATTTGACTCAGTTCGGTATTAGTAAGCGCGGGAATGAGCAGATCGAACAAAGCTGGCAAATGGGGCAGCGTGAGATGCTCAACATCTCTACAAACAGCAAATTTATTGTTGCCAAAAAGAGCGACCATATGATTATTCATGATCAACCAGAGCTTGTCATTCAAGTCATCCGTGAGCTAATCTCCAATATCAATCACCCACGGTCAGCCGTTGCTAAAACAAACACAGATGATTAGATACTCTACATGTTGATGGTTGCAAAAAACACAAAAGACGCCCGGGTTACTCCTATATAAAGGAACCCGGGCGTCTTTACTGCCCAAAACTTATTATTGTTGATTAATCTTAGGACAATATGGGCTTGTTTTTAGATGATGCTTCTGCGACCTTGCCAAGTATCTGTCTCAGCACTTTAGCATTCTCCCCAACATAACCGGGATCAAGCAGCACATCGTGCGTACCGATAACTCCGTATTCTTCGTATTGACCAAGCGTCGCCTGTTGCCATAGCAATTTATCTGATGATGTCACCGGACCCATACTATCGTCTTCTGCAACCAAGGCATGGATATTGGCCTGAACTTCACCTGCGTTAATAAGCTCATTCCGATAGATGGAGTAGATCAACATTTTGTCTTTGACTCGCTTCCTGTCGGATGGATCGGCCAAGAATGCTTTGTACTGATCCCCAATGCTGTCCAACACCGTCTCAACGATCTCTTCAAGCTGCTCCGGCGTCGATTCATCCTTGGACGTCTTTCTCATAGCATCCACCATAATAAGGTCGCTGACCTGTTGACCTCGGCTTTCCATGGCTTTGGCCACCTCGAAGGCCAGATTCCCTCCGAGTGAGTATCCCAGGAAGACATATGGTCCCTCTGCTTGAATACCCACGATGGCATCCATGTATCGATCCAGCATGTCTTGACTCTCAAAACGATCGCCGATGAATTCCAGCCCGTATACCTCACAATGTCCTTCCAGCTCTCTAGCCATCTCATAGTAGCCCAGAGAGTAGCCGACCCGAGGAGGGAAGCAAAATACTTTAAGCGCGCCTTTGCCTGGGAAGTGGATAATTTCCATTTCTTCTTCATCAGGAGCATCTTTTGTCTGCAGCTTGGATATTTCATGTGCCATTTGCTCCACAGTCGGAAGATTGAACACGAGCTGGAGCTGGAGCTGGACACCCATGACGGACGAGATCTTCTGGATCAATCCCAATACTTTCAGGGAGTGGCCCCCAAGTTCGAAGAAATGATCCTTGACTCCGATTTCCTGCACACCGAGTACCTCGGACCAAATCTGCGCCAGTTCTACTTCAGTCGGCGTACGCGGCGGGATATACTCCGCTGTGCTCCGCAGGAGTGCTTCCGGTGCCGGCAGCGCTTTGCGATCCAATTTGCCGTTCGGATTCAGCGGCATTTGTGCCAGCTGTACGAAAGCAGTCGGAATCATGTAGCTTGGCAGTTCGCTGGCCAGTGCTTCACGTAATACGTTGGCTGCAAATCCCTCTTCAGCCACAAAGTATGCACAAAGCTGAGTACTTCCAGTAGCATCAGCCAGTGCAAGGACTACCGCTTCCTGCACAGACGGCACTTTAAGAATTTGTGCCTCCACTTCTCCCAGTTCAATGCGGTAACCCCGGATTTTTACCTGGTGATCGATCCGCCCCAAATACTCAATATTCCCGTCTGGCAGCCATCGGGCCAAATCGCCCGTCCGGTAAATCCGTGCTCCCGGTTTGTACGGGTGAGGAATGAACTTCTCTGCCGTCAGGTCCGGCTGGTTGAAGTACCCTCGCGCTACCCCTTCGCCTGCAATGCAGAGTTCTCCTGGTACACCCACAGGTGATACCTGAGAAGCACTGTCCATCATCCATACTTGGACGTTAGCGTACGGTTTACCGATAGGCACATGCGTTAGAGCAGCAGTCTCAAGGCTCGTAGTATATCGGGTCGCATATACGGCCGCCTCCGTAGGACCATAGATGTTCTCCAGTACTGCGTGTGGAGATACTTTATAGTACTCTTCCACAAGTTTGGCGGGCAGCGTCTCGCCGCAAGCAAACAGATATTTCAGAGTAAGGAATCCTTGGCTGCCGCCTTCCTTCAAATATTGAACGAGGACACTGAGCATCGACGGTACCAGATTGAGATGCGTGATATGGCTCGTATCCACGGCCTCCAGCAGTGCCACCGGATCTTTGTCCGCGCCCTGCGGCAAGATCACGAGAGTTCCCTGCCCAAAGAACCAGCAGAACAGCTCCGGCACGGAGAAGTCAAATGTGAATGTCGTTTTAAGCAGGAATCGGTCGCCTGCCAGCATCGGATATTCAGCTTCCAACTGGCTCAGCGTATGGACGGCAGATCGATGCTCAATCATTACGCCTTTCGGCTTGCCAGTTGAACCTGACGTGTAAATGATATACGCCAGATGCTCCGGCCCCGCGAGTGGCTCCAGATTCGAGTCATCCGCATGATACGCCTGCGGGTCATCGAGTGCCAGGAGCGTGCCAGTGAACGGAAAGCGATCTTTGAGATGGTTCTTCGTCAGCAGAAGCTTCGCTCCCGAATCCTCCAGCATGTGGCGAATACGATCTTCCGGGAATTCCGGATCAATCGGTACATAGGCCCCGCCCGCTTTTAGAATGGCATGGATGCCAATGATCATCTCAAGCGAACGTTCAACCATGATGCCGACCGGCTGGTCCGGTCTGACCCCTTGGGCACGCAACGTACGTGCGAGGCGGTTCGCCTGCTGATGAAGTTCTCCGTAGGTAAGCTTCGTTTCGCCATAAATAAGTGCTGTACGATCCGGTGTGAGCGCAGCCTTTTCCTCAAATATGCCGTGAAGGGTCTTCTCACAAAGATAAGGAGCTGCTGTATCGCCCCACACCTCTATAATCTGCGATTTCTCTTCGGGCGTAATCAGTTCCAGCTCATCAATACGAATGGCAGGCTGAACAGATACACTTTCCAGAATTTTCATCAAGTGCCCTTGAATCCGTTCCACGCTCTCCCGATCATAGACGCGGGCATTGTAACGGTACAAGAACTCCAGATTACGGCCTGGCAGCACAATGAGGTTAAAATCATAATTCGTCTGTTCAAACATCTGAACATCCGTAATTTGGTATTCAGCCTCTTCACTGGCAATTTTCTCTTCCAGATGCTCCTCTACCGGATAATTCTCGAATACCATAATATGAGAAATTAAATCTTGCTTCTGTTCGCTCTGTGCTTGAATCTCATAGAGCGGATAGGAATCATAAGCATGTCCTGCCAAATATAATTCCTGCTGTCTTTTCATCACATGGGAGAACGTATCGCTTCCCTCGGCCTGTACCCGAACCGGAACCGTATTAATGAAGAGACCGATCATGCTTTCGATACCGGGAATCTCGGCAGGTCTTCCCGATACCACACTTCCGAAGACGACATCCTGACTTCTATTGTAACGCTGCAATACGATTCCCCAGGCTGCTTGCATCAGCATGTTCATCGTTACCTGGTTCTGCTTGGCCACTTGTTCCAGCCGCTCGGTCAGCTCCGCATCCAACGTGAATACAAGCTTCTCTGATACGTAGGCTTCTGCTTTTGCCAATGGCTGTGTTGTCGCTTGCGGCAGCTTCGTCTGCTGTTCGTAACCTTCCAGATAACCTCTCCAGTAAGAGGATGCCTCTTCTTCACCTTGCTCCTCCAGCCATTGAATATACTGGCTGTACGATACAGCAACAGGAAGTTCAGGCTCCCTCTGCTCACGCAGAACCCCGTACGTTTCAAACACTTCCTGAAGCACAAGAGGCATACACCAGCCATCCAAAATGATGTGATGAGAGCTCCACAGCAGATGGTAAGCCTCTTTTGCCGTCTGTAGAATGGTCACTCGCAGCAATGCTCCTTCGGCAAGATCAAAGCCTCTTGCTTTGTCCTGAGCAGTATAAGCTGCAAGACGCCCTTCAATTTCATCAGATTCCAGCTCGTGCAGGTCCTCGTATACGAAGTCACACGCTCTTTCTTTGAACACAATCTGTATAGGGAAATCGCCCCATCCGGCATGGAAATTCGTTCTCAATATGGCATGCCGTTTCATCAGATGCTTTAAGCTGCGTTTGAAATCCTCAGGATAGAATGCTCCGTGAATTTCAAATTTAGCCTGCTCAAAGTAGACTTCCGAATGAGGCTCCAGCAAGCTGTGGAACAACATTCCTTTTTGCATCGGTGTCAGTTTATACATATTTTCAATACTGCCGATATGCCGTGTCTGCTCTTCCAGCTCCTCGATTTTCTCAAGGCTGATACCTTTGAGGAGTACGTCGCTTGGTGTAAGCTCCGTTCTTTCCTTTCGTACACAATGTCCAATGACTTCGCTGAGACGGTTCTTCAGGATGCCGACAAACTTCTCTACCGACTCCGTGTGGAACTGCTGACGGTTATAGCTGACCGAAAGTTGAAGTCGTCCTTCGGCAATCAGTCCATTAATGTTCAATGCCTGATGCTGTACCATCTGCTCACTGACCTCAGATCCTACTGAGTAAGGCGATACCTCCATCATCCCCCCTGCAAGATCCTGGTCGAACTGTCCCAGATAGTTGAAGATAATCTCCGGTTCAGCAGAGATGGAGGAGACATCGGATACGTCGCTCAAATATTTCAAAATACCATATCCGACACCTTTGTTAGGAATGTGACGCAAGCCTTCCTTGACACGCTTGATTCTAGCGCCGATCTCCAGTTCCTCTTTCATCTCAAGGGCGACAGGGTATTGACTTGTAAACCAGCCTATAGTGCGAGTGATATCCAGTTCAGGTACAACAGGCTCCCGTCCATGTCCTTCCAGAAGGATGCCTACACGTTCGATCCCGGTCCACTCGTGAACAGCCATGCCGAGGGCCGTCAGGAGCAGATCGTTAACTTCCGTGTTGTAAGTGCGGTTTGCCTCTTTCAGGAACTGCTCTGTCTCTTCTGGTGACCATCTCACCGTAACAGTCTCGCTGTCTTTGATGAGAAGAGCACCGTCTACCTTGTCTTTTGGAAGAGGGGCGAAGCCATCCCCTTCTACCTCTGCCCAATAGCTGCGTTCTTGTTCAGCCGCCGGACTGTTCGCATATTGTGTGATTCCCTCAACCCATGCACGGTACGAATCCGTCTTCTGCGGAAGCTTGACAGCTTCTCCGCGTGCTGCCTGCTCGTAACCCTCCTGCAGGTCCTCAAAGAGGATGCGCCAGGATACGCCATCAACAGCCAGATGATGAATAACGATTAACAGATGTTCGCCTTCCGCGCAGCGGAACAAGCCCAATCTTAAGAGAGGTCCATCACCGAGAGAGATGCTGCGCTGAATGGCTTCCGCACCTGCTTCTATTGCCGAAGCCGGGTCTGTTTCATCCTGCAGATCGTGGATCTGGAGGCTATAAAGCTCACCCTCACCTAAGCTGCGGTTCCATGCTTCAAATCCCCGCTCTCCTTGGCGTAACACCAGTCGCAGCGCATCATGATGTTCTGCAATTTTCCGAACAACCTTGGCGAGCGCATCGGTATTGAAGCCTTCCCGTCTGTACAACATGACCGACTGATTAAAGTGGTGCAGGTCCGTCGACTGCTCGTCGAAAAATCTGCGCTGGGCAGGTCCCAGTCTTACCGCTCCGTGTACCTCGCTCTGATCTGCAATTCGGCTGACTGCGTTAACGCGCTGGGCCAGCTCTGCAACGGTTGGATAGCCGAACAAATCCTTCATCTCAAGTTTATAGCCTGCATGGAGAAGCCTTGATGATACTTGAATCGATTTGATCGAGTCGCCTCCAAGCTCAAAGAAATTGTCATGTATGCCGACAATCGGAACACCTAGCACACCCTGCCAGATCGAAGCCAAAATGTTCTCCACATCCGTCCGTGGAGCAGTAAAGGCCGCGCCCGCCTTCACACCCGAGTTCGGTTCAGGCAGTGCCTTACGGTCCAGCTTGCCATTCGGTGTCAAAGGCATCACGTCCAGTTGGACGAAGTAGGACGGGATCATATACGCAGGCAGTCCAGAAAGTTCGTTCCGCAGCTCGCTGACAGACATTTCCCGATCAGCTACGAAGTAGGCACACAGAGACTTCTGTCCATGGGCATCTGCCCACGCAACAACGAGAGCTTCCTCGACGAGTGGAATATCCTGTAGCTTGGCCTCAATCTCACCAAGCTCTATACGATAGCCCCGTATTTTAACTTGATGGTCAATACGTCCAATGTACTCAATGTCTCCATTAGGAAGGCGACGAGCCAAATCCCCGGTTCGATACATATTTCCTTCCGAAGCAAACGGATTTCTAATGAATTTTTCTGCGGTAAGCTCAGGACGGTTCAGGTATCCGCGGGCTACCCCGTCCCCTGCGATGTACATTTCGCCCTCCACGCCTAATGGCACGAGACGAAGTTGTTCATCCAGGATATGGATGTATATATTGTCTGCCGACAATCCAATAGGTACGGATTCACGTGTATCCTTCACAGGATCGTACAGGTGAATCATGCAGCCGACGACCGTTTCGGTTGGACCGTATTCATTGTAGATTTTGATGTTGCCGCCAAAGAGATCTGTGATGGTTTGCGACAAATGTGTGGTCAAATTCTCTCCACCCACAATGAGCTGCTGAATGCGACTTTCCGCCGGGATGGTCATATCTTTAATAAGGCTGAGATGAGTCGGCGTCAGCTTGAGAATGTCCACCGCATTTTCGCGCAAAATATGCTGAACAACCTCCGCTTTATCTATACCATCGTAAATCCGTACCAATCCTCCGTTAATTAATGGAGTGAAAATTGATGTCAGCGTCAGGTCAAATGAAATGGATGAGTAAAGCGGGAAATCTGTTGGTTGCTCCGCACAGTAGACCTCATTGGCCCACCAGATGTAGTTCACGATCCCTTTATGGTTAATCATGGTTCCCTTCGGATTCCCTGTTGTACCCGAGGTATAGATTAAATACACCAGATCGTTTCCTCTCACTGGCAGATTGGGATTATCCACCCCGTTGCCGTAGATGTGCGGGGAATCCAATTCCATAACCGTTCCCTCAAAAGAGGCCAACTCCGTCAAGTGGCTCTGTGTGAGCAGAATTCCAGCGCCAGAATCCTTCAGAATATACTGAATCCGTTCCTGCGGATATTCAGGATCAATAGGTACATAGGCCCCGCCCGCTTTGAGCACACCCATGATGGCGACAAGCAGTTCTACAGACCGATCCGCCAACAGACCAACCACTTGTTCACTCCGAAGTCCCTGAGCGATCAAGGTGGAGGCCAATCTGTTCGCCTGCTCGTTCAGCTCCCGATACGTGACCTGAATATCGCCGTTAACAGCTGCAATCTTATCTGGCGTACGGACAACCTGCTCTTCAAACAAGGTATGCAGACCCTGATCACTTGGATAGGTGTGGGCCTTGCCGCCCCAGTCTAGCAGTTTCACCCGTTCCTCAGATGTTACAATCTCCAGCTCCTCTATGGTCGCCTGCGGACGAGTAGCTACCTGATCGAGCATTTGCATCAAGTGTCCACCGATTTGTGCAATGCTTTCTTGTTCGTAGACCAAAGCATTGTAACGTATGCAGACCTTGATATCCTCGCCTGGAATCACAACCAGGTTAAAGCCATAGTTCGTTTGTTCAAACATGGTGAAGTTCGCGACTTCGAGATTGTCCTCATTTTGATTACCCGACTGTTCCACCTGTTCGTCGAGCGGATAATTTTCAAAGATCATAATATGAGAAATCAGGTCCTGCTTTTGGGTTGTCTTCCCCTGAATCTCATATAGTGGGTAAGTGTCGTAAGCACGGCCTGCCAGCGATTGTGCCTGTGTACGTTTCATGACCTCGACAAAGGCTTCGTCTTTGGAGGACTGTACACGGATAGGTACTGTATTAATGAACAGACCCACCATATTTTCGATACCTGCAATCTCAGCCGGTCTACCTGACACAACGCCGCCGAAAACCACATCCGAGCTGGCATTGTAACGTTGAAGAATCAGTCCCCAAGCTGTCTGCATTAAGGTGTTGACGGTCACGTGGTTTCGCTTCGCCACAACATCCATTTTATCGGTCAAGGATGCACCCAGATGGAGAACATGCTCATTTAGAACATAGCCCGCTTCTTTGGCCTGAGATTTCGTCTTGCCTTCCGGCAATACGGTATTCCCATCATAGTCCTTGAGGTATTGGCTCCAATATGTTGAAGCTTCCTCATCATCCTGTGCATCAAGCCACTCAATATAACGGCTATAGGGCTGAGCTGGCGGCAGCACAGGCTGTACCTGCTGTCGCATAGCAGAATAATAATCGAACAGCTCCTGTGTAATGATCGGGATACACCAGCCATCCATGACAATATGGTGGAAGCTCCATAATACCAGTGAGCTTTGTTCTGTTTGCAAGACGGTTACTCGCATCAGCGGATCTTCCGCCAAGCTGAACCCCTTAGCCATATCCTCAGCAGTGTAAGCCTTGATTTGGGCTTCTTGCTCTTGCAAAGTTGCGGCACGCAAATCTACGTAGTGCAGTGGGATTGGCCGTTGCTTAAAGACAACTTGCAGCGGTAAATCACCAATGTTGTTGTAAAAGCTGGTACGTAGTATGGCATGTCTTTGCACCAAAGCCTGAAAGCTCTCGAAGAAAGTATCTACATCGAAGCTGCCTCGCAGCTCGAACGTAGCCTGCTCGAAGTATGAAGAGGAGTCTGGCTCCAGCAGGCTGTGAAACAGCATCCCCTTCTGCATTGGCGTAAGCTTGTACACATCTTCAATCTCTCCAATGTGGGCCGTCTGAGCTGTAAGTCGATCAAACTGCTCCAACGTTAATCCCTGGAACAAAACATCACTTGGCGTAAGCTGTGAACGCTCCTGCGCCACACAATGCCGGATGACCTCGCTAAGGCTGGACTGTAATAATTCAGCAAAATGATTCACCGTCTCCTTGCGATACTGCCTGGTGCTATACGTAACCGTCAGTGATAGCTGGCCTTCGGCAATCATGCCATTCACATCCAGAGCATACTGCTGCGGTGTGTGGTCGCTGAGCGCCTTACCGACTGAATGTGTGGATAGGCTGAGGGCATTCCCCTCCAAATCCTGATCAAACTGTCCAAGATAGTTGAAGGAAATCTCCGGCTCTACGCCGAACCCGCCACTTTTCTCCAGTGCCATATATTTCAGAAGGCCGTAGCCGATTCCTTTGTGTGGAATCTGGCGCAAATTCTCCTTGATACGCTTGATTCGTGCTGATACTTCCTGTCCGTCTTGAAGGTTCAGCAGAACCGGATACTGGGTTGTGAACCAGCCCACGGTACGGGTGATATCCAGTTCAGGTATAATCATTTCCCGTCCATGCCCTTCAAGATTGACCAAAATCTGCTCCATGCCTGTCCAGCGCTGTATTGCTGCCCCCAGAGCAGTCAAGAGCAAATCATTCGTCTCCGTATGATACGCCCGGTTCGCTTGTCGCAGCAGCAGGTCCGTTTCTTCCGCAGACCACGTTACCGTTACCGACTCGGTATCCCGAATGGTGCCCGGCTCCTGATCCTTATCCTTTGGCAGTGGAGCCAAAATCGCCTCCTCGATCTGCTGCCAGTATGCACGCTCCTTGTCCAGAGCAGGCCCTGCTGCATACTTCGCCGCTTGCTCAGACCATACAAGATACGAATCGGTCTTTTGAGGAAGAACGATGGCTTGTCCATTCAACGCCTGCTCGTATCCCGCTGCGATATCCTCAAACAGGATGCGCCAGGATACGCCGTCAACCAAGAGGTGATGGATGACAATTAACAAATGATCGCCATCGTCACAATGGAACAAGCCTAGCTTGAACAGTGGGCCGTCTTCCAGGTGAAAGCTTGCCTGGATGTCATCGGCTTTGGCTTGAACGGCAGCTGCCTGATCTTCTGCCTGCCGCACATCAGCGATGTCCAATGTGTAGAGCTCACCTTCGTCCGTTCCCCGATTCCAGGCTGCATATCCAGCTTCTGTAGAACGGAAGACCACACGCAGCGCGTCATGGTGGGTAGCAATTTGGGTCACCGTCAATCGGAGTGCAGCTTCATCAAAGCCGTCTTTCCGATAGAGCATAACGGCATGATTGTAATGATGCGGCTCCGCTGTATGGCGTTCAAAGAACCAACGCTGAATTGGCATTAGCTCCGCTGCACCTTGGATCTCGCCCTGTTCTGCTGTGCGTCCGGCTGCCTGAAGATACGGGCTTAGCTCGGCAATTGTCGGATATTTGAAGAGATCCTTCATCTCCAGCTTATACCCGGCTTGGAACAATCTTGAGGATACCTGGATCGCTTTGATGGAGTCACCACCCAGATCGAAGAAATGATCATGGATGCCGACCTGCTGCGCTCCCAGTACACCTTGCCATACGGACGCCAGAGCTTCCTCAGCCTTCGTCCTTGGCGGTTCATAAACCGCTCCTGTCTGCACATTGGCCTCCGGAGCAGGAAGCGCCTTGCGATCCAGCTTGCCATTTGGCGTCAATGGCATCTGTTCCAATTGCATGAAGTAAGACGGAATCATATAAGCTGGCAGTTCAGCAGCCAAGGCTTTTCTCAATTCGCCTACCGTCAGCATCTGATCGGCAGTGAAATAGGCGACAAGCACCTTTTGCCCACTTCCATCCTCCCGGGCGAGCACAACGGCCTCCCTTACAGACGGGGCATGGAGCAGCTTCGCTTCCACTTCGCCCAGCTCGATGCGGTAACCACGGATTTTAACCTGATGGTCAATCCGTCCCAAATACTCCATGCTGCCATCAGGCAGCCAACGTGCCAAGTCACCCGAGCGGTACATACGCTCGCCCGCTGCAAACGGATGAGCAACAAATTTCTCTTCCGTCAATTCCGGTCGGTTCAGGTAGCCGCGCGCCAGACCTTCGCCCGCCACGTAGAGTTCACCCGGAATGCCAATCGGCTGCGGACGGCGCTGTTCATCCAGAATGTAAGCACGCAGCGTCGGAATCGAGATGCCGATATTGCTGCGGCCCTGTTCAATTTCCAGCTCTGTAATTTCCTTGTATGTTACATGTACGGTCGTTTCGGTAATGCCGTACATGTTGATGAGCTGCACTTGCGGGTACTTCGTTCTCCAGTCCTTGAGCAAGGCCGGGCTTAATGCCTCTCCACCGAAGATAATCATGCGGAGGCTCAGCTCTGCCGCGTGATGAGCAAGCTCTTCCTGTAGTAACTGGTAGAAGTATGTCGGCGTCTGGTTCAAGACGGTGACCTTCTGGTCCTTAAGCAATTGCAAGAAACGATCCGGACTCTTCGCCGTAAGCGATGGAACGATGACCAGACGTCCTCCGTTCAGCAATGCCCCATACATCTCCCATACGGAGAAGTCAAAGCAGAATGAATGGAACAGTGTCCACGTATCCTGAGGACCGAAATCAAACATATTTTTATCATTAAAGAGCAAGCGAACTACATTTTTGTGCTCGATCAGCGTTCCCTTTGGCTTGCCTGTCGTACCCGATGTGTAGATGACGTAGGCAAGATGCTCCGGTCCGGCTGCAGGCTTCAGGTTTGAGATATCTTCCTTGTAGGAAGCCGTCTCGTCCAGATTGATGATGTCCCCAGCGAAGGAGACGCGTTTCTCCAGATGCGTTTGTGTCAGCAGTAGCTTGGCTCCTGAATCCTCCAGCATAAAGCGAATGCGGTCCTCCGGATATTCAGGGTCCACAGGGACGTAAGCTCCGCCCGCCTTCAAAATGGCCAAAATCCCGACGACCATTTCGAGGGAACGATCGGCCATGATTCCAGCCAAACCATCTGGTTGGAGGCCACGCTCGCGGAGCGTTCTGGCAAGTCTGTTTGCCCGTTCGTTCAGCTCGCTGTAGGACAGGGTTGCCTCTTCACATACGACTGCTACTGCATTCGGAGTATGAGCAGCCTGTTCCTCGAACAACGCATGAATCGTCTTGTCACGAGGATAATCTGCTCTGGCTTCGGCCGACTCCTGCATCAGCTTTGATTTTTCCTGAGGTGTCACGATATCAAGGGATGACAACGGCATCGCCGGATTGGCGGTTGCTTCCCGAATAAGCTGTACAAAATGACCTGTCATTCGTTCAGCAGTCTCTCGCTTGTAGATCGCAGTCGAGTACTCAAGCGTGCAATCCAATGCCCCATCCGCTTCACTTACGGTCAGCGTGAGGTCAAACTTGGCAGCAGGATGTACATTATCGTAAGGAGTGAAACGCAATCCCTCTATTTCTTGTTCTCCCTGCTCGATATTTTGCAGGACAAACATGGTATCAAATAACGGGTTGCGGCTCAGGTCACGCTGAAGCTCCAGCTTTTCTACCAGCTCCTCGAACGGATAATCCTGGTTTTCATACGCCTGCAGCGCTGTTTCCTTCACTTCCTGCAAATAAGTCTCGAAAGACTTCTCCCCTTCTGGATAAGTACGCAGTGCCAGTGTGCCGACGAACATACCGATGAGACCTTCGAGTGTCGCATGGGATCTTCCCGCCACAGGTGAGCCGACAATGACATCTTCCTGACCTGTGTACTTGTGCAAGAGCGCTGTATAGGCTGCCAGCAGTACCATGAACAGAGTAGAACCCGTCCGGGTAGCCAGCTCCTGGAGTGAACCGCTCAGAGAAGAATCAATACGGAAGTCGATCCGGTCCCCCGCAAAGCTTCGCACCGCAGGACGGACTTCATCCCCCGGCAAATCCAGCACTGGCAAGCTTCCGCGGAATGCATCCAGCCAGTAAGCTTCCTGGGCTTTGAGACGTTCGCTTCCGAGTTGCTCCTGCTGCCATACCGCATAGTCTGTGTACTGGATCTGTAGTGCAGGTAATAAGCCCTCCTCTTGGTAGAAGCGGAGAAACTCTTCTATAAGAATATTCATAGAAACACCATCTGAGACAATATGATGCATATCAAACAACAGTAAATGGCGCTCATGCGCAATTCGGATAAGGCCGACCCGCAGCAATGGAGCTTCGCCAAGATCGAAAGGACGGACAAATTGCTGAACGGAAGCTTCTGCCTCTTCCCCGCTCAACTCCGCATATTCCACAGTAAATGGTACATCCGTCAGGATCTGCTGTACGGGTTCACCGTTAACAGTCACAAAACGGGTACGCAGCGACCCATGGCGATGAATCAGGCGACGGAATGCCTGCTCCAGCCGTTCCCGATCCAAGGCTCCCTCAACCGTAAGGATACCCGGCATATTGTAGCTCAGCTCTCCGCCTTCCAGCTGACTTAGAATAAACAGCCGTTTTTGGCTTGAGGACAATGGGTAGTGCTCACGTAGTCCAGCCGTAGGAATTTCCTCAAAATCGAGCGGTGTGTAGCCCTCAATGGCATAAGCCAATCCTTCAATTGTAGGTGACTGGAACACCTCTCTCAGACTAATCTCACGGTTCATTTCCTTGCGAATTCGTGAGACTAGCAGGGCTGCACGCAGTGAGTGACCTCCAAAATGGAAGAAATTATCCTTCACTCCCGCGTTCTCTACACCCAACACCTCTTGCCAGATTTTAGCTAATTGAATTTCCACAGGTGTCTTTGGAGCTACAGATGAAGCAACTGCCCATCCGCGCTCTCCCTGCAACGCTTTTCGATCTATTTTTCCGCTTGGCGTCAGTAACGGATTTTCCAATTGCACGAAGTGGGAGGGAATCATATACACCGGTAACAGCTCCGATAGAACCGCTCGTAACTCACTTATTTCAATCGTCTGGTCAGCTACGAAGTAAGCGAATAGATCCTTGTGACCGTCATCACCCTCTACAGCCATGACCACAACATCCTGAACAGATTGCACTTTGAGCATTTGCGCTTCTACCTCGCTCAGCTCGACCCGGTAGCCGCGGATTTTGACCTGATGGTCGACTCGGCCCAGGTACTGGATCGTGCCATCCGGCAACCAACGAGCCAAGTCACCCGTACGATACATGCGCTCCCCTGGAGCAAACGGATTGTCCACGAACTTTTCATCCGTTAATTCAGGATGGTTATGATGCTCCCGCGTAAATCCGACACCTGCGATGCATAGCTCGCCAGCGACACCGACAGGCAGCAACCTGAAATGGTCATCCACAATGTATACGTTAGGTTGGCCAATAGGTGCAGTCTGTGCTTGTGCATGAAGCTCGGCATAATGCTCATATGGGACTGCGATATCTTTCCATATGTTCAGGATGTGGTCTCTCTCTTGCGGCGTGACCAGTTCCAGAGCATCCACGGATATTCCAGGGTTCTTCACAATTTGTTCCATAAGGTGAACCAGATGTCCCCTGATTCGCTCTATATTGGATGAGTCATAGACGAGCGTATTGTATTGGAAAAGCAATTTCATCTCTTCACCCGGCAGGACGATCAGGTTAAAATCGTAGTTCGTTTGCTCAAGAAGCTCCGCGTCCTCAATCTCAAAGGCAGCCTCGCCACCACCCAGACGCTCTACCTCCTCCTCGACAGGATAGTTCTCAAATACCATAATATGTGAGATTAAATCCTGCTTCTGATCGGTCTGAGCCTGAATCTCGAACAGTGGGTAGGTGTCATACATATGAGAAGCCATATATTGTTCCTGCTGCTGCTTCATCAGGACATTGAAGGGGAGATTTTCTTCCGTCTTCACACGAACTGGAATCGTATTGATGAACAAACCGATCATCCGATCAATGCCCGGGATTTCTGCTGGTCTTCCTGATACTACGCTTCCATATACGACATCTCGGCTACCGTTGTATCGTTGAAGCGCAATGCCCCAGATGGATTGCAGCAATATATTCATCGTGACATGAGCGTCTCTGGCTACCTTTTCCAGACGCCCGGTCAATTCCCTGTCGAGGGTGTAATTCAGTTTCTCTGATAGATAACCTTCCCCTATACTTGCTTCCCCGACTTGAGGTAAAAGCGTCTGCTGGTCATAACCAGCCAGATAACGGCTCCAATAGTTGGCCGCAGCTGCTTCATCCTGCTGTTCCAGCCATTCGATGTATCGACTATACGGCTGAACCTCCGCCAATTGAGGTGCTCTTCCTTCCAGGAGGGCAAAATAATGCTCAAATACCTCCTGCGTAATTAACGGAACACACCATCCATCCATGACGATGTGGTGAAAGCTCCACAAAAGACGGAAGCTATCTTCACCTGTGCACAAAATCGAAACACGGAGAAGCTCATCTTCAGACAGGTTGAAGCCCTGTGCTTTGTCCTTTGCAGCAAACGTCTTCAAATAAGCTTCGCGCTGCGTTGCGTTCATCTCCCGCAGATCTTCGTACACCAGTTTGGCGCCTCTGTGCCGAAATACAACCTGTAAAGGCTCGCTACCCCATCCGCTATAAAAGTTCGTGCGCAGGATGGCATGACGCTCCACCACTGCATCCAGACTGTGTCCAAAGGCGGCCGGATCAAAGCTACCCTTAAAGTCAAAGGCAGCCTGCTCGAAATAAGCACCTGTATGCGGCTCAAACATATCATGAAACAGCATGCCCTTCTGCATCGGCGTCAGACTGTATACATTCTCAATATCACCTATGTGGCTGGTTTGCTTAGAAAGCTCTTCCAAATCAGCAATGCTCAGCCCTTTCGCAAGCACGTCGCTTGGTGTCAATACCGATCTCTCTTGGGTTACGCAATGATGAAGAAGCTCGCGCAAGCTGTCTTCAATATATCCAGCGAGTTGTTCCATCGTAGATGACTTATACTGTTTTCCGTTATAAGTAATCGTCAGAGTCAGGGCTCCATCCGTCACCATGCCATTGATATCTAGCGTATAGGCTGGTTCCTCCAACAAGCTTTGGGCGCTTCCGGTCGGATAAGGAGAAATCTGCAACGAGCTTCCCTGCAAATCCTGATCAAATTGCCCCAGGTAGTTAAAAGAAATCTCAGGCTGCAAGCTGCAGCTGTCTGCGTCCACCTGACTTGCCATGGTTTTGAGTAACCCATATCCGATGCCTTTGTTCGGAATTCGGCGCAGCCCTTCTTTCACAGACTTGATCAAGGCTGCCACTTCCGGGTCATCGCCCAAGTCTAAAATCACCGGATATTGGCTTGTAAACCAGCCGACGGTACGGGTAATGTCGATATTCGGTATAATCGGTTCACGACCGTGGCCTTCGAGATTCACAGCAATCTTTCCAATGCCGGACCACTTGGATACCGCCATGCCCAGAGCGGTCAATAGCAGATCGTTCGTCTCCGTTTGGTAAGCACGGTGGGCTTTTCTCAGCAGTTGGTCGGTTTCTTCTACAGTCCATTGTGCTGTTACCACTTCGCTATCCCGTAAAAGAAGGCTTTCTACAGCCTCATCCTTCGGTAACTGCTCAAGTTTCTGTCTTTCCAGGTCTTTCCAATACGCCTGATGAATTTCGATTGCCGGGCTTTCCGAATAACGGGAAAGAGCATCACCCCAGTCACGGAAAGCGTCCGTCTTCTGCGGGAATGTCAGCACCTGTCCTTGAGTCACCTGTTCATAGCCCGCTGCGATATCCTCAAACAAAATCCGCCAGGATACTCCGTCCACCACCAAATGGTGGATCACGATCAGGAGATGGTCTCCATCCTGACAATGGAAAAGTCCTAGCTTCAACAGCGGACCCTCTGCCAGATTGATGCTGCGCTGAATGTCGTCCGACAACACTGTAATGGCTGCGACCGGATTGGATTCATTCCGTAAATCAGCGGTTTGCAGGCTATAAAGCTCTCCTTCTTCAAGACCACGATTCCAAGCCTCGTAGCCTTGTTCTGTCTGACGAAAAACCATGCGGAGGGCGTCATGGTGCTGAGCGAGTTTTTTCAGCACATGGTGCAAGGCCTTTTCCTCAAATCCCTGTTCACGGTACAGCATGACCGCTTGATTGAAGTGATGCGGCTCTGCCTGCTTCCGTCCAAAGAACCACTGCTGGACTGGAGTCAAGGAGGCCGATCCACGCACAGTTCCTTGTTCAGCCATGTGCACAGCCGTTTGTATTTGCGCGCTTAGCTCCGCAATGGTTGGAGATTTGAACAGTTCCTTCATCTCTAACCGATAACCAGCCTGTAGTAACCGTGACGAAACCTGAATGGCCTTAATGGAGTCTCCTCCCAATTCAAAGAAATTGTCATGGATCCCCACCTGCTCGGCACCCAGCACCCCTTGCCAAACAGACGCCAAGGCTTCTTCCGCCGGTGTACGGGGAGCCGTATACTTCCGTCCCGTATGCGCACCCACTTGAGGAGCCGGCAGAGATCTGCGGTCCACTTTTCCGTTTGACGTTAATGGCATACGATCCATCTGGATAAAGTAGGATGGAATCATATAGCCCGGAAGTACCTGCGATAGGGAAAGACGTACTTCGCCTGCCGTGAGCGTACGATCCGCCACATAATAAGCGCAAAGCTGCTTCTCTCCAAGCTCATCCGCGCGAACGACCACTACGGCGTCGATTACTGACTCCACCTTGGCCAGTTGGGCCTCGATTTCAGGGAGTTCGATGCGGTAACCACGTATTTTGACCTGCTCATCAATTCTTCCTTTAAACTCCAAATTCCCATCTGGAAGCCAGCGTACCAAATCCCCAGTTCGGTAGCATGATTCTCCGTCCTTGACAGGACTAGGGACAAATTTCTCTGCTGTGAGATCAGGACGATTGAGATATCCGCGTGCTACACCTTCACCGCCGACAATTAGTTCGCCCCAAGCACCAATGGGTTGTAATTGAAGCGATCCATTGACCACATAAGCGGTCGAATTACTAATTGGGCGACCAATCGGCACGACCCCTTCGGCATGACACGGAATCTTGTAGGTGGTGGAGAAGGTCGTATTCTCTGTCGGACCATAGCAATTGATAGGGACAAGATCAGGATTGGCCTCGGTCACACGGTTCATATGAGATATGGACAGTACGTCACCGCCGACTAGCAATGTTTTTAGCCCTCTGAACAGGTACTCATCTTGCAGGGAAAGCTGATTGAAAAGCGGTGAAGTAAGCCACAATGTCGTAATCCCATACTTGGCAATAGCCGCTTTGAGCCTATCAGCAATCAGAATGTCGTCATTCTCTACGAAATAGAGCTGCCCACCATTAAGCAACGCTCCCCATATTTCGAATGTAGAAGCATCAAAGGCCACGGCTCCTGTCTGCAAAATTCGTGTGGATTCATTCAACTCCACATAGTTGGTCTCTTTGACCAGACGGACCACGTTCCGGTGTTCAACCATAACGCCCTTCGGTCTACCTGTCGTACCCGATGTATAGATGACATAAGCAAGCCCCTGCGATCCCTGAGCAGTCTCCGGCCGGGCAGGTTCAGCTGCATAGGCCTCTTCACTGCTAAGATCGACAATCGGTATACCGTAGTCTACACTTATAAGCTCGCCCTTTTGCACCAATAATAGCTTGGCGTCGGAATCATTAAGCATATAACGAACCCGATCTTCCGGGTAATCAGGATCAATCGGCACATAGGCTCCACCTGCCTGAAGCACCGCGAGCATACCAATGACCATCTCGATGCTTCGTCCGCCCATCACGGCCACAGGCTGCTCCCTCAACGTTCCCAAGCGACGCAGTGTTTGGGCCAGCCGCCCCGCCTTCTCTTCCAATTCGAGGTAGGTTAGCTGGACGTTGCCGAATACAAGCGCCGTCTGCTCCGGTGTACGTTTTACTTGCTCTGCGAACAGCTCATGAATAGTCTTCTCACTTGGATAAGGAGCCGATGTCGCGTTGAATTCTTCAATGATCTGCACCTTCTCCTCCGGTGTGATCATCTCAATCTCCGCCAGCTTTAACTGGGGATTGACAGCGACCGCATGCAGAACCCGAAGCAAGTGCATAGCAAGTCGCTCTACACTCTCTCGCTGATATAAAACCGTGCTATACTCCAAACCAAAAGCTAGCTCTGCCCCCTGCTCCTCTACATTAAGTGACAGGTCAAATTTGGCTGTAACGGTCTCCAGCGGGTAAGGAGTAAAGCGCAGCCCGCCCATGTCCTGCTCTGCCTGCTCCGTATTTTGCAATACCAACAGAGTATCAAAGAGTGGATTGCGGCTGACATCACGTCCTATACCCAGCTTCTCAATCAGTTTTTCCAAAGGATAGTCCTGATGCTCGAACGCCTTGAGCGCCGTTTCCTTGATTTCGAGAAGATAATCCTGAAATGTCTTGTCTCCCGCCGGGTAGCTGCGCATAGCCAGTGTATTGACAAACATCCCGATGATGCTCTCAAGCTCCGCTTGCGGTCTTCCGGCCACCGGAGAACCTACGATGATGTCCTCCTGCCCCGTATATTTGTGCAACAGGACCGAATAAGCAGCCAGCAATACCATATACAGCGTAGTACCTGTACGGGATGCGAGTTCCTGTATTGCCTTATTGCCGGACGCATCCAATGTAAAATCAATTCGGCTACCCTCGAAGCTGCGAACAGAAGGTCTTTGATAATCCGTAGGCAAATCAAGTACAGGCAGTTCCCCTTCAAAAGCCTGCAGCCAGTATGCTTCAAGCTCTTTCCACTGGTTCTCTGAATGCTCCCGTTGCCATACAGCATAATCCTTGTACTGGATGTGCAGTTCTGGCAGCTGTTCTCCCTGATACAATGAGGTGAGTTCTTCCACCAGTATTTGAATGGAGACCCCATCCGAAATGATATGGTGCATATCAAACAGCAACAGATGACGTTCCTCTTCCAGCTTCACCAAGCCAACACGCAGTAATGGGGCCTGGCTGAGATCAAAGGCACGGATAAAGCTGCGTACGAGCGTATCCGTCTCCTCCACCGAAGCTTCTGTGTAGTCCAACGCGAACGGCACATCCCTATGCACACGCTGAACAAGCTCTCCATCCTTCATATAGAAGCCGGTTCTCAGGGATTCGTGACGCTGGATCAGTGCCTGGAACGCAGATTCCAGCCGAACGCGATCCAACGGCCCGTCCACTGTGAATGCTCCAGGCATATTGTAGCTGAGCTCTCCTCCGTCCATTTGTCTCAACACAAATAACCGCTTCTGTGCTGAGGACACGGGGTAAGCTTCGCTTTCCTCCGCCCGTGGGATGGATTCATACACAGTCGGAATGCGTTCTTTCACCAGTCGTGCCATGGACTCGACCGTAGGCCACTGAAACACTTCCCGCAACGAAAGGCTGCCCCCCAACTCTTTTTGAATCCGTGAAACGAGCAATGTCGCCCGCAAGGAGTGACCACCAATTTCAAAGAAATTATCTCTAACGCCGACGCGGGCAACTCCCAGAATATCCTGCCAGATTAGCACTAGCTGCGCTTCCGCAGCAGTTCTCGGAGCCAAATAAACCTCGCTGGATTGTACACTGCCCTCAGGAGCTGGCAGCGCGCGGCGATCGAGCTTGCCATTTGGCGTAAGCGGCATTTGCTCCAGCCGGACAAAATAAGAAGGGATCATATAAGCTGGTAGTTCTACGGCCAGCTGAGACCTCAATTCGCTCGGCGAAAGGTCGGTGGAGGCAACGTAGTAGGCGCAAAGCAATTTTTGTCCCTGTTCGTCGTCCCTTGCAAGGACAATCGTTTCCCGTACATTCGAAACCTTGAGAATTTGGGCTTCCACCTCGCCAAGCTCAATTCGGTAGCCACGTATTTTGACTTGATGGTCGATCCGGCCCAAATATTCGATATTACCATCAGGCAACCAGCGAGCCAGATCGCCAGTACGGTACATTCGCTCTCCCGCCCGAAACGGATGCTCTACGAATTTCTCGGCTGTTAACTCTGCACGGTTCAAATACCCTCGGGCAAGACCGTCGCCCGCGATGTATAGCTCCCCTGGAACCCCGACAGGCTGCAGACGTCTTTGCTCATCGAAAATGTAAGCGCTAAGTGTCGGAATTGTTCTGCCAATATTGCTTTTCCCCGCTTCAATCTCACGTTCCGTGATTTCCTTGTAGGTGACATGGACCGTTGTTTCCGTAATTCCATACATATTAATCAGTTGCACATCAGGATACTTAAACCGCCAGTTTCCCAGAAGAGATGGGCTTAAGGCCTCTCCACCAAAAATGATTTTTCTAAGACTAAGCTCTGTCGAAGAGTGCGCCAGTTCTTCCTGTATCACCTGATAAAAATACGTCGGCGTCTGATTCAAAATGGTGACTTTGTTGTCTTTCAACAACTCCAGGAAAGCTGCTGGACTCTTGGCTGTAAGAGACGGAACAATCACCAATTTTCCTCCGTAGAGAAGGGCTCCATACATCTCCCAAACCGAAAAATCGAAGCAGAACGAATGGAATAGCGTCCACGTATCCTGAGCGCTGAAATCAAATAAATTTTTATCGTTAAAGAGCAGTCGAACTACATTTTTATGCTCGATCAGCGTTCCCTTCGGCTTGCCAGTTGTACCCGACGTATAGATAACATAGGCAAGATTGCTCGCCCCCGAAATGCTCTCCAGATTTGAAGTGTCCCCTTTATACGATGCAACTTCGTCCAGATTCACAAGCTTTCCGTCAAATGTGGTACTCTCCCATAGATGGCTTTGGGTGAGCAACAGATGGACTCCCGAATCCTCCAGCATATAATGGATACGTTCTTCGGGATAATCGGGATCAATCGGTACATAGGCACCTCCTGCTTTCAAAATGCCCATAATGCCGACGATCATCTCCAAGGAACGGTCAGCCATGATCCCTACGAGCGTATCTGCTCCTACTCCCTCGGAGCGCAAATATCTCGCAAGCTGGTTAGCCTGCTCGTTTAGAGCTAGATATGTAATGCTCTGCTCGCCCATCTGAACGGCAACATGATCTGGCGTGCGCTCGGCTTGTTCTTCGAATAAGCCATGAATTGTCTTTTCACGCGGATAATCAGCTACAATCCCTTCCGAGAGAGCCAAAATGGATTGCTCATCCGCTTCTCCCAGCAGGGTTACCTCTGCGATGGGAAGCTGCGGTGCATGAATGATCTGCTCGGCGATCGTAAGCAACTGGGAAACCATGTCCGTTACTTCACTGCGTTCAAACAGCGTCGTCCGGTAATCGACATCCAGTACCAGCTCGCCTTCATCCAGGATCTCCACGATATGAAGCACGAAATCATTCACTTCGTCACCGCAGAAATCATAATCCGTCAAAATGCGCACCTCATCCAAATCAACCCAATTGATAAGGCGGTATTCCATTGAAACGCCAAAAAGCCGCTGAATATCCTTGTTACCATGCATTTCTCTAAGATCCTGAATTAACTGATTATATGGATACTTCTGATGCCGCAGGACTGACATCTGATCCCTGGCTACATCCTGCAGAAAGCTCAACGCATCCATATCCTTTTCGACGTATGTTCTGGCTGCAGCCGTGCTGACGAACATACCTATCTTTTGCTTCTCTTTTTTGTTCCCCCGGTTAGCGAACGAAGTACCGATCACCACATCCGGCTGATTCGTCACTTTGTGTATGTAAATATACATCGCACCCATGAAGAACTGGAACAGAGAAATCCTGTTCTGTTGGCAAAATGCCTGCAGCTCGTGATACAGCACCTCTGGCACGGTAAAATGCTCCCGAACGGCGCGGGTGCTTAGAGATAACGGATTGTATGACTTCCAACCCGTAAGTTCAGGTAAATCAGAAAATTTATTCAGCCAGTATGCCTTGTCCTTTTGGTATCTGTCAGAAAGCTCGTATGCGTTCTCTTCTGCAATATATTGAATATAGGAGCAATCGTCATTCAGCGTCGGTTCATTTCCTTGGATGATCTGCATGTAAAATTCCGTCAATTGATTGCCATAGATCACCATTGATATCCCGTCAGAAATAATATGGTGCATCTTGGTATTAATCCAATACTCATCCTCGCTAATCTTTACAATCAAAAACTGGAATAGCTCAGAATCCAGCAGTTGCAGGGGTTTGCTTTTGTGCTGCTCAAGTAAAGCTTCTACCTCTGATACACTTTCATAGTGAGTAAGGTCCAGATACTCCAACTGTCTCTCTTCATAAGGAACGACATACTGCTGAGGCACTCCATCCACTGAGGTGATACGAATGCGGAACGCATCATACTGTTTGATAATCAAATTAATGGACTGCATGAAGGCAGCGATATGGATACGGCCCTTCATCTTGGCTGTACCGGAAAGCTGTGACACTGACGTATCTGGATAGAGTAATTCGGTATACCATATACGTTTCTGCGCATTTGTTAAATCATATAACTGCATGTCATTCATCTCGTTCACTCCTATTCCGTGATGTGATTATCCTCCCGCTGCTACTGGCAGTCAGGAGGACAAAAGGACCATTTAACGTGCGCTTCCTCCGCTCATTGATCAAGTGAAACAATTTCTTCCGCCTCAGCCACCAAACGCTCACCTACAGAAGCCCGGCCGCTTCCGAGTATATAGCCCCGCCGACGCTTGTTGACTTGAAAATGGAGATCAATTCGGTCCCCTGGCTTCGCCAAGCTATGGAATCGAACTCCATTAAGGTTGGTCAGATATGAAATGCCTTTTTTGTCAATCGCAGCGAATGCCGCCAATTGTGCGAGCGACTCCACGATCAACATAGAAGGCATGTATGGATTAGCCTCTGTAATAAACCACTCACTCCAGGTGACAAGCTTGTACCCCTTCGCCCATTGCGATGTTTCGTACCCAGTCACGCCATCCAGCAGAAGAAACGGGTACCTGTGCGGAAGCACATCCGGGATATGGATTAGCTCTTCGCTCACAGGCTTATACCCCTTCCCACTTGCGAACAGCAAGACAGACGTTGTGTCCCCCGAAACCAAAGGAATTGCTAATCGCCGCACGGACCTCACGTTCCTGATATACATGCGGGACAAAATTCAGTTCAGGGGCTTCAGGGTTGTCGCAATTGAGTGTCGGTGGTACTTTGCTGTGGATCATGCTCTGTACAGTTGCAATTAATTCGACTGCCCCTGCGCCGCCCATTAAATGGCCTGTCATGGATTTAATAGACGATATCGCCAAATGGGGGGCATGCTCCCCGAATACCTTCTGAATGGCGTTGATCTCCATACGGTCGTTAAACGGCGTACTTGTACCATGGGCATTGACATAGTCGATTTCCTGCGGTGTCAAGCCACCATCCTGCAGTGCGATGCTGATCGCTTCTGCCGGACCGGAGCCCGAGGGATCTGGAGCCGTGATATGATACGCATCGGTTGTGCATCCGTAACCCGCAACCTCGGCCAAAATGGTGGCCCCCCGGCTCATGGCATGCTCCAGTTCCTCCAGTACCAAGACCCCTGCTCCTCCACCGATGACAAATCCATCGCGGTCCACATCAAACGGGCGACTGGCCTTCTGCGGCTCTTCATTGCGTCTGGAAAGAGCATGGATATTCGCAAAAGATGCCAAATCAAGCTGACTAAAATTGGCTTCTGCTCCCCCAGCGACCACGACATCTGCCGTGCCATACTGGATCGTACGTAATGCCTCACCGATAGCATTACTTCCAGTAGCACAAGCCGTAACCACGGCAAACGAAGGTCCCTTGGCTCCGATAGCAATGGAGATTTCACCAGGCGCTGAATTAATCATCATCGAGGAAACAAAATAAGGAGAAACCCTTTTGGGGCCAAGCTCTGTTAATTTCCTGTAGTTCTCCTCTATGACGTCGAGGCCTCCTGCTCCAGAGCCGACAATAACACCCACGCGGCCTGCATTCCGCTCGTCAATCACTAATTTCGATTGCTCGACTGCCTGACGGGCAGCCGCCAAGGCAAATTGGGTGAACTGTGCTACTTTATTAGCTTCCTTCTTGCTCATATATTGCAACGGATCAAAGCCCGTAACCTGTGCGCCAATCTTCGTCGGAATGTCCGCTGTATCAAAAACAGTGACAGGTCCGATACCGCTCTTTCCTTCCAACAGTGAATTCCAGAAATCTGTAAGATTAAGCCCAACCGGCGTTACGACTCCCTGTCCTGTCACCACAACACGTCTTCTCACTGTACCCACGTCCTTCGCTGAAATTAATTCTTGGAAGCCTGTTGCTCGTAGAGAGGAAAGTCGCCATACACATGACTGATTTTCTCATGCACATCCGCAAGATCAGCATATACCTCGACGACCACAAGCTTGTTCTCCTGATACTTTTGCCAAGCAAGCTGAAGCTGTTTCCGGGCCTCCCCCTTGCTCCGGATCGCAAGACTTTCCACAAACTCATACTGTGGAATTTGGATTCCTGTCTTGGCCGCCTCGGAAACAAATGGGAGGGACTGCCCTGAAAGGTGCTTATAGTTCATCTGATTTTGCAACCAACCATACCCGCCATTATTGAGCACGAGATAAATCAGCGGTATTTGATACTGCACAGCCGTCATAAAATCCGAACAGAAGAGATTGAACGCACCGTCCCCTACCAGTGCCACTACTGGACGTTCTGTTGCTAGGCTTGCTCCCAAAGCAGCAGCCGCACCGAATCCAAGGCTCGTTTGGTCACTGGGAACAATTGAAAGAGAACCTTGCATGAAGCAAAAATATGGATAAAAGTAAGACCACATATCCTGCAATCCATTTTCCTGAACAAGCACCATTTTTTCTGGAAAATCTGTCTGAATAATCTCCAGCAGCTCTGGAACGTGAATTCCAGGGGCCTTTTTCAGCTCCTCCAGATAAATGGCTCTATTAGAAAATGCCTTCTGCTTACACCTTCTGATCGTTTCAAGCCACGCTCCATCAGGTTTATGTCCGTACCGTTGAACCCACTGCTCTAATGCTGCATATCCATCTCCAAGCACTTTGACACCCCGGTATTCGTGTGCAAAATCCTCCAGCTCGACATTGACCTGAATTAAAGGTGTATCCTCTAGAAAAATATCCCACTCAAACGTAGCCGTTTCTTCCAATCGGCTGCCCAGCGCAATCACTACATCAGATTCCTTCCAGATTTGTCTCAGACTGAGATCCGTATAGAGCCCGGCCACCCCACAGAAAAGCTCGTTCTCTTCATCAACTGCGCTCCGTCCCGAGGCGGTTGCGAACAAGGCTGCTCCGCACAGATCAGCGAATATCCCGATTACATCATTTGTAACGGACTTCATCCCGCCTCCGACCAAAATGACAGGCCTGCGAGCAGTCTTGATAATCTCCCATGCCGCATCCAGCTCCCGAAGAGACGGAGAGCACGAAAGCTTTTCTGGCGGAATAAACTGAAGCCCTGTCGGCACAGGCTGGTCCATCAGGTTTTCGGGTAGTTCAATATAGACCGGACCTGGAGCCCCATTGATCGCCAAAAAAGCCGCTCGCTCCAGCGCCCATACAAGTCGATCCACATGCTCGACACGGTAAGCCCATTTTACGAGCGGCTTCACGAGTGAGATTTGATCTGCCTCCTGAAAGGATCGGGTACCCAGCTTGTCTCCTCCAGTGCCAAGCGCCAAAAGTAAAAGCGGAGCACCAAGGTTCTTCGCTTCCAGCAGCCCCGTAAGTGTATTACTGAGCGCAGGGCCTTTACCTACAACACATACGGACATCTGGTTGGTTGTGAGTGCATAGCCTGCTGCCATAAACACAGCATTACGCTGATCTTTGCACAGAATAAAATCCATACCCGACGAAGGGAGTGACGATACGATTTTGAGATCATCACTTGGTAATCCAAAGAGATGCCGAACTCCAGCCGATTTTAAGTAGCCAATGATGGCATCCCAGGGAAACAAGCTCGCAGTCATACCAAACTCCTCTTTTCCAACAAATATTCTGCGACAATTTCTGAAATTAAAATTGGCTTCGAAACGAGCTTAAAATCGTAAAAAATATAATTCGACATCGTGCCATAGCCACCAAAGGGCTTATTGCCCTGATCCACATCCTCAAGCGTCTCATTAATGGTCAGCGTGTGCTTCTTTCGCAGAACGTCCGTAAGGTGTTCAGACCCGTATAAGCTGCAGCCCATCGCACGTTCACTGAAATAGCTGGAGGAAATACGCTTGATTAGCTGCTCGTCGTCTCGGTAGCTAACCACGTTGAAGACCGGTGAGAAATACTCAATAATCTCCAAATCCTGATCTAGCTCGCTATATACAATCGTCGGCTCCATCTTTTTCGTACGGAAATCAATGCCACCGCCGTAAATAATAAACTTATCGTTCGTATTAAAATATTCCGAAACCGAATACAGCGTGTCTTTATAGAAAATAGGGGAATAGCTCGCGTTCGGATCATTGTTGGCTCCAAACACCAGTTGGTCAAGCCGCTCAATTAGCAAGTTTTTAAAATTCTCCGTCACATCTTGATGCACCAGAATGATGTCGGGTCCCAGGCAGTCCTGTCCAGAATTGAACAATCTCATTCGGATCACATCGGTAACCGCCAGCTCCAGATCGGCATCAGGTCCAATGATGAAAGGATTTATCCCTTGTCCGTAAAAGATGTAGAGCTGTTCTTTTCGAATCTGTTTTTTGATTTTCTCCGCATTGGTATAGCTACCCGTGAACACCACAATATCAGCTGGCAAAACAGAATTTTCCATGAAAACTCTCTGGCTAACCTTACGAATATAGATGGGTAATCCATGTACAGCCTGGAGCTTTTCATGCAGCATGTTGACGTACTCGTTTACGTGAGAAGAAGGACGAAAGTCTATATTCTCAACGTAAAGGGACGGAATCAAGAGGTATAATGCATAGGAATACAAAACGACGTTGGAAGGCATAAATACAGCCATAGATCGTTGCAGGCTTGGCTGATAGGTCTGCACTTCTTGTAAAGCACCTTGAAGTGTGAGGATGGTGGAATCAATTTCTGCATTGGCGGCCCGATAGGATGAAAATTGGGTGAGAATATCCATCACTTCCTGCCGATGCTCAATCAAATAATTAAGGCACTTCAGAATTGCTTCATGCCTTTCCAAAAAAAGCGTGTTTTTTGCCAGTTCCGGATTCATACTCATGGTGCAATCTCCCTTTCCTATATGCAGTTTTTGGTAAATATTTTGTTTCTTCAACACTTACACTTTGCGAGAAGCAGCTTTCTCCAGGGCAATGTGCTCCATCTCCAGCCGATCTACTTTTCCATTGCGATTTAAAGGAAAATGGGCGAGCGGAAGCAAAAGATCGGGAAACATGTATGAAGGAAGTACCCGATTCATCTCTTTGCGGAGTACAGACAAAGCCTGCGAGGATTCGCTTTCGATGAATGCAACAAGCAATGTTCCTTTCGCCTCGTCCTCCAAGGTAATCACGCAGGATCGGTAACCTAGCGAACCAATCCGATCCTCGATATAGACCGGAGATACCATATAGCCCATCCGGTTGACCGTCTTACCGCTGCGACCAATGACATACAGCATTTCGTCATCCAGGTAGCCCAGATCGCCCGTCTTGAACCAACCGTCCTGAAGAACCGACTGCGTCAGGTCTGGACGATTCAGGTAGCCTTCCATGCATCCGGCACTGCGTATCCACACTTCGCCTACGATGCCGTCCGCCTGCTGCTCGCCAGCAGCATCTAGTATTTTCAGATCCACACCCGGCAACGGCTTGCCACAACCTTGTGGACACTCCAGCGTCCCCAGCGTAACGTTGCCCAATTCAGAAAGACCGTAACCATTCAGCAAGGGCTGTCCAAATATGTTGTTAAATTTCTCTTCGAGGTCTTGGGTAAGTGGAGAACCGCCTACGCACCACATGCGCACCGGAGATTCCTTGACCATTTCCAGTTGTTCGGGTTTTCGGTTTAGCATACGCAACAAGGTGTAAAAAGCCGAGGGGTTAGCGTCTACGACCGTCGCCCGGTCCTTCGTAATACTTGCAATGACGCTCCAGAGGTTTTTAGGATTGCAAATGATGAGAGAACATGAGGTTAACCACCAGGAGAAGATGAGTGAAATACCATAGAAGTGAGAAAACGGTACAACGGGGAGCATATGGTCAGACGGCAGGTAGTTCATGGCGTGTATAGAATGCCTGATATTGTTCATGAAGGCTGATCCAGCTTTCACGATTCCCTTGGGTTTTCCCGTCGTACCTGAAGAATACAGAATGAGAGCATCCGATCTCTCGCACCACTTGTTAAAGTCGATGCCTTGGATCTCCGGCTCTCCAACCCAATGTGGGTGTACTGTTTCTTCTTGGATTAGATCTTGAATCAGAATAACAGAAGCATGAGAAAGTCCTGGATCGCAATCGGTCAGGATACAGCAGGCACCCGCTTCGTCGTAAATTTGAGCTATTTCATCAAGCACAGTCTGCTCGTCCACTACAGTCACCGAAACAGCAATGTTGCACAGGGAGAACAGACACACAACAAAATAATAAGAATTGGCCGCTTTCAGAATCACTCTGCCTTCTTCAGGAATTCCTCGGAGAGCCAACATACGGGAGAAGATCGTAACATCCCGCTCCAGACGCTCCCTTGTCATAATCCCTTCAGGTGAGATAATACGGCAATCCGTATGCGTAACAAGCACAGCGTTCCCTCCTTACATCCCCGTAATATGGTATCCTGCATCAACATGGATAACTTCTCCCGTAATGCCTCTCGATAAATGGGAAAATAGGAATAACGCGGTATCTCCAACTTCGGACGTGTCAACCGTCTTGCGTAGGGGCGTCGTCTCTTCAATATGCTTTAGCATCGTGCTAAAATCCTTAATCCCATATGCGGCCAAAGTCCGTATGGGACCAGCCGAAATCGCATTGACACGAATACCATAAGTACCCAGATCGTTCGACAGATAGCGCATGCTTGCTTCCAGTGAAGCCTTCGCCACACCCATAACGTTGTAATTCTTGATCGCTCGTTCTGCGCCAATATACGTCATGGTGACGATACTTCCACCCTCCGTCATCAGCGGGTAAATTCGTCGGGAAACAGCAGCCAAAGAATAGGCACTGATTTCTTGAGCAATGGCGAATCCCTCGCGAGAAGTGTCGACGAACAGGCCGTCCAAATCCTCAGCCTTAGCATAGGCAACACTGTGAAAATAACCATGCAGGACGCCTACTTTCTCCTTTAGAAAATCCGCCAGTGCATCCAATTCTTCATTGCTTTGTACATTACAGGGACAGACAATGGACCCCGGAATCGTTTCAACGAGCTTTAGCACCCGATCTGCGACCCTCTCATTTTCGTAAGTAAAAATGAGCCTTGCTCCTTCAGCAGCTAAAGATTGGGCTGTCCCCCAGGCAATACTCCTGTTATTAGCCACGCCCATAATCAAAATGTTCTTACTACTCAGCAGTGCTGCCACAGAAACCACCTTTCTTATTTACATTTTTCTACAAAAAAACAACTTAATTTCGTATGTCTACATATATAGACATATGTAATCTTTTCTGGAATATTATCATGTTAGTTGCCAAAGTTAAACAGGCCACGTTTTACGCAGATTCAAGAATTCATCTAAAATTCATAAATATTTACAAGACATAAAGTCATCTCATTACTCTCCTTCTTAAAAAGGTCAGGAGAACACATGATGCATGGTCTGTCAGCTCACGAAAAAATAATCTGAACTGCTTCTGTTGGTCTGTGTTCAAATCGGAAGGAATCCATACGAGTGAAAAGGTAGAGAGGCAAAAATGAGGTGACTGTCAAAGCGAGTGTAGTATAAAAACTCAGCAAACTACCGGAAGTGACAACTTCATTTTTTACCATCAATGTCCCTTCCGATTTGAACATCCTGATTGATCGGTCTTATTTCATCCAAGTGTGCTGAGGGCTACGCCTTATTTTTCTTTGGAGCCAAAGTATAGCTAAAGGAAACAATAAAATCGATTACCAGAACAATTGCCCATGTGCTCATAATGCCTTCCAAGGAAACCGTACGCTGTGGATCATCTACATACACAATGATGGCGAGCAGCAGCGCGTTACCGATGACCCAGCCCAACAGGTGAAGCAACCACCCCGTCCGTTCCTCTTTTGCATGAGCAGCGCCATATTTGCGTTCGGGCTTCGGCCCCTTGCCAAACCAATGAGAGAACCGCACATCTGCCCATTTAATTAACCTATGACCAAATGCCACCGTAATGCCAAGATAGCAAGCAGCCAGGCCAGTAGCGGTCGTAATCTCCATGCCACTGCTCACCGTGATAAACACCGCAATCAGTAACAGGACATCAATAATAGGAGTACACAGTAAAAGAAGACCGCCTAATTTCTTTAAGCCAAACATATATCTTGCGATCAACCCTGCAACAACAAAAACCCAGAATAAAACTTCAGCACTAATAATAAATAAATACATAATAGATAATTCCTTTCAAATTGAAATTGGTATTCCCCTCAGCTATCCCCCTTTCATGCCCACTATCATACAATATTATACATAATATTCCTAGTATCTTGTCTATAATTACATAAAAGGAAACAAATAGCCTTTTTTCTACAAAAAAAATAGTCTCTGTCAAGCCCATTGTGCCTCATTTTCTCAAATTGGATACTTTTCATGATATGCTGCACATTAGACGATGATGATGTAAAATGAAAAAAGATGCACCCGTGTCAATCAGCACGGGTGCATCTTTTTATACTATTGAGCTATCCAATTACGATATGCCCTTCGGGACGACGGTATAGCGTCTTGGTGGAGCGTGGACGAATGGCATAAGCGATCGTAAGCGGCCCAATTCTGCCAATGAACATGGTTACACACATGATCAGCTTACCCGCGTCAGACAGTCCCGGGGTCACACCTACGGATAGACCAACCGTTCCGATCGCGGAAGCAGCCTCAAACGCAAGTGAGAGAAAAGGTGCCTCCTCTGTCATTAAGAGCAGCATGACCACAATGGAGAAGATAAATAGAGCCAATACAATAATGGTCAGCGCACGCATCATGATATCTTTGGGAACCCGGTGGCGAAAGAACACTATTTCCTTCTGTCCCCGCATGACGGCAATTAGAGCGCCAACCATCAGCAGGAACGTAGTCGTTTTGATTCCTCCCCCGGTAGAGCCTGGAGAAGCACCGATAATCATCAGCAACATGATAAAAAACTGGCTTGCCTGCCTCAACCCGCTGATATCTACTGTGCTGGTACCCGAAGATCGCGTGGAAACGGATTGAAAGACCGATGCGTACACTTTGCCTTCCCAGTTCAGCGAGCCCAGGGTTCGTGCATTGGTAAACTCAAAAATAAATATGACCAGTGCCCCAATCACAATAAGCGCACCCGACACACTTAACACCATTTTGGAGTGAAGACTCAGTCTCCGGGTGCGGCGAAAATCGAACAGATCACTTAGTACAAGAAAGCCCAATCCCCCTGAAATGACAAGCACAGATGCAATTATATTGAACACAAAATCTCCGGCATACCGTTGGAAGCTGCTTCCGAACAGGTCAAATCCCCCGTTATTAAAAAGAGATACCGAATGGAATATTCCGTAGTATATCGCTTGTCCGACGGGCATCTCCCTCATCCACCGCAAAGCCATGACTACGGCAGCTATCGCCTCAATGGTAAAAGAAAAAATCAGCACCTTGCGAATAATGCGCACAATTCCTTCCATGCTATCGGCATTAATCGCTTCCTTTAGCAACAGCCGATCCTTCAACGATAGCCGTCGCCCCAGCAGCAATGCAAACAAGGTCGCCAGGGTCATAAAACCCAGACCGCCCAACTGCATCAGTACCATGATGACCGTTTCTCCAAACATCGTATAAGTTGAATTAACGTCTACTACGACTAATCCCGTGACACAAGCAGCGGACACGGACGTAAACAGTGAATCAATCCAATGTGGAGCATGTCCACTATGATTGGAAATAGGAAGCATCAGCAGCAAAGTGCCCAATGCAATAATCAGCAAGTATCCGATGACCAATATAAAAGGAGGCGACGACGCAAACCGGGCAAGCTTGACGCTGCGTTTCATTAGAAGTCTTCTCTCCATCCGTTCTTATGAAAAAGAGGAACAAGACACGGGAAGCCCGGCTGATCCTCTATATTCATAATGTTATGTTATTCTACCGTACGGTTACGCATATGCGGGAAAAGCAGCACATCGCGAATGGAAGGAGCATCCGTCAGCAACATGACCAAGCGGTCGATGCCGATGCCCAGTCCGCCTGTTGGCGGCATACCGTATTCCAAGGCACGGATAAAATCATCATCCATTTCATGAGCCTCGTCATTGCCATGCTCACGTTCCAGCAATTGTGCTTCAAAACGCTGGCGTTGGTCAATCGGATCATTCAGCTCGGTGAATGCGTTGGCATGCTCACGAGCTACAACAAACAACTCGAAGCGATCCGTAAAGCGTGGATCTTGCTCGTTTCTCTTCGCCAGTGGCGAGATTTCAACCGGATGCCCCATAATAAAGGTCGGTTGAATGAGTGTTTCCTCTACGAATTGTTCGAAGAAGGCATTCAGGATATGTCCAAAGGTCATATGCGGCTCTACTGGCACTTTATGCTCTTTCGCAAGGCGATGAGCTTCTTCATTGCTCAATTGCGCTCCAAAATCCACGCCTGTTACTTCTTTAACAGCATCGACCATAGATACTCTGCGCCATTGCGGCGTCAGATCCACTTCCTGGCCCTGATAATGAATGCGCTGTGTACCCAGCACTTCTTGCGCAATGTGAGCCACCATGTTTTCCGTCAATTGCATGATATCCTGGTAGTCAGCATACGCCTCATACAGCTCAATCATCGTGAACTCAGGGTTATGACGAGTGGAAATACCTTCATTACGGTAAACGCGACCGATCTCATATACTTTCTCCAATCCGCCGACAATCAGTCGTTTCAGATGAAGTTCAATGGCAATACGCATATATAGCTGCATGTCCAATGCATTATGATGTGTAATAAACGGCTTGGCCGCCGCCCCGCCTGCGATGGAATGCAGTGTTGGCGTTTCAACCTCCAAATAACCGAGCGAGTCCAGATAACGGCGCATGGATTGAATAATACGGGAACGCGTAATGAACGTTTTTTGTACTTCCGGGTTCATAACTAGATCGACGTAGCGTTGACGGTAGCGCAGCTCAACATCCTTCAGACCATGATATTTTTCCGGCAACGGGTACAACGATTTGGACAATACCTCAAGGTCCAGCACCTTAATGGTGGTTTCCCCTGTTTTGGTCTTGAACAGCACGCCTTTAATTCCCACAATGTCGCCCAGATCCAAAATACCAAAGGCTTTGTATTTAGCTTCCGGCACGGTATCTTGACGAACATAGATTTGAATACGTCCACTGAGATCCTGTACATGGGCAAAGCTGGCTTTCCCCATAACCCGTTTGGCCATAATACGGCCTGCAATGCTAATTTCAATATTCTTTTCTTCCAGTTCTTCCTTGGTCAGACTGTCATACTTGCTTAGCAGTACACCTGCCTCAGCTGTGCGTATGTATTTACGACCAAAAGGATCAATGCCCAACGAGCGAAGCTCGTCCAATTTGGCGCGGCGAATTTGCAGCAGTTCGCTTAGTTCCTCACGATTTTCTTGAGGTTCCTGGTTAGTAGTTTCATCCGACATGGTGCTAAATCAGCTCCTTCAATATGAATAGACGGGCCGGGGTCCGTCCGGGTGTAGAGAAAAAAAGCTTCCCCAAGGAAGCTTTTACATTCAATTCCAAAGTTTGTGTCTTATTTTTTGATATCCACGATTTTATATTGTATAACACCTGCTGGAACGGTGACATCCACAACAGTTCCTTTTTTCTTACCGAGCATTGCCTTGCCAAGCGGACTTTCATTGGAGATTTTATTCTGGAGCGGGTCCGATTCAGCTGAACCTACGATCGCATACTCTGTAACATCTCCGATTTCCATATCCTCAACGGTCACGGTTGCGCCTACTCCCACAACATCGGTTTCAATTTCATCACTATTGATAATGCGGGCATTGCGTAGCATTTTTTCCAGTGTAATGACACGGCCTTCAATGAAAGCCTGCTCATTCTTCGCATCCTCATACTCGGAGTTTTCACTGATATCCCCGTATCCGATAGCTACCTTAATCCGTTCCGCCACTTCACGGCGTTTGACAGACTTCAAGTTCTCAAGCTCATCTTCGAGCTTTCTAAGACCTTCCTGTGTCAGAATGACTTCTTTATCGCTCATCTTAACCGATTCTCCTGTCATGGGAAAAGTTTAAAAGTGCATCGGAATGCACGCTTTCAAAACATAATATGCCACTCTGAGGGAATGAGAACATTTCCTGCTGTTGTCTTGAGAGCTGCATACAATTTGTAGCATACATCAAGATTTTATACTGAACGATTATAGGGCAAGTAATTGGAAAAGTCAATCACATACAAAGGCAGAAAACAGCTTCCTTATTGCGCAACGGCGGCAGGAGACACAGCCTCTGTGGAATGTTCATCATTTTCTACCGTGTGCAGTCCGGATACAAAGCCATCCAAAATACGTACCATATCATCACGTTTCGTTTCTTCCATAACAACGTCCTTAATGCGTGCAGAGCCTCTGAGTCCTTTGAGGTACCAGGCCAGATGCTTACGCATTTCGCGGACAGCCACAGCTTCACCCTTCAATGCCACCAGACGATCCATATGCAGAATGGCAATGCGGATTTTTTCTTCCGGTGAAGGATCAGGCAAAAGCTCACCTGTCTGCAAATACTCAATCGTACGGTACAGCATCCAAGGATTACCCAGAGCGCCGCGTCCGATCATAACACCGTCACAGTTGGTCAAATCCAGCATCCGGCGGGCATCTTCCGGTGATGCCACGTCTCCATTTCCAATTACAGGTATGGAAACTGCTTCTTTAACTTCTTTTATAATATCCCAGTTCGCATGTCCCGTATACAATTGCTCCCGTGTACGACCATGTACGCTGACAGCCTGACCTCCGGCGCGTTCTACGGCACGGGCGTTCTCTACGGCATAAATATGCTCGCTATCCCAACCAATACGCATTTTCACGGTAACAGGCTTGCTCACGGATTCCACTACAGCGGATACCATTTCATAAATTTTATTGGGATCGAGCAGCCAACGAGCACCCGCATCACATTTGGTTACCTTGGGAACCGGGCAGCCCATATTGATGTCAATAATATCTGCGTTCGTCTCCTGATCCACGACCTTAGCCGCTTCCACCAAAGATTCACGGTCTCCCCCGAAAATTTGCAGACTAAGCGGTTTCTCGCGATCATCTACGAACAGCATCTCACGCGTGCGCTTGTTACCGTGAATGATCGCCTTATCACTAACCATTTCTGCGCATACCAAGCCTGTGCCAAATTCTTTGGCAATCAGGCGAAAAGCAGGGTTACACACGCCCGCCATCGGAGCCAGGACGACCTGGTTTTTCATTTCAATACCGCCGATTTTCAACATATCTGTTCACTCCTTTATTCCTTCTTTTATATCGTACACTTATCGTCATTCCGTCAGTTCCCGGACTTCAATTTCTAGCGTTTGGGCAATAATGTCCAACATGTCAGGCTCTACTGTTCGGTTGCCCCGTTCCACAGCACCCAGTACGGCCAAGGATATGCCGGTTCGCTCAGCCAACTCCTGCTGCGTGAATCCTTTTAGCTTCCGAAAGGCGCGAAGCCGTTGCGCCAGCTGCTTGTTTTCCAAAACTGTATGCCGTCCTTTCCATCCAATGATTTCAATGCAGTATGCACGATACTGTACAGACCGGATGGATCTTGGTTCGGAACGATGTCAGCTAATGGCACAAGCACAAAAGCACGCTCCAGCATACGGGGATGAGGAAGCTCCAAATCCGGTGTAGCCAGCTGCACCGCTTCCATCCATAACAAATCCAGATCAATGGTGCGCGGCCCGTTAGGAATATGTCTTACTCTGCCCAAATGACTCTCTACCTCCAGCATGAAGGCCAGAAGCTCCTCTGGAGCAAGTGTTGTGGATATGGCTACTGTCATATTCAAAAAAGAAGGCTGATCCAGATACCCGACAGGCTCTGTTTCGTACAGGCTGGAGCAACGCAGCACCCGTATACCCGGATGTTCGTCCAGCGCCGTGATGGCTTCATACAGGGTATGCTCACGATCCCCCAAATTAGCCCCTAAAGCAATATAAGCCTCTGATGCCTCAGAGGTCGAATGTGCGTTCATGTACCGTTCCTACTTTCTTGCGCGATGAAGCTCAACCGTCACGCCCTCAAAATGAATATCGAACGGCGGATGCGGCTTCGTGACTTTGACAGTCAGTGCATTGACACTAGTATAAGTGTCCAGTAAGGAAGATGCAATACGTTCGCCCAAAGCTTCAATCAATTGGTAAGATTCCTTTTCTACAATATCTTTAACGGTGTAATGCACCTCAGCGTAATTAACCGTTTTGTCCAATGCGTCTTGCTCGCCCGCCTCACGCAGATCAAGCTCCAGTTCCAAATCAATGTAGAAACGCTGTCCCAGCTTACGTTCTTCAGGAAAAACGCCATGATATCCGTAATACTCCATGCGATGTAAAACCATTTTATCCATCGTGGTAGTCCCCCTGTTTTTTGATTTCAATTTTTTCTCTAAAATGCAGTGACTTTATGGTGCGTTGTAGCGGAATGAAGGATTTGAATCCGAAGAAGCGTAGCGTTCGCCTTTGCAACGGGATTCTTACAGCCAAATGTTTTACCAATTCAAAGAATCCCGTTGCAACAGCGATCGCAGGATCAAATCATTCATGCAGCGTCTTCTAACCATCATAACTCAGTGCATTTTTAGACCCGTACACCATCGCATCACACATCCTCACCGTGCGTTTGATTTGCGCAACATCATGTACACGCACTATCTGACAGCCTTGGGCAATGCCAAAGGCGACCGTAGCCGCTGTGCCCTCAACCACATCATCTACAGGCAAATCCAGCGCTGTACGGATAAATCTTTTGCGTGATGTCGCCAGCAACAGCGGGTAGCCCAACTGACTTAGTGTATCCAGAGAAGTCATAGCATAGATATTTTCGTCGTAATCTTTGGCAAACCCGATGCCCGGATCTAAAATGATCTGTTCCGCACGTACACCTGCATCCAGCGCCAATCGGATACTTTCTTTTAAATCATCAATCATATCAGGTATTAAATCGCTATAGTTACGGTCATGACGGTTATGCATTAAAATGACTGGACAATCGAATTGTGAAGCCACACTTGCCATGTCAGGATCTGCCTTAAACCCCCACACATCATTGATGATATGGGCACCTGCTTCAAGCGCCTGCCGGGCTACTTCAGCTTTGTAAGTATCCACGGATAATGGAATGTGCGGAGCAATGCGGTGAATAGCCTGTACTACCGGAATGACACGTGCCAGTTCTTCTTCCACGCCTACCGGATCATGCCCCGGCCGGGTGGACTCTCCGCCAATATCAATAATATCGGCTCCATCCTCCACCAGCTTCAAGGCATGTAAAACGGCAATCTCCAGACTATTGTGCAATCCGCCATCGGAAAATGAATCCGGGGTCACGTTCAGTATACCCATCACCTGAGTGGCATTTCCGAGCGTAAGCTCGGCATCGCCCATCTGATAGCTTCGTCGGTAAATGGTCGGTATATTCAATTCATCCCTGCTTTCTCTCTGTAATCGTGTAACAGCAGAGCTGTTACGGAACCGGCCTGTGTCCAGGCATCGGATAACTGGTGCGTCGTTCCATCCGGCTCCAGCAGCAGGTTCACAGGCCGGATTTCCTGTATGGAATTCGTCATAAATATTTCATCAGCCAGCCGCAGCTCGTCCCAACGGTATAGACCCTGCTCACAGTGGATGCCTCTCGCTTGCGCCAGCTCCAGAATGAGTCCGCGGGTAATACCCGGCAGGATACCTGTAGACAGCTCCGGGGTGTACAGCGTATCATTTCGGACAAAAAACAGGCTGCTGACCATTCCTTCTGCCAGGAAACCATCTGCCGTAAGCATCATCCCTTCAGCCTTATGCTGGACAGCAGCAGCGTACTGCTGAAGCTCCCGCTTGGCGAGAATGTTATTCATATAATGGAGCGACTTTAAACGAACCTCACCCTCGGGCGTGTTTCTTGGGGTCCGCAACAACTGAAGCGCCGACGCGGCGGTTGTTCCCATGGTTTCTGTATGGGTAGCTGGTAACAGCTTGGCGAACAAAATATGGTTAGGGCGCGTATAGTCACCAGATGGCAAGCCGAGTACCTCTTCGCCCGCTGACACGGTGTAGCGGATATATGCTTCGTTCAGACCATTCGCGGCCATCAGACTTTGGATATGCGCGGTAAGCTGTTTCTTGTCCGGTTGAAAAGGAATGCCCAGCATCTGGCAGCCCTCTGCCAGTCTGTGCAAATGACGATCGAGCAGAAACGGAACTCCCTTGTAGGTACGGAAGGTCTCAAACAGGCCCATTCCGTACAAAAAGCCGTGATCACTTACGTGAATCACGGCATCTGCGGCTTCCGTGAGGGCGCCATTGACTCCGATGTATTTCATCAATCAGACGCCTACCTTGCGTTTCAGGAAATTGCGTAACAGTCGATGCCCGTAGTCCGTAATGATGGACTCAGGATGGAACTGAACTCCTTCCACGGCAAATTCTTTATGCCGCAAGCCCATAATTTCACCTTCTGCAGTTTCAGCAGTAATTTCCAAACATTCAGGCAGGCTCTCGCGCTCCACCAACAAAGAATGATACCGGGTCGCTGTGAACGGGGAAGGCAAACCTTCAAATACCGATGTATTATGGTGGAGAATCGGTGAGGTTTTGCCGTGCATGAGTCGTTCAGCCCGGATGACATTACCCCCAAACGCCTGTCCGATGGCCTGGTGACCGAGACAAACGCCGAAGATCGGGATCAGCCCTTTAAAGTGGCTAATCACATCCAGCGATATTCCCGCCTCATTCGGCGTGCATGGACCCGGTGAAATCAGAATATGCTCCGGCGCCAACTCTTCTATGCCTTTCAGATCAATCTCATCGTTCCGTCTTACAGTTACTTCCTCGCCTAGCTCACCCAAATACTGAACAAGATTGTACGTAAACGAATCATAGTTATCAATCACCAAAATCATACGACTCACCCTCCTGTGATACCACTCTTGATCAAAGCGGCTTCTTCTTCACCATATTGTACTGCCTTCATGACGGCTCTTGCCTTATTTCGGCACTCGCGATATTCCCTGTACGGGTCTGAGTCAATGACAATGCCTGCACCTGCCTGTAAGTAGGCCGTGCTACCTTTGACAGCTAGTGTTCTTATTATAATATTTAATTCCATATTGCCGTTATAGTCAATCCACCCCATGGACCCTGTATAGGGACCACGCCGGACAGGCTCTAATTCTTCAATGATTTCCATAGTTCGCACCTTGGGCGCTCCGGTAATGGTTCCCCCAGGAAAAGTGGCGGCGATCACATCTAAAGCGGTACGACCCGCGGCCAGCTTGCCCTCTACTTGAGAAACGAGATGCATCACGTGCGAATAATACTCCACTGTCAGCAGCTCCGGCACATGCACCGTTCCGTATTCAGCAATCCGTCCGATATCATTGCGTTCCAGATCGACGAGCATAATGTGCTCGGCGCGCTCTTTTTCGCTCGATAGCAGCTCGGCAGCCATGGCAGTATCCTCTTCCGGTGTGAGTCCTCGCCTTCTCGTACCTGCAATGGGACGTGCACTGACGCGTCCATCCTCCAGCTTTACCAGTAATTCCGGTGAACCGCTGACGATTCGTAAATCCGGCATCCGCAGCAGGCCCATGTAAGGGGAAGGGTTCAGCAGGCGAAGCCACTCATAGATATCCTCAGGCTGGGCTGCCAGCGTACGTTGCTGACGAATCGACAGGTTCACCTGAAACACGTCACCTTGTGCAATGTATTCCTGCACGCGCTTTACGGCGTGTTCAAAATCCTGTTGGTTGAAAGCTGCTTTCCAGCCTTCTGCTTCATGATGAGCAACGAACAGCTCTTCTTCGGCAAGCCTTGCGCAACGGCGAATATAAGCAGGGTCAGATGCTCCGGCTTGTATGATGTTTTCCCACTGGGTCAGCATACGTTCTGCACGCTGGACAGCTTCTGCGTAATATTCGGAAAGTATGGCTTTCTGCTGATCCAAAGCGACATCATCGACACTGGCGGTGTTACTACTGACGGTATCCAGGTGAACAGGTGTGGGCGTATGAACAGTGCAATAAATACGGCCTTCCTCATGATCATAGATCCATAGCTCGTTCACTTGCATCCATACATAGTCCGGTATGCCTGTATCGTCTGCTGCCTGTATCGGTAGACGCTCCAGTGAGCGAGCTACATCGTAGCCGAAATAACCGGCAAAGCCTCCAGTGAAAAAAGAGATGCCCGGTACGCGCGGCGAACGGTAGGGAGCGATCCAGTCGTTCATGGCTATCAGGGGCTGTCCGTGTATAAGATCACGCTTGCCGCTTTTTAGATCGGTCCAGACTGCCTGTTCCCCTTTACCTTCCAATATAGCAACCGGATTTAAGCCCAGATAGGTGTATCTCCCGCCTTTAGCGCTCTCCAGTAAAAAGGCATATGGGGACGAATCCTCCCATGCCTTCTGCCATGATAAGGGTAAACCGTCCGCAGGTAACTGATACTCAGCGATATATGGGAGCATACTCCATCCTTCCTTCTGCCAAGCCTGCCACTGTGCCTCCGATACTCTAGCTGTCGATTTCATGCGTGTGTGCTTCCCCTTCCCCTACTTTGCGCAAAGTCTATAAGCTATTTTTAAAAAGAATCCCCCACCCCCCTGGGAACAGGGAAATGAGGGACTCCTTACATATAGTATACACAATTACGACGTAATTACAGCTCGAAATTATACAGTGGCGTACTCAGGTAACGTTCACCATTACTTGGAACGATGACAACAATACGCTTGCCTTTGCCTAATTCTTTAGCCAGTTTCAAAGCCGCATGAACAGCCGCACCGGAGGAAATACCCGACAAGATGCCTTCTTCCTTGGCTACTGTACGCGCAACTTCGAAAGCTTCATCGTTTTCTACATGAATAATTTCATCATAGATGTCACGGTTCAAAATTTCAGGAATGAAGTTGGCACCAATCCCCTGAATTTTGTGGGGTCCTGGCTTGCCACCAGCCAAGATTGGAGAAGCAGCGGGCTCTACAGCAACGATTTTGATTTCAGGGAATTCTTTCTTAAGCACTTCCCCTGCACCAGAAATAGTACCACCTGTACCAATCCCGGCTACAAAACCGTCCAAGCTACCACCGATGGAGCGGATGGCTTCAACGATCTCAGGGCCTGTCGTTTCACGGTGAATCTTGATGTTGGCTTTGTTCTTGAACTGCTCGGCAGCAAAATACTCCGGATTCTCACTCAGCAGCTCTTCCATTTTCTTAACAGAGCCGTTCATGCCCTCCGATCCGGGTGTCAGCACAAGATCTGCTCCGTAAGCGCGCAGCAGATTGCGACGCTCCAAGCTCATTGTTTCTGGCATAACGATTACTGCCTTGTAGCCCTTTGCAGCTGCAACCATAGCCAAGCCGATTCCTGTATTACCGCTGGTAGCTTCAATAATCGTACCGCCTGGTTTGAGCAGTCCTTCACGCTCAGCCTCTTCCACCATACTAATCGCGATGCGGTCTTTTACACTGGACCCTGGGTTCTGGTATTCCAGTTTCAAATAAATTTCTGCGCTATCTTCCGGTACGATCCGGTTAAGACGGACGAGAGGGGTTTCACCGATAAGTTCGGTAACGTTATTGACAACTTTAGCCATGATAAGTTCCTCCCTGACATTGAATGTTATATTAAATTTTGCAAAATCACATTGTTAATCAATCCTGGTTTTAATTTCCGATAAAAAAGGTAGGTTTTTCACGATAATCATAACAATCTTCAAATCCATTGTCAATACGAGCCATAAAAAACACGATGCCTCCAGCTCTGATTTTCAGCATCGCGCTTCCTTCAAATCAAGGATCGCTCACTCTGTTTATAGAGAAATGGAGGGCATATCTTTTCCAGGCAAAATGCGTACCCCATATTTATCACGCAAGCTTTTCTCTACCTCTTCCAGAGGGGCAGCTTGAGCGAGTGCAAGCGAGCGGCGAATTTGCTGTCGAATCTGTTGTTCGTTCGGGGGAGCTTTCAAGCGGATATCCTGTACAAAAATGACGGCGTAGCCCTCGTTAACAGCGATGGGACCAGCAACATCACCGGAGCTTAGCTCTCTCGCTGCCTCCATAATCTCTTGCGGCTGAAAAGGATCATACTCATCCACCCATCCCAGCTGTCCGCTTTTGTTTTTGCCGTCAAGATGACTGGAATGTTCTTGAAGAAGTGTATCAAAGCTTTCTCCCTGCTTAACCCGTTCAAGTAGCCTCTCAGCCTCCTCCGATTGGGTCGGGTATATGGCTGCCAACTTGATCTGCTTGCCGACTGCAAATTCCTCAGGATGTTGCTTCCAGTACTGGTCAATCTCAGCTTCCTGAACTTGAATACCCTGTGTGGCTATTTTCTCCAACCCAATCCGGTATTCCGCCTCATTCCGCAAATCATCCGGATTTAATCCAAACTGTTGCTGCATTTCATCAAAATAGGCGCGATCCGAGGCATACCCTTTACTATCCTGCTTCAGCACCTGCTGCAAATCCTCTTGGGTAACCTTGATACCGAGACGCCCAGCCTCCGCCTCCACAACTTTGCGGTTTAACATTTGCAACAGTGTAGTGGCTCCATAGCGTTTTTTCAGCTCTGCAATCCACTGTTCCTCAGATATGCCTTCCTGACCCATCTCCGCCACAGTATGATCGCCGTCGTCCTTGGTTACATCACCCGGCTTTAACAGCCCGCGAAGCATGATAAAACCACCCAAGGCGGCGACACTGACGGTCAGGATAATGACAGTCGTCCATAATCCTTTCTCCCGTGTAGTCATCGCTCGCACCGCCCATCCGGTTAGGCTTTGGCTTGATCTAACAGATTTTGCAATTCGTCTTTATTAAACTGATAAGCCTCATTACAGAAGTGGCACACGACCTCGGCCTGTCCCTCTTCCTCAATCAGCTGCTCCAATTCGCTTTCTCCCAAGCTGATTAATGTTTTTTCCACACGCTCTCGCGAGCATTCACATTGAAAATGAATATCCATTTCGTCGAGAATCCGAACGTCCGGCAGCATCCAGCGCAGCATTTCATCAAGCTCCAAGCCCTGATCCAACAGAGCTGTAACTGGCGGAATGGAGCCGACTGCATTTTCGATGGCCGTAATCTCATCATCATCCAAGCCCGGAAGCAATTGAATAATAAATCCGCCCGCCACGATAACCGAGTTATCGGTATCCACCAGCACGCCCAAGCCCACCGCCGAAGGTGTCTGCTCCGATTTAGCAAAATAATAGGTGAAGTCCTCACCCAGCTCGCCGGAAATAATCGGGGTACTGCCACGATACGGTTCTTTTAATCCCAAATCCTTGATGATATGAATAAAGCCCTCTGTTCCGACAGCACCTGCTACATCCAGTTTGCCCATACTGTTGCTCGGCAAATGCACATGTGGCTCGGACACATAGCCCCGCACCTCACCTACAGCGTTGGCATCAACGACGATTTGTCCGATTGGACCGTCACCTTTAACTTGAACGGTCAGTCGCTCTTTACCTTTTAACATAGAGCCCATAATGGCACCCGCTGTAAGTGTTCGTCCCAAAGCAGCGGTGGCGGTAGGATACGTATCATGTCTTCTCCGCAGTTCCTCCACCAGTTCTGTTGTCCGGACCGCAAAGGCTCTGACCCTTCCATCCATAGCTGTACCACGAATAAGTCGATCCTGTTTCTTTTCCAAATTGATTTCCTCCCCTATGCTCAGAGCAGCTATATGATGTTATTTTCGTTAGTGTATGTTTTTTTCCGCATAACTAAAGCATGATTCCTGCTATATAAACAACCTGCATCGACAGATCACGCGAATCGTTCAAAAACGTAACATATTTCAGTATAGACGAAAAACGCCGCCAATCCAAACCGGTTTCATCTCCGGCTGGCCTCGGCGGCAGCTTATATCCATTTTTTATTCAGCGTTACGTTGGTAAATGATACGCAAGCCTTCCAGCGTCAACATCGGCAACACTTTCTGAATGCTCCGTGTCTCCGAGGCAATTAACTCGGCAAGACCTCCGGTAGCAATAACCGTAGGCTCTGCCTGCATTTCCTCCTTGATGCGCTCCACAATACCGTCCACTTGCCCTGCATAACCAAAAATGATCCCCGCTTGCATAGCATGAACCGTATTGCGGCCGATGACCTTCTTGGGTTTTTCCAGCTCAATGCGAGGCAGCTTGGAAGCTCGTTGATACAGCGCCTCCGTCGATATCCCGATACCTGGCACAATGACTCCACCCAAGTAGTTTCCCTTGTCATCAATACAATCAAACGTCGTCGCTGTTCCAAAATCCACCACAACCAGAGGACCGCCATACCGCTCGACAGCAGCAACGGCGTTCACGATCCGGTCAGCCCCTACTTCACGCGGATTTTCATAACGCAGATTAAGACCGGTCTTGATTCCCGGTCCGACAATTAGGGGCGTTCTGCCTATGTATTTGTCGCACATTTCCTCCAATACATGAACCAGCGGTGGAACGACTGAGGAGATAATGACCCCTTCAATATCATCCTTAAATACACCGCCCATACTAAAAAGATTATGTATGAGCACGCCGTATTCATCTGCGGTTGCCTGTCTGGAGGTGCTAATCCGGTAATGATGCAGCAGCTCGCGCCCCTGATACATCCCCAGCACAATATTGGTATTGCCCACATCCACTACAAGAATCAATCGGTGTCACCTATCTTTCTTTGCGTTAAGGTCAAGGCTGATATCCAGATTATGAAAAGAGTAAGTCAGCCTGCCTACAGAAATCACATCTACGCCGCTCTCAGCCATCGCACGCACCGTTTCCAGCGATACATTGCCTGAAGCTTCCGTTTTGACATGTGGAGCCTGTTCCCGAATAAAACGAACTGCTTCCTTCATCTCCTGAACGGACATGTTATCCAGCATAATAATATCCGCTCCGGCATTCAGCGCTTCCTGAACTTGTTCCATATTTTCCGTCTCTACTTCAATCGTCATCGTATGCGGAATATGAGTACGTGCCCGGGTCACTGCCTGCATAATCCCACCGGCACCCTTGATATGATTATCCTTTATCATAACGGCATCGTACAAGCCAAACCGATGATTGGAACCGCCACCCACACGAACAGCGTATTTTTCAAGCAGCCGATGCCCTGGTGTTGTTTTCCGTGTATCCACCAAGCGCGTCGAAAGTCCGTGGAGCTGGTCGACAAAAGATTTTGTTCGCGTCGCAATGCCGGACATCCGCTGAATCAAGTTTAGAGCCAAACGTTCTCCAGTCAGAATCGCATGGGTACTCCCTGTCACTTCTGCCAGAACGGTCCCCTGCTCGATCCATTGCCCATCGGTCACCAGTGGAGTGAAGGACAGCGAGGGGTCTACGACCCGAAATACGAGTTCTGCCACAGGCAAGCCCGCAGCAACACCGGATTCCTTGGCATGGATTACCGCTTTGGATTGATGATTCGGCTCGATGGTCCAGCGCGTGGTCACATCGCCCGATCCTGTATCTTCTCGCAGCCAGCTGCGAATTTGTGCTGTCAGTTCTTCCTGATACCCGCTAAACTCTCCGTAATGCTCGCTGTTAGATGTCATGAACGCACTCCTCCGTTATCCCTTGCTCACGTCGCTGCTGGACATGCTTGCGCCATACGCCATCGTCTGCTGTAGGAAAATCGTCACGGTAATGTGCTCCCCTGCTTTCCTCACGCAGCAACGCCCCATCCGTGACCAGCAAACTACAGGTGAGCAAATTGGCAAACTCAATCTCTTCCCGACTGGTCAGGACAGCGCTCAAAACGGACATCTGCCCCCGTAGCTGATCCAGTGCTGCTTGCAGCCCCTCCCCATTCCGACGGACTCCGACATAATGAACCATTGTTTCTTGCAGCTTAAGCTGCTGCTCCATGATAGACGAAGCAAGAGAGTCCACGCGGTTGTCGTTGTAGGATATCAGCGTATGACCAGCCAGCGGCGGTAAAGAATGTAACCGCTCGACAATCCTGCTGCCAAATACGACCGCCTCAGATAACGAATTACTCGCCAACCGATTAGCCCCGTGTACACCCGTCGAAGACACCTCACCACAAGCGAACAGGCGTGCAAGGGTGCTTTCTCCATGCAAATTGGTCTGGATGCCGCCCATCATATAATGCGCAGCGGGCGCTATAGGAATCCAGTCCGTCGTTATATCGAGATCAAAGGACAGACATGTTCGATAAATGGTTGGAAACCGTTGCTTGATCCGTTCAGAAGGCTCATGTGTAATATCCAGATATACAAACGCAGCCTGGGTATGTTCCATCTCATGAACGATGGCACGAGCTACAATATCCCTTGGTGCCAGTTCCTGTCGGGAATCATACTGCTCCATGAATCGCTCTCCATGAATATTGCGCAGCACTGCCCCCTCGCCCCGCACGGCTTCGGAAATCAGGAATCTTGGAGCACCCGGATGACACAAAGCTGTCGGATGAAACTGTATAAATTCCATATCCCGCACAGCTGCGCCAGCGCGATATGCCATAGCAACCCCGTCCCCGGTCGCGATATCGGGATTGGTCGTGTATCGATATAATTGTCCGCCGCCCCCGGAGCATAAAATCGTTGCATTCGCAGTGACATATAATCGTTCGCCATTCGGCTTTTGAACCAGAGCGCCGATGCACTCGCCATGCTCGGTCAGCAGGTCGATCACCATATGCTCGTTCCATACCTCGATAGCGGGATGATCAGCGACCTTCTCTGACAATGCACGAACAATTTCATACCCAGTGGCATCCCCATTTGCATGCAAGATGCGCCGATGGCTATGTGCGCCTTCCTGTGTCAGCGCAAGTTCGCCATTCTCCCGGTCAAAAGCCGTTCCTAAACGTATTAATTCCTGTACACCGCTTGGACCCTCATGAACAAGAGCCCTGACCGCTTTAGGTTCACACAAACCTGCACCTGCAATCAGAGTATCTTGAATATGATAAGCTGGTGCATCCTCAGCCGAAGTGACAGCGGCGATGCCGCCTTGCGCATACTTGGTGTTACTTTCCAACAATGCCTTCTTGGTAATTAGCAACACCCGCCGATTCTCCGCAGCCTTAATGGCCGTATATAAGCCCGCAATGCCGGAGCCGATAATCATCACGTCGGCTTCGAATTTGGGTAATTCCGCTACATCAAAATCAACCAGATATCTTGGAATCATGCCTTCACCTGTTTCACAGAAGAATAGCGCACACCATAGGTTGTACAGTATGCGCTCAAGGTATATGTTCAAAAGGATTGAAAGTCGGTTACAGCGGCTGACAGCTTGTATAAGCTAAGAACACGAACAGCCGTTTATTTAACAATAAATGTACACAACGTTCCTTCGTCTGTCAAATCGCCTCAGCTATTTCTCCAGTATTTAAAAAGCTCCGGAAAACCAATCGTTACTGGTTCCCCGGAGCTTTCATCTACGCTTATTCAACTGTCAACCCGATGATCAGGTTGTTGTCGGTGGAGTGCCACCAGAGTTGCCCGAATTATTACCGTCCTCTGGCTTTTGCAGATTAGGAATATCATTCGGTTGATCCGTTGTATTCTTTGGCTCGTCATCCTTGCCTTGAATACGTACACGAACGTCTCCGATGTTGTCGATCACAGGCTCACCATTTTCCGGTGGTGTTCCTTCTCCCTCATTCGTGCTACCGTCCAAAGAACCTGTCTCGATCAAACGTTTAATTTGCTCAAGTTCCAGAGTTTCTTCTACCAGCAAGGTTTGGGCGATCAAATGAACCTCTTTGGAATACTTGGTCAGGAGTTCTCTGGCACGCTCATAAGACTCGGTGATGAAACGGTTCATCTCCTGGTCAATCTGATAAGCGATCTGATCACTGTAGTTCTGCTCATGACCGATATCCCGTCCAAGGAATACCTGGCCTTGCGAAGTGCCGAACTGCATTGGACCGAGCTTCTCACTCATACCGTATTCCACGATCATGCTGCGTGCGATGCTTGTTGCTTGTTGGAAGTCACTATAGGCACCTGTTCCGATTTCACCAATAAACAGTTCCTCGGATACGCGTCCACCCAGCAAACCAGTGATTTTGTCCAGTAATTCCTGCTTGGTTGTCAGCATGCGATCTTCCTTCGGAAGCATGATGACATATCCGCCTGCGCGTCCACGTGGAATAATCGTTACCTTGTGAACCATGTCGGCATTTTCCAGGAAGAAGCCGATAATCGTGTGGCCTGCTTCGTGATAAGCTACAATCCGTTTCTCGCGGTCACTGATTACGCGGCTGCGTTTTTCTGTACCTACGATAACACGGTCGATCGCTTCATCCACTTCTCGCATCGAAATATCTTTACGGTCACGACGGGCTGCCAACAACGCAGCTTCGTTCAACAGGTTTTCCAAATCAGCGCCTGTAAAGCCTGTTGTACGCTTCGCAATAACATCCATTTTAACATCTTTAGTTAATGGCTTGTTGCGTGCATGTACAAACAACACAGCTTCGCGACCTTTAACGTCTGGGCGATCAACTGTAATTTGACGGTCAAAACGTCCCGGACGAAGCAATGCCGGATCCAGAATATCCGGACGGTTCGTTGCAGCTACGATGATAATACCTTCGTTCGCTCCGAATCCATCCATCTCAACGAGCAATTGGTTAAGCGTCTGCTCACGTTCATCATGTCCGCCACCCAATCCAGCGCCACGTTGACGTCCGACAGCATCAATTTCATCAATGAAAATGATACATGGTGCGTTCTTTTTCGCGTTTTCGAACAAATCCCGTACACGGGAAGCGCCGACACCGACGAACATTTCTACAAAATCAGAACCCGAGATGCTGAAAAAAGGTACTCCAGCTTCGCCTGCAACAGCTCTCGCCAAGAGTGTTTTACCAGTACCCGGAGGGCCCACTAACAGAACACCCTTTGGAATACGGGCGCCCACAGCTGCGAACTTACGCGGATCCTTCAAGAATTCTACGACTTCAACAAGCTCTTGCTTCTCTTCGTCGGCCCCTGCCACGTCTTCGAAGGTGACTTTCTTCTTCTCTTCGTTATAAAGACGGGCTTTGCTCTTACCGAAGTTCATAACTTTGCCGCCACCGCCCTGCGCCTGATTAAACAGGAAGAAGAACAACAGGAACATGATCACCAAAGGAACAATAGAAGTCAAGAACGTCAGCCAAATGCTTTCGCCTTCCATTTTCTTCTGTACGTATTCAAATCCGTTCGTTTCACTAGCATTAACCAGTTCGGTTAAAGCAGAGTCCGTTGGCGGAACATACACAGAAAAATTGGTGGATTTGGCATTAGCCGGCTGCTTCTTATATGCACCGGTTACAAGATAGGCGTAACCGTCAAATTGGACCGTTACTTTAGAGATATTATTTGCTTTAACCTCTTGCCGTAATTGGTCATATCTAGGGAGATCGGAGGCTTCGTTACTGTTGCTGACAAACTGAACGATACCCACCACAACTAAAAAAAGAATCAAATAAAAACCAGAATTCCGGATGAACCGATTCATCCCCTACCTCCTCTCGAAACACTTAAGTTATTTTACCATAGCCTATAAGCCCTTCTCAACAAAGGACGCTATTTAGTCCTAGGACTGGAGGCTGAGATTAGCTGGTGTAGATTTCCGGCTTCAAAATCCCTATGTATGGGAGGTTCCGGTAGTGCTCGGCATAATCCAGACCATAACCCACAACAAACGCATCCGGAAGAGTAAATCCGGTATAATCAGCTTCAAGATTAACCGTCCGGCGGGCAGGTTTGTCAAACAGGGTTACGACACATACCGAATTGGCATTACGGTTCTTAAGCAATTCAATCAAATGAGTCAACGTCAGGCCACTGTCGATAATATCTTCGACGATCAGAACGTCGCGTCCTTCAACCGAAGCGTCCAAATCCTTAATAATTTTAACGACGCCTGATGACTTGGTGGACACACCATAACTGGATACAGCCATGAAATCAAGCTCAAGTGGTACTGTAATAGCTTTAACCAAATCCGCCATAAAGATAAACGCACCCTTCAGCACGCAGATCACCAACGGATTCTTTCCTTCGTATTGCACGCTGAGCTGTGCGCCCAATTCCTTGATTTTACTCTGAATTTCTTCTTCGCTGATCAATACTTCCTGAATATCATTTTGCAACGGTGTAAACCTCCTAAGTTTATACTATGAAAGCCGTTCCTGCGCAATTACCGATGCCCTGGACTCTCCTGTCTTTGCCATGACATGTATATAACCGAAGACGTGTGCTTTTGCACCGCGGCATGTACAGAACGCCGCACGCCCGGAATCCAGAGAATAGCCCCGGAACGGTCGCAGACGACGGGAATAACGGGACGCAGCGAAGGAGGTATTTTTTCATCAATGAAAATATCTTTAACCTTTTTTCTTCCGTTTAATCCCATTACATACATGGTATCTCCAGGTAATCGCGAGCGTACTGTCAACGGCAGAACCAATTCATCTGCGTCGAAGCATGCTTCCTCCTCATTCGCCGGATTTTGTCCAACCGGATAAGAAGTTCTTCGCCACCGAAGTATCCCCCCCGCCTCAGGCAATTCAAGCTCACCGGAAATAGGCAATACGTCCAGTCCATAGCACCATTCGCCCATAACGCCTTGCGTACGGTCAAACAAAACCGCTTGGTCATATTCGCGGACTCCAACTGCACCGCCGCCCAAGTCCAGACTCCACGTGGATGGTCGTTCCTGGAGAAGCCTCAGTCGAACGGTCTCAATTTTACGAAAATCTAAATTTTCACTGTCCGAAGGCAGATAATTTAATATTAGTTTAATCAACCTCCGTTGTAAAGCAACGGATAGCTTACGATAGGAAGCGATGGAAAACATATACCTGCTGTTATCTATGTGCACCAATTCCTCATATACCGCCAGCGTGGATGCCTCCATAAAATCATTTTCGTCAGCCATGGTTTCAGCCAGCCTATTTAGAGAAGGTGTCAGTTGCTCATTATATTGCCCCAAAAAAGGAAGCACATCCATACGAATGGAGTTGCGGCGGTATTTCGATGATAAATTACTGCTATCCGTTACATAGGAAAGGTCATGATACTTGCAGAACTCGATCAGGTCAGCCTTGTACATACGAAGCAACGGGCGAATGAGTTGCACATTTTTTTCCTTGCGTGTCAGCCGCATACCCGCCAAACCCGCCGGGCCACTACCGCGCAGCAAGTGCAGAAGAACGGTTTCGGCCTGATCATCCCCATGATGAGCCATCGCAATATGCTGTGCCGCCCACTTTGCAGCCGTATCATGCAAAAAGGTATAGCGCAGCTCGCGAGCCGCTTCCTGCGGTCCCTTGCCGCTCTCCTTCATATAAGCGGGCACATCAACGCGAATCATTTCAAACGGAACCTCAAGTTTCAGGGCCATGTGACGTACCTCTTCAGCCTCCGCATCCGATTCCTCCGGTCTGAAGCCATGATGGACGTGAGCACAGATCAACTGCAAAGACATATGTACAACGGATATTTCATGTAAAATGTGCAAAAGGGCCACCGAATCCGGCCCGCCGGATACAGCAACCACAATGCGGTCTCCGGGGCTCCACAGCGAATGATCCCGCGCGAGGGCGAGCACTTCCTGTACAACACCGGTCGGTTTTGTTGTTCCCATTCACGACCCTCTTTTCTGCCGACCGAAAAATGATGATCCTCTGTTATCTTATGTAAGTCCTGCCGCTACCTTAGCGCAATCCAGAGCGCTCCGGCAAGCAGCAAAAGCGAGAGAGTGAAAGCATATCCCAGCCAGCGTGGAGTTCCTCTTTTCACGGACGATTGCCTGACATGCGCAGCAGCCAGACGCGACCAGGAACGAGCCGCCACACGGGTATCGGGATATTCTCCACGCACTGCACCCATCAGCCATTCGGCATAGGGTCGTAATACACGGCTACGACGAATGATGATGGTTAATTCCGCCGTATTACGCAGCTGTGGTAGCCTGCCCGCCGCTACTTTTAACGATTCGCCCTCCAATATATGAATAGTCAGAAGGGCAAAGGCAAACAGATCATACTGAGAATCGGCATTTCGACTGCCCGCATTCCAGAATCCCCTGTCATACCATTCTGTAAATTGCTTGACGCTCCGTCCCGCAAGTGACACCCCGCCATAATCAATCAACTCGGCTTCTCCATAGGCATTGACCAAAATATTTTGAGGCTTCAAATCGCCAAATACCCATCCTGCCTGATGCAGATCAGCCAAACGATTCAATATGCCAGTTCCAGCCACACCATACCATTCCGCTCCCTTGAGCGCCACAAAACGGTGAAGCGGGTCTCCCTTGACGTATCGCATGACATAAAAGGGTATTTCCCCACCGCTACGCAAGGATACATCGTCCACCTCGAACAAAAAGGATGGATGTCCGTTTTGCTGGAGAGCGGATTGGGTTCCCTGCGACTGCAATGTGGTCAGCACGTTAATCTCCGATTGCAGATCAAGCGTGTTCTTCCCCATTTTCAGAGCAAATTGTCGATCTGCCTGTGCCTCTTTTACCAAATATACAGTTCCGTTCGCCCCACGGCCCAGCAGACGCTGAATGACATAGCTGCTCCGCTTCCACTTGCCCTTGATGACCGTTCCGGGTGCAAGAACGGGATCAGACGACGTAGTCACCGAGCATCCCTTCTCCTTTGCCATAGGATTCTTCCATATCTTTCTGTTCCCCTAGTGTAACATATCGGTAATAATCAATCACTTGTAAAATGGCTGGACCTGTTGGCGTCGCCCCCTTCATCCGCAAACGGCCAAATATCGACTTAACCTGGCTAAGTTCAGAGGTCCAACCTATATCCATTACCGCATCTTCACCCATCCGTCCCCCAGGAAAATGAAAGACAGAAATACGGCTAGGCCCGCTTCTGGACTGTAAACTGAGCAGCAAATCCCGAATACTGTCTTCTACAGCAGGCAGCTTGGGCTTCATGCTCGCACTGGCATCAATGAGCAAAGCAATTTCCAAAGCGCTGGTTTCAGTCAGTTCATCCATCACCTCGACCACCTGGGCCCGTTTGGCCGGCGGCAGTTCACCGATATGTCGAGCGCCCCCCTCACCCAAAATATGCGTTAACTCTCTATTAACCGCCTGCTGAATCGTTTGAACCACTGTTTTGCGGGTCATCATCTGCATGGTCTGTGCCAACTGCTTCGTGCCTACGATTTGGCTGAAACCTCCTCCCGCTTTAGCGATTTCCTGAATCTCTGTACTTCCAAGCTCGCCAATCGTCCCGTAATCTATGACTCCGGCTACGTTCACCGTAATGCCTTCCTGTAAAGCCTGAGCCGCCGCCATGACCGGGCTGACACCCACATTAGAGCATCCGTCTGTAATGATCAAAATTTGCTTCATAGCTTTTTGACCTCCGCTTCCTCGTAATCTATCCTGATAGATTCTATCTTTGCCGAATCTCGAACGATTCAAACGAAGAGTGCGGATTTTTTAAAAGGATGCGGAATTTCCCGGGCAATGTCTATTCAGCTAACCGTACGCGGGCGCTCCTTCCAGCTCATACCCGGTACATGAAGCGTGGCCCATTCTGGGCGGAAATGATCTATTTTGCTAACAACTACCGTCATGTCATCATAGATTTGATTTTGCTGGTAACGAATAACTCGTTCCAATAGGCAGTCGGCCAACTGCTGCGGGTCATCGCTTTCAATTTCCTGAATCATGCGCTTCATCCATATTTCCTTGTTTACCGCATAACCCGGCGAGTCGTATATACCATCTGTGATCATGATCAAAATATCACCCGGCTGTAATTGAAGCGACACCAGATCAATTTCAATATCCTGTATAATGCCAATCGGCAAATTACTGGCAGATACGGGAATGACCTCCTCCCCTCTTTTAATAAAGCTCGGTGTTGACCCAATCTTCATGAATGTCGTCCGGGCCGTATACTGATCAATTAGCGCCATATCAACCGTAGCATACATCTCCTCGGGTGATCTCAGCATCAGAACAGAGTTGACCGACTTGATCGCCAGCTTCTCATCCATGCCGGATTGCAGTAATTCCTCCAAAATTTGAAGCGCCGCGCTGCTCTCTTGCTGCGCCCGCTCTCCATTGCCCATACCATCGCTCAAAGAGACTGCAAAGGTCCCGTTCCCCAGCTCCATCATGCTGTAGCTGTCTCCCGAGAAAAAATCCCCTCCTTTGGCAGCGCTTGCTACTCCCGTGGCAATTTCATATGTTTTGGCGGAGCCAAACATGACTGTAGCCAACCCCTGGCGGCGATCTGCCGCCGTTTCGCGCATCACAGCAATATGCTCGTCCAATATGTCCGACAGCAGTGGAGCAATGATTTTCCGGCATTCGTCAAATCCCCTTGTATAAGCATGGACAATCTCAATTTCTACTTGGCCCGCATCCAAATTAATAATCTCAATAGATTGTATGGATAAGCCCAGCCGATCAAGCGCCTCTCGTATTTGCTCCTCCTGCCGATGCATGGTTTGCCCTTCCCGCTGAATTTCCCGCGCCAAATCCTCCATAATCTGCGATACGCCCGATAGCTGATCAGCAACAAGCTGACGACTGTCGTATACTTGGCGTTTCCACTGCATATTATGCTGGTAGAGGCTATACTGCTGCTTCATCACTTGCAGCACCGCGCCCGTCTTGGCGCATGCCTTGCTCCACTGCGGCGGCATCTGCTCCGGCATCAAATTCGGATTATCCTCAATAGCACTCATCATTTCCGTCATATACTGATGGGTTTGCATAAACTTGCCGTCCCAGCACTGCTCGCACTTGAAGCAGGAGGCACACGTTCCCTCCGCCACAGCGTTCATAAAATGCTCGATTTCACCTTCCGGCTTCGCGCTCTCACTCGCAGATATCTGGTGAAAGCTGCGGGATAGCTGACTGAATACGCGGGAAAATTTCGTCACCCGCTCGGCAGTGAGATCACGGACCCTTTTGGCATACTCATGCTGGGATTTGGCGTGGTCCTGCGTACCAGGAACATAGGTGGAAACCGCTTTAAAGAAGCTTTTTGGGGTCATTAAGAATAATAGAATCGCCGCACAGCTCTCCCAGGTCGATGTTAGCACATCCCCGGTTCCGTCCAAATAGATCGTCAGAATTGAGGAACCTAGCAACATCCCGAGCGCCACAGCGCCTTTTCGCCCTTCACGCAGCATCCCTGCCAGCAAACCGGCAAATGCGAGCAAACTCATCTGCACAATCGCAGACATATTGGCCAAGCTTAAAATTAAACCGGTAATCACACCGACCGAAGCACCCAACGAAGCGCCTCCCACCAAGGCGAATACCAAGACCAAATAGCGAGATAGCACATGATCGACAGACAGTGAGTGAATCGTCCATCCTACCGCTCCCGTCATCACAGAGGCCAGTAAAATGATCAGACACAAAATTTCCTCATTTTTGAGCTGGCTTGTCTTTTTGCGATACGTAAACAATGGAATGGCCTGCGTAAAAACAAGTGTCAGCATAAAGCTGAGAACCGCATCCGTCCCTACGATGATAAGGTCATACCATGTGAAGGACGGGGCCATCACCGCGTAAAATAAATTGACCATAAACACAGACAGGAAAACCATAAGCGGGGCATAAGATAATTCCAGCCGATCAAAGGTTCGTAGCCCACGATACAGGAGATAGAATACAAGCAGCTCGCCGCCAATCATGAATAAGGATGGATAAGGGGCAAGCAGACTGCCCAACACGACCGATACAGCTACAGGCAGCATCAGATCACGCCGCAGGAACATGATGACTGCAAAATAAGCGAGGGCAAAAGGGGATAGCTCGTCCAAAATGGTGGCGCGTCCCAGTAAAAATCCCATCGCAGACAATAGCAGCATCCATCTTTGCGCCGTTACCCATTGCACTGCTTTATGTGAATCCAGCCGCTTCTTGAGTCTGGAAGACCAACCTTCCGTACGTTCTTTAGATTTGGACTTTCTGGATTTCAACCCTGGAAAATGTACCACGTTCCATTTCTCCATCATGCGTCAGGCACCCCATTCATCAATTTGATGTTCCCATCTTAAACCGGAACGACTGAGAAAGTTTGTCAGAACCTCACGTCTTATTCCAAGAAATTTCCGACAAAAAAACGTTCTGCGCGAAAGCACAGAGCATCGGCCTCAATGCCAAGCTACGTCCGCTTGGAAGCGTATGGTAATTACGAGCGCCCTCTCCCTACAAAGCCCCTTCCTGTCGCCCACACTTTCGCTTAGACTAGCGATTAGCCCAGAAGATAGACGGAAAACCGTTGGAGTTTGTCGGACGATTAAGTCCACACGACAAAAAAAACGTCCACTTTTCAGCTTGATCGCCCTGCTTTTTCTTCAACAAATCTTGAATACCATAAAACGCATGCAAAATTACCGCCGGATGGATCTCCCACGCTCCCATAGCTCTTCATATATTTCAGCTATTGTCGGCAGAACGCAAAAAAACCGTAGCAGTCTTTCGACTGTACGGTTTTCCGTGTATGGTTGATACGGTTGTCAAAGTGAATTAAACACGCTTCGCGCCGCGTCCTCCGCGTTTACCTTCGGTGTTCTTTTTCAGCGACGAAATGCGTTCCTCACTATCTTTCAGGAAGCGTGACATTTTATCCTCAAATGAAGGTTTACCCGGTGCAGGCTTGAACGAACGGCCTCCACGATCGCGGTTGAAACCACCGCCACCACCACCGCGTCCTTGACTTGGACCTGAACCTGAACCTCCACCGCCGAAACGGTCGCCTCCGCCTGGTCCTCCTGTGCGCTCCGGTCTTGGAGCTCTTGGCGGACGGGCTTCACTTGCCGGCTTGTCAATCGTTTGCTTAATGGAAAGTCCGATTTTGCCGTCTTTGTCAACATTAATGACTTTCACCGTCACGACATCATTAATCTTCAGGTGATCGTTAACATCCTTAACGTAGTTATCGGCGATTTCCGAGATGTGAACGAGACCCGTGACACCTCCAGACAAATCCACAAATGCTCCAAAATGCGTGATGCCTGTCACTTTGCCCTCTAACTTGGTGCCCACTTCAATTGCCATAGAATAAAATGATCCTCCCTTAAAATATACAACCGATTTTTTTGCAAAAAAATCCCGCTGTGGTGATTTGATTATACAAAATGGCGGAACCAAGGTCAACTAAGCATTGACCCAATGATGCGCCTATTTCTGCTCCCCGATGATCGGCGTCTCTTCCGGTTTGTAAAGACCGTACTTGCTTCTGGCGATTTCTCCGATATACTCGGGGTCCTTAAGACGATTCACTTCAGTTTGGAGCTGTTGTTCCGTTTGTGTAGCAGCTTGCTTCTGTTTTTCCTTCTGGGTGAGCTGTTCACTTCGATCGGCCATAATCATACCTTGAGAAAAAAAGGTAAAAATAGCCCAACTACCAAAGGCGGCAAGCGATAGCAACCAAATCATGATTCGCCTGCGCCCGCCCGCGTTGGACTTGGACGTAGGAGATGAATGGCGATCTACAGACGAATTACGCATGATACTACCTCCTTCCAAACCATCTTTTTGCTGTGTTTTTCAGTCTGATGCCGAGCTTTACAAGCAATTCTGGAGTCCTCCAGCGCGCTTTAAGCGGACCGATCAGCCAGACGAGCGGCTTCCAAACCGGCATCAAGATGTATATCAGCATCCTTCCCAGGAGCACAATAAGTGCCCATGTCCATCCGACCAGCTTGCGTACCAGCCGATACAGCGCCAACACCGGATGAACAATCAGGATGCGCAGTATGCTGTTCACGATCAACGTCAGTCTGCGGACTATCTTTAATAACATTACCACAAAACGTTGGGTTGTAACACTAAAGGCCCAAAAATAGAGCCAAACCCCCAAAAGTAGTCCTAAAAAGACATAAAACCGCAGCTCACCGCGATTACTCGCGTACAGCACACGGAAAATAAACAGGGCCGAGGCCACCCAATACAGCACGTCCAACATATGAATGCTCCAACGGGCAAAATGAAAGCGGATGGACAGCACCCGGTAGCTGTCGAACACCACTCCCATGGCTATGCCCGACAGCAGCATCCACGTCAATGTCAGCCATTGTGTGTGAGGGTTCATTTGAAGAGCTTGCCGAATAGGCTTTTTCCGTTTTTGGCCGGGGCCCCGGGCTCCAGGTAGACGAGGGAAGTAATCAGACCTTCAATGGACAGCAGCCCCTCTTCCAGACTGAGATTTTTGATATGTAAATGCTGTCCGCGAATGGTGAGATGACCCAGCTCGGTCTGAAGCAGGAACTCTTCACTGTCAAAGCTCTCCACATTGCTGACGCCTGAAATGTCGAGCTGCTTTCGGCTTTGCATGCGCAGGTCATGGTGTTTGGGCTTCCCTTGTTCAATCATGGCATGTACCCCTCCTTCTGTTCTTAGCTTATGAAGGGGACAACAGGATTTAGAACTGCACGAAAGAAACTGCATAAGAAAAAGCACCCCTTCATGAGAATATGAAGGGATGCTTTAATGTACAGCATATTAGAAAGTTAGATTCCAGTTACCAGTTCAAACCATTGTCTCTGGCAATGGGCTCTTCCTTCACTAAAGTGTACATACTTGCAGCCTCGTCCTTGCGTGTAGTGTCGGCGAGCCGTTCCACTCGCACAGTCACCAGCTTCTGGCCAAACTGGACGGTGATTTCATCGCCCACTTTGACCGCACTGCTCGGCTTGGCTTCGCGTCCATTCACCACGACTCTCCCTTGTTCGGAGACGTCCTTGGCTACCGTACGCCGCTTAATCAGCCGCGAGACTTTCAAGAATTTATCAAGACGCATTAGTTGACGGCTTCTTTAAGCTTATTACCGGCTTTAAAAGCAGGAACGGTCGATTCTGGAATTTCAATCGTGTTGCCGGTTTGTGGATTGCGGCCTGTACGGCTGGAACGCTTGCGCGTTTCAAAAGTACCAAAGCCGATCAGTTGCACTTTGTCGCCGCTGGCGAGTGCATCTGTAATTTCACCAAGAACGCCATTCAATACAGCTTCAACGTCACGTTTGCTCAAACCGCTTTTGCTGGAAATATTGTTGATCAGATCTGTCTTGTTCATAAGTTAAAAGCCTCCCAAATGTCAAAAAATAATCATCACGCTGCATGTCCATAAAATGGGGCAGACGTGAGGTCAAACTGCGGCCGAAGCCGCTCTGAACACAACTGGTGTACGGTTGCCCGTAGACTACAGTTATTTTCAGAATTACTACAAGTTATTCTGGCTTGGCCTTAAAAATCCTGCAATGGCAGTCGTTTTTTAATTCGACCCCAGTTAAGCCAACATCCTACTACAAAAGCCTCCCCATTGGCAAGTCTCCTCAAATGGACACGCTCCACACGGGCATTTGCCGCCTTTACGGCCTAAGATCTGCCAAGAGTTTTTTCGCTTCCTGCCAGTACGTCTCCATCTCATCCACGCTACTATCCTCGGGACGTCGTCCCTGCTCGCGTAATCTTTTCTCAATGTACTGGAATCGGTCCATAAATTTGCGGTTGGTGGCGGACAGTGCCTCTTCTGGATCAACTCCCATAAAACGGGCCGCGTTCACAGCAACGAATAGCACGTCGCCCAACTCCAGCAACTGCGCCTCCACGGAATGTCCCTCGCGGACCGCTTCCTTCAGCTCAGCCACTTCTTCGTCCAATTTGTCGAATACGCCTTCAATGCCATCCCAGTTAAAGCCTACTTTCGCCGCCTTTTTCTGGAGCTTGTACGACTTCATGAGCGCAGGCAAATCACGAGGGACACCATCCAGTACGGAAGGCTGTGCTGAAGCTGTGCCTTTCATCCGCTTTTCCTCGGCTTTCATCTGCTCCCAGTTTTGCAGCGCCTCTTCCGCATCCTTCGCCTGATTGTCTCCAAACACGTGTGGATGGCGGAAAATGAGCTTGTCATTCAGCCCTTGAATCACATCATACACATTGAAGGTTCCAACTTCTTCTTCCATCTGGGCATGCAGCAAAATTTGCAGCAGCAGATCGCCCAGCTCTTCCTTCATGTGATCAGGATCGTCCTCATCTATCGTTTCAATGACTTCATAGGTTTCTTCGATCAGATTTTTGCGGATCGACTGATGCGTCTGTTCCCGGTCCCATGGACAACCTTCCGGACTGCGTAAAATATCAACAATCTCATGCAGGCGGTCAAAAGAACGCCGTTTCAGCGCATCATCCTCACTACGCGGTATGTACACCAGAGACAGGTTTCCGTAGCCCTCCACCCGATCCAGCTCGTACAGTGGCACTTTATGCACCGCTTCCTCGCCCTCCACGCCAAGCGCATGACCAACGTAGACCTCATAGTCATCAGGATAGCGCTCCATTAAACACAGCTTCACATCTGAAGCCGTAAACGTATCATATACCTGTCCGATCAGCGTGTGCAACTGAGGTTGAAGCCAGCTCGCATCCAGCGTACCTGCGTCCAGCAACTGGAAACCTTCAATCGGGTCAAAACCAAGACGCACAAAAGCTTCATCCAGAAAACTTTCGCCGCCAAGGATGTTCAGTTTAATGTCCTGCGCAGGGCAACGCTCTTTGAGCAATTGTACTGCCGCTTCCGCTACCATCGGGTGACCCGGAACCGCATAGACGATTTCGCTTCCGTCGGCAGCTTTAGCGGCCGCTGCTATCAACTGAATGGTAATTTCCTCGTATACCTCTGGAAAAGATTCCTTGGTCTCATACACGGTGTCAAACGACTCGAAGGCCACTCCAAACTCATCCAGCACCTTAACTGCCGGGTGCTCCTTCGTCCGCAGATACAGCGCCGAAGCGCCCCGCATTTTGTTCAATATCCCTATCGTAAGCTGATCCGGGTCTCCCGAGCCTAATCCTACGACTGTTAGTATTGCGCTCATGTCCAATCCTCCGTTCCGCAGAAACGTGGCACACACTCCGTAAATATACGGCGCGTTGCCTGCTTCCGCTTCCTTTGCTTTGGCACTACTATACCACAAAGTATATACAGGCTCATAAAATGGCTACCCCGCCGCGCAACCGCAAGCGGCATAGCTACGGGCTACGCCAGCACGCGCAGTCTGCGCAGCACGGCTGCCAGCGGGCGTCCGAGCTTGGGCACCGCCGCAAGCTCCGCCTCCGTGATCAGCCTCAAGCGTGCGAGGCCGATCACAAACACCACGGCGCCTGCGGCTACGCCCAGCAGGCTTTCCGCCGCCGCCGTGGCACGGCCTCCGGCGGCCCACCCCAAGGCACCCAGCGCGGCGCCGGTGCCCCACATCGCCGCCGCAGCTGCGCAGGCCAAGGCGACAAGCAGTACCGCCGGCTTGAGCACGCTGGCGGACCAGCTCCAGCGCAGCCCCGCCAGGCGGGCGAGCAGCGCGATGTTGATCGCCGCTGCCAGCAGATAGGCGGCGGCTCCCGCGATGGCTGCGCCAGCCGTGCCCAGCTGCGGCACGAGCAGCCAGTTCAGCAACGCCTTGGCTGCGGCTGCGGCGAGCATCGCCAAGGCTGGGGCGCGAACTGCCCCCAGCCCTTGCAGCAGCGCCGCCGAGATAATGCTGAGCGTGCCGCCTACGGCAGTCAGCGCCATCCAGCGCATGACTCCGCTGCCGGTGTCATCCGCGTACAGCATCACATTGACGGGCACCGCCAGCACAATTAAGCCTGTCGCGGCCGCTAGTCCCAACAGCCAGAACCAGCGCAGCGATTGCTCACACTGGCGGCGCGCCAGCTCCGTGCCGCCCGTTACCCGGGCTTCCGCTAACGACGGAATGAACAATGCCGACAGCGTGGTGGCAAACATCATCACCAGCTGTACAAGCGGCAGACCGCGGTTATAGACACCGAAGGCCACCATAACTCCTGTATCGTCCAATCCCTCCTGCTTTAACAAGCGAGGTACCGTAAACGTGTCCACCAAACTAATCAGCGGAACGGCCAGCGCTCCCAGGCAAACAGGCAGGGCATAACGAAGCAATGCCTTTAGTAAAGCACCGTAGCTCTCTGTCCGGTAGGCTCCTCCAGCCTGCTCCTGCGCTGTCCCGGCTGCACTCTCTAGCACACCTGATACGACAGCACGACTGCCACTCACCAAATCGTCCGTCGTTCTCTCTATGACGCCAGAACGTCCAGACGCAGTCTCCTGTATGCCCATCTGTTCTGTCTTCCCAGCGACCTGCAAAGCCTGCTCAGACAGCCTCCCTTGCCTTCTGAGCTTCTTCCTGTGGTTGCGCCAGAATAGCAGCATGACGACCAGACCCGCTGCCCCGCCAGCCGCAGAACCAAAAACAGCCCCGGCAGCAATCATATCGGGTCCGGCTCCTTGCGACAGCATAAGCAGCAACAGCATGATCATCACACCCACCCGTACCGTCTGCTCCGTCACTTGGGAGACAGCGGTCGGGATCATATTTTGCAAGCCCTGAAAATATCCCCTTAGCCCTGCCATAACCGGCACGAACAAAAAGGCAAAAGCCGCCGCCCTCACCGAGGGAATGACATGAGCATTGTCGATCCACTGACCGATCAGCGGTGCGCACGTATACATCAGCACACCCAGAATCACACCAAACATGCCCAATACAAGGGAGGATAACCGGGCTACACGTTGCCCTGCGGCCCGGTTTCCCACCGCCTCATACTCAGCTACAAATTTGGATATCGCTGCCGGAAATCCAGCAGCGGCAATGGTAATCAACAGCGTATAAAAAGGATAAACCGTATTATAAATACCGAAAACGCCGTCACCGCCGATATTTTGCAGCGGGATTTTTTGCAATGTACCGATCAGCTTGCTCGCTACCGCCGCCAGTGTCAAAATGACAGCACCCCGTAGCAGCCGCGAAGCGGCGCGATTTTCCTGCATCGTCCGTTCCCCACTCCTACCTGAAATATGCATCTTTCACGAGTCCTATTATACCGCCTCTTTCTCTGGAAAGAAAAAAAGCCCTGCAAGACGACAGACGGCTTTCGCCATTCAGTACGTCTTACAGGGTCGGACCGGGGGATTACTGTTCCATTTGTTTACCGAGGAAACCAGCGGCTGTTTCAGCCATTTTGATCTCCATTTCGGCCATTTTCACGTTTTCGTCCTTGTTCAGTAACACAACGGAACCAATAGGATCACCACCCGAAACAATGGGAGCCGCCACAAAGGACGAGAGTGTTTCTTCGTGGTCTCGGGTCAGCTCATAGGAGCCGCTGGCTGTTTCCAGTACCGTTTTGCGATTATCCATACTACCTTCGATAATGCTGCCGATCGGCTTGTCCAGAAACTCTTTTTTAGAGCCTCCGGCCACCGTAATAATGGTGTCCCGGTCGGTAATCATCGTAATATGGCCTGTGCTTTCAAACAGGGACTCAGCGTATTCTTTGGCGAAATCACCAAGTTCACCGATAGGTGAATACTTTTTCAAAATGACTTCTCCGTCACGATCCACAAAAATTTCAAGCGGATCTCCTTCACGAATTCTCAAGGTGCGGCGAATTTCCTTAGGAATAACTACCCGCCCCAGATCATCAATACGGCGAACTATACCAGTAGCTTTCATTTCACATGTTGCCCCACTTTCTCAAGAAGAATTTAGTAAACTACTGACGGTATCGAAAGACGCTTCCGCTCCCCCGGAAGCGGTCACGAAGAACGTCACGGTCATGGTGTTTATGGTGATATCTGACCATAGTATTCATCTGTTCCCAATTCCTTATGCATGTTCAGTTATTTACCTTCGGTTGTAGCTCCGTCCTTGGCTGTTCCTGCTTTGGTATCAGTGGTGCCATTTGTAGTGCCCTCAGGCGTAGTTGTGCTTCCAGCGCCCGGTGTGGTGCCGCTTTTCTCTTGCGTGGCAGGTACCTTCGGCAGATTAATTTTCAAATCAAGATTGGCCAAATCCTTCTCGGTAAAGTTTTGAATACTTTCACCAGCCAGCTTGTTTTTCAGCGCAGCCTTCTCGTTGTCCTTCAATTTATCAAACGTAGGCTCATTGCGGGATTCCACCTTGATGATGTGATATCCGTATTCTGTTTCCACCGGATCTCCGATTTTATTGATCGGCTGCTTCTCAGCTGCTTCTTTGAATGCAGGCACCCATTGAGCTACGGATGCATTCTCATACAAACCGCCATTGGAAGCCGAACCCGGATCTTCTGAGTATTTCTTGGCAATCGTCGCAAAATCAGCCCCGCCATCCAGCTTCGCCTTCACTTCTTTGGCCAGTTTGAGAGCATCTTCTTTTTTGCGTTCTTTTTTCGTTTTTGGATCCTGGAAATTAATCAGTACATGACGCACGGTTGCTGTCGTGAATTGATCTTTGTTTTTCTCAAATTCCTGTTTCAGCTGATCGTCCGTCACTTTGTTCGTCTCACTGTTGATCACCGTCATCACACGGGTAAAGTAATCCTTCACACCCTGCTCAGTCAGCTTTTGATCACTTAAAAATGTCTTGAATTTAGCATCTCCGACCGACTTCTTATACTGCTCCAGTTGTTCGGTTCCTTCTTTGGCGCCCTGTTCCTTGGACTTATCGTCTGCTTTTTCAGCCAGAAGCTTGTACACCACTTCTTGCTTGGCAATTTGCTCCCGCACCTGATCCGAAGCAAGCATCGCTCCATATTCCGGATACAGGAATTTCATCATACTGATTTCCTGGTTAAACTCATTTTCCGTAATGGTTCCGCCAGTGTAGGTCACGACAACCTTACTGCTGTCCTTCGGTTGGTCCTTGACCTTACTCTCCTCGGCTTGCTTCGTACATGCTGCCAGCACCGATATAGCCAGCACCGCGGCAATGGCCACCGATAGCATTCTCCAAGGTTTTCTTTTATTTGGTTGTGACATTTTGCAGTTCCTCCTTCAATGTGAATGCATCTTTTAGTGCACTCAAAAATTGCTCCAGCAGCTCTAGTATCTGTGGATCATCCAGACCTTTGCCCTTGATGCGTGCGCTCATAGGAGTGCCCTGTTCAAATTGTACACGTCTTTCAAAGCGATTGCCAATCTCCGCAAGTTTGGCGGTCTGTACCGCCTGCTGGCGCCCTTCGTGGAATTTCAACACGATGTTGTCATCCCGCTGGACAATGGACTCAATGCCATACATGCGTCCGTATACCTTGAGACGGGCTACAGCCAACAAATGACGCACAGCCTCCGGCAAATCACCAAAGCGGTCAACCAGCTCATCCTCCAGCTCCATTGCCTCGTCAAACGTGCTGACTGCTGCAACCTTTTTATAAATCTCAATCTTCTGAATACTGTCGTAAATATAATCTCCTGGCAGGTAAGCATCCACGCCCAAATCAATGGACGTACTCCAATTTCGATTCGACAGATCCTCTTCTCCAAGCACGCTAACCTTGCGCTTATTAATTTCCTCAGCCAGCATTTGCGAGTAAAGATCAAAACCGACGGATGCAATGAATCCGTGCTGCTCTGCACCAAGCAAATTCCCCGCTCCACGAATCGACAAATCGCGCATCGCGATCTTGAACCCGGAGCCCAGCTCCGTAAACTCCTTGATCGACTGAAGACGCTTCTCTGCCACTTCCGTCAGCACCTTATCCCGCTGGTACGTAAAATAAGCATAGGCAATCCGGTTGGAACGGCCTACACGCCCACGCAGCTGATAAAGCTGGGACAGCCCCATTTTATCGGCATCATGCACGATGAGTGTATTCACATTCGGAATATCCACCCCGGTCTCAATAATGCTGGTGCTGACCAGTACATCATATTCACCGTCCAGGAAGTCCAAAATGGTCTTCTCCAGCTCGGATTCGGACATCTGGCCGTGACCCACGCCCACCTTGGCATCCGGCACAAGCGCATTGATCTCGGCAGCCATTTCCTGAATACCCTGTACGCGATTATACAGGTAGTACACCTGTCCTCCGCGTGCCATCTCGCGTTCAATCGCCTCACGCACCAACGTTTGGCTGTGCTCGACAACATAAGTCTGCACGGGAAAGCGGTTTTCTGGCGGTGTCTCAATGACCGACAAGTCGCGAACCCCGAGCATAGACATATGTAGCGTACGCGGGATAGGCGTAGCCGTTAACGTCAGCACGTCCACATTCGTTTTCAGCTTTTTCAGCTTTTCCTTGTGCGTCACGCCAAACCGCTGCTCCTCATCGACAATGAGCATCCCCAGATCCTTAAACACCAGATCCTGCGACAGCAAGCGATGGGTGCCAATGACAATATCGACCGTCCCCTGACGAACCCCTTTAATCGTCTCATTCTGCTCCTTGCGCGAACGGAAACGGCTCAACACCTGAATGTTGAACGGATACCCGGAAAAGCGCTCACGGAACGTCTCATAATGCTGCTGTGCCAAAATCGTCGTCGGTACTAACACGGCCACCTGCTTGCCCTCAATAGCCGACTTAAACGCAGCGCGAATGGCAACCTCTGTCTTGCCGTAGCCCACATCACCACACAGCAAACGATCCATCGGACGGCTCTGCTCCATGTCCTTCTTGATCTCTTCAATTGCCCGAATCTGGTCACGTGTCTCTTCATACGGGAACATATCCTCAAATTCCTGCTGTTCCGGTGAATCCTTTTCAAAGGCAAAACCCGGCGCTGACTGCCGTTCTGCATACAGCTTGATCAAATCATCAGCAATGTCCTGAACGGAGCTGCGAACCTTGCTCTTCACCCGTGTCCATTCATTTCCGCCCAGCTTGTAAATCTTAGGTTCCTTGTCCTCTGAGCCGACATACTTCTGAATCAGGTCAATCTGCTCAATCGGTACAGACAGCTTATCGCCGCCCGCATAGAGAATGTGCATGTAATCCTTATGGATACCGCCAACCTCCAGCGTGCCGATTCCCATGTACTTCCCGATCCCGTGATTCTGGTGTACAACATAGTCGCCCACCTTCAGCTCGCTATAGCTCTTAATCCGTTCTGCGTTGTCCACATGGCGGCCCTGCTTGCGTGCTTTGCGTTGCTTTTGCGAGAACATTTCGCCCTCAGTAATCACTGCCAAATGAATAGATGGCATCTCAAAACCGCTTTGCAAATTGCCAATAGCCATCGTTGGTTCATCAATACCGTAATCCTGAAGCACCCGACGCATCCGATCCAGCCGCTCGTCTCCACTCGCCAGCATCATAACCTGCGTGCCCGCCTTGCGCCAGCGATCCATTTCTGCCTTGAGCACATTCATTTGACCGTGGAAATCCTGCATGCCCCGGCAGATGAAATTCAAAATATTTTGCGGCTGCGTATGCGGAACCTGACGGAGAAAGATCGACAGGAACAACGTCTGGAATCTCCGGTTATATAGCAGATTGTCCACGTTATCCGACAGCTCCAGCTGCGGTAACGTTTTACCGTTTTGAAGCAAATGCAGATTCCATTCGGACTCATCCCGTTCGAGCTGCTTGGCTGTTTCCAGCATCCGCGCCGGTTCATCAATAATCAGAATGGTGTCTTCCGGCATGTAATCTGCCAAGGTTTTGCGTTCGGGATACAACAGCGAGATATATTTATAGATTTCGTCAAAATACACATGCTCACGCAGCAGCTCAATTTCGCGGTGAATCTCTTCTTTCAGATGCAGCTTGGCCTGACGGTCTGTCATTTTGCCGAGCTGCTCCTCCAACAGAATCGCTGCGGCATCTGCCGCCTGATCCATACGAGCGTTATCCGCTATGACTTCCTTGCACGGCGTTACGGTAACTTCCTGCACCTTTTCCACCGAACGCTGATCTTGCGGGTCGAACATACGGATGGAGTCAATTTCATCATCGAACAGCTCCACGCGGTAGCCCCAACGGGTTGTCATCGGATAAAAATCGATAATCCCGCCACGGACACTCATCTCTCCACGTGATTCTACACGCTCCACCCGCTGGTACCCCATCTCGACCATATGCAGCAAAAACGGCTCCAGTTGGATCGTTTCGCCTTCTTTCAGCTCGATTCGGGCTTCACGCCATGTCTCTGGAAGCGGCAGCAAACGCCGGACACCAGAAAACGGCACGACAACAATCCCACGAAAACCCTGGGCGCATCGTATCAATACTTCAATTCGTTGGGATAGCGTCTCCGGGCTGGATATGGCGGCCTCAGCAGCTACCAGCTCATTCGAGGGGTACAACAAAACCCGTTCTGGAGGAAGCGCTTCCTGCAAATCATCTGCTATTTTTTGAGCGGCAAACATGTTGTGCGTCATGACCAGAATCGGTCGTCCGGTATCTTCGGCAAGCGCGGCCATCAGTACCTGTCGGGAAGAGCCCGATAAACCAGATATGAGCTGTTCCTTCATGCCTGATGAAATACCTGCTGCAATGGATGCATAATCAGCATCCTTGGTAAAAGCCTGAATAAGTGCTTGTAACAAAAAAGGCACCCCTTTATGCTTATAAATAGTTGCATGTAAATTTATTCACAATAACGGCATGTAACTGAATAGCAACAGGTATTACATGCTTACTCTGGGAGAGAGCAGCAAACTGAAAAAGAAGCCTCAGCAAGGCTGCCAAGGCTCCATAAGCGGGATTACCGCCTCACCTCTCAAGCTGGTACATGAGACCAGTTGAATACCTGTTATTGGAGCGGATTTACGAGCAGGCTTAGCTCCGGATTATTTTCCAGCGCCTGGTTGCAATGCTCGCAAATGACTTTGACGGTCACTTCACCGCCCGAATTATACGCTATTATATCTCTACGTTCGGCAGGGGTCAAGGAATGGAAGCCCAACCTTTCTTCGGTTATTGCTGCGGAATCAATCCGTCCCAAGAAAGTTCGACAATGTCTGCATACATAATTCACAATCATGTAATGTATATGCCTCCTGAAAGTTTTCTATACCTTTCAGTATGTCCAACAAACTTCCATTTAAGCCCATCCTGCCTGCTACGGACCTTACTTATTGAATTCAGCCATGGTCCGTTCAAAAGGATGACCCAAGCTGTATTCCAAAGCATCACACGTGTCCTCTATCATTCCAGCCAGCAATTCCTTCTCCTTCTTCGGAAAGGTTCCCAGAACATAGTCCACGATGGCGTAGCCAGGCTCAGGGCGGGAAATGCCCATACGAACCCGATTAAAGGATTGTGTGCCCGTATGCTGGATAATCGACTTGATCCCGTTATGACCACCTGCACTGCCTTGATACCGGAGTCTTATTTTTCCGACCTCTGTATCCAGATCATCATAAACTACGACCAAATCATCTATATTCGCTTTGTAATAGTCCATATAAGCACGCAGAGACTCGCCTGAGAGATTCATATAGGTCATCGGCTTGATCAGCACGGTTTTTACTCCGCCAATATGTCCTTCTCCAATCAATGCCTTGCATTTGCTTTGGTTAATCTGGATGTTATGACGGGCGGCCAGAGCATCCAGCGCCATAAATCCAACATTATGTCTCGTTTTTTCGTATTGGGGACCGGGGTTGCCCAATCCTACAATCCACTTCATAAACCGTGACACCCTCTTTCGAAGTCTTGATTTTTTGGTAAAATAGTTATACTGAACAGGAAGGTGCGTGCTGGTATGCTCAATCAGGGTGATATCCTCTTATATGACAGCCATTTTCTATATCATTTAAAACATTCGGTTCCTGTCCAAGTCTATGACGGGAATGTACATATCCAGATTGGCATCATTGTGCGTTTTAACGAGCATTTTGTCGAAATGGAGGACACGCTATACAATCGTCAGCGCTTCACATTTATATCCAGACCGGGCTTTTAGCCTGACATGCTGATAGGGGTTACCTTTTCCAGTTGGAAAAGGCAACCCCTTTTTTAATGAGCCAGCGCTTATTCGATTTCAAACAGTTTGCTGATTGACAATTCCTCATGCACACGGATAATGGCTTCTCCCATTAATGGAGCCACAGATAATACCTTCAGCTTGCTTGTCGGATTGGGGTGAACGATCGGAATGGTATCCGTCACGACCACCTCTTTTAACGGTGAATTCTCCAGTCTTTCCATAGCAGGCCCGGAGAGCACGGCATGCGTACAGCACGCATACACGTCCGTTACGCCGCCTTCCTTGAGCGCATTCGCGCCCAGCACGATGGTTCCCGCTGTATCAATAATGTCATCAATCAGAATAGCGGTTTTACCCTCAATATTTCCGATGATGTTCATTACTTCACTAACATTCGGCTCAGGACGACGTTTGTCGATAATGGCCAGCGGGGCATTCAGGAAATCCGCTAACTTCCGCGCACGCACAACACCGCCGTGGTCAGGGGAGACGACAACCGGGTTTTCAATCTGCTTCGAACGGAAATACTGGGCCAGAATTGGCGCGCCGAACATATGATCCACCGGAATATCAAAGAATCCCTGAATTTGCATCGCATGCAAATCCATACTGATTACGCGGTGAGCACCCGCTTTTTCAATCAGGTTAGCGACAAGCTTCGCCGTGATCGGATCACGTGAACGTGCTTTCCGATCCTGACGGGCATAGCCGTAATATGGCATAACGACATTAATGCTTTTGGCGGAAGCCCGCTTGAGTGCATCAATCATAACCAGTAACTCCATCAAGTTGTCGTTAACCGGCAGACAAGTCGACTGCACAATGTATACGTGGCAACCGCGCACGCTTTCAGACAGTTTGATTTGAATTTCACCGTCACTAAACGATGTGGTATGGGATTCCCCCATTGGAATTCCGATGTAGTCCGCAATCTGGTGGGCCAACTTCGGATTGGAGTTACAAGTAAATATTTTGAGTTTGGAATCGCAATAAGTCATTTATAGAAACCCTCCGTGCTGATTCATTCATTACAGATCCAACAGCTTGCTGATTAAGGTTATTCCGATCTTTTCTTCTTCGCTTTGGCACGCGCGCGGATTTTATCCGCATATCCGGCTTTGTTCTCTTGACGCGGTCTGGCAATGGCCAGATCGTTATCAGGGACAGCATGTGTTACGGTGGAGCCTGCTACGACATAAGCACCTTTTCCGATCTTAATCGGGGCGATCAGATTCACATTACTGCCAATAAAGGCATCATCTTCAATTTCTGTAATAGATTTATTATACCCATCATAATTAACCGTTATTGCCCCACAACCGATATTAACGTTTGTACCTACCTTGGCATCACCGACATAGCTCAAATGGGACACCTTGGAATGATCACCAATGGTCGCATTTTTCACCTCAACAAAATCACCAATCTTCACATGCTCGCCCAGCTTCGCACCCGGACGCAGATAGGCAAACGGACCCACAGATGTACTGCTGCCCACCTCAGCTTCGTTCAACACCGAATGTTTCACCGTTGCGCCCGAATGAATAAGGGTATCCTGAATCTCAGTCTGCGGACCAATCACACAATCTTCACCGATTTGTGTTTGACCTCGCAGCCATGTGTTTGGATACAGCACTGTATCGGAGCCAATGACAACCTCGCTCTCGATGTAGGTAGAGGACGGATCAATGATGGTCACACCGTTCAGCATATGCTTGCGCACAATGCGTTCTCGCATGTATCCCTCAGCCACTGATAAAGCGACCCTGTCATTCACACCGATGGATTCCGACACATCATCTGTTAAATATGCCTCAACCTTCTCGCCTTCGCCATGCAAAATACCAATGACATCTGTCAGGTAGTATTCCTGCTGTGCATTGGTGTTGGTTACTTTGTCCAACGCTGCGAACAGCTTGGCATTATCAAAGCAGTACGTTCCCGTGTTGATTTCCCGAACAGCGTCTTCCTCAGGTGAGCAATCCTTCTGCTCCACGATCTTGAGCACTGCTCCCGCAGCATCACGGATGACCCGGCCGTATCCCTTAGGGTCGTCCAGCTCAGCGGTCAGAATTGTTGCGGCCGCTCCCCGACTCTCATGTAGCTGCACCAAGCCCTCCAGTGTTTCCGCTGTAATCAAGGGGGTGTCTCCACAGATGACAATGGTCGTACCGTTCTCCTGACCGAGCAAGTCTTTGGCCTGCTTGACAGCATGCCCCGTTCCCAACTGCTCAGCCTGAAGCGCATATTCTGCCGACGGTCCCAAATAAGACTGTACCGCTTCCGCACCGTGACCCACAATCACCACACTGCGGGACACTCCAATGTCACGAACCGTGTCGAGTACATGACCGACCATCGGTTTCCCGCATACCGGATGCAGAACTTTATATAATTTGGATCTCATACGTTTTCCCTGCCCTGCGGCAAGAATGACTGCCAACCTTTCCAACAAGTCCAACCTCCTATCCTGAAAATAACAATTTCCCTTTGGCTAAAACGTTAATTTCCAGATCAGATTTTTCTTACCTTTTCACATCCTCCTGAAAAATAACGGCGAACCTTTAGTTAATGGCTATTTTTTCAGGCCAGCTTGTGCTGGACATTCATCCCCGGGATGCATTGCTGCTTGATCCCTGTCTTATGAAAAAGTCGCTTCGGCAGCCCGGATGGCTCCAAGTTGCCTTAAAACTGACTGTTAACTCATTAAAGAATATATCTCATTCCAGACAAAAAGAAAAGAGAGCCACAGTTTGTGGCCCTCTTTTTCTTTTGTACCCCAATCTTGCTTTAGGCGAATTAAGCGCCTTCTTCAATAGCTACTTCTTCATCCACCGCTGCGCGTTCGTACTCAGTTAGTACAGCAGCCTGGATCTTCTCCCGGGTCCCTGAAGATATAGGATGAGCGATATCGCGAAACTCTCCGTCCGGGGTGCGTTTGCTAGGCATAGCCACGAACATCCCGTTATTACCATCGATAACCCGGATGTCATGAACTACAAACTCGTTATCAATCGTAATGGATGCAATCGCCTTCATTCTTCCTTCTGAGTTCACTCGGCGGAGTCTAACATCCGTAATCTGCATGTGTGTTTCACCACCTTTTTCCAAATAGGACTTGGTGTATACATTCCACACAGCATTTCGAATTCCTTCTTTTTTTGGACAAAACGTATCCTAAATTCAGGTAATTTTTTTGAAAAGATTTCTTTTCGACATATTTAGGTATTTTTTGATGAAATGTGACATTTTACTGACCTGTAGATTCATCAAAATAATTCCCCAGCTTGACTGTAATTTGCTTGCTTCGAGAATCGACCGCGGTCAGATTCGCCAGTGAAATATAATCGTGCAGCAAGCGTTCTCCATTCTCCACCTCGCCCGATTCTACCAGCACACCTACTCCGGCTACCTCAGCATCAAACTCAGCCAGCAAGTCAACCATCCCCTGAATCGTGCCACCTGCCTTCATAAAATCATCCACGATGAGTACACGCGCTTTCTCGCGCATCGCCCGTCTGGACAATGACATCGTATGCAGGCTCTTTTGTGACCCTGAGACGTAATTAATACTCACTGCCGAGCCCTCCGTTACCTGATGATCACGCCGTACGAGGACAACGGGCAAGTTCAGCTGTGCCCCGGTTGCATAGGCAAGCGGAATCCCTTTGGTCTCTACCGTCATGACTACATCGATCTGTCTGTTGGCAAATGCAGTAGCGAATATTTTACCAGCCTCATTCATCATCGCCGGTTGACCCAGCAGATCCGACAGATACAGATATCCTCCGGGTAAGATGCGATCCGGCTGCTCCAGCTGTGCACACAGGTCATTCGCAAATGTGAGTGCATGCTGCTTGGACAGTCTTGGAATCAGCTTGACGCCTCCTGCCGCTCCCGCCAACGTCAGAAGCTCACCAATGCCTTCATCCTCAAATACTTCCTTGATAATAGCCAGGTCTTCGCTTATGGACGATTTAGCCGCCCCATAACGATCCGCAAAATGCGTAAGAGGCACCAGGGTATGCGGCCGTGACAGCAAAAATTGTGTCATTTCCACCAATCGTGAGCTTCTTTTAAGTTTTTTCACAACAATTCCTCGCGATCTATTCTTCTCCTGCCGCCCGCTTCGTACAGTAAAAGCACCGGCGGACTGGCCGGCTGCTGGCGGAATGCAAGTGATATAGTAAAATCCGAATATTTAATAGTAAATATATCATCTTCGTACGTATTTGTACAACAAATACCACTAAAATTAGAAATAAATAACCATAATCAGGTCAGAAGTCGTACTGCGTACACATCCTTGCAGAATCCTCTGAGTCCGTTATAAATGCGCGGTACTTTGACTTCCTTCGACACCAGCCCGAACACCGTAGGACCACTACCTGACATCAGCACCCCATCCGCTCCTAATCGAATCATAGAGTTTTTAAGATGCTCCACCTCCGGGTACAGCTTAAGTGTGACATCCTCCAGTACATTCCCGAGCGCATTACATACATCGGTAAAAGAAGCGTTGCGGATCGCTTGCTCCATCTGCCGGGCAGACGGGTGATGCGTGATCTGATCCGCTTTAACGCGTCCGTACACTTCAGCCGTCGATACATTAATCGGCGGCTTCGCGAGAATTACCCAGCATTGGGGTGGATTCGGAAGTGGCCTAAGCAATTCCCCGCGTCCACTCGCTAAAGCCGTACCACCTGTAATACAGAAGGGCACATCAGAACCAAGCTCAGCGCCCAGTACTCTTAATTCAGCATCCGAAATGCCAAGCTTCCACAGCTTGTTTAGCCCACGCAGCGCTGCCGCGGCATCACTGCTTCCGCCTGCTAACCCTGCAGCTACCGGGATATGCTTGTCCAAATGGATATGCACGCCCGTAGAGACATCATAACGTTCCTTAATCAGACGCGCGGCCTGAAAAGCCAGATTTTTCTCATCTAGCGGTATGTACCCGGCTTGGCTTGAAATGATAATGGTATCACGTGGTAGCTCGGACATGGTCAAACGATCAGACAAATCGACCATGGTCATAATCATTTCAACCTCGTGATATCCGTCATCCCGTTTGCGTAATACATCAAGCATTAAATTAATTTTTGCCGGTGCTTTTTCGTATATTTTCAAGGCGTTCACCCACCTTCAACTTTTCCCTCAAGACAGCTTAACATATTATATCAGACTCAGCGTGTCAAGTCATGAGGTTCAAAAAAGCGGAGACCACCCGGTATAAAACCGGAGATCCCCGCTTTTTCATCAGTACTACCGAAGCACTAACGATGGCTACGATTTGCGGGAAGCTGCCTGCTCTGCAAGCTGAATGGCCCGCTTCACCATATTGCCCGCATCCTTGGCTTTAATGCCTCCCCAGCCCTCTTCCTTGACCGTATCGTAAAATCCAAGATCCTTAGCCAGCTCATACTTAAGCTCTTCCGACATGACACCTCGTCTTCTCCGACTCATGCATACGCCTCCTTCGGCAGTGGAATAAGGAAGATCATTCCCGCCTTAGTATGCGCAAAGACGCGATGCTTCATCCTGCCCCATATATACAAAACGGCCCCGTCATTTGGAATGACGAAGCCGCCGTTAAACCTGCAAAGCCGGTATAGATTACATAAAATCAATTAAGGTGTGTCAAAACATTCGACACTTGTATGGGAGTCGGGATCATAGACGGTAACTTCCACCGACTCGGTAAGAATGTCAGCATAGCTGTAGGAGACACGTTTGAACGTTTGTTGCTCCTGATCCAGCTTGACGATAAAAACAGAAGGGTACGTTTCTTCCAAGACACCAGTTCGTTCGACGGTCTTACGGCGTCCGCCGTTAGCCCGCAGCAAAATTTTTTGCCCTACATGTGCGTCGAGACTGCGTTTGATTTCCAACAGCGTATTTTTAGCCATTGCCTAACGACCACCTCTTTCCTTGTCCATTATAACGAATTTTAGAGACAATGTCAAATCAAGCTAAATATTATATCAACCCGAAAAATAAGTTGTCAATTTAATTTTTTGCGAACAGGAATAATGCGTATAAAAATGCCAAAAAGCCCCTGTGCCCAGAGGCTTTTTATCCAGATAAATCCTATTTAACAGGTTCAAACCTTAGATTGCAGAAGGCGTTACTTTAAGAGTCGACAAATTTTCCAGCTTCGGCAGACCGATACGATAGCTTCCCCGGGTTTCGATACCACCCACTCCACGGCTGCCACTGATCGTCTGATGAAACAAGTCGCCCATGTTGACTGTATCACGGATCGACGTAAAGGCAGCCTTGGCAGCCACATATACCGGGTCCAGCGCGTGAATCAGGATACGCCCTGGTGAGCTGGCAAAGTTCGCTCCTGCACGCAGCAGCGCTTCAAAATGGGACTGACACGCTCCCGCCACAATCGTCAATGAATCCAGATGACGTTCATATTGTCTCGCTACCTGGATCGCCGCCACAAAATTTTGCGAATTTTTATAGCTTTTCAGGCTATATAAATCATAAGGCTGCGGCTGCTTCAATACCCCGTCATGTCCGGTAATGACTACGATATCCGGGCGAATACGGGGAAGCAGCCGATACAACGTGTCGGCCATAGCTGATTCGTGAACATGATGTCCCTCTGCAGGAACGCGAAGCTGCTCATATAAGCTGAGACATTTTTTCAAATAGCCGGGGTCCCCATCCAGATGAAGTACCTTGCCGGGCATTTCAAAATACGTCGACTCCACCGGATCACTCCACTCCCCGATCAAAGCCGCCTGACTGCGGGCTGCTTGCTTCTGCCGTGCCTGCTGCAACAGATTGAGAGACTCATCCGCCTTAATATGGGCCTGCCGTGTCTTCCCGCTAATCTGGTCTGCAGGCACCTTGACCAGATCGTTCACAGGGGAATCGGCAAGCAGCCGAAATTCCGTCCCTTTAATGATCGCTTTATCCCGCTGGATGTCCTCAACGCGAAACGTGACATCTCCGCCATACGATTTTCGAACGACCAAGTCTCCTAAAATCATCACACTGTATCACCCCTCCCATATCGTATGGGTGAATGCACAGTTTGGTTCCTTATCATGCTCAGGAGCTAATACAAACCAGCCACAACCGTGCAAAGCGCAACCAGAGACTCTCTGACTGCTGCTAAGCGATAGCTCTTGCGTCAGATCAGGAAATCCCGGCTTCCAGCAACACAGCGCTCAGACGCGCAAATTCCTCGATACTCAGCGTCTCGCCCCGACGGGAAGGCTCTATGCCTGCCTGAAGCAACAGCGGCTCCAGCGTGTCCCTGTTCTCTTTGGTAAAGAAGCGGCTTTTCAGGTTATTCGAAATGGTCTTGCGACGTTGGGCAAATGAAGCATGTACGACTTCGAAGAAATGCTGCTCGTCCACCACCTCTACCGGAGGCACTTCCCGCACACGCAAACGGATGACCGCCGATTCTACATTCGGCTGGGGAATAAATACCGTATTCGGTACGATGCAGACCAATTCGGGTTCGCTGTAATATTGCACTGCAATACTCAAACTGCCGTAATCTTTCGTCCCAGGAGACGCAGCCATACGCTCAGCCACTTCCTTTTGGATCATGACGACGATATTCTCCAGAGGGAGCTTGTCCTCCAGCAGCCTCATCAGAATCGGTGTAGTGACGTAGTACGGCAGATTAGCGACGACGCTCACTTTACTAACCCCGGCAAAATCGGAAGCGAACACCTCTCGCAAATCCAGCTTTAGCACATCCCCATGGCGTACCTTCACATGCTCATAAGGGGCCAGCACCTCTTCGAGAATAGGCAGGAGCCGCTGGTCAATTTCCACAGCAGTAACTACCTTGGCCGTTTGCGCCAGCTTCTCAGTCAAAGCGCCAATCCCCGGACCGATCTCAAGTGCGCCCTTCGTTTCGTCCAATCCCGCAGCATTCACGATCTTGTTCAGAATATTTTGATCAATCAGAAAATTTTGTCCCAAACTCTTTTTGAACGAAAACCCGTGCCGCTGAATAATTTCCTTCGTGCGCCGTGGTGTTGCTATATCTTGAATCCCTGTCATACGGATATCACAATCCTTCACTTTCAATTTGTGCCAGCGTACCGGCAAATTCCTCACGGCTGATCTGGAACACAGCGAGCCGTTTATGTAGCTGCTTACCGTTACAGTAACCAATGCCCAGCACATTACCCAAAGTCATACGTCGTGCAGCAGCATTCGGGTGGGTGATAAGTCCGGCGTCAATCAGGTCCGCCCAATCAATTAGCGGATCGGCCCCTTCCACCGTCGTATGCACCCGTGCGAGAGCATGTCTGATCGCTTCAGGCGAGGCATTCTCCACGCCAATATCCCCTTTACGCGTCGCTTCTGCCTCTGGTATAAAGGCCTGCTTGCAGCCGGGCACCTTGGAGGCAATAATTTTGCGGATACGCTCCCCTGCATGATCGGGATCGGTCAAAATAATGACACCCCGCCGCTCCTGCGCCAGCGCAATTTTGCGCAGCGTCATTTTATTAATGGCGGAGCCCCCCGTTTCTATCGTATCCGCTTCGACAGCACGGCGAATAGCCACCGTATCATCCCGACCCTCTACCACGATCACTTCCTTGATCATTTGCGTTTCCCTCCACTGCTACACAGTCAGCTATATTCATCTTTCCCAGCTTTTGAAAACAAAATAAGAAGAGGGTATCCTCTTCTTAGCATGCATAACTATGATGTTAATACTATCGCATTGCCCTAAACATATACAACACGTTTTTAGTTCATTTCAGGCTTCACTGGTCCAATCACATATACGGTTTTACCGTGCTTCCGACCAAACTGATTGGCTTGACTCAAACTCTCATAATACACATCGATTTTGTGGCCTTTAATTGCGCCACCGGTATCCTCCGCACGGCGGAAGCCCACCCCTTCAATATACACCCACCAGCCGATTGGAATCACACTCGGATCGACAGCGATGGTGCGTCCTTCCGTGACACGCGTGCCGGATGCGGTACGTGTACCGATACCTGGCTCCTGTGACGAATACGCCGTCATGGAGACGTTTTGTAATACTTTGTTATATTTAAAATTCACACCTGCTTTACGGACAGCATTGTCCGAACTAACCCGTGTTGCCTTAACGGCATCTTCAGGACCGACGGAAGCAGCCAGAACGACCGGCTTTTTCTTCGTTCCTACCGCAATCACCTTATCCACACGATTCTGCGCGACTTCCTTGTTTACCAGCTGCTTGGATACCAATTTTCCGTCATGGTATACCTTTTGAACATGCTGGACCACAACACCCGTTTTACCGCTTTGGATGACCCGATTATCGCCTTTATAGAGACTTGGATCGGCCGTTTTGATGACCTGATAAGGTACCTGTTGCTTCTGTTCGACCTGCTGTTTCTTCACACGGATGATTTTTATGTCCATGTTAGACGAAACAGAAGCATCCAGAGCAGGATAAACTTTATCATTTGACGATAATTTATAGCCCGAGGTGCGAATGGCACCCTCTACTGTATTTTCTGTTGTGTACAATTTTTTCGTCTCATTGGCTAAGGATACTTTGACCTGATTGGCACGTTTGATGACTACGCGATCCCCATCCTGTACTGCTCCGTTCAGCGGCATCGAAACCGTATCATGCGGCTGAAGTGAAATAGAATGCTCTTTGAGCAAATCTTGGAGCTGGGATTGTCGGGTTTCTACCGCAGATGCCTTACCATCGATGACAAAAAAGACCTGTTTTTTAGATTCAGTGTACACCAGAATTGAAATCATAATCGTTAGTGCGATTAGAAAAATAGCAACCAAAGCAGCCTGGCGCACATTTTCTTGCTTCCAACGCAATACGTAAGACATGCTGGATGAGCGTGACTCATGGGTCTCCTCTTTTTGGAAAATGCCCATTTCCTCCGTCCTCCTTACATAGCCCGCCGTCTGGAGTAAGACATAGTTGAGATTGACGTGACTATAACAGATTTTCTACAAGACAAGCCCGTAATGCGACTGTCCTGCACCATGTACCCGTCTTCGCGGCATGCTGTCCTCCCCTGTTTAATCACAGTATGATGACAGATTTTCTTTTATTCACAACAAAAAAAGCCAGAGAAAGAGACTAGAGAGCTCTTTCGTGGCTTCCGGCATGTGCGAATATGCGGAAAAATCATGCACGAGATGGCTTCTCTCTTGTTACGCTTACGGGGTTAGCTGTCGGGTTCGGACGTAGAGAGACGCCCTAGCTTGGGTCAACCGCTCATGGCGGTCGCCTTCACATTCACCCCGAAGACCCAGAAAGAAATCGAAATACGGCCCCTCCACCTGTTCAATCCCATCCGGGAAAGGATTTCGGTCGAGCCGGCTGGCGGAAGAGACGCTCCCTTCTTGCCATACGCCGGACGTACTGTAAGCCATATCGGTTCCCCCGTTCCCTGTAAAAGGGACTCAGCGAGACTGGTTCATGAAATGAGCTGTTGATGTTTACACTCAAACAACAATTCACTGAAAAGATGATATCCTGTTTCTATGCATGTTGTAAAGCAGGTTTCAAGTACATTTTTCAAAATATTCGGTTAAAATATTGTAATATTCTTGAGTTTCCTGCAACAAATTCATGATTAGCTTCGTCTATCTCTTTATTTTGATCGATTTCTTCACTTTTTCACTTAATGTCAAATCGTTCCAAGGCATTTTGGGTCGTTATTGACACTAATTCCTCCACCGTAATTCCCTTGATTTGGGCAGCCGCCTCTGCGACCAGTCCCACGTGTGCGGACTCATTTCGCTTCCCGCGGAACGGATGAGGCGTTAGGTAGGGAGCGTCCGTTTCAATGAGCAGACGGTCCAGCGGCACCTGTGCGAGTACCTCCTTTGGCTGCTTGGCATTTTTGAACGTTATTGGCCCGCCAAAAGAGAGGTGAAAGCCCATATCCAGCACCATTTTAGCCGTCTCCCAGCTTCCGGAAAAGGAATGCATGACTCCGCCAACCTCACTCGCTTTTTCTTCACGCAAAATCTTAACAATATCTTCATGCGCATCCCGGTTATGGATGACAATTGGCATGTTCAGCTCACGAGCCAGTCCAATCTGGTTGCGTAGCACCCGATGCTGTACATCCTTCGGTGATGTGTCCCAATAATAATCCAGACCAATCTCCCCGATCGCCACGACTTTCTTATGACTGCATAACGATACAATCCATTCCATATCTCCCTCCTGCATCGTAATCGCATCCTGTGGGTGCCATCCAATCGCCGCATAAATAAAATCATACGTCTCAGCTAATTTCATCGTGGATGGAATCGTCTCACGATTAAATCCGATATTAATCATGCGGGTTACTCCCGCTTCGACAGCACGTGCTATAACTTCTTCCCGATCTTCGTCAAATTGCGGCGCATCCAGATGGGTATGAGTGTCAAATAAATTCAAAATTCATGTCCCCTTATTTACTTTTATTGGCATACATTTGTCTATTGTTTGACAAAATAATTCCTTATTTCGGCAGGAAGCTTGTCCTTTACCCCATCCAATTTGTTTTGGGGATAGTACATGTGATATTTACCCCGGTGAATACCGCTAATGGAGCGCACAATTTCCGATACTTCGGAAATTTCTCTCACTTCTCCTTTACGTCCAAGCAGTAAAATCTGGTTGTCCGTCGAGCCACCCTGCCGAAACACATCATAAGGAAGATCCGTCGGAAAATCAATTTCCAGATCATATTCGGGATGCAAACCAACCTGCTTCAGCGCTGTCCGAATGTCGTCAATGGTATCTGTATCCATATTTTCAATCTCTACATATTTATACAGCTTGCGATCCATAAAACGGGCGCTCAAATCACTTAAAATCTCGTCCTTTTCCTGTTTCCACTGACTGAATACTGTCTGAATCAAAGACTCGTCGAGCATCAAATATTGTTCCACCGTAAGCTCCCCCCGAAAGAGATCCGGCAACGGTTCCAGCAGAAAACTAAACTCATATCCGTTTCTAAACAGCTCCTTCGCCCGCTTGAAAATCTTACGCAATAAAATTTCCGAGCTGCGCGTTACAGGATGAAAATAAATTTGCCAATACATCTGATAGCGTGACATCAGATAATCCTCTACCGCATGCATACCTGACTCCTTCACAACAATTCTTCCATTATGAGGACGCAGCAGCCGTAAAATACGATCCAGATCAATGGTGCCATAATTGACCCCCGTCGAGTGGGCATCCCGCAGCAAATAATCCATACGGTCCGCATCCAATGGGCTTGTGATCAGGTTAACGAGAATTGGCTTGTCATACGTTTTGGCAATGACCGCAGCCACCTTCGCCGGAAGCTCCTCATCGACTTGCCTCAGCACAGCGTTAATCTCCGTATTCCCCAATACAATCCGGCATGTCCAATCCTCGTGGTTCATATGAAAGGCTTCTTCTATAGAATGGGAAAACGGGCCATGCCCCACATCGTGCAACAAAGCCGCACACAGCGCGACTAAACCTTCTTCCTTCGGCCAATCCGAAAATTCGCCGCGTTCAAATTGGGAAATAATACGCCGTGTAATCTCGTACACACCTAGCGAATGCGAAAAACGGCTATGCTCCGCTCCATGAAAAGTAAGATAAGATGTACCCAACTGCCGAATGCGGCGCAAGCGTTGGAACTCTGGAGTATTGATCAAACGCCATATCACTGTATCCTGAACATGGATATAGTTATGTACCGGGTCCTTAAAAACTTTTTCTTCACTGAGTGGCTGGTGCAAGATATCAGCTCCTTTAATATTCTGAATAATGGATTAAGATACAATAAAATCCTAAACGATCTCCTTCATTCGACATCGCTTGTCGTAATATGTCGAATTATAGCTTTTCGACATTTCCAAATCGACAAATGGCTAAAATCATCAATAAAATAAGGTAATACACACGCATCATGCTCTTTATTCTAAATACTTTTGCATAATTAACCTGTTAGCAAATATTTAAGGTTGACTGTTTTGGGAATCGTTGGTATAGTAAATATCAGAAAAGAGAATATTTTGTCGAATCATGACACTTATATTATTTTAAAGGCGAGAGGAGCCTGATTTATTATGATGAAATCCACTGGTATTGTAAGAAAAGTTGACGAGCTCGGACGTGTTGTTATTCCAATCGAATTGCGCCGCACATTGGGTATTGGCGAAAAAGACGCTTTGGAAATTTATGTTGATGGCGAACGCATTATGCTCAAAAAATACGAGCCTGCTTGTATCTTCTGCGGTAATGCCGAGAACGTAATTTACTTCAAAGGAAAAATTGTTTGCCAAGATTGCATCTCAGAAATTCCAACACCTGTGACAAACTAAGATTTTTAGTATATAATAGACTTATAAGAGATTGTTAATTCTAACCTTTTTCATATATACTCCTTGTTGCCTTCCACGGTTTGAACCCAACCGTCGGAAGGCCCTTTTTTGTTTATGGAAGTTTTCATAAAAGAGCGTTATATACATCCCTTTTGGAAATGGAGCGATCAGTAGCTGTACGCTTCATAGCGTCCTTGCGTGTCAGCCCTTCAGTCTCATAATGCGCAACGTGGGCCTCCAAAGATAAGGACTGCCACCATGCCTGTCGCTCCTCTTCCTCTTCTGCTTCGTTTTTCCCTTCAACTACCAGACAATATTCACCAAGCGGTGGATGCTCCTCCAGTTTGGCAAGGCATTGCTTCGCCGTTCCTCGTATCCATTCCTCATGCAGCTTGGTCAACTCACGTGCAAGCACCACTCTGCGTTCCCCCAATGTTTCCTTCAATACCGTCAACGTCCGCACAATACGGTGAGGGGATTCATAAAACAGGATCGTGCCATGTGATACCTGAAATGACTGTAGCAGCCTCTCGAGATCCTTTTTCTCCCGTGGAGGGAATCCGGCAAATGTAAATCTTTCGGTACCCAGTCCGGAGGCAATCAAAGCTGACAATGCTGCGTTTGCCCCAGGGATGGGAATAACGCTAATTTCCGCTTCCAGCGCCAGCTTGACCAGATCCGAACCCGGGTCCGAAATGGCCGGCAGACCTGCATCGCTAACCAATGCCAAATTTTTTCCTTCTATTATATAACGTATCAGCTCAGGCCCACTGGCAGCTTTATTATGTTCATGATAGCTGAATAGCATTTCCGGCGTGATATCAAAATGTGTGAGCAGTTTGCGCGTCTGCCGCGTATCCTCTGCTGCTATAATACTGCACGATTTTAAGGTGTTAATCGCCCTAAAGGTCATATCGTCCAGATTACCAATCGGTGTCGCAACGAGATACAGCTTGCCCCGTTCTTCTCCGCCGGTTATAAAACTTTTTTGCACCGCTGCCTTCACTGTAAATCCCCCTTGCTTACTTCTCCATAGATATCCCTTATTTCCTGAGTATAATTCCCATTCTCCTGATATACAATGAGCGGCGGCAACAGACGAACCTCCGGCTTACCATCACATAGCGCCTCGATGAGCACCATATTCGCCTCCATATGAGCCCGTGGGTGGACAAATCGAATCCGTTTTGGCTCCAGTCTGTTGGCACGCATCAGTGTTATAATCTCACCCAGCCGCTGCGGACGATGAACCATGGACACTTTACCACCATTACGGACAAGCCGGGTACACGCCTGAATGACCTCTTCCAGCGTACAATGCACCTCATGACGTGCAATCGCCTGATGAGGGTTTAGCTTAATATCGCTACCGTTTAGCGGCATATAGGGGGGATTTACCGTAATTGCATCATATACACCATGTCCCGTGATTTGAACCAACTCACGTAGATCGCCTTCCCGAATCTGAATCGCTGCCTCCAGTCCATTCAGGCTGACGCTGCGTCTAGCCATATCTGCTAAACGCGGTTGAATTTCAATTCCTTCGATAGCTGCTTTGGTTCGTGTCGTTAGCAGCAGGGGAACAACCCCATTACCTGTACATAGATCCAAAATCTTTCCACGCTGTGGAATACCAGCAAACCGTGCTAGCAAAACCGCATCCATGGAGAAGCTGAACACCTCATCACTTTGGATAATACGCAGATTATGTGACAATAGATCGTCAATTCGTTCAGACTTCTGTTCATTTTCGTACATAGCGCTCTCCCATCTTTTTACCCCAAATCGTTCTGAATCCATACTTCCTTACAAAAAAGCCGTAGGCACCTTGCTCCTACGGCTTGTTTTTATTTATTCAAAAATGATAGACAGAAAAGGCAATCGCCTTCCGTTCGCAAATGTCCGTAATACACGTTGCATATATGAAATCCTTCATGATACAGCCTTGCCAGATTGTCGTGGCCTTCGCCCACAACCTCACCCGTTTCCTCTTCATCCTTAATGACGATCGGAGGAGAAAGCTTCGGCCTTTTTGCCGTCTTTTCTTCTCTGGAGGTTTCACGTTTGAGCATCTTGCGCACCTGTTCGTTTTCAATCGTTAGTCGTTGATTTTCCTCCAGCAGCTCTTTTACTGCCAGTTTCAATTCACCCAGATCGCTATGCAACTGTCCCATTTGGGTTTCCATTTCGTGAATACGCGCAAAAACATTTAATTTATCCAAGTTTCCACCCCGAAGCAACCTAATGGTTTACTTGACGACTACATCGTCCATTGGAAGTTCCTTGACCTTGCTAATCTCAAATAGTTGAACATGTACTGTGCGATGTCCAGCATTTACGCCTACGACTTTGCCTTCTCCGAGAGAGGTGACGACCATCTTGCCAACCTGCGGCAATTCTTCCTTCATGCTCTCGTAGTTATCATGTTCGAACTTGAGACAGCACATCAATCTTCCACACAACCCGGAAATCTTCGTCGGATTCAGCGACAAGCTCTGATCCTTCGCCATCTTAATGGATACCGGTTCAAAATCTCCCAGCCACGAAGAGCAACACAGAATACGTCCGCAAGGACCGATCCCGCCCAGCATTTTAGCCTCATCCCGTACTCCGATCTGCCGCAGCTCAATCCGTGTACGAAAAATACTGGCTAAATCCTTTACAAGCTCCCGAAAATCCACGCGGCCCTCTGCCGTAAAATAAAAAATGATCTTATTGCGGTCAAATGTAAATTCCACGTCTACCAGCTTCATTTTTAGGCCATGGTCTTTGATTTTATTTAAACACGTACCGAATGCATCCTTGGCCGCCAGTTTATTCTCTTCTACAACAAGAGCGTCATCATCTCCGGCAATACGGATGACTTTCTTTAAGGGCAGGACAACGTCCGAATCATTTACTTCTTTTTTGCCCACCACAACCTTGCCATATTCAATACCGCGTGCGGTTTCTACAATAACGCAGTTTTCTTTCTCCACTGGAAGGTCCAGCGGATCAAAATAATAAGTCTTGCCCGCCTTCTTGAAACGGACACCCACTACACTATACAAAAATTAACCCCCTTGTATGCCACTAAACCTCATTTGAAGCCGACATGTTACGAATGGCCGCAATTGAAGTCTCACTGTCGCACAAACCGGGAACCTGGCGTCGCGGATTGTGCAGAGTGGAACAAGCGCGCCTTCCTGTTAGCCGGTGATGGAACCGCTTGTATCGGACAACCCAATCAGAAGCTGCTCTACACACAATTGACCATTGACGTGAAAACGGAGCTTCTTCCTGCAATTCGCGGCCAAATCCATATAAGAGACCCATTGTTCCGTGCTGCGGGTGATTGCCAATTTGGAGACGGACTCCAAATGATCTATGAAAACAATGCTTTCGTGCCTTCCGTAACGGAAATGAAGCATATCCTTGAACCACAAATGAAACAGATGAAACAGAATATCCAGGTGTTCAGAAAGTCCAGTTTTAAAAATCTTCTGTTGAGCGAGAATAATGGACGAACTTCCCCGGCTCATGGACTCCTTCACTAATTGTAACACTACGTTTCTAATTTCTGCAAACCAATTCTGCTGGAGAATTTCTCTACATGATTCCAGTCCCGAGGCAATGTGAACCGCCGACCGGACAAGTCCTGCCGTATATCCTTCCCCGATTAAGGCCTGCATCATCACTTCAGGCTGCAAAGCATGAAAAGGGACCTGCTGCGTCCGTGATTGGATCGTAGGCAGCAATGCCTGTCCATTTTCCGAAATGAGTATACCCACCACTGGAACCTGAGGCTCCTCCAGAAACTTAAGCAGGCTGTTTGCAGCTTGCACTGTCATGGTATCCGCCTGCTGGATAATATATACCTTCGGTTTGGAGCTTTCCGATTTGTAAGAGAATATGCGCTGAAGTCCGCGAATCTGGTCAATTTTAATCGTAGCTCCATCCGGCTCTACGATAAACAGATCCGGGTGATTGCCATGCTCTACCTTACGACAGGACAGACATTCGCCACATGCATCATCCGTCATTCGCTCACAAAATAATGCTTTGGCAAAGGTCTGCGCCATCTTCATCTGTCCGCTTCCCGGCGGCCCGCTAAATACATAGGCATGGTTGACCGCCTCATTCCGAAGTGCGCTTTGCAGCATTTTTTTAGCTATATCCTGACCCATTATCTTTTGGAAAGACATATTTCCTCACCTATTCTGCTGCTATTTTTCCATATTCCCAACCGTTACCTACATGAATATAGTCAAAAATAATCTGCCAGCATCAGCAGCAAGCAGATTATTCCTTCGTGGCGACAGCCCTTTTGTATTCGTTTATGGCAGAAGTCTACATTTAAAACGAGAAATTAATAAGCAGCCCTCTAATTTCACCGACTCCTTGCAAAAGCTCAATTTTGCCTTGCTCGGTTTCGAGCAGATCATCTGCCATCTTGAGCAACAGCTCATCTACTTCATCAATCAGCTTATACCGCTTGCTGCGTCCCCGGCGATCCCAGCCCTTTGTGTCCTTCATAGACACACCGCGCCGAACCGTATCCTCCAGGAACCGTTTAACCAGCATCTTATAAGCCTTCAGCTCACGAATCGTCATCGAGCGTGCCAGACGGTCTCCCTGCATCTGAATTTCTTTGAAGCGACGGTTCAGTTCCTCATGCGAAGCCCGCTCCCCATTTTGCTGCATAACATCGGAAAAGCTCTTGGGCTGGATCGGCTTCGTATTCATTTCATTTGTAGACAACGTACTCTGTAAAGGGCGATAGCCCGGATTTATTTTCATATAAACCTGCTTTCCCCCCGAATACTTCCGCTTATCCCTTTTAATGAACAGCTCAACATAGAACTGGGGGAACATAGCGGCTTTCCAGGGACTGCGCCTTGGCGCTACCGTTATAGTGGATCTGTTCCTTATTCCCATGATACGGGCAAGAAACAAGTAATTCCCCTATCATATCGGCAGAATAGGTCCTTTTGTGTAGATTCAGAAGTGCTCAAAACGGTCTACAGGCATCACGAACACCGTCGCTCCGCCCACCTGTACTTCAACAGGCAAAGGCAGATAGGAGTCAGTCGTACCGCTCATAGGGGTAACGGGTGTGACTAGCTGTTCACGTACCTTGCAACTGCTGCGAATGACATTCATCAACGAGTCCACCTGATTGTCATCGACACCGATCATAAATGTCGTATTCCCTGCTCGCAAAAATCCGCCTGTACTCGCCAATTTGGTAGCACGGAAATTAGCTTTCACCAGTCCGCTGGATAATCTGTTACTATCCTTATCCTGCACAATCGCAATAATCAGCTTCACCCTGTATTCCTCCTTCAAGCCATATTAGGAACAAGCTAGTCCCTAGTTCAATTTTACCGTATATCCATCGACAATTACATGCTAAAGTTTTGAATAAATCGCTTTTTCAGCAAATCCTTCAATACTTGCTCTACCTGCTCCGTTGCGGGAGATGCATCCACAATCGTAATTCGCTCCGGAAATTTGCGGGCCAGCTCCAGGTACGCCTCTCGTACTTTATGGTGAAAAGATATACTCTCCATATCGAGGCGATCCATTCCCTCTCCACGGGACGCATGAATTCTGGCCAATCCCAATTCAGGTTCGATATCCAGATAAAATGTAGCATCCGGCTCCCAATCATCCACCGCAAAACGATTAATCGAAGCCACTTCCTCCATCCCGATCCCTCTCGCAAACCCTTGATAGACCAAGCTGCTATCCACAAAACGATCACATAATACGATAGCTCCCTCTTCAATAGCTGGCTTTACCTTCTCCACCAGATGCTGACGCCGGGCTGCCGCATATAGAAGCGCTTCTGTCCGGGCATCCATACTTGTATGGGCAGGGTCCAAAATGATAGAGCGGATCTTTTCCGAAATTTCGATACCACCCGGTTCTCTCGTCGTAATAACTGGATAGCCTTCTTCCTCCATAAACTTGGCCAGCCGTTGGATCATCGTTGTTTTACCGGAGCCGTCTCCCCCCTCCAGCGTAATAAAAATTCCTTTGCGATTCATGCCATTCCCTGCTTTCCAGCCTGAAAAATAAGAGTCACCTACAGGCTCGTATGCTTCTTTTATTCAGTCTTCTTTATTGGTTAAGTCTCCAACATCTAATCTTTATTTTAAACGGAATACCCGAATTGTAAGCAACCTATCATCTGCTGCCCCTTGCCATTTGGCTCCCAGCTCACAGAGACGTCTCATTCGTTTAGCTATTGATTCCGTGATTGTTTCTCCTGCGTATAACAGTGGAATACCTGGAGGATACGGGATAATCATTTCCGCAGCCACCCTGCCCGCAGAGTCCTCAACAGCTACTACCTCCATCTGATCCGGTTTAACCGGTTGAAGCCCAAACTGCACCGGACTAGAATAAACCATCGCACCATCATTGTTCCACGTGGAAAAATCTAAATCTGGTCCGCGTTGCTCCTTCTGCATAGAACCCGGCCCACCAGCCGTCTCCTTAAACCGTATATCATCATTTATATGCACAAGAGCCTGCAACAGGTGATTAGCATCTTTAATCGTGGAGCCTAACGTAAACAATAAAACAACATGTTTTTCGTCACTCATCTCCGGAATACAGCCATACGCTTCCAACCCATGCTTTAAGCCAAAGCCATCCAGTACACCAAATGCATCGTACAGCACCATTTTAAAAGGGTCATGGGTCGAATATCCGCCCGCGTTCTCCCCATCCCTCTCCAAGCGCTCTGTAATGCCCCCTTGGGCTTCATTCCCCTGAGGCGCTTGCTGAATAGGCTCTACGAGACGAAAGCGTGGAAGCTGCTTCAGAGCTTTTCTAAAAGTATCTGCTGCCGCCAAGCCTTCCGTAAAAGCATTCGCCCCATGAACCGCAATATGCCGCCTTGCCAAATCAAGCGAAGCCATGAGCGGGTACGAAGGGCTGGAGCTTTGTACCATTGCCAGCCGCTGACGAAGTAGCTCCCGATTGATCCGTCCTCCCTGCACGTGTAGCATGGCCCCCATAGTCATGGCTGGTAGCATCTTATGTGTTGACTGGACGACCACATCAGCCCCACAGGACAAAGCAGAAGCCGGCAAACGGGGATGCAGCCCGTAATGGGCACCATGCGCCTCATCCACCAACAGAGGCACATGGGCCGCATGACAAGCCTTGGCCGTCGCTGTCAGGTTATGTCCCATCCCGTAGTAGTTAGGCATCGTAAGCAGTACGCCTTTGGCGGAAGGATAGGCTTTTAATGCGGTCTGTATCGTATCCGGCGACGGAGCAACCGCAAGCCCGCTGGCCGTATCTATTTCCGGCTCCAAGAACACCGCAGCAGCCCCGGACAGCATAAGACCATTCAGGACTGACTTGTGTACATTTCTCTGTACTAGCAGTAAATCCCCTGGTTCCGTACACACGGTCAAAATCATTGCCAAATTACCGACTGTACTTCCTCCAATCAGCCAAAAGCTTTCCTCTGCACCAAAGCACATCGCCGCCAGCTCCTGACCCTCACGGATCACATCCTCAGGGTGATGCAAATCGTCCAGTCCGGTAATTTCGGTCGCATCAATAGACATTACTTCTTTCAAGAGAGATGCAATATCTTCATTTTCATATACTTGTCCATTTTTGTGGCCAGGCACATGATAAGAAGCATTGCTTTGAGCCCGGTAACGTAATAGAGCTTCCATTAATGGTGCGTGTGAAGCCTTTTTCCCCATCATTCTGCAATCCTTCCGAAACAAAGCTTTATATCTTCCCTATTTTATCGTAAAATCAAGCGGAATCCTACTTTTACTCACAGAAAAAAAAGCCCGTACCGACAGGCCTTGGAATACTAACCCTTTAAAGACTTGCTGACAAAGGATATTATGCATTTTTCTGTACCCAAATTTGCTTTAGTTGATCAATAAAAAAATGATATTTGGCGTCTGTCGCATCCGTGCGTACCATTTCAGCTTCACACGCATCGCAGATAAACTCGGAAACGATATAGATGCCTTCATGCTTGTGTTGTCCGCATATAATGCAGCGGTGGCCGCCTTGATCATGCATATCCATCCCACCCTTGTTTCTTTTACTATTAGTATGGGGCACTTTCTACTATTTTAAACCTTTTCATAGCCCAGCTCGACGATATACTCTATATATATTCCATGTGAGCCCTTATGGTGTTTGTACCGACATGTTTAAAAAACAGCCTTCTATGCCGATATAATAAGAAAAGCTCCTACATATGGATGCCCTTTCATTGGAGCCGTTTCATACTTCATTCGTAATAGCTTTTCCCTGTAATTATAGAATAGGTTGGCTCACACTAGAAGCCGATCATTCTATAGCCTTACCCAAGCAATTTAGTGCTTGTCAGAGCCGCATGAGCGCAGCACCGTCCCTTTTTCCGGCTGTGGGCGGTCGAGAAGCCATTTGTGATGCAGTAGATTAATGAAAGGACTGTTTGCATGACAGAGGAAACCGGAACCAAAGCTACCTACTATCACTACAAGCTCATTAAAAAAATCAGTATTCCGCGTCAGCTGATATGGAGTCACATCTCGTTGCCTGTTATTATGCTTCTTTTCCTGCTTCTTGCCTTTTCATGGACTAGCCTGTTTTTGTTTGCTCTAGCTTTCTTCCTGACCTTATGGGTACACTTCGTGATCTCCCGATCTGTACTGTTCATAAGCAAAACATCCTTCCGCAAGCGCTGGGCATTTCACCGCAAGCTGCCTTGGCTGGGTTATATGACAGACCAGTACATAGGCTACGGCCTCTTTCGCCGTGTGCATATACATACGCTATGGATCGGCATCTGCTTGTCCGCTGTATTCATTCTCTGGTCTCCGCCAGCCTTTACTGTATCCTTGCTCTTTTGGCATCTGTGGCTTATTGCACCGCGCCTATACATCCTGAGCCGTCTTACAGGCGAAAGGAAAGATGGCATGTTGAAGTTCACCGATGAAGATGCCTCATATTATCAGCAGTAGACTAGCCATTCATCTATCCATATAGATAGAAGCTTATACCTGATCTGGCATATCTCCCATGAGCTAGAACCGCATATTAAAAAAGGAGCAGCCCTATAAGGTTGTTCCTTTTTATTTCCCTCACCATTCCACACTACCATCTTTAACACTCTAATATACCAATCAATATAAAAAAGGAAGCCCCATCTACTTAACAGCAGTTTTGAGTGCTTCCTTATATCCAGCTTTATCGTTCATTATACACAGCATCTTATCTGCTACATTCGAGGTCGCTTGTGACTTACCTAAAGCAGCCCTATGTCCGTAGCCCCCTGTATCCAGGTCGAGAACCGCGAATTACTAATTAAGATCTACACTTTTGCTTTTCGCAGCAGCTTTACCATCCTTCGGGACCAATACAGTAAAAGAACCATCATGCACAGACAAGTGCACCATAAGTTTATTTTTCAGGAATACTTTTTGATTAAAAGTTGATAGATTCGGTTCTTCCGTCCAGCCCCAGGCTGCAATTTCCTCCAGATAGGGAGCAGGCAAGCTATCACTTTCCTTCAAAGCCGGTAATGCATAGCGTACATAGTCCATGTCTGAGTTACTGCTAGCCCGATCAGTTTTACTCGCTTCTTTAGGGACAGGAAACGTTTTTTCGTTCGCTGCACCCTCAAACGATGTCCAAGAAGGCTCCTCTGTCCCGCACCCGGTAAGGATCGCGACAGCGACACTGAATAGCACCAATAGAGCAAGCCATTTATTTCGCCGCATGATCTTCCCTCCTTACCAGCTTGATTCACTATACAAACCCAATTCAAGAATTTGCATAATTCTGCAAGAACGCAGCGTGTGTATATGGGATTCAGTACCTATATTATACCGGGTTTCCAATAACATTCCGTAACAAAAATGTTACCTTCCTTTTGTAAGAGCATTTCTAAAATATACGTACGCAAAAAAAGAACCACAATCTCAAGGAGATCATGGTCCTTCTTTCTTTTGCTTGGCGACGTCCTACTCTCCCAGGACCCTGCGGTCCAAGTACCATCGGCGCTGGAGGGCTTAACGGTCGTGTTCGGGATGGGTACGTG
>NZ_JBIYCS010000013.1:0-62872 GCF_044907935.1 Paenibacillus sp. RC21
GCGATCAAGCAGCGTTTACGGAATTTCTTCACCTACCTACACATTAAAGAAGGAGTTCAATATGATTACCGTGATATTGCGGTGAAGTTTACTCGTAACTTGCCGACAGACTTGGTGGGGATGGCTGATGTGATCGTTAAATTGCAGCAAGTCGTATCTCAGGAAACGTTGCTTACATTGCTTCCGTTTGTCGAGAATCCAAAGCTTGAATTCAATAAATTTCATGCGGAGCAGCAACGATTAGCAGATGTGAGTAAGGAGAAATCGAATGCAGAATAAAAATAGTATCAAGCGGTTGGTTAAGAATAATTGTGCATGTTATCTCGGAGCGAAGCACGGTATCCCAAACTACTGTTTTTTACAGGATGGTCCATGTGCATTCTTTAGTCAAAATGATGCTCTGCCCCGTTGTATATATTTTGAAAAAGGAGTTTTACCCATAGACGAGAAGCTGGAACGAGAATATGAGTCTGAGCGGAATGTAGAATCTGAATTTAAAACAGCGAAGCCAAAAGTGAACTGTCAGAAATGTAGGGCTACATTTTCAGCAAATTCGAATCGGCAGAAATATTGTGAGAAATGTAGAGATAAGCAAGCCAACGAAAAGTCGAAGTTACGGATGCGCCAGATGAGAAAAAGCAGGCTCGATGTTACGCTTTAGGCTATCAAAAAGCTATATAAACTAAGGGTGAAAAACAACCGTAAATGGTGAGGGAGTATGTTTGTACCTATTTCTCATTTTTGCGATTTCTAATGCGTAACATCATTGTAGCAGATATGACGTAAACAAATTCAACATACATATCGTGTTCTGAAGCTCGAATTCCAAAAGGCTCAGTGTTACGCTTTAGGCTATTAAAAAGCCGTATAAACAAAGGATGTAAAATAGGCAAAAGTGGGGAGTTGGTATGTTTGTACCTTTTCCTCGTTTTTGTGATTTCTAAAGCGTAACAACACTGTCCTGAGCATGACATTAAAAGGCTCCATACATATATAAGCGTGTTCGGTTCTGCGTAGTCGAATGGGCAATAAAGGAGATTATCGAAAATGAATTTAGAACAAGTGAAGCAGTTGATTGAAGAAAACCAAACGAATGAGGAATGGCAAACGTATCTTCAGGGTTTGAATCCGTATAGCGTAGAAGGGATAGAGCAATACATCCAATCTAATCAGCAAGCAAAAAGTTGGTTCGATAGCACCGTGGACAAACGATCAGCTAAATCGCTGGAAACATGGAAAACCAATCATTTGGAAAGTGCAGTGGATGCTGAGATCAAGAAGCGATTCCCGGCTAAGGATGAAAAAGAAATTGAAGTGGAGAAGCTACGTGCTGAAGTAGAGCACATGAAGCTGGAGAAGCAGCGTGAACGGTTAACCAGCCAAGCGATCAAAATAGCCAGTGAAAAGAAACTTCCACTCCCGTTAGTGGATTTTTTTATTGGAGCAGATGAAGACGCAACGTCAGCGAATTTGGCTATGTTGGAACAATCGCTACAACAGGCTATACAACAGCAAGTTGAGCAACGGCTCAAAGGGGATGGCTATACACCTTCGGTTGGTTCAACAGGTAGCACATTTACATTGGATTCAATCAAAGGCATGTCGCCAAATGAGATTAATCAGCATTGGGATCAAGTCAAACAAGTATTACAAAACAAATAATAATAAACGAAAAGGACAAGGTGAAAAGATATGACAGTACAGAATTTTATTCCTACGATTTGGAGCGCACGTTTAAATGAGAGTTTGAAGAAGAATCTGGTGTATGGGAACGTGGTCAACACAGATTATGAAGGTGAGATTCAAGGCCAAGGCTCCACTGTGAAAATCAATTCGATTGGGGCGGTGACGATTGGCAACTATGACAAAGTAGCTGGAATCGGGAATCCACAGGAGTTGGATGCTACGCAAAAGATGTTGGTGATTGATCAGGCGAAGTATTTCAATTTTCAGGTGGATGATGTCGATGCTGCTCAAGCGAATGTAAATCTACTAGATGGTGGAATCGTGGAAGCCTCGTATGGACTGGCCAATGTAGTGGATCAGTATCTTGCTGGATTTTACACAGAGGTCAAAGCTGAGAATACGATGGGCAATGATACAACGCCTGTAATTCCAACGAAAGATACAGCCTATGATATGCTGATTGATCTTGGCGTGCTGCTGGACGAAAACAATGTACCGGAAAGCGAACGGTTTGTGGTGGTTCCTGCATGGTACTATGGCTTGCTTTTGAAGGATGCTCGTTTTACCAAAGATTCTAATATTATCCGCACGGGTTATGTAGGGGATATTGATGGTATGACGGTTTACAAATCCAACAATGTGCCGAATACAGGAGGAGCCAAGTATAAAATTATTGCGGGTCATAAAAGTGCGATTTCGTTTGCCGGGCAAGTGGATTCGGTGGAAGCATTCAGACCAGAGAAGCAATTTTCGGATGCAGTGAAAGGTTTACAGGTGTTTGGAGCCAAATGTATCAAGCCTGAAGCCCTCGCTGTACTCACGGCTAATAAGTCCTAATTAAAAATGGGATCATATGAAAACACATTATAATAGAAGAAACACGTTCGGGGTGTCCGTTTTGGATGCCCTATTTTTCATTTTTTGGAGGGTGATAAGATGTGGTTTTTGAATCAGGAAACGGGATGTACATGGGAAGTAACGGATCAGGAGTTGGTGTTGAGGTTACAGGCCAGTGGGCATTATGAGCAAGTAGAGGAACCGCAACCAGATGAGACTAAGCAAGAAGCAACTCTAACGAAAGCTCAAACTGTCAAGAATATGAAGCGTACCGAGAAGGCACAGGTAAAGGAAGTATAGGAGGCAGCACATGAATGATTCATTGAATTTAATGAAACAATTTTTAGGCATGGAGCCAACAGACATATCCAAGGACGATATCCTGATCCACTACTTCAACAAAGCAAGAAGTAATATTTTTGGTTATTGTAATGTGGCAACACTCCCTGTGGAATATGAAGATGTTATGGTCGATTATGCTGTGTATCTCTATAAAAATAGGGATTCGGTTGGACTTATAACTAAGCAAGAAGGTGAACGCTCAGCTACCTATGAAACAGGGATTCCAACAAGTATTCGATTGGCTCTTCCTCTACCTAAAATCAAGGTCGGAACAGATTAATGTTCTATGATACGAAGCTGGAAATTTTAGATGCTGATTTGAAACCTATTTGCCCAATGATGGCAGATGTACAACCTTATCGCAAAAGCTTTTCATTTGAAGATGGTTACATACTAGAGACGATATATCGAGTTTTCTGTACACTGGTGGAATCCTTATTGCAGTCGAATCGCTATGTCCAAATTGGTAAGGATGTCTTTATTATTTTGGATATGAAGGAATGGAGTGATTATGTGGAGTTGTACCTGTATCGCTGCAAGCCAGATTTTGCATTGGAGGATGAGGAGCCTAGAGCTGATGATAGATTTTTTTCTACGAGAGAAAGGCGAGCTTGTACATATCAACAATGTAAAGCAGCTTGCTTTGATTCGGGATACGTCAGATCATATTCAAATGACCGATGAAAAAATCATTCGGGCAGCAACACCTCTACATACAGGAGATATTGTGGATTATCGTTATGAACGATATTTAATTACCAGTCAGGTGGATCAAAATGAAAAGTCATGTCGAGGCAGGATGCGAAAATGTAATCAACGGCTGGCTTTGAACTGGAGTGGACAGGTGAGATGGTTTGATGCTGTGGTGGAATCCAGAACGTTTTCAACAGAAACAGGTAAAGTTATCTCCATGCCGGAGGGCAACATCCTGATTACCGTACAAGACAATAGATACGAGGGGCATTACATTAAGCCAACGATTCTACATTACTCATCAGCCGTTTAAAGTGACTGGAATAAATCATACATTGAATGGCATCATCCAGTTAAGCTGCACATTAGATAGCATAAATACAGCTTATGATGACGTGGAACATAACATCGCTGACAGATGGAAGTACGAGATTACTCATACATATGCATTACATTTTCACAAGGGAACGCTAGCTCATGTGCTGCTCAACGAAACGTTATCTTTGAAAGTAACGGCTACGGATAATGGGGATGAGATAGCCAATCCGCTGATTACCTATACATCCAGTGATCCGAGTGTGATTAGTGTAGATCAGCAAGGTCGGGTTATGGGCATCGCTTTGGGCCAAGCAAGTATCACCGTAAAATTAACATATCACCCTACGATACTGAGTACGATTGAAATGAGAGTCGTCGAAACGGGAACGCATATCTATTCGATAGCCATTATCGGCAATTCCATCCTCAAAACAGGTCAAAGCGCCTCATATGTCAGTCATATCTATGATCATGGAACAGAAGTGTTTGACCAGTCTGTAGAGTGGAGCCTAAGGAATCAAGATGATTCAATTCCGATCATGGGAAGCATAACAGCCAGCACAGGAAATAGCGTAACCATAAAGGCAGGAAGCAGTAGTGGAACGATCAACAAAGCTTTAACATTGACAGCCACCTTAGTAAGCGATCCTAGCATGACCATAGAAAAGACCATTAGCCTTAAAAATTTATTCTAAGCATTATATCTATCGGCTTGCCCTAGAGGTGAGCCATTTTATTTCAAAGGAGCCATATACATATGCAACGAAAATCTATTGATTACTTGCTCAGTCTGAGCCTGTTGAAGCAATTGAGATCACAACATGTCATTACAGAAGAAGAATTTATAGCGATTGACCAGCGTAATAAAAAATCTTTCAAGTAGCTATAACATGGGCAGAAATGGACTTGATGATGTGCCGCAAGCATTATACCATGTGACCGTATAAAGAAGATATCGAAGGGAGAAACACCTATGGCACAAGCCGCAACCGCAAAAAAAGTCGTCGTTGTTCCCATTAAAACGATGGACATCGTAGAAGGAATTCAATCGATTCAAAAGAAGAAAGTCGCTGCCTATTGCCGGGTTAGTACCGATTCCGAGGAGCAAAAGGAAAGCTATACCAATCAGGTCAATCATTATACCCAATACATTCAAAACAACTTGGAATGGGAAATGGCTGATATTTACGCAGATGAAGGCATCACCGGAACCACCACTAAAAATAGAACACAATTTAATCGCATGATACAGGATGCCCGAAACGGTAAACTGGATCTCATACTGGTCAAGTCGATTTCGAGATTTGCGAGAAATACACTGGATTTATTGAAATATGTACGGGAACTGAAAAGTCTCGGAGTTGCTGTATTCTTTGAACGGGAGAATATTAATACGCTAGATACCACAGGTGAGGTATTGCTGACCATCCTGAGTTCCCTTGCCCAAGACGAGAGTCGGAATATTTCTGAAAACAGCCGATGGGGAATATTGCGTGGCTTCCAAAACGGTAAAGTCTTCTGCAACACCACTCGCTTTCTCGGCTACGATAAGGACGAGCAGGGGGAACTGGTGATTAACGAGTCAGAAGCCGAGATTGTACGCAGAATATACGAGGAGTATTTGGATGGAAAAAGCTATCAGGCGATAGCCAGAGGATTGATGCGAGATCACATTAAAACAGTCACGGGTGGCGATACGTGGTGGGATTCCTCCATTACCTTAATTCTGACCAACGAGAAATATTACGGAGCTTTGCTTCAGCAAAAGACGGTAACGGTAGATTTTCTAACCCACAAACGAATCAGGAATAAAGGACAGGAGCAGCAATATTTAATTGAGGACAACCATGAACCGATTGTCTCGAAGGAACTATTTGAAGCGGTGCAAAAGGAAAAGGAACGGAGGGCCAAGCTGAAAGGGAGTGTGATGGGGGAGAGTAAAAGATACTCCAGTAAATATGCACTCAGTAGCAAAGTATATTGTGGATGCTGTGGGGCCATTTTTAAACGCCGAACCTGGAACAGCAATAATCCATCCAAAAAAGTGGTATGGCAATGCAAAACGTATGTCAATGAAGGTAAAGCAGCCTGTGATGCCAAATCAGTCGATGAACAAGTTTTACATTCCGCATTTGTACGATTGTTCAATCGGATGTATAAGAATAAGAAAGGATTCATGAAGACGTTGAAAGCCAATATTGAATCGACACTTTCCAGCAGAGTAGGGCAAGAACCGCTATTGGATATCGAAGGAAAGATGCAACAATTGAAATCCGACTTGAAGGAACTGGTGAACCTCAAGCTACGGAATCAGATTGATGAGGCCGTATATGAAGAAGAAACAAACAGGCTTTCCAGTGAACTCAACGAGCTACGACAACAGAAGCTGACACTGGAGCAGGAGCATGAGCAACAAGCGAAAATTAAGGAACGTGTCGATGAAATCATTCAAGTACTAAGCTTACGTGAAGATATACTGGAACAATTTGATGATAACCTATTTAATGCGTTGGTGGAGAAGATCACGATTCTCTCACCAGCGCATTTTGTTTTTACCTTGAAAAGTGGAATGGACATAGACGAAATACTGGACTAACGAAACCATAGGCTGAAACGATCAATAGGCTAGAGAATATTTGTGGAGTGCATGACGGGAAGAATCAATCGAATCCCGTCTTTCACTCCTTCCATATAGATGGACTGTTTGTCTTGACTTAGCTGATAGCCTATGGCTTCTTCCCATTCGGATAGCAGTTGCTGAATATCTTCGTTTTGGTTGGTTTTGAATTGATCCATTTGAGTGAATAGATTTTTGTCCTCAGATAAACATGAAGCCTGTTGTTCACTAGCGAGTTCTAATTGATAAAAACGTTGGCGTAATGCTTCGAGAAACCAATCTGGCCAATTTGACATAACACATTTCCCCTCCCGTGGTTTGAGTGTGTGTATGGTAACTCTGATGGGGAGGGATGGCAAGTTATTGTTTTGTGCAGGAAAGATGGATTATTATGATTTTTTAACCTTTTTATTTTGATTATACAAAAAAGCTCATTCCTACTCATGATTCAAGTTGGAACAAGCTTTTTAAAGTTCATCAAGTGTTTGTTAATTTGTTCAGTGTTTGGTTTGTTGGTGGTATTGCACTCTTATTGTCGGAGTTAATAGCTCTATTTCAACTTTATGTTAATCTTCATAGTCATCTTCTACTTTAGGTATGAATGGAGACAAGAAAGGGTCTGTGTGTTCAGTCAATTCACCTCGAATTAATGTATGAACCCTAAATTCATTAAATAGTTTCATATCATCACTATCCCTTACATATAAAATTCCATATGAGCCGGGAGCAAACTCACCCACTCTTTTTAATAATTCTATGGGATTATGTTTAGCTGTAGGTTTATGATTATTAAGACCTGCTATCCAGAGTTGAAAATCTCCATTTACGGCTCTTAAATCCAAAACGCCAGAAGGCCAATCTAATTCATTCAAAAAGTTCTGTATCTCTTGAATGACTAAAATTAATTTTTCATCATCATCTTCAAATGAGGAACTTTCTCTAATGGTTGCCCACCCGTGATACTCAAACATTTCTTCTCATCCTCTCATGGTATAAGGGGTTTAGTATCAATAATTATTTCTACACCATATCTTTCGGCATATTCTTTAAGTTGTCTTAGCACTCTATCATCAGGCTTACCTTCAAAGTGAAAGTACGCTTTTCTGTTCGTCTCAATTGCTGCTTCAATCGTAGCTTTCGCTTGTTTTCTAAATTGCTTATCTAAACTGTTCAACGGTGGTTTGGTTTGAGCAATGTACTGGTCGCTTACCGTATCAAACTCACGTCCCTTAGGGTCATTGCTAAATTTAACTCTGGCTTCTCCACCTAGTTTTTCTGCTAACATATCAGCTGCTTCATCTTCCTTAGGAACCTTTACTAATTTCCCTGAATATTGTCCATTATTTGAATTTCCAGTTTTACCCGTCCCCTCAGGAGTTTTACTCGGATTCGTTGATTTAGGTGTCTCCTTAGGCCTACTAGAATTTGCCCCATTATAAATCGGCGAATCATTGAATTCATCAATCGGCTTGTTTACACCTGGGCCACCTTTTGGGTTGGGTTTTACAGGCGGATTCTCTACAATAGGTGGTTGGCTGGGCCTAGCAGGAGGCCTTCCAGCAGTCCCCATACCGATACGAGCTCCTACAACCCCATAAGTCGTGTCTTCGACTAAATCACTTAGACCTGTCCTCTCCATGTAGTCTCCGGATTTTTGTCCGATGAAGCCCTGATTGTATCGAGCAATGAGTGCATCTATTTTCTCTTTGTCCAACTCAATAGCATTTGTTGAGTCTACTCCCATAGCTACTAATCCATTTTCTATGGCATTTAGGGTTCCTTCATCCCATACTTGTGTTCGCTTTGTGTTGACGATGCGCTGGATGGCAGCCATTTTATTGGGGTCTTTAATATCATACAGTGATAGTTTGCGCTGCATTGTAATTTCAGTGCGTAGTGCTTGCTCAGCTTGCTTTAGCTTACCTTCATCCTGCCACCAGTTGGCTGTAAAATAATCAGTTTGATTCCAATATGAAGTATACTCCTTAGTTTTTCTTTCTCTCCATAGTGCAAGTTTTGAATTCTCATGTTTCTGTGTTTGCGCTGCCTGAAGGCGTTGTTTTTTCGTATAATCTCTGAGCATTTTATCTCGAACACTTTTAGGAATCTGCTGGTAGGCATGAGCCATAGCATTCGACTCTTTCAGCAGGTTCTGAATCAGCTCCAGTGGGCCTCCAGAATTCGCTACATGACGTGCACTCGTATATGCTTTTCCTAAAATCCACTTGCTATAGTAGGCTTGTCTTGCTTGCTCATGTTCGTATTGACTGATTAGTCCTTGGAGTGCTAAGCCAGCCAAGTGTTTGAGCGGGTGCAACCCCGTTTCTTTACTGCCTCCAACCGTTGGCGTTCCTTTACTACGAATAGGGATGGCTCCTGTTGCTTGTAACACCGTTGCCGCCACTTTACCTGCTGGCCCACCCACCGTATTCAACATCACACTGGCTACGTTCCCTACTGCTGGAATGGAGCCTAACAGTTTGGATATCGTCCCCATCAAAGCATTAGCCTTCTGAAGCTCAGCTGGAGTCGTAATTTTTGCTTTAGGAGTAGGGGCTTGGCTGCTCTTTGCTGCTGATTGGGCTGCTTCATAAGCTTTTATACTCATTAATGGTGGTTCAGGTACAGGAGGGAGGTCAGCCACGAAAACGGGTGCTTTCACCGTACCTTCCTGATAAATCACTGGAGCTTTGGTATCTGTCTCACCATCCAGCACCATGCTACTTTCTCCACCTTTGAGATACAGCGCCGTTCCAGCTTCCAGCGACAGTTCCTCACCTGCATCAAGCTTCACATGACCACCCTGAATCTGTACATCCCCCGGACTGTTGATGGTGATGCCACCATCTTCATTTAGTGTAATGGAAAATCCATCGGAGGTAGAAAGGGTCAGTTCTTGCTCAGACATTTCTACGCCGCTACCTTGCACATGTTTCCATATCTTCACATTCGGCTGTCCATTTGTGTGGCGTTGTTGTCGTAGCGAATCCGTCACATAGGCATCCTGTTCGCGGTGTGTAGGCAGATACAGTTCGACTTGTTCCCCGATCTCAGGCATATCGTACCAACCGCTATGTTCTTCGGCTACATATCGAGTCGCCACGGGAAACCAACAGGCTTTAGCCGGGTCTTGCTTCGGGTCGATGCCCAGTTGAAGCTGTACGAAATCCTGCTGTACCTTGAGCACCGTTCCTGTCAGCGAAATCCCAGTGGCCTGGTCGTTTTCATAACGGGCATAGCGAATATTCTGTTCGGTTTGGAGATCATAACGGGTACGCAGTAAGCCATCGGCTAACGTGGTCACTGCTCGAACTACGACCAATTCTTTGCCTTGTCCAATGGGCAACGTGATGAGGTCACCCAGCGCATAATATTGCAGACTTTCAATCGTATAGGTGACATACGAGCCAGCACGTTCTCCCGGCTTTTCGGCATCCAGTTCATGAAACGTTTTCCGTACCCGATAAAATACATCTCGTTCCACTTTGTGCTGTTTGCCTTCTGGCATCCCGAAAAAAACTTTGGGTGAGGCTGCGGTTACCTCTGGCACAAGTACGGAGCCAAAGCGGGAAGCAAGACGCTTTAAAAAAGCCCAATCCGTCTCCTCATATTGTAAAACAAAAGTATCCAGTTTGGCATAATTAGTTACGGTATCAATGGCGTCTCCATACTCATATTTACGAACCATCGAGGTGACCAGATCATCATAAGTGCGGTGAATATCTTGATAGGAACGTTTTTTCAGCTTGGTATCCATTTGATAGGAATGGGAAGCAGCCTCCAATTCAAAGGTGTATACTCCACGTATACAATGTACGGACATTTGCGTAACGATCCCGTGAAACAGTCTTCTCAGCGATTGTCCTTGATCATTCAATTGACGAATCACAATCGGTTCTTGCTCCATATTTTGTCCGATGCATGCGGCTCCCTGTTCTTCGGAGAGCATACCACTGATATGTAAAAAGGTATGATCATTGATGGTACGTGTGACTTGAAGTTGATCGATGTGTTGCGGCTGAAAGGGACCATAAAAGCGTAGGCTTTCATACCCGATTGCATCTGATGGTAGGCTCAAATGAGTTCATGACTCCTTTCTAGATTTGATGGCTGATTACAAAATTAAAGTGCAGCATTTTTAATTTGCTTCTGATAATAGAAGCCATAGATGGGTACAAATTTGAATCAAGATAGATATGTATCACTGAGTTTGTTGGGTACAAAGTTACGAGAGGTGATATTTATTAAACAGTCCAGCATATGTATATATCGGTTGAAAGAGAGATTTAGTTTACAAAATGACCCATTCGTTGCGGTATTTTCAATGTTTATTTATGGAAGGTAGAGGTGTGGGAGGAAGTTTATAGTATATAAAAGCTTATAAATTAGAAGGTGAGAGGGAGCATATCCTTTCCATCACCTCGAAACATATGGAGTGCTGTTCACTACTTGTTAGAAATGAAAAATAATTGACGTAACAGTGCATTTAGGTCCCTTGAAAAAGAGGTCTATTTCACCTGCCGCCGCGACAGGCACAAAAGGAAATAAAGACCACAATAGGAGCACTGGCTCGCTTTGTGGTCTTTTATATAGATTATGCATCGAAAGAATCAGGAAACGTACACTTTATATTACTTTACAGGCACACCTTGATCAAGGAATTGCTCATGTTTTGCAATTAACGTTATGTAACTATCGTTGCAACTATTAAAATAAATCCTATCACTAGACCGGCAGGGCCCCAATAATGCATAGGGATAAAAAACAGACTGTGCTGGGTTCCCATTTGATAGCGTTGCCCCGTTTCCATATCAACTAGCACTTTGTCCGAGTCGGCGTTGAGTGCTTTCCCCAGATACCAGATAATAACTCCAGACACAATGAATACAAAAGCCATCGGCAGCCGGGAATCTATTGAGTCAAGTCCTAGAGCGGATACTAAACTCCCGACAATAACAAATAAAATCCCTGGAATAACAATATTTAAAATACCAAAACCCTTCCAAACAATCACATGAAAACTTCCTTTCTGGTTATGTTTACGTTAATAGTGAGTCCCGTATGTATATATCCGTACTTTTCTAATAATTACATATTTTTATCAACTATTAACACCTCCTTAAAACCATTACTCTCATAGTTCAAATCCAGCATATGTATTTATCGGTTAAAAGAGAGATTAACTTTACAGAATGACCCATTGGAAGCTGTATTTACAATGTGTACTTTTGGAAGCAGGTGATATGGGAGGAGGGAAAGCTGAAAGTAATTTTGAGCAATTGTCTTTCAAAGTCAGGAACTGAGCTGATTTAATTGTGATTATGGATTAGGGTAAAAAAAGGGTGTTGTGAGAAGGATCGGATTTTGATAACTATAGGTAATATATATAATTAAAAGGAATATATCCCTTTCGCTGTCTCGACACACGTGGAGTGCGTGGTAGTAATATATCGAGATCAGAAGCATTGATACACGAGGGATGGAAGGCAATTTGAATATGTTCCTGCATTCAAAAAAACGATTTAGAGTTGAGTGCGGGAATATATATTATTTACATAGACAAGACACGTGAAGACGGTAATATTGATGGTTCGAAAATGAGATGTGCAGTATCGATTAAGAATATTGGGTTTTTAGAGCACGTTACGTATCGATTTCTGTAAGTTGTAGCTGAGAGTAGGAAAGCCACGGTTACCTTAAACTTAAACAAATAGTATGAAAACTCAAGTTGAAAATGGTTTGAGTTTTTTATTTAATCATTACTGAGACTGACTTATAATTATTTCTGGATAAAGGATTTTGGAGAATTTTGTAGAAAATTAAAGAGAGAAGTAGTAACACAGATATGCAAATCTTCAAATACTAGACAAGGGGAGCATAATGTCAATATCAGTGGTTAATATGGGCTTCATTCTTCCCATACTGTTGCTTCCATTTTTTATCTTAATTAATCGTCATCCTAATAGAATTATTCGTAAGTGCTCAAAGATGCTTCTTTTATTGTCAGCTATTGTGGCAATTATTGTTATTCCTCTAGTCAGTATTTCTCAGTTAGGAACAAAGGTTCTCGTTATTCCGCTAATCCCCTTTTTAAGTCGAGGGGTTACTTGGATACTCGAAAAAACAAATTTATTTAATGCTAACTATATGGTAGTTGTCGATAAATTACTTAAGCTATCTATTGCTTCTGTTGGTCTGGGGTTACTTGCGATAGCATATGAACAACCGTTAAAGCCAATTGTTGCAACCATTGTAGTACTGGCGTTTATTCTATTCGTTAATATTGGAAAATATATAATATCGGGTTATTTGTTTGGCATTGTACTAGCAGTATTTATGATCTCGCAATCGACGGATGCGATGTACACAGTAGTGTTCATTTTTATTGTTGTTATGCTTTTTCTTAGATTTTTCGATAAAGTATTTTCTTTTAGTGATAAGGTAAGATCAAGTACAGAAAGTACAGCGGCGATTATTATTCTTCTTGCATCATATCCGTTAATAATAAAGGGAGGGCTTCAGTTTCACTTTGAAGACTTCTTTATCCAGATAGTCGTATTTGTAGGACTTTTTTTTATTTATCTAGGAACAACGTTTTTAATTGATAAGATTAGGATTCCAGGTACGTTGCAGCACTATATTCCCACAGGAATTTCGTTAGCACTTGTATTTTTAATTTTGGGATCTATTAAAAACTCAAATATTGCGAATAGTTTCGGAGTAATATTTTACTTTTTAATTTTTATTTTTTTAGGGTTAACATTTCTACGAATATTGTCCCCACTAGATAAACTATTACATGTTACAAGTTTACTTAATTCAGCCAATATGCTAGAGGCGTTACAATTTTACTTTGGGAAAAAGTTCGCTCAGATACTATTTGTATTTCTGTACGGAAAAAGTCCTCATTCAATAAAGCCAGTCTTCTCTTTTATTATGTTGGGAGTCCATATAGTAGGGATATTCTTGATCTATAAACAATTATCTCTTGCAGCAAGTAGTTCTAGTTCACTAAATAATGACTATTTTTACTACACGGTGTTATCGGTTTTCTCATCTTTTAGCTTTGTCTTTTCAATTTCAAGGGCAATTGATAAAGAAAAATTAAATACAGGAATGGGCAATGAAGAAGCAATGAAGTGTAGCACAGCCATTGCACTTAATTATTTTTTTACTCTCGTTCCATTCTTGCTAATCGGATACAAGTACTTAAACGAAATAGGGCTAGTGGGCATTATCTTTGGAATAGTCTATATCTTTATGATTATTATTAATACTAACTTCGCGTTATGGATAGATTTTTCAAAGCCTCAGTATAATAATTTTGCAATATCAAGAGGGTACCTGTCAGTCGCTATTTTAGTACTTCCTCATCTTGCTCTAGTAGGTGCTTTTTATTATTTTTTTGACGCAATAAATCCATTAGAAAGTCTTAAGGGAATAGCGGGAGTATTTCTTGTGGTTAGTCTAGTTTCCGCAATTGTTGCAAGAGCGATGTCTTATGATAAATTTTTAGGAAGCAAAAAGTTCCGGAAAATATCATTCTGGATTTTAGTTCTATTAATTATTGGGCTAAAACCACTAACTATAGCCAGTGCTGTGTTTTTTCTTTTGATGGGGTTCAGCCGCGAACTAGCTATGCAACTTACATTTTATTTTGAAGTTTCTTTCTTAATGGATATAGTCACTCTGATAATAATTGTTTTGTTGCCGTCTTCAAATGATAATTATAAAGGAAATATAACGACTCTTGTAAAACAGTGGAGAAATGAATTGAGGAATCTTAAGAACGTTTAGTAGGAGTTGAGAGCTATGAGAATAATCGATTTAATTTATCAAGAAGAGCAAGTATTAATAGAATCTCAACGAAGCAATGAGGATATTCTTACAAATACTGAATCTTTAATAATGATTCTTTCTAATGTTGTAGTTTCGGAGGACAAAAGGGCTGTCAGTTTTTACTTTCTTAGTAGTCAGGTAAGAAATGATCTGATATTAAGTTTACTCTCATCACTTAGAAATCACGAGACACAGTCAAAGTTAATGAAGCGTCAAGCAATCGAAAAGGCATGTTTGGCTGCATTCTCACTGTATGAACCAAATTTAGATAAGTTTCTTGATCATGATGAAAATGGGTCAAAGCCAGTAAAGAAGACATTAGATCGTTCATTTAAATATGTTGAGAAAGAGTTTCCATCTCACTCATACCGTCTTAAACAAGTCAAGGATATGATAAACGGCTTCTATGCACATGGAAATATGTTCAATTCTCTGAGAAAAGAAGGGAACTTTGGTTTCTTTGATAAACATGATGCTTTTCTTCAAAGGTCACTTCTTTGGGAAATTGGATATGTTGCTTGTGTGATATTTGATTTGTGGTATCAGACTGCTAAGCATAGTATTTTTGCTGAACAAAATGAACAAGGCTATAAAGAGTATGTAGAACTGGTTTCGATTAGCCAAAAATATAGAGAATGGTTTGTAAATCATGAACGATTTGCAAAATGGAAGCAATGAAAGCCGTGACAATAATACCTCAAGGCAACTGAAACTGACAGAAATGTCGTTCTGCAGTTTAATTTATGTTTAGAAAAGTCCCAAAAACTCAAGGGGGACAATACTCGGGCTTTTGGGACTTTTTCGTGCAGAGTAAATGTGTGTTAAATAGAATATAGATTGGTTTAGCCGGAGGTGTGGAGATCATACTTACAAAAGAACGCTTCTTAAAGATTAATAATTTTTTACGTAGCGGATTAAAGACTAGTGTAGATAAAGAGTTATTTCATTGCAACTCTTTTGAGCAGTTAGGTAGAAAAATTGCGGATATGCTTTATGAAAATGTATCAGGTATCACTTTAAGTGACTTGAGAGAAGTTACAAAAATATTATCAAAGAATTTAGCAGAAATTGAAGTTGATGAGGGCTCATTTTTTATTTACTTTGCTAAAGATGTATTAGGATATAAAGACTTGCCTAAGATTAAATACACTCAATGCCTTAGAGAATATATAAAACTAAATAATAAGTTTAAAGAGGTTATTCGTATAATTAATTCAAAGGTGACAAATATTACATCTGAACTAGAACGATTAACAAAAGAGAGAAATGCAATTGTTAGTAGGAGTAATTCTGATAAAAGTCCGATGAAGAATCTCAAAGAGTATGAAAATCAACTAACTAAAAGTCTTTTTCAATCTAAATTATTATTTACTGAGAAAGAAATGCTTGAATTTTCAAAAAATACATTAATTAAAGATTTTGGAGTTTTGGCGGATAAGTCTCAGAAGGAACTAATTTTAAAGGAAATACGTCAGTTAGCACTAGAACTAGCTAGTAGCAATCATTTGTTAAGCACATTGGAAATGAAATTCAGTTATTATTATGAAGTGCTCGAAAACACTAAAAGTAATATAGATAATTATTGGGAAATTTTTTTCAAAGTTAAAATTTACAAAACTATTATGGATGCTCAAAGACAAGCTCATTCACAAACATATAAATTAGATCATGAAGAGGTAAAAACTCATTTCGGTAAAATGATGAACGAAATACCGAGCCCAGATGAGTTAGCTGATTTGAAATTTACGAATCTTAACTTGTATAAAACAAAATTGTTGGATTTTATTGAAAGAACGCAAGCTATAGATTTTATAAAAATTCAAACTGAAAATAGCTATTGTTTGAATGAACGAAGACATTTATTATTGAGAACCATCGAGTTCTACTCGAATAAGGAATATCAAGTGTTTAATAACCTGATGGCAGTTCAAATGGAGGGTATTTTTAACGACTATCTTATGGATTCTACAATGACATATCGTTTCACCGATTTGAAAATGTTTGAGGATGCCGTATTGAGAGAGAAAATCGATTTTTTACAAAATGTAAACTCAGGTATCTATATGGAGGCCATTTTGTACTTTAAATACTATTACAACCATTTTGTCAGAAACCCTATAGCACATGGTAGTTATAATAAGGTAGTCGAAAGTGAAGACGAAGAAATATTCGCATTTGAACTGATACTTGATTTAAATTTTCTGCTTTATATGATATCACGTGAATCAGAGAGCAATAAAATTATTAGGTTTATTTCTGGATTTTATTATTTTATGAAGGATTCCGAATCGCGGTATCGAGTCTTGCTAAACGAGCTTAATGCTGGGCGTATTCACGCGGAGTTTGATAGAGTATTTACCCCTGATACCATGCAAACGGTTTACTGGATTGTTAATCCATATTTTAATCCATTATATGAATACTTAGGAAAAACAAATGAAATTAATGAAATTAGAAATGATTTATGTAGCAAAGAGTTTTGGGAATTTGTTGATAGATACTTGAATTCATACGATCCAGATGGAATAAATTATGTAACGATTAAAGATAATTTTACTTCTAGAGTAAAAGGAATCATTGGATATGTTAAAGATCATAATCCTTCTGCTATAACAGCTCTCTCAAGCGTCCATAGAAAGCTGAAAGCATTACGGTTTTAATGTGATTTCTATACCTAAGATAACACCCTCTCAAGGTAACATCAACGAATCTTGATTGCCTTGAGAATTCTTGCCTCCCCGCTATTCGGCATGGGTAAAATAGACTGCGATTTTATATGGAGGGACGGGCATGATAAGCTGGTTAGCATCGCGAAGTCCCTATGCTTCGCGGCTTTCGCGAGTACTCATGCCCGCAGAGGCTCCATGTCAAATCGCTCTATTAACCTATCAAACGTGTCATTAGCCACCCAGTATAGCGAAGAGCCGAATTCTTCTTAATGATCAATAAATTTCATTCTTGTAATCAAGCGTTTCATTCGTTTCATCTGATGCTTTATATTATCCGCAGTTACTTGATTGGGTTTTAAACCAGATTACTCAAACAACTATGCTTATATCCAATATCAGATACTATTTTGAACAGAGCGAGGATAGCAGATTGTGAAGGGAATTTAGAGCTTGCAGTGACGTATGATTACTTACTTTGGCAAAACAAGAGAATGCTATTGGAGTTTTGGTGCGAGTCTTTCTATGTTGGATTACCGGGAAATGTTTTCATTCTGATAATCGAAAGGATGCTTGCCTAATTACACTAACTATTCCAGCTAAACAGACCATAGCGCTATATTTTCAGGAAGAGCGGCAAAGCGAGGAACAACTTAATTCATGTTGAGTCTGAGATAGAGATGAAATTTACCTGTCAGAAAGATTTCGTTGGAATTATAATGAATATAATAAAGGTGGTCTGGATTTCCATCAGTTACCTAGAAGGTTGAAATAGAATACTTTCATATGAGCCACTGAGAGGTGAACTGCAATCTGATGAATTGGCAGAGGTTCCAGATCCAAGATGCATTATCCACTTAAGCGAAAGGGAACGCGAATGCTATGTAATGGCGCATGGTGAATGCTTTTCTTTTGGTGAGATTGCCGACATTTTGGGATTAGTAAAGGCAGTGTACAAGAACATATTGAACGAGCACAAGTAAAAGTTACAAAACGAGAGCCTATTCCTTATGGAGTAGGTTCTTCTAAAAGGAAATACAATTAGGAGGGTTAAAAAATGAAAGATCGTCTTTTAAAGAAAGAGAGAAATTTAATTATTCGTAGCGAGGCCATTAAAGAATATCCGTGGCTTCTACAGTTAATAGATGAGAAGGAAAGTGTAAAAATTGAAGATGTACCATCTGATAAGATGAGCGATTTCAAGTATGTGCTCCCACACATATTAAAAGTGTGTGGTGATGAATGGATGGGAGATGAGTCACTCCTCCATCCCGTAGAAGACCTCGGGGAAAAACGACGTAAATGTGGTTTGTGTGGAACACCTAATCGGTACATATATTATATAAAAAACAGACTAAACAACAATAAATTAAACGTTGGAAAAGACTGTGTTGAAGAGTTTGTTGATCTAGATTTGTTGAGAGAAGGTAAAACCAAGGGACAACTGCTTAAAAAAGCACAGGAATTAAGAAGAATGGGAACAATAAATAAAAAGTTTCCTGGAATTGAACGCATTATTTCTGATTGGCTAAGCAGAACTGAGAAATACGAGATAGTCCTGCCGAGTTCTATGGAGGAACCTTACAATAGAAATGGTCAATTGCTGAACGACCTATATCGTAACTATTTAAAAGGTGACGAAATCGAACAGTCTTTAGAAGAAATAGAAGCTTTGATCAAGAGTGAAAGTAGTACTATTAAAATGTTTGAGCAATATCAAAAGGAAAATGAAAATATGCCTTTTATAGCTACTAAAAAAATGATTAGATGGCTTCAAGATAAAAAGGACAAGAAGTCGGAAGAGATTTTAAGGGAACACGGTAGCGTTACACTTGAATCAGTTCCGCATATCTGGGAGAAAGAATATATAGAGAAGAACAAACATATAGTGGAAGGCATGTTTAAAAGTGCAGGATTAATTTTTATAAATGCTGATCACGAAGAAAATGGATACACATATAAAAAGGAAAATTCCAATTTTATTATGATATTAACATTTCACAAATTTTATTATCATTTTGGCGCTTACGTTTTAGGGCTGGAAGAGAAGTCCCTAGCTCCTTTCAATCAAATTAATGTAATAAGAATCAGTGATATTGTTAAAAATTATATTAATATACTATATTTTATAGAAGAAATGAGTTTAGTTATGCAAGAGTGGGATATAGATTATGAAATTGAGGAAGAGGATATTGATGCTGATGCTGCATATGTTTGGGATAAAAATGTGGGTGCATACGTTAAACTTAGTTTGTCAAAACTTATTTTTTTAATAAAGGGCAAGGTACTAGGTCTAGCCAAACCGACCCAAGCAAACTTTGAATTAAGTATTTCACAAGAACAAGGTAGAAGATATACCAAAAGAGAACTCCAAGAAAATCGGGAAATTTTAAATTCTATGACACGTAGAGAAAGGCAGTAAAAAAAGTCCTACGAATGTCATATAAAGTTGGAGACTATAATTAATGTTTTTTCTTATAGTCAATAATAATCACTCATGACCTTCATGTTAGAAAGTACTGAGTGAAGTACGTGCAAGAGAGCGACGGGAAACCGCCGCTTTTTTTTGCATTCAAAGGAGGGAATAGTAAATGTCACAGAATTACGCATATCTCGATCAGTACGGCATCTTACAGTTGCATAATCAGCAAGAGGATGGTAAAAACTAAAAAAATGTTGCTACCAATTTGGAAGCGGATGATAGTAGCTATCCGGTAGTGGACGGCAAAGGAGTTGTTTATTACAGCAAAGAAGACGCGTCCTACATTCGCGGTGACCGTAAAGATGGTGAACGATTAGCTACACCTACTGAGATTAAACAACTAGCAGATCAGCTCAAGTAATATCTTTCACGGCTTATGCCGGGCTTGTGGTGCATATAGGACTATGGGCGGTTCGATTCCGCCATGTGTGCCATTCATCTATATCATAAAGTTCTAAGCTGTGGATCGGTAGAAAATAATGTTAAAATTTTTCTGTACAGAGCGGGATTGAATCCTATATCATGACTTTAAGACTAGGTCTAACTCATGACTGTGTACTCGACGCCTAGTGAGAAAAATGCCTGGGAGTATGTGGAGTACCTTTTAAATGGAAATATGAAAAAATTCAAAGCAACACTAGGGGTAACAGATGAATATAAAGACACAAATGCTATTGCAAGAGTAACTATATCTGCAGATGGAAAGGATATATACTCTGAGGAAATCACACCAGGTAATTTTCCAAAAGCCTTAAACTTAGATATTAATAATGCACTATAGTTACAAATTAAACTTGAAAGAAAAGGTTATGGGTCATTTCAAGTTGGCTTCTTTGATCCTATGTTGACACAATAATTAATTATCCAAAATTATAATTATTTATTAAAGTCGCCGAGAAGCGGCTTTTTTTATATACATAGACCCGTAATATACATCTGAAAATAGCTGAGAGGTGACAGCTAAGTAGGATACGCGGGTCTATGTATGTTAAAGATATTTTATCTAAAGCGCTAAACAGATTCTTTGCTTCTCTTAGATAACACATCATCAATTATCAATAGGTGGTCAACAAGTGGGTTGAGGACAAAGGTTTCAAAAGTGAAACAAAGAAAAATAATTAGGCAGATTACAAGTGCAAGAACTACAAGAAAACCTGCCCCAATTAAAAGATCAAGGTTTTTAACATCATTCCGGAAGTAAAGCGAAGATATTGCTATGCTAACTGAAATAGTAGGTAAAACACCAGAAGTAAAGTATTTCGTCAACTGATTTTTAATAGTAAATCTTTGCTGCCTGATAATAATATCTAATTTTAAATCATCTAAGGATTGAGTGTCATACTTTTTATAATACTCTACAAAAGTATTTGTTTTTTTGTCTAATTGGTAACTAAATTGCAAATCGTCCTCTAATTTTGATTTATATCTTTTTAGCGGTTTTTTTAGATTTCTTCTTACCCACAAAAATTGTGGAATTTCAGTAATCACTAATACAAAGATCATAATGATGATGATGCCAATGACGATAAGAAACAGGATGTCTCCAGACATTTGTTCAACTCCTATGTATAATTGTGCCTTACATTAAAGTATCGGTTTTTCTTAATATTTTTTTTAGGACAAAACCAACTCAAATAACCAGCCAGGGGTAGCCAAATGTAGTTATGGATTGGTCAGCGATCAGTGCTGAATACGCCAGGTTAAGAGAGAAGTACAAGGCTCAGTGTGAGGAGATTTGTCCGTACCCTTCAATTCTTGCTAGTGTTGCTGTCGAGATCGCATATCAAACCTACAGAACCTACTCCTTTGCATGGCTGTTTGTAGATGGGCTGTTGGAAAATCTAAAGCAGCATGAAAATGTGATGAAGAGGGAAGTACGAAAGGTGAACCGGCTCACGAATCGTAATGTAGAAGGTAAAGAGCTTACCGTTCACACTGCCATAGCTACAATAGATGATCTGGAGTTTCCATTCCATGTACCGGATGGTGTGTATTCATTATTTGAGATTATGGGACAATTTTTTATTGGGTACGAAGCTGAACGGGAAACCGTAGTACAAACCACTAATACGCCTTCTCTACTGGACGAAAAAAGCACTCGACGAGTGTTGAAGAATTACTTGATCGGCTTCAGCACCTTGAAAAAGTCTCAGGAAGAATCGCAGTTGGTTGCTGACCAGGTATTGGGCAAGAAATTACAGATTCAGGTGGTCGAGTACCGCTATGTTCATATTGTAGATGAGCATGGGGAAAGGAAATGTATAATTCCGAGAGATCAGGCCATTCGTCGAGATGAGGGATTATCCTTACTGGATTTTGATGGTGCAGCAATTGAATTTTTAACTATTGAGAAAGTCACGAAATCAAGCTTTAAGGCAATAGTCCATATCGAATAAATTAAATTATAGGTCTGTCATGATAGGCGCCTGTTAACACGGGCGCTTAGGTGACAGCTCGAACGTTATATATACAAATCCAAAAATAAGGGAGATATCATCATTTGAACATCACATTAAAATTAAGCCAGATCGTTACCAACCCGAATCAGCCACGTAAGCATTTTAACGAGGAGTCTTTGCAGGAGCTGGCAGCATCCATTGTAAGCGATGGTTTACAAGAAGCCATACTGGTCAGACCACAGGGAGATCACTATGAGATTGTTCAAGGGGAGCGCAGATATCGAGCAAGTCAAATGGCTGGACTGGATACGATTGCAGTGAAAGTAAAGGAATTAAACGATGAGGAAGCTTTTCATCTATCTGTCATTGAAAATATCCAGCGGGAGCAAATGACCCCTATTGAAGAAGCTCATGCATTCTATAAGTATGTACAAAGAGGATACACGCATGATCAAATTGCCCGAAAAGTGAGTAAAAACAGAGCTTTTGTTACAAGCCGCCTAAGATTACTGAAACTATTACCTTTTATTCATGACTGGATTGCAGAAGGATATATTTCGGACGGTCATGCCAAGCAACTATTGAAAATGGAATCGTTTTTGGATAGATTGCTAAAAAACAAACCGACATCAAAATTCATTCATGAAGACGGTTCACAGAAAGAAGAAAGTCATTTTGAAAACTATCAATGGAAATTTCATAGTTCGTTTTGGGAGAAGCATGACATAAAAAAAGAAAAACTAACCGTAAACGAAGTCAAGAGATGGGTGGATGGTTGGCATTATGGTTTAATCATCTCGCCTATTTTGAATTATAAAGGACTTGGCTCTGTGGTTGTTTCTACCAATCGAGGATTTGCTTTAACCGCTCAAATGGATTGTATTGTCAATCATCTTCATATCTCCAACATCACAGAAGAAGATATTGATTTTGCAGTTGTTTATGATTTGGAAAAAAATAAAGAACATTTTGATTCCGAATTCAGGCCGTGGATGGTTGAGAAATTTTGGGATGAGATACGAAATGAACTCTTTCACTCTGAGATCAACATTGAAGAAAAATGGAATTTACATAGCTTTCAAGATGAATTGAAAAGATGTAAAAATTACAGCGATGCTTTAGAGGACAAATCATTGAAAATGTTAACAGAAGAAATCAAATTTTATAAGCAACAATTAGATCATATTGCCAAAGAGAATCATGTTTCAACGGATGACATACTGGATGAATTGCTGGCCATGGAGTAAATGGTGTCACGTGACACATATAGCGCCTGTTAACACGGGCGCTTGGGTGACATCTAGTATATGGATGCGATCCACAAATGAGAGGAGTGAATCTGAGTGAGCTATTTTTATTGTTACGATGGTCAGATGATGAGGAAATTACAGGAGAAAAATATTCGGTACATTACTCGCGCTTTGACAATTGATAAGCATCAAAAGTTTTGGCTGTACGCTATTAATGAAGAATTTCAACAGGCTTTAGAGGAAATTAAGCAACTGAAAATATAAGGAGTGAATCTGATTTGGCAGTGAATCGGGATTGTGAAATTGAACAAATGTATAATTATTTAACTGAAGAACATAAACAAAATGTACATAAGGAAGCATTTCAGGATATTGCAAACGTATTTCTAGATTTATATGACGAGTACACCAAACAGTATCATCAATATGTAGAATTTAAAAATAATAACCGGGTAGAAAAGCCTGATTCAGCTGTAAAATGGCTCTGCAACGCGAGTATGGGGCATGGTAAAACAACCGTATTAATTTGTTTCTTGAAGTGGCTTGTATCTGAAACTTATTTGAAGAAGAAGGTTCCAGTCTTATTAGTCATTCGGGAGAATGGGATGGCTGAAGAAGTATTCAATGAATTGAAGAAATTTGATGAGCATTGTATTGTCAGTGTGAGAGCTGCCAATAAAGAAGATATTGAACCATATGTTTGTTATCATCAAATTATCATTATTACTCATAGTAGACTCGATAATCTGGCTCTTGGATATGGAAATGCTCAAATGTATAAGAGTTGGAAACAATATCGCATGAATGGTTTTAGTAGCTACGATGCTCTTGATACTCACAATTATGTATGCACCCGACAACGATTATTGATCGTTGATGAGAAACCTTCCTTTGTCAACGCATCGATTTTCGGAATTGACAGTTGGGATAATGCATTAGATTGGTTTAATACGCTGTCGTTTGTTTTAAAAATGCAGCCTTTTCAAGCTCAAGTTTTAAAAACGTATATTCTTCATTTAATTGCAAACCAACTCGTCGAAAACACTTCAGATGTAACAACGGCTCTTATGACGAAAACCAAAGATAACAAAATGAATAGTATTCTAAATGCCATTCAATCCATAAAGGCTAATGCTGAATCCAAAAGTAAAATTGAAGCGTACAAGAAAATGATTCACTTTGAAAAGTTATGTAAGAGATCCAGACTTGGAAGAATTGACGACTATGAGCAAAATGGTTTGACAGGTAGAAAAATTATCGTTTCAGAACGTATCCACTATGGCAAACTGAAGTTAAATATGCTTGTCCTAGATGGAACTGCTAAAATGAACAGTAGACAATACATAGGTTTTAAAGCAAAGATTATTCAGAATTATAATCAATACGCTCGGCTAAACATGTGCCAAGATGTAATTAATACTTCAAAAAATAGTCGTTTGAAGAAGGGCCATACTACTCAAAAAGCAATTACGGAACGGATACTTGAGTTAAAGCAGAAGCATTTAGATTTATTCATATTGCCAACGAAATTTGACATCCCAATCTACAAAAAATTAGGAGCCATTGGAACAGAGCAGCAGGATTCCTTTGAAGAAAAAGTAAGTGATCATACTCGGCCTATTAACTTAATGAACACAACAGGGAAAAATCAGCTTAAAGATAAGACAGCGATGTATTTGACCAGTCTGCCTCGAATGAATCCCGACTACTATAAAATCATTGCAATATCACTTTATGGAGACAAGGTTTCACTAAAAATGAGCGAAGAAGATGATCTGAATTGGTTTGAAGATGAAAAGTTAGAGATGGTGTATCGAGGAGAATTGTACGCTGAGTTTTTGCAAATTGTGCATCGGACAGCGTTAAGAAAAATTAATGAAGATACGCCCATTCACATATATGTTGCATTTAACCAAAATGAGAAAGACATAGCTACAGTTCAACCGATGTTCTGGGAGATTAATAATTGGTATATGCATGGAAAAATGAATTATACCTATAACGGCATCAATGATGAATCATTATACAGTCGTGGAGATACCATTCGTAACTTTGCACAGGAAATACATCAATGGATTTGGGAGAATTCAACCTATTTTAATCAGTTGCCGATGCCCGTCAGTAATATTCAAAAGGGTGCAGATAGTATTGGGGAGAAATTTAGGAAATGGCTGTCCAAAAACAACAATTGGATAAACAAGAAAGAGATGATCAATAAAGTTTTTGCACAATACGGATATATCATTTATGAAAAACAAGATCGGTATAGCTCAAATACCAAGTATATTTCAACGATTAACAAACATTACGAATATCAGATATTTGGATCATAATAGACGTGACCCCACTTCTCTATATATAGGGGAAACTGGGGTCAGTTCATTAAACTTAGCTTAGTTTTGGGAAAAGGGTTATGTAGTTTTTTAAAAGGAAGGTTTCCAGTTGAGTGCCTCCATATCCAAGATGGTTTTCCTTGGATTGGGGGGACAAGCAAGCAACAGGTCCATCGTTGCGCGGTAGGCACTTGAACTCAGGACTTACAAGTCTGAGGTGTGTCACGTGACACAATGAGCAGATTTACAATTATAGAATCATAACATGGGAACTCTGGCTACGAGCTAGGGTTTCTTTTTCATTTAGAGAGGAGAAATTAGGATGATTGTATTGTTACTAGCATTAGCTATAGAAATCTGTATTTGGCTTAGCATATTCTTCACTGTAATTCTGAATGAGAGAAGAATGAGCCGGATTGGAAATCAAATTCGTAAACGTAGAAATGCCCATACCATACATAAAACACGCCAGAAACAATGAGAAAGCTGTAGACATAAAGGAGCAAATTTTATAAATGAAATGGATGAAATTGAAGATCGATCAACTGGTACATGCTGAATATAATCCAAGGAAGGATTTAAAAGCAGGTGATGCAGAGTTTGAAAAGATCAGGAATAGTGTCATGGAATTCGGTTATTGTGAACCGATTATTTGTAATAGCGATTATACCATCGTGGGAGGCCACCAACGTGCTAAAGTTTTGAAGGCACTCGGTTACAATGAAGTTGATTGCGTCATAGTCGATGTGAATAAATCGAAAGAGAAAGCCCTGAACATAGCGCTCAACAAAATTACAGGAGAGTGGGACTTTGAAGCATTAGCTGTATTATTAGATGAGTTGAAGGAAGCAGATTATAATATTGAGCTAACCGGCTTTGATTGGTCTGAAGCGGAGAAGTTACTGGATACATTACACGAAGAAAATGTGGATGAAGAAGATGACTTTGATATAGAGGAAGCATTGCCTGAACATCCGATCACTCGTAAAGGTGACATTTGGCTACTTGGGAAGCATAGGCTCATATGCGGTGACTCGACTAATCCGCAGGATATCGTTTCAATGTTGATGGATGGGAAGAAGGCTCAGCTCATTGTGACTGATCCACCTTATAATGTGAACTATACGGGCAAGACGAAGGATGCATTGAAAATTGAGAACGACAAGATGGATGACGACCAGTTTTATAATTTTCTGTTGGCTGCTTATACTCAAATGTTTAAAGTAGCTGATGACGGAGCAAGTATTTATGTGTTCCACGCCGATAGTGAAGGTTTAAATTTTAGGAAGGCATTTATCGAAGCTGGATTCAAACTGGCACAATGTTGTATATGGGCTAAACAAGCAATGGTGATGGGTAGACAAGATTATCACTGGATGCACGAACCCGTATTGTACGGTTGGAAGCCAACAAGTGGACACTACTGGAATAGTGATCGTAAGCAAACAACCTTATGGCAATTTGATCGCCCCTTCCGAAATGAGTATCATCCCACGATGAAGCCGATTCCCTTGATCAGCTACCCGATCAAAAATTCGAGTAAGCTTGGTGATATCGTATTTGATCCATTTGGTGGTTCAGGTTCAACATTGATTGCTTGTGAGGAAACGGATCGGATTTGCTATACCAGTGAGCTTGATCCTAAGTATGTAGATGTGATTATGAAGCGATATATTGCCCATGTTGGAGATAATAGCGGCGTGTATTTAATTCGGGATGGTAATCAGTATGACTATCATGAAATTGTTGCTGAGTCAGAATTAGAGTGCGTGTAGTTAACCTTTTCTCAATAAAAGTGTAGATATAAATACAATTGCAGCGAACAAGGATACACTGAAGCTAACTATGGCATTTGTTTTTCGATTTATCTTAAACTCTGAGATGCCAGAAAATAAAAACAGGAGGCTGAGAAAAAGCTGTATAAATAAGGATGCGAGTCGGTTATTACCAGGATAAGCAAGTGACCAAAGGGATGTGATTATAACAACAACGGCACATACAAATTTAAGAACTTGGTAGATATTCAGTTTTTTAAGCATAGGTAAATTCCTCCACTTCATATACCGTATTATTCGATGCAACCCCTTTATACAATATTATACAACTATTTGATTCGGAATGGTAACCAATATGGCTATCAAGAAGCTATTGCTGAGTCGGCAAGGTCAGAGGTATCATGTGCTGACTAAACCGAAAGGGTGATTCAATTGGGTAAGGCAAAAGTGAATATGGTGATTCGGTTCCTAAAGGGGATGTAAGCTGAAAAGGTAAATGTGCTAGGAACTGAGGAGGCTCGGGAGGACAATGAGTTGATTCAGAAGGTGATTGAGGATATCGAATTGTTTTACGAGGCTGAGTTAGAAGGGTAAGCTGATACATATGGGGAATGGTCGATAGCCGGCTGTTCCCTTTTTTTGTGATGGAGGTGAGCAGAATGAGTAAGAACAATAACAATCCCAAAAGGAATAAACCAAAAATACTGACCAAATATGATCAATTCGTTGTGCCAAGACTGAAGGATATTCCCGTTTGGGTACGTGAAGGAGCCACAGATGAGGAGATTGCGAAACGGCTAAATATTCATATTTGGACATTAGGCGATTATCGCAGGAAACATCCGAAATTTGCTGAAGCATTAGAACGTCCAACCAAGTGGGAAACCCATGTTTATCCTAGATTAGCGGAGATTCAGCAATGGTTCGAAGAAGGCGTGAATGCAGAGGACATCATCAGGAAACTCGATATAGGTAAAACGACTTGGTACGAGTATATTGATAAACATCCGATGCTGGCTGAACTAGTCAAATGGAGCAGATCTGTCCCCATATCCCACGTGGAAAATTCACTTTTGAAAGCTGCTACGGGCTATGAATATGAAGAAATAAAAACGATTATTGAAGAGGACAAAAATGGAAAAAAGAAGACGCGTATCGAAAAGGTAAAACGATATCAGCCTCCCAATCCGACAGCGATGATCTTCTATTTAAAGAATCGCGCACCCAATGAGTGGAATGATCGACGTGAGCTGGTGGTCAATACGAAGGCACTGGAACAGGAACGGAAGCAGCTATTTCTGGATATGATCGAAGCGGATGTAGTGGATGCCGACTATGAAGCTATTGAGGAATCTGTAGAGATTGAGGAAGGATATATGGAGCCTAATGATTCGGAGCTATAACGTTATGCCGTCAGTATTTGTATAGATAAACGCCAGTTTCAGCCCTGAATTAGCCCCAAAAGTAGCCAGAATCAGTGCATAAGATAGGTTATGCATGGAGTGGACTTTCCCCCGCATCAACGGTATGATGTGACACACAAGCGGAAGGGTGGGGGCGAATATGGAGTATATTCAAGGGTTTGAAGCACATTTACGGAGCAAGGATCGAAGCAAGAACACCATTTCCTGCTACATTCGGGACGTGTTACGGTTCATAGCCTGGTATCGGGGCAAGACGGAATATGGACTGGACAAGTGGATTGAATTGGATGGGGTAGAGTACAAGAAATATCTGCAAAGCACCAACCAAGCGATACTCACCATCAACCGTAAGATTGCCAGTATCAACGTATTTGCACAGTGGATGCACCAGCAAGGCTATATTAAGGAAGAAATACATATCGAAGCGGTCAGGAACAAGGATGTCCAGCAATACAAAGGGCTAGAGGAAAAGGATTTGTGGAAGCTACGGAATGAAATTCACCGGATGGGCAATCGGATGCATATCTGTATGATTGAATTGCTGATTGGAACAGGGATACGGGTAAGCGAATTGGTTGGCATCCAATTGAAAGATATTGAAATAAGCGAACGCAAAGGAATATTGAAGGTATTCGGCAAGGGGAACTCCTACCGCACCATACCATTGAATAAGGATGTGCGAAAAGCCATTACTCGGTATCTTGAAATCAGGCCACAAGTGGAATCAGAATATTTATGTATTGGCCAGCGAGGGCCTTTGGAACGGAATGCGATTAACCTGATTCTGAACAAATACGGGGATCGAGTCAATGTAAAGGTCACACCACATATGCTCAGACATACACTTGGCTATAAGCTGGTGAAGACGACTCCTTTGACGACCATTCAGCAAGTCCTTGGACATGATCACGTAGCAACAACCAATATCTATACCCTAACAACACAGCAGGATATGGCTGAAGCCTTGGCAAATATCGAGTGGTGAGCAGCCACTCTTTTTGTCGTGGATGGAGGGGGTCTTCTATTTGTAGAAACAGAGCCGCCAGCAAATGGTGCAGAAATTTTTGTGATGATTTTATAGTGAATTTGAGAAAGGAGCTATACCCATTGAAACGATAAAGCAAAAAGAGCAACGCCAAGCTGAGCTACTTAAGCAGTATATGGAGAAGCATTTTAAACCACCGAAAATGAAACAGCTGATCGAAACATTCTCTTTTTCCGAATTACGCAAGCTTATTGGTGAGATGGACATTGAATTTTTCGCTTTAGCCTATTTCCCTAAATACTTTGATCGAGCGTTTGGACAGTTTCACAAAGAGTTATTTTCGGAATTAAGACATATGCTTGCGAATACAGGACTGATTACAGCTTTCGGACTCCCAAGGGAGCATGGAAAGTCAACGATCAGTTCTTTTTTATTTCCGCTGTATGCGACTTTATATGATAAATCACAGTTCACGCTGATTATATCAGCGACAGAACAAATTGCATTGCCGTTTTTGGATATGATCAAAGATGAGCTAGAAACGAATACGATGTTGATTGAGGATTTTGGGATTCATAAGGGGAGCCGCTGGAACAACAATGAGATTTGGCTGAAGAGTAAAGGTGGACTGGATTCCTGCATTATGATTCGTGGGATTGACGGTAGCTTGAGAGGTATTCACTATAAGCATCATCGTCCTACGCTGGTATTGATGGATGATTTGCTCAAGGAAGACACCGCGCGATCCGAAGCCAAACGAGAACAAATTAAAAATACCTTTACGGATGTCATTCTTCCTATTGGTACAAGGAATACCAATATTCTAATCTGTGGAACGATTCTCAACGAAGAAGATATCATGGCCGATTTGCTCAAAGGTAAGATACCAGGTGTGCGAAGTGTTCGTAAAGCAGCCGTGCTTCAATTTTCAGAGCGTGATGATCTGTGGTCAGAGTGGGAACGACAATATAATAACTTGCAGGATGAGGACAGGATCAATACGGCTTTGTCTTTTTTTATGGCGAATGAGAAGGAAATGCTGGAGGGTACGGAAATCCTGTGGAGCGAGTATTTGGACTATTATTATTTGATGTGCAAGAAGCAAGCCATGGGTGAAAAGAGTTTCTATAAAGAATTACAAAACGATCCGCGTTCAACAGACGAATACATATTTCAGGGTATCATGTATTGGGACAGGCTACCTGAGTTTGATGAAATGGAAATGGCGATGTACATTGATCCAGCCATTAAAGCCGGGAAGAAAAATGACTATTCGGCTGTCTCCATTATTGGGCAGCACAGGAAGACGAAGCAAATGTATGTCATCGACGGCGAAATCTATAAACTGTTGCCGGATGATTTGTTTCAAGTAGCTATTGAAAAGTTGAAGCTTTATCCTATAGATAAGCTGGGCTTTGAGGTAAATCAGGCACAGAGCTATATGAAGCAAAAGTTTGAAGAAGAGCTATGGAAGGCGAAGATACATACACCCGTAGAAAGTGTGCATTCCAAAGGGCAGAAGCATGAACGTATTATTAGCTTGGAACCGGAAATCAAGAAAGGTCATATTCTGTTCAATGCAGATAATCTCAGATATAACCATCAGGTGAAGGACTACAATCGAAATTGTACATATGATGACGCGCCGGATAGCCTATATGGGGCTGTTCAATTGATACAATCGGTCAAGAGTCTGAAATTTTATGATCGCAGTTTGTTGTTTTAATCACAATACATAATCACAATCATGTAACACAACAGCTAGTCACAGTCTTGATTTACAGATGCAGCTGTATGATATAATCCCTTCAAATGGGAGGGAACTCTGATGAAAAGTCGTGAGCAAAGAATTCTTGAACTATTAACTGAGATTGATGGTCAAACTGACCGTCAACTGACTGATAAGATTTATGGGAAGGAAACGCATCCATCGTCAATAAATGCTGAATGTAATCATCTTGCACAAATTGAGAAAATCACTCGTAAGAAAGTAGCTGGTGTATACAGAAATTTTCTTAAGGAAAGCTTGGTTCAAAATAGTGAAAAAATTGAGATTCCGAAGACAGTATATCAGCCTTTAAGCGAAGACTATTTAAAGGCTATCCTTCATGATTTATTAGTGCATCAAGGCTGGGACGTAAATGTGGCTTGGGGCAAGACGAAGGGAATCGACATTGATGCGCATCGTGGAAATGAGCGATGGATTATTGAAGTAAAAGGTTCAGGATCACTTCAACCTATGCGTGTGAATTACTTTATTGGAGTACTGGGCGAACTTCTACAAAGGATGGATGATCCTAATGCCAGATACAGTATAGCATTACCTGATATGAAGCAATATCGAGGATTATGGGAACGATTGCCCAAGCTGGCTAAAAATCGTACAAGCATTTCTATATTATTTGTAAAAGAAGATGGAACGATAGAAGAAGTCTTTTAGCTATAATTACTTTGCAATTAATATTTAATTATAGACAGGCATGATGTTTAGCTTATCAGAATCAACTGTATGTTACAAATACTATGATATGATAATAAGAAAGCTGCAGGGAGTGTAACTAAATGGCAGATTTGAGTCGTCTTTTGGAGTCAATTGGGAAAAAGATATTTATCGACTATTATTATGAGTTTAATAAACCAAATTTGGATAAGAAAGCATTATCAGAAAAGCTATTAAGAGAAAATCCAAACGCAGAATCAATTACTGGGCAGGTTACTAGGGTGAATTGTGCGATAAGAATTTTTGAAAACGGCTTACAAATTGAAGCATTAGAGAACATTATCAATTCTAGAGTTGATGGATTTATTATTAAAAAAGCGAAAGATATTTTGAAACTAGAAAAATAGAATTATTCGATTGAGTCTATGTCCTTAACGATATAGGCTTTTTTAGTGTCCAAAATACAAAGGAGATGTAATATGCAAATAACCGAACAAATCATATTAGAGTGCCTAAACCAACTCCAATCGGCTGCATTAGCCAAACAGAAATATGCAGATTACTACAATGGTCAGCATACCATTCTGAAGAACTATGCGATGCAAGAAAGCCGAAGCAATCAAAAGCTTATCTTCAATTTCCCTCGTAAGTTTGTAGATAATGAAGTCGGCTATCTGCTCGGTAAGCCAGTAAACTATGTGTCCAAGTCGGATCAGGACGAAGCTATACATAATATAGATGTACATATGAGTCATTGGGACAAAGAGCATAATCTACAGCTTCGGAAACAATCCGAGATATTCGGTGAGAGCTTCGAATTGAACTATATTGATTCGGATGGCCAGTTTTCAGCCACGGTGCTATCTCCTTTGAATGCCTATGTGCTGGAAGATGGAACGGCTGAAAGAAATGTATTACTTGGCCTCCATAAATTTACGAGACGTTTTGATAAGCAAGTCTATCTGGACGTGTATTCCGACCATGAAATTCTACACTATACAATCGGTAGCGATGATAAACCCAATCCAATGAAGCAAAACCAAGCACCTGAATTAAAATATATCGGCAAACATAATCACATCTTTGGAAGAGTCCCACTTATCTCCTGTCCAGCCAATACGGAGAGAAAAAGTGGCTTCCATGATGTGATTTCTTTATTTGATGCTTATAACGCATTGAATTCCGATTTGGTCAATGAAATCGCAGATCATCGCAATGCCTATCTCGTGATTGAGAATGCCAAGCTGGAAGCTGAAGACTTGTTGAATATGAAGAAGATGGGCATTATTCAAGTTCCAACTGGGGGAAAGGTAAGCTGGCTTACGAAGGAGATTAATGATTCTTTTGTGAAGAACGAATTGGACAATATTGAACGCAAAATTTTCGATATGATGGATCAGGTTAACTTTAATGAAAACTGGGCCAGTAATACGTCTTCCTTAGCGCTGAGAAACAAGCTGCTTAATCTGGAGAATCGAGTGGCGATGCGTGAAGCGTTGATGGAAAAAGCGATCAAGCAGCGGGTACGTAATTTCTTCACGTTCCTGCACATTAAAGAAGGCGTTCAATACGATTACCGGGATATTGCTGTGAAGTTTACTCGCAACTTACCGACAGATTTAGTGGGGATGGCAGATGTAATCGTTAAATTGCAGCAAGTCGTATCTCAGGAAACGTTGCTAACACTGTTACCGTTTGTAGAGAATCCCAAGCTGGAATTCAATAAATTTCATGCAGAACAGCAGCGATTAATTGCTACGGATAAGGAGGTATCAGATGCAGAATAAAAATAAAATCAAACAGCTGGTTAAGAATAGTTGTGCGTGTTATTTCGGAACGAAACATGGCATCTCGAATTATTGCTGTTTACAAGATGGCCCATGTGTATTTTTCGCTCAAGATGATTCTCCGCTTCGATGTACATATTTTGAAAATGGAGTGCTGCCAATAGACGAGAAGCTGGAGCGAGAATATAAGTCTGAACGTAATGTAGAGACTGAGCCTAAGACAGCGAAGCCGAGGGTGAACTGTACACGTTGTGGAGGAACATTTTCGGCAAATTCGAATCGACAGAAATATTGTGAGGAATGTAAGGATAAGAATGCAAACGAAAAGTCGAAATTACGGATGCGTCAGATGAGGAAAAAACAGGCTTGATGTTACGCTTTAAAGGTATAAAAAGTCCAATAAACTAAGGATGAAAAACAACCCAAAATGAGGAGTTGGTATGTTTGTACCTTTTCCTCGTTTTTGTGATTTCTAAAGCGTTACATTGCTGTCCTGAGTATGACATTAAACGGCTCAATACATACATAAGCGTGTTCGGTTCTGTGTAGTCAAATGGGCAATAAAGGAGATTATCAAAAATGAATTTAGAACAAATGAAGCAGTTAATTGAAGAAAACCAAACGAATGAGGAATGGCAAACGTATCTTCAGGGTTTGAATCCGTATAACGTAGAAGGGATAGAGCAATACATCCAATCCAATCAGCAAGCAAAAAGTTGGTTCGATAGCAAGGTAGACAAACGATCAGCTAAATCGTTGGATACGTGGAAAGCCAATCATCTGGAGGATTTACTGAATGCTGAAATCAAGAAGCGATTCCGGGCGAAGGATGAGAAAGAAATCGAAGTTGAGAAGCTACGAGCCGAAGTGGAAAATATGAAGCTAGAGAAGCAGCGTGAACGGTTAACCAGCCAAGCGATCAAAATTGCATCCGAAAAGAAACTTCCACTTCCGTTAGTGGATTTTTTTATTGGTGCAGATGAAGAAGCGACGACAACGAATTTGGCTATGTTGGAACAATCGATGCAACTGGCTATCCAACAGCAAGTGGAGCAACGGCTCAAAGGGGATGGCTATACACCCCCAGCTAGTTCAACAAGTAACACATTTACATTGGATTCGATTAAAGGAATGTCGCCAAACGAGATTAATCAGCATTGGGATCAAGTCAAACAAGCATTACAAAACAAACAATAATAAACGAAAAGGACAAGGTGAATAGATATGACAGTACAGAATTTTATTCCTACCATTTGGAGCGCACGTTTAAATGAAAGTTTGAAGAAGAATTTGGTGTACGGTAATGTGGTCAACACCGATTATGAAGGTGAGATTCAAGGTCAAGGCGCTACAGTAAAGATCAATTCGATTGGAGCGGTGACGATTGGCAATTATGACAAGGTAGCTGGAATCGGGAATCCACAGGAACTGGATGCTACACAAAAAACATTGGTGATCGATCAAGCGAAGTATTTCAATTTTCAAGTGGATGATGTAGATGCTGCTCAAGCGAATGTAAATCTACTGGATGGTGGAATCGTGGAAGCCTCCTATGGACTCGCCAATGTAGTGGATCAGTATCTTGCTGGATTTTATACAGAGGTTAAAACAGAGAATACGATGGGTAACGACACCGCGCCTATTGTTCCAACGAAGGATACAGCCTATGATTTGCTGATTGATTTAGGCGTACTATTGGATGAGAACAATGTGCCTGAATCGGAACGATTTGTGGTGGTTCCTGCATGGTACTATGGCCTGCTACTGAAAGATGCTCGTTTCACCAAAGACTCAAATATTATCCGCACGGGTTATGTAGGGGATATTGATGGTATGACGGTTTACAAATCCAACAATGTGCCGAATACAGGAGGAGCCAAGTATAAAATTATTGCGGGTCATAAGAGTGCGATTTCGTTTGCCGGGCAAGTGGATTCGGTCGAAGCATTCAGACCAGAGAAGCAATTTTCGGATGCAGTGAAAGGGTTGCAAGTGTTTGGAGCCAAGTGTATCAAGCCGGAAGCTCTCGCTATACTTACAGCCAATAAGTCATAATTGAAAATGGATGATATGAGAACACATTATAATAGAAGAAACACGTTTGGGGTGTCCGTTTCGGATACCCTATTTTTCATTTTTGGAGGGTAATAAGATGTGGTTTTTGAATCAAGAAACAGGCTGCACATGGGAAGTAACGGATCAGGAGCTGATGCTGCGTTTACAGGCTAGTGGGTATTATAAGCAAGTGAATGAGCCTAAACCAGATGAGACTGGGGAAGATGAACCTGTAACGAAAGTTCAAACGGTCAAGAATATGAAGCGCACCGAGAAGGTACAGGTAAAGGAGGAGCAGGAGCCAGTACATGAGTGAGCTAATGGATTTGCTGAAACGATTATTGAGCATGGAGCCGACAGACATATCCAAGGATGATATCCTGATCCACTATTTGAATAAAGCAAGGAGTAATATTTATGGCTATTGTAATGTCGTAACACTGCCTGTGGAATACGATCATGTTATGGTCGATTATGCGGTGTATCTATATCAAAATAGGGATTCGGTTGGCCTGACAAATAAGCAGGAAGGTGAACGCTCAGCTACCTATGAAACAGGGATTCCGGCAAGTATCCGGCTGGCTCTTCCTTTACCTAAAATCAAGGTCGGGACAGATTAATGTTCTATGATACGAAGTTGGAAATTTTGGATAATATCAATTTCACTCCTGTCCAGTTAATCATGGCAGATGTACAACCTTATCGCAAAAGCTTTTCATTTGAAGATGGTTACATACTAGAGACGACATATCGAGCTTTCTGTCCATTAGAATCTTTATGGCAGTCAAATTCCTATGTTCGAATTGGCAAAGATGTCTTTATTATTTTAGACATAAAAGAATGGAGTGATTACGTTGAGTTGTACCTGTATCGCTGTAAGCCAGATTTTGCATTGGAGGTGGAGGAGTGACAAGGAGCCTAGAGTCGATGCTGGATTTCTTTCTGAGAGAGAAGGGAGAGCTTGTGCAAATTAATAGTGTAAAGCAGCTTGCTCTGATCCGGGATGCGAGAGATATCATTCAAATGACCGATGAAAAAATCATTCGGGCAGCGACACCTTTACAAACAGGTGATATCGTAGATTATCGCTATGAACGATATTTAATTACCAGTCAAGTGGATCAAAATGAAAAGTCGTGTCGATGTAGGATGCGAAAATGTAATCAACGGTTGGCTTTAAACTGGAATGGGCAGGTGAAATGGTTTGATGCTGTCGTGGAAGCCAGAACGTTTTCAACGGAAACAGGTAAAGTTATCTCCATGCCAGAGGGCAACATTCTGGTTAGTCTACAGGACAATGTAGATGCGAGGGACATTACATTAAGCTAACGATTTTATATGACTCATCAGCCTTTTAAAGTGACTGGAATTGATCGCACGATGAATGGCATCATCCAGTTAAGCTGCACATTGGATAGTATGAATACAGCTTATGATGACGTGGAACATAACATTGCAGACAGATGGAAGTACGAGATTGCTCATACATACGCATTACATATACATCAGGGAACGATAGCTCATGTGCTGCTCAACGAAACGTTATCTTTGAAAGTAACGGCTACGGATAATGGTATTCCAATAGAGAATCCGGCGATTACCTATATATCTAGTGATCCGAACGTGGTTAGTGTAGATCAGCAAGGTCAGGTTATGGGCATCGCTTTGGGACAAGCAAGTATTACTGCGAAACTAATGTATCACCCAACAGTACAAAGTACCATTGAAGTGAGAGGCGTTGAAACGGGAACGCATATCTATTCGACAGCCATTATCGGCAATTCAGTTCTAAAAACAGGCCAAAGCGCCTCATACGTCAGTCATATTTATGATTATGGAACAGAAGTGTTTGACCAGTCGGTGGAATGGAGCCTACGAAATCAAGATGATTCAATTCCGATCATGGGGAGCATAACAGCGAGTACAGGAAATAGTGTAACGATAAAAGCCGGAAGCAGTAGTGGGTCTAGCAACAAAGCATTAATATTAACAGCCACCTTAGTAAGCGATCCTAGCATGACTATAGAAAAGACCATTAGCCTTAAAAATTTATTCTAAGCTTTATATCTATTGGTTTGCCTTAGAGGTGAGCCATTTTCATTTCAAAGGAGCCACATACATATGCAACGAAAATCCATCGACTACCTACTCTGCCTGAGCCTTTTGAAGCAATTGAGACCACAACATGTCATTACAGAAGAAGAATTTATAGCCATTGACCAGCTTAATAAAAAATCTTTCAAGTAGCTATAACATGGGCAGAAATGGACTTGATGATGTGCCGCAAGCATTATACCATGTGACCGTATAAAGAAGATATTGAAGGGAGAAACACCTATGGCACAAGCCGCAACCGCAAAAAAAGTCGTCGTCGTTCCCATTAAAACGATGGACATCGTAGAAGGAATTCAATCGATTCAAAAGAAGAAAGTCGCTGCCTATTGCCGAGTCAGTACCGATTCCGAGGAGCAAAAGGAGAGCTACACCAATCAGGTAAACCATTATACTCAATACATTCAAAACAACTTGGAATGGGAAATGGCTGATATTTACGCAGATGAAGGCATCACCGGTACCACCACTAAAAATAGAATGCATTTTAATCGGATGATACAGGATGCACGAAATGGTAAACTGGATCTGATACTGGTCAAGTCGATTTCGAGATTTGCTAGGAATACACTGGATTTATTGAAATATGTACGGGAACTCAAAAGTCTCGGAGTTGCTGTGTTCTTTGAACGAGAGAACATTAATACACTGGATACCACAGGTGAAGTATTACTGACCATTCTGAGTTCTCTTGCACAAGACGAGAGCCGAAACATTTCTGAGAATAGTCGATGGGGCATATTACGTGGCTTTCAAAACGGCAAAGTCTTCTGCAACACCACTCGCTTCCTCGGTTACGATAAGGATGAACATGGTGAATTGGTGATTAACGAGCCAGAAGCAGAGATTGTACGCAGAATATATGAGGAGTATCTGGACGGAAAAAGCTATCAGGCGATTGCTAGAGGATTGATGCGAGACCACATTAAAACAGTCACGGGTGGCGATACGTGGTGGGATTCCTCCATTACCTTAATTCTGACCAATGAGAAATATTACGGAGCTTTGCTTCAGCAAAAGACGGTAACGATAGATTTTCTAACCCACAAACGAATACGGAATAAAGGACAGGAGCAGCAATATTTAATTGAGGACAACCACGAACCGATTGTCTCGAAGGAACTATTTGAAGCGGTGCAAAAAGAAAAAGAACGGAGAGCCAAGCTAAAAGGGAGTGTGATGGGGGATAGTAAAAGATACTCCAGTAAATACGCACTGAGCAGTAAAGTATATTGTGGATGCTGTGGAGCCATTTTTAAACGTCGAACCTGGAACAGCAATAATCCATCCAAAAAAGTGGTATGGCAATGCAAAACGTATGTCAATGAAGGTAGGGCAGTCTGTGATGCCAAATCAGTCGATGAACCAGTTTTACATTACGCGTTTGTACGATTGTTCAATCGGATGTATAAGAACAAGAAAGGATTCATTAAAACGCTGAAAGCCAATATTGAATCGGTACTTTCCAGCAAAGTAGAACGAGACCCCTTAGTTGAAATTGAAGGACAGATGCAACAATTGAAATCCGATTTGAAGGAATTAGTGAATCTGAAGCTACGGAATCAGATTGATGAGATTGTATATGATGAAGAGACGAACAGACTTTCCAGTGAGCTAAATGAGCTACGGCAACAGATGCTGATATTAGAGGAGGAAGAGGATCAGCAGGCGAAAATCAAGGAGCGAGTCGATGAGATTATTCAACTATTAAACTCGCGGCAAGACATACTGGAACAATTTGATGATAACCTATTTAATGCGTTGGTGGAGAAGATAACCATTCTCTCACCAGCGCATTTTGTTTTTACCTTAAAAAGTGGAATGAGCATAGACGAAATACTGGACTAACGAAATCATAGGATAACATTATCAGTGGGCTAACGAATATTTGTGGAGTGTATGACGGGAAGAATCAATCGAATCCCGTCTTTAACTCCTTCCATATAGATGGACTGTTTGTCCTGACTTAGCTGATAACCTATGGCTTCTTCCCATTCGGATAGCAGTTGCTGAATATCCTTGTTTTGATTCATTTTGAATTGATCCATTTGAGTGAATAGGTGCACATCTTCTAATGAATATGAAGCCTGTTGTTCACTGGCGAGTTCTAACTCATAAAATCGCTGGCGTAATGCTTCTTGAAACCAATCTGGCCAATTTGTCATGGTACATTTTCCCTCTCGTGGTTGAAGTGTGTGTATGTTAACTCTGATGGGGAGGGATGGCAAGTCATTGTTTTTATAGTGTGGAGGGTTGTTGAATTATCTTTAAAATATATTTTTCATTAAGAGGATTCTGGGTTTATATATAGATTTAAATATTGAAAAAAATACCTTATTTAACTAATAAGGATAACAAAAAACAGGTCAATCATGGTGGTATCTGACCATAATCGACCTGTTTAATGTAGCGGAATAGCGTTATTTAGGTTATAAAATTAAAGCATTGATGTGCGTACAAACAAAATGATGAAATCTTTATACGGGTATTACATGGGTTATACGTGTTATCAGTTGAATGATGGGTCATTCGGCACTGGGTAGCCCCCACATGATTTATGTTCGTTGCAACCACCTATACAACACTAAAATTAATCAACTTTCAAACCTAAGATGTATTCTACTCTTGATTTAGTAGAATCGCTTGTTTCCCTGATTTTGTATTCATCTTTATTATTAATTAATTTTTTACAGATTTGAATGTCTTGCAACAGCTTTTCAATGTCATTTTTATCTATGTGCTCTTCAAATTTAGTGTTTTCCAGATAACCATCCAGTTTAGAATATATAAAATCAGCAAGTTCTTTATATTTCAAACTCTCTATTGCAATAGAAACAAAATATAAGGTTTTAGTAAACAAACTATCGTTTACTATTCTCCAATCTTCTTCCAAAGTTTTTGCTGAAACCTGCGCCACATTTAAACCTTCTTCTTCAATATATTCCTCAAAGTCTAACACTATAGATGATTTTATTGATTCATAACTTGTCATGTCCATATCATCAGTCCTTATCTCATATTTTTAGAATATATATTTAACTGAATATTTGGGAACTTACGTCTAAATTCCATAATTAAATTTGAACAACTTTGACATGCATCTAGTTCTGTAAACAAATCTATTCGCCCTTTAACATTAGGGTCTTTTATTTGAGAAGCAATATCTTCAAGAATCTTTGCCTCCGTGTCATTAAATCTTGGAAATTCATCATCAACATAGGTTTCCAATGACTTATCAACTTTAGAATAACTGAAATCTCCAACATTACTACCAATGCTATCAGAGGAATGAATCTGGCTGTGTGCTTGAAATTCTTTATTAATACCAGGAATGCTTACATCTGCCACTGCGACATTTCCACTACTTAACTTTTTTAGTTTTCTATCAAGTTTATCTCTCTGTGTTTTTGAGAGATTTTTGTATTCGTCGGAATTTCTTGTTTTTTCTATTTTTCTGTTAATATCGCCTCTAACATTTTGAGTTTTCTCATATAAGCTATCTATTGTCCGATTAGGTAATCTATTTTCACCCGTCCCCTCAATCTCTTTATTGGGCTTCGGATTTGAGAGTTGGGGGGCCTCTGTTTTTTCACTTATGATTTTAGGGCCTGGATGAACAGGATCTTTACCTGATAATTTTAGTGTAGGTTTGGGCTTGAAAAATGAACTAGCTCCCTCAGTAATCCCTACTACACCAATGATATTGGACCAATGCTCTGCTGACAAAGGATCTTTAGGTGTCAACGCTCCCCGAATAGTCTCCGTTATTCCGAATGTAGCAAAATTGATAGCGTCACTACCAGATTTACCTTGATTACGTGCGCGCTCCATATAGGCTTGATACAATCCTTTAGGTATACCGTACGACAAGTAATCCAAATATGCGCCAACTGAATCGTTTCGTTTTTGGGTTCTTTCTGCAGTAGCATCATAAATTCCTTTTCCTATTTCAGTTAGGCTATCTGCCGACTTCACAGTCACATTTTGTGCTGTGTGTGCCTGTTCCATGGCTATTTGGCCTTTTATCATCTCACCATTACCCGTATGATCTAGATAGCGATCCCACCAAGACTTAGGCTGCACGACTTGTGGTTTCGGCTGCTGTTCCATGCGGCTGTCGGAATTGGCACTCCAACGTTGTCTCAGATCTACAGGAATCTGCTGATAGGCATGAGCGATAGCATTTGACTCTTTCAGCAAGTTCTGAACCAGCTCCAGTGGGCCACCGGAATCCGCCACATGACGCGCACTCGTATACACTTTGCCCAGTATCCACTTGCTATAGTAGGCTTGTCTCGCTTGCTCATGCTCATATTGACTAATCAGTCCCTCAAGGGCTAAACCAGCCAAGTATTTCAACGGATGAACTTCGTTCCCCTTGTTATTGCCTCCAACCGTTGGCGTTCCTTTACTACGAATAGGGATGGCTCCAGTTGCTTGTAACACCGTTGCCGCCACTTTACCTGCTGGCCCACCCACCGTATTCAACATCACACTGGCTACTTTCCCTACTGCTGGAATGGAGCCTAACAGTTTGGATATCGTCCCCATCAAGGCATTCGCCTGTTGAAGTACTGCTGGAGTTGTAATTTTTGCTTTAGGAGTAGGGGCTTGGCTGCTAGATGAATCCTTTGCTGCTGATTGGGCTGCTTCATATGCTTTTATACTCATCAATGGTGGCTCAGGCACAGGAGGGAGGTCAGCCACGAAAACAGGAGCTTTCACCGTACCTTCCTGATAAATCACTGGAGACTTGGTATCCGTCTCGCCATCCAGAACCATGCTACTTTCTCCACCTTTGAGATACAGCGCCGTTCCAGCTTCCAGCGATAGTTCCTCACCTGCATCGAGCTTCACATGACCACCCTGAATCTGTACATCCCCCGGACTGTTGATGGTGATGCCACCATCTTCATTTAGTGTAATTGAAAATCCATCCGAGGTGGACAGGGTCAATTCATGCTCAGACATTTCTACCCCGCTACCTTGCACATGTTGCCATACCTTCACATCCGGTTGTCCATTTGCGTGGCTTTGTTGTCGTAGCGAATCCGTTACATAGGCATCCTGTTCGCGGTGTGTAGGCAGATACAGTTCTACTTGTTCCCCGATCTCAGGCATATCGTACCAACCGCTATGTTCTTCAGCTACATATCGAGTCGCCACGGGAAACCAGCAGGCTTTGGCAGGGTCTTGCTTCGGGTCGATAACAAGTTGAAGCTGTACGAAATCCTGCTGTACCTTGAGCACCGTTCCTGTCAGCGAAATCCCGGTGGCCTGATCGTTTTCATACCGGGCATAGCGAATATTCTGTTCCGCTTGGAGATCATAACGAGTACGCAATAAGCCATCCTCTAACCGTGTCACTGCTCGAACGACGACCAACTCTTTGCCTTGTCCAATGGGTAACGTAATGAGGTCGCCCAGCGCATAATATTGCAGGCTTTCAATCATATAGGTGACATACGAGTCGGCACGTTCTCCTGGTTTTCCCGTGTCTAGCTCATGAAACGTTTTCCGTATCCGATAGAATACATCTCGTTCTACTTTGTACTGTTTGCCTTCTGGCATCCCAAAGAAAACCTTGGGCGAGGCTGCGGTTACCTCTGGCACGAGCACGGAGCCAAAACGGGAAGCAAGACGCTTTAAAAATGCCCAATCGGTCTCCTCATATTGTAAAACAAAAGTATCCAGTTTGGCATAATTAGTTACGGTATCAATGGCGTCTCCATACTCATATTTACGAACCATCGAGGTGACCAGATCATCATAGGTACGGTGAATATCCTGATAGGAACGTTTTTTCAGCTTGATATCCATTTGATAGGAATGGGAAGCAGCCTCCAATTCAAAGGTGTATACTCCACGTATACAATGTACGGACATTTGCGTAACGATCCCGTGAAACAGTCTTCTTAGCGATTGTCCCTGATCATCCAATTGACGAATCACAATCGGCTCTTGCTCCATATTTTGCCCGATACAAGCTGCTCCTTGTTCTTCTGAGAGCATACCATTGATATGTAAAAAGGTATGATCATTGATGGTACGTGTTATTTGAAGTTGATCGATGTGTTGCGGCTGAAAGGGACCATAAAAGCGTAGGCTTTCATACCCGATCCCATCTGATAATAGGCTCAAGTGAGTTCATGACTCCTTTCTAGATGTGATGGCTGATTACAAAAGTAAAGTGCAGCAATTTAATTCGAGTCTGACGAATAGAAGAAATGGATGAATACAACTTTGAGTCAAGACCCATATGTATCATTGAGTTTGTTGGGTATAAAACGTGCTTATTCGGATACAGGCGTTCCAAGTAAGCTTTCATTCAAGGTACAAAAGGGCAAGAGGAGATATTTAAATAACAGTCCAGCATATGTATATATCGGTTGAAAGAGAGATTTAGTTTACAAAATGACCCATTCGTTGGGGTATTTTCAATGTGTAATACTGGAATAGAGAAAGCTGATAGTAATTTTGAGCAATTGCTTTTCAAAGTCAGGAAGGGGGCTGATTTAATCGTGATCATGGATTCGGGTAAATTAAATACAGGTTCATATGGAATTAGCGGGATTGGTAGAAGTGAAGGGGGAACAGGCATCATCTGGAAAAAGGTGGTGTTGTGAGAAGGAGTGGCTTTTGATATTATAGGTAATATATATAATGAAAAGGAATATATCCCTTTCGCTGTCTCGACACATGTGGAGTGCGTGGTAGTAATATATCGAGATGAGAAGCATTGATGCACGAGGGATAGAGGGGAATTTGAATATGTTCCTGCATTCAAAAAAAGTCTTTAGGGTTGAGTGCGGGAATATATATTATTTACATATAGCAAGGCACGCAAGAAGTCAGGAGGTATATATAGAAAGGGCATATTTAAAAGGATTTAGTAGGATCTCATAGCATTAAAAAGTCACATCATTTTAACGAAATTATGGGCATTTTTTACGCTATTGAAGACTCTCCTAAGAATTATTATATTAGGTTCAGAAATGAAGGTATCTGTTAATTTTGTATATATCGTATTTTTCTTGAAATTTGTTATAATCAAAATGAATTTTATTAATAATTTAGAGGAAATGAGCTTTTAATTAATTATTAGATAGAAGATTTTGTTGTGATAGGTTTATAAGAGAATCAATTATATTAAATGATAACTAATGTGAATTTCAAAAAGTCAAAAATAGAAGTTCTTAATATTCTATAGTTGAAGTAAAGCAGGTGTTTGTAGTCAAATCCAGAAACTACCTTTACAAGACATTAAGTGAAAGAAAAGTTCTTAAAACATAAAACATAAAACATAAAACATAAAACATAAAACATAAAACATAAAACATTAAGGGAGAGTTCAAAGTGGCAAATCGACAAAATAAAAAAGCTAGAAGATTATCTATGCAATTGGAGAAAAAAGTTCTACCTAAACTGCAAATAGAGGCTGATATTCCAACTTTAGTATTTTTGTTTCCTTCACTAATTGCCTATAGTAAATTCAAAAATGAGTGTATCACAAAATATAACAACTTAATTAGAAGAGAATCAAACATTGAACATTTTTACTTAGATCCTGGCATGGGAATTTCAATAAGTATAAACTCCATCAAAAAGACGTATAGTTTGATGGTAAACAATATAATTATTAGCGATGGGTTTTTATTATTTGATGGAAGCCAATTTGAAGAAATAATTAAAATAATAAAAAATGTACAGGGAATTTATATACATGCTGCACATATAAGCAATAATACACTTGAGTCGGAAGAGTTTGTAATAAGTGTGTTTAAAGTAACCGTTGATGGAATTTGTGTACTAGAAGTAGATAAAAAAATTAATGATAAAAATTTTTTGAACTTACCTGATTTAGATTGGTATAAAGATGGCATTATTAATCCTGGAGGTGGGGGAGTAGGAACAATCTTGGATGAAGAGAAAAATTTAGTTTATGCAGTAATTCGTCTGTCTGAATATACTAGTCGTGGATATGAATCTTTGGTAGAAATTTTTAGAGAGAATTTAATAATACGAGATGGTTATGTTAAAAATCTTAGTATTATAATTGATGAGACAGATAGGGAGAATATACTACTCAAAGTTGAAATATTTAACCTCAAAAATAGTAAACATCTTTTTAACGCTACATACCCAATTCAAACCACAAAGCATTATGTTAATTTTAAGGAATATTTCAACAATGATCAATTTTGTTATCTAGAGTTGCAAAAAGTTACTCAGGGAGAAGAATTAATTGAAACCTTCAACGATGTTAAATTAAAAAATATTATAATTATTAATGATAAGAGAAGAGGTGATTTTGTTAACTGGATAAATCCTGTTAATTTAGACCTTGGTGGTTTAGACGGCAACAAAAAAATTCTCATAAATGAGAAAACTTTAGAGGTTGGCATATATAAGCACGTTGAATTAAGAAATTTAACTGATGATTATGTTAGAAAAATTGTTAACGAGCTAGTAGCTAATAAAATAGGTCTAGAGTTGAAGTTACCAATGGTAGATACATCGTTTCATATGGATCAATATACAGTTGGTATAATTACTAAATTAGTTCCACCTCCGGTTTATAAACTAGATGAAATCGAAATGGAGAATATATGTAATTTTTCCTGTTTGATTGATATGGTTGCATTTGACATATTAGTTTGCAATACTGATAGACATGTGGATAACATTTGCTTTTCTAAAAAAAATAATAATTACTATCCAGTATTAATAGATCATACTAGGTGTCTGGGCGGTTACTTAGCAGGCGATTTGAGAAAGTTACATTTAGATAATTTTCCTGTATTCTTTAATTTTACAGGTTTACAGGTAATAGGTGATAGAATATCAGAAATTAAGCAATTTTATGAGGTAATAAGTAAAATTGAATCTCTGAAATTCGATGAGATTTTTGAGTTCATTTTTGAAGAAGAACTCCAAAAATTTATAGAATCATGTAATGTTTACGATGAAAAGATCGGAATTATTAATATTTTGTCTGACACTTTTAAGAAACGACAAAAAAATATTAAGAATATAATAAAAAAATCTTTGGATTTATAGATAATTAAGTGTGTAAATAATTCTAAAATGTTTTATAGGGCTTTGATTGATGTAATTAACTACTATGGAAGTCCAAGCATTCGATACTACTTATACTTAAACCTCAGTTTTATGATACATTGAAACTGTTTATAAATGAATTAGCTGTTTCTAGTAATCACTCAATAATTGTTTGGAGAATTTTTTTAATACGGACTTTGTTTCAAAATTAAGCCGAATCATGATACACTCACTAGATATACAGATTGATTAGGCCCTTGGTATTATTCAAGGGTTTTTTTTGTTCCATATATCCCCATGAATATGCTATAATGTAGGAAATAAAGAATAATTATGCATAATTTAGTAGAGTATTGGGCAGAAGTATCCCCTTGGTCTTGGGTATATAGTCCTTTTGTATGAGGTGAGATATTCTGATGAGGTGAAAACAAGTGGCAAGAACGTATTATGCAGAAAGAAGGCAAATTGTCTATGTAATTGAGAGGATTAGAACTGCTAACAGGACTTTGGAGTAAGCAGGGTGGATTTAAAAGTAGCAAGAGCATCGTATAATGAGGAAATATAAAATTGAAATACTAGGGAGGAAGTTTTATGCATTCTAAACTACTGGTTGATGCAACTGACCTGGCTCAATGGGCCGAGAGACGAGATTCCCAATCCATGCTTCCTCAACTCATAAGGAGTTTAATTCTTTCTAGCAGCGTACATATTAACCGTATAAACTTTGCAGCAGGTGAAGGTGTGAGCCTTGGTGGATGGGATGGCATTACTATTGCTGAAGAAGGTGATAGTTTTGTACCAACAGGCACATCAGTATGGGAAATGGGGGTAAATAGAAATGTTAAGGGGAAAGCTGATAATGATTACGAGAAACGATGCAATAACCCTTTATTTATGATTCCAGCAGAAACTACATATGTTTTCATAACGCTCAGGCGGTGGAAGGATAAAGATAAATGGACTGAAGAAAAGCAAAAAGAAGGAGTTTGGAAGGAAGTTTGTGTTTATGATGCTGATGATCTTGAGACATGGTTAAGTCTTAATCCTACTGTTCATGTTTGGCTATCTATACTTCTTGGTAAGCACCCCCAAAATTGCATAGATTTAAGTGGATACTGGATCGATTGGTCAGAGGAAACTCAACCAGCTATCACACCTGAAATGGTGTTAGCGGGGCGTGAAAATATTACTTCAGAAATTTATAAATGGCTTGAGAGTTCCCATTCTCCATTAACTCTTCAAGCGGAAACACGTGATGAGGCTATTGCCGTATTTGCTGCATCTATTAGCCTACTTCCCTCAAAAGAAAAGGACTTTTTTTTATCAAAGGCTATAGTCGTAAAAAGCTTAGATGCTTGGAGTTATCTATCATCCTCACAAAATAACCTTATACTAATTCCTACTTTTGATTCAGAAAGCTTAAGTCGTGCAATTAGGAATGGCCATCATATTTTAATTGTTTTAGGACGCTCTGATAGTTCTACGTCAGACACGTTGCAGATTCCACGTCTTTCCCGTGATAAAGTGACAGAGATTCTAATAGGAAAAGGAATTGATGATGATCAGTCACGGGAACTTGGACTTATGGCTCGAAGAGGACTAACTACATACCGTCGTCGGATGGCGATTAGCCCAGAAGTGAGACAACCTTTATGGGCACGACCAAGCGAGGCAAGATCTTTAGTACCTATTCTATTAGTAGGTGCTTGGCAGGAAGATAGAGAGGGGGATAAAAAAGCCCTTGCAGATTTAGCAGGTGTTTCTTACGAGTACGTAAATGAAGTGCTTATCAGATGGGCTTATGAATCAGATCCTCCAATACGAAAAGTTGGACATATTTGGTATTTAATCTCAAAAGAAGATGCATGGGCCCAACTTGTGCGATATATAACTTCTAACGACATGGATAAGTTTAAAAGCCTAGTCTTAAATGTATTGGGTGAGGTCAATCCTAAGTATACTTTGCCTATAGAAAGGCAATGGTATGCAGGGTTACTTGGTCGATCATCAATCTATTCTGATTTATTAAAACGAAATATAGCTGATACGTTAGCTTTTATGGGCTCTAAAGCAGCTTCTTTCCACCCATCTTTATCACTAAGAAATATTTCCTCAACAATTATATATGAGCTATTTGAAGTAGCAAAAGGAGATTGGCAACTCTGGTCTACTTTATCGCCAGTTCTGCCGCTTCTTGCTGAAGCTGCGCCAGACAGATTCTTTGATGCATTAGAGTTTCAATTAAAAGACAGTGATACAGCTGTAAATCTTTTTAATGATCAGAAGGATAGTATGTTTGGATCTTCTCCACATACTCATATACTCTGGGCTTTAGAAATATTAGCTTGGAATCCAGAATATTTAGGAAGAGTAACTATGTTGCTAGCTAGACTTAGCAATATAGATCCTGGGGGAAAATTGTCTAATAGGCCGGATAATAGCCTACGTGAAATATTTTTAACATGGCATGCACAAACTTGTGCAACAGTGGAACAACGACTTCAAACTCTTGAGTTATTAGTTAGAAAGGAACCAGATGTAGCTTGGAAGCTATTATGTAAGTTATTACCTCAATATAACAGCATAGGTCATAATAATTCAAAACCTAAATGGAATGAGTGGGCCCTAAATTATAAAGGTAGTATATCGGCGGCCGAATATGGTAAAGCAACACACGAAATTATCAAAATGTTGTTATCCTTAGTTGGAGAGTCTGTTCAGCGTTGGAAAGAGATTATTCAATCTTTGTCCAATCAATCTCTAGAAGATTTTCAATTGGTACTTGAGCAATTAAAACTTTTATCACAATCAAATTTAGATTCTAAAAGGAAAACAGAACTTTGGAATGCTTTAAGAAGAGAAGTGCTGAGACACCGTTCATTTCCAGATTCAGACTGGGCTCTTTCTAACGAATTAGTAGACAAGTTAGAAGCAGTGTTTTTTAATTTTAAACCGACTGATATTATACTTCTTTATAGCTGGTTATTTGATCAAAGACCTGCATTTCCGCGCGAACGTGGAATGCATTGGGAGGAACACAAAAAACTATTAAAGCAAGAACGTAAGGATGCTGTAACAGCTATCTATCAAAAGTTAGGGCTAGCTGGTATTGAGAATTTGTTAGATAATGTTGAAAATTCGTACCAGTTGGGCGTTACTGTAGGAGAAATTGGCATACTCGGTGCAGAAGAAGACCATATGATGGAGATGAACCTAGATTCAACTGAACAAAAATATTCAGAGTATGCAAGAGGATATTTATTGGGGAGAATCGTGTATGAAGGCTATGACTGGATCAGAAATAAGTTGTCTTCTGTAGCGAAAGTGTGGTCAGTAAATAAAAAGAATGAGTTATTTCTTCACCTACCTGCAGAAGAAAGTACATGGATGTTACTTGAGAAGGAAAGTATTGAGATCAGAAGTAAATATTGGTCCTCGATTTCACCCTATTCTATTCATCAAGAAAATTTGGATAAAGCAGTGGGTTACTACCTACAGTATAAATTTCCTTATTCTGCAATAGAGATTTTGGGACTAAATAAGGACTACTCCAAACCTCTACAGATAATAGAGTCTTTGGAACAAGCTTTATCTGTTTCTTATAAAGATAATATTTCGAGGGACTCCTTTTCCTATTATCTATCTGAGATTTTTCAGGTGTTAGAAGAATCTAATGAAGTAGATGAGGAAAGAATTGCATCTATGGAATGGGCATATCTTCCTATTTTGAAGGATCAATTTTATACTCCTAAATTTCTTCATCACAAACTGTCGCGTGATCCTAGTTTTTTTGCAGATGTGATAACATTAATATATGATTCCGAAAATGAACAGCCAGATGAGTTAAAAGAAACAACTGAAGAATCACAATGGCATATAAATCGGGCATTAGATTTGCTGGAGTCTTGGACAGTTTTACCTGGTCAGGATGATAGTAATAATATAGATGAAGAGTTCATTTACACATGGGTGAAAGAAGCTTTGCGAATAGTTTCTGATAGAGGAAGAAGTAAATATGGAGCCCGTCATATTGGAGAGATCTTAAGTAAATCGGTTAATGGAAACGATGGAGCTTACCCTCATGAATATGTGCGCAATATTATAGAGGATATGGCGAATCTAAATTTAGAAAAAGGTTTTAAAACATCTGTATACAATAGTAGAGGCGTTTACATGAAGCAGATATTAGAAGGCGGAGAACAGGAGCGACATTTGAGTGAAAAGTATAACAACTATGCTAATATCACAAGTTTGAGATGGCCCCGTACTACAACAATACTTCGTTCGATAGCTTCTTACTATGGTGGAGAAGCTCGAAGTGAAGATATTAGCGCAGAATTAAGTGAAGATCTATACGATTAATGATTTTTATTAATTGATCATATTTTAGTGTATAGACTTCCTTCCTTATATTGCACTGTTTTCAAAAAAACTTGTGCATCTACATTATAGATAAGCCGAGGGTATATAGCTCTCGGTTTTTCTGATCCCTTTTGAATTTTTGTCCTCAATATACCAATCTCCTCTTGAAATACAAACGTATATTCGATATAATAAATGGGAACGTATGTTTCTTTTTTGATACAAAGAGGGGGCTTAACATGTATTGAACGTTCACAATCATATCATTCAATCAATAAACAGGAGGCTAAAATTTGTCTACTAATCTAACAAGAAATCAATACCAAATCAAACTGTACCATTTTAACGAAATCACACATGTAGGCGACCAAATTAACGCGCCAACATCCAGCACTCGTATCATCACCGTATCAAACAGCATCTATCTCGATCAACTCAAACGAGTCGTAGCAGAACGTGATCTTTTCGCTGATGTTACCGATGTGATCTTTATGCTCAAAGCTGACCAAATTGACGAAGACGATCCATCTCAACTTGCCTTGTTTGAACGTATGTTACGAGATGGCATCTACTATAATGGAAGGAAATATGTTCGTTCAATTAAGTCACCTGCCATGGGACGTACACAGAGGACAGAGTTCATCCAAGAAAAGTATGTTGCTGATCTGTATCGACGCATTACACTGGGCAAAGTACCACCACTCACCAACATCCATAAGTGGGAAGCAGCACTTGGTGTGAGTCGTTCAGCGGCACAACCAGTTCCGTATATCCCTCGTATTGTCGTCATTCCAGATTATGAAAAGAAAACGATCATTGAAGACGTATGGAAAGTGGAGAAGTGTGCTGAAGATTTTGAGCAGCAGAAGTTGATATTCGATGAAAAGACGCAGCAACGTGAATATTTCAAAGCGAAGAAAGAATTAAAACCAACCAAGGAACAATTACATAAGTTAGAACGTATACCGAATAAAATAATCCCGTGGAATGGTCACACAAAGTCTGTTCCCGATCCAAAAGACTATAAAACATTCAATGGATGGGATAAAGCAAATCGTCGTGTGAAGCTAGAAGCAATTCCTTTTCCTGCTCGTTCAGTTATGTATGATGACGAACTATATTCTTGCTATTCCATTGAGCAAACAGAAGAAATCCCAGTCATCGCTATCAATGAAGAGTCCATCGGATTTAAGCGAGTAGAGTATCCACAGTATGAAAATAAGAATGTTCAGTTTTTCGATGGTCAAGGTTTAATGAGCTTCCAGTTTGCCGAGCGTATTGGACAGCACCTTAATCTATCCTACTCACCTAATGCAGTTCAGGGAAGACTTCCATATATTAAAGGTAACTTTATCCGATTCGATCTGTTGAATTGGTTCAAGGAAAATAGCGTGACAGAAATAATAGATGTTTTCGGTGAATCACAGCCGATCATCGACAAACAGGGTCGTCCTATTGATCTCATCCTAACAAAATCCTGCTTCAAAGCATGGCATCAATACAGTGAGGAACAAGTAAAGCCCAAGTGTTTATTTGAAAATATAACGGAATATGAAGAATCACTGAAAGTACATAATCATAACCATTTTTGGGTCGCCAATTATGCGAAGCCAGCATACCAGATGAACGCCTACACACCACTGACATACCAATATATTCATGCGCTGAATCTTACACTGAACGATTTATATCAATTAGCTACGCCTCTAATGGATGTCATCAAATGTGTACTACATGGACAAAAGGATAACACCCATGGAAAGTGGCTTCGAGATATTGCGTACACGAAAGCATTCCTACATATGCTAGTCCAAGAAGACGATGAACCCAAAGATATAGATGAAGAACCCGACGAACAGGAAGATGAAATAGAACGGGGTCAGAAGAAGCAATTTATAAAAGAAATCATCCAAGCTATCGATTTGAATGAATTGATGATGTATGACGGTAATGTCCGCAAATTCATCGTGAAGCAAGCCATGCAGAAAGTTCAAGATATGTTGAAAGGTCGCATCCCAATTCGTGGAAGCTACTTTTATCTGACCAATGATCCAATAGCTTTTATGGAGCATGCCGCTGGAAAACATGTAACAGGTGTGCTGAAGAAGAACGAGGCGTTTATGAATCGGAAACAGGGAATGCATGCTCTATTCCGTTCACCGCTAACGATATTTAATGAAGTGGGTAAGCTAGATTTTGTACAAGTACATAACCGATATATACGTCATTTGGATAATGTGATTGTTCTGAACTGTTGTGATTTAACACTTGCAAGGCTCGGACTCGGAGATGTGGACGGAGATACAGCTCTATGTACCAATGATCCCACCATACTCTCAGCCGTGATCGATGCTCCAACGATCATCAATGAGGATGATAAAAAAGTAGCTGCACCTGTACCGAATAATATAGACAGCATCGTCAAGATGGAGCTGAAAAGTCTACATAACCTGACGGGAAGATGTACGAATGTGAACACGTATTTTCAGAATATGGCTTTGGAGGAAGGAAGCCTTCAAGCACGCGTTTTGGAAAACTCAGTTTTAAAATTTCTCCAAGGTCAAATCATTGATGCAACCAAAAATGGACTGGAAGTAGAGATTCCATATGTGCTGGATCGTCTGGCTATCCAAATGCCGTATTTCTTCCGTTTTGCGAAGGGTGGCAAAGCAGAGGATTATCAGCACTCGACGAAATCGCCGTTTAATCAATTTAGTGTCAAGGCAGAAAAGTACATAGATGACAAGTTCCAGATGGAAGATGGCAAACTGGATCAGTCTATTTTGGGCATCGAAAGTACGAGACAATTGTTACAGGATATGAGCAAAGTCAGCCAGCCCAAGTTTCTGAACTATCTAGCTCGCATTGAGCCACTGTATACAGAATACAACGAGCAGAAGAAACCAATTGATCATCGCCAAAAGGAATTTAATGAACTGAAAAAATGGGAACGGGATAATGATACCCGCAAAGCAATTAGCGCGGAATACGCTAGGTTACGAGAGGAATACAAAGCTCAGTGTGAAGAGATCTGTCCTTATCCTTCGATACTTGCTAGTGTTGCTGTCGAGATCGCTTATCAAAACTACAGAACGTACTCCTTTGCATGGCTATTTGTAGATGGACTACTGGAAAATCTAAAGCAGCATGAAAATGTGATGAAGAGGGAAGTACGAAGAGTAAACCGGCTCACGAATCGAAATGTGGAAAGCAAGGAGCTTACCGTTCAAGCTGGCATGGCTACAATAGATAATGTTGAGTTTCCATTTCATGTACCGGATGGTGTGTATTCATTATTTGAGATTATGGGACAATTTTTTATTGGGTACGAAGCTGAACGGGAAACCGTAGTACAAACCAGTAATACGCCTTCTCTGTTGGACGAGAAAAGTACAAGACGAATATTGAGGAATTATCCGCTTGGCTTCAGCACATTGAAAAGGTCTCAGGAAGAATCACAGTCGATAGCTGATGATGTATTAGGCAAGAAATTGCGGATTCAGGTGGTCGAGTATAACTATGTTCATGTTGTAGATGAACAGGGTAAAGTGAAGTGTATCATTCCGAGAGATCAGGTCATTCGTCGAGATGAAGGGTTTTCCTTACTAGATTTTCACGGAGCGACAATTGAATTTATCAGGATTGAAAAAGTCACGAAATCAAGCTTTAAGGCGATAGTCCATATCGAATAAATTGAATCATAGTGTGTCATGATAGGCGCCTGTTAACACTGGCGCTTGGGTGACAGCTAGAACGTTATATATACGAATCTAAAAATAAGGGAGATATCATCATTTGAACATCACATTAAAATTAAGCCAGATCGTTACCAACCCCAATCAGCCGCGCAAGCATTTTAACGAGGAGTCTTTGCAGGAACTTGCAGAATCTTGCAGAATCTATTCTAAGCGATGGATTACAGGAAGCTATATTGGTCAGACCACAGGGAAATCAATATGAAATTGTTCAAGGTGAACGCAGATATCGAGCAAGTCAAATGGCTGGACTGGATACGATTGTAGTGAAAGTAAAGGAATTAAACGATGAGGAAGCTTTTCATCTATCTGTCATTGAAAATATTCAACGGGAGCAAATGACTCCTATTGAAGAAGCTCATGCATTTTTTGAGTATGTACAAAGAGGATACACGCATGATCAAATTGCTAAAAAAGTGAGTAAAAACAGAGCCTTCGTTACAAGCCGTTTAAGATTATTGAAACTATTACCTTTTATTCATGACTGGATTGCAGAAGGATATATTTCAGATGGTCATGCCAAGCAACTGTTGAAAATGGAATCGTTTTTGAATAGATTGCTAAATAATAAACCGACATTAAAATTCATTCATGAAGACGGTTCACAGAGAGAAGAAAGTCATTTTGAAAACTATCAATGGAAATTTCATAGTTCGTTTTGGGAGAAACATGACATAAAAAAAGAAAAGCTAACCGTAAACGAAGTCAAGAGATGGGTGGATGATTGGCATTACGGTTTAATCATCTCGCCTATTTTGAATTATACGGGACTTGGCTCTGTAGTTATTTCTACAAATCGAGGGTTTGCTTTAACCGCTCAAATGGATTGTATTGTCAATCATCTTCATATCTCCAACATCACAGAAGAAGATATTGATTTTGCAGTTGTTTATGATTTGGAAAAAAATAAAGATCATTTTGATTCCGAATTCAGGCCGTGGATGGTTGAGAAGTTTTGGGATGAGATGCGAAATGAACTTTTTTACTCTGATACCAACATCGAAGACAAATGGAATTTACATAGCTTTCAAGATGAATTGAAAAGATGTAAAAATTATAGCGATGCTTTAGAGGGAAAATCATTGGGAATGTTAACAGAAGAAATCAAATTTTATAAGCAACAATTAGATCATATTGCCAAAGAGAATCATGTTTCAACGGATGACATACTGGATGAATTGCTGGCCATGGATTAAATGGTGTCACGTGACACATATAGCGCCTGTTAACACGGGCGCTTGGGTGACATCTAGTATATGGGTGCGATCCACAAATGAGAGGAGTGAATCTAAATGAGCTATTTTTATTGTTACGATGGTCAGATGATGAGGAAATTGCAGGATAAAAATATCCGGTACATTACTCGTGCTTTGACGATTGATAAGCATCAAAAGTTTTGGCTGTATGCTATTAAAGAAGAATTTCAACAGGCTTTAGAGGAAATTAAGAACCCGAAAATATAAGGAGTGAATCTGATTTGGCAGTGAATCAATGGAGCGATCTGGAAGCTTATATTTCTCGTTCGCATATGAACAGTCTCCACGAAGAGGCGTTTATGGAAACATATCATGCATTAACAAGTTTCGTACATAAGGGATTTCAAATGAATATGGATGAATCTGAACGTGAAGAATCCTACTTGTCATGGATAGTTAAATCTGCTCCTGGCACAGGGAAAAGTACAGCATTAAATGTTCTATGCAAGAGTCTATTACAGAAAAATGCTTCAAATCAACATGAAAAGTATCCGCTATTGCTTGTGTTTAATAATAACGACACGATGAAGAATAATGTATATAAGGATGTCTCTGAATTTGCCAAGCAACATGAAATACCAGATGCCATTGCATATGTCAATTCTGATGAGATTCATAAAGTGATAGATATTATGAGAAAATATCAAATTTTATGTATTCCTCAGCAAAGACTTCGAGATTTGATGTTAGATGATGAGCACATGAATAACTATTTATTATATTACCCGCAGCGGGCTAAGAATACGAAAGATGATGCTCAGCTTAAAGAAGTACATAAGTGGAAACGATTGGTGATCATAGACGAGATGCCTATTTACTATGACAGTTGTGTCTGGGATATTGGCAGTAAAGACAATTCATTTGACTGGTTTGAGCATTTGGCAGATCGTATTCATTTAAGTAATCGTGAATTTAAGGAAGCTAGAGATATCCTGAGTGAGTTGATCAACTTGGAATTAAAGGACAATGTAACTTCCCATTCAACATTACGATTGAATCGGTTTATAGAGGGTTCAGAAAGAGAACGGTTCTTCAATACAATCCTGGCTAAATTGGCTGATGCTAAAGGTGAACTTGAGGATATGAGAAGATATACGTGGTTTATGAAGATGTATGCAAAGGATCATATTGGCTGTATAGAACGAACGAATAAGCAAGCTATTATTTGTTCAGAGTGGCTGGACTATGGTCGGTTACATACCCATATGATGATTTTAGACGGGACAGCACATATCAGCCAAAGTATATATGAACGTTCTGGATTTGAACTGATCCCCATGACAAATGTTCATCGATATGCTGAGCGGTTGAATATTCGATGGAAAAATATAAATACGTCCACAACATTATCTTACCGTGAACTAAAAGAAGTCAAGGAAGCGATAGCAGGAGATTTCTTGGAGATACAAAGTAAACTACAAGAAAAACGTCCAAATTTCAAAATGATTGCATTACCTAAGCAGGATGATATCGCATTTTATCACGCTGAGGGTGTAATTACGGACGAACAGCTCAAGCAATTTTTCACCATCAAGCAGAAGTCAGATGATGATATGAGGAAACATCTTTTCAATGTGGTAGGTAATAATGATTTTTCTAGCTTTAATGCGATGGCTTTGTTTGGTGTTCCCATTCGCCCACCTAGGCATTATCGGGAAATTGCGGTAGCCATGTATGGTGTAGACATCGATATATCCTTAAATGAGAATCGAAATAAAGGAAACTGGTTTACGGATGAGAGAATACAAAAACTATATATAGAAGATGTGCTGGCTAATCTCTCGCAAATTATGCATAGAACATCCCTACGCAATGTAAATTTAAGCGAAGAAGTAGATATTGTGATGTACTCGAAACGGACAGAATGGTTAACATTAATACAACAGGAATTTAGATTGCCGGATGAACGAGTCCATATGCATCAACTACATAATGAACTTCGATTTAAGAAAGCTTGTTCCAAGAAAATGATCGAAATGGTTAAGCTCATGGTGGGCAAGAAGAATATCAAGCTTACCGCTAAGGCTATAGGTGGAAAAGCACTGTATCAGTGGTTTAGAGACAATTGGAAGGGAAATAGAAAGCAATTCATTTTGAGTGAGTTAAAGAATCATAATATATTGCTATATGAAAGAACCTCAAAAGTTGGACGACAATATTGGTTATTTATGCTAGTGGATCAAGATGCATTTACCGATCATGTAGTTAGCGAGCATTATCGTAAACTATTGTAGTAGTCCGAAAGGAAGATTTTCTCCCTAATATTAAGGGAAGATTTCTTCCTCTTATGATAAATTTGCAAATAAAGTGTCCAAAATGAGCCGCAAAAGGGTGAATTGCCGAAGGCAAGAGGGGAAACGGCGGCAGGTCGATGAATACCGATTACGAAGCGTAGCGAAGTGGTTTTTATCGAGATGGTGAGAGAGTTTCCCTTTATGTGGGTACAAACGTTAAGATCAAAAGAAACCGTCAACAAAAATTTGTAAACAAATTATTTCTTTCCGTAGCCATCCAACAATAGTTGGCTGTCTTCATTTTATTTTTTTGAACGTGATAGATTGACGTGACCCTACTTTTCTATATATAGGGGAAACTGGGGTCAGTCCATGGAATGTAGTTTAAACTTAGAAAGGATGAAATGGAGAAATGATGTTAACCTCATGCCCAAGACACTTATTCGTTTGTGGTCAGGTTGCTTATTTTAAAATTTTCGATTTACAGGTTGAAATTTAACTTGTTGAATATGGACTGGTATTTGCAAAATTTTAAAGTTGCATTAAACCATTTGTACTTAGTAACTAGAGAGGAAGAACAAGACCGTTTTACTAATTACCGAAAATGGCCGTCAAAGAATAAAAATCGGACAATACCGGAAAATGGGCAGTTAAACCATAATAAGCTGGCTTTTGCTCACTTTCTTGATATCACTTGTCCCAAACGATCCTTTCACCCAATTTGTCCTCATCCCCAAATTTCATTACATCCCAACAAAAAAAGCGAGCCTCATTGGCCCGCTTTTCCAGCAATTATATTTAAAAATTCGTATTAGTACTAGTCCGAACTCCAAGCTTTCCAGACATGGAACCAGAACCACTACTTAAACTAACATAAAATTTCCCTACAGTCCATGGCTTGCTTGAATTTAATATTTCATCGAATGTTTTACCAGGTTTTACTGTTCCACTGTACTTTTCCGCACCAGATGCACTTCCCTGATTCACAGTAAAAGTTATAGTAGTGTTCCCTGTGTTTCTCAAGTACAACCTTACATATCCATACCCTGATTTAACGTCAAAATCAGCAGAATCATTAAATCCAGCTACTGGACGATCGACAATTTGTCCATCAGTAGCTTGTGGAGTAATGACATGATCCCCCGGTTTTGGTGTATCCACATCGGTCGATGTGTTTGCAGATTGGGAAACTGCTATTGAGTCAGTTGTAGATGGTGTAACTTCCGTAGTGGCTGCTGCAGAAGCAGTTAATGGAATTGCAAGAGCTAAAGACAAAACAGATACTACAGAAGCTTTTTTAATGTTTTTCATACTCATAAGCCCACTTTCTTTGATTTTTTTCCTGCACGCTTTATCAATCAACCAGTATGTATAGAAACTATTAGAGTATTCATGATCAATAAAGTTTTTTTACAGGTAGTTATATACATTTACATTATAAGTCTTTTATTGTAATTGTTCAACAAAAAAATGGACAATGATTCCATTATCCTAATATGGCACGCTTCGGAATTAAACCGCGCAAGGGTTCCACACAGGCTGTTCATGTTTCCGTTGGTTAACTGGTTCCTTGCTGCCGAGCCATAAAGCCCCGGATGAACCGGGAAAATGATTCATGTCGGAAGCTCTGCTGCGAGCAGTTTGAGAATCGGTCAGTGTCGCGATGAGTTGGCTTCAGACTCGTTTGTACATACTTGCCGTGCTGTGCGGCATGCTCTTCGTCATGAAGATGCAGGATACCGTCCTTACTCAAAAATGCAAAATGTGGTTGTGTATATAAATGTGTCACGTGACACAATATTGAAAATTTAAAAATACATATTATACATGGGAACTCTGGCTATGAGCTAGGGTTCCTTTTTCATTTGGAGAGGAGAAATTAGGATGATTGTATTGTTATTAGCATTAGCTATAGAAATCTGTATTTAGCTTAGTATATTCTTCACTGTAATCCTGAGTGAAAGGGGAATGAGTTGGATTGGAAAGCAAATTCGAAAACGTAGAAATGCTGATACCTTACATAAATAGGAGTATTGAGATTATGGATTTAAAGAAAAGGAGCAAATTCTATAAATGAAATGGATGAAATTGAAGATCGATCAACTGGTACACGCCGAATATAATCCAAGGAAGGATTTAAAAGCGGGTGATCCAGAGTTTGAAAAGATTAAGAATAGCGTAATGGAATTCGGTTATTGTGAACCAATTATTTGTAATAGTGATTATACTATTGTAGGAGGCCATCAACGTGCTAAAGTCTTGAAGGCACTCGGATACGATGAAGTTGATTGTGTTATAGTCGATGTGAACAAGTCAAAAGAGAAAGCCCTGAACATAGCGCTTAACAAAATTACAGGGGAGTGGGACTTTGAAGCATTGGCTGCATTATTAGATGAGTTGAAAGAAGCAGAATATAATATTGAGCTAACTGGATTTGATTGGTCTGAAGCGGAGAAGTTGCTGGATACATTACACGAAGAAACAGTGGATGATGAGGATAATTTTGATGTAGAAGAAGCGTTACCTGAGCATCCAATCACTTGTAAAGGTGACATTTGGTTACTTGGGAAGCATAGGCTCATATGCGGTGACTCGACTAATCAGCAGGATATTACAACATTGATGGATGGCAAGAAGGCTCATCTCATTGTAACTGATCCGCCCTACAATGTGGACTATACAGGTAAGACCAAGGATGCATTGAAAATTGAAAACGATAAGATGGATGACGACCAATTTTATGATTTCCTATTAGCTGCCTATACTCGGATGTATGAAGTAGCTGATGATGGAGCAAGTATTTATGTATTCCATGCGGATAGTGAAGGTTTGAATTTTAGGAAGGCATTTATCGAAGCTGGATTCAAACTGGCACAATGCTGCATATGGGCTAAACAAGCAATGGTACTCGGTCATTCTCAATATCATTGGAAGCATGAACCTGTATTATACGGTTGGAAGCCGACAGGTGGACACTATTGGAACAGTGATCGCAAGCAAACAACACTGTGGCAATTTGATCGCCCATTTCGAAATGAATATCATCCCACAATGAAGCCGATTCCCTTAATTAGCTATCCGATTAAAAATTCCAGTAAGCATGGTGATATCGTGTTTGATCCATTTGGTGGTTCAGGTTCAACATTGATTGCTTGTGAGGAAACGGATCGGATTTGCTATACCAGTGAGCTTGATCCTAAGTATGTAGATGTGATTATGAAGCGATATATTGCCCATGTTGGAGATAATAGCGGCGTGTATTTAATTCGGGATGGTAATCAGTATGACTATCATGAAATTGTTGCTGAGTCAGAATTAGAGTGCGTGTAGTTAACCTTTTCTCAATAAAAGTGTAGATATAAATACAATTGCAGCGAACAAGGATACACTGAAGCTAACTATGGCATTTGTTTTTCGATTTATCTTAAACTCTGAGATGCCAGAAAATAAAAACAGGAGGCTGAGAAAAAGCTGTATAAATAAGGATGCGAGTCGGTTATTACCAGGATAAGCAAGTGACCAAAGGGATGTGATTATAACAACAACAGCACATACAAATTTAAGAACTTGGTAGATATTCAGTTTTTTAAGCATAGGTAAATTCCTCCACTTCATATACCGTATTATTCGATGCAACCCCTTTATACAATATTATACAACTATTTGATTCGGAATGGTAATCAGTATGACTATCATGAAGTTGTTGCTGAGTCGGCAAGGTCAGAGGTATCATGTGCTGACTAAACCGAAAGGGTGATTCAATTGGGGAAGGCAAAAGTGAATATGGTGATTCGATTCCTAAAGGGTATGCAAACCGAAAAGGTAAATGTGCTGGGAGCTGAGGAAGCTCGGGAGGACAATGAGTTGATTCAAAAGGTGATTGAGGATATCGAGTTGTTTTATGAGGCTGAATTGGAAGGGTAAGCTGATACATATGGGGAATGGCCGATAGTTGGCTGTTCCCTTTTTTCGTGATGGAGGTGAGCAGAATGAGTAAAAACAATAATAACCCAAAAAGGAATAAACCTAAAATACTGACCAAGTATGATCAATTTGTTGTGCCAAGGCTCAGGGATATTCCCGTTTGGGTACGTGAAGGGGCAACAGATGAGGAGATTGCAAAACGGCTAAATATTCATATTTGGACATTAGGCGATTATAGAAG
>NZ_JBIYCS010000014.1:0-62701 GCF_044907935.1 Paenibacillus sp. RC21
TGAGCCAGGATCAAACTCTCCATTAAAGACCAACCGAAGCTGGTTTATAGAAAGAGCGATATGCTCATTTTGAAACTGACGAGATAAAATATCTCTTTTTTCACTCCGATTTCATACAACCTTGCGGTAGGTACCGAAATCTTCGCGGTTGATTTTGCGAACAAAATCATTTACTCACTCGTTGTTCAGTTTTCAAAGATCAAACCTTCTTGTTCTCTTGTTTTCGTTCTTACTTTGTTTCATCACCGCGTCTCAGTGGCGACCTTTATAATATATCATTACTTTTTAAGATTTGCAAGAGTTTTTTTAAATTTCTTTTTTCGAGCAAATTCCTTAAAAAGGAACGAAAATTAATTTACCATGAATCCTAAATAGAGTCAATACTTATTTTGATATCAGAAAGTATAAACTTCTTAAGAGTTAACTTCCTGATATCTCTGGATTTATAAGTTGGCTCTTATATCTTTTATTGTTTGGTTTGCGGGACGCGCCCTCTACGGGCATATTTGGATAGTTCCTTGGCGGGTGCAAAGCGGGCGTACATGCGGAAAACTGTTTTATACCGAAGCGCTATCGCATAACGAATATCCTGATCCAATCGGGTATCGCTCATATCAAGCAGCATTTCATCAAGTTCCTTACGAAGAACATAATCCAGTTCCTTGCATTCTTTTTCGTTAAACAGCATTCCCAGCATATGATCATACTCCCTTATCAGCTTATTATATAGTGCTTATATTTGCCCAACTATTGTTCCAGTCTTTACCTGTTTTTAAACTCAACTGCTAAGGTTTCAAACTTATTCGGATTTAATTCCATGTTTTCTCTTTGGGCTCTCCCCTTTGTTATGTTCAATTTTCAGGAAAAATATAAATAACCGACCATAATATTTTAATGTGACATTAAACGATATGTTATTCCACTCTCAATTGCAGCTGCAATAAGCAGCAGAACAACGGACCATATAGACACCCTCAACGTCTGTTTCATAAAGAGCTCCCACGTTTGGGCAAGCCCTTTTCGTTTCAAACCTATGCCTGCACTGATCGAGGACATTACTTGCCCCCCAAACTTCAAACCGAAAGCACAGGCGATAATTAAAACAGGTAATTCAATCACACCATGCGGAAGCAGTCCTTTTACAATAACCTCATACAAGCTTCTGCCCATATCCGTCTGTAAGTGTACGACAAACCCCAAAACCATCCCATTCATAATCAAAAATACAATCGGTACGATTCCAAATAAAGACCCGATAAATATAACCAGCACACACTTGATCGCATTATTGAAAAAGATGAACACAAAAAAGCTCCATTGAGGATGTTCAGACTGTTGTAAACGCTGAGCCACTTCCCCCAACCCTGCCATTTGTTGAGCCAATATGGATTGAATAGCGCCTGTACTTAACCAACCCACCAGAATACTTATGCAAAACAGAAATGCGGAAACTAAAATCAACCGTCTTGTAGTGTGTAAATCGTGAAGAAATGCTTTTAATCCCATCAGATCAATCCCTCCTGTTAGTCCAATGGCATAATTGACAACCCCAGGCATAGCTTTAAGTAAACAAGCACTTCTATGATGAAAGGGGCGTTATTAACCATGAATTCTTTTTTCTATGTACTGAACGGCAAAAAAATTAAACGGTTCTTTATCGTAGCAGCGGCGGCCATTTTCGCTATTGGGGTTATTTATGTTGAAACCGATAATGTTACCGTTTTTTCCGAGGAAGCACCAGCGGCCATTTATAGTGTACCCACAGACAAAAAGCTGATCGCTCTTACCTTTGACATTAGTTGGGGAGATAAGCGTACTGAACCCATCCTAAAGGTTCTCAAGGACAAAAAAGTGACCAAGTCCACCTTCTTTCTTTCTTCCCCATGGAGTAAAACGCATCCGGAGCTTGTGAATTGGATTAAAGACAGCGGATATGAGATCGGCAGCCATGGACATAAACATGAAAATTACAGCAGTCTAAGTGATGAGGACATTCGTAAGCAGATTTCAACAGCCCACACCACGTTGACTGAGCTGACCGGGCAGCCGCCGAAGTTGATCCGTATGCCTAATGGTGATTTCGACAAAAGGGTTCTTCAGGTCGCCAGCACTTTAGGCTACAAAACAATCCAGTGGGACACGGATTCTTTAGATTGGAAAAACCCAGGTACTCAGGTCATTATTGACCGTGTTGTGAAGAAAGCACATCCCGGCGACATTGTTCTTCTGCATGCCAGTGATTCCTGTAAACAAACTCATGAAGCGCTGCCCGTCATTATCGACAAATTGCGTGCGCAAGGTTATGAATTTGTAACTGTATCCGAACTGCTTCAACAGGGCACAGTAAAAGGCAAAGAGGTTCGTGATCAGGCCATGGGGCTTTAAGGAGTTATTTTACAACGTTCTCAACAAAAAACCAAAAGTCAGGCGACATATTTCACCTTATCCATTCGCATACTATCCACATTCATGATGAAGGAGGAATACGGCCATGAATTGGACTCGTTTGCGATTAGTCAGCATGATATGTGTACTGGGCGTTGCGCTGACCGGCTGTGGTTCGGACCAGAGCTCCGCGCCTCCCCAGAACAGCTATAAAGAAATGAAAACGATGGTTGTCGATATTTTAAAAAGCGATGACGGGAAAAAAGCAGTGGAGGAGGCTTTGACGGGAGAAAGCAGCTCCTCCAAAGAAGGGCAATCCGGTCAAGGCAGCGAAAGCGGTGGATCTGGGGGAGGTTCCGGCGGCGGCAGTATGGGGATGAAAATGATTATGCCCACACAGTCAGCAGAACAGATGAAAATCGCAGTCAAGGATACCCTGGTTTCTCCGGAATACAAAAAGGAAATCGAAAAAATTATGACTGATCCGCGCTTTGCCGGTGAATTTGCCAAGGCCATCAACAGCCAAAGTAAGCAACTTCATATGCAACTTATTAAAGACCCTTCTTATCAAAAATCTATTGAAGCGATGCTCAAATCTCCAGAACTGACCAAAATGTATATGGATTTAACTAAAACCCCTGAATACCGCAAACAATCTATGACGGTTATGCACGATGCGATGCAGAATCCTATTTTCCGACTTGAGGTCATGAATTTACTCAAAACTGTCGTACAAGAAGAGCTTCAACCCAAGGTTGAGAAAAAAAGTGGTGGTCAAGACGGATCAAGCGGTGAAAAACAAGGTGGCGGTAGTGGTGATAGCAGCGGCGGACAAGGAGGTCAATAATAAAAAGGCTGGTTCAGCAACCAGCCTTTTTTTCTTATTCAGATTCGGCGTGTAGCGTCGTAATTTGAGTGGCGATATCGTTATAGATCGCTCCCGTTGCCGATTCGGATTTATATACAGATGGTGAGAAATCCGCCTCTGACGGATGGTTATCTGGAATACCCAGCGGAATTTGCGCCAGCAGCTTTGTATGAAGGGTGTCCGCCAGCATAGCCCCACCTCCACGGCCGAAAACATAGTCCTTCTCTCCGGTAGAGGATACATAATAGGACATGTTCTCCACAACGCCAATGACCTTATGATCCGTTTGGAGCGCCATTGCTCCTGCACGTGCGGCGACAAAGGCTGCCGTGGCATGAGGGGTAGTCACAATAATTTCTTCACTCTGAGGGATCATCTGGTGTACATCAAGCGCTACATCCCCGGTTCCCGGTGGTAAATCAAGAATCATATAATCCAGCTTGCCCCATTCCACATCGCTAAAAAACTGTCTGAGCATTCTTCCCAGCATGGGACCTCTCCAAATCACGGGGTTGTTCTCCCTGACAAAAAAGCCCATAGACATAATCTTGATGCCAAATCGCTCCACCGGCTGAATAATACCGTCTTCTACGGTAGGAACGTCCTCGACTCCGATCATATCCGGTACGCTAAATCCATAAATGTCAGCATCAATCAAACCCACACGTTTGCCCTGTCTAGCCAAAGCAGCCGCTAAATTTACAGCCACCGTCGATTTACCGACACCCCCTTTTCCGCTGGCAATCGCAATAAATCGTACGCCAGATGCCGGATTCAGCAGCTCATGTTCTTCCATACCAACAGCATGTCCCTTGGTCAAAACCGGGTCAGCCACTTCCTCCGCATTCTCTCCCTTGTGAATGGCGGATCTTTCATGCTCAGACGCTTCACGGATACGAATATGAATATGGTTCAGCCCCGCTCCTTCCAACGTCTGTCTGATTTCCCTCTCCAGCTCTACCCTCGCCCCTTCCTCTGGGTTCAGACTAATCGCGGTCAAGGATACACGATCCTCTTTAATAACAACATCCCGAATAAAATGAAGATCGACCAAACGATGACCCGTGTGAGGCTCTCGTACCTGTTGAAGTAGCTCTATAACTTGCTCTCTGGATTGCATGAATAATCAGCACCTCTGCTTCAATGAATTTACGTAGTTGTAAACACTTACAGTATACCACTATCTGACCTCAGGTGCTGACGATGACCTCTTTTCCCCAGCGCTATAACGCAACAATCCCTTGTATATTGCTGCCGCCACCTGTCTCTGATAGGTCTCGTCACTCAGTCGTCTGGCTTCCTCTGGATGGGATAAAAAGCCGACTTCTACGAGGGCTGATGGCATTTTGAGGGCCTTGAGCAAATATACCGTATTCACCGTCTTGGCCACTCTGTTTGTGTTCTCCAGGTTGCGTTTAATCTCCTCCTGAATGAGGGAGGCCAAATTTTCGTTATCCGCATGATTAGGGACGTAAAAGGTTTGGGCTCCACTCCAGCGGCTCGACGGGACGCTGTTCATGTGAATACTTAAAAAGAGATCCGCTTTATGCTCCTCAATCATGCGTACACGCTGCTTCAGGTCCTCCGTTTTTCTTCTCGCATAGCCCCTTGTTTCTTGCTGTGCCAGATCACGGTCAGCCTCCCGAGTCATGACGACAACGGCTCCTGCTTGTTGCAAATAATCTCGCAAAAAAAAGGCAATCGCCAGATTAATGTCCTTCTCAATGACACCTTCTTTGCTGACAGCCCCTCCATCGGGCCCTCCATGTCCTGCATCTATGGCAATTACTTTACCAGTAAGCGGAAGACTCCAATGGGTCCAGGCTCTCGAAGCAGGTATCTCATATAGAGCCAGCGTGATAAACAGAACGGCGAGACAGCAGCCCAGCAGTATTTTTTTCAGCGTCCGATAGCGAATCCACAGTGTAACCTCGTGTTTACGATTATTTTTTTGCATAACAAAACGCCTCCGTCCCTATACAGATACTAATGATCTATATGGGACGAGGCGTGTAAATAGTACAACTCAGGAATGAACAAATTCTTTCATACCTTCAATCAACACTTGGGCGACTTCCGGTCGTGTAAATTCAGGCGGCGGACAAACCCCCGAACGTAACAATTCCCGAACTTTGGTGCCTGAAAGCGTCAAATGATGTTCCTTGGGATGAGGGCATGTTTTGCTAGAGGCCATATTTCCACATCGGGTGCAATAAAAGCTGTGTTCGAAGAACAACGGGATGATCTCCAGTTCCTCAGGTGTGAAGTTTCTGAAAATGTCCTGTGCTTCGTATGTGCCGTAATAGTCTCCTACACCCGCATGGTCCCTTCCTACAATAAAATGGGTACAACCGTAGTTCTTCCGCACAATCGCATGAAAAATGGCCTCTCTCGGACCAGCATATCGCATGGCAGCAGGAAACACACCCAGAAAAGTACGGTCAGCCGGATAATAGTTGTCCAGCAGCACCAGATAGCTCTTCATCCGCACATCTGCTGGAACGTCATCTGACTTGGTTTCACCAACGAGCGGATTCAGAAATAACGCATCTACAATCTCCATCGCGCTTTTTTGGATATACTCATGCGCCCGGTGTACGGGATTACGTGTTTGGAATCCTACTACTGTTTTCCAGCCTTTTTCAGCAAAATGATTGCGCGTCTGCGCCGGTGTGTAATAAAACTCACCAAATTGCGCGGGTTCTGGCCGATTCAATACCTGTACAGATCCCCCTACATAAGTAGTTGGTCGCTCCAAAAGTTTATTGACACCAGGATGCGCCGGATCATTCGTCTTGAATACACGTCTGGCCTCCTCTGCCTGATCAACCTGATATATACTCTCAATATCAAGTACAGCATAAATGGTACCGTCCGTTTCGCCCACTAGAGCGACCTGTTGCCCTAATGTCAGTTCCCCGGCTATGCTCTCCGTAACCGCAAGCGTAATGGGGATACTCCAGACTGTGCCATCGGCAAGACGCATATCCGCTACCACTGACCGATAGTCGGCTTCGTTCATAAACCCTGTCAGCGGAGAAAATGCCCCCACTCCAATCAAATCCAGATCGGAAATAGTCCACGAATTTACACGGATAGGAAACAATTCACGGGCGGCCTGCAAAAGTGTTTTTTGCTCTGAACCTGTAATGATTCTATCTATAAGCGTTCCACCATGCGGGAGAATTGCAGTCATAATGCACTTCCTTTCTGTTCATAAATGCCATTCACAGCTAATTGTGTATCGTTATTGATGGAGTCCACACTCCGTTTTCTCATTACCTGACCAGCGTCCAGCACGAGGATCTTCGCCCGGAAGGACTTCACGCGTGCACTGCTCACAACCGACGCTGGGATAGTTACGATCATGTAGCGGATTATACAGCACTTCATGCGTATGAATATAGTTCCACACGTCCTCTGATGTCCAGCTTGCCAAAGGATTGAATTTAACGAGACCGAACTTTTCGTCATACTCAATCTTTTTTGCATTTGCACGGGTAGGAGCCTGATCTCGGCGAATGCCAGTAATCCATGCATCGTATTGCGATAAAATACGTGTTAGCGGCTCTACTTTACGTATACCACAACATGTGTTGGGATCTGATTTCCAAAGCTCTTCTCCATGCTTAGCCGCTTGCTCTTCCGGAGTAATTAAGGGAGATACCCGCACAAAATCCATGTTGTATTTTTCCTTCATCTGATCACGCGTATCGTAAGTTTCTTGAAAATGAAAGTCAGTGTCCAAATAAAAAACATCACTGGAGGGACTAATTTTTTGCAGCATATCTACAAGCACTACATCCTCCGCCCCAAAGCTACAAGCAAAGGTTAGATTGGGGAATGTATGAACAGCATACTGGATAATTTCCTCGGGCGTAGCCTCTTCCAGCTCAATTGCCTTGACCTTAATCAATGCTTCTTTCTCCAATAAGTTCATTATTAATGCGCCTCCGTCTGAAGATTCATAAATAAGTGCCATATTCCAAAAGCCGACTAAACTAATAAGAATAAATAAAGTATAAAACTTTCATATTCATTGTCAATCCACAGTATGTGGGCCTGAGGTAACCATTTTTAAGCCTGAAATTAGCAGGATCGTTGTTCTGTCAGCATTCTATAACCCTATCCTTCGTATCCGACCAGGTTCATTGACTTTATATAAAATATTCTTATACAGTTCATTTGGGAATGATCCTAAAGTTACTTGGCAACTAAAAGTAATTAGTCAAAGAAAGAAGGTTTGCTTGAATGGAAGCTTTTTACGTCAACGAAGACGGTTCGCTCGCTACTCCGCTCAAAGGAAAAGATTGGCCCCGGTGCTGCAGGGATTGGAAATGCCGACCAGATTCGAGATGCTATGATGAAGCAAGGACTATCTGAGAAAGAAAATAGCCAACGTTTTTGGCTTTATGTTTACCGAGGGCTGTTAATCGAGGGGATGGAGAATATATTCGATTTCCAAAAGCCCTTTCTACGTTCCGAAGACGAAGTACGTTCATGGGCACGGTCCGATGACGGTAAAATTACTCTGCTTGAGGTCATTCGTCAGATTAAGCCTACTATACTGATCGGCACCTCAGGTGTCCACGGGGCTTTCTCAGAGAAAATTATAAAAGAAATGGCTAACCACGTTGAACGGCCTATCATTATGCCTATGTCTAACCCTACAGCGCTCGCAGAGGCAATTCCAGAGGATCTGATCCGCTGGACACAAGGTAGGGCGCTTATCGCTACTGGAAGCCCCTTTGAGCCTGTCACCTATGAAGGGACGGTTTATGAGATTGGACAATCGAACAATGCATTTGTGTTCCCAGGATTGGGGCTTGGCGCGATTGCAGTACAGGCCAAGACGATCACTGGAAGTATGTTTACTGCCGCTGCAAATGCTGTAGCCGAGATGGTGGACAGCACTAAACCCGGAAGCGCCCTTCTCCCCAGTGTACACAAGCTGAAAGAGGTATCCTTTGCTTGTAGCCTTAGCCGTGGCCAAAGCAGCTATACAGGACGGTACAGCCAGTGTCCAAACAGATCATATAGAACAGTCGCTTCGTGAACTCATGTGGAAACCGAACTATAGACGTGTAACTGCGCTAAGCTAAGACGATTATACGGAAGTATGTTAAGTATTCACTTCTTGTTGTATTTAGTCACAGGTTATGAACATAACGGGATAAACTGAGTTAAAAAACAAATAAAATTATGCATAACGTAACTGCCTCTGATCACAACGTGGACAACTTCGAGTGTTCCTTGCAATCAAGGCGGTTATTTTGTACCCATACGGCTTTATAATTCACTCCTACACTTTACTATCTGGTTACATGAAGGGTTGAGGACGAATCAAACGTTCTAGTTAGGGCAGCTATAGCACTTATCCACATGTGGATATTTTCAAAAAATATTTATAACAGCAAAAAAAGAACCCTTTCCATAAGGAAAAGGTTCTTCTGTATTCGAAATATTAACGTTTCGAGAACTGTGGAGCACGACGAGCGGCTTTGAGGCCATATTTTTTACGTTCTTTCATACGTGGGTCACGAGTCAGGAAGCCTGCTTTTTTCAAAGCTGGACGGAATTCCGGATCTGCTTTCAGCAGAGCACGGGAAATGCCGTGGCGGATTGCGCCCGCTTGACCAGAGATACCACCACCATGAGCGATAACAAGTACGTCATAGCTACCCACTGTTTCAGTCAGGTTCAATGGTTGTTTTACGATCAGTTTGAGTGTTTCCAAACCGAAATATTCATTAATATCACGCTTGTTGATGACAATGCGTCCTTCACCCGGTACGAGACGAACACGAGCTACCGAATGTTTACGACGACCTGTCCCATAGTATTGTACTTGTGCCATGAAACTGTCCTCCCTTTTAATTATCCGCGAAGTTCGTAAACTTCAGGTTTTTGTGCTGCATGTGGATGCTCTGCGCCTTTGTAAGCTTTAAGTCTCAGCTTCATTTTCTCGCCTTGACGAGTTTTAGGAAGCATACCGTGAACAGCCAGTTCCAGCATACGCTCAGGTTTGTTCTTAACCATGTCTTGTGCAACCGTTACTTTCAGACCACCCGGATGCAGGGAGTGACGGTAGTATTTCTTCTTCTCCATTTTCTTACCAGTCAATACGATTTTCTCCGCATTGATTACAACAACAAAATCACCTGTGTCCACATGTGGTGTAAACTGTGGCTTGTGTTTGCCGCGAATCAACGCAGCCGCTTCGCTTGCCAGACGGCCGAGCGTTTTGCCTTCGGCATCAATGATGTGCCAGTTGCGCTCAACTTCATTTGGCTTCGCCATATACGTAGTACGCATGAAAAGTTTCCTCCTTAAGTTCGTTAACAGAAATCATCATTTATCTTCGTTCGTTAAGTTGCTGCATTATTGATGGATTAGATGTTGTTTGAAAGTGATCGTCTTAATTGGGGCTGTGGGAAAGCCATTAAGAAAACACAACTTTTATATTACAGGATAACCATCAATTCTGCAAGGGTAAAATCAATGTTTTTTGATGTTTTCGTCGTACTCCACATTCCAGAGGGTTAAAGCATGTCCAACAGCCGTAGGACCGGCCTTTGAGCGATTTTTAGCCTCCAAAATGGAAGGAATATCATCCGCCGATTTTTTGCCTTCTCCCACTTCCAGCAAAGTCCCCATAATGATCCGAACCATGTGCTGCAAAAAACCGCTGCCAGTAATATACGTATGAATAATTCCCTGATCATCCGAACCCGGACGTGAAAAGGAATGGTCTACCGTCATGTAGGCTTCGTAAATTGTACGGACATGGTTCGTTTTCTGGGAACGTCGGGATGCGAACGATGTATAGTCAAAAGTGCCGATCAAATGGGCCAGCCCTTCCTCCATCGCTCGTATATCCAAACTCGTCGGGTGATGTGCCTGTGTACGACGGTGAAAGATGTCCGGAAATCGGTTCGCATTAATGCTGTACCGATACGTCTTCCGCTTCGCCATACGGCGTGCATGAAAGGACAACGGCACCTCTTTCGCATCCGTAACGATGATATCACGAGGCAGCCAGGCATTGAGTGCCAGACACCAGCGCTGTATCGGGATCGGTGATTCAGTATGAAAATTGAATACCTGTCCATATGCATGTACACCTGCGTCTGTGCGGCCTGAGCCTGTGATTTTTAGACGTTCGCCCGTCAATGAGTAAATAGCATTTTCAAGATAGTCCTGAATGGTATTACCACTGGGCTGCGTCTGAAAGCCATCATAGCGGGTTCCGTCATAGTTCACCTTCATGCACAAGTTCCGCATGTCTCTCACACCTTTGCGGGGTATTCACTGGCCTTATAAGGAATAACCGTACATAACAAAGGAGAAGCCCCTCAAGGACTCCTCCAAGAGAAAAAAAGGGTTGTTCAGAATCAAGCTGATTCTGTCCACCCTTCCCTCATCTTCGCCTGTTTACGCGCGGTCAACCAGTTCCAGATATACCATTGGAGCGGCATCGCCACGACGAGGTCCCAATTTCAGGATACGAGTGTATCCACCTGGACGCTCGGTGTAACGTGTAGCCAATTCGCTAAACAGCTTTTGGATTGCATCCTGCTCACCATCCAAAGTTTCACGGCGAACGAACGCAGCCACTTGACGGCGTGCGTGCAGATCTCCTTTTTTCGCTTTGGTGATCAGTTTTTCAGCAATAGAACGAACTTCTTTCGCTTTAGCCTCAGTAGTTTGGATACGCTCGTACAAGAACAAATCGGTTACCAAATCACGAAACAAAGCTTTACGGGCACTGGAGTTACGGCCCAATTTTTGGTATGCCATGTAGTTTCCCCTCCTTCACAAAAACGTTGCTGTACTATTCTTCCGGCTGTACTATTCTTCCGTACGAAGTCCTAAACCAAGTTCCTCGAGCTTCTCTTGTACTTCTTCCAAAGATTTGCGGCCCAGGTTGCGGACCTTCATCATATCTTCTTCAGATTTAGTAGTGAGTTCTTGTACCGTATTGATACCAGCGCGCTTAAGGCAGTTATAGGAACGGACGGAGAGATCCAGCTCTTCGATCGTCATTTCAAGAACTTTTTCTTTCTTGTCTTCTTCTTTTTCGACCATAATTTCCGCATCTTTTGCTTCGTCGGTTAGACCCACGAACAACATCACATGCTCGGTCAAAATTTTTGCTCCAAGGCTTACTGCTTCCTCAGGGCGGATACTTCCGTCAGTCCAAACCTCAAGTGTCAGCTTGTCATAATTCGTAACCTGGCCGACACGCGTATTTTCTATGCCATAGTTCACGCGTGAAATCGGAGTGTAGATGGAGTCGACGGGAATGACGCCGATCGGCTGGTCATCACGTTTATTCCGATCCTGCTTAACGTAACCGCGACCGCGATTGGCGAAAATACGCATGTGAAGTCTCGAACCCGGTCCGAGCGTAGCAATGTGAAGATCCGGATTAAGAATTTCCACATCACTGTCCGCACGGATATCTCCTGCCGTTACAACTCCTTCGCCTTCCGCATCGATTTCGAGTACCTTCTCTTCATCCGAGTGGATTTTAAGCGATAAAGCTTTCAGGTTCAGTATGATCTCCGTTACGTCTTCCTTCACACCGGGAACCGTTGCAAATTCGTGCAAAACTCCATCGATCTGAACCGATGTGACTGCTGCCCCCGGTAATGAGGATAACAGAATACGGCGAAGCGAGTTTCCCAGCGTCGTACCGTACCCGCGTTCCAGCGGTTCTACTACGAATTTTCCATAGGTGCCATCATCATTGACGTCTACCGTCTCAATTTTCGGCTTTTCGATTTCTATCACTGCAATATCCCTCCTTCAAAACGTCGCTCCTATATGAAACATTCACCTATCCATAGTCTATCATGCAGTATGCCTAAACATCCATTCTTGGCAGTTTGTGCCGGATTTATACTACACGCAGAGGAGAAATCTCATTAGACGCGACGACGTTTTGGAGGACGGCATCCGTTATGAGGTACCGGAGTTACGTCTTTAATCAGGTTAACTTCCAGTCCAGCTGCTTGCAAAGAGCGGATTGCTGCTTCGCGTCCTGCGCCTGGTCCTTTAACCATGACTTCGACAGTCTTCATGCCGTGTTCCATTGCAGCTTTAGCAGCTGTTTCTGCGGCCATTTGAGCTGCGAATGGAGTAGATTTACGGGAACCACGGAATCCCATGCCGCCTGAGCTGGCCCAAGAGATTGCGTTACCGTGTGGATCTGTGATCGTAACGATCGTGTTGTTGAACGTGGAACGGATGTGTGCCACGCCAGTCTCGATATTTTTACGGTCACGGCGTTTTGTACGTACAACTTTTTTCGGTTTAGCCATTGAATGTTATCCTCCCTTCTTATTTCTTTTTGTTCGCTACAGTCCGACGAGGACCTTTACGGGTACGAGCATTAGTTTTAGTACGTTGTCCGCGAACAGGCAATCCACGACGGTGACGAACACCACGGTAGCAGCCAATCTCAGTCAGACGTTTAATATTCAAGGAAATTTCACGACGCAGATCGCCTTCTACTTTAACTTCTTTGTCGATCGTTTCACGTAATTTGCTCACTTCATCTTCAGTCAAATCACGAACACGCGTGTTTGCACTGATGCCTGTTTCCTTCAAAATTTTCTGAGAAGTCGTTTTACCGATTCCGAAAATGTAAGTCAAGGCGATCTCAACGCGTTTGTCACGTGGCAAATCCACACCAGCTATACGAGCCATTTTACGCTACACCCCCTTCTATTAACCTTGTTTTTGTTTGTGTTTCGGATTTTCGCAAATAACCATTACATTCCCTTTACGGCGAATGACTTTGCATTTCTCGCAAATAGGTTTTACAGAAGGTCTTACCTTCATGTTGATTACCTCCTCCAAGCTTTACCCTGGTAAAACTCGCTTCGTGAACATTCACATCGTTTTGCCGAGCAAAACAAGTTTTTTTAAAATGACGTACGTTTAATTAAACCTGCATGAATTACTTGCGGTACGTAATACGGCCTTTAGTTAAATCGTAAGGCGATAACTGTACAACCACCTTGTCGCCTGTCAAAATACGGATAAAGTGCATCCGCAGTTTTCCGGAAACATGTGCAAGAATTTGATGACCGTTCTCCAGCTCTACCTTGAACGTAGCGTTCGGCAGTGGCTCGATTACCGTACCTTCAACCTCAATGACATCTTCTTTGGCCAAAGTCAGTCTCCTTTCTCTTCAGCTTGGTATTCGGACGACTCCAAGAAAGTTTTCACTGCATGACGCAGCTTTCCATTTGTCACCCGACCGCTTTCGTTTAAACTGTTTACAACCTCGCTACTAATCTTGGGCTGAGGCATCAGATGAAGAACGTTTTTCTTCTTCGACTGATCAAACTTTCGTTTGTCCCCATCCGCAATATATACAAACCTGCTGTCCGCTATAGAAACGACAACCGCAATCTGTCCGTCATCTCTGCCTTTCAGAATCTTCACCAGCTGACCGATTTGCAGGTTTCCTTGCTGAATCATTCAAATCACCTACGCACTCAGTTTCGTGAAAATGTCCATGCCGTCCGTTGTGACCGCCACCGCTTGCTCGTTACGAGCACGAGAGGCCACGTTCACCGTTACGACCGTCCAGTTGTCTTCCAGCGCCCCCACATGGCGAGAACCTATATGAACCATGAGTTCAATAGCCAGCACCATGCCGGTTTTCAGCCTCGGCCCCTGCTCGGGAATACCACGGTTTGGATTCTCAATATATTGCCGAATGGCATGCGACATTGTAAACTGGCGAGTCTTCGCGATGATATCGCCTTTGTTTAACTTGCGTTTGCCGGGAAATCCGTGCACCAGTTGTTCGTTGACTGAAGCGCAAATGCTGGCAGGAAAACCGTTATAACCTTTAAAAGACGGCACAGCTCCTTGACTGCGAATATACCGATCAGCTAAATGATCAAGTTCACCGGTCGTCATACCGGGCTCGATGTGTTCCACCAAGAAATGATTCGTTTCCGTATCCACTCTCTCAGCTTTCCTCATAAAGCTTAATTCCGTCCCCGACTTGCAAATGATCATTACAGCTAACCCCGCAACAAGGACACGATATTTTTGGAAACCACATCAATATCCTGTTCTCCGTCAATATGACGCAGAAGATTCTGGTTCTCATAAAACGTGAGGAGTGGTGCTGTTTTATTACTATATTCGTCAAGTCGTGTTCTTACGCTATCCTCGTTATCGTCAGGGCGCTGATAGAGCTCCCCGCCATCTTTATCGCAAATGCCTTCAACCTTCGGAGGATTAAAGACAACATGATAGCTAGTTCCACAGATTTTGCAAACTCGCCGTCCTGTGATTCGTACCAACAATTTGTCACGATCCACTTTCAGGTTGATGACATCATCAAGCTTCGTATCCAAACGACCCAAAATTTGATCCAAGGCTTCAGCCTGAGCCAAAGTTCTTGGAAAACCGTCCAGCAAGAAACCTTTCTTACAGTCCGGCTGTTGCAGCCGCTCTTCAACGATGCCAATCGTTACATCATCCGGAACAAGTTCACCCTTGTCGATATATTCCTTGGCTTTAATGCCAATAGGTGTTCCCTGTTTCATCGCCAGGCGAAACGCGTCACCTGTCGAGATATGAGGAATGCCGAATTCCTTCACAATGACATCTGCTTGTGTACCTTTACCAGCCCCCGGAGGGCCCATGATTAAAATATTCACAATCTGTCACTCCTCAAGACGACCCCTACACAAGAAACAGCACAAAAGGTGCCGGTAAGTATGCGAACATCCTAAGCCGGAACCTGTTGCCTATTTGTTGATGAAGCCTTTGTAATGGCGTTTGATCAGTTGGCTTTCAATCTGCTTCATCGTATCCAATGCTACACCGATAATGATGAGCAATGAAGTACCGCCAATTTGCACGGAACGAGGCAAGCCCGAAAGCGAACCGAAGAATACCGGCAATACGGATATGACTGCCAGGAACAAAGCTCCTGTCATTGTCAAACGTGACATTACTCGTGTCAGGTATTTCTCCGTGGCTTTACCCGGGCGAATTCCCGGAATATAACCGCCGTTTTTCTTCATGTTGTCGGCCATTTGCTGCGGATTCATCTGTACAAAGGTATAGAAGAATGTGAAACCGATAATCATTACGACATACAAAACCATACCCAGCGGCTTGTCATAATACAAGTAAGTGGTAATCCACTTCGCCCAAGCATGATCTGCCCAAAAACTCGCAATAATTGTCGGGAATTGCAGCAATGATACCGCAAAGATTACCGGAATAACGCCTGCCGCATTAATTTTCATCGGAATATGCGTATTCTGGCCACCGTACATTTTGTTACCAACTACACGTTTGGCGTATTGTACCGGGATTTTCCGAATACCTTGCTGGATGTAGATAACACCCACAATAATCAGAATAATCACCAAGGCAATAATAATTGCCTTCAGAATATTCATAAACAGCTGATCTGCCTGAATAAACTGGGATTCTACAACCGTCCGAATATGTCTTGGAATACCTGCCGCGATCCCTGCAAAGATAACGATAGAGATACCGTTGCCGATTCCCTTTTCGGTAATTTGCTCACCTAGCCACATAAGGAACGTAGTTCCTGCTGTAAGCACAATAGCTATTACCAGATAATCTGCAAAAGTGGCTCCTGGAATCATCGCTGCACCATACAGTCGGTTAAAGCCGATCGACGTTCCGAATGCTTGAATCAAGCCCAGTATTACCGTACCATACCGTGTAAGTTGAGCCAACTTCTTTTTACCATGCTCTCCTTGTTTAGCCCATTCCGCAAGTTTCGGAATAACGTCCATTGACAGCAACTGTACAATGATGGACGCTGTAATATATGGCATAATCCCGAGGGCGAAGATCGAGAACTGATACAAAGCGCCCCCTGAGAAGGTGTTAAGGAGTCCAAACAACTCGCTTCCTGCCTGATCCTGAGAAGTAAAGACTTGCTTATTCACGCCGGGAACCGGCACGAAGGAGCCAATACGATATACAAACAGTATAAACAGGGTAAACAGGATTCGGGTTCTAAGATCCTCAACCCGCCATATATTTTTCAGGGTCTTGAACATTAGATCACCTCGGTTTTACCGCCGGCAGCTTCAATTTTCTCTACCGCAGATTGAGAGAACTTGTTCGCTTTAACTGTCAATTTCACAGTGATTTCACCGTTACCCAGAATTTTAATTCCGGATTTCGCGTTTTTCACAATGCCATTGTTCAGCAAAAACTCAGGGCTTACTTCTGTACCTGCTGCAAAACTGTTCAAATCTTCGATATTCAAAACCGCATACTCTTTACGAGTAGGATTTACGAAACCGCGTTTAGGCAAGCGACGATACAGTGGGTTTTGACCACCCTCGAAGCCCGGACGTACACCACCGCCGGAACGAGCGTTTTGACCCTTATGACCACGACCAGAAGTTTTACCCGTACCGCTACTAGGACCACGACCCAAACGTTTACGTTCTTTGCGGGAGCCTGGAGCTGGGGAAAGCTCATGTAACTTCATCGTTCGTTGCACCTCCTTGATTATTGTTAAAATGCTTTATTTCTTAAGCCTCGATTTCTTTAACAGAAACCAAATGGCTAACTTGATTAATCATCCCGCGAATCGCTGGATTGTCGGGTTGAATTACTTTATGGTTGATTTTACGCAAGCCGAGCGTTTTAACAGTCGTTCTTTGAGTACCAGGACGACCGATCAACGAACGAACGAGGGTAATTTCTAATTTCGCCATGACATTCCCTCCTTAGCCCAGCAGCTCTTCGATGGATTTGCCGCGCAATTTTGCAACTTCTTCAGCGCGTTTCAAGCGGGACAAACCTTCCAGTGTCGCATTGACCATGTTCATGGAATTCGAAGAACCCAGAGATTTTGTCAAGATATCACCTACACCAGCAAGTTCCAGTACAGCACGAACCGGACCGCCAGCGATAACTCCAGTACCTTCCGATGCCGGTTTCAACAGAACCCGGCCAGCACCGAACTTACCTGTAACAAGGTGAGGAATAGTTGTTCCTACGAGTGGAACGTGAACCAGGTTTTTCTTAGCATCTTCAATACCTTTGCGAATCGCATCAGGTACTTCGCCAGCTTTACCGATTCCAGCGCCTACCCAGCCGTTACCGTCGCCTACTACTACCAGAGCACTAAAGCTGAAACGGCGTCCGCCTTTGACAACTTTAGCTACGCGATTAATATTTACTACTCTTTCAGTCAGTTCCAAAGTGTTCGGATCTACACGCAAGTCGTTAACCTCCTTTTGAGAAATGTCTTAGAATTCAAGGCCTGCTTCGCGAGCAGCATCAGCCAAAGCCTGAATCCGTCCATGATACAAGTATCCACCACGGTCAAATACAATGTTAGCATGACCTTTTTCTTTTGCACGTTTAGCAACGAGTTCGCCAACCTTACGAGCTGCTTCTACGCTACCGCCGCTTTTGATTTCACTGCTCAGTTCTTTATCCATAGTGGATGCAGATACCAATGTTACACCAGCTACATCATCAATCAATTGTGCGTAGATATGTTTGGAAGAACGGAACACGTTCAGACGAGGACGAACAGCCGTACCTTCGATTTTCTTACGTACACGCAGATGTCTTCTGACACGTGCTTTATTTTTATCTTGTTTTGTAATCATCTTAAGTTTTCACTCCCTTCAGTTTGCCTTTTAAAGCTTTATACTAAGACGCACTGGGTAAAAAAGAAGTACGAAGTCTTTCCGGTAGAAAGACCGCACAAAGTCGGTAAGAAACTTATTTCTTCTTACCGGCTTTACCTTCTTTACGAATGATGCGCTCGCCTTCGTATTTAATCCCTTTACCTTTATACGGCTCAGGTTCACGAACGGAACGAATTTTAGCAGCGTAGGCACCTACACGCTCTTTATCAATTCCGCGAACGATGATTTTAGTGTTCGAAGGAACTTCGAATTCGATGCCCGCTTCCGGTGTGATTTCAACCGGATGAGAGTATCCAACGTTCAGAACGATTTTATCTCCGGATTTGCTTGCACGATATCCGACCCCAACCAGCTCCAGAGATTTTGAAAATCCTTCAGTTACACCACTTACCATGTTGTTGACAACGCTGCGGGTTGTTCCATGCAAAGAGCGGTGAAGTTTGTTGTCCGAAGGACGAATTACGTTGATTTCATTGTTTTCCACAGTAACGGACATGTCTTTATGAAGCTCACGAGTCAATGTTCCTTTAGGACCTTTAACTGTGATCGCTGTGTTGTTCAAAGTTACGTCAACACCACTTGGTACTGTGATTGGCTTACGACCAATACGGGACATATCTGTTGCACCTCCTATCTTTTAAACGTTATCTTACCAAACGTAGCAAACCACTTCTCCGCCGGCTTTAGACTGACGCGCTTCTTTGTCGGTCATGATACCTTTGGATGTCGAAATGATCGCGATTCCGAGTCCACCCAGAACGCGTGGAATCTCATTGCTCTTCGTGTAAACGCGAAGACCTGGTTTACTGATTCTTTTCAAACCTGTAATAACACGTTCGTTGTTTGCACCGTATTTCAAGAAAACACGGATGATCCCTTGTTTGCTATCTTCAACAAATTCCGCATCACGAATGAATCCTTCACGTTTCAGGATGTCGGCAATTTGTTTTTTCATTGTAGATGCAGGCATTTCTACTGTTTCGTGACGAACTGTGTTCGCGTTACGAATACGAGTAAGCATATCTGCAATTGGATCAGACATAGTCATTGTGTATAAACCTCCTTCCCAAACAGGACTTTTTACCAGCTTGCTTTTTTCACGCCAGGAATCTGGCCTTTATAAGCTAATTCACGGAAGCAAATTCTGCAGATCTTAAACTTTTGCAGCACCGAATGTGGACGACCACAACGCTCGCAACGAGTATAAGCACGAACTTTAAACTTTGGTGTGCGTTGTTGTTTGACTTTCATTGAAGTTTTTGCCACTTAGCCTGACACCTCCTAAATAGTTTCGGAGAACAGGGTGTCTTTTATATCAGACGCCCGAAACGATATGCCAACATTACTTTGCGAAAGGCATGCCCAGCTGAGTCAGAAGCTCACGGGACTCTTCGTCAGTCTTGGCAGTCGTTACGATAACGATGTCCATACCACGAACTTTATCAACTTGATCGTACTCGATTTCCGGGAAGATCAATTGTTCTTTCAGACCAAGCGTGTAGTTACCACGTCCATCGAAAGCTTTTGTTGAAACACCATGGAAGTCACGTACGCGAGGAAGCGTGATATTGAACAATTTGTCCAAGAAGTAATACATACGCTCACCACGAAGTGTTACCTTTACACCGATCGGCATGTTTTCACGCAATTTAAAACCTGCAATAGATTTTTTTGCGCGAGTGATTACTGGTTTTTGACCAGCGATCAACTGCATGTCGTTCACAGCCGAATCAAGCACTTTGGAGTTTTGGACTGCGTCGCCAACACCCATGTTGATTACAACCTTCTCGATTTTAGGCACTTGCATTACCGATGTATAGCTGAACTTCTGCATCAAGGCAGGAGTGATTTCTTTCAAGAAACGCTCTTTCATTCTTGTTGTTGCCATGAATCATAGACCTCCTTTCATTAAAAAATAATTAGTCGATCACTTCGCCAGAACGTTTTGCAATGCGCACTTTTTTTCCGTTGTCCAATACTTTGTAACCAACACGAGTTACTTTTCCGCTCTTCGGATCAATGTGCATAACGTTGGAAACGTGAATCGGAGCTTCTTTCTCGATGATGCCGCCTTGTGGATTCAGCTGATTAGGCTTTTGGTGTTTTTTAATCATGTTAACACCTTCCACAAGCACACGGTTTTGACGAGGGTAAGCAGCGATAACGCGACCTTTTTTACCTTTATCTTTACCTGTAATCACCAGAACAGTATCGTCTTTTTTGACGTGCAGCTTGTTGTTATGGGATTCCAGAACTTTTTTCACTTTTGGCATTTAGTACACCTCCTACGGGCACATTTTAAGGTGAATTTAGATCACTTCCGGAGCCAAGGAAACGATTTTCATGAAGTCCTTGTCACGAAGCTCGCGAGCAACTGGTCCGAAAATACGAGTACCACGTGGGCTCTTGTCTTCTTTAACGACCACTGCTGCGTTCTCGTCAAATCCGATGTAGGAACCGTCTTTACGGCGGATAGAACGTTTAGTACGAACGACAACCGCTCTTACTACATCACCCTTTTTGACAACGCCGCCTGGTGTTGCTTGTTTTACGGAACAAACGATCAGGTCACCAATTTGAGCTGTACGACGTCCCGTACCACCGAGCACACGGATACACATCAGTTCCTTCGCGCCGGAATTGTCAGCTACAGTCAAACGTGTAAATGGTTGAATCATTTATTTATCCTCCTTTCGGAAAAACTACACTACATTAGATTATAACAGCTTTTTCAACGATTTCGACCAGTCTCCAGTTTTTGTCTTTGGACAAAGGACGAGTTTCCATGATTTTAACAGTATCACCGATTTGTGCGGTGTTGTTTTCATCATGAGCTTTGAATTTCTTTGTTACTTTAATGCGTTTATGGTAGAGATCATGTTTTTTGTAAGTTTCTACAGCAATCACAATCGTTTTGTCCATTTTATCGCTGACTACTTTACCGACTAACACTTTACGGGCATTACGTTCGCTCATTGTTGGCCTCCTTCCTAATTACAGGCGGAATCTCCACCCGGTCTGATATCTTAGCTAATCCCAAGTTCTCTTTCACGGATCACGGTTTTAGCACGAGCAATTTCCTTACGTACATCGCCGATCCGAGTCGGGTTATCAAGCTGACCGGTAGCGAGTTGAAAACGAAGGTTAAAGAGTTCTTCTTTGAACCCAGAGATCTTTTGTTCAATTTCAGCAGTGGTTAGGTTGCGAAATTCACTAGCCTTCATTTGCTTCACCACCCAATTCTTCACGTTTCACAAACTTAGTTTTGATTGGCAGTTTGTGAGCGGCAAGACGCATTGCTTCACGAGCAATCTCTTCCGGAACACCAGCAAGTTCGAACATGATCTTACCTGGTTTCACTACTGCAACCCATTTTTCTACGTTACCTTTACCACTACCCATACGAACCTCAAGAGGCTTCTGAGTAATTGGTTTGTCAGGGAAAATTTTAATCCAAACCTTACCACCACGTTTGATGTAACGAGTCATCGCGATACGAGCAGCTTCGATCTGACGGTTAGTAATCCATGCAGGTTCAGTAGCTTGTAAACCATACTCACCAAAGTTCAGTGTAGTGCCGCCTTTTGCACGACCCTTCATATGACCACGTTGTTGCTTACGATGTTTTACGCGTTTTGGTACCAACATGATTAGTTGCCTCCTTCCTGAGGAGCTTGTTTCTTAGCTGGAGGAAGAACCTCTCCACGATAGATCCATACCTTTACGCCAATACGACCGTAAGTTGTATGAGCTTCCGCTGTACCGTAGTCAATGTCGGCACGAAGCGTATGCAGTGGAACTGTTCCTTCGCTGTACCCTTCGGAACGAGCGATTTCGGCACCGCCAAGACGTCCGCCTACTTGAGTTTTAATTCCTTTTGCTCCAGAACGCATAGTTCTTTGAATTGCTTGTTTCAAAGCACGACGGAAAGAAACGCGACGTTCCAATTGTTGTGCAATGCTCTCAGCAACCAAGATTGCATCCAGCTCAGGATTTTTAATTTCAGAAATATTGATGTGTACCTTTTTACCACCTGCGATTTTAGTAATTTCATTACGCAAGTTTTCAACTTCGGAACCACCCTTACCGATAACCATACCAGGCTTCGCAGTGTGAATCGTTACGTTGACACGGTTAGCTGCTCTCTCGATTTCAACACGGGATACAGCGGAATCTTTCAATCTTTTTTTCAGATGTTCACGAATTCTAACGTCTTCTAGCAAAAGATCACCGAAATCTTTGCCTGCATACCATTTGGATTCCCAATCACGGATAATACCGATTCGGAGTCCGATTGGATTTACCTTTTGGCCCACACGTTTTCCCTCCTTATTTTTCAGATACCACCAAAGTAATATGACTGGTGCGTTTATTGATGCGGCTTGCACGTCCCATTGCACGCGGGCGGAACCGTTTCATTGTAGGACCTTGGTTCACAAAAACTTGCGATACAACCAACTTGTTCACGTCCAAAGAGTAGTTGTGGTCTGCATTTGCAATAGCAGAGTTCAACAGCTTCTCAACGACTGGAGAAGCGGATTTCGGAGTATGGCGAAGAATTGCGATCGCCTCACCAACCTGCTTGCCGCGAATCAAATCGATAACGAGTTTAACTTTACGAGCGGAAATCCGTACGGATTTAGCATGTGCTTTTGCTTCCATTGAGTTTACCTCCTCTCAAACACTACGCTGTGTTGATTATCTTCTTGTTTTCTTATCGTCATCCGAATGGCCTTTATAGGTACGTGTTGGAGCGAATTCGCCCAATTTGTGTCCGACCATATCTTCCGTTACGTATACTGGCACGTGTTTACGACCATCGTATACACCAAACGTATGTCCGATAAATTGCGGGAAAATTGTAGAGCGACGGGACCAAGTTTTGATCACGACTTTTTTGTCCGATTCGTTCAAAACCTCTACTTTTTTCAGCAAGTAACCATCAATGAATGGTCCTTTTTTGAGACTGCGACCCATGTATGAATCCTCCCTTCGTTAAAACGTTGTCGTTCCTTAATATGTTAACGTGCGACTTAAGCGCACGTCTTATTACTTAGTACGACGACGAACGATGTATTTATCAGATGCTTTGCCTTTTTTACGTGTTTTGTAACCAAGGGTTGGTTTACCCCATGGAGACATTGGAGATTTACGTCCGATTGGAGCGCGACCTTCACCACCACCGTGTGGGTGATCATTAGGGTTCATAACAACACCACGAACTTCAGGACGTTGTCCCAACCAACGGCTACGTCCGGCTTTACCGATCTTCACCAATTCATGGTCTTCGTTACCAACAGAACCGATTGTAGCGCGGCAAACTTTCAGAACGCGACGAACTTCACCAGAAGTCAAACGAATTGTTACATACTTCTCTTCTTTACCAAGAAGCTGGGCTTCCGTACCGGCAGCGCGAACGAGTTGACCACCTTTGCCCGGTTTCAATTCGATGTTGTGGATAACCGTACCTACTGGAATGTTCTCCAAAGGCAAAGAGTTACCGATTTTGATATCGGAACCTACGCCGGAAACCACTTCGTCCCCTACTTTCAAGCCTTTAGGAGCGATGATATAACGTTTTTCACCATCCACATAGTGGATAAGTGCGATGTTGGACGTACGGTTCGGATCATATTCGATCGTAGCAACGCGGCCCGGTATTCCATCTTTGTTACGTTTGAAGTCGATAATACGGTATTTACGTTTGTGTCCACCGCCATGATGACGAACCGTAATTTTACCTTGGTTATTACGTCCAGCTTGCTTGCTCAGAGGCGCCAGCAACGATTTCTCGGGCTGATTAGTTGTGATCTCCTCGAAAGTAGATACAGACATAGCGCGTCTGGCCGGGGACGTCGGTTTATACTTTTTAATTGGCACTGAGTTTCCCTCCTTACTTTACAGTTTCAATTATACCGTTTCAAAAAACTCAAGCGGCTTACTGTCTTTGCTCAGCGTTACGAACGCTTTTTTCCACTCGCTCGTATAGCCGGAATGACGTCCGTAGCGTTTTGGTTTTGCAGGAACACGAAGCGTGTTTACGTTACTTACTTTCACGTTAAAGATCGCTTCGATTGCTTTTTTAACTTCGACTTTATTGGAACGAATGTCTACCTCGAAAACGTATTTCAAGTCATTCATCATACCAGCCGTACGTTCGGTGATAACCGGACGTTTGATAATATCACGAGGATCCTTCATTACGCGAGCACCTCCTCTACCTTCTGAACTGCTTCCTTCGTAATGATCAGTTTGTCGTGTCCAAGCACGTCAAGAACATTAATGCCGTCTGCGGCTACAAACTTCACACCAGGAATATTACGAGCGGACAGGGCCACATTATCATCATAGCTAGGAGCTACGATCAATGCTTTACGGTCAGCTTTAAGGTTGTTCAAAATGGCTGCGAATTCTTTCGTTTTAGGTCCGTTCAGTGTAAGAGCGTCCAATACGATGATTTCATTCTCAATCACTTTGGAAGACAAAGCCGATTTAATCGCCAAGCGACGAACCTTTTTAGGCAATTTGTAAGCATAGCTGCGTGGAGTCGGACCAAATACAGTACCGCCACCAACCCATTGCGGCGCACGGATCGAACCTTGACGAGCGCGGCCAGTACCTTTTTGTTTCCAAGGCTTACGTCCGCCACCACGTACTTCAGAACGTCCTTTTACTTTGTGAGTACCTTGACGCAGGGAAGCCAATTGCATAACAACAGCGTCATGAAGAACGTGTTTATTCGGTTCGATACCGAATACTGCGTCGTTCAATTCAATTTCGCCAACTTGGCTGCCGCTAATATTAAAAAGTGCTACTTTTGGCATTTCGTGTTCCTCCTTTCTTCAGTTGTTTATTTTTTCACCGTTTCTAATACTTTAACGAAGCTGTTTTTAGGTCCTGGAATGGAGCCCTTCACGAGCAATACATTACGTTCTGTATCGATCTTAACAACTTCAAGGCGTTGGATCGTTACCGTTTCATGCCCCATGTGTCCTGGCAGGTGTTTACCTTTAGGAACGCGGTTAGCTTGAATGGAGCCCATCGAACCTGGACCTCTGTGGTAACGCGAGCCGTGTGCCATTGGTCCGCGGCTTTGTCCCCAACGCTTGATAACGCCGGCAAAACCTTTACCTTTAGAAATACCTGTTACGTCAACGAATTCGCCTTCTGTGAAGACATCAGCCTTCAGTTCTTGGCCAACCTCGTACGCAGCAAGGTCGATGCCACGAAGTTCACGAACGTAGCGCTTAGGTGCAGTATTTGCTTTTTTCGCATGTCCTGCTTCAGGTTTATTGGATCTTTTTTCTTTTTTATCAGAGAAACCGAGTTGAATAGCTTCGTATCCATCGTTTTCCAGATCTTTCTTTTGCAGAACAACACAAGGGCCCGCTTCGATAACTGTAACAGCAAGTACGTTACCTTCAGGGGTAAACACTTGAGTCATTCCGAGTTTTTTTCCTAAGATACCTTTCATGTTGACACCTCTTTTCTTTTCCTAATCACAAATTACAATTTAATTTCGATATCTACACCGGACGGCAGGTCCAAGCGCATCAAGGCATCCACAGTTTGTGGAGTCGGGTTAACAATGTCGATCAGACGCTTATGTGTGCGCATTTCGAACTGCTCCCGGGAATCCTTGTACTTGTGTACCGCACGGAGAATAGTAATGATTTGTTTTTCAGTTGGCAGCGGAATTGGTCCGGATACACCTGCGCCCGAACGTTTAGCTGTTTCAACAATTTTCTCAGCGGATTGATCAAGAATTCTGTGGTCGTAAGCTTTCAAACGAATACGAATCTTTTGCTTTGCCATTTTAGTCCCTCCTTCTATCGCCCAATTTGGTATCGGACATACTCCGTGAAAATTTTCCGACATCCCTCCCATGGCAAAGGGGCCGGGTGTGTCAGTAACCTCTCACATCATCGCACAGTCACAAACAACATTAGTTATTATATCTAATAGTTCTGCCTATTGCAAGCAAAAACGAAAAAACAATGTATCTTATTTTGAAAAGACACAATTGCACTCGCAGCTCGCGATTTATTCAAGAGAAAAGCCCCCGCACTAGGGCGGGGGCTTTTTTCAGCTCCGTTCCAATACAATGTTACTCGTTCCAGTACAATGTTGCTTTATTTAAAAGCCAAAGCCTTCTTATTTAGAGATTGTTGCTACCGCACCGGCGCCAACTGTACGTCCACCTTCACGAATAGAGAACTTAGTTCCTTCTTCGATAGCGATTGGGTTGATCAGTTGAACAGTAACTGTGATGTTGTCACCAGGCATTACCATTTCGGAACCTTCTGGCAAAGTGATGATACCAGTTACGTCAGTTGTACGGAAGTAGAACTGTGGACGGTAACCAGTGAAGAAAGGTTTGTGACGTCCACCCTCTTCTTTAGTCAAAACGTAGATTTGAGCAGAGAATTCTGTATGAGGTTTAACAGAACCTGGTTTAGCCAATACTTGGCCACGCTCGATTTGTGCACGGTCTACACCGCGAAGCAATGCGCCGATGTTATCGCCAGCTTGAGCAGAGTCAAGCAATTTACGGAACATTTCTACGCCTGTTACTACGGATTTACGGGATTCTTCTTGAATACCGATGATTTCGATTTCGTCGCCCACTTTAACAGTACCACGCTCTACACGGCCTGTAGCAACTGTACCACGACCTGTGATGGAGAATACGTCCTCGACAGGCATCAAGAAAGGCTTGTCAGTGTCGCGTTCTGGAGTTGGGATGTAAGTGTCGATTGTTTCGAACATTTCAACGATTTTCTTAGCATAGTCGCCCTCTGGGTTTTGCAGAGCTTCACGAGCGGAACCGCGAATGATTGGAGTGTCGTCGCCTGGGAAGTCATATTCGCTCAGCAAGTCACGAACTTCCATTTCAACCAGTTCCAACAACTCTTCGTCTTCAACCATGTCACATTTGTTCAGGAATACAACGATGTAAGGAACGCCTACTTGGCGGGACAACAGGATGTGCTCGCGAGTTTGCGGCATTGGGCCGTCAGCTGCGGATACAACCAGAATCGCTCCGTCCATTTGTGCAGCGCCAGTGATCATGTTTTTAACATAATCGGCGTGACCTGGGCAGTCAACGTGTGCATAGTGACGGTTAGGTGTTTCGTATTCCACGTGTGCTGTGGAGATTGTGATACCGCGTTCGCGCTCTTCTGGAGCTTTATCGATTTGGTCGAATGCTACAGCAGCACCACCGTAAGTTTTGGACAATACAGTTGTGATTGCAGCAGTCAAAGTAGTTTTACCATGATCGACGTGACCAATAGTACCGATGTTAACGTGCGGTTTGTTACGTTCAAACTTAGCCTTTGCCATTTGAACAATTCCTCCTCAATAACTTGTTTTATTTTTAGGCTGCCGGCTTTCTCTTGGAAAAACCTTGATTATACCGGTCAGCTGATACATTGTATTACTCGCCGCCTTTGGTTTTAGCAACGATCTCTTCAGCAATGCTCTTCGGAACTTCTTCATAATGAGAAAGCTCCATGGAGAACACGCCGCGTCCTTGTGTACCGGAACGAAGTGTAGTCGAGTATCCGAACATTTCGGACAAAGGCACCTTTGCACGAATGATTTGAGCTCCACTACGGGAATCCATACCTTCAATCCGGCCACGACGGGAGTTCAACATACCCATTACGTCTCCCATGTATTCCTCAGGAGCCGTTACTTCAACTTTCATAATCGGCTCAAGCAATACTGGTTTACATTTGTCTTTCGCTGCTTTCAGCGCCATTGATCCGGCAATTTTAAACGCCATTTCATTGGAATCGACATCATGGTATGATCCGTCCACGATTGTAGCTTTAACGTCCACAAGCGGAAAGCCTGCGATAACGCCGTTTTTCATTTGTTCCTCAATACCAGCAAGAGCAGGAGCGATGTACTCTCTAGGAACAGAGCCGCCGACTACCTTACTTTCGAATTGGCTACCAGTACCTGGCTCAAGCGGTTCGAACTCAACCCATACGTGACCATATTGACCACGACCACCGGATTGACGAACGAATTTACCTTCGACACGTGCTGGAGCACGGAACGTTTCACGGTAAGCAACCTGTGGTTTACCCACATTGGTTTCCACCTTAAACTCACGACGCATACGGTCGATGATGATATCAAGGTGAAGCTCACCCATACCTGCCAAGATGGTTTGGCCTGTTTCTTCGTTAGTATGAGCGCGAAGAGTTGGATCTTCTTCGGTCAATTTACCGAGGGCAACAGACATTTTATCTTGGTCGGCTTTGGTTTTAGGCTCAACCGCGATTTCGATAACCGGATCAGGGAAATTCATGGACTCAAGAATAACTGGATTCTTCTCATCACACAGTGTATCACCTGTACCTGTATCTTTCAAACCTACGGCTGCCGCAATATCACCGGAGTAAACTACAGTGATTTCTTGACGGCTGTTCGCATGCATTTGAAGAATACGTCCGATACGTTCGCGCTTGCCTTTTGTTGCATTCAATACGTATGAACCGGATTGAAGAACACCGGAGTATACGCGGAAAAATGTCAACTTACCAACGTAAGGGTCCGTCATGATTTTGAAGGCCAATGCGGAGAAAGGCTCTTCATCGGAAGAGTGACGTTCAACTTCCGTACCGTCTTCCAAATGCCCTTGAATACTTGGCACGTCAGTAGGAGCCGGCAAATAGTCGAGAACAGCATCCAACATCAGCTGAACACCTTTGTTACGGTAAGAAGATCCACAGATAACTGGGAAGATTTTAACTTCTACAACACCTTTACGGAGAGCGGCTTTAATTTCAGCAACCGAAATTTCTTCGCCTTCCAGGTATTTCATTGTCAAATCTTCGTCCAGTTCAGCAACCTTCTCAATCAATTCATTACGGAGTTCTTCAACTTTATCTTTGAATTCCGCAGGAATTTCGACTTCTTCGATATCTTGACCAAGATCATCTTTGTACATATGAGCTTTTTGTTCAACGATATCGATGATACCAGTAAAATCATTTTCTGCGCCGATTGGCAATTGAATCGCAACTGCGTTCGCTTGAAGGCGATCACGCATGTCGGAGACAACATTCAGGAAGTCGGCACCAATGATATCCATTTTGTTTACATATGCGATCCGTGGAACGCCGTAGCGATCAGCCTGTCTCCATACGGTTTCGGACTGAGGCTCAACGCCTTCTTTCGCACTGAAAACACCAACTGCTCCGTCCAATACACGAAGGGAACGTTCAACTTCAACAGTGAAGTCAACGTGCCCCGGGGTGTCGATGATATTGACGCGGTGACCTTTCCAGGCAGCGGTCGTCGCAGCGGAAGTAATCGTGATTCCGCGCTCTTGTTCTTGTTCCATCCAGTCCATTGTCGCAGCGCCTTCGTGAACTTCACCGATTTTGTGCGTACGTCCTGTGTAGAACAAGATCCGCTCTGTTGTTGTGGTTTTACCCGCGTCAATATGAGCCATGATCCCGATATTACGTGTATTCGTCAAGGAGAACTCTCTTGCCATGAAATGGGTCTCCCTTCAAAATTGAAGTTATTTTTTTGAGCTGAATCCTACCAACGATAGTGAGCAAACGCTTTGTTCGCTTCAGCCATTTTGTGCGTATCTTCGCGTTTCTTCACGGAAGCGCCTGTGTTGTTGGAAGCGTCGATAATCTCAGCTGCCAAACGCTCTTCCATAGTTTTCTCGCCGCGGTTGCGGGAGTAGTTTACGAGCCAACGTAAACCCAGGGAAGTACGTCTTTCTGGTTTTACCTCGATTGGTACTTGGTAGTTGGCACCGCCGACACGGCGTGCTTTAACTTCCAGGACTGGCATGATATTCTTAATAGCTGCTTCAAAAACTTCCATCGGGTCATTCCCCGTACGTTCTTGGATAAGCTTGAACGCATTGTACAGAATGCTTTGAGCAACGCCTCGTTTTCCGTCGAGCATGATGCGGTTGATCAGGCGGGTAACCAACTTGCTGTTATATACCGGATCTGGCAACACGTCTCTTTTGGTAACTGGACCTTTGCGTGGCATGGATATCCCCCTTTCTTACATGTTAAACCGATTTATTCGGTTTATATTCATTAGGATTTTTTAGCTTTAGGGCGTTTTGCGCCGTATTTGGAACGAGCTTGCATGCGGTTGTTTACGCCTGCAGTATCCAAAGCACCGCGAACGATATGGTAACGTACACCTGGAAGGTCTTTTACACGACCCCCGCGAATCAGCACTACGCTGTGTTCTTGCAGGTTGTGTCCGATACCCGGAATGTAAGCAGTCACCTCTACACGGTTCGTCAAACGAACACGAGCATATTTACGAAGTGCGGAGTTTGGTTTTTTGGGAGTCATAGTACCTACACGAGTGCATACTCCGCGTTTTTGCGGGGCACTGATGTCGGTAGCTTCACGTTTCAAGGCGTTAAAACCTTTTTGCAAAGCCGGTGATTTCGATTTCTCGATTTTGGCTTGACGTCCTTTACGAACCAGTTGGTTAATAGTTGGCATTGTGGTTGCCACCCCCTTCCTCAATTTTTACTGTTGCTTCACAAACCATTTCTAAGCCCACAGACCCAGGCGGTTCATAAAAGAACAAATGAAAAGTCTTTGCCGCCAAGAATTCATTCTCTTAGACAAAAACGTTCCTTACCCTATTGTTTTACGATAGCAGCCATAGCGGCTCCCACTTCAATCCCACATGCAGCTCCGAGATTTTTCATTGTATCTACAAGAGTCACTTTGACTCCTTGCTTGTTGCACAAAGCAATGATGTTGGAAGTGAGACGTGGATCTGCGTCTTCTGCCACATATACTTCAGAGGCGAAGCCCAATTCGACCATACGTATGGTTTGTTTGGTACCGATTTTGACATGAGCATCTTGCAGTCCCTGTTCTTTAGACATATCTCATTCCTCCGAAAAGACACAATAGCATATAGGCTGCTCACGCACCTTTGCTATATTAGCATTGACTATAAGCAATGTCAAGACAATTATCGACTATAGTTTGCTTAACAAAGCAATACAATAAATTTCATTTCAAGAAAAAGCGCCGGAACACCGTCTGATAGAGCATAATCTAAAAGCTCCACCAGAGAACGATGTTCCGGGCCCATCATGCCATTTGTTAACGTTATATTACTCGGCCGAAATCGGTTCGAGTTCTTCGGACGAGGATTGCTCCCCTTCCGGTTGGGCAAATTTCACACTGCGGTAACGGTTCATTCCTGTACCTGCAGGGATCAACTTACCAATAATAACGTTCTCTTTCAGACCAAGCAACTGATCGACTTTGCCTTTTATAGCTGCATCGGTCAGCACGCGTGTGGTCTCTTGGAAGGAAGCTGCTGACAAGAAGGAGTCAGTTTCCAGAGATGCCTTGGTGATACCAAGCAGAACCGGTTTGGCTACCGCTGGCTCTTGGCCACTGAGAATTGCTGTCTTGTTCGCATTTTCATACTCGTGCACATCAACAAAGGAGCCTGGAAGCAGCGTGGTATTCCCCGCATCAAGGATACGGATTTTACGCAACATTTGACGAATCATAACTTCCACGTGCTTATCATTGATTTCTACGCCCTGATTCCGATATACGCGTTGAACTTCCTGAAGGATATAGTTCTGTACCCCGCGAATACCTTTAATGCGCAGCATTTCTTTAGGGTCGATTGAACCGTCTGTCAGTTCATCCCCGGCTTCAACAGTCATGCCTTCGCTTACGCGCAGACGAGAACCATACGTAACCGAATAAGTTTTCGTTTCAGCTTCACCCTGAATATCGATCTCACGGCGATCTTTACCTTCACGAATTTCTTTAACTGTACCGTCAATTTCACTGATGGTTGCCTGACCTTTAGGATTACGTGCTTCGAAAAGCTCCTGAATACGCGGCAAACCTTGTGTAATATCGTCGCCCGCTACACCGCCTGTGTGGAATGTACGCATTGTAAGCTGGGTTCCTGGTTCACCGATGGATTGTGCCGCGATAATACCAACTGCTTCACCAATCTCAACGTGTTTGCCAGTAGCCAGATTGCGACCGTAGCATTTCTTGCAGACGCCATGTTTGGCACGACAGCTCAGTACTGAACGAATTTGAAGCTTTTGTACACCAGCTTTAACAATTGCTTCCGCTTTGTCGGAATCGATCAATTCGTTACGGCCAGCCAAAATCTCGCCAGTCTCCGGATGACGTACCGTTTCAAAGCAATAGCGACCTTCCAGACGGTCATACAGATCCTCAATAACTTCTTTACCGTCCTGAATACGGCTTACTGTAAAGCCTTTGTCCGTTCCGCAATCTTCTTCACGCACGATAACATCCTGCGCCACATCGACAAGACGACGTGTCAGGTAACCTGAGTCAGCCGTACGAAGCGCTGTATCCGCCAAACCTTTACGCGCTCCGTGAGTGGAGATGAAGTACTCGAGTACTGTCAAACCTTCACGGAAGTTCGATTTAATTGGGAGCTCGATAATACGACCGGATGGATTCGCCATCAGACCACGCATACCGCCGAGCTGGGTAATCTGTGATTTGTTACCCCGCGCTTTGGAGTCTACCATCATCATGATGGAGTTATAGCGATCCATGGACTTCATCAGCACTTCGGTAATATCATCTTTCGCTTTGGACCAAATATCAATAATCCGGTCATAGCGTTCCTCGTTCGTAATCAGACCACGACGGTATTGATTCGTTACGACTTGCGCTTTGTCCTCAGAACCTTTAAGAATTCCTTGTTTTTCCACCGGCACGATAACGTCCGACACAGCAACAGTTACACCTGAACGAGTAGAATACGTAAAGCCAAGCTGTTTGATTTTATCCAAAATCACAGCTGTTTCTGTTGTATGGTAAGTTTCAAAGCAACGGGCAATAATGTTACCAAGGTAATCCTTACCTACCCCGTTAGCTTGCGGAGCATTTTGAATCGCTTCTGTAAGGTTTACACCCTTTTCGTAAACAAAGAACTCCTCAGCAGTACCATAAAGCAGGTTAGCACGGGTAGCATCATTGATGTACGGGAAGCTGGCCGGAAAAATTTCATTAAAGATAATTTTACCAACCGTAGTGATCAGCATCGCATCCTGTTGTTTTTCCGTAAAGCTCGTTTTATTCAAAGCTTTAACCGGAATAGCTACACGAGCATGAAGACCCGCTGTACCGCGCTGGTAAGCCGATATAGCCTCGTTCATATTGCGAAGGATCATGTTGCTGCCTTCTTCTTCTTTGTTATCCATAGTCAGATAGAAAGAACCAAGGACCATATCCTGGGAAGGAGTAACAACAGGTTTGCCGTCTTTCGGATTCAAAATGTTACCGGATGCCAGCATGAGCAAACGAGCTTCTGCTTGGGCTTCCGCAGACAATGGAACGTGAACCGCCATTTGGTCACCGTCAAAGTCGGCATTATATGCCGTACATACGAGCGGATGCAAACGGATTGCACGACCTTCAACCAAAATCGGTTCAAACGCCTGAATACCGAGTCTATGCAGCGTAGGGGCACGGTTCAGAAGAACCGGATGCTCCCTGATTACTTCTTCGAGCACATCCCATACTTCTGCGCTCACGCGCTCTACTTTACGTTTCGCGCTCTTAATGTTGTGTGCAAGACCTTTGTTCACAAGTTCTTTCATGACAAAAGGTTTGAACAGTTCCAATGCCATTTCTTTCGGCAAACCGCATTGGTACATTTTCAAGTACGGACCTACAACGATAACGGAACGACCGGAGTAGTCAACACGTTTTCCGAGCAAGTTTTGACGGAAGCGTCCTTGTTTACCTTTCAGCATATGGCTGAGGGATTTCAAAGGACGGTTACCCGGACCTGTAACAGGGCGGCCACGACGACCATTATCGATCAGGGCGTCAACAGCTTCCTGCAGCATCCGTTTTTCATTTTGTACGATAATATCCGGAGCACCCAGATCTAGCAGGCGTTTCAGACGGTTGTTACGGTTAATAACACGGCGGTACAAGTCATTCAAGTCAGAGGTAGCAAAACGTCCACCATCCAGCTGTACCATCGGACGAAGCTCCGGAGGAATAACAGGCAGCACGTCCATGATCATCCAGTCCGGCTGGTTGCCGGAGTTACGGAACGCCTCAATTACTTCAAGACGCTTGATCGCACGGTTGCGGCGTTGTCCTTGAGCTGTACGCAGCTCTTCTTTCAGGAATTCCAGTTCTTTGTCTATATCCAAATCTTGAAGGAGCTTCTTAACCGCTTCAGCACCCATACCTGCCTGGAATCCGTAGCCGTATTTTTCACGGTAGCTGCGGTATTCTTTCTCGGACAGGAGTTGCTTTTTCTCCAATGGCGTATCTCCTGGATCAGTTACAACATAAGATGCGAAGTAAATGATCTCTTCCAGAGATCTTGGAGACATATCAAGAGCAAGACCCATACGGCTCGGGATGCCTTTAAAGTACCAAATATGCGATACAGGGGCAGCCAGCTCGATGTGACCCATACGCTCACGACGAACCTTAGCGCGGGTAACCTCTACACCACAACGGTCACAGACAACACCTTTATAGCGCACGCGCTTGTACTTACCGCAATGACATTCCCAGTCTTTCGTAGGTCCGAAAATTTTCTCGCAAAATAGTCCTTCTTTTTCCGGTTTAAGCGTACGATAGTTAATCGTCTCCGGTTTTTTGACTTCTCCGCGGGACCAAGAACGAATCTTTTCGGGGGAAGCAAGCCCGATTTTCATATATTCGAAATTGTTAACGTCCAACAAGGAGCAACCCTCCTTAACCAAATCCTGAGTTTTTAGGTTTGATACCGCCCGGCAGCACCGGGCGGTATCAAGAAGCCCGATCCATCCTGTAGAAAATGGATCGAGGCATATAACAAAGCTGATATGATTCAGTCAGCAGACAGACTACTCTACGCCAACCTCAGAGCCTTCCAGATTCAAACTCAGCTTGTCGCTGGTTGTATCATCTTCATCATCAAGCTCTCTCATTTCGATCTCTTGTTCGTCTCCGGACAGAATCTTCACGTCCATACCCAAGCTTTGCAGCTCTTTGATCAAGACCTTGAATGATTCAGGCACACCCGGTTCAGGTACATTTTCACCTTTGACGATGGATTCGTATGTTTTAACACGTCCAACCACATCATCGGATTTGACAGTCAAAATTTCCTGAAGCGTGTAAGCCGCGCCGTAGGCTTCCAGTGCCCATACTTCCATCTCCCCGAAGCGCTGACCACCGAATTGAGCTTTACCACCCAACGGCTGTTGCGTAACGAGAGAGTAAGGACCTGTAGAACGAGCATGGATTTTATCGTCAACCATGTGCGCCAGTTTGATCATGTGCATGACACCGACAGTAACTTCACGTTCAAAACGATCACCGGTACGTCCGTCATACAACACCGTCTTACCATTGCGCTGCATGCCTGCCTCTTCCATCGTATCGAACACGTCATACTCCTTGGCACCATCAAATACAGGCGTTGCCACATGAATACCAAGGCGCATTGCAGCCATACCCAGATGAATTTCAAGCACCTGTCCGATGTTCATCCGTGAAGGTACCCCCAGCGGGTTCAGAACGACTTGTACTGGTGTACCGTCCGGCAGGAACGGCATATCTTCTTCAGGCAAAATACGGGCAACGACACCCTTGTTACCGTGACGTCCGGCCATTTTATCGCCTTCGGAAATTTTGCGTTTTTGAGCAATGTATACACGAACCAGTTGGTTCACGCCTGGTGGCAGTTCGTCGCCATTCTCACGTGTAAATACTTTGACGTCCACAACAATCCCGTCTGTTCCGTGAGGAACTCTCAAAGAAGTGTCGCGAACCTCGCGTGCCTTCTCACCAAAGATCGCATGCAAAAGGCGTTCTTCGGCTGTCAGCTCCGTCACACCCTTAGGCGTTACTTTACCAACGAGAATGTCACCTGCGCCGATTTCGGCACCAATGCGGATAATTCCACGCTCATCCAAATTACGGAGCGCTTCTTCACCGACATTCGGAATATCACGGGTGATTTCTTCCGGTCCAAGCTTCGTGTCGCGGGCTTCGGATTCGTATTCCTCAATATGAATGGAGGTGTATACGTCTTCCTTTACCAGCTTCTCACTCAGCAGGATCGCATCCTCGTAGTTGTAACCTTCCCAAGTCATGAAGGCAACGACAACGTTACGTCCCAATGCCAGCTCGCCCATCTCTGTGGAAGGACCATCTGCGAGAATATCGCCAGCTTTCACCACATCGCCTCTATTGACGATTGGACGTTGGTTAATGCATGTTCCTTGGTTTGAACGCATAAATTTGTGTAATTTATACTTAATTATGTCGCCCTTCACTTCAGAACCATCTACTGTTTCGATGCGACGCAGCCAAATTTCGTTAGCTGAAGAACGTTCGATTACACCGTCGTATTTGGATACAATACATACCCCGGAATCTTTCGCAGCCTTATGCTCCATTCCTGTTCCGACCAAAGGAGACTTCGGAATCAACAAAGGAACGGCCTGCCGTTGCATATTGGAACCCATCAACGCACGGTTCGAGTCATCGTTCTCCAAGAACGGAATCAGTGCAGTTGCCACTGACACGACCTGCTTAGGCGAAACGTCCATATAGTCAACACGGCTACTTGCCATTGGAATGATGTTATCAGACTGCTTGTTGTAACGGACAATGACAACTTCTTCCTTAAAAGTGCTGTCCTCTGTCAGTTCCTCATTTGCCTGGGCTACGATGTAGTTATCTTCTTCATCAGCCGTCAGGTAATCAATTTGGTCTGTAACTTTTCCGGTTTTCGGATCTACCCAACGATAAGGAGCTTCGATAAATCCGTACTCGTTGATACGTGCGAAGGTAGACAAGGAGTTGATCAAACCAATGTTTGGTCCCTCTGGTGTCTCGATAGGACACATACGACCGTAGTGACTCGGATGGACGTCACGTACTTCCATGCCTGCGCGTTCACGTGTCAAACCGCCGGGTCCGAGTGCGGACAAACGGCGTTTGTGTGTCAATTCAGCAAGTGGATTCGTCTGATCCATAAACTGGGACAGCTGGGAGCTACCAAAGAACTCCTTGATCGAAGCAATTACCGGACGTATGTTAATCAGTGCCTGTGGCGTAATCACATTAGCATCCTGAATCGACATTCTTTCGCGCACCACGCGTTCCATACGGGATAAACCGATACGGAACTGGTTCTGGAGCAATTCACCGACAGAGCGCAAACGACGGTTGCCCAAATGGTCAATATCGTCCGTGCTTCCGATTCCGTGAAGTAAGTTAATAAAATAACTGATGGAGGAAATAATATCGGCAGGCGTAATATTTTTAACCGATTTATCAATATTTCCGTTGGCAATCAGTTTTACAACTTTACCATCCTCAATCGGCGAGAATATATCGATCGTTTGAAGAGGAATATCGTTGCTTTCCAGCACGCCAGTAGCAACATGATACGTACGGTGTCCTACCGATTCCTCAAGCTGGGCCAAAATCTCGTCCAACAGGCGGCGATCCACCATTTGTCCTGCTTCAGCGATGATTTCGCCGGTTGTCGTATCAATCAAAGTCTCAGCAAGCCGTTGATTGAACAGTCGGTTTTTGATATGAAGCTTTTTATTGATTTTGTAACGGCCTACGTTGGCCAGATCATAACGTTTTGGATCAAAGAAACGTGCAACGAGCAAGCTCTTTGCATTATCCAGTGTAGGTGGCTCACCCGGACGAAGACGCTCATAAATCTCAATCAGCGCTTTTTCCGTAGAGTCCGTGTTGTCTTTATCAAGAGTATTACGGATATATTCGTCATTGCCGAGCAAATCCAGAATCTCAGCATCAGTGCCAAAGCCAAGCGCACGCAGCAACACCGTAACCGGAATTTTACGGGTACGGTCAATCCGGACATAGATAATGTCCTTCGCATCCATCTCCAGTTCGAGCCAAGCCCCCCGGTTAGGAATTACCGTTGCGGTGTATGTTGTTTTCGCATTCTTGTCGACTTTTGTGCTGAAATAGACGCTGGGAGAGCGAACCAACTGGCTGACAATAACCCGTTCCGCACCGTTAATAATAAACGTACCCGTATCAGTCATCAGCGGGAAGTCTCCCATGAATACTTCCTGCTCTTTCACTTCCCCGGTCTCTTTATTAATAAGCCGGACTTTTACCCGAAGCGGTGCTGCATACGTTACGTCGCGTTCCTTTGCGTCGTCAACGGTATATTTGGGTTCTCCGAGAGAATAATCGATAAACTCCAAAATCAGATTTCCTGTGAAATCCTGAATTGGCGAAATATCCCGAAACATTTCCCGCAATCCTTCCTCCAAAAACCAATCATAGGATTTTTGCTGGATCTCAATCAGGTTCGGAACCTCGAGTACCTCGTTAATACGTGCATAACTGCGCCGAGTGCGTCGACCATATTGAACAAGATGTCCTGCCAACTTAAACTCACCCCTCATGTCTACTCACTTTAAAAATTCATTGCGAACCTTTGTTTGTGACCTTATAATAAGACACAGACAGAAGATTCAATCCACAAATACAGAAAAGCCCTTACTCGAATGCATTCGAAAAAAGAGCGACGTATCTGCAGAATCCTCTTACCGGAAGATCTTCATCACTTGTAGATTTGCCCAAAATGATTGTATTATACGTAATAGGTATAAATACTATACCCTTCTACGCATAAATCTATTGACATTTCAACAAACTAAAGCCATGGAGGGCATCCTAATACTGACATTTTATAATAATATCACAGACCAGGATTCAAGTCAATGGTCCTATTGCATTTTTCTAAAACTTTTTTTCGCCTTCAAAATACGGTAACCTTTATCCTTCGTAACTTCCTCCACACGTCCGAAAAGGCTCTCAATTTTAGCGCTTGCCGAAGGGGCACCCTGCTTTTTCTGAATAACCACCCACAAAGTTCCACCTTCATTTAAATGTTCATAAGCAAGCTCAAAAATGGTATGAACCGTTTCCTTACCCGCACGTATAGGGGGATTCGTTAGAATCACGTCAAAACGATCATCTTTCACTTGCTCAAACAGATCGCTTTGCTTTATGGTCACATTGGTAATCCCATTCCGTTCGGCATTCTCTATTGCCAGTTGAACGGCTCGCTCGTTAATATCTACCATTGTAACGTGACCATTCGGTACAAGCGTCGCTGCCGTCAAACCAATCGGTCCATAGCCGCACCCTACATCCAGCACCGAAGCCTGTGCTGGAAGCTGCATCGCCTCAATTAACACACGGCTACCGTAATCAATTCCCTGCTTGGAGAAAACGCCTGAATCGCTGGCAAAACGGTATGTCCGCCCCCGCAGCTCTGTTTCGAGGCTCCGCCGTTCATGCGCCGTTTCTGGCCGTTTGGAGTAATAATGATCAGACATTCATGACCACCTCCTTTGGTTGGTAATACCATCATAGCCTTCACTATTACGTTCCAGACATGCTTGTACTGCCGATTTACAGCAACAAACCCCTTGAAGATCACCTCAAGGGGTTTGTTTTAGTGCATTGTCTGCTAGATAGCAGTCAATTATTTCACTTCTACGGAAGCGCCTGCTTCTTCCAATTTTGCTTTCAAGGAATCAGCTTCTTCTTTCGCGATTTTTTCTTTCAGTGGTTTTGGAGCGTTGTCAACCAGTTCTTTTGCTTCTTTCAGGCCAAGACCTGTGATTTCGCGAACTGCTTTGATAACGTTGATTTTGGAAGCGCCAGCGCTTGTCAAAATTACGTCGAACTCGGATTGCTCAGCTTCTGCTGCGCCACCTGCTGCGCCGCCTGCTACAGCTACTGGAGCTGCTGCAGTTACGCCGAATTCTTCTTCGATTGCTTTCACGAGATCGTTCAGTTCCAATACGGACATACCTTTAATCGCTTCCAAGATTTGCTCTTTACTCATGGTTGAACCTCCATTTAAATTCTTATTTTTTTGTTTTCAATCTGCTATACAGCAGCTTTAATCCCTAACTTATGCACTTTGCTCTTCTTTTTCTGCAACAGCTTTAACTGCAAGCGCGAAGTTGCGCACAGGAGCTTGAAGCACGCTGAGGAGCATGGAAAGGAGACCTTCGCGGGATGGCAGTTCTGCCAGCGCTTTAATTTCCTCAACACCGATAACACGGCCTTCTACAACTGCACCTTTTAGTTCCAGCGCAGTGTTTTTCTTAGCGAAATCATTCAAGATTTTAGCTGCAGACACTGCATCATCTTTGCCGAACGCGATTGCAGTAGGACCTGTCAATACTGCGTCCAGTTCAGTCAATTCTGCTGCCGCAGTTGCACGACGAAGCAGCGTGTTTTTCAGCACTTGAAATTCGATTCCTGCTTCGCGAAGCTGCTTACGCAGCTCAGTTACTTGGGCAACATTCAGACCGCGATAGTCAGCAACCACAGTCGTTACGCTCTCGCGCAATTTTGCAGCTACAACTTCAACAGCTTCTTGTTTTGCTTGAATCACTTTTGCATTTGCCAAACTGTACACCTCCTGATCAATTTATCCGCTCTGCTCGACCAACCTATCCGGTGGTCGTCCAAAGCTACCTTCATGAGCATGAAAAAAGCCTCCGTAGAGTACGAAGGCTTGATAAATCTACATGGACGAGACGAGCCCGTCACATGAAACGTTCTATCATAACACCTCGGTAGGAAATTAAGCCCGAAGGCACCTACTGTCTACGGTAAGCATATTCAACTTTAATGGTCAGTCACACGGACTTACAACTTTTACAGAATAACAAAATCAATTGAACGTGTCAATCAAAATATTATTTGTAAACAGATGCGTTCACACGAGCACTTGGTCCCATAGTCGAAGAAATAGCGATGTTTTTCAGGTATACACCTTTAGCAGCCGCTGGCTTCGCACGGTTCAAGGCTTCGATCAAAGCTTTAAGATTCTCGTTCAGTTGTTCAGCACTGAAGGAAGCTTTGCCGATTGGCGCATGAATTTGACCTGCTTTGTCGAGACGGTATTCGATTTTACCGGCTTTAATTTCTTGAACAGCCTTGGCAACGTCGAAAGTAACTGTGCCTGCTTTAGGGTTTGGCATTAAGCCTTTACCACCGAGCAAACGACCCAGTTTACCAACCTCACTCATCATATCAGGTGTCGCAACGCAGACGTCGAATTCGAACCAGCCTTGTTGAATTTTGTTGATCATATCTTGATCGCCAACAAAATCAGCGCCAGCCGCTTCGGCTTCTTTCACTTTGTCACCTTTTGCAAATACCAGAACACGTTGTGTTTTACCCGTACCATGCGGCAGGACAACAACACCACGAACAGCCTGGTCTTGTTTACGGGAATCTACGCCCAGACGGACTGCTGCTTCAACAGTTTCGTCAAATTTAGCAGTTGCGCCTTTTTTCACCAATTCAACGGCTTCCAAAGGCTCATAAGTCGCTTCGCTGTCGATCAGCTTAGCGGCTTCCAAGTACTTCTTACCATGTTTAGCCATAATCTTTTCCTCCTTATGTGGTATTAGCGGATATTCCTCCCACACTTGCCGGACAGTCAAACTGCCGGCACACGAAGACTAATAAAAATTAGTCTACGATGGTGATACCCATGCTGCGAGCAGTACCTTCAACCATACGCATTGCCGATTCTACGGAAGCTGCGTTAAGGTCAGGCATTTTTTGCTCAGCAATTTGACGAACGGTAGCGCGATTTACAGTTGCAACTTTCGTTTTGTTCGGTTCACCGGAACCTTTTTCGATTTTAGCAGCAACTTTCAACAGCACAGCAGCCGGTGGAGTTTTGGTGATGAACGTAAAAGAACGATCTTCAAACACCGAAATTTCAACCGGGATGATCAGGCCTGCTTGATCAGCAGTACGAGCATTGAACTCTTTACAGAATGCCATGATGTTGACACCTGCTTGACCCAAAGCTGGACCTACTGGAGGCGCTGGATTAGCTTTACCTGCAGGGATCTGCAGTTTTACCATTTTGATTACCTTTTTTGCCACGGATGACACCTCCTTGACTCAATAGTGGTAGACGGACCTAATGATCCTCCCACAAGAAACCTGTAAGAAAAATCTATATTTTCTCCACCTGAGTATAATCCAACTCAAGCGGGGTTTCCCGTCCAAACATGTTGACGTGAACCTTAAGCTTGCTCTTCTCAACCAAAATTTCTTCCACGGAGCCCACAAAATTCGCAAAAGGACCAACTTTAATTCGCACGGATTCCTTAACATCGAATTCGATCTTCGGTTTCGGCTCTACCATGCCCATATGCTTCAGAATCTGTTCAACTTCTTCTGGAAGCAAAGCTGTCGGTTTGGAACCCGAGCCTGTTGATCCTACAAATCCCGTAACACCTGGTGTGTTGCGCACAACATACCAAGAGTCGTCAGTTTGAACCATTTCGACCAAGACATAACCAGGGTAAACTTTACGCATAACGGTCTTTTTCTTACCGTCCTTGGTTACCAGTTCTTCTTCCATTGGAACAAGAACGCGGAAAATCTTGTCCTCCATGCCCATGGACTCAACGCGTTTCTCCAAATTGGCTTTGACTTTGTTCTCATACCCTGAATAGGTATGAACGACGTACCATCTTTTTTCCATATCAAGCCACCTGGAACCCTTCCTAGATAATCGCTTCGATCGCAGCGGAAATGCCGATATCGAGAACCCAAAAATAAATCGTGACAAACGCAATCGTCCCAATGACAATCAGCGTATAGTTGGTCAGTTCTTTACGATTGGGCCAGCGAACCTTCTTGAGTTCAGCCCAGCTTTCAGAGAAAAAGGAAAACAGAGACTTGAAACTGCGTTTCACGCCGACTACACCTCCAAAAACTATCTAGTTTCCCGATGAGAAGTCTGTTCGTTACAGGACTTACAGAATTTCTTCATCTCCATGCGGTCGGGGTGATTACGCTTGTTTTTCGTCGTTGTGTAATTTCTTTGTTTGCATGTTGTACAAGCCAAAGTAATAATTACCCGCATGATGTGCACCTCCCGAAGACATCCAACACCGGAAGTCTCATAATTGATCCTAAAAAAAACCGCGAATTTAGGCCTACCTAAAACACTTTATCACACGCGGTTTTGCATGTCAACGAATGTTTGCATACATTTCGCAGTCCCGGCTGTGGTGCATTTTAACATCTGTTCATCCTTTAAAAGTCATCTCTGAAAAACCTCTCCAAGATCCATGCGATATCTATTATTTGTCTTTTTCAGTATAAATCATTCTTAACACATATAAACCTGCATATCCTGCCCTTAACGAATAAAAAAAGACTCAGACTCGAGCCTTTTCCCTGCCAGCCTCTACTTTCAGCTATCCCTTACTTCCAAATACTTTTCAAGTTTGCGCTTGACCCGTTGCAGCGCATTATCAATAGATTTCACGTGGCGGTCAAGGTCCTCGGCAATTTCCTGATATGAACGTCCGTCCAGATACAGCATAAGTACCTTCCGTTCCAGCTCGCTCAGAATCTCGGACATCTTGTCCTCAAGGCCCACAAACTCTTCCTGATTGATAATCAGCTCTTCAGGATCACTTACCTGTGTTCCGCAAATCACGTCCAGTAACGTTCGATCCGACTCTTCATCATAAATGGGCTTGTCCAGAGATACGTAGGAATTCAGAGGAATGTGCTTTTGTCGTGTAGCTGTCTTGATTGCCGTAATAATCTGTCTTGTAATGCACAGCTCGGCAAAGCCCTTGAACGAAGCAAACTTGTCTCCCTTAAAATCACGAATAGATTTGTAGAGACCAATCATGCCCTCCTGAATAATATCCTCGCGATCAGCGCCGATCAGGAAGTAGGATCTGGCCTTGGCCCGCACGAAGTTCCGATATTTATTAATCAGAAACTCCAGTGCCTCCCCATCACCTTCATGGACTGCTCCGACAATGTCTTCATCATTTTTGTAATCAAACTTTGACAACATGATATCCTTGAGGTCCACACTCACTAACAATCCCTCCGGCTGCAACGCAAGATACCCGTTACTCTCTCAAATATACGACAAGTATACGCGATGTAACCTAATACCGTCAACCACAACAGCCTAAAAAAGAAGAGCGCTAACAAAATTGTCAATGGTTTCAAAATGGGGAAGTGTCCAATTAATGGATTTTTTTTCTCTGGGCTATTCTCTTCTCCAGCGCTCAAACAGCTTTCGAATTTCCGGGCTCAGCTTGGCATCCAGCGAATTGCGGGACAACTTAGCGCTATCCTGCTCTATCCGCTTTTTCACTTCCTTTTCAGATTCCTCAATCTCGATCAGAAGCTCACGCGCCGACACCCTGAGCGCTCCTTGCCCAAAAGCGACATGTTGTTCCACCTGATCACTTGTTGCCACATAAATGCTTCTTCTCCGGCTGCTTAACTCCCGAACCAATCGCTCGATGCACTCGTCAGCGGTCTCTTTTTCTTTGGTAAAATAAATCTGTACTTTACTCTGGGAATACGTTTTACCCAATCCTGGCACCCGGTAAGCATCAAAAACGACGATGACTCTTCTGCCGGAATACGCCTGATGATCCGCGAGTCGTTCAAGCAGTCTGTCCCTCGCTTCCTGCATACCAGATTGTACCAGTGCGGAAAGTTCGGGCCAGGCTCCAATCATATTGTAACCGTCCACAAGCAGAACATCCCGCGTGTCAGCCATATCATTAGCCCCGTGCCTGTCGGCCGCGCAACACTTCGTACATCACGACACCTGCGGCTACAGAAGCATTCAGGGAATTGATTTGCCCAGCCATCGGCAGCTTAACGAGTACGTCACATTTCTCGCGGATCAAACGGCCCATCCCTTTATTTTCGTTACCAATGACGATAGCAACTGGCCCTGTGAATACACCATTTCCAAAAACCGGGTCCGTAGCTGTCACATCTGTGCCAACTACCCATACACCTTCCTCTTTGAGACGGTCGATGGTTTGCCCCAAATTGTTTACACGCGCCACCGGAACATACTCAACCGCCCCCGCTGATGTTTTGGACACCGTTACAGTTACTGCCGCTGAACGTCTTTTCGGCACGATTACGCCATGTGCCCCTGTGCAGTCCGCTGTCCGAAGGATAGACCCCAGATTATGTGGATCTTCAATCTCATCCAATAGGATCAAAAACGGCTCTTCTCCCTTACTACGTGCAGTTGCAAGCAGTTCTTCCACTTCAGCGTAGGCAAAAGGTGCAGCCTGTGCAACCACTCCCTGATGCTGTATTCCCGGAACCATTTGATCAAGCTTTCGCTTATCCACCTGTAAAACAATGATCCCCGCTTTTTTAGCCTCAGCCGTAATGGGCAATGTCAGATGCTTTTGTGCATTATCCGCAATCCATATTTTATTTATCGTTCTGCCTGAGCGAAGCGCCTCCGTTACCGAATGCTTACCGGCAATCCATTCTTCTTCCATATCTAGCTTCCTCCCGGAAAACGGCGGATGTTTGGCGCATTTGATCCGACGTTCCCAATTAAGATTTTTCTGTATTTTCCATTTGTGCAATACCATACGTAATCAATTCTCTCATTCTGTCCAAACGTCCGTCACAATAAAGAAAGCCAAACAATCCCTCCAGCGCAGTAGCATGACGATACTCAAGTACATCCGCATTTTTGGGCAGGCTTCCTGACTTGGCATTTCTGCCTTGTCTGACAATATCACGTTCTTCCTCCGTCAGCACCGTCTCCAGCAGCACGAGCATACGGCTCTGCGCCTTGGCAGAGACCAGCCCTGTGGCCCGCCGATGTAAATGGTTCGGACGCAGATTGGGCTGCGCCAGCAAATATTGCCGCACCGCGACCTCATACACAGCATCGCCAATGTAAGCCAGTGCAATCGGCGGCATCAGGCGGGCTGGCTTGGACGCAGGATACGGGAACCAGTTTCCCGCACCTTCCGAAGCCCCCGTGTTCAATGGCTTATCACTCATTTTCGCCGCCACCGCATACCCTGCGCTGTATCCTCAAGCACGATTCCTTTGACAGCGAGCAGATCGCGAATTTCATCGGCTCTGCCCCAGTTCTTGGTTTTACGAGCTTCGACACGTTCTGCAATTAATTGCTCAATTTCATCATCCAGCAGTTCTTCTTTTGGTTCCGAATATATGCGAAGTACATTATTCATCGAATGAAAGGTATGCAGCACCGCCTGCAATTCTGCCTGATTGACAACGTCACGCTGCAACAAATGGTTGGCTTCGCTAACCCATTCAAATACAGCAGTAATCGCATCAGGCGTATTGAAATCATCATCCATTTTTTCGACAAACTGCTGCAAAATTCCGTCAAGCTTCGTTTGCAGCTCGGCCGATACTTCTTCATTACCTTTCAACGCATTAGCTAAACGATGCTGCACGTTGGCCACTGCATTGGCAATCCGTTCGACACTGTTCTCCGCCTGACTCATCGTCTCATGATTGTAGTTTAACGGATTCCGGTAATGCGTCGACAGCATAAAATAACGTAAAGCCTCGGGCTTGTGACGAACACGCAGATCTTTAACCAAAATACCATTACCGAGTGATTTCGACATTTTTTCATTATCAATGCGAATATATCCGTTATGCATCCAGTAACGCGCCAATGGCTTACCCGTAATCACCTCCGATTGTGCGCATTCGCATTCATGATGTGGGAATTGCAAATCCTGTCCGCCCCCGTGAATATCCAGCGTATCTCCCAGATAGTGGCGGGCCATGGCAGAGCATTCGATATGCCAGCCCGGGCGGCCGTCGCCCCAAGGACTTGACCAATAAATTTCTCCTGGCTTGGCAGCCTTCCAGAGAACAAAATCCTCGGCATTTTCCTTACGTTCATCCACATTAATGCGAATCCCGAACTGAAGCTCCTCCAGATTCTGACCCGACAACTGACCGTAGCATTTGAATTTTTTCGTCCTATAGAACACATCGCCATCATTCTCATAGGCATATCCTTTATCTACCAGTTCCTTGATAAAATCAATAATCAGATCCATACTCTCAGTTACACGCGGATTCATACTGGCGGCAGGAACATTCAATCCTGTCAGATCCTCATGGTAGGCTGCAATAAATTTCTCGGCAACTGCCGGAACATCCATATCAAGTTCCCGAGCTTTGCGGATCAGCTTATCATCGACATCCGTAAAATTCACCACATAATTCACATCATAGCCCAGATACTCCAGGTAGCTGCGCACCACGTCAAACACAATTACAGGTCGTGCATTACCAATATGAATGTAATCATACACAGTAGGTCCGCATACATACATTTTAACCTTTCCAGGCTCCAGTGGAACAAAAGGCTCTCGGCTCCTCGACATTGTATTATAAATTTGAAGCGGCATCGTTGTATTCCTCCCTCATGAAAATTATCCTTGTAATTTATTCTCTTGAGTCACCTGATGTTTCTGAGCAGATCGCTCATCCTTCAAATCAGACAATTCTGCACGTAATCGTTCTATTTCCAATTGAAGCTCCCGCATAGAATCCACAACCGGATCAGGCAGTTGGTGACTAAGTCGGTCTGGACGTCTGCCATCTTGTCTGACCACTCGCCCCGGGATCCCCACCACCGTACTGTTTGGCGGAACCTCTTTAAGTACAACCGAGTTGGAGCCAATGTTGGACTGCGCCCCAATTGTAAAAGAGCCCAATATCTTTGCGCCGGAGCCTATAACAACATTATTCCCAATGGTGGGATGGCGCTTCCCCTTCTCTTTCCCCGTCCCTCCAAGAGTGACCCCCTGGTATAACACAACATCGTCGCCGATCTCACAGGTTTCGCCGATGACCACTCCCATGCCATGGTCAATGAACAGCCGATCTCCAATACGAGCGCCGGGATGGATTTCAATCCCTGTCATAAACCGCGATACCTGAGATATAATACGGGCTAGAGTACACCACTTTCGCAGATAAAACCAATGTGCGATTCGGTGTGCCCAAAGGGCATGAACGCCGGAATACGTAAAAATAACCTCCAGCTTACTCCGGGCGGCCGGATCATTATCCAAAACAGTTTGAATGTCGGATTTGATATGTCTGAACATGTCGCCCTCCTATTTCCCCCATTTCCTTGCCGCATCTTCACACAACTCCATGTTTCGCCAATTTTCGCATTCGTCAGCACACTTCGACATTTTTCACCTTTAACGAGCTTGAGTCTGATAAAAATGAAAAAGCGCCTCCGCAGCCTAAGCTGCAGAGACGCATGAACGTGGTCCCACTCTGCTTCAGGCAAACCTGCTGCATATAAGCAGAGAAGCCCGTCTTTGGCGTCCGGTAACGAGAACGATTCGGCACACCCTTGCCATATCAGCAGTCGACGCTGACGCTAATTAGGGTTCGGGCGCACGGCTCCCAGGTGCATTTCCTCCGCAGGTCATCTGGACGGCTTCCAGCCCCGGGGTTCCCCTCGGCCGTCCTCTCTGGCAAATGCCCTTATGCAGTGTACTTCTCCTGTTCTCAGCCTTTACACGTAAATATCAATCCGTATCAATGGAGTCATTATAGCGAAAAGACAACAAATTGACAAGAAATATCAGCCTTTAATTTGTGCCCTGAGACGGTCCAGTACCTTGTCACGTCCGAGCAAAAAGATCGTTTCATTCAAATCTCGTCCATGAGTTTGACCTGTAAGGGCCACACGAATCGGCATAAACAACTGTTTCCCTTTAAAGCCGGTTTCCTTTTGAACTTCCTTGATCAGCTTGGCCATTTGTGGAGCCGCAAATTCCTCACTCGCTTCCACCTTGCCAGCAAAGGCTTTAAGCACCTCAGGAACCTGCTCTTCAGCCAGCACAGCCGCAGCTTCCGTATCAAGCTCCAGATGCGAACGGAAAAACAACTCAGACAAAGCCACAATGTCGGACGCAGAGTTCATTTGTTCCTGATACAAGCGAACAAGAGCCTTGGCCCAGTCCTGCTGCTCCGCAGATAATTCATTCGGTAACAGCCCCGCTGCTTGCAAATGAGGAATCGCCATACCAGCAATCCGCTCAGGATCGGCTTTTTTAATATAATGATTGTTCAGGTAAGCCAGCTTGTTGGTATCAAAGACAGCCGGACTTTTGGACAAACGGTTGGGATCGAAAATCGAAATCAATTGTTCCCGGTCATAAATTTCTTCTTCGCCTTCCGGGGACCAACCCAGCAGCGCAATAAAATTGAATATAGCTTCTGGTAAGTAGCCTAATTTGTCGTACTGCTCCATAAACTGAATAATGGACTCGTTGCGTTTGCTAAGCTTTTTGTGATCATCGCCCACGATCAGTGTCATATGACCAAAGATTGGAGGCTCCCAGCCAAGCGCTTCAAAGATCATCAATTGTCGCGGTGTATTGGAGACATGATCCTCGCCTCGCAGCACATGCGATATTTTCATCAAATGATCGTCCACCGCCACTGCAAAGTTATATGTCGGAATACCATCTTTTTTGACGATAACAAAATCGCCGCTTTCCTTCGAATTGAACGTGATTTGGCCTTTGACCATATCATTAAACGTATATTCGCGATCTTCTGGTACGCGGAAACGGATACTTGGTACACGACCCTCCGCTTCGAATGCCTGACACTGTTCCTCCGTCAGATCACGGTGTTTCCCGGAGTAGCGTGGTGTCTCCCCACGTTCCGTCTGTTCTTCACGTTCGCGTTCCAGTTCTTCTTCGGTACAGTAGCAGCGGTAAGCCAAGCCACGATCCAGCAGATCCTGCCAATAGGTTTTGTATATATCCAAACGTTCAGTCTGACGGTAAGGTCCATACTCGCCTCCGACATCCACGCTTTCATCCCAATCCATACCCAACCATTTCAGATATTTAAGCTGGCTTTCTTCCCCGCCTGCAATGTTGCGTTTCACATCTGTATCTTCAATACGAATAATAAACTTGCCACCTTGGTTCCGAGCATACAAATAATTAAATAATGCCGTTCTGGCATTTCCAATATGCAGATGCCCTGTTGGGCTTGGGGCATAACGTACACGAACTTCCGTGCTCATAAAATCTCCTCCAAATCTAAGTTCTCAAGATGATAGCATACCCTTTACAAGACAGACAACCGATTGAGCCGCGATTCCTTCACCCCGCCCGGCAAAGCCAAGCTGCTCCGTCGTAGTTGCCTTAACGTTTACTTGGGAAGGATCTTCTGCTTCCAACGCACGAGCGATAACTTCATTCATCTTCGGGATGTAAGATGCCATTTTGGGCTTTTGCGCAATAATCGTAGAATCAATATTCCCCAAGCGGTATCCCCGCTCTTTGGCCAAACTCCATACATGCTCCAGCAGCTTGAGACTGTCGGCATCCTTGAATTCCAGATCGTTATCCGGAAAGTGCTTCCCAATGTCACCCAGACCGAGCGCGCCCAGAATGGCGTCGCTAACCGCATGCAGCAGCACGTCAGCATCGGAATGACCCAGCAATCCCTTTTCATAAGGAATATTCACGCCCCCGATAATGCACGGCCTTCCTTCCACCAGCTGGTGAACGTCAAACCCTTGTCCCACTCTGATCATCTGATATCCTCTCCCTCTGTCTTTACCCATAACTCCGCCATATCCAAGTCCTCAGGCGTGGTAATTTTGATATTTTTGTAGCTGCCCTGAACGACAGTGACCGGAATACCTAATCGCTCCACCAGCATCGAATCGTCTGTCCCCAAAAATCCTGCCTGCTCCGCTTCCTCGTAAGCCAGCAGCAGATCGGAAAGACGAAAAGTCTGTGGCGTTTGAATGCTCCACAGACTTCGGCGATCCGGCGTTGCCGTAATGACACCATCCCCGTTCACTTGCTTAACTGTATCCTTTACAGGTACTGCCGCTACAGAAGCACCGGTACGCTGGGCTGTCTCCAGACATGAACGTATAAGCTCAGGCTGAATGAGCGGGCGTACACCATCATGCACCATCACCCAATCTGCTTGCAGGTGGCTCAGACCGCGATATACCGAATGCTGACGTTCACTGCCTCCAGCCACCACCTGTACGTCCTTGCCGATTCGGTATTGACTAATCCACTCTTGACAGCGCTCGACATCTTCTGCCCCCGTCACCATCACCATTTCATCCACTTCGGGCATGGCTGCGAATATCTCAAGTGTATGTATGAAGATGGGCTTGTCCCGCAAAAGCAAAAATTGCTTGCTTTCCGGCGTTCCCATACGGGAGCCGCGCCCAGCCGCCACAATGACGACTCCTACCCGATTGTTCATTGAAATGACTCCTGCCTTGATCGCACTTGGACGATCCGTATGATTACACATCTACTTCATCATACCGCGTTTATTGAGCTTTTTCCAATAATTTCGGTTTGGCAAAAATCATACGGCCCGCAGAGGTCTGAAGTACGCTTGTAACCAGCACCTCCATCAGCGAACCGATGTAGTCACGTCCGCCTTCCACAACGATCATCGTACCATCATCCAGATAGGCCACACCTTGCCCATGCTCCTTGCCGTCTTTGATAATCTGCACCATAATTTCCTCACCGGGCAGCACTACAGGCTTCACTGCATTTGCCAGGTCATTAATATTCAGCACCGATACACCTTGAAGCTCACACACCTTATTCAGGTTAAAATCGTTCGTTACCACCTTACCCTGTAGCACCTTTGCCAGCTTGACCAATTTGCTGTCGACCTCTGAAATCTCCTCAAAATCGCCTTCGTAAATCAATACATTTACATCCAACTCTTTTTGAATCTTGTTCAAAATATCCAGACCTCGCCGCCCGCGGTTACGCTTGAGTAAATCCGACGAATCTGCAATATGCTGAAGCTCCTCCAGCACAAATTCGGGAATAACAATCGTTCCTTCGATAAAACCAGTCTTGCAAATATCCGCAATACGTCCGTCTATAATAACACTGGTGTCCAAAATTTTATGTTCCTCCAGCTTGCGTTCTTCCACACCCGTACCTCGACCAAAAAAACCCGAACTCCAAAATGAGGACAGCTCGTCCCGCTTTTCCAGTCCGACCATCACTCCCACATATCCGCATACGATGGTAACGGCCGTTTGAATCAGTTGACCTGGTGCCCCTAGCCATGACAAGAGCGGGTAAACCGCTAAGGAAAGGATCAAGCCCACCGCTAATCCAATCGCACCTGCCATCATCTCGTTCATCGGAATCCGTACCAAACCTTCGATCCCCTGTTGTAACCGATTAGCCACAGCTGTTCCGGCGAGCGAGCATCCAGCCATAAACAACACAGCTCCCGCAATCATCCAAACAGCCATTCCCGGTAAAGAACCATCACTCAGCCAATGGGGCAACCATGATACGATACCTCCTACCCGATGGTATAACGTATAGCCGAACCACGCTCCGCACAAACCTGTAAAAGTTAAAATAGCCTTTCTCCACATCGAGTCTCTATACCTCCTTTGTTTTCTGTTCGTACACCCTGTATTTATTGGATATACATCACTTTCCTTACCAGTATGATCCAATTTTCACTCAACTAACCCTATGTATTTGATTTTTTATGCATAAAAAAAACATCTATCTCCCTAAAGTGATCCAAGGAAATAAATGCTTAATTGTTTTCTCGCTTAATACTAATGCTGTGAATGACGATATTGATCATCCTGTTCTTCCTGAGTGGAACGTCCTCGACCGCGTCCACGTCTACGTGACAGCTTACGGATATTGAGTTTCATGCCATACAATGCATACAGCACCAACGGCACGAAAATCAGCTTCGATAATTGATCCGGGAATTTAACCGCCAGTACAACGGCAGCAATTACAACCCATGGAGCGATCCAGATCGCTTTCTTCGGAAGGCCCACCTTTTTTAAGTTCGGATATTTCATCGAGCTGACCATCAAATAAGAGACAAGCAGCATCGCAATCGACATGTATAACAGAGAAATATCGTTATGGAATAAGGACAAAGTGGCTAACACACCACCTGCTGCCGGAATCGGCAAGCCTGTAAAATAACCCGGTACACCAGGACGTACATTAAAACGAGCCAAACGTAACGCTCCGCACATCGGAAAAATAGCCGTAACCGTCCAGGCCAAAGCCGAATTAGCATCATGAAAAGCAACCATGTACATAATAACTGCGGGAGCTACACCAAAAGATATCATATCTGATAAGGAGTCCAGTTCTTTACCGAATTCGCTCTGGGCATTTAGCGCCCGGGCCATTCGTCCATCCAGTCCGTCCAACAACATGGCGACAATAACCATAATAGCGGCAAGACTGTATTTTCCGTCTACGGCCAATAAAATGGCGATCATTCCGAGAAACAAGTTACCTAAGGTACACATGTTCGGAATTGATTTGGTAATCATCTCTTCACCTCAATGTATGAATTGTTCCATTATAATCCTTTCACTGTATTACATTTACATTTGCCTGTCAATGAAAACTTGTTCCTGCAATCGTTTGAGTCCCTCTTTAATGGTACGCGCACGGACTTCTCCAATGCCATCTACTTCATCCAGTTCTTCAATCGTCGCTGTCATAACATGCGGAAAACGTCCAAACCGCTCCACCAGATTGTGAATGATCACATTCGGTAGACGTGGTATCTTGTTCAGCACCCGATAACCGCGCGCCACGATATATTCTTCTGATGTCGCAGCCGAAGACGGGTATCCCAGCAAACGCACAATATGATTTGCATCCAGCAGCTCATCGTCCGTGGAACGCTTGAGGCCCAATATAATGCCACGAATTTTCTCATCGCTATCGTCTTTGGCATAATCCTTATACAGTAGCCAAGCCTCTTCCTCGATATTACTGACAAGCTCATCCATCTGCATGCTAATTAAACGGCCCTCATTCCCAAGCTCGTTAATAAATCGTTTGATTTCCATTTTGATGCGCAGCACCATTTCGATCCGTTGGATAACATTTACCACTTCGGGCATGGTCACTAATTCTTCAAATTCGGATGCCGTCAAATTCGTCGAGGCTTGCCCCAACACGGATCTATACTTTTCCAGCGTCTGAATGGCCTGATTGGCTTTGGTTAAAATAACTCCGATTTCCTTGAGCGCATATCTCAGCGTTCCCTGATACAATGTAATAATATTGCGCCGCTGCGAAATAGATACGACTAACTTGCCAGTTTGCTTGGCGACCCGCTCCGCTGTCCGGTGACGAATACCCGTTTCAATCGATGAGATAGAAGAATCAGGAATCAATTGCGTATTTGCGTATAAAATCCGTTTCAAATCCTCACTCAGTATGATGGCACCGTCCATCTTAGCCAGTTCATACAAATAGTTCGGTGAAAAATCACAGTTAATCGAGAAGCCGCCATCCACGACCTCCATTACCTCCGGGCTATAGCCAACGACCAGAAGAGCGCCCGTTTTGGCGCGCAACACGTTTTCCAGTCCGTCGCGAAAGGGAGTTCCCGGTGCCACAAGCCGCAGCAAATCATTCATTTTATCCAGTTGGCTCGCTTCTTTCATTCTCATTGCCCCCTAATCTAATGCGGCTGCCAATGCATCTGCCACCGTTCCTACTCCTACAATTTGTATCCCTTTCGGATGCGTCCAGCCCTTCAGGCTCTTCTCTGGCATAATCACCCGTTTAAAACCTAGCTTCTCCGCTTCCCGCACACGCTGCTCCGCTCTGGATACAGCACGCACCTCACCCGTCAGCCCCACCTCGCCAAAAATCACATCGTATGGCTTGGTAGGCGCATCTCGAAAACTGGAAGCAATACTCACCGCTATTGCCAGGTCCACCGCTGGTTCATCCAGCTTTACGCCCCCGGCCACATTTAGATACGCATCCTGATTTTGCAAAAACATGCCCATCCGCTTTTCCAACACGGCTATAATCAATCCCATTCGATGATGGTCAACCCCTGTACCCATTCGGCGTGGAGAAGGAAAATGCGTGGTCGCAATCAGCGCCTGCAGCTCAACCAATACAGGTCGTGTTCCTTCCATACTGGCCACAACAGTCGAACCAGCCACCCCCAGCGGTCGTTCGGACAAAAACAGCTCGGAAGGATTCGACACCTCACGCAAGCCGCTTTCAGCCATTTCAAAAATACCAATTTCATTCGTAGAGCCAAAACGATTCTTAACCGCACGCAACAGCCGATACGTATGATGGCGCTCTCCTTCAAAATAAAGCACACAATCGACCATATGCTCCAACAGACGCGGGCCTGCAATGGCCCCTTCCTTGGTTACATGTCCTACCAGCACCGTTGCAATTCCTAATCCCTTGGCAATCCGCATAAAACGTGAAGTACATTCCCGTACCTGTGCTACACTCCCCGGCGCACTCGTCACCTCAGGCAAATATACAGTCTGGATAGAGTCAATCACCAGAAACTCCGGTTTCAAGCTGTCTACCGCTTCTTCAATCGTCTCCAAATTCGTCTCACATAATACGTATAAATTGGGGGACAGGGCACCGAGACGGTCTGCACGCAGCTTCGTCTGACGGACCGATTCCTCACCTGACACGTACAGCACCTTTAAACCGGTTAAAGCCAGCTCATTCGATGTCTGTAGCATAAGCGTAGATTTTCCAATCCCCGGATCACCGCCCACCAGAACGAGTGAACCTGGCACCACGCCTCCCCCGAGCACGCGATTCAATTCGCCTATTCCCGTCAAAATTCGTGCTTCTTTGCCGCTCTCCACTTCGATAATAGGGAGCGGTTTATCTTTTGTGCTATGAGTAAGAAGGGAAGAACCCATTCCTTGAGTTTTAACAACGCTTTCCGTTTCCTCCACCATGGAATTCCATGCCTGGCATCCGGGACATTTTCCATACCATTTGGGCGATTCATAACCGCACTCCGTACAGGAAAATTTAGTTTTCACTTTAGCCATACTTTGTTCCTTGGCTCCTTATATGACAACGATCAATGTCGGATTTATCTTCACACAGCCGGAAAGAGCTGTAACAATAAAAGTTTACCATTGAAGCTTGGCGGACGTAAAGCGATATCACAAACTTTTCCAAAGCTCTTATCCGACCGCTCCACAGTGCTTTATACACAAAAAGGGCGCCCTCGCCACAGCTTTTCAGCCTGCGAGACACCCTTTCTGACCACTTTTATTGTGCTAATCTATCGTACCTCTGTCCTTTTTGGGCAAAAGCCGATGATTATCGTTAACTTTTATTGCCTGCTCAGGACTTCGCGGATACGTTATCCTTTTTTGTAACGGTCAACGCACCGTTCTCTTCATCAATAAAGAGAGAATCACCTTTAGTGATATTACCCGACAGCAACTCCTCAGACAGACGGTCCTCGATATGCTTCTGGATCGCACGACGCAATGGACGCGCACCATACGCCGGATCAAAGCCTTCCTTCGCAAGGAATGCCTTAGCCTTGTCTGTCAACTCAAAGTCCACCTCGTACTCATTCAGACGCTTACGCAGCTCTTCGGACATAAGGGACACGATTTCGGCAATGTGTTTTTCTTCGAGAGAATGGAAAACGATAATTTCATCAATCCGGTTCAAGAACTCGGGACGGAAGCTTTTCTTCAGTTCATCCATCACTTTGCCCTTCATGTTATCATAATCCGCTCCAGCGTCCACAACAGCTGTAAAGCCGAGCGTGGAGTTACGTTTGATCGCCTGTGCACCCACATTGGATGTCAGGATGATGAGTGTGTTGCGGAAATCGACAACACGGCCTTTGGAATCCGTCAGACGTCCATCTTCCAGCACTTGCAGAAGAATGTTGAACACTTCTGGATGTGCTTTTTCAATCTCATCCAGCAGTACGACGGAGTAAGGTTTACGACGCACCTTCTCAGTCAATTGACCGCCTTCTTCATATCCAACATATCCTGGAGGCGCTCCTACCAGACGGGACGTGGAATGTTTCTCCATGTATTCGGACATATCGATTCGGATAACCGCATTTTCATCTCCGAACATGGATTCAGCCAACGCGCGTGCCAGCTCAGTTTTACCAACCCCGGTTGGACCGAGGAAAATAAAGGAGCCGATTGGACGTTTCGGATCTTTCAGTCCGGCACGTGCCCGGCGAATAGCCCGGCTAACTGCCTTAACTGCTTCATCCTGCCCAATTACCCGCTCATGCAGCAATTCTTCCATATTCAACAAGCGATGCGTTTCTTCCTCTTTCAGCTTGCTAACCGGAACACCTGTCCAAATCGCAACGACCTGAGCAATATCCTCCGGTGTTACTTCGGAATCTGTACGTCCCTGTTGCTCTTTCCATTGGTTTTTCGTAACATCCAGCTCTTCACGAATTTTCTGCTCTGTATCACGCAATGCAGCCGCCTTTTCGAACTCTTGGCTTTGTACAGCCGAATCCTTTTCCTTACGAATATCTTCCAGACGGTTTTCCAGCTGTTTCAGGTTTGGCGGTACTGTATAGGAATTCAGCCTTACCTTGGAACCTGCTTCATCAATAAGGTCAATTGCTTTATCCGGCAGGAAGCGGTCGGTGATATAACGATCTGACAATTTTACTGCCGCTTCAATGGCTTCATCCGTAATTTTCACACGGTGATGCGCTTCATAACGGTCACGCAGGCCGTACAGAATTTGAACAGCTTCTTCTGGAGAAGGCTGATCTACCGTAATCGGCTGGAAGCGACGTTCCAAAGCAGCGTCCTTTTCAATATATTTGCGGTATTCGTCCAGCGTTGTCGCACCGATGCATTGCAGCTCGCCACGTGCCAGAGCAGGCTTTAAAATGTTGGAGGCATCAATGGCACCTTCAGCTCCACCAGCACCAATCAGCGTATGCAGCTCATCAATGAACAATACGATGTTTCCTGCTTGACGAATCTCGTCCATAATCTTTTTCAAACGATCCTCAAATTCACCACGATATTTGGTGCCTGCTACCACAGAGCCCATATCGAGTGTCATTACGCGCTTGTCGCGCAACGTTTCGGGAATCTCATTGGCAATAATTTTTTGCGCCAATCCTTCGGCAATTGCTGTTTTACCTACCCCTGGCTCACCGATCAGAACCGGATTGTTCTTTGTACGGCGGCTGAGCACCTGAATTACACGTTCAATTTCCTTACTGCGCCCAATGACAGGGTCCAGGTTGTTTTCCTTCGCAGATGCCGTCAAATCACGTGCCAAGCTGTCCAGCGTTGGTGTGCTGACATTAGCTGGAGCACCATGATGGCTGGAAACAGCCTCACTGCTGCCGAGCAATTGAAGCACTTGCTGACGTGCTTTATTCAGGCTGATACCTAGGTTATTCAGTACACGGGCTGCTACACCTTCGCCTTCACGGATAAGACCGAGCAAAATATGCTCCGTACCTACATAGGTATGGCCCAACTTACGAGCTTCATCCATAGACAGCTCGATGACCTTTTTGGCGCGTGGAGTATAGGCAATGTTCGTCGGTTGTTCTTGACCGCGTCCAATCAGCGTTTCCACTTCATCCTGAATTTTTTCCAGTCCCAGCCCTAAACCAATCAAGGCTTTCGCTGCAATTCCTTCACCTTCACGAATAAGGCCGAGCAAAATGTGCTCCGTGCCAATGTTGTTGTGTCCCAATCGAACAGCTTCTTCCTGAGCCAAGGCAAGCACTTTTTGTGCGCGTTCCGTAAATCTTCCAAACATCATATATCCTGCACCTCCACAGTGTGTATTTCAGATCATTCTATATATTAAAGGGTTGTGCCTAATTTTTGCCGGATCAGCTTCGCCCGGTACATATCGCGCTCACCGGTGTTCATTTTATCACCAAAGCTTTTTTGCAGAAATCCGGGTTGCGTCATCACATTCAGCTCATTCATCGCTGCTGTGGATGGACGCTCCAAAATCCCCAAGTCCACGCCAAGACGTACATCAGACAACCGCTGTGCGGCCTCCTTGGATTCCAGTACCGCTGCATATGACAAAATACCGAATGAACGCATCACCCGATCTGTAATCCGCAGCATGGACTCATTCATCAGTCGTTCCCTGGCGGAACGTTCATGCTCTATAATTTGCAGCACAACGCCATGCAGATTTTCGATAATTTCCGCTTCGGTCTGTCCCAGTGTAATCTGATTGGATACCTGAAACAGATTGCCGACCGCTTCGCTTCCTTCACCATAAATACCGCGAACGGTAAGACCTACCTGTGAAACAGCGGACAAAATTCGATTAATCTGATGAGTCATGACCAATGCGGGCAGATGCATCATCACCGAAGCTCTCATCCCTGTGCCAACATTCGTCGGACAACTGGTCAGAAAGCCTCTACGATCATCAAATGCATAATCGACATGCGCCTCAAATGCATCATCAATAACCGTAGCACGTTCCCAAGCTTCTCTAACCTGACATCCCGGATATAAGCACTGGATACGCAGATGATCCTCTTCGTTTATCATAACACTAACCGATTCATCATCGCTAATCAAAACAGCACCGTTACGAGATTCGTTCGCCAAATTAGGGCTAATCAAATGCTTCTCAACCAGTACCTGCTTATCGATCTCATCCAACTCGGATATTTTCAGGGTATGAAAGGTACCAAAGCGGCCTAAATCATCATACTGAAGGATATCCGTCAAACGTTGAAGTGCTTCTTCCGACTGCTGGTTGGTAGCAAGCATGGGAAAAGGCAGATGCTGCAAGTTACGCGCAATTCTCACCCGGCTGCTAATGACAATCTCCGAATCCGCAGCTTCACCACGCATCCAATCACTTAGCGGCTTTTCCGTAAACCGGATATTGGGCATTACGCATCCCCTCCTACTCTTCACAAACTTTACTCTTCGGTCATTTCTTTTTCAAGCTTTCTGATTTGATCCCTAAGCTCAGCGGCTGATTCGAATTCTTCCTGTACAATATGCTGTTGCATCTCTTTTTTCAGATCATCAATTTGCCGTTTAACCTTCAATCGGCCTCCGGTGCGAACCGGAACCTTGCCCACATGGCTCGTACTGCCATGCACACGCTTGAACAAAGGGTCTAGACGGCTGTCAAAATATTGATAGCACGACGGACACCCAAAGCGCCCCAGCTTACTGAACTGTGCATAAGTCATGCCGCAATCCTTGCATTGCAGATTTTGCGGACCGCTATGGCCTGGCGACTGGCTCTTTGTGCTGGATTCAAAATCCAGCATACCCGACAACAAGCTATGAATTGAAAAGCCGTTAGGTGTACCAGGGATCATCTCCCCTTTTTCCTTCGCACACGTCTCACAAATATGAAACTCTGTCTTTTCGCCATTCACAATTTTGGTGAAATGCAAAGTTGCCGGCCGTTTATTACATTCTTGGCACAGCATAAAAGCACCTCCTTCAGCGTCAGGATTTTTGCAAATCCCTACTCCAAACCGTTAATCTTGAATCACACGCTATCTGGCCACCAGCAACGAAATCAGCATAGCCTTAAGCAGCCTTGCCCGTAGCTGGTCACGATAAGGAAGCTTCAGCAATAATGTGTCCCTTGATAAAGCAGCCTTCATTAAACCAGCTTCCCTTTTGCTTAAAAAAAGTGCTTCTTCCAGCTGATAAATCAGCCCTTCCGCTGCCGATTGGCTAATTTCCTCTCCAATGCTTTGATGGAGATGTGTATGAATCGCATGCTGTGCAGGCAGTTGAATTCGCTGAATGCGAATGTAACCCCCACCACCGCGTTTGCTTTCCACCACATAGCCTTTTTCCAGCGTAAAACGGGTACTGATTACATAATTAATTTGCGACGGCACGCAGGAAAAGCGGTCAGCCAAATCATTGCGCTGAATTTCCACTAAACCTTTGGGACTTTCCAGCAATATGCTCTTCAAATATTGTTCAATAATATCGGAAACATTGCGCATTTCATCATCCTCCACTAACGGAAACGCAAATATTCAGTACATTTCACGCTCCACAGAGTCCGCCGTATATTGAACTTAACCGAACGGTAAAGTCATGAATCTAAGCCAGTATCGAGGCTAATTAGCCCCCCCTACCTCACTTAGAAACATCCCGTTTAGTTTCTAGTGTGACCTTTATTCGTAATAAATCATACACCTTCCCTCATGCTCATGAGATTACAGTGACGTTTATCTACAGATCAGGTCTGTCTTTTCATGCTGTGTTGGTGTCAATGTATTATATACGGCTAAAAACTCAGCGTATTCACACCATTCTAATGAAGCACTATAGACTCGATTGACTTTGACTTTCTTTGACTATATTCACATTATAGCACAAAATATATTTTTGCCAAGGGGTCAATATCATTTTTCGCAATCTAATTATGTTTTATACAATATAAGAAAAACTCTTCCCTTTACGGAAAGAGTTCTGAAAAATGTCGTTAAAATCATCCACACCTCATGCAAGGTATTTAAGCCAGACTCCCTAAAGAATGAAGACTCAAGAGCATTTAAGAGCATTATAATTAGAAAAAATCCAGCAAAAATGTTTGTTTTATCGGTATTACACGTTCTAATACAGACACAGACTCACCTCGCCCTGTAATACGACTCCACTTATACAGATCATCAGGCCGCTGATAGCCAAGCATCAGGGTGGTCAGCGACTGGATTCCCACGCTCAAGTCAGCTTCTACACCGTCCTCGGAAGAACTGCTTGGATCCACTCTGTCCAAATGTCCTTGCCCTTCCGCGTTGACCATCAATATCCATATTCCTTCATTCCATGGAGCATAATGATCTGTCAGATGTAAGGTCAAACGTGTTTCCTCTCCAATTGCCTCAAAAGGATATTTCTCCACAAAAGCAGCTGCATCTACAATACGGCCCATAAAATAAGGCTCTGTTTCCTGCTGAATTCGCGGATCATCTAGCAGAAATGGCAGATTGTCATCAGCCGGAATGTAAATGAATTTACCCTGGGTTATCATCGAATCATGATTTGCAAAATACGTCCACAACGCCCGCCGTGCCGTCTCATTAAGATATACCAGTTCGTCGCAATTCAGCTGCTTATCTTCAATTTTGTAGAGTGCATATCCCTGAGGATCGCCTGCTTCAGAGTAATACACTGCGGTCCGGTAGTTCTTATTTAATGTCCGCTCTTCCCACCATTCCTTATCTCGTACCAGCGTACCATTATAACGCGAAGCATATGCTTGATACACTTGGTCCAGCTCAGAAATATCTTTGACATCCCGTTTGACCGTACCTTCGGTTTTAAGCTTGGCAGGGAACTTATCGATCGAAATAATATACTTTTTGTATTCAATATACGTTTCCCATCCAAATTTACGATAGAAGGCAAAAGAGAAAGGATGTAGAAAAGAAAGGCTCTGTCCCGCGACCTTCATCTCTTCAAGCACATGCGTTAAAAGGCGTGAAACCAGACCACCGCGTCGCTTTTCCGGCCATGTTGCCACACCAGCAATACCCCCCATGTCAAAAACCTGACCCTGTATGTATACCTGTAACGGTAGCAAAGTCAGCTTTGCATTCAAGTCATTTCCGTCGAAAATCCCCCAAGTTTGTTCTGGTTTGAATTTCTTTTTGGATTTCTCCAGATCCTCCGGGGACATTGTAAACTGAAAAGCATATTGAGACAACTCAATAGCAGCTTCAAATTCCTCACGTTGTAATTGTCTGATTTCCATAAGTTCGTCACCTCGCTCGTATACTTGGACTTCCGCAAAAAGATCACACCCTTAGAGTGTCGCAAAGCCTTCGTTCTCTGTCAACCTCAGGAACAGATGTTATAGCAAAAACACAAAAAAATAACCACAATCTCAAAGAGATCATGGTTATTTTTTACTTTTGCTTGGCGACGTCCTACTCTCCCAGGACCCTGCGGTCCAAGTACCATCGGCGCTGGAGGGCTTAACGGTCGTGTTCGGGATGGG
>NZ_JBIYCS010000015.1:0-62397 GCF_044907935.1 Paenibacillus sp. RC21
ATGGTACTTGGACCGCAGGGTCCTGGGAGAGTAGGACGTCGCCAAGCAAAAGAAAGAAGGACCATGATCTCCTTGAGATTGTGGTTCTTTTTTTGTATATTACGTTCCAGAACCTTATATGTAATCTCTAATCTGCTATTTTCCAAGCGGGTTATTTTTTATAAAAGGGTCGACTTCATTTCTGGAAACGCTTAATTATAAAGGATGTCCTCCCTGCGAGTACACTTGTTTGTACAGGGGAATACTAAAAGTTATGGCTGCTGAGGAAGGCTTGACACCCCTATACCGCTTTGCTAAGATTGCAATAATATATTTTCAGAGAGCCTTGATTTGTCCATGTCGGACAGACAACAAGACCAATACAGACTAAACAATTTGAAGGAGGATCATCTTGGTGTGGGAAGATAAATTCGGTAAGGAAGGCCTTACCTTTGACGATGTTTTGCTGGTACCTCGCAAGTCGGTGGTTCTGCCGAAAGAAGTAAGTGTAGCGACCCGTTTGAGTGATAACGTAAAGCTGAATATTCCTTTGATGAGTGCTGGTATGGATACTGTTACTGAGGCAGTTTTGGCAATTGCTATGGCTCGTGAAGGCGGTATCGGTATTATTCATAAGAATATGTCGATCGAACAGCAAGCAGTAGAGGTAGATAGAGTAAAACGTTCAGAGAGCGGTGTTATCACCAATCCATTTTCATTGACTCCAGATCACTTGGTATCCGATGCTGAAGCTGTTATGGGTAAATATCGTATTTCTGGCGTACCTGTTGTAAACGAGGAAAATAAGCTGGTGGGTATTATTACGAACCGCGATCTTCGTTTTATTCACGATTTTAATCTTAAAATTAGTGAAGTTATGACGAAGGAAAATCTGGTAACTGCACCTGTAGGTACGACCTTGCAGGAAGCTGAAGGCATTTTGCAAAAGCATAAAATTGAAAAGCTTCCTTTGGTCGATGATGAAAATTACCTCAAAGGGCTTATCACTATTAAAGATATTGAGAAGGCTATTCAATTTCCAAACGCAGCGAAAGATGCACAAGGGCGTCTTCTGGTCGGTGCGGCTGTAGGTATTTCCAAAGATACGTTTGATCGGACTGAAGCACTCGTAAATGCAGGTGTGGATCTGATTGTTGTGGATTCTGCTCACGGTCATCATATTAACATTATTGAAGCGGTTCGCAAATTGCGTGATGCTTATCCTGATCTGACAATTGTAGCAGGTAATGTGGCTACTGGTGACGGAACGCGTGAACTGATTGAAGCGGGGGCTTCGGTTGTAAAAGTCGGCATTGGTCCAGGCTCTATCTGTACAACGCGCGTGATCGCCGGAATCGGTGTTCCGCAAGTAACAGCTATTTATGATTGTGCGACAGTAGCACGGGAATATAATATTCCGATTATTGCAGACGGTGGCATTAAATATTCCGGTGAAATTACGAAGGCCATTGCGGCGGGAGCTTCTGCGGTAATGCTGGGTAGTCTTTTTGCTGGTACGGAAGAAAGTCCAGGCGAATCCGAGATTTATCAAGGACGTCGTTTTAAAGTATATCGTGGTATGGGTTCCATGGCTGCGATGAAGCAAGGAAGTAAGGATCGTTATTTCCAAGATGATGATAAGAAATTGGTACCGGAAGGCATTGAAGGACGTGTCGCTTATAAAGGGCCACTTTCCGATACAGTTCATCAGCTGTTGGGCGGTCTTCGTTCCGGTATGGGATATTGCGGTACTGCTAATATCGAGGAGCTTCGTAATGATACGAGCTTTATCCGTATTACGGGTGCAGGCCTACGTGAAAGCCATCCGCATGATGTGCAAATTACGAAAGAAGCACCAAACTATTCATTATAAAGTTCGACTGTAGCAGACTTGACGACAGGCAGGGCGTATTTCGCTCTGCCTGTCTTTTTTTAGAGATACCCCTGTGATAGAATAGACAAGTGTCTGCCTTTTACAAATGGGTTGATGAAGTAAGGACACCTTAGGACATAAGGCTTACTTAGTACCTGCTCATTCCAGGATAAGAGCAGAGAATGTTGATCATTGGCTCCAACTGACGAAACAAAGCGGAAATTCAATACATTAATTACATTGGCCTAGTAGAGGCTTTATCCACCGTTTCGTTATATATAGCGGATCGGGTTGAGGTACGAGAGGAGTTTGTATTCATTTGAAAGCGAACAATCATAAACAAAATAAGAAACGCAGCATGATGAAAAAGAGCGTAACAGCAGTCATGGTGCTTAATATGATGTACATGTCAGCATTGCCGGTTGTGGGCAATCTTGATCCGTCTGTAGCTACGTTTGCCGCCGGAGCGACAACAGAGGCGGTCAATATTACGGGGACAGGCTCTGTTAAGCCACCTAGTCTGGCGCTGCGCTCGGCTATCTTGATTGAGCCTTCCACAGGGCAGGTATTGCTGTCTATGAACCCGGATGAGCCGCTCCCACCAGCAAGTATGACCAAAATGATGACAGAGTACCTCGTAGCGGAGCAGGTCAAGCAAGGGAAACTCAAATGGACGGATAAGGTTACGGTTCAAGAGAATGCTGCCAAGAGCATCGGATCACGTATTTTTCTAGCTCAGGGTGATCAACATACGGTAGAAGAGCTGTATATTGCCATGGCGGTAGGCTCTGCTAATGATGCAACGGTAGCTCTTGCCGAGCGTGTGTCTGGAACCGAGCAGGACTTTGTAAAATTGATGAATGAAACAGCTCAGAAAATGGGCATGAAAAATACGTATTTCATCAACTCTACAGGCTTAGACCGTGGCGATATGCCTAAAGGGTTTCAACCGGATACCGATCGTGAAACCGTAATGACAGCGAGAGATGCGGCTACACTGGCTGGTAACATTATTAAGGATCACCCAGACTATACACGGTTTACGACAATTCAATCGTACAAGTTCCGCCCGACGGACAAGGCGCCGATTATTAACTACAACTGGATGTTAGAAGCAAACAAGAATATAACCAATTTTAAAAAGTTTGCTTATCCTGGTCTGGATGGAATGAAAACAGGTCATACGGCTAATGCAGGCAACTGCTTTACTGGAACAGCTGAACGCAACGGAATGCGTCTCATTAGTGTAGTTATGGGGGCTGACTCCGATGCGCACCGTTTTACAGAGACTGCTAAAGTATTGAACTATGGTTTTGATAATTTTGAAGTGAAGCAGGTTGTGGCTCCAAAGACGGTAGTTAAGGGTGCCGAAAATGTGCCTGTCTCCAAAGGCACAGAAACTGAAGTACCTGTTGTGACCAAAGATGCGGTAAGCTTTGTCGTACCTAAGGGTGCGGGCAATCCTAAAGTGACGTTTACAACCAATATTACACCGGAAAGCTCGCTCGTAGCGCCTTTGAAGCAAGGGGCAAAAGTCGGAACGATTAGCTATACGTACAAAACGGATGGTGTGGAAAAAGGTCAGGTGAAAACCGTTGACCTGGTAACTACGACGGCTGTAGAAGAGGCTGGCTGGTTCCGTATGCTTTTCCGGGCAATTGGTAACTTCTTCGGTGATTTGTTCCAGGGCATTAAAAACCTGTTCTAATCGTCTGATTACCAGACCGATAGAGCTGAGGATTCTTGCTCTGCCTTACGTATTTTGCTGATTGAAATGATTGTGTATTTGGCGTCTGTGCGGTAAAATATTAAGTTAGAATCTAAACGTAACCCTTACAGGAGGAAACGACATGGAAACGGGAACTTCACGTGTAAAAAGAGGTATGGCAGAGATGCAAAAAGGCGGCGTAATCATGGATGTCATGAACGCTGAACAGGCTAAAATTGCAGAGGCGGCAGGAGCTACAGCGGTAATGGCTCTTGAACGGGTGCCTTCAGATATCCGTGCAGCTGGCGGGGTTGCCCGTATGGCTGACCCAACGATTGTGGAAGAGGTCATGAAGGTGGTCTCTATTCCCGTTATGGCTAAGGCTCGTATCGGCCATTTTGTGGAGGCGAAGGTGCTGGAATCTCTGGGTGTTGACTATCTCGACGAGAGCGAAGTGCTGACGCCTGCGGATGAAGTTTTCCATATCGATAAGCGGGAGTTTACCGTTCCATTCGTTTGCGGAGCCAAGGATCTGGGAGAAGCACTGCGTCGCATCGGCGAAGGGGCGTCCATGATTCGTACAAAGGGTGAGCCTGGAACCGGAAATATTGTCGAAGCTGTTCGTCATATGCGTTTTATTAATGGCCAAATTCGCAAGGTGCAAAACCTGTCGAAGGACGAGCTGTATGCAGAAGCGAAAAACCTTGGCGTTGCTTACGAATTGTTGCTGGAAGTGCATGAGCACGGCAAGCTGCCAGTGGTCAACTTTGCTGCGGGCGGTGTAGCAACACCTGCCGATGCGGCATTGATGATGCATTTGGGCGCTGATGGTGTCTTCGTCGGTTCTGGTATCTTCAAATCCGATAGCCCTGAGAAATTTGCACGTGCCATCGTGGAAGCGACTACTCATTATACGGACTACAAGCTGATTGCAGAAGTGTCCAAGAATCTAGGCGCTCCAATGAAGGGCATTGAAATTTCCAAGCTGGCACCGCATGAACGCATGCAGGATCGTGGTTGGTAAGAAGGAAGGGACAGGCATGAAAATAGGAGTTCTGTCGCTGCAAGGCGCTGTGGCTGAGCATATACGAAGCGTTGAACGTGCGGGTGCAGAAGGTGTGGCGGTGAAAAAGATCGAGCAGCTCGATGAGCTGTCCGGTCTTATCATTCCCGGCGGTGAAAGTACGACGATAGGCAAGCTGATGCGCAAGTATGACTTTATTGATGCTATACGCCAGTTTTCCGATCAAGGCAAGCCTATCTTCGGCACCTGTGCGGGGTTGATCGTGCTGGCCAAAACGGTTCAAGGACAGGAAGAAGCGCATCTGGGGCTGATGGATATTACGGTGTCACGTAATGCTTTTGGTCGCCAGCGGGAAAGCTTTGAAACAGACTTGGACATTAAAGGGATTGAGGAACCAGTTCGTGCTGTGTTTATACGCGCGCCATTAATACAGTCTGTTGGAACGGGAGTAGAAGTGCTGTCTGAGTATAACGGCGAGATCGTGGCGGCCCGTCAGGGTCATTTGCTGGCTTCATCCTTCCATCCGGAATTAACGGACGATTACCGATTGCATCAGTATTTTGTGGATATGGTCCGCGAATAGCGGAAAGTCAGGTTTGTAGTGTAGGAGGGGTTACCTGTGTTAGATATAAAGATTTTACGTAATGAGCTTGGTCGGGTTGAAAAAGCTTTGCAAAATAGGGGCAAATCTCTGGATCTGATAAATGGCTTTACGGATTTGGATGTGCGTCGTCGTGAGTTGCTTCAGGAAAGTGAAGCGCTCAAAAATCGCCGAAATGTCGTATCCGGTGAAGTAGCCAAGTTGAAGAAGAATAAAGAAAATGCGGATGATCTTATTGCTGAGATGCGTCAGGTTTCCGACCGTATTAAAGAATTGGATGAGCAAGTGCGCGAGCTGGAGGTCCAGATCGACGAACTGGTAATGTCCATTCCGAATATCCCCAATGAGTCGGTGCCTGTAGGTGCTTCGGAGGAGGATAATGTAGAGATTCGTCGCTGGTCGGAGCCACGCGAGTTTTCTTTTACGCCAAAAGCACATTGGGAGCTGGCACAGGAGCTGGATATTCTCGATTTTGAGGCGGCAGCAAAGGTGACGGGTTCCCGTTTTACGTTCTACAAAGGACTGGGGGCACGTCTGGAGCGTGCGCTGATTAACTTTATGATGGATCTGCATAGCAGTGAGCATGGTTATGAGGAAATGCTGCCTCCTTACATTGTGAATCGGGATAGCCTGTATGGCACGGGACAGCTTCCGAAGTTTGAAGAGGATTTGTTCAAGCTGCGCGATACCGAGTATTATCTCATTCCTACGGCTGAAGTTCCGGTAACGAACTATCACCGCGAAGAGATTATGAACGCGGATCAGCTTCCAAAAAATTATGTAGCATACAGCTCTTGCTTCCGCTCTGAGGCAGGATCGGCAGGAAGGGATACACGTGGCTTGATCCGCCAGCATCAGTTCAATAAGGTAGAGATGCTTAAGCTGGTTCACCCGGACACCTCCTATGAGGAACTGGAGAAAATGACGAACAATGCAGAGCGTGTTTTGCAACTGCTTGGACTTCCATATCGTGTGCTGGCACTGTGCACTGGGGATATGGGCTTCACGTCTGCCAAAACGTATGATCTGGAAGTGTGGCTGCCTGAAAGCGGCATGTACCGTGAGATTTCTTCTTGTTCCAATACAGAGGACTTCCAGGCGCGTCGTGCTAACATCCGGTTTCGGCCGGAGCCGAAAGCAAAGCCTGAATTTGTACATACACTGAACGGTTCAGGATTGGCTGTAGGACGCACAGTGGCTGCTATTTTGGAGAATTATCAGCAGGAGGACGGAAGCGTTGTAATCCCGGAAGTGCTGCGTTCATACATGCGAGGCGCAGAAGTTATTGCTCCCAAACAGTAAGCATTGCATTCGTTTAAAGTCTGTGGTAAAATAATTTTGTTGCGCCTGAGTTTATTTTAAATGGGAAGCAAATTTATCCAATTACCACCTGGAGAGGTACCGAAGCGGTCATAACGGGGCGGTCTTGAAAACCGTTAGAGTGCAAGCTCACATGGGTTCGAATCCCATCCTCTCCGCCATTATTATAAATGAGCCAAGCCATTCGAATACGATAGCTGATTCATTAGCCTTTATGTGCTGATGATTAGAGATCGTAAAGAATGGCTTTTTTGTTGTATAAAAAGCCTGTTTTTTTCACACGTTATCAGATGTGGAGGTGCTGGCATGAATCGAGAAATGACAGTAGATCAGCAAAAGCTGGTAGAAGCCTGGCAGGAACAACTGCCGAGCCTTTTGAATTCAGGGGATAAATCACAGGTACAAGCAGATGAAGCAGACAACCGGACTATACGAATCCATATTGAGGTAGAGGGCCGACAAATGTACTCCTTTGATTTTGCATGTACTTATGTAGATTCTCGGGAAGTGCAGGTTAGCTTGGTCGATGTAGAACGGGACGGACAGTCTGTGGATGAACGAACAGATATCATTCAGCAACTGGTGTCCGATTACACTCGACATATTCACCAGTGTGCTCAGACGTTACAGTCATTGACGCATTCGTAGTCATGAAGGAATGAGGGGGGAAGCTACATGAAAAAAGCCAAAAACGGACTGGATAAAAACCTGTCTAACATTGTGGATGATTTGGAGCAGCGTCCGGTTAACAGTCATCAGGCACAGCAAGTGCAGCAGGATCGTAATGACCGCCGTCATCAGGATGCACTTAACCATGATAAAACAGAAGACCTGCACCATCAATAGTCCTACTTTAAATGGTAATAAACGGATTTACTGAAGTATTTAAATATAGTCTGAGAACGGAGGATGCATAAATGAGCAAGCCTAAAGCCATTCCTGTTCCCGAGGCACAGGATGCCGGTGAAGGAAACGAAAAGCGTGAGCGCAATCATCAACAGGAGCCACTATCTGGTTCCAAAAAGGTGAAGCAGCGGAATCACGTAGACCATCACAACAGAGAAGGATCATAAGCAGTTAGACTTTTTGCCTAAAAATATAGTGAAGTACAGGACACCCTGGTTAAAGAACCAGGGTGTCTTTGTGCTTATTGTAAGAAAATTTTCCAATAAGTGTTTCATTGAATGTGAGTATGCGGTAAAATAGGGGGTGTGTATTTTTTTGTTAGTATTATAAAAGGGGTTAATTACGAGAGGAGAGAATCTACACAATGAGTAAAAAGTTATCCGTTTTGGTACTCACTATGGTGTTGCTTTTGACGGTAGCCCTGGTAGGCTGTAGCAAGAAGTTAGAACCGAAGGAAGCTGTTACGAACGGTACGGCTAATGCAATGAAACTGACTTCTTATGAATCCAAAAGTCAATTTACGGTTAAAGATCTGACGATCACATCTGCTTCTGTTCCAAGCGAGCAAAGTGCAATGGTAACCAGTATGCTGAAAAATGCAGACATTACGCTGGATGGTGTATATCAAAAAGAACCTTTACAATCTGAAATGACGCTGGGCATTCATTTGAAAGGTGACCTTTCCACCAGCTTCACGATTCCAATGGTTATGACCAAGGATAAATTGTACGTTAAAATTCCGAACGTTCCATTTTACCCGCTTCCACAGGACGTTATAGGCAAATTCCTGATCATTGATCCGCAGGAACTGGCTAAACAGTCTGGACAAGAATTTAACCCTGCATCAATGGATCAGGAAAAATCGCAGAAATTTGCGAATGAAGTCATTGCTGCTATTCTGGGTGAGTATGATCAAGCAACGTACTTCTTTGATATTGATCCTAAGGATGCTAAATTGCCACAAGGCATTAAAGCTAAACAAGTGGTTCAGTTTAAAATAACGAACGACAATGTGAAGCAAGCGACGAATACATTTATCACTAAGGCGCTTCCTAAAGTCCTTGATGTGATGTCTAAAGATGAGTATGCTGGTATGCTGCAAGTGAAAAAAGAAGAGTTGGCTGAAGCGAAGAAAGAACTGCAATCCAACACCAGCGAAGTTAGCAAAAAGCTGGATGAGTTAAAAAACTATTTGACTGTGAAACAGTTTGACATTAACACAGCCTTGAACAAGGATGATATTCCTGTGTATCAAGACCTGAATGCGAATGTAGAAATGAATGATCCGACCACAAAAGATAACGTAAAATTGTCTGTGACTGGCTACACGCAATACAGCAAAATCAATGAAAAAGCAACATTTAAAGTGGGTATTCCAACAGGGGACCAAGTCCTGACGATCGAACAATTTCAACAAAAAATGCAAACTGTTGCTCCTTAAGTAAAGGAATGACGTGATTGTAAAGGCATTATCCATATGATGCGATGTGAAAAAAACCGCTTGGCTTAGAGCCGGGCGGTTTTTTGTCATATATGGCTCTGAGCAGATGGTGTAGCGGTCCAGGTCTGCCACACGTTATCCTCGGCTAAAAGTCCGAACATTCGATGATCCTGCCATGTCCCTTGAATTTGTACCAGCTTGCGAGCAATACCTTCAGGCTGAAAGCCGCACTTTTGCAGTACACGCTGTGAGCGCTCGTTATGCAGTAGGGTACCGGCCTGAAGACGGTGAAGCGATAGGGCGCGGAAGGCAAATTGTATGGCCAGCTTCAAAGCTGCGGTCATATGCCCTTTGCCTTGTTCGTGCTGGTCTACCATGTAGCCGATATCGGCGAATTGTCCCACGCCGCGCACAAGATTAGAAATAGAGATATACCCGATGAGACGCTCGTCCTCCAAGAGAAAGATACCGAACGAATATCCCCGATCCTCCTCTGCTTGACGCAATTTCTGACGGATATATTCCTGCTGTTCTTCCAGCGTGAAAAATGAGTCGCCGTGAAGTGGCTCGTACGGCGCATGAGACTCCCTATTTGTAAGCCTGAGGGCAAGTAAGGCTTCACTATCCGTCAGGCTAAATGGTCGCAACAAGATACCTTGAGGCGTGTTGTACAGGCTCATAGGCATGAGCTGATCTCCTTCCATGGGAAATTAGCAATGAGACGTAAATAACGGCTGACCACTGATTGTGTATAAGTAAGCGATCTAGCTCCCCTCCTCAGGATGAAGACGGTGGAGAAGGTAGCTTGGCAGCGGCTCTTTTTTGCCGGAGCTGACGGAAAAAATCCGTCAGCAGCGAGGCGCATTCCTCTTGAAGAACGCCGCTGATCACCTCAGTGCAATGATTGAATCGAGGCTCCTGTAGGAGATTCATCAGCGTGCCCGCACAGCCTGCTTTCGGATCGGTGGTGCCGTAGATCAAATAGGGAACCCGTGATTGTACAATGGCTCCGGCGCACATGGGACACGGCTCCAGAGTGACATACAGCCTGCAATCCAGCAGGCGCCAGGCCCCCAGATGCTCGCTGGCCTGACGAATAGCGACCATTTCGGCATGTGCTGTCGGGTCAGTGTTCGTCTCACGCAAGTTGTAACCGCGTCCTATGATTTCATTATCTTTTACGATGACAGCTCCGATGGGCACTTCACCCAACGCTTCTGCCTTATACGCTTCTTGAATAGCTTCTTTCATCCAATAAGCGTGATCTATCGTGGTCACTGGTAAAAATGCTCCTTTCAAATGCGAATTATCCAACGAACAAATATTCCGTTGTTAACATGATGTGAATAATTTTGTGGATAACACGACACTTATCCACAGGTTTATCCACAGTTCATAATAAAAGTTGTGTATTTGTGGATGACTTGTGGATGATTATCTTATTATATTGTAGGCAAACGTTCGCATATTGACAACTGTATACAAGCTGTGTGTATTTATGTTTATCCGGGAAATGTAAATGCTGGTATCACAGGCGGTATTACGGTATCATTGAGTTAGCAATTGCCAGTAATCGCCAGCATACGGCAAGAGGTGAGAAATCAGTGTGTCGATAAAAATCAAAATTACGATCATTTTGTCGGGGTCCGTTCTGTTCATCCTTTTGTTAAATATTGCACTCAACTATTACACGACCCACGAAAATTTAAGAAGTGACAGCGAAACGAAAATGGTTCTGACGGCCAAGACTATTGGAGGTGCCATTGAACAAGCTCAACAAAGCTGGGAGGCTGTCGACAAGCAGCTTGGATATAATTTGTGGCTCTTTGCCACGCTGGCTGCCAGCAAGCTAGATCCTGATATCGATCATATTACGCAGGAGCAACTCGAACAGATGACCAAGCGCAGCGGGGATATTGATATTTCCTTGATGGTGCGTGATGGAAAGGGGTATAAGGTCGCCAAATCGTCGAATCCGAAAGAGAGCATATCTGGCGATCCGTTGACCAGCTATTGGAAAAATGCAGTTGATCAATTATATGAGCATGGACAGGCTGGATTGGTGCATGGTCAACATCTGGAACATTTTTGGACTGGAGCATTTGACTATACAGGCTCAGATGCCACCCATATTAACAAGTGGGGATTTTATTATGACCAGAAGCGCAACTATATGATCCGAATCTCCTTTCAGGACAGTGAAGTGCAAAATTTTATACCGATTATCAACCCCGATGAAATCGTAAAGCAAACCCAACAAGTGGATTACCGCATCATGGAGATAACAGGAATTAACCCCACAACCTTCGGTGGCGCTACGATGGACAATCATGGAAACGACCGAAAATATTATTACATGTACAATAAGCCTATCCGATTCGGCACTTATCAACTAGCGAGGGTGCAGGAGGATCGTTTGGCTGTTTCCAAGGCGATTTTCTCCGGGGAGAGTATTGTACAGGACTGCTATATTAAAGGCCAACGGGTCCTCGTCAGTTACATACCATTTTATCCGGCTAACCGTGATGCCTATGTCATTCGAATTGTTATGAATTATGATACGATCTCTTCCGTTATTTATAAGCAATTAATCAGTCTGATTGCCATTTCTATTGTTTTACTAGAGGTTGTGATCATTGGCAGTTATGTGCTGGCAAGCCTGTTTGTCCGTCCAATTCAGTCGATATTGGGAAAAGTGAACGAGATGGCCGACGGCCATTTTGACACACGGCTACAAGTTAAGGGTGGTCATGAGCTTGCACAACTAGGTGAGCGCATCAATGCGATGGCCTATAACCTTGGGATGTATACACGGAGACTCGAACAGATGTATGAGGAGAACCGTTCTGTTAAGGAGCATTTAGAGTCTGTCATTAATCAGACCGCTGATGCGATTCATGTGACCGATCAGGAGGAGCGTGTCATCCGGGTCAATCATGCTTTTGAAGCCTTGTACGGCTGGACCAAAAAAGAATTGGTCGGGCGTAAACTCCAGTTCGTACCGCCACAGCAAGAGGAAGAGTACGAATTTCAGAAGGAAAGATTGCTTCAGGGAGAGAGTATGGTGTCTATTGAGTCCATTCGAATGCGTAAGGATGGAAGTACGGTAGAGATTAGTATGAGTACATCGCCCATTCTGGATGAAGAAGGCCAAATTCTGGGATTTATCAGCGTCTCGCGGGATATTACAGGCCGCAACCGGATGGAGGAATTGCTGCGCAGATCGGAGAAGCTGACGACGGTAGGACAACTGGCGGCAGGGGTGGCGCACGAAATTCGTAATCCGCTGACCACGCTGCGCGGGTTTCTCCAGTTACAGCAGCAAAATAAAGCGCTGAATCTGAAGCATAACGATATTATGCTGTCCGAGCTGGATCGTATTAATCTGATCGTTAGCGAATTTTTAATATTGGCGAAGCCGCAGGCTGTACATTTTCAGAAAAAAGATGTGCGCTATATTGTGAGTGATGTCATCTCTTTGCTTGATAGTCAAGCGCATCTGTTGGGCATTGTGTTCAATCTTGAAGTAACGGAGGAGCCTGCCTTCGTATATGCCGAAGAAAATCAGTTAAAACAGGTATTCATTAATTTGCTTAAAAATAGTATGGAGGCCATGAGCAAGGGTGGTACGATAACGATTCATTTGTTCTTGGAGGGAGAAAGCGTTAAAATCTTCATACGGGACCAAGGGACGGGCATTCCAGCAGAGATGCTGTCCAAGCTGGGGGAACCTTTTTTCACAAACAAAGAAACAGGTACAGGACTCGGACTTATGGTCAGCCAGCGTATTATACAGAGTCATAAAGGCACACTGGATATTGAAAGCATAGAGGGAGAGGGAACGACAGCCCTTGTGCAGCTTCCAACTGCCGAGCCTGAGCAACTGGACGGGCAGCAGAAGGAAGCGTGACAGTAGAAATGGAGGGTACACAGGTTGCGCATTAACAAGTTTATCAGCGAAACCGGTTTTTGCTCACGCCGGGAGGCGGACAAGCTGGTAGAGAGCGGCCGCGTGACGATTAACGGCGAGGTGGCGGTGCTGGGCAGTCAGGCGGAGGAGGGCGACGATGTCCGTGTGAACGGCAAGCCACTCCGCGAGAAGTCTGGTCACGTATATATTGCTTTGAACAAGCCGGTGGGGATTACAAGCACGACAGAGAGCCACATTCAAGGGAATGTTGTCGACTTTGTGGGGCACCCGCAGCGGATTTTTCCAATCGGACGTCTGGATAAAGATTCGGAGGGTCTTATTTTACTTACCAATGACGGAGATATTGTGAATAAGATTTTACGGGCGGAAGGCAAGCATGAGAAGGAATATATCGTAACGGTGGATCGACCCGTCACACCATCTTTTGTGCAGGGGATGTCCACAGGTGTAAAAATACTCGGTCAGCGGACGCTCCCCTGCGAAGTGACGCGTGTATCTGAGTACGTATTCCGCATCATATTGACGGAAGGGAAAAACCGTCAGATCCGGCGCATGTGTGCTGCCTTCAGCTATGAGGTGAAGAAGCTGCAACGTCTGCGGATTATGAATATTCGATTAGGGTCGCTTCAGAGAGGCGCCTGGCGTGACCTGACAGAGACGGAGAAGCAGGAGTTAGGTGAGATGCTGAATTATACACTCAGCTAAACCTGAGGGCTTCTCACGGCTGATAGATGGCAGGGCAATGGATAGGACAAGAGGCAGAGTGGAATATCACGATGAAAAGGCACCAGCTGCATAAAAAATGCGGCGGTGCCTTTGTCTATATAACATATACATAATCAACCTTCATTCGAGCTTGAGGTAGGACTGATAACTTGTGTGCCGTTCTGATATTTACGTAGTACGGAAATTTCGACACGGCGGTTTTTGGAGCGTCCTTGACCATCCTGATTACTTGCTAGTGGACGATACTCACCATAACCGATGGATACAAATTTGGTTGGATCAAGCTGCGGATTGAGTAGCAAAATGCGCAAGAAATTCAGAGATCGTTTGGCACTCAAATCAAAGTTGGACGGAAACTGACTATTGGAAATCGGCACATTATCTGTATGACCTGATACGATAACATCATAGCCAGGAAACTGCTGGAGCATGCTGGAGATGGACTTGGCCAGCTTTCTCGCTTCCGGCTTTACCTCAGCCTGACCCGATGAAAACAAGGCGTTATCACTAATAGTTATCATGAGCTGGGATTGGTTCAGTTTTGTATTGAGCAGCGGAGTCAGGCCATTATTTTCAATATACTGATCCATTTGCTTTTTGAGCTTTTTCAAATCCTCTTCTTCCCGCTGGGCGAGTTGCTTTTGCAGTTCAGCCGTAGAAGTGGCTTTAGACTTTATAGGTTGTGTTACCTGTTCTTTATTTTTGCCCATATCTGCGGATTGTGACGATGGATTGGCGGCAGAGTGATCCAGTATGCCAGTGCCGCCACTAAAAGCCGCACTCATGGATTGAGCCATAGTTTCAAATTTTTTGGCGTCGAGTGCACTCATCCCGAATAAGACGATGAAAAGAGCTAGCAGAAGGGTCATCAAGTCGGAATAGGGCAACAGCCAGCTTTCGTCGGCATGCTCCTCGTGCGGTTCATGTCTTTTTTTACTCACCGGAATCCCCATCCTTCTTGGTCAGGGTAGCCCGTTCGGTTGGAGTCAGGAATATCGTCAGCTTCTGGCTGATCGCAATGGTGGATATACCTGATTGAATTGAGAGCAGGCCTTCGACCATCATCAATTTAAGCTCCACTTCTTTTTTGGATAACCGTTTCAGCTTATTGGACATTGGATGCCACAGGACATAACCTGTAAAAATACCAAGCAACGTCGCAATAAAGGCTGCCGCGATGGCATGAGACAGCTTGGCCATGTCACTAAGATCGGCCAGAGCGGCAATCAGACCTACGACGGCACCGAGTACCCCGAGCGTTGGAGCGTACATACCAGCCTGAGAGAAAATCAGCGCGCCGGAGCGGTGTCGATCCTCGGTAGCGTTAATGTCCTCCATTAGAACATCTCGCACGAATTCCTGATCATTACCATCAATAATCATACGCATACCACCACGCATAAAGGGATCGTCGATCTCCTCTACCTTGGATTCCAGCGCAAGCAGACCTTCGCGACGGGTAATGGATGCCCATTCGGTAAACGTGCCGATGAGCTCTTTACGGTCCAAAAGCTTTTGTTCCGTGAAAATAACCTTGAACAGCTTCGGAATGCGTTTGATTTCTTCCATCGGGAAGGCCATAAAAATACTTGCTGCCGTTCCGACAAAAATAATCATGTAAGCAGCGGGGTTGTTGACCAAGTTGATCACTGGCGCGCCTTTGAGAATCATCCCGACGACCAATGACACAATCCCGAGTACAAGTCCGATAATGGTTGAAATTTGCATGATACACCTCATCCATGAGAATAGATTTTGAATCCTTTCATGCCGCCGGGGTCGTCCTTGCCCCAGGCACGTCATTACAAGACGGATTATAGTATTTATCGACAAAACTCTCTTTTTTGTTAAGTACGAATTTCCGGTATAATAAGGTGATTATGTAATGAATGGTGGAAGAATTGGAGGAAATGGCATGGGAGTGAAGCACGGACGGGAGTATGAACAAATTTTGAACGATTTGACAGAGGCTGTGGGACGCATTCCAGATAGCTATGAATTTTTCGAAATGGAAGCAGAAGATTGGGACAGACTGGACCCGGCAGGGCGTCAGGAAGTCAATGAAGCGCTGGCTGAAGATCTGTTTTATGCACTGGGTACAGAGCCCGTTATCGCTGTGGGCAGCGGCGTTGTCATCTATGAACCGGAGCAGCACCGTATCTATGTGCTCATTGGAGATGAGGAGCTGACGTCGGTACCTTTGATTTGAACAGGCCGTTTTATGGATTTATCAACGGGGCCGTGGTAATATGGACACCAATATATCGTAGTTTTGGTCGCATTCAAGCGGCTGAAAGGCTTCCGTATAAACAGGGAGGAGTCGTATCATGCCTTTTACACAAGAAGAGATTGAAGCACATCTGGAGAAGCTGGAGGGCTGGGAACTGGAGGAAGGACGATGGATTGTCCGGAAATATAATTTTTCCAGTTTTATGAAAGGGATTGCATTCGTGGATGAAGTTGCTGCTATATCGGAAGCATTTAATCATCATCCATTTATTACGATTGATTATAAGACCGTGACCCTGCGTTTAACCTCCTGGGATGACGGTGGCATTATGGCCGTGGATATTAAGGAAGCCCAACAATATAATGAAGCTTTTGAGAAAATGCGTAGCAGTCATTGAGCTAATCGTGGTCTGTCGTATGATAAAAGCGCCTTCGATATACAACAATGCAGTTGTATGCCGAAGGCGCTTTTATCATAGAACATGAGGCTGGTGGTCGGGATGATATACCATACAATGAAATGGCTTCTTGCCATCGGGAGTCTGACGTTCATAGGTATCCGTAAGCTCAAATCCGGCTGCCTTGTAAGCCCGGATGGCGCGCCCATTCCAAGTCAGGACCTCCAGATCAATTTCATTCTCAGGGTTGCGTCGTCTGGCTTCCTCGGCAATTGCACGGACAAATTCGGCGCCTCTGCCATGTCCACACAATCCGGGATGCATTCCCAGACCTAGCCGGGTCACGCCAATCATCGGGAAATATTGAGCAAATCCGGTTAGTATGTTCTCGTCATCCAGTACGGCTACATATTGCTCCTGGCGAAGCGAGGGGTTTCCAAATTCGACCTCAAGCGCCTTCATTTGTTCCCAAGGTAACCAGCCGTATATATTGTAGGGTGAATCATAGCGCCACTCACATATCGCAGCCGCCTGCTGCTCGTCCATCGGCACGATTCGGTAGTTAGATATTGAGGCCGGCATGTCTTCCCATCCTCCTTTTACAAGTACTTAAACCATTAACAACAGATTGTAGACAAGTTGCAGGGGATTGGCAAGCGTGTTTATTTCATACCCAAGTCGGGTATACATTCAATAAGAAGGCTTTACTGCTCATATACTCCCCCCCGTCGTGACGGTAAAACCGACGATGTTCGCAAAAACTGAAACCTTTTGAGGTGTCAGTTCGTCAGTAAAAATAACGTTTCTGATGTTGCGGACATAAAAAACCGCAATTCGATTCCGGCCAGAATCAAATTGCGGCTCAGGTTAGCTTGCTGTTCGTTAGTTATTCTACGTTGTCGTCATCAGGAGTTTCAGAAGCTACAGCGTGGTAAGCATCTGTGCTCATAATTCTTTTGGCACCGACATATCGGTTAGCGTAATAATTTTCGTTCAGTGAGCTAACAACTACACCACGTGAAGATGAGGAGTGAGCAAATTTCCCTTCACCCATGAAGATACCTACATGGGAAATGCCTCTACCTGTGGTGTTGAAGAACACCAGGTCTCCAGGTCTCATTTCATCGCGGGATACGGAAGATCCCATTTTGAATTGTGATCCGGATTGATGCGGCAGTTTAATTCCCAGTTTTTGATATACATACATTGTGAAGCCGGAGCAATCGAATCCGTCGAGTGTAGTGCCTCCGCTTCTGTAGCTCGTTCCTTTGGTATCTTGGATGACCTGGTCCATCTTGGAGTCTGCAAATGCACTGCCGCCACCGAATGTAAAAGATGTAAAGGCAATGGCAAGACCCATGGCTGCGATTGTTAGTTTCTTCTTCAAAAAAAAATACCCCTTCCAATGCCTGCGAGGTTAGCTTAAGGATTCGGTAGAAGGTTCCCCTATGACCACTCTGTTGCGAGATCAATTCACCCAAACTGGTTCCCCCGCTTCCTAGGTGCCAGGAATTAGGCTTAACTTAAGATGTGCACCTTGGAGAGCAGTATTCACGATAACGATGTTTTTAAGGTAAAGGTTACAATAAAGATTACAAAGTTGTTACTATCAGTTCACTGCGATTATTGTAACAAAGTTGGCTGGCTTTGGCAAATGTTTCATCGCAAAAAATTACAAAAAAATCTGCTCCCTTTATCGCGGGAACAGATTTTGTTAAGAGTATTCAGTTATGTGCCGTTTATTTGGATAGGAATGGATATAGATAGTCGCCTTTCGACAGCCAGAAATTGCTCAGGAGGAACGGAGTGGGGGTTCAACCTCTGTCGGAGATATCGGTATGCCATAGGCGGTACTGTGAACTGATGTGCCATAGCCTGACCAGACTGGTAACAAAATGATACGTTTGCTGGAGAATGAGTGCCAGCATGCCAGTCCAAATCATCGCCACCGTGCCGAATAGGCCAAGGACAAGCAGCACACCTGCGCCGAGCAGAAGCGAAATACCGATAGCCGGAAGGATTTGGCGAAAGAAGGCGAGCAGCGACGACAGTATGGCGTGACCACCTACGGTGCCTAGCTGCATGTACAGGATGCACTGGCGGATGAACCAGCCATAAGCGATCCAACCGATGGCATAGGGCAGCACATGCAGCAGATAGGCGGGAGATTGCAGCGCCCCGGCTACGATAGGGTAGAGCCTCGGCACCACCCAGAAAGCAGGGAGCAGCAAGAGCCCAAGCTCGATGACGTAATAGATCAGCGATGATAAACCATGACGTTTCATTCCACGGAAAAAAGACAGACTTTGCGGCTCGGTCGCATGGGTGTGCAGACTTTGGTATATTCCCGCCCGGATGAAGGGGGTAATCAGTATACGCAGCACCGTTGCCCCCAGTAGTATCCACAGATACATATGAACCTCCCGATTGTCTGTCAGGGCAATCTGGCTCTCCATCCAAAACAAGGTCTGCCCCAGTTCATTTTGACCCTGATCAGGGTAGCGCAGTAGTAGGGGAATAACGGCGGATTGTACCACCCGATAGAGAAAAACGCCCCATAGCAGTCGATACAAAAATAGAATGATGACAATATAAAATTGTATGCGCACAAGCGCCCAGCCTTCTTTTATAACGGTACGCATCTATAGACACCTCACCATGACAGACTTCCAAGCAGTGACTCCAGCAGCTTGGTTACACTTATGCTCCAACGGGTCTGGGTTTTTTCGTTCAGTTCGTCCTTCAGACTGTTATTGATATGCTTGTTCTCCAGCGCAATCGTGTACAGTGGATCAACAATCACATGGGAGACCGGAGATGCACTTTTGAGTCGATAGGTGGTGCTTTTGCCCATGCCGTCCCAAGCCTTGAATATCGTTGTACCGTCCTTGAAGGTAACTTGAACAGGGACCTTGGGATAATCTGCCCCTTTTTTGCTGAGTGTGATGGTTGCTTCGTATCCGTTGGCCAGCTTGCGGTTCGTAATGCGATCCACTGAAAAATCCGCCATCTGGCCGTCGTATACATATTGTTCAAAATAGTGGCTCCACGAACGTCCGGTGACTCTTTCGACGATACGCTGAAAATCCTGTGAGGATGGATGCTTGAATCGGTAGGTCTGGACGTAGGTACGCATAATTCGGTCCATTTTTTTTACGCCGACCTGGCGTTCAATGCCACGCAGCACCAGCTTACCCCGAGAATAGGCATTTTGTGCATATTTAATAGCTGAGCCGTACTTCCAGGACTCACGGTTTAACGGCTGCGGGGAAGATACCTGTCCAGACTGTAACGGCAAGTTGGGGATAAGTCCGTACTCTTGCTCCATGAGCCGTTCCTCTGCATAAGAGGTAAAGCCTTCATCCAGCCATGGTTCCTCGAATTCGTTGTTTGCCACCATTCCATAGAAATATTGATGCCCAATCTCATGAACGACTGTCCGCTCCAGACTATAGCCTGGATTCAGGTTATCAGCCGCTGCAGCCGTAATGAGTGTGGGATATTCCATGCCGCCCGCGCCGCTGCCTGCTTTGGGTGGTACAACGATGGACAGGGTCGAATATGGATAAGGCCCGTACCACTTGCTGTAATAGGAAAGAGCGGCCTTGGCTGCGCTCATATAGCGTCCCTTGAGCTCCTTGTGCGATGGGTCGAGATACAGTTTGATTTTGACACCCGGCACCTCGGCAGAGGAAAATGGCTCTTCTGCGGCTACAAAATTCGGTGAAGCGGCCCATGCAAAGTCGTGCACGTCATCGGCATAGAATTGATATATTTTTTGCCCATTTTGCCGGACTGCTCCACGGGTGGGGAATCCAGTTGCAGCCACGATGTATGTTTCAGGCACTCGAATCCGCACACTGTAAATTCCGAAATCGGCGTAAAATTCGGAGTTTCCATGATACTGATGCAGATTCCAGCCTTCCTCGGCGCGTCCACGCTGTCCTGCGGTTTCGTAGACGCTAAGTTTGGGAAACCATTGACCCGCCATGACAAAATCATCTGTTGCGCCCATACGTGCGAAGATGGCGGGTAGCTTTACCTCAAACTTCATATATAATGTAATGCTTTCACCACCTCGGACTGGCTTGGGGAGACGTACCTTCATGAGCGAGCGGTCGTTCACGTTACCGTCATCCGGCTGCACGTATTGAGTCCGGTGCAGGAGGGATAAACCGTCTTCCGTTTTAAGTTCAGTTAGTGTCATGGAGCCAAAGCCGTTCTTGGGCATGGTGTCGCCGCGCAGCTTGCCCCCGGATTCCTTCATGAAGGTGGTTTCCATGGAAGAGAAGGCATTGGGGTACAGATGCAGGTACAGATCGTTCACGGTTTTGGTGCCCGGATGCTTCCATGTAAGCGTCTCGGTGCCCCGCAAAACCTGTCCTTCTTCCAGAGACACGTCAATGTGGTATTCCACCACACGCTTGCTAAGAATCTCCGAAGCAGGCTGTGGAGGACTTTGGGGTACGTCAGGCAGGATGTTTGCCCCCAGAGGCTTGCCCATGTTTGGCGCAAGCGCAGACTCCGACTGGGAATCGTACGGCGGTTTGCCCAAGGATTGCGGATCGGACTTAGATTCAGGCTGCCAGGCAAACCATAACGTCCCTACGAGGAGACCGAGGGCTAGTGTAGACAATAAAACGATTTTGGTGCGTGCTGGGGTCATACAATGGATACCTCCCGTTGACAAGCATCTACAGCATGTATATGTTTGCTTTCGGGAGATTATTAGTTAAAATATTTATAGTGTAGAATGAGTGTCAAGACGGAAAATGGAGGCTTAGTGACGCATGAGTGAAAATCAGCCGGACGGCAAAAAACAGATTGCACTGAACATTGTCAGTGGCAAGAGTAAACATAAGGGCTTCGGCGCAGGTTCAATCGACCTGAACAGCATGTCCCCGGTCATTATTGACCGCGGCGAGGCCAAAATTGATGTCGGTGCTATGCATGCCAAAAGTAAAGTAGAACGAGGGATTAAGTTTTCTACCAATAAAGAGGATGTACCAAACGGACGCCAGGTTTGGCTGGTATGGGTAGCCGTGGACCGCACACCCGAAGGACGTGTGTACGGCGGCGCGACTGCCTGTGAGATGCTGATTGACGACGAAGCCAAACGCGGCTGGAAAATCCTCGCCGATCACGTCAACCGTATGGATTACGCGCTCAAGCGTCGTTTCATGCTGGAGGATCTCGGCAGTCAGGATAAAGCAGCACTCAAAAGCCTGCTGATTTCTCATAATGAGGAATGGTGGGACGCTTCGCCTGAGGAATTGAAGCAGGCGCTGGAAGGGTAAGCGGAAGATCAACCACAGAAGCAGTTTCTCCGTATTTGGAGGAACTGCTTTTTTAACGGAGCTGATGAGTTTATCGGGACTTAGCAGAAATTTAATCAATAAATTATATCGCGAGACAAATATAGAAACGACCCAATTGGAAACTTTGTTTAAGCTTTGTGATGCTTTCAATTGCAAGCTTTCATACCGATTAAGGCAGATAAATGATGCTATTGTATTTTGGGGATTAGGCCTTGTGGCTATTCTATTAGGTATGAAGTCAGATATGGAATTAAGAAATCATAAAGATGATAAGAACAAAAACGATTAATTGTAAAAATAGCACCGAGTAAATAGTTCATCAAGCGATAGTAACTACATAGGAGCATAACATTTGCCTTCGGTGAAATTGGGTTACATGTTAAAATGTTTTGAATATAATCAAAGAAAATGAATTTCTTAAAAGGATCTAACCCATGATTTGTTGGAGCATATCAAAGTAACAAAATCATAATTGTTGATATATGTGGTTATTTGACTGATAGCGCCTTGACATCCTGGAAAGGCATTCACTATAATTCAAATAGAAATCGGTTCCAAAATCCGGTTTTTATTTATATCTTTTGTGGAACCGGTTCCTAAAAAAGTGTAGTTAAGTCCTGTTCACTGTTTATGAATGTAATCTGTAGATAAGGTGGCATCGTTATGTTTAAATGGTTGAAAAAGAAGGCGGCTCCTCGTATTGAAGAATTCGACATGATAGCACCAATTAAAGGACAAGTGGTTTCCCTTGAAGAGGTTCCAGATCCTGCGTTCTCTACGAAGGCTATGGGGGAAGGCATCGCTATTCATCCGTCTGAAGGCAGGGTCACGGCTCCTTTTACGGGGAAAGTCGCTCATGTGATGGAGAAAAGCAAGCACGCCCTGGTAATTGAACATGAATGTGGTGTACAAGTTTTGATACATGTCGGGATTAATACCGTCTCACTCAAAGGGCAGGGCTTTAACCCTCATGTCCAAACAGGAGATAACGTTAAAGCGGGGCAATTATTGATGGAGTTTGATCTGGACGCTATTCAACAGGATGGCTTGCCGGTAATTACTCCGGTAATTGTTCCAGACGGGCAAGAAATGATCAGTCATGTGGAAATATTGGAAGGCTCGTCTGCTTCTCCTGATGCACCTGTATTGAGAGTCTATTTGAAAGCCTAGTCAGCATTCAGCTTCCTACTGCGTAAGATCATTAGGTAAATTCTTGGGGTTTAACAGTAAAATATGTAGGATAAGACTAACTGGAATTTCAGGGTAGTCTTTTCTTTAGATAAGTAAGTCACAAACCGCATATTTCAGATATCCGCCGATTACAATTGCCTCCGTAAAGCCCTCCATGAAAGCAAATCACTTTTTTAATATCATAGGGGAGCAGATTTTTAAGAGAATCTTTCGCTATGTTAAAATCATGACAGTATTGTGGATCTGGCCCCTGTAGCTCGCCACTCACTACGTTCAGAGCATCTCCTGCAATCAAAGTTTGACTGGTCTTATGATAGAAGCTTAGGTGTCCCGGTGTATGACCAGCAGTATCTATAACTACGATCCCTCCACAAAAGGGCAATTCCTCCCCAGCAACGATCGTGGAGTTTACGGCAGCCTTCGGGGGATTTTCAAGTGTGCGCCGGAATGCATGTCTCCACTCTACCGGGACAGATTCGGGCATGGAGTTTACAGCTTGAGTTATCGCTTCTGGTGTCAGCTTTATAAGCTGCTTTTCTCCCTGTATATAGGGCTTTTCGATAGAACTGGAAAACACCTGAACTGGGGATGAACAAGTCCGAATTACATCTGCCAAACTGCCGATATGATCAAGGTCCTGGTGTGTAATGAATATGGAGGTAAGTTTATGTATGGTGAATCCGGTACTTAGAATAGCCTCTTGTAAAAGCGGTAATTGCCCGGGGTAAGTCGTGTCCACTAAAATCATATTATCTTCGTCCCACATTAAGGTGGGGTGAATGCTCTCTGTTCGTCCCATGATGGTAGAAGAAACCTGAAGTATCTGTATTCCCTTGTCCAATTGCATCGAATCCTCCTAAAAGAGTTGATGTAATACAAAGGAATCGTATCACGAAATTAAAATATGTAAACCTTAATTATAACATAAAAATAGTTATTTGTCAATATATAGAATTCTAAATTTGTGTGACAATGACTCTTGCAAAGAGTGCTTTTTTATTTTATTCAGGTTTAATCAGAGGTTCACGAAAGTAGAGAAGTGTAACTAACTTTACTGGTTAGGAGTGATTACGTGAAGAAGATTTACTTTGCGAGACATGCCAAAGCAACAGGACAGGAGCCAGATGCCCGACTCACCGATGAAGGTATCCAACAAGCTGAGCAATTGGCTGATTTTATGGAGAATGTAGGTGTGGAATATATCGTATCCAGCCCGTGGGAACGGGCCGTGCGAACCATTCAGCCTTTGGCTGAACGGAAACAGTTGCAGGTATATACTGATCTACGTCTTCAGGAACGGGTGCTTAGCCGTGTGCATTTAGATCATTGGATGGACGTGCTGAAACAGACCTATCTGGACGAGGATTTGAAGCTGGAGGGAGGGGAATCATCCCGTGAAGCGACAGATCGAGGAATACAGCTTGTTCAGGAGCTTATAGAACGGACAGAAAAAACGATCATCATTGTAACTCATGGGGCTCTGTTGTCACTTCTCATTCGACATTACGATTCGCAGTTTGGGTTTGAGGAGTGGAAAACACTTTCGAATCCGGACGTATATTTGCTTGAAACCAAAGAAGCAGAAGCCCAGATTCGCAGAGTGTGGACTACGGAGTGAAATTAGTGAAGTGCGTTTACCATAGAAACAATAAGCCTGGCAATACCATAATCCGTTCATTGTATAAATACCGAGTGGCTGGATCATCCTTTCTCGACGCGTGGCTGCTTCATAAACAATTGTAATGACGCGTTGTTCCAGCGCACTCTCCAGTAGCTCTCTTAGGAAAGGCACTTCTATGTCATGCGGGGGTATCCAGAAGACAAACCGCTGCTGCAATTGTTCGATCTTTTGCTTAAGTTCACTGGATAGATAATGAAAGGACTTGTGCAATGCGGAATCCACTTCGTTTTTAAAGGGGAGAGATTTGTAATTCCGAATTTTGCGAATTGGTATATTAGCTTTAAGCATGTTACCCTTTTGCCAGATTCAATTGCCATGAAACTCCGTATCTGTCTTCAACCCACCCAAATAGTTGGCTTACGGGCGAGGCCTCAAGGGGCATTAGAACTTGACCTTCCTGCGATAGCTGATCAAACACTTGGTGAATTTCTTCTTCCGAATCACAGGTGACGAATAGCGATAGGGCCGGGGTAAAAGGGTGCTTGTCCTGATGATTTTGGTCAATAGCCATGAAGGTTTGTCCTTTGAGGGTGAATACAGCATGTAACACGGCTCCGTTCTCCTGATGAAGTACGCTGATGATGTCCGACGGCTTAAACACAGAGGTATAAAATTGTATGGCTTCTTCTGCTTGACCGGAGAACATAAAAAATGTTGTAATTTTTGGGTTGTAATTTTGCATCAGATCAGCTCCTTGGACTGGATGGTAGATGTTAATATTTTCCCGCTTTTCGAATAGAAATATTCAACCATAAAAGAAGCACTTCATGAGGATATACATATATGTGAAGGGAGGATAACAGAATGATGGACACAACAGAGAGGCTTGTGGAAATGTTCGGTTCAGGCAAGAAGCTGGATGCCAGCATCATTTCCGCCTATACGGATGTGGTTGTCCAATATGGGACTGGTACATCTTCCATGCGAATCGTATCGTGAACAACTGGCGGCCGAATTGGATAAAGCGATGGATCAAAGCTTTTCAATGAATTTTTACCTTTATTAAGCTTTAAATGCACTCAGGCAGATATCATTCCGCGATTGGTACATTGGGGGGAGCAATATGCTTATCGGTTGCTGGATCAGTATCATGAGCTGAGAAAACGAGTTGAGATTAAGATGGTGCATGAAATCGAGCTGGCGCATGTTCGGACAGGGAGTTAATTGGGTCAGGATAGAACTTTTGATGAAAAGGGACGAAATAGCGGAATGCGGCGACGGTATGGGGATTCGCCCAGTCCACGGGCTGATGTCCCGCATAGGATACATCAGCCTAGAACACAAGGAGTGAAACACATGTCTTTAATGCCACAGGTCCCTTTCGGAACGCAACCGGGAACTCCGGGCCCATTCACACCGTCAGGTCCCTCGCTTCCACAATTTCCTGGCACACAGGGTTCGTTCCCGTCACCGATGGGACCACCACCCGGGGGAGGGTCTTTTTCGCCACCGCCGCAGGGGCCTTTTGGCCCACCATCAGGGCCAGGACCGCTTGGCCCTATAGGACCGGGATCCCAAGGTTCACTCGGACCCCAAGCTCAAGCGCCAACAGCCCCACCACCGCAATTTACGCCACCAAAGCCACTGGTCACGGCCTATGCTATTGACCCTTTAGCCATCTCCGGGTGTTTGTTCCGCAACACGTTTGTATGGCTGACGAATGGCGAGCGCTTCTGGCTGTATCCCGTCTTTGTAGGCAGAACATCCGTAGCGGGATTTCGGTGGAATGGTCGTTTCTGGACTTATTATGGTGTAGACACCAACCGTATCGAGTCGTTTAGCTGCTTTTGGTAAGCAAACCTTTGGGGGAAAAGCGTACCGGAAGGGGAAGCTGCGGATAATCGTGGCAAGAGAGATACATGGGACATATGAGGAAATAAAATGAAGTAAAAAAGGACTGAGAGAAGCGCTTATAGCGTTCCTTCAGTCTTTTTTGTTGTTACTCCATCCACCATCGCTTGAAATTGCTCCACCATGATTTCTTTTCTGCCTGCCGCTCCGATTGGTCAGTCTGTGTCGCTGTCGGTGGGTTATTCCGTCCTGACAGCGTTTCTTTCGGCTCCGTGCCGCTGACGAATACCTCCAGCCGCTTATCCGGACTGTCCGGCGCAGCCAGCTTGCCACTGGCTGGATCAATATAGGCGCTGACTACACCGTCAGGGATGGGAAAGATTTTGGGCGGCACATTCTCCAGCGCTTTCTCCGTATATTGCGCAAAAATCGGTGCCGCCCGCCGGGCATCCTGCGTGCTGATGGCCTTGCCCTTGTCATAGCCGACCCAGACGGCGGTGGACAGCTCGGGTGTGAAGCCAACCATCCACGCATCGGTGTTGGTCGTGCCGCTCTTCCCGGCAACCGGGCGCTTGATCAGCTTCGCGACCCGGTTGCCGGTGCCGCCTTCCTCGAACACGCCTTCCATAAGGCGTGTGAGGACGTAGGCAGAGGCGGGCTTCACTACCTGAACCGGAGCGGTCTGCGGTGCTTCATAGAGCGACCGCCCGGCCGCATCGGTGATGCGCAGCACCGCCACCGGTGCGACCTTTTGCCCGCCGCTGCCGATGACCGAGAAGGCCGAGGCCATCTCGAACGGGCTGACAGGCGATACGCCCAGCGCGAGGGAAGGCACGGGCTTCAGCTCGCTCGTAATACCCATTTTGCGGGCGAGGTCCATGATCTTGTCTGTCCCCACCTTCAAAATGGTGCTTACAGCATAAATATTATCGGACGCCGCAATCGCACGCCGCAGATCGATTTCTCCCAAATATTTGTCTCCAAAATTTTTGGGCTTGTAGGTTTTACGGTTGTTGTCGTAGTGGAACAACGTCGGTCGGCTTTCGAACTTGGACGTACTTGTCAATTCGCCAGAATCCAGTGCGCTCAGATACATAATCGGCTTAAAGGACGAGCCAGGCTGCCGGGTTGTGGCAAGCGCATGATTATACTGATTGCCGACATAGTTGGTCCCTCCAACCATGGCCTTCACATGCCCGCTGCGCGGGTCAATGGAGATCAACGCCGTTTCCAGTCCGTTGCTGTTCTTCATGCCCTCGTCTACAGCCGCCTCGGCTGCTTGCTGCATGTGCATGTCCAGCGTGGTATAAATGCTTAGGCCGCCATGCTCCAGCACACTTTCACTAATTCCCAGCTGGTTCGTTGCAAGCTGGCGGATGTAGTCGCGGAACCAGGGGGCTGTTTCTACCGTCCGGCGCTGGCTCTCGGGCCGCAGGGCAAGCATTTCCTCATAGGCCTTGGTAGCTTGGGCTGGAGTAATTTTGCCGGTGAGCGCCAAGGAATCCAACACAATTTTTTGCCGATCCTTGGCGTTTTTCATATGATTATACGGCGAATAATAGGTCGGTCCCTTCGGAATACCTGCCAGCAGGGCGCTTTCAGCCAAATCCAGATCTTTTGCGGACTTACCGAAATACATCTGCGAAGCCGCTTCAATGCCGTAGGCACCGTGACCATAATAGATTTCATTCAAATACATTTGCAGCAGCTCTTTCTTGGTGTACTTCATTTCAAGCTGCGCGGTATAGATGGCTTCCTTGGCCTTACGTGTCCATGTTTTCTCATGAGATAGATACAAATTGCGTGCAAGCTGCTGAGTCAGCGTGCTGGCTCCTTGCGACATATCCCAATGGGTCAGATTGACAAGCACGGCCCTGCCCAGGCCTTTGAAATCAAAGCCAAAATGATCGTAAAACTTCCGGTCTTCCACAGCCAGCGTAGCTGCAATCAGATCGGGTGAAATTTGATCCAGCTGGACAGGAATGGATTCCTTGCCTCCGGCAGAGAAGGTGGCAATGACTTGGCCCTGGCTATCGAGCAGACGCGAATTCCGGTCCGTATCCGCGAGCGGGAGACTGGTGGTATATAAATAGGCGAGCAGAATGCAGGCAGCGATGACCGTCAGAATGGTGAGTGACAGCAGTCCCTGAAACCATCGAAGCCAGAGCGGCTTGCGTTTGGGGAATTGCCCGGTTGTAGCGGCCATCTTGCCACCTCCTTCCATGGTTGATGTTCTCAGTATTGTCAATCCGAAAGCGTCTATTCATCAGATGCGTGTACGTGTGTATTTTATACGAGATCGAGTCTAAAAAGGCTTTTTCAGGTTATCCAAGTATCGCCTATAAGCAAAAGTGTGAAAGTACAGTGTGTTTGGTACAATAAATATAGCAAATCCGGCGTGTGCGTATTGCAGATATTAAGGAAGTCAATGTTTATATTGCCACGACCAGAACCGCCAGGGCGCGGCCTGAACGATAAAAGGATTGTCGGACACATAATTTGATGAGAAAGAAGGTTGAAATGATGGATTTGTGGTTTACAGAGAAGCAAACTCCCTCTTTCGGCATTACAGCAAAAATCAAACAAACGTATGTCTCTGAGAAAACGGAGTTTCAGGATCTGGCGATGATCGAGACAGAGGAATTCGGCAACATGCTTGTACTGGATGGTATGGTAATGACTACCGTGAAGGATGAATTCGTATATCACGAAATGGTAGCACATCCCGCTTTGAATACCCATCCGAATCCGAAAAAGGTTCTGGTTGTGGGCGGCGGCGATGGCGGAGTTATTCGTGAGGTTATCAAGCATCCTGAGGTGGAAAAGGCTGTGCTGGTTGAGATCGATGGCAAGGTGATCGAATATTCCAAACAATATTTGCCCGAAATCGCCGGGAAGCTGGATGAGCCCAACGTAGAAGTAATGGTTAATGATGGATACATGCACATTATTGAACATAAAAATGAATACGACGTGATTATGGTCGATTCAACAGAGCCGGTCGGTCCGGCAGCACCGTTGTTCGAGCGCGGGTTTTACCAAGGTATTTTTGAAGCGCTGAAGGAAGATGGTATTTTCGTGGCGCAGACGGACAACCCTTGGTTCAAGGCTGACTTGATTCAGAAGGTCAACAAAGATGTGAAGGAGATTTTCCCGATTGTACGTGTGTACGGTGCGAATATTCCAACCTATCCGAGTGGTCTCTGGACATTCACGCTGGGGAGCAAGAAGTATGATCCGCTGGAAATAGACGAGGCTCAAATTCCAGAGATGGATACTCGGTATTACAGTCCCCGTTTACACAAAGCGGCGTTTGTATTGCCTAAATTTGTGGAGGATTTAACGAAGTAGAGAGCAAAACGAGCTAAATATACATCCCAATATCACCGTGTTATGACATAAAATAAATGTAACTGTATTTTAAGAAGCGTCGCAGTGCTCTTTTTCACCTATTTTTGGGTGGAAAAGAGCACTGTAGGCGCTTTTTTGTTCTGGATAAGGTTGGAAAATGGGCGTGAAAGCATATTGGACACCGAATTTCCTATAAAGATAAAAGAAGGAAATTTAAGGTTATGCGTAGAATATACAAAAAACTAGACATTTTACAGAATTGTAATATCAACAAGGGGAGGTCTGGTTATGGCAATACATAATTCGGTGATGTACCAAAGAGGGGGAAATTTTTTTGATCAGACGCTCTTTTTATTACCTGTGGGGGTCTCAGACGATCTCCAACGTAGCAGATATCATCTACATGTTGAGTGTAGTGGTATTGGTGTTCAGCTCAAGTAATTCTTTAATGACGACCATTTTGATTCCGCTCTTCCGATTGTCTGCCCAAGTGCTTAGCGGGCTCGTTGCACCGATAGTCCTCGGCCGATTTCGACTGACGCGTATTTTGCTATTTTCCCAATTTGGGCAGTTTGTCATCTTTACGCTGTTGCTGCTTTATTTGTGGATCACGCCTGATCAGAGGTCGTTTCTGTTCATTTTCGTGATGGTGTTTGGTATGTCATTTCTGGATGGCTGGACCAACCCGGCACGTAATGCGCTTGTACCCCGATTGGCAACCGGCGAAGGACTGATGCGTGCCAACGGCATGGTGGCGGTCAGTGATCAAGTGGTTAAATGTGCAGGCTGGGCGTTGAGTGGAATTATTGTGGCATGGCTCGGTTCCCTGAATACGCTTGTGATCGCATCCTGTTGTTATTTGGTGGCTGTAACTGTTACTTCATTCATTCGTGATCCGCTGGATCAAAAGGAATTAAGCCCCGAATCTTCAGAGTTTGCCACGAGCGGGTCAGAAACAGCAAAAGCAAAGGAAAAAGGCTCTCACTGGAAGGAGCTTGGGGAAGGCTGGCAGATCATTTGGCATAACCGCCGCATTCGTTCTTTGATGATCGTGGATAGTGTGGACACCATTGGAGGAACCTCCTGGCTTGGCGTATTTATTCTGGCGTATGTTACTCAGGTGCTGCATCAGGATGCAAGCTGGTGGGGCTTTATGAATGCCTCCTTTTTCTCTGGTACGATTCTGGGCGGACTGCTCGTCGTTGGCTTGGTCAAGCGGCTGCAAAGAAACAGCTTTCTGTACATGCTCGGAGCGTTGCTCGTATATGTGCTGATTACGGTGGTGTTTGCGCTCAATACGATCCCAGTCGCTGCGCTTGTTCTTTTTGCTGTATCCGGCTTACCGGTTCAAATGGCAGGAATTATTCGCCGTACCTTGTTGCAAACGAGTGCCCCGGCCGCTCAGCTCCCTAAAGTGATGGCGGGTATTGATGTGCTTACGAATCTCGCTTTCGGCCTATCCTTGTTATTCCTGGGCTGGTATGCAGACCGTTTCGGCATGGTGCAGGTGTATTTACTGGCTGCGGCTATGACAACCATTGCCGTTCTGATCGGTTGGTTCTATCGCCGTGATTTTCAGGAAAGTGAGCAAATTGATCATCCAACCGCTACGGGCGCTGGTATTTAAAATTGGCGTTCTCGTTAGACGTGACATCGTTCATTGGATGACTACATAGTTAAATGCAGGTGTATAACCTGTAATTTCTCTCAATTTCACAGGAACACCACTGGGATGATGTTGACGGTGGTGTTCCCTTCATATCATTTGGGACAGTATGTCTGTTGAGCCATATGTACCCTTCTAATGTCAGGTCCGTTTGCTCGTGATATATGTTTTGACGGCAGGAGGAGTGTAATTGGTAAATTGCCGCAGGATTCCTTGCGGAGTAGTATCCGTAAGTACCATCGCACGATATTTTTCCTGCATAAATTGTTCCTCAGCCATACGATCAAACAAGGAAATAAGAGGATCGTAATAATGGTTAATGTTTAAAAGACCACATGGCTTTTCGTGCAAGCCTAATTGTGCCCATGTAAAAATTTCAAAATATTCTTCCATCGTACCTGGGCCACCTGGTAAAGCAATAAACCCGTCCGCAATCTCTGCCATTTTAGATTTTCGTTCATGCATGGAATCAACAATGATTAGTTCGCTCAGGCTATTATGCGCGATTTCACGGCTTTGCAAAAAGTGAGGGAGCACACCGATGACGTGACCTCCTGCATGAAGTATCGCATCAGCTACTGCACCCATTAAACCAACGCTTGCTCCTCCATAAACCAAGCTTATCTCTTGTTCGGCAAGTGCCTTGCCCAGAGCAATAGCATGCTCTCGATAAATCGTAGACGCTCCATCACTGGAACCGCAGAAAACAGCAATGCTTTTCATATTAGATCCCCCTTATGAATATCTCTTTGCAAGTTTTTGCTGGTGTGTCCGAAATATGTCTTCCAAGGTGATGTCATACTTGTTGGCGATCACGATAAGATTACCCAGTACGTCTCCAAGTTCTTCAGTTAAATGTTTCTTGTTATCCTCGAATGAACCATCGATCTCATCAGGACGGTCTCTGCCGATTTCCAGGGCGCGAATGGCTCTCGCAACCTCTCCCGTTTCTTCTGCCAAGAAACCAATTCGGACGAATATATCTAAATCCGACCAGCTTCTCTCCTGGTAATACTGCTTTACCCATTGTTGAAATTCATTAATATCCATATCCAGCCTCCAAATATAAACCAATGTATAGGTGTCGGCTATACACAAAACCTCAAGGTTTAGATAAAACCGAAACGTTTGTTCGTATTTTTTATTATATAATATGAAAGGGTATTTTTCAAAGAAAAATATATTTTTGGAGCGACCGTGGAACTTATAAAGAGGTACTTCAAAATAAACTAACGAGGATTAGTTATTAAGGAGCCAAAAAGGAGACAAGCTTATTTGGCTCCTTTTTCGTTGTTTAACCATTGGGCAGAATAGTGGAATTGATCAGGAGAGGAACGGGTCTGTTCATCACAACTAGTCTCATACTTTTTGAAGAGGGAGTCCCCGTTCTATTCGAGCCAGGTTGACAATACGTTGGATAAGGGCAATTTTTGCTCGTGTGTAGCCCTCACGGCGTTCAGCCAACCTCGCGTTTAAGTTCACCTGGACCGCATCCGGTCAGTCTGCTAGGCCGTAGTGAACTGGCTGTTATAGAGCGAGGCATAATGCCCCCCGCTTGCAAGCAGGCCCTCATGGGTTCCGCTTTCGACGACATCACCGTTTTTCATATATAAAATCAGATCCGCTTCGCGGATGGTCGATAGTCTGTGGGCGATCACAAAGCTGGTGCGTCCAGCAATCATTTTCATAAACGCCTTCTGAATACGCGCTTCTGTCAGGGTGTCTATACTGCTGGTCGCTTCATCCAGAATGAGCATAGGTGGATCGACGAGGATTACCCGAGCGATGGTGAGCAACTGCTTTTGACCTTGCGACAGGCTGTCGCCTGAACCGCTGATGACCGTATCGTAGCCATGTGGCAGCCGCTTGATGAAGCTATGTGCATTGGCAGCCGTCGCAGCCGCGATAATTTCTTCTTCGGTCGCTTCCGGCTTTCCGTAAGCGATATTGTCCCGAATCGTACCGCTGAACAGCCATGTATCCTGAAGCACCATGCCAAAATTAGTCCGCAGGCTGTCCCGGCTCATATCGTTGATATTCACCCCGTCGATGGATATCGAACCGCTGTCCACATCATAAAAGCGCATGAGCAGGTTAACGAGCGTTGTTTTACCAGCTCCGGTCTGCCCGACAATCGCAACACGGGTACCCGGCTTAACCTCCAGACTAAAGTTCGTAATGAGCGTACGCTCCGAGGTATAGGAGAATTTGACATGATCAAAAAGAATTGTGCCTTTGCTGCGTTCCAATTGTACGGCGTTCGATTTTTGCGGCTGCTCAGGGGGTGAGTCCAAAATAGCGAATATGCGCTGGGCAGAAGCCGTAGCCGCTTGGAATTGGGTCAGCACACCCGTAATTTCATTAAAAGGCTTGGCAAACAGATTCGTATAGATCAGAAAACTTGATAATCCCCCTACCGAAATCACACCCAAAATGATGGATATACAACCGATCATCGCCGTGACCGAGAAGGTCATGTTGTTCACCAGCCGGGTGGAGGGATTGGACAATGATCCATAAAACTGTGATTTCACCCCGGCTTGATACAATTGGTCATTTCTGGCGGCGAACTCCTCAAACGAACGGTTTTCATAATGAAAGGCTGTAACCACCCGCTGTCCGCCAATCATTTCCTCCACATAACCATTCAGACTCCCTAAAATTTGGGCCTGTTCGCGGAACATGCGTTGGGATCGTGTGGTAATAAACCGTGCCACGCCATACGTAACCGGGGCTGACACCAGCACGACCAGCGTCATGATCGGACTGATATACAGCATGAGCACAATCGAGCCTATAATCGTAATAACCCCGGTAATCAAAGTAGAGAAGCCTTGCAGCAATCCATCTGACACAGCGTCCATATCGTTCACAAAACGGCTGATGCTGTCACCTTGCGGGTGATTGTCGTGGAAGCTTAACGGCAGGATATTAAAATGATCAAATAACTCCCGCCGCATATCATTGACCGTCTGATAAGCAATACGGTTCGTTAAATAGGTGAGCAGCCAGCTAAACAAGCTGCCTACGGTATACACCATGCCTAATCCGGCAAGAATGTGCGCAATTCCTCTAAAATCCACCACTCCCTTATCTACCATATGGTCGATGGCCTGACCGATCATATAGGGACCGATCAGACTGGCAAGCACGCTGAGAATTGCGCTGACAATGACCCAAAATGCTGATTTTTTATATTGACCCACATAGGTTAACAATCTTCTCCAGGTTTCTTTACCGCTCATTGGTCTACCTCCTGCGTTGAGAGCTGGGAATGGTTAATTTCCTGATATACATCTGAGCTGCTCATCAACTGTTCGTGTGTGCCGACACCGACAATCCGCCCTTCATCAAACACAATAATTTTATCAGCATGCTGTACGCTGCTGACCCGTTGCGAGACAAGCAGGACGGTCATGCTGCTGCTATTTTCCCGTAACGATTTACGCAAGGCGGCATCGGTTGCAAAATCGAGTGCACTTGATGAATCATCCAAAATGAGGATTTGCGGATTCCCTGCAATAGCTCTGGCAATGGTTAGACGTTGCTTTTGACCTCCCGACAGATTAAGGCCCCCCCGGGCAATCGGAGCATCGTATTTTTCGGGCAGATTGGAAATGAACTCATCCGCTTGCGCGATGGCTGCGGCTCGGGCGACTTCCTCATCGGTGGCGTGTTCATGACCCCAACGAATATTATCCGCTATGGTGCCGGTAAACAGCAGCGCCTTCTGTGGAACAATCCCGATTTTCTGCCGCAATTGCTCAAGCTTATATTGGCGAACATCGATGCCATCGACCTGAACATGCCCCTTCACCGCATCATAGAACCGGGGAATGAGATTCCCAAATGTAGATTTCCCCGAACCCGTCGCTCCGATGATACCGACCGTTTCACCGGGGAAGATGTCTACGGTAACATCGCTCAGCGCCAATTGTCCCGTTTGGTTGTATCCGAAGGAGACGTGATCAAAAGCGATGGCCGGTACGGTGCCCTGCTCATCTGAACCAGCCCGGCCTGTAGCCGTAGTCACATCGGAGATCGAAGCTTGTGTATCCAGAACCTCCTGAATCCGTGCAGCCGAGGTTGCAGCCTTGGTGAACAGAATAATTAGATTGGTCACCACGATCAGAGCCAGCAAGATCTGCGTGATATAATTAATAAAAGCAATAATCTCCCCTTGAGTAAGAGATCCATATTGAATATGAATGCCGCCGACCCACAGAATCGCAATAATGGCTCCGTTGACCACCAGCAGTGTGGCGGGGCTGAGCAAAGCGGAAATGCGCCCAACACGGATGGCGGTTTGGGTCAGGTCATCCGAGGCTGTATTGAACTTGACCCGTTCGGTTCCTCTTTTGGCAAAGGCTCGTATGACTCTTACCCCTGTAAGATTTTCGCTTAGCACAAGAGCGATGTTGTCCAGCTTTTTCTGATACTGGCGGTACAGGGGCGAAGCCTTCGTGATCACCAGATACAGGATCAAAGCCAGAATTGGCGTAGCCGCTAACAGTACCAAAGCGAGGCGAAAGTCCAGGATCATCGACATGATAATAGCCCCAATGCAAATAAAAGGAGCGCGAATGACCAGACGAATCAGCATCGCCACAGCCGTCTGGAGCTGATTCACATCGTTCGTGATCCGATTGATGAGTGAGGGTGTACCAAACTTATCCAGATCGGCATAAGAGAACGATGAAATGTGCTTAAACATCGTATTGCGCAGCGTCGTTCCGAATCCTTGAGAGGCCCGGGCTGCGTAGAACTGGCACACCATTGAACTGCCAAAGCCCAGCACGGTCATAAGCAACATCAAAAGACCCATCTGCCAAACATAATGGGTATCTCCTTTGCCAACACCATGATTGATCATTAGGGCTACCATGGTGGGCAGCAATAATTCCAAAATCGCCTCAATCAGTTTAAACAGAGGTCCAAGAATACTTTCCTTCTTATAAGGCTTCAAAAAAACAGCAAATTTCAGCAAATAAACCATCACCTAACCTGAATATTGTATAAAGCCCGTTGACCCAATCTGATAACTGAATATGATTATGGCATATCCCAAACCATATGAATAATATTTAATATATATTAGAGGTATAGGTTTTACATATATCAGTACCGGAGGTCCATGATGGAATTGAGACATCTCAAGTATTTTTTGGCGATTGCAGAGGCGGGACAAATCACAGCGGCAGCTAAAAAGCTGCAAATCGCACAACCTCCCCTCAGTCAGCAGCTCATGCAGCTGGAGGAGGAGCTTGGTGTAAAGCTCATGCATCGAGGCTCGCGAAGCATTCATCTGACAGAGGCCGGAATCATTTTGCAGAACAGGGCCAAGCAGATTTTGGAGCTGACGGATGCCACGACGAGGGAAATAAACGATTTTGCTATGGGTATGAAGGGAACGCTCACGATTGGAACCGTCTCTTCTTCCGGCGCAGCTCTGATGAAAGACAGGCTTTCCGAATTTCACAAAACCTATGCGGGCGTAAAATTTGAAATTCATGAGGGAAACACGTTCATGATCCTCGATCTGTTGAACAAGGGGATTGTAGAGGTCGGTATCGTCAGAACGCCGTTCAACACCACCGATCTGGGGTGCAGATATGCAGCCTCCGAGCCGATGGTCGCGGTGATGAAAGAAGAGCATGACTGGAACCCTGACCAGAAGACGATTCCACTGTCTGACTTGAAAAACAGACCGCTAATCATATACCGCCGCTTTGAGCAATTGATCCACGATGCCTGCATGAAGCATGGCTTTGAGCCGAATTTCTTTTGCAAAAACGATGATGCCCGCACTACGCTTCACTGGGCTAATGAAGGACTGGGTATCGGTATGATTTCGCGGTCCGCGCTGTCTCTAGGCAGCAATAACCAGTTAATTGTGAAGGAAATTATGTGTGAAGAATTGCATACTCGTGTGGCGGCTGTCTGGCTCAAGGATAAGTACATGTCTTCTCTGGCTTCCCGATTTATCGAAAGCTTTAGCCAAGCACCCGATGGAGTCACTCCACAGTAGCTGTTTTTTTTGTGGATGAAAGCATCTTTTTGTAAAATCTCATTTGAATTGCAAACGGGAACTGGATATAGTAGTACAGTAGGATAGCGATAGAATGGAGTTTGAACACATGCCACACAATGCAAAGGTCCAAATCCGTCTTCATAGTCATCACGACGGAGAAGATGTGGTGCAGGAGCTTCCCGGAGAAGCCATCATGCGTGGGAAGCATCTATATATAAGGTACGATGAGCCCCAAGAGGGACCTGAGGGCGGAACGACACGGAACACGGTCAAAATCGGACCGGATGAGTTGAAGCTGATCCGTCACGGCGAAGTGCAATCAGAGCAGTCGTTTGCTCTGGGACGAAGATTGCCTGGATTTTACCGATCGCCTTATTTAAGCCTGAACATGTCTGCGCATACGCAGAAGCTCGATATTCGAATGGACGGGTTTACCGGACATGTGAGCTGGACTTATGATCTGTACGTATTTGAGGATTTCTCGGGGCATTTTGCCATCAGTTTGCATATACAGGAGGAGCAACAATCATGACAAGCAATCCACTGGAACTCATTAATCTAAAGGTGACCTCAGCTATCGAGGTAGCGGTACTGGCTGCCGGAATCGTGAGCCGCGAAGAGCTGCCGACGATTACGCTGGAGGTGCCGAAGGACAAGTCGCACGGTGATTTGGCTACAAACGCTGCGATGCAGCTCACCCGCATTGCGAAGAAAAACCCGCGTCAAATTGCAGAAGATTTGATCGCAAATATGGACTTGGCTGCCGCTTCAATTGAAAGCGCGGAAATTGCCGGACCGGGCTTTATTAACTTCCGCCTGAACAAGAGCTATCTGTATGATGTCATTAAACAGGTGCAGGAGCAGGGAGCAGATTACGGACGTGTGCAGGAAGGTGCAGGCAAAAAGGTACAAATCGAGTTCGTCAGTGCGAACCCGACAGGTAGCCTGCACTTGGGCCATGCGCGCGGTGCGGCAGTAGGGGATGCCCTCTGCAATGTGCTTGATTTTGCTGGATACAAAGTAACTCGTGAATACTACATTAATGATGCGGGTAACCAGATTTACAACATGAGCCGCTCAATTGAGGCGCGTTATTTGCAAGAGCTGGGACAGCCTGCGGAGATGCCGGAGGACGGGTATCACGGTGAGGACATCATCGGCTTTGCCAAGGAACTGGTGGCCGAGAAGGGCGATTCCCTGCTGTCTTTGACACCAGGCGACCGCGCAGCTTATTTCCGTGACTATGGTCTGGAAAAGGAACTGAACAAGATCAAGCGCGATCTGGAACTGTTCCGTGTACCTTTTGACTCCTGGTTCAGCGAAACATCGCTGTATGAGAACGGTGAAGTGCTTAAAGCGCTGAACGAGCTGCGTGACCGTGAGGAGATTTACGAGAAGGACGGAGCCACATGGCTGAACACAACCAAGTACGGCGACGATAAAGACCGTGTCTTAATCAAAAATGACGGTACATACACGTACCTGACCCCGGATATCGCTTACCATCGCGACAAATATGCCCGTGGGTATGACACAATCATCAACATTTGGGGAGCGGATCACCACGGCTACATTCCACGGATGAAAGCAGCTATGGAAGCACTGGGCAACGACCCGGATAAGCTCAAAGTGCTGATTGCCCAAATGGTCAGCCTGTTCCAAAACGGGGAAAAGGTAAAAATGTCCAAGCGTACCGGCAAGGCCGTGACGATGGAAGACCTGATGGAAGAAGTGGGCGTAGACGCGATCCGTTACTTCTTCACGATGCGCAGCATGGATTCACATTTGGATTTTGACATGGATTTGGCGATTTCCACTTCCAATGAAAATCCGGTATTCTACGTGCAATATGCCCACGCGCGGGCGTGCAGCGTATACCGTCAAGCCGAGGAGCAAGGAATTGCCGTACTGCCGTTGGCAGAGGTTGATCTGTCCAAACTGACGGCTGAGCATGAGTACGACCTGTTGCGCAAAATCGGCGAGCTGCCGGAGGAAGTATCGGTAGCGGCTGCGAGCTTTGCGCCACACCGTATGATTCGCTACGTCTACGAGCTGGCATCGTTGTTCCACAGCTACTATAAAGCAGAGCGCGTTATCACTGAGGATGCCGCTCAAACGCAGGCCCGCTTGGCGCTGTTTGGCGCGGTCCGCACCACCATTGCCAATGTGCTGAAGCTGGTAGGCGTGTCTGCACCGGAACGCATGTAAGCAAACCACTTTAACGATAAAAGGAACCGTCCGTACCATCCCCAGCAGGGTGGCACGTTCGGTTCCTTTTTTGGTTCGAGCAGCTTAGTAGCGTTCCAGCACCAAATTCGTTTTCAGGGAATCGGCAGGAACCAGCCATCCTTTGGATTGCAGCAGATTGATCAGCTTGGTACGATTGCTGGCGGCAACGCTGTAGTCCGAGGTTTTGAAGGAGATTTCAATGATGGTATCTGTACCTGATCCGTTCGCACTGCGGATAGGCCAGACTTCAACGTCGGTATCCAATCCTTGAAAGCTTCCTCCATATTTGCTGACCTGTACAGGACCGCGTACTCTGGAGTCTGCCAGGGTTTGTTTGCCCCAATTGCTGGTTTTCCAGTTTTGCAGCTTGCCCGGAAGATTGTCCAATAGTTGCTTTAACGCCTGGTCCGGGTAAGGAAGAGTTAATCCTTTGGAAGCGTTCGTTTTTTTATCATTGGAAAAGCTCAGCGTCTGCTTGCTATAACCCCAATCCACCTCAGCATCGTAGTTATCGTCGGATGCACTGAAGCCTTCTTTATTCGCTTGGTTGAGAGCCGCGTTGATATCTCCGTTCGTGACCGTGTACCGCTTCTTGTAGGTTAATTCATAATTCTTTTTATCTTCTTTTTTGCGAAATCTGACATTCCAGCCCTCGTTGTTCAATTGCAGTTGATCCGTGTCAAAATATTCGACGCTCAATCGTTGCGCAGCTTCGCTAATTTGAAATTCGTTGGCTACGCTGCTTTTCAAAGAGCCGTCCGCATTGAGCACCTGAGCTGTATCCAGCAGCAGCTTTACCTCATAGCTTGGTGTGGCATTGGCGGCAGCCTGTGCAGGCTCGGCACCTTTCCATCCCGTTACAAGCAGCACTGCACTTAAGGTGAATACCGACAAAGCCTTTGTGATACGAAGACCAGTTTTCATTCAATCATCTCCTGTTCGTCCGAATGGGGGTACACGCTACACTTTACGGGTGTAATGTCAGTCGTATGTCAAGGCAAGCTGGTACTCCGGTTAAAAAATAACATAATTTCTATATGACAGGTAAGATTTATTCTTGGTTCCCTAACAAATATTCAGCAAATTGGCGGATTAGGGCCGAGCGGTGGCGGTCCTTATTGCTAACCATATAAATGTACCGCTCCCCACGTTGACCCGGAATGGGCCGTATGACCAGCATCCCGCGTTCAACCTCGGACTGCACAGCTATGCGGGAGACGAAAGAGACGTGCTCTCCCAGCATGACCGCCTGTTTGATCGCCTCCAGCGAATCCAGCTCCAAATAGGAGGGGAGGCGGCGTCCGCCATGCTCCAGCCATTTGTCGGTCATTTGGCGTGTGCTAGAATCCTTGCCGTGCAGCACGAAAGAGGAAGAAGCGATTCGCTCAGGTATTAAATCGGTTTCGCTTGCGAGCGGGTGATCAGGTGCGCAGATCAGTACCAGCTCATCCTCGCCCAAGGATTCCGATACCAGCGTGGGCACTTGAAACGGCTCTGTTGAAATAACGCCAAGGTCGATTTCGTGACGGGCAAGCATGTCCTTGATCACCGGAGCAGTTTTCACGGACAAGGCAATATGAATTCCCGGATGTTCACGGGCAAAACGGTGCAGCACCGCAGGAAGCACGTAGGTAGCTGGTACATAGCTTGCGCCGATTCGAATGCTCCCCCGCTGGAGTGTGTCGAACTCGCATACAACCCGCTCCGCCTCGGCGGCGAGCGCATTAATCTTGCCGGCATAGTGGAGCAGCGCGTGCCCGGCATCCGTCAGGATGATTTTGCCCATACGCGTGTCGAACAGCTTCACCCCCAAATCCCGCTCCAGATTTCTCATATGAAAGGTAATGGTCGGTTGTTTCAGGCCGAGAAGCTCGGCTACTGTGGTAATTTTATGGTGCTTGTCCAGCAACTCAACAATATGCAGCTTCAAAAGACTTAAATTCACTTGGAATACCTCGCTTTCAGGTTGATCGGAAACTCATGCCCGCTCCATGCGCGGCGGTATCAATCCCCTCTATATAGATTAAATCTATGAGTATTAACACAATTCATTGAAATAATTAATTTTGTTTTAACTTTCCAATAACACAGGCTGCGAATTCAAGCTTTACACTGGGGTCAGTCATAAGAACAGGCAGGTAATGCGATGAATCAGGATTTGTATATTCACGGGTTGAGTAAAACCTTCGGCCATATGACCGCATTGCACGAGACGAATCTGGTCGTACGGCGGGGACAATTCACGACACTGCTCGGTCCGTCCGGTTGCGGGAAAACAACGCTTCTGCGCATGATCGCAGGGCTGGAGACGCCCGATACCGGCACGATCACGATGGGAGAGGAAGTTCTTTTTTCGGCTGAACGCAAAAAGGATATTCCCGCGCATCTTCGTCATTTCGGCATGGTGTTTCAGGATTTCGCGCTGTGGCCGCATATGACGGTGTTTGAAAACGTGGCCTTCGGCCTGCGTGCGAACAAGCATGGAAAAGGCCCCGGTTCTGGTAGCGTGCGTGGCAAGGAGCTGCGAACAGCAGTATTGGAGGCGCTGGACAAAGTCAGACTGTCGGGGATGGAGGATCGGTATCCTCATCAGCTGTCTGGTGGCCAGCAGCAGCGGGTCGCTTTTGCCCGCGCGGTCGCCATTCGGCCGAGGCTTGTCTTGTTTGACGAGCCGCTCAGTGCGCTGGACGCGGTGCTTCGCGAAGAGATGCGCATCGAAATGCTGTCGCTGGTGCGCGATCTGGGGCTGACTGCCCTGTACGTCACCCATGATCAGATCGAGGCCATGTCAATGTCCGATGAAGTGGTCGTCATGAGAAGCGGACATATTTTGCAGACCGGAACACCGGAGATGATCTACGGTCGCCCATCTCATCCAGAGGTGGCTAGGTTCATTGGCAAATCGAACTGGCTGGAGCCGGAACGAACACTATTCCGTCCCGAGCATGTCCGCTGGGAACAGGATCAAGTGGATCAGCGCTCTTTTACAGTGGAGATTCGTCATATCAGCTATGTTGGGGACCGTTATGAAATCCGCATACTGGCAGAGAACGGCGAGCTATGGACTGCATATCATTCCACTCGCTTGCCTATCGGGGAACAAAAGCAAATTTGGGTATCACCGCAACACATCCACCAACTCGTTTCATAGGGAAAAGGGGTATAACACAAGATGATGAACAAGCACGTTTTTCGTACAGGTTGGAAAAAGGGTGCAATGCTCGCATTAACATTGACCTTTGGACTGGCTGTCGCAGGCTGTGGAACGGATACACCATCCAAGGATGGAGCGCAAGCCACCGGATCAGCAGGACAAGCCGGAGCGGCATCGACAGATCAGAAGCTGGTTGTCTACAGCGCAGGCCCTGACGGGCTGGCAAAAAAGCTGGTAGCGGGGTATGAGGCGCAAAGCGGAGTGAAGGTCGAGCTGTTCCAGGGAACGACAGGTAAAATTTTGGCCCGGATGGAAGCTGAGAAGGCGAATCCGGTAGCAGACGTGGTGGTACTGGCATCTCTTCCGTCCGTGCAAGGCTTGAAAAAAGACGGTCTCACGCTCCCTTACCCGGATGCCAAAAACGCGGACAAGCTGAATCCCGATTGGTCCGACAAAGAAGGCAACTACTTCAGCACCAGTGCTTCCGCATTAGGTATCGCGTACAACACGAAGCTGGTGAAGACACCGCCGACTTCATGGGCCGATCTCGCGAAGCCAGAGTACAAGGACCAAATTAACATTCCTGATCCGTCGCTGTCTGGTTCGGCGCTGGATTTTATGACAGGCTACCTGAGTGCCAATGGCGATGGGGGCTGGACGTTGTTCGAGCAGTACAAGGCTAACGGCGTAGCGATGGCTGGAGCCAATCAGGAAGCGCTGGACCCGGTCATTACCGGAGCCAAAAGCATGGTCGCTGCTGCGGTTGATTACATGACCTACAAGGCCAAAGCCAAAGGCGAGCCAATCGACATTGTTTATCCGAAGGAAGGAACAGTCATCAGCCCGCGCCCTGCGGCGATTCTCAAATCGACACAGCATGAGCAGAATGCCAAGGCATTCATTGACTATCTGCTGTCGGACGAGGCACAGAAGCTGGTAGCGGACGCTTCCTTGCTTCCGGGCCGCACGGATGTCAAAGCAGATAAGCGCGCCAATCTGGATGAGATTCCGTTGCTGAAAACCAATTGGGAATGGATGGGCGAGCACGGGCCTGACGTGACGGAGAAGTTCACGCAAATGTTCAAGTAAGCGGATGGGGGTCTTATCCGTCAAACAGATCAGAGCGTGGTGTCTGACGCTCGCTCTGATCGCGCTTGCTTTACTGATCGTGCTACCGTTACTACAAATTTTCATCCAAAGTGTGTATGTAGATGGACGATTACAATGGTCTGCGCCTTTCCAGACGTTGGCTGCATCCCGATTTGCGGGTGTGCTGTTCGGCTCAATCTGGCTGGGCATCTGTGTTATTGCCGGAACGACGGTGCTTGCACTTCCGCTCGCGTGGATCATGTCCAACACGCGTCTCGCTAGCTGGCGCTGGTTGGACGTGGTGCTATTGATTCCGTTTATGACCCCGCCCTATATCGGGTCCATGGGTTGGATTTTGTTTATGCAAAAAAACGGGTATCTGGAGCAGTTGTTTCCGAGCCTGCATTTCTTGACCCCGTTCTTTTTCAGCTTTGGCGGCATGGTGATGATCATGAGTCTACATCTGTTTCCGTTCCTGTACCTGCTGCTGCGCGGTGCGCTGGTTAGGATTGGCGGCAGTCTGGAAGAGGCCGGATCCGTTATGGGCGGCGGCTTTCTGTACAGGTTCCGCCGGATCATTTTACCACTGCTGCTGTCGGCTTACGGAATGGGCGCACTGCTTATTTTCGTCAAAACGATTGCAGAGTTTGGAACCCCCGCCACCTTTGGACGACGTATCGGGTATGAAGTCATGACATCGGAAATTCACAAATACATTTCCAGTTGGCCGATTGATTTTGGCAAGGCGACGTCAATGGCCTCGGTGCTTTTAACCGCCTGTCTGCTCGTATGGTATGTGCAATCGGTAATCAACCGTAAGTACACATACAGGCTGGTAGGTGGTAAAGGTTCTCGTCCTTCCCGTCTTCGTGTATCTGGCTGGACTACGGGATTAAGTGTCACATTTATCCTATTGTTGCTAATGGCGTCCATCGGTATCCCTTATTTTTCAATTATCGCTGCTTCCACCATGAAGCTGCGGGGGATCGGCTTGGCTTGGGATAACTTTACGCTCGATTATTACAAGGAACTGCTGTCTTGGGGCTCAGAGAGCATGGAGGCGCTGCTGAACAGCGTATTTCTCTCTTTGGGTGCATCGACGATTGCCGTTGTGCTGGGCACATGGTTTGCGCTCGTTATTGGCGGCTCACGTACGAGGCTCCAGCGGACAGTGGATGCATTCAGCTTGCTTCCGAACACGGTTCCGGGGATTGTTATGGTAGTCGGCCTTATTTTATGGTGGAACTCGCCGTGGATGCCGATTCCGTTGTATAACACGTACGGTATGGTCATTCTGACGTATGTTGTCTTGTTTGTTCCTTATACAGTCCAGTATGTCAAAAGCGCCTTTACGCAGGTAGACACCGCTCTTTTTCAGGCAGGACAGGTGTTTGGCGGTCGCCCGTCTTATGTATTCTGCCGGATTGTGCTGCCGCTGATTTTACCGGGGATGCTGGCAGGCTGGATGATGACCTTTACCATTGCTTCGCGCGAACTGGTCGGCTCATTGCTGATTTTGCCGCCATCCGTCCAGACGTCTGCAACCTACATATTTGCCCAGTTCGAACAGGGGCAGGTGTCGCTTGGTATGGCAATGGCGGTCATATCGGTCGGTTTGACCACGCTGCTGCTGATCTTAATGGAAAGCTTAAACTCGCAAAGAAAGTGGAAATGATGATGACCAAGCTTCGAATTTGGGGCGGAGCGGGCGAACATGGCCGTTCCTGCTATGTTTTTGAAGGAAAGCAGCGTCGCATCATGCTGGATTGTGGTGTGAAAAAGGAAGGAACCGGGCAGTATCCGGTTTTTCCGCCGCAGGAGGCGGAGAGGCTGACTGCTGTATTGCTGTCTCATGCACATGAAGATCATTCAATGGCGCTCCCCTTACTGTACAAAAATGGATACCGGGGAGAGGTCTGGACGACAAAGGCCACTGCGGAACAGTTAGGTTCCTATTTTCGCTCCTGGCATACTTATGTAGAATCAAGAGGCGGCAAATTGCCATACGACGAACGAGATATCGAATCTATTGCTTACCGTTATCTGGAGGATGAAGCGCCGTTAGGGGTGTGGCAGGAGGCTTGTCCGGATATACGGATCATGTGGGGACGCAGTGGGCATTTGGCTGGCGCAGTGTGGTACGTGGTAGAAATGGAAGGGAAGCGGTTATTCTTTTCGGGAGACTACAGCCGCGAATCCGAGCTGCTCGCTGCCGACGTACCGGGCTTGGCCGTTTGGGGAGGTGCGCATGACCTGCCTGAATGGATGCTGGAGTCCGAGTTAGTGGATATCTCCATTATGGATAATGCCTATGGCATGGATATAGACCCGCAACCTGTGAAGCTGGAGCGGCTGCGGGCCGGTATGGAACAGATATTGTCTTCTGGTGGTCATGTGCTGCTTCCGGTACCCGCCTTTGGCCGGGGACAGGATTTGATCGTGTGGGTCAGCGAGCAGTTCCCGGAACAAGCAATGATTGTAGAGCCGGACATATGGCAGGGATTACAGCGTTTGAGCCGTTTGAAAGAATGGCTGCGCCTGGAAGCACCTGTGCGGATAGAACATGTGCTGCACAGTGGCAGGATCTTTGTGCCTCGTGATACTGCGGAGCGAGTACGGCTGCTGGAACAGAATGCTTCGGCTGTGATCGTAACCGGGGATGGCATGATGGATTCGCCACGGGCGCGGTGGTACTATCAGTATTTATCAGATCATCCGCCGAGTGCGGGGGATGGTGAAGCTAGCGGAAAAAGTAATCATAACGGTGTTATTTTGACGGGACATGCTTCAAGCGGTTCTTTTGGTAAACATCTGCTGGATTGTACGAATCAAAAAACGCGTCAGAAAACAGACCAGAATGACTGTTGTATAGTTCGGCATTTGATTTACAAGGTGCATCAGGGGGTATCGGATGTGAGGCAAATGTTGAAGGAGTTGCCTGGTAAACAGGTTGTGCTCGTTCATGCGCCCAAGCCGCAGACCGATCTTGTGCGTGACGAGCTGATAAGAGAAGGCTGGACCGAACAGGAAAGCTCTATAAAAGCCATTCACTCTTTGGGACCGGGCGCAACGTTAAACGTTTAGAGGTAATTCATTTACTTCATCAGTTATTTCGTTCCCTCCTGCATCAGTCGGAAGGCATCGACTTCTCCAAGTTTCGTGGATATAGAGTTGCGCCCGGTGCTTTTACGAAGGCGCAGCGGCGTAGCGGTACGCTTGAGCAGTGCTTTGATTTCTCCAGGCTCCATTTCCGGTCTTAGTGAAAGGAGCAGGGCAATACTTCCAGTCACGTGGGAAGTAGCCATAGACGTGCCGCTCATTTCGTGATGCTTGCCGTGTATCCATGAGGAAATGATCTTTTCACCCGGTGCGTACACGTCTACAAATTGTCCCCGGTTGCTGAAAGGCGCGATGCGTCTGTATTTATCAGTAGCTCCGACCGAAATGGTCTGGGAATAACGGGCGGGGTAGTCAATACTCCGACGCTTACCCTCGTTTCCTGAGGAAGCTACGATCACGATACCGTTTTGGTACGCCTTGTTTACCATATCAAGCAGCGCTTTACTGCGTGATTTCATGCCGAAGCTCATATTGATGATATCGACACGATTCAATACACACCAGTCGATGCCAAGAATAATATCCGAGACGTAGGCGGCCCCGTTATGGTCAAACGCTTTTACAGGATGAATTAGCGCCTGTGGTGCTACACCAACCATACCCTCGTCATAGTTGGATGCCGCGATGGTACCGGCAATATGAGTGCCGTGACCGTTATCGTCATAGGGCAGCATGGTCCGATTAAGCAGATTGATGCCTCTGGCAAGAGAATGCCGTAGATCAGGATGTTGAAAATCCGCTCCTGTGTCGATCACACCAATCCTGATTCGGTTTCCTGTAGAGGAAGGCCAAGCCTTGTATGCGCGTACCTGTTTGACCCCCCACGGCATGGGCAGGTTTTTCTCCGTCCTCGGCATGTGGGCCGCTCCTCCATGTATCCTCATGCGCGTATCTTCTTCAACGGTAACACCGTTGTGATATTTGCCCAGCCTGTCTCCCCCTGAAAGCGGGGCGATCAGAGCGCGAATCAGACGCGCCGGTTGTACTTGCCGTAATCCCGCAAGCTCTGGTTTCAGCTTCCTGAGATAGGACAGGCATTCCCGGTATTGGTGAGGCTTATCGAACGTAATGATATGTTTGTGCCGTCCACTGCCGGACGGCTCCGAAATGCCCTCGTGCAAACGCTGCAAAAAACCCGGATAGTCCATTTGAGACAGTCCCCCTCCGATGAGCCATGCTGAGGTATTGTATGAGCAAGCGTCAGCAGCGGCATGGGAAACCTGCCCCTTTTTTATTGAAATAGGCCTGCTTGTCGTGTCAAAGTGATCGTGGACACATACGATACATGGAGGGCATAAGCTCTTGTGCAACAACTTTGGGGACTTCTCCCGGAGCGGGTACAGTCGAAAGACGGGGGGGACCCCGTCTTTTTAACGTGCGCCGCCTTGTTCAAGGCATACTACTGCAAATTGTACGGATACCCATGTTTAACTTGCAATTTGCTTCCAAATAGGTTTTACTTAGTTTTGATAATGGATATGTTAGTATTGCATGTATCGTGTATGCTCTGAAACATGTTCTTGTGAATTACGTGTGAGAGGAAGTGTCCCTAGGTGAGTACCCCACTCAACTTGAAGATTGACCCGGAGAAAGTCCACGAGACTCCAATGGTGGATTTGGCATTTATGGTATTGAAAGCGGCCAATACTCCATATTATTACCGTGACCTGATGAATGAAGTCGCCAAATTGCGCGGCATGTCCGACGAAGACATTAATGACGTTATCGCTCAGCTATATACTGAAATCAACATTGACGGGCGTTTCGCCTGTGTCGGTACGAATCTGTGGGGCTTGAAACGTTGGTATCCAGTGGATAAATCCGAAGATACTCTGACAGGCGCCAAACGTCCTCGTATCATTAATGACGAAGATGATGACGACGAAGAGGACTATCATGAGGAAGAAGAAACTTACAGCGCCGATGACGACTTCGATGCAGACAGTGAAGACGAGGATGGCGAAGAAGAGCTGTTCGACGGCGAAGATGATGATAGTGATGAAGACGTGGTTATAGACGATGAAGACCTCAGTGATGAGGAAGACACTGAAGATGAAAATGACGACGAGTCGACGGAAGAAGACGATGATTCGCTTCGTTAAGATCAGGCTGCAAGGGGAGATGTATTCTCCCCTTTTTCATGACCATTTTCTTGAAACTCCTTCTGATTTGAAGCTTTTATGTGGATTCCCTCCAATCTTGTTCAATGGGCAAATTAACACAGATAACTTCCTTGACAGCGGATTGGACACGGGGTAAACTATTGCTTGGGCTTATGATTGATTCACTTATATGTTTGCTTTTTGTATAAAAGTGCCCCGTACTACGGGAGTGCTTTTTTGTTTTTTTATAGGGTGTTTCCACTCATGAAAGAGGGCTAAGGGCGGCGGGCATGGAAAATGATTCCGCTGCCTTCTTCATGGATGATAATCCGTGTAAACGGGTTACGATAACATCATAATGTCGCCTGAATTTTGGACTTTATTTAGGAGGGTTTTAAACAGTGACAAAGTATATTTTTGTGACAGGCGGGGTTGTGTCTTCCTTGGGCAAAGGGATTACGGCAGCTTCACTGGGAAGGCTTCTGAAGAACAGGGGACTGAAGGTAACGATTCAAAAATTTGACCCTTACCTTAATGTCGATCCGGGGACCATGAGCCCTTACCAGCACGGTGAAGTGTTTGTAACGGATGACGGTGCGGAAACGGATCTCGACTTGGGACACTATGAGCGCTTTATTGATATTAATCTGTCCAAGAACAGCAATGTCACGACAGGCAAGGTATACTCCAGCGTAATCAGTAAAGAGCGTCGCGGAGAGTATTTGGGCGGTACGGTGCAGGTCATTCCTCATATTACGAATGAAATCAAGGAGCGCGTATATCGTGCAGGCCGTGAAGCGGGTTCGGACGTAATTATCACAGAAATCGGCGGTACCGTGGGCGATATCGAGAGCTTGCCATTTTTGGAAGCGATCCGTCAGCTCAAAAGTGAGGTTGGACGCGAGAATGTAATGTACATTCACGTAACCCTCATTCCTTATATTAAAGCTGCTGGTGAGGTTAAAACCAAACCAACTCAGCACAGTGTAAAAGAACTGCGCAGCATCGGCATTCAACCGAATGTCATTGTTTGCCGTACAGAGCATGAACTTTCCTCCGATATGAAGGCCAAAATCGCGCTGTTCTGCGATATTGATGCTAACGCAGTAGTAGAATGCCGCGATGCTTCGACTTTGTACGAGGTTCCATTGAATCTGCGTGAAGAAGGCTTGGACGAGATCGTAGTCAATCACCTCAAGCTGACAACACCTGCACCGGATATGACGGAGTGGGAAGGGCTTGTTGAACGGATCAGAAAGCTGGATAAAACGGTTGAAATCGCCATTGTTGGTAAATACGTTGCACTGCATGATGCTTATTTAAGTGTGGTCGAATCCCTTTCGCACGCCGGATTTGACGCCAATGCGGATGTGAAAATCCGTTGGGTGAACGCAGAAGAAGTAACGGACGAGAACGTAGCAGACATGCTGGGCGGCATTGGTGGTATTCTCGTACCGGGCGGCTTCGGCGATCGCGGAATTGAAGGTAAAATCAGCACCATCCGTTATGCTCGCGAACAGAAAATCCCGTTCTTTGGTATTTGCCTTGGTATGCAGGTATCTGTCATTGAGATTGCCCGTTCCCTGGCTGGTCTGGATGGAGCCAACAGCTCGGAGATCAATCCGGCTACGGATTACCCGGTCATCGACTTGCTGCCTGATCAAAAGGACATCGAAGATATGGGCGGCACCATGCGTCTCGGATTGTATCCGTGCAAGCTGACGGAAGGCTCGCTGGCTTCGGCTTGTTACAACGATGAGCTGGTATATGAAAGACACCGTCATCGGTATGAATTCAATAACGAATATCGTGAAGTTATTGAAAAGGCAGGTCTTCGCATTTCCGGTACTTCACCGGACGGACGTTTGGTGGAAATTGTGGAACTGCCTGAGCATCCATGGTTCCTGGCGGTACAATTCCATCCGGAATTCACTTCCCGTCCGAACCGTCCACAGCCGTTGTTCCGTGAATTTGTTAAGGCGGCATTGCAGCTTCAAGGCTAATGCTGTGGCCTGTAAGACCTCCTCAGGGAGGTCTTTTTTTATTCCACGCTTCCTGATTATGAAAGAATATTCCACAATTATGTATAAGAGAAGGATTTTCTTTTTGCAGGAGCGAATATAGTTTAGGGTATGGGACGGATATTGTACGTCATCGGACGCTGTTATGGCAATAGCTGCATGATCCTCGTTTTAAGATCTTAGGAGGTTAAAACATTGGAAAAGAAAAAAGTGTTAATCGTCGATGACCAGAATGGAATACGAATTTTGCTGATGGAAGTGTTCGGAAGTGAGGGTTACGAGACCTTTCAGGCAGCAAACGGAAAAATTGCACTTGAAATTGTTGAAAAGGAACCGCCTGATCTGGTTCTGCTCGATATGAAAATTCCGGGTATGGACGGACTTGAAATCTTGAAGCATCTAAAGACCATGAATCCCGATATCAAGGTTATTATGATGACAGCTTATGGAGAACTGGACATGATTAAAGAGGCGACGGAGCTGGGAGCACTCATGCACTTTACCAAGCCCTTTGATATTGATGAAATGCGAATCGCCGTAAACAAGCAACTCAGGAGTGACGAAGCGAATCACTTTAGTTGAAAACTCTGTTAACACAACAGGGTTTTTTGTTTGTGTTTATGGGAAATACTGAAAGTAAATCCTCTCCTTATACAATTCTATGAAAAAACGGCGTCCTGGGCGTGATTTTCGTATGTGTTGATGTGCAAAAGCTTGTTTAGTATTTAACATGGGTTGTGGTATAATAAGCCCGTATGTGATGTCGGCTAAAATATAGACAAACCCAAACACCCTTAGGAGGACTGTAACCATGCCATTGGTATCTATGACAGACATGTTGAACAAAGCACTTGAAGGAAAATACGCGGTAGGTCAATACAACATTAATAACCTGGAGTGGACTCAAGCTATTCTGGGCGCTGCTGAAGAAGAAAAATCCCCGGTAATCCTGGGCGTATCTGAAGGTGCAGCACGCCACATGGGCGGTTTCTACACTGTTGTTAAAATGGTAGAAGGTCTTATTCATGATATGAAAATTACGGTTCCGGTTGCGATCCATTTGGATCACGGTTCCAGCTTTGAAAAATGTAAAGAAGCTATCGATGCTGGTTTCACATCTGTTATGATCGATGATTCCCACAGCCCGATCGACACGAACATTGCAACAACGAAAAAAGTTGTTGATTATGCACATTCCAAAGGCGTTTCCGTTGAAGCTGAAGTTGGAATGGTTGGCGGTCAAGAGGATGATGTTGTAGGTGACGTAATGTACGCGAAGCTTGACGACTGTCTGCGTATCGTTAACGAAACAGGTATCGACACATTGGCTCCTGCACTGGGTTCCGTTCACGGACCTTACAAAGGCGAGCCAAACCTCGGATTCAAAGAAATGGAAGAGATCTGCGCTGCAATCAAACTTCCACTCGTTCTGCATGGTGGTACTGGTATCCCAACGCATGATATCAAAAAAGCAATCTCGCTGGGAACTTCCAAAATCAATGTAAACACAGAGAACCAAATCGTGTTCGCGAAAGTGGTTCGTGAAGTGCTTGCTGAGAAACCGGATGCTTATGACCCACGTACATTTATCGCTCCAGGTCGTGAAGCGATTAAACAAACCGTTATCGGTAAAATCCGTGAGTTCGGTTCCAACAACCAAGCATAAGAATAAGTTGATGTACCGTGCGTCTGCATGGTTCAATGTATCTCTTGATTGTAATAGTAGTTCTGCACAGAAGATTTGAATCTGTTCAGTTGAATAGTTTGACTTGGAAAGCACACCGCTTAGCCGGTGTCTTTCCATTTTAACCACCAAAAAGTTGAAAGTTTATTATTTGACCGACTGCAAAACAAGTAGGGGGACCCTCAAGCTTATGGAAAAATTGATGATCACCGGTGGACGGCCGCTTCAAGGTACAGTTTCCATCAGCGGTGCCAAAAACAGTGCCATCGCCTTGATTCCCGCCGCCATTCTGGCAGAGTCGGAAGTCATTTTGGACAATTTGCCGCTGTTGAGTGATGTGGCGGTGTATTCCGAAATACTGGAGGAGCTTGGTGCAACCGTTGCCTGGGAAGGCAGCCAGATGAGAATAGATCCATCCTCCATTAAATCCATTCCCATGCCGAATGGACCTGTTAAGAAATTACGAGCATCCTATTATATGATGGGAGCCATGCTAGGCCGCTTCAAGGAAGCGATCATCGGTTTGCCAGGAGGGTGTAATTTTGAACCTCGGCCCATTGATCAGCATATCAAAGGTTTTGAAGCACTGGGTGCTACGGTTACGAACGAGCACGGTGCTATTCATTTGCATGCCAAAGAGCTGCGTGGTACCAAGATTTATTTGGATGTCAGCAGTGTAGGAGCTACGATTAACATTATGCTGGCGGCCGCACGTGCCAAAGGCGCCACAATTATCGAAAATGCGGCTAAAGAGCCTGAGATTATAGATGTAGCAACCTTGTTAAACTCCATGGGGGCCATTATTAAGGGGGCCGGAACGGAAACGATCCGGATTGAAGGTGTGTCCGAGCTGCATGGCTGCCGTCACTCCATCATACCTGACCGCATACAAGCGGGCACATATATGATTGCTGCTGCGGCTACTCGTGGTAATGTTTTGATTGACAACGTAATTCCCAAGCATATGGAGGCCCTGACTGCAAAAATGCAGGAAATGGGTATTGGTATAGAGGAATATGACGAAAGTATTCGTGTTCTGGGTTCACCTTCATATGAGCATGTTGATGTTAAAGCCTTAATTTACCCCGGATTCGCCACAGACTTGCAATCTCCTATGACCAGTTTGCTTACTCAGGCGCAAGGGGTTAGTGTACTGAGCGATTTTGTTTATAGCAATCGTTTTAAACACGTCCCGGAACTTGTGCGAATGGGGGCTAAAATCCGCGTGGAAGGTCGTTCGGCTATTATTGAAGGTGGCAAGCTAAATGCGGCTAAAGTCAAAGCGGCCGATCTGCGTGCTGGTGCAGCGCTTGTCATTGCCGGACTTACAGTAAGTGAAGGCGTAACCGAGGTGTCAGGTGTCGAATACATCGACCGTGGTTATGACCATCTCGTCTCCAATCTGCGTCTTTTGGGCGCGGACGTATGGCGGCAGACAGAATAACAAACTTCGTACATTTTGGGACTCCCGGAACGGATGAACAATAGAATGGATAGGCTCTATGCAGCCGCTGCATGATACAAGATATAGGTCCATACCTAACAATCTTTTATCGGAAAACCGGAATAATTCGGTATAATCCAAGCAGATGGCTGCATAACTTTATTTGTTTTGGTTAAAATTATGTTGATGGCGTTTATGATATCATTGTCTATCATTTAGTTTTGAATGGACTTAATAATTGAATAGGTGGTTATTATATGGATCTGCAAATTTCCGATCTGGAAGAAATGAAGCTGACCGATCTGTACAAGCTGGCCAAGCAATACCAGATCCCGTACTACGGAACGCTCAAGAAAAAAGAATTAATTTTTGCCATCCTGCGTGCACAAGCCGAGAAGAGCGGATTGATGTTTATGCAGGGCGTTCTGGAAATACTTCCTGAAGGTTACGGCTTTCTGAGGCCGATCAATTACCTCCCGAGTACCGAAGATATTTACATCTCTGCTTCACAAATCCGCAAGTTTGACTTGAGAACAGGCGATCTAGTATCCGGTAAATGCCGGACTCCGAAAGAGAATGAACGATATTTTGGATTGCTTCAAGTTAACGCTGTCAATGGAAGAAGTCCTGAACAAGCTGCTGAGCGGCTACACTTTCCAGCACTGACTCCACTGTATCCGCAAACTAAATTAGTCCTTGAAACTACCCCCAATAATTTGTCTACGAGAATAATGGATATATTGGCCCCTGTCGGACTTGGACAGCGTGGACTCATTGTGGCACCTCCCAAAGCTGGTAAAACACTTCTCCTCAAAGAAATTGCCAATAGCATTTCTACCAACAATCCCGAGATTGAGCTGTTTGTCTTGCTGATTGATGAACGTCCGGAAGAAGTGACTGACATGCAGCGTTCTGTTAAAGGTGAAGTTGTTGCTTCCACTTTTGATGAACTGCCTGAGAACCATATCAAGGTAGTGGAATTGGTTCTAGAGCGTGCCCTTCGCCTTGTAGAGCATAAAAAAGACGTGGTTATTCTGCTGGATAGCATTACTCGTCTTGCACGTGCCTACAACTTGGTTATTCCAGCATCTGGTCGTACGCTTAGTGGGGGGATTGATCCAGGGGCCTTCCACCGTCCGAAACGCTTTTTTGGTGCGGCGCGGAATGTGGAAGAGGGCGGAAGTCTTACTATTTTGGCCACAGCGCTCATTGATACAGGATCGCGGATGGATGACATTATCTATGAAGAGTTTAAAAGTACAGGCAATATGGAGCTTCATTTGGACCGCAAGCTTGCGGAACGCCGCATATTCCCGGCTATTGATATTCGTCGCTCCGGTACCCGGCGTGAGGAAATGTTGTTAGGCAAGGAAGAATTGGATACCATTTGGGCTATTCGTAAAAATATGACGGAAAGCCACGATTTTGTGGAAGGCTTCCTAAAGAAATTGCGGAACAGCAGCAATAACGCAGAGTTTTTGGCCTCGTTTGATACAACGGCACCGTCCGGCGGGTCACAAAGCACTTCAAGCACTCCGCAACGGAGAACCACGCGTTCCACCGCAGCATCGGTTCCAGCTTCAACCAACTAAAAACAGCAGTATAGCTACCCTGAATAACAATGATCAGCCTATGGATAATCGTCATTTCCATGATAGGTATTTATCTGTTCCTCAAGCACGCAGCCGTCAAGGTTCGATTGGTTTAAGGCGTGCGCTTGACGGAACGAAAGGAGCTCCACAATGTATTTGGTGTATGCCGACGAAAAAGGCAATGTATACGATCATGCTTCTTTGTATGGGCTTGCCCGCAGTGCAGACATGATTGTCGAAATCATGGAAGATGAGCTTATTCCGCTACCGGAAGGAGCTACGCTGGTAAGTCTGCCCAACACACGCCCGGTCGGTATGAACCCTGAATCCGGAGAAATGGTTTCCTTGCCAGGCGATATGCAGGCAGTGGGGGCTTTGTTACCTCAAGGCTTTACACGCTTGTGCCTGCCAGGGTATGTGAAGACCGATAAGGAGTATAAGCTCCCCTTGTTCGGCTATTCGGCCGTGGTCTGGAAAGATGGAGCTTTCTATGTAACGGCAGAGCGGAGTGATAATCCGTCCAAATGGAATCCGGAAAACTGTGACCGCCACGAGGTAAAGCAGGGCGTGCAGCGGATGACAGAGCAGTACCCGGAAAATCGGCTGTACCAACATTTGTCCAACTGTGCATTAGGCTATGAGTGTCTTACTTCCTCGAACACGTTCCTGAATCGCTGGGAGGGCGGAGTTCCGGTATCTTATTCTTGTAATGCCGGATGCTTTGGTTGCATATCGGAACAGCCGGATGACAGTGGTTTTGTATCCCCTCAGACGAGAATGAACTTCCGTCCTCGTGTCGATGAGATTGTGGAAGTCATGTTGGAGCATTTGAAAACACCGGAGTCCATCATTAGTTTTGGTCAAGGGTGTGAAGGTGAGCCTTCTACTCAGGCCAAATTGATTATAGATTCGATCAAAGAGGTCCGTTCCGTTACAGATATGGGATACATCAATATTAATACGAATGCAGGTTTGAACGATCATATCCGGGGAATCGTAGATGCTGGACTTGATCTGATGCGGGTCAGCACGATTAGCGCGCTGGACGACCATTACAATGCTTATTACAAGCCGCGTGGTTACACGTTAGCCAATGTGGAAAAATCACTTCGTTATGCTTCCGAGCAGGGAGTATATACGTCGATTAACTATTTGATTTTTCCGGGCGTGACAGACCGCGAGGAAGAAATCGAAGCGATGATTGAGTTTGCCAAACGCACAAAGCTCAAGCTTATTCAGATGCGCAACCTGAATATTGATCCTGAAAGCTATCTGGAGCTGATTCCACCTGCCCAAGGGGAGCTCCTTGGCATGAAGCAAATGCTTGAGATTTACCGTGAGGAACTGCCTGATGTCGTTATCGGGTCTTACACCCACGTACCGCCCCAAGGGCTGGCGCGTCCCAAATTTGCCAAGGCCTAGAACGGTCAATAGTGGGTTGAACTGCACCTGTTTTACACCATTTTTGGATACACAAAAGAGTTGTTGAAACGCTCATATCCAGGTGCTATAATGTGAACATGTGTTCATACAACTCTGGGCTGATAGGATGTTCAGGGCGGAAAGAGGTGAAAGTTCAATGCAACAAGCTATTCAACCGAAATTTAACGTAACTAATGTCACTTGTGCTTGCGGAAATACGTTCGAAACCGGTTCTGTGAAAGGTTCTCTGCGCGTGGAGATTTGCTCCGCTTGCCACCCATTCTTCACAGGGAAGCAGAAATTCCTTGATGTTGGCGGCCGTGTAGATCGTTTCAAGAAGAAATACGGTATCTAATCGATTACCGCAGGTTATAAAGTTATTAGAGCCTTCTGCTATTGCAGAGGGCTCTTTTTGTTGTGGATGTTTGCTTTTTGTGCGGCCTTGAGATATACTTATTTTCACCGTGCTAGATGGGGAGGTAGCGGTGCCCTGTAACTCGCAATCCGCTATAGCGAGGTTGAATTCCTGTTAGAGGTGTTGTTGATGTGAGGCTGGTCCCTGCGCACAATGTTGACGGTTGGGTCCTCCGCAATGAGTACTTGTGAACCTGGTCAGGTCCGGAAGGAAGCAGCCATAAGCAAGAGCACTCTTGTGCCGGAGGGTAGCCTAGCCCGAGTTGTTGTTCAGGATTGCCGCTCGGATCACAACGATCAATAACAGGTGCACGGTTTATATTTAGAGAATTAGAACATCTTGGCAGTCATTGCGAAGATGTTTTTTTTGTGTTTGGCGATGTTTAATTACATTCATGTTTTTCCTCCTAAACTAACTGGCGTGCAGATTCACAAATGATGGATTAGTTGTTAATGTGACATAAAGGAGGATAAAGATGAGAATTGTTTTTGCAACTGATTCAGACTATGGATACATACGAGACCATGACCATCATATTTCAGAGAGTTTAATACAGGTAAAAATAAAGGGAAATGAAATATACATACTGCGGAATCAAGATGAAAGTAATATCGGATGGATGAGGTATGGATACTTTTGGGACAACACACCTTTCCTGAATATGATTTGGGTCGATGAACAATATCGAGACAAGGGTGTAGGTAAGCAAGTTGTCCTCTTTTGGGAAGATCAAATGAAACAAAAGGGCTTCAAATTGGTTATGACATCTACTCTGGCAAATGAAAAGGCTCAGCACTTCTATAGAAAATTAGGATATTGGGACGCAGGGTGTTTATTACTCGAAAATGAGCCGTTGGAAATAATTCTGACCAAAAAATTATTTTAATTGATTTATTATCCCCTTAAAAAGGATTAGTTTAACCGCTTTTCATAAGGCGGTTTTCTTTTGCTCTTAAATTGAAAGGTGTCCGGTTTAGATTCGGACGGGAGTATAGTATAATGAAGTGAACATAATGTTCATGAAAGTGAATGGGAAAGAGGGTAACGCGCATTGGAACATATAGCGTTGTACCGTGCTTGGCGGCCTCAGTCGTTCAAGGACATGGTAGGACAACAGCATATTATCCAGACATTGCAGAATGCCATCCGCGAAAATCGCACGTCCCATGCCTACCTGTTCAGCGGTCCGCGAGGAACGGGTAAGACGAGTGCGGCCAAAATTTTGGCCAAGGCAATTAACTGTGAGCATGGACCGGCGCCGGAGCCTTGCAACGAATGCGAAGCCTGTAAACGGATCACGGCCGGAGCGGTCATGGATGTACAGGAGATTGACGCAGCCTCCAACCGGGGCGTTGAAGAGATTCGTGATTTGCGCGATAAAGTCAAATATGCGCCGACGGAAGTACGGCACAAGGTTTATATCATTGATGAAGTGCACATGCTGACGACGGAAGCGTTCAATGCGTTGCTTAAGACGCTGGAAGAACCGCCGCCACACGTGATGTTCATATTGGCTACCACAGAACCGCACCGGATTCCGGCGACGATCATTTCGCGTTGTCAGCGTTTTGACTTTCGGCGGGTATCGCTGGAGGAGCAGACGGAGCGGCTTGACCTTATATGTCGACAGGAGAACATAGAGGCTGATTCGGACGCATTGCAGTACATTGCGCGTCTGTCAGATGGCGGAATGCGTGATGCACTTAGCGTTCTGGATCAAATATCTTCGTTTACAGACGGTCGGGTTACTTATCAGCAGGTGCTGGATATGACGGGAGGTATTGCGTCTGAACAATTCGGCAAGCTTGCCTTGGCATTGCTGAAAGAAGATGTCGGCACAGTACTGCAAATGATTGAGAACTTTATGCAAGAAGGTAAAAGCGCAGATAAATGCATGGAAAATCTGCTGTACTATTTCAGGGATCTGCTTATGATTAAGATGGTACCGCAGGCAACTAAAATGACAGAGCGCGTGCTGGAGCCAGAGCAGTTCAAGGAAGTGGCAGAAGCTTTTACCAAGGAGCAGCTTTTTAGCATGATCGACACGCTTAATCGCTATCAGAGCGAGATGAAGTATGCCGTTCAGCCGCAAACCTTGTTTGAGGTGGCTCTATTGAAGCTGTGCAGCATTCCTGGGGCAGCTGGAACCGCTGCTCAGCCAACTACACAGCATTCTGGTGCTGCTGCCAATCAGGAGGATGTAGCCGTTTTGAAGCGCCAGCTTGCCGAGCTGGAGAAGAAGCTGGAGCGCGCGTTGCAGGGCGGATTGGCTGCCGGGGCAGGGCAGGATGCATCGTCGGTGAACCGTCAGGCTCCCGGGGGGCGCGCTCCCGCTCCGCGGATTTCTGCGCCAGTCAAGCTTCCTTCGCAGCTAGATCGCTATATCGCCGAGAAGTCGGGAGAGGCATTTGCGGCAGCGGGGCGTAAGTGGAGCCAAATTTTGCAGGGAGTCAAAGAAGCGAAAGTCACAGTTCATGCATGGTTTATGGACGGCGAGCCAGTGTCTGTATTAGAGGATAGTGTACTCGTGGCGTTTAAGAACAACATTCACCGTGAAACTACTGAAAAGCCTGCCAACAAGCAGGTCATTGAGAAGGTTCTGCACGAACAGTTGGGGCATCCCTATCGTCTGGTGACAATGATGCAAAAGGATTGGAATGCTGCGATTGAAGGAGTTCCCGATCAGCCTGCCGAAGAATTCCAACTGGAGCAGGAGCATGACGCACCGGGAAAGTCCAAGGAGCCCTGGATTGATGAAGCTATTGAACTTTTCGGGGAAGATTTGGTAGTTATAAAGGATTAAAATCAAAGTGTCTGGATGTATACTTCATTAAAGGAGATGATTGAAATGAACAATATGAACCAAATGATGAAGCAAGTGAAAAAAATGCAGGAGCAAATGCTGAAAGCCCAGGAGGAGCTTGGCGGAAAAGTAATTGAAGGTACTTCCGGCGGCGGTGTTGTGACTGTAGAGGTAAACGGACATAAAAAAGTGCTTTCCATCACAATCAAACCGGAGGCTGTAGATCCTGATGATGTGGAAATGCTGCAAGATCTCGTGTTGACTGCTGTCAACGATGCTTTGTCCAAAGCAGATGAACTGGCTAATGATGATATGGGTAAATTTACAGGCGGGATGAAAATTCCAGGCCTGTTCTAGACTGCGCATAAAGGAGAAGCACACTATTGTATTATCCGGAGCCGATTGCAAAGCTGATTGATGCATTTACGCGCCTGCCGGGGGTGGGGCCTAAGACGGCCGCCCGGTTGGCTTTTCACGTTCTGAAAATGAAGGAAGACGATGTGATTGATTTTGCCAAAGCACTGGTCAATGTGAAACGCAATCTTCACTTCTGTTCCGTCTGTGGCAATATTACGGACACGGACCCTTGTCGGATCTGTCAGGATAAGACAAGGGATGCTTCCGTCATTTGTGTTGTTCAGGATTCCAAGGATCTGGTAGCTATGGAGCGCACCAAGGAGTTTAACGGCTTTTATCATGTGCTTCATGGAGCAATCTCTCCTATGGAGGGAATTGGTCCTGAAGATATCAAGCTCAAGGAATTATTGAACAGGCTTAGTGATGAACGCATCAAAGAGCTGATTTTGGCTACGAATCCGAACATTGAAGGAGAAGCGACGGCCATGTACATTTCTAGGCTGGTGCGTCCTTTTGGAATCAAGGTTACTCGTATTGCTCACGGATTGCCGGTAGGCGGGGATTTGGAGTATGCCGATGAGGTTACGCTGTCCAAAGCGCTGGAAGGCCGCAGAGAGCTGAACTAATAAGTACAACTATACGTTATAGATATTTTTAGTGCCGATAAATCTTATGGATTTTCTCGACAATCTGGGGGCCTTTATGGCTCCTTTTTATTTTGTGATGATATGACTGGTATAGATGGTTCCTGTTCTAAGTTTGTCCTCTGTTAAATAAGTATGAATAAGGTAGTCTTACAGACTGTGCACATAATTCAGCTTGTGAGGAGGATGAATGGATGTGGGAACGGGTGAAGCAAAATTTTCGTCGACAGGAACACGGCAAATCGGAAGCAGAGCATCGTCAGGAGTTGTTTGCCCAGATTCGGGCTTCGCATGCGGAATGGCTAAGAGCGCATCGGTTATTTCATGAAGCTACAGGCGAGGACGAAATCGACTATGCCATTTTTGTTCTGGAAGCTGCGGAGCGTAAATATCAGATACATTTAAAATGTGCCAAAAAGCAAGGGTTGCATCGTTTCCACCTGCCTGCAGATGAACCGGGGTATGCCAATGACGCGGGCCGTGTTCATAAACGGAGAGCCGAATGAGAGGTGCTGTCTGGCTTGTTCTGATTGCTTGCGTTGTGGTACTGTCATGTCTAATCCTCAAAAAACGTCTGGGTATCGGCTGGCTTACTGTGTTTGGGGCGCATATGGCTCTGGTGGCAATTGCGCTGTATGTCATTAATTATTCGGGGTGGATCACGCAGGTGTATATCCCTATTAATCCGGTTACGATGGGGGCTGTAACGGTTTTGGGATTGCCCGGAATTGCACTTTTACTGGGATTGAAAATGATATTGTTTGGACAGGCTATGTGAGTGTGTATAGAGTTTAATCAAGGAACGAGGATTGTTTAATATGTGGAGCTTTTTGGCAAGGGCAAGCGAAAAGTGCTTTTGTTTTAAAATATAGTTGACGGGGAATTCGATTATATGATACATTAATTCTCGGCCCTTAAAGCCCGGGAATTTTTTTTGAGAATAACGCTGAAATGAAATTGAAAAATAATTTTAAAAAAGTGTTGACTTAAATCCCGAATGTATGTTATATTAATCAAGTCGCCGCTGAGATGCGGTGATGAAACAAAGTAAGAGAATATGAAGGTTTGATCTTTGAAAACTGAACAACGAGTGAGTACGGATTTTGCTTGCAAAATCCAACGCTGAGATTTTGGTACATGCCGTCAGGCTGTATAA
>NZ_JBIYCS010000016.1:0-48934 GCF_044907935.1 Paenibacillus sp. RC21
GTTGTGAACCGATCGGGTGTTACGTGTCAAGGCAGAAAAATGTTACTTTAATTAGTTTTGGGGACCAAGTTCAGATATTGATGCACGCAGCCGGGCTGTAACACTTCGTCAAATCAAGCCGCTGCTTAACGAGTTCTGTCGTGAGATAATTTTAATTTGAATGATAACGGTAACTAAAGTCTAAACAGTCTCATTTCCCCAAATGCTTACTAGATCATTGATCTGAAGCGACTCGACCCTTAGTTCTCCACCAATGGCGTAGAGTTCTAGACCCTTACTTTCGAAATCCGGGAAAATCATGTCTGAAATGATTGTTTTTCCATGATTTCCGAAGACTTCAACACTTGACCAATCCAGATAAATGCTCAACTGTATCCTCTCATGCTCTGGCTTCATAGTGGCCTTGTGTATTGCTGTGAAATCGGAATGAAAATCAGTGGCGCTCGACTTCGTCCGATCGACGAACAATTCCTCATTCGAGATATTATATCCGATAATCGTCTCCTGATTGGCGGACTTCCGTACTTTAAACCCGAATTCCACAGCAGTACCGATTTCAAATTCTACAATAATTTCTGCCTTGGCTGCGGAAATATCAGACAACACGTTCATACCTGGCTTAATCATCAAATCTTGCAGAGACAAAATCGGTTTTCTTAGCTGACTTAATTCATTTATGGGTGTTTGGATTAATTGAAGTCCCTCTGGATAAGTCCTAAGCTGTAGCTCACGAGGAATTGACATCTTGCCACGCCATTCCTCTGAAGGTAGCGTGGTACCATAACGCCAATTGTTCATCCAGCCGATCCAAATCTTTCGTCCGTCCTCGTTCGGAATGCCATTCCAGGTCACAGCCGCGTAAAAGTCTGATCCGTAGTCTACCCATTTAATAGCATCGAAAGTTTCCAGCGCTTCATCCAGAGTAAATGTCTTACCGTCAAAGTTGCCAATGAAATACATCATGCCAGAACCCCCTGCCGGTGGTTCCGGATCGTCTGGATTCACACCATTTCTATCCCCCACGCTTAGCATTAGTATCCACTTCGTGGTATTCTCATCCCCATCTACTCGGATTCGAAATACATCAGGACATTCAAATATCCCTCGGTGTATACACGGAATGTCGGAACCGAACTCGCTTGCAAACGACCATTCTTTCAGGTTTGGAGATGTGTAAAATTCTACACGTTCTCTTACAGCAAGGACCATGATCCACATCGACGATTCATCATGCCAAAACACCTTCGGATCACGAAAATCTAGCGTTTCCGTTGGGAATAAGACCGGATTACCTTCATATTTTATCCAGGTTCGACCTTTGTCCTTGCTATAAGCAATGGCTTGCCGGGTTGAGCCCTGTTGCCCTCATTCGTATAAATTGCAACCAATCCTGATCCTTCTTCGTTGAAAAATCCGCTTGTATTGTTCTTACCCACCACCGCACTTCCCGAGAAGATCGCTCCGTCCTCTCCAGGCGGAATTGTCGGTGGGAGTTCGTCCCAATGTACTAGATCCTTGCTTACCGCATGCCCCCAATGCATGCGGCCAAAGTCAGGCTGCGTATCATGGGGCGTATGCTGGTAGAACAGGTGGTACTCTCCTTCATATTAAACCAAGCCGTTGGGATCGTTCATCCAATTTTTCTCAGGTGAATAATGGAATTGAGGCCTGTATGTCTCCCTATAATAACTGTTTCGTGATCCTTTTCTGCTGCTACTGTCGTCCGTTAGGTACATGTCTTTAATGGTATCAACTCTCCTCTGAATATCTGTTTCAGCCTTGATCTATAAGATATCGGTCGTAATAGGAAGCATTCGTGCAATCGCCGGCCTCCATTATCTTCAGACGTATTAATTAATAATTACTTGCGAGGCAAATGCCTTTCTGTCTACAATAAGTTTTTCTCCGGCAATTTCAAAGGATCCTTGTAAGCGAATATCCTGGGAGGAAGCCCCGATAAACACTTCCATCATCCCTGGTTCAACCACTTGCTCCATGTTCAGGTCATGGAATGCCAGTTGTTTCATATTTACCTTGAAGGTAATATCCTTCGTTTCATTAGGATCTAGGGTTACTTTTACAAATCCAACAAGCTGCTTAACGGGTCGGGCGACACTGCCAACACTATCTCTTATATAGACTTGAACCACCTCGTCTCCAGCATATGAACCTGTATTCTGCAGCTTGAAACTCAGATTCAATTCTCCATTGGGCTGAACGGTGCGGTTCCAATTCAATTCACTGTATTCAAATTTCGTATAACTCAAACCGTGTCCAAACGGATATAGCGGGGTAGCCTTATCGTGCCCGATATATTCCGCCCAATCATTAATTTCGACATAGAGCGACAATCTGCTGTTGTACATCGGAATCTGCCCGGCCTCTCTTACAATGGTCACCGGCAGCTTTCCACTCGGGTTTCTTCGACCGGTAAGGATATTCACAATGGCTTTCGCACCGAACTGTGCCGGCAGCCAGGAATATAGGACCGCCTTACTGTGCTCGCTAATCGAAGGCGTGGCCAGAGGCCGACCATCTACGATAATTGAGATAACAGGTTTGTTCAGCTTAAATACTTCGTCCATCATTTCCAATTGCGGTTGCTCAAGCTGGATATTGATATTATCCCTGTTTTCTCCGCAGGTCGCCTGAGGATCAATCATGCTTTCCTTGCCGCCTAATACAGCAATCACAATATCTGCTTCCTGAACAGCTGCCTTTACGGCCTCGATTCCCCCATCTATAGCCTCAAAAATAGTGCAGCCTTTGGCATACAGGATCTGATCCAAACCAAACTCTTCTTCCATGACTTCCTTTATCGATTTGCAGTCCGGATAGTATTTCCGGGCAAATTCTTCTGTCGTGTCATATACTTTGTTGGCGTTGCTGCCCGAGCTCAGGCTTTGCTTGATCATATTGATAATTTTCACTCTTTGTTCTGGAGTGGGCTTATCATCAAATTCTAGTCCTAAAGCTTTATAGGTCTCCTTGTGTTCGGAAATCGCGCCGGCATAAATCATTTTCAAAAAATTATCCTCTTCGGATTTGTCGAAGTCACTGCTTTGAGTACTCGCCGAATTCACAGAGGAATATCCTCCGAAAAAGTTCGTTCTTTCGTCTGCGGTAGGGCCGATAAGCGCGATTTTAAGCTTCTTTTGGAGCGGTAAAAAGTTGTCTTCATTTTTAACCAGTACGATGGATTTCTCAGCAATTTCCTGTGACAATTCCGCAGGTTCAACTTTGGAAATTTCCGCAAAGAAATCACCGATTTCAAAAGGATTCTCAAATAGACCCATTTTGAACTTGGTTTCCAGCACCCGTCTGACAGAACGATCAATATAGAACTCTTCCAATTCTCCGGATTCGACCGCTTCCACTAAGTACTTATAACAATTGTTATTTGGCTGCTCCACATCCATGCCGGCACGAAGGGCCAGAACTGCAGTTTCTTTCAGATCCTTGGCCACCCGATATCGTGAAAACGCATGGTTTATGCTGCCGTAATCCGCGACCACCAAGCCATCGAAACCCATTTTGTCTCTTAGTACGTCTGTCAGCAGCCATTTTGAAGTGGACACGGCCTGCTCATTCAAGATGCCGTAGCTGTTCATCACAGCCAGCAACCGGGCATCATGGATGGCCGCCTCAAAAGGAAAACAATAGGTATCGAATAATTTTCTGTCCGCGATTTGCTGTTCTCCACCGTTTCTTCCTCCTTCGGCGTTGCCATACCCGACAAAGTGCTTGGCGGCCGCCATTACTTCATGGTCACCCTGTATCCCCTTGACGTATGCTACGCCCATCTGCGCAACTAAATAAGGATCTTCACCATAGGTTTCGCCAATTCTTCCCCATCTTGGATCTCGGCCCAAGTCAAACAGTGGAGAATGCACTGCCCTGAATCCATAGGCAATTAGTTGTTTTTTTACAGCTTCACCCATTTTTAGCGCTAATTCGGGCTCCCAGGTGGACGCAAGGTTCAGCGACTGCGGAAAAGTCGTCGCTCCCGGGATCTGCGCTCCAGCGATCCCTTCGTTATGAATAATTACCGGAATCCCTAATCTGGTTTCCTCCAAAAGATATTTCTGAAGGCTTTTTAATTTTTCGATATCCTTCTTGTTGTCCCCGGTTAACGAAGAGTTCAGACAACTCAACGTCCCGATACCGTCTTTCATCGCTTCTTTCAGCGGTGCTACACTATCGTCGGCATCTGAAACGGAAGCACAATATAACTGGGCTACCTTTTCCTTGAGGGTCATTCTTCCAAGTAAATCCTCGACTCTTTCCGGAATAGGTTTGCTTGCATCTTTATAAGTCATTTTTCTGCCTCCTGCCAATTTATATTTGAGTTTGGGCTAAGCTCGAAAGATGCTTCCTTCACATCACAGGAGCTCGATCCGATATATACCTTGAACTCCCCCGGCTCTGCTTCGTTCTTCTTCTCCAGGTTCCAATACTCCAAATCAGCTTCAGTAATGCTGAAATGAACGTCCTGTGCTTCGCCTGCAGCCAGAATCACCTTTTGAAATCCTTTCAGTTCTTTCACCGGACGAACCACACGGCCATACAGATCCTGAATGTACAGCTGAACGGTCTCCTCTCCCGAAACCTTTCCTGTATTGGTTACCGTGACGCTGGCAATGAGCGTTTCCGAAGCCGTCATTTGGGTGTGGGACAACTGGATATCCGAATACTCAAACGTTGTATAGCTTAATCCGTAACCGAACGGATACAGCGGCTCATTTGGCCCATCAATATACCGCGAGAAGAATTTCTGTCCTTGATTGCTCTCTGTTGCAGGTCTTCCGGTGTGGAAATGATTATAATATACCGGCACTTGCCCGGAATGGGCCGGGAAACTCATCGTCAGCTTGCCGGACGGATTATAATCGCCGAAGAGTACATCGGCGATGGCATGCCCGGCCTCAGATCCCAAGAACCAGGTTTCAACGATCGCATCAACCTGGCGTACGAACCCGTCCAGTACCAGTGGGCGGCCATTGGTTAATACCAGAATGGTCGGTTTCCCTACCCGGACAACGGCCTCTGCAAGCTCCTGCTGTACCTTAGGTAAATGAATGTCCAAGCGGGAAGCCGCTTCTCCGGACATTTCACTGTTCTCTCCGAGCGCCAGAAGAACGATATCCGCTTGCTCCGCTGCGGCAACCGCCCGCTCTACTCCCCCATCCACTGCTTCTTCAACCTTACAACCTTCTTCAAGCAATAGATGTGTTTCTGAAACCCCTTTTTCTTCCATACCTTCTCTGAGCGTAACGGTCTCCTTTGTGAACCGGGACCACTGCCATGGTCCTAGGAGATCTTTGCTGTCACCAAAAGGTCCGATAATGGCTATCTTCTGTGCCTTGCATGCCAGCGGGAGAACACCGTTATTCTTCAGCAGCACAATCGATTTCCTTGCCAGACTCCGGCTGACCTCCAGATGCTGCGTATGGAAATGATACTCCTTTTCTTTCTCTGGACGCACATAACGGAACGGGTCGTCCATAATGCCGATCTTGTATTTTAGGGTCAGGATGCGCCGCACGGATTCATTGAGTTGTTTCTCCGCCACCAGACCTTCTTCAATCAATTCCTGCAGCTGATCGTAAGACCGGGTTACCATCTCAATATCCATCGTGGCATCCAGAGCCTTTCTCGCCGCTTCCTTGCTGTCCTTGGCATTCCCATGTGCAACAATTTCATCTATGGAACCATAATCAGAAATCAGGACCCCGTCGAAGCCCAGTTCCTTCCGCAGTACATCGTTAAGGAGGTAACGATTTCCTGCCACCGGCACACCCTGATAAGTATTAAAAGCATTCATGACCGACCCGGCGCCAGCTTCAATCCCCGCCTGGAACGGCGGCAAGTACACATTGCGAAGCGTGCCTTCTGAAATGTCCACCGTATTGTAATCCCGGCCGGCTTCAGCGGCTCCATAAGCGACGAAATGCTTCAAGCAAGCAATAAGCGTCTCCGGATCAAATAAGTTGTCACCCTGCAAGCCTTCGACCTGGGCTTTGGCGATCAGACTTCCCAAATATGGGTCTTCGCCGGCGCCTTCCACTACCCGGCCCCAACGCGGGTCTCGCGTAATATCGACCATCGGGCCATGGTTATACGTATTGCCGGAGGCACTAGCTTCTTTCGCCGCGATCGAACTGGCTTCTCGAATGGCCGCTATATCCCAGCTACAGGACCCCGCAAGCGGTACCGGAAACACCGTTTGAAACCCGTGAATGACGTCAAAGTTAAAAAGTAAGGGAATCCCGTGTGGAGACTGCTCGACCGCAATTTTTTGCAATTCGAACACACGCCGACTGGTAATAGCCGAGAGGACCGAACCTACCCGGCCTGCTGCAATCAACTTCTCCGGCGAGTCAGACGCCACCTCTGATCCGAGGGAAATGTTAGTCGACATACACTGGCTCATTTGGCCGATCTTATCGGCAACGGACATCTTCGCCAGAAGTATCTCCACCGCTTGACGGATTTCTTCCTCGTTTCGCTGCCTCACCTCATGCTTGCGGTAGGGTTGAAGCTCGGAAATCAGCATATCCTGAAGGGAAGGGCCAGGCCCTTTGGCACCTTGCATGAAGAAGGCTTCCTGATAGGGCAGCTTCACTCTGCCGTGGAATTCATCGTCTTCGAAGGTCAAATCAAATTCAATCGGTTCATCCGCTACGTAACGGGATGAGCCTTTGGCTTGCAGCATATCCCCGTCCACTGTCACGGTGTGAATCTCAATAGGAAATGGAAAAGGCTCCGCAATGACGGACAATGCATAAGCTTCCATTTTTTCAATGATGAACTGCAATTTAATCGTGGATTCAGGCGTTTGCAGTAAGAAATGCCAAGTGCCTATCATAACTCTTCATCTCACTTTCATTACTATTTGTTTAATCCTTTACATTACGTATGGTCACGCCTATAAAAAGCCTCTCCTATCATGGAGAATCAATTGTAGAGATACAGTTGCTCCCTTTTCTACCCAAACTACGAGATTGAATTGCGGTTCATCGAAGACTTGCTCCCACCAGGGGAGGTAGGGATTTAATCCTTGCTTCATAGTAAATCAGTTCCTTATAAGCGCATCGGACCAACTAATCATTTACTTAGAAATTGAAGAGTCGAAAGAAGTTACTTTATCCCATCCAATCATTATAGCTTTGGAACCTAATGATGACGCTCCTCTTAATAATGCCAGCAGATTGGTGGGAGTTGGGTTGTCTACCATACGTCAACTCGGAATAAATAGAATGCTCAGCAGCATATGCTGCTGAGCTTCTGGGTGCTTTATCCTTTACAGCTTTAACGGTCAGTCCAACTATTTTGATCGGAAGTATCTTATTTTTTCTTTGCTAAGAACGCCTCAGCCTGGGCCTGCACTTCCGCTTTCACCTTATCAAGACCAGCGCTTTTCAAGTTTTCAGCTAATTCTTCAAATGCTTTGTCGACATTCTTGACTGCACCGATATAGATTGGATTGGCATATTGCGTTGAAGCATTAGCCAGATTGGCGATCTGTGTCTTGACTTTGTCTGAGTCGAAAGTGAACCCGTTGTATACAAAGTCATCAGTTACATAATCCTTCACCTTCTCCCGGTGGTCAATATAAGACTGCGGCCAGGTGCTCATTGGCTTGAACAAATCCTTGTTCAGGAACCAGAAGCCCGCAGCATCCGGCGGATAGGTATTGTTAGCAGCCGTTACACCTTCCGGCAGGCCGATTTTACCATCTCCAGTGATGATGTAGTTTTGTCCTTCAATACCATAATAAGCTAGATACGCATAAGATGGATCTTCCATGATAAGGTCGAAGGCCTGCATGACACGATCGGGATTTTTCGAATTAGCCGCGATGGAGATCCCTTGAGTAACCCAGGGGCTAAAAGGTGCTTTACCGTTTGTCATCAATGACGGGACCAAATAGGTTTCAATCCCTTTCGCTTCAGCAGCTTCCATGGTGGCAGCGATATCTATGGTGTTACCAAATGCTACCGCAGATTTGCCTTCCACAAAATTATCCTTGGAGCGGATTTTATTCGAATATGGATTTTTATTGATATAACCTTTGTCGTACCAATCCTTCATAATACCTGCAGCATATTTCTGCGCGCTGAGGTAAGGCTCATCCACCATACTGTAGATCTTGCCGGTCGGATCTCCGAAATCGTAAGCTACGCCCTGGGCCAGAGGACCACCGCCAAAAGGAGCACCCCTGTAGCCAATTTTATCGCGCATCAGATGTTGATAAGGCGTCGGCAGGTCAACCTGTGAGTCCAAGTTCAGGCCGATCATATCCGGATGGTTTTTCTTCACGGCTTCCAGATAAGGGCCAAGCTCGGAGAACCGTTTCACCTCAGTCAGGCCCGCTTCCGCCATAATATCCTTACGGAGCACAGCTACAAAAACCGAACGATCCGCGGAGGAGCCCGGGATCATAAAGATTTTATCCTCAATCTTGACGGCATCCCAGGCGGCTGGATCGAGGATAGCCGATTTCTTCGGCATATTTTTGGCAATATCCTCAGCTTTCAGCTCATAAAATCCCCCTTTATTCGCTTGTTCAGCATAATAATTCCATTCAGCAGAAAAGATAAAATCCACATCTTCACCTGCAGCCAACAAAAGCGGGTATTTTGACTGCACGTCGCCCCAGCCGATGTAATTCAACTCAATGGTGGTATTGATGTCCTTTTTTAGCTTTTTATTGAGTGCCGCAAGCACCTCCGGCATCCCTTTCGGCGCTTCGCCAAGCAGATATCCCTTCAACACAACCTCTTTCTGATTGTCCGGCGAACTGGTGTTGCCTCCATCCGGCTTGTTTCCGTTTGCGTTATTCGTTTGGTTGTTGCTGCCGGCACAGGCAGACAATAGCATGGCCAGAGACAGAAGCAGCGTCAAGATGAACATAGATTTTTTCTTTGGTTTTCTCACTCTTTTTCCCCCTTTGGTGATGGAAATTTTATATAAATCCTCCATCTTGCAGGATTTATAACGAAACGGTTCTACACCGGCACAGAAGGGTTTAACCCTTTACTGCACCAATAGTGATGCCTTTGACGAAGTACTGCTGGAGAAATGGAAACAGAATTACAATGGGTCCGGTGGCAATCACTGTCATAGCGAGTTTGAATGTTTCCTTCGGTGTGTCGAGAGACGTCATATGTTGGGCCATTGCCGCAGACATGTTCATCGAGGACAGCATTTTATAGAGCAAGTACTGCAGCGGTACATACTGCTCCTTATCGGTGAACATCATCGGGGTCCACCAGTCATTCCAATAGGCCAAAATAGTGAACAAACCGATGGAAGCGAGCGCGGGCTTGCAGAGTGGCAAAACCATCTGCCAGAAGATCCGGAAATCCCCTGCTCCATCAATTTTGGCTGATTCCACCAGCGGCTCCGGCACGGAGCCCTGTATGAAGCTGCGCAGAATCAGCACGTACATCACATTGAACATGGGGAGCAGAATCAGCACCGCAAGCGTGTTCTTCAGATGCAAATAGCTGGTAATCCATATGAAATACGGGGCAAGTCCACCGTTGAACAATGTGGTAAAGAACAGGAAGAATGCCAATTGGTTACGGTATTTCACTTCCTTGCGGTACATGACATAAGCAGCCATCGTGGAAATCAGCAGTGAGAGTACCGTTCCAACCACTGCCACAATCACCGACACGCGATAGCCAGAGAGAATATCGCCGGGATTTCGAAAAATAAAGGTGTAGGCATCCAACGAGAATCCTCGTGGCAGAAATGAATAGCCCTTCGCCAGAACCTGCCCTTCATCCGAGACAGAGCCGGAGATTAGGAAAATAAAAGGAAGCAGACATAAAATAGCAATCAGCGATACCACAATATACGAGAAAGCCTGAAAGACAGGCGCTGAGTTCAATTTATTTTTCTCCATGGTTAAATTCCCCTTTCATGCAATCAAGTTAGAACAGCGCGTTGCCCTTGTCATAACGGCGGACTAAATAGTTGGCGAACAATACGATTATCAGCGTCAGAACAGATTGATAAAGTCCCACTGAGGAAGCCATGCCAAAGTCCTGTGTGCCCACAAGCGAGCGGAATACTAGTGTATCAATGATATCAGTGGCATTCATCAGCGCGCCGTTGTTGCCAATCAATTGGTAGAACATATCGAATTCGCCGCGCATGATTCTTCCCAGCCCCAACAAAATCAGTACCACTACTGTCGGCTTGAGTAAGGGCAGGGTGATTCTCATGATCTTTTGAAAACGGGTAGCACCGTCAATCGTCGCCGCTTCATAAATTTCCTGGTCGATCCCGACAATCGCCGCCAGATAAAGGACACAGCCAAACCCGACCCACTTCCACACATAGAGCAGCGGAAGCAGAAGATACCAGTAGCTGCTGGTCGAGTAGATATCAATGGCCTCAAGCCCCATATTCCGTAGGAACACGTTTACAATTCCGAACTCATAATTCAGAAAATTGTAAACGAACGCGGACACTGTAACCCAGGAAATGAAGTAAGGCAGGAACATAAACGTCTGAGCGGTTTTTTTGAAAAATTTGTTATACGTTTCCGAGATCAGCACCGCAGCCAGTATCGAGAAAAAAGTATATGCTCCCAGAAACACCAGATTGTACAGGATGGTATTCTTGGTCACAAGCCACGCCTTCCCGGACTGAAAAAAATATTCAAAGTTTTCAATCCCGTTCCATGGGCTCATAAAAATACCATCTCTGTAGTTAAATTCCTTAAATGCCATAACGACACCCGTCATCGGAATATAGGCAAAGATGATGAAATAAATAGCAATCGGCACAAACATCGCATACAGCACCCAGTTCCTCCTAAGCTCCCGCAGCAGCGACAGACTTTTGGCCGGTTTATGCTTGTGATCCGCGACTTGCTCTACCTTGGTACCCATAAGTAGCCTCCTTCAGTATGTTTTCTCTTTCTCCTCATTTATTGTAATTGGCTTTAAAGCCTGTACCTACGGGGCAAAGTTTCGTTCTTCTTTGAAAGTTTGTGATAACGCTTACATTTTTACTGATTTGGGAAGACGTATCCGGACACTGGTCCCTTCACCTGGGCGACTTGTAAAAGACAATCCATACTTCAGTCCATAATTCAGCTGTAACCGCTCTTGAATATTCCGGATGCCGAAGCCGCCCGTCCGTTTGCTTACGGCCTTAGTCAGTAAAGTCGACAACACCTCTTCATTCATGCCGATACCGTCATCGCTAATATCCACGACCAGATCACCCTTTTCCTCCATAGCAGATACATGAATTATCCCCGTCTCCACTTCCTTCTCCATAATGCCATGCAGAATCGCGTTCTCAATCAGGGGCTGCAGCATAATTTTCGGCACCTCGCAGCTCAGCAGAATTGGCGGTACTTTGAGGATCAATGTAATCACATTGCTGAAACGCATATTCTGAATTGACACATAGGATTCAATATGCCGCAGTTCACTCTCCAGGGTGACAATCTCACTCCCGTTCGACAAGCTCAAGCGGTAGAATAACGCCAACTGATCTACTACTTTGGATATTTCTCCATTACCGGATTCAATAGCCATAATATTGATCAGATCCAGCGTGTTGTACAGAAAATGCGGATTGATCTGAGCCTGCAACGCCTTTAGTTCCTTGTTTTTCACTTCCCGCCCAAGAGTATACGTCTCCTCAATTAACCTTGATATATTCTCTACCATCACATTAAAGTTCGTGGTCAGTTCACCGATTTCATCCTGGTTACCCGGAAGAGGGGAGATTTCAAAATTTCCGTCTTTCACCTTACGCACATGCCGAATGAGCTGACGCAGACGTTTGGTTGCGGAACCGGCAACGATATAGGACAGAATGAAGGTGAGCGGGATGATAAGTGAAAAAATAAGGATCAGCCGGTTACGCATCTTATTGCTGGATTTCTGAATGTCGGAGTAGGGTACAATCATCGCTATATTCATATCTGTGTCAGGGATAGCCTGCAGTCCGAGCAGAATTCGTTTTCCATTGAACTCCAAATGATCCGCCCAGTAGTTATCCTGCTCTCTACCAGTTGAAGCCTGTGACAACATATCTAGAAACTTTCTGGAGGTATGTTGAAATCTGCCTGCAGTGCTGAGAATATCTCCGCGGTCATTGAACAAGACCACAGAGGTATATGGAGTAGCAATGGCATGGTCCAGCACGGAGCGCAATGTGCTCTGGGAGATCTGGGCGCGAACAATACCATCGTTCTCCTGTATATTGTGAACATTTGGAATGAGGCGCAGAACCGATACCTCGTCGCCCTCTTCTTTCTCTCCAAAGGCGGAAGAGGGTAGCCAGGTGAGAACAGAATGGGATGCGATAAACTCCTTGAACCAGTGGCTCTGCTCTACCTTGCCCATGTTTAAATAGTCGAAATTTTCTGTAGCTGAAGCAAGCCCCTTCTTCATGTAGAGTTGAACGGTTTCAATATCTGAATTGTAACGAAATTTCCCCAGTACCCTGGCCAGTCTATTAGCGTCGGTTCCCCAAAGATTGACATCTTCATATCTACTTGGGTCTTCTGCTACCATCGTCTGCACTGTATCATTGAAGGCAATAAAGTTCAGTACCTCTCTGACTGTTTCTGCACGGTACTGCAAGTAGGATTTCGTTTCCTCCAGCATCTTTTGGGCCGTATACAATGCCTGCTTCTCATTTTCATTAGCGGTTAGATGTAAATGCAGAAAAAGCAGCACGACAAAGGGAATAATTATTACCATCATATAGGAAGCAAACAGCTTGTGGCGGATGCTGAAATCAGCGAACGGTTTTGGGGGTTTTAATCTCATTTGGCCATCTTCTCCCGATACTCCGAAGGCGTACAGCCCGCATATTTTTTGAAAAAGGTAGTGAAGTAATTGGCGTCCGTGAAGCCTGTCCGATCCGCAACCTCGTACAGTTTCAGTTCCTTGTCTAGCAGCAGCTCCTTGGCCTTTTCCACTCGCAGCGAAGAAATATATTCCTTAATCGTGCCTCCACTTTGCTTCTTAAACAGGGAACAGAGATAGGCCTCACTCAGCGACACATGATTCGCAATGTCTAGAATTGTGAACCCCTTTTCTCGATAGTTTTTGTGAATATAATGAATAATATCCCTCATCTTGGGTGTTATTCCGCTTGGATCCTGCGAAATCTGAAACAAGTCAAGAAAGGAAAGAATATATTTCTCTATACTTGCCAAATCTTGAATACGGTCAATCTCCTTCAAGATATAGCGTCTCTCCGTGTCTTCATCCGTATCTGTGAATCCAAGCTGTACCGCTACATCCAGAATCACAAACAAAAACTGGAAATAGGAATTCTTGAGCCGGGAAATATCCAGATCGCGTGCTGCCCTGGCCTCTTCCGTCCAATTCACAATAAGACTGCGAGCATCCTCCAGTTCGCCCTGCTTTAGCAGTCCGCGCAGACTACGAACCATGTTCCAATCTGTAGCAAGCTCCCGGTTACCGCCAATGGCACCAGCAAAGATCAATTGGCTACCTTCGCTGTAATAATGCAGATTGCACGCATCCACGGCAGATCTGTACGAATCAGGAATCTGCATCCTTTCTACCACTGGCTCACCGACCCCCATGCGAAAACGGATATCATCTCCTATGGTCTTAGCTAACTCCGAATACAGTTCTTCCAGCACGTTGCGATGTTCCCGGTAGCTGCTGCCGAAGGCTCCCGGCAGAATGAAGATCAAAAACTGATGGTAATCAAAACCACAAATGCCCTGTAGTGAAGCCAGTCTGCTGCTCATATTTATCTTCTGAAGCACTTCTTCCTGCACAACCTTCGGATTCTCCAGGTATTGCGTCGGATACCAGTACAAGGAAGATGCGATTACGGTGAAGGGTCCTTCTAAAGGCAGAAGAAAAGTTTCCCTGCTCTCTAGAGCTTTTGTCACATTGGGAGAACCGGGAAGCGAGATCAGCTTGCGGATCATCTCTTGTCTCAGGTAAGGCAGACCTTCATCATAGGCATCCTGCAGTTGGCGTTCCTCCATACGTTTCTTCTCATCATGCTTTCTGGACTCCACTGCAGCTTGAACGGCCTTTCGGACCTGATCCGGATTGATCGGCTTCTCGATATAGTCCAAAGCGTTCAACCGGATCGCTGACATCAGATATTCTTTGTCTGAGAATCCGCTCAGAAACAACAGCTTGCATGAAACTTCGCTTTCACGTAGTCGTTGTGCAAATTCTATACCGTCCATCTTCGGCATCCGGATATCACAGAGCACAACATCGGGGCGAAAGCTCCGGCAAAGTTCCAGGGCAATTATACCATTACGTGCTGTTTCAACCTCATGAATACCTATTTCCTCCCAAGCAATATGCTTGCGAAGCATTTCTCTGGTTCTCTCTTCATCATCTACGATCAGCAATTTCATGATGCTCCCCCTTTGAGATGTTTAGTGCTGGGATCTTCTTGAAAACAACAAAAGCAGACCGTTTAATCGGACTGCGATTAATCTTCAATATACAGTAATTGTACAGGATGGTGACTTTAAGCTACATAATAAACTGCAGGAGGCAGTTCATTAACATGTATTGATAACGGTTTCATAATAAATAATATTCAATTAAGAATCCACTGGTATGAATTCCCCCTCCTATATCATAGAGCATTCCCTTCCCCAGACCTACCAGAGAAACTTGTGATTTTCTTTGAAAGTTTGTGATTGTGGTATTCCTTATACTTCAAGTTATTCTTTCATTAAGCAAGCAGCACCTAAAATGAAGAAAGGGCAAAGAAGATTCTCCTACAAAATCGAAAGATTGACTGGTATCATCTCCTAACAAATGAAGTTAATATTATTCTGTAAAAAATGGACATGAAGATGAACGTTGCATTTTCAGCAGGTGACGGCTAGAACTCATCTCATAAAGGACATTAATTTATAATGGAGGGATTAATAATGAAAACAGGCAAAATTCATTATTTCAAAGATCACGGAAACTCATGCGTTATCACAGACCCTAGGCCCCCTCGGTACTGGTACAATTATTTGTGGAGTGAACAAGGATATTGTACACAGGTATCTCAAATTGGACACGGCCGCAGCTATTACATTAACACCAAAGCAGATATGTGTATGATTAATAACCAGGATGCAAAATATATTTATCTGAGAGATGATGACACGAACACATACTGGAACATCGGTGAAGGGCCACTCAATGAGGCTATAGATGACTTTACTTGTGAACACAGTATTGGCTATTCTGTTGTTCAGTCCCAGAAGAATGGTATTCACGCTTCCTGGAAACTGTTTGTACCGCATCAGGGCTATAATGAGGTATGGGTGGTAAAAGTCAAAAACTCCACAAATCGCGTGAAAAATATCAGTCTTTTTTCTGCAGTGAGCTTTGAGCTCGAAGGTTTTAAATACCCCCGCTATTATGAAATGTATAGAAGCTGCGAAACAATGTTTGATTCCGATCTCAACGGTGTTTACTGTCAGTCCAAGCATCCTTTTGCACCCCATGCCCGTTATAACGGCTATATCTCCTGTTCAGAAACCGTACATGCCTACGATGGTGACCTTGGAGAATTTTTGGGTCCATTGGGATCCATCACCAAGCTCGACTCCATACCTGCTCCCTTATTCCAGCGGCCTGATGTTGTTATCAAAGGCCGGGACTGTACAAATTCCACAACTACACTTTCCAATTTGGGAGGCGTGCTGCAGAATAAACTATCTTTGGCACCTGGTGAGGAGAAAGAGCTCTATTTTGTTATGGGAGTCAGTGAGACCCTGAAGGAAGCTGTTCAGACTGCGGACAAATATTTCGATAAGAACCGACTCGAGGAATCATTGCTTGAGACCCAGGTACATTATAAATCCAAGTATAAAAGCTTAAGTGTAAATACACCTGATGATAAGCTCAACATCATTATGAACGAATGGGTAAAGAAGCAGATTGATTTTTGCATAGTCGGCAAGAAAGGAGTTCGGGATAATCTTCAAATAGCTGTTGCTCTGCTGAATTATCGACAGGATCGGGCCAAAGAAGAAATTATCGAATGCTTGAGACATCAGTTCAAGGAAGGTCATGCCGTACTTACTTGGTTCCCCTATGACGACACTCGCTACTCGGACCAACCCTTCTGGATTATATGGGCGGTAATTGAGTTAATTAAGGAAACTGGAGATTATTCACTCCTTGATCTAGAGATCGAATATCAGGATGGTGGCTCTGGAACGATACTTGAGCATATGAAGGTAGCTGTCAATCGCTTGATTGAGGATAAAGGGACAAATGGCTTGGTGCGTATCATGTTTGCAGATTGGAATGATGCTCTGAATATTACAACTGACCCTGAAGCAGAGTCAGTCATGCTCTCAGAGCAGTTCTGCTACGGCCTGCGAGAATTGAGCCAACTGATGCAAATTGTCGGAGATAGTGACTATGCCAGTTACTTAACAGAACAGTACGATCTGCTCCGTCGGGCGATTAATGAGTCAGCCTGGGATGGAAACTGGTATATGCGCGCGCTGAGCAAAATAGAAAATATCGGTTCCAAAGACAGTGAAGGCAGCAAGATTTATATCAATGCCCAATCATGGGCTATTCTTGCGGACATTCCGAATGAGAAAAAACTCCCAAAAGTGTTGGAGTCGATTGACAGTATGGAGCATGAATTTGGTTTCCCAATCAACATGCCTCCCTATCCGGAGTACTCCCCTAACGTTGGGAGAATGTCTGGTATGCTACCGGGGTTATTTGAGAATGGTGGGGTTTACTGTCATGCCACAGGCTTCAAGATAATTGCAGATTGTAAGGTGGGGCGTGGAGAATCAGCGATTCGTACGTTGAAGAAAATCATCCCTGACAGTGAAGCAAACCCTTCCACTCGATCTGGGGCAGAGCCGTATGTCTTTACCAATTGTTATTCCATACATCCTAAGTTTTACGGAAAATCCTATCAATCCTGGACAACCGGAACTTCTGCCTGGGGACTCATGAGCCTGTACGAAGGCATACTGGGTATTAAGCGGGATTACGCTGGATTGCGAATAGATCCTTGTTTCCCTCCGGAATGGGATTCAGCTGAAGTGTACCGCAAATTCCGCGGCAATCAATATCAGATTTCCATTAATAACCCTTCCCATCTATCCAAAGGAAATGTAGAAATCCATGTAGATGGTCGCTTGATTTCTGGTAACATACTGCCGTTATTTGATGACGGGCTGCTGCACCAAGTTGAGATAACGTTAATACCTTAAATGGATAGGATGAGAAAGTGCGGAATTTTTTAAAAACCTAATTTATAAAGTGAGCTGACACCCACCTCAGAACAATAACTCCGTGCAGTGCTTGTTGTTTATTCATGCACTGCACGGAGTTTTATCGTCATGGTCTTTTGTTAAAATGCCTCTTCCCTTAAGCCAATATCCAAGGTAATCGTCCCAATCTCCAGTTCCGATACCCACATTACATACTTGGATTTCATAAAAATATCGAATCGTAATCTCTTGTCACCAACTGTGTGTGAATGCACTGTGAAGAGGAGTTCCATCCCTCGCATTCGGACCTTTGAGTTCCAGATAATATTGCAGTAATTTCTCCTCATCCTTATTCATTGATAATGCCCCCATCATTAAGGTATGTTTGGTTTGTTCAATTCGATTAAATACAAACAAAAATTGCTCTTCCAACTTTATGCCTTTCCCACTTGATATTTTGCTTATAATGTATTCTTCACCCCATATATAGAAGGTATCGTCTTCAATCATAACCGCCTCTGCAAATTTCCTGCTTAAGCTTGGATTTTATAAAGGTAGTTTTGATTGGAAACTTTGTGTCGATGTACATTGAACCAAACAGGATTAAGTATTCTGTCTCTGAAAATGGACCAAATAATTAAAAAAAGCCGTTGTATCCCATACATTGAGCCCAAAGTATCCTTCTTTATAAGTTTATCTTTTGTGTCAATAACTAATTTATTGTTCAAACTATTTGGCTGTAAATCCAGTTTTCCATCATTGTTACATGTTGCAATTTCATATCCGGTCCCATCAACAAATTTAATTAATTTTACAACATTATTTTATGTGTCTCTATTAAAGCAACTTCAAGAGTATTTCCTCGATCTCGTCAGGATTAGTTGCATTTTGAAAACGTTTAACGAATTTTTCTTCTTGAAACAAACTTGTTAAGTTCTTTAAAAATGAGATGTGCATCTTAGGATTTTTCACTACAAGTACCATCACGATTTCTGCGTTGACAGTTTCATCTGATCCCCCCATATCCTCGAACTCTATGCTATTATCTAAAACTGCAACGGCAATAGCAGTTTCGTTAACGAATTCTTTATTTGTATGTGGAATTGCTATACCAATTGTCCCCATGTTGATTCCGGTCGGATATTCGATTTCACGTTGAAGCAATGATTCTGTATATCCTTTTTTGGCATAATTTTTCTCTTCTATCATTTTTCCAAAGCTTTTGATAAGCTCTTCCCTCGAATCGTAACGTGCGTGCAGTTGAATTAAATCCTGATCAAACACGAGTCCATTTATCGTTTTTGCGCTCATAATAATTACTCCCTTTTATAAAAATCGGAAAACATAGATATCTTTTTATTAATCCGTACCATATTTTTTGATGATACTATGGATATCCATTGCACTTTGGGCTTGAATGATAGCTTCACAATCGTCTTTACTTTCAACAAGTTTCATTAACTGAACCAATGCCCTTAAGTGCTGTTGTTTATCGACAGCGGCTATAATAATAACGATGTTTATCGGCCTATTTCTTGCAAATTCAACGCCTTGCTCTAAACGGAGCAAGCTCATAGCTACTTCGTTTACGCCACTTTCGGGACTATCATGAGGAATTGCCACATTTGGGCTAATAATGATATATGGATCTTCCACATCGTAATGTTGGATCATAGCTTCTACATAAGAAGGTTGGATACTCCCTTGAAGCAGCAGCGGTAGCGCCCCTAATCGTATAGCCTCTTCCCAAGATGATACTGAAGGAAGCAATGTAATATTCTCCGGCGTTATCAGGTCATGCAAATTTGTCTTTTGTAATTCGGGTTGTGTTTTGAAAGACAACGAGTGATGGCTTGTAAAGTATTGTTGTAATTCCTTTGCAAGAAGTTGCCTGTTCTGAACGGTTGCATATTTCTCAACGATCTCTAGAATATTTTTCAAACTTAATTCAGATGGAGTGAATCCATGCAATAATTCCATCACTTGTTTTCGTAGAGAGATTTTTTCTTCCTTTTGTAATATTGGCTTGACTATAAATAGTCGTTTGTTCGTTTGCAGATATACGGAAGAAAAAACAATGTCATATTCCAAATCATACATCTTGAATTCTCTCACAGATAAGGAATCCAGAAAAATGAATTCAGGAAATAAATCATTCAAGGTAATGAGTAAAAGCTTAGAAACGGATACTCCGTTAGCGCAAACCACTACTGCTTTTGTTTTACTCAGAATGCTGTCTCCTTGCTTTGTTAACCAACCGCCTATCAGCATCGTTAAATAAGTGCATTCACTATCTGGAATATCACAGCCAATGTAATCAGCTAAAGGTTTTGCTGACTTTTTTACAAGGTGGTGCAGTTCTATGAATTCACTGTTAATTGTTTCTTGTAGTGGATTAGTAATAGTAAGTTTATATTTAATGCGATAATATGCAGGTTTTATATGCAGCATGATCATATGCAACAACTGCTTTTTGTCTTGTAAGAGGATGCAGGACATTTTCTCGAATCGCTCCAGCATCTTTTTCAATGCCTGATTTAAATCTGATACGATATCTTCCCCAAGGAGCTCAGATGAGGAAACATTCGTCGTAAGAATTTGCAATGTTATGAATAATCTTTCCTCGGTCGGTATATGCTCCAAATCCGATAGTAGTTCTTGAACCGCTTGGTACTCCTTGGTATCCGATAATTCTTCATAGCTAATATGAAAGGAATTTATTGTTTTCCCAAGTTTGATTCTTCGCAGCAAGATCAGTAGGATATGCGGCAAAGTTTTCATCTTATCGTCTGTAAATTTCAAGCTCAGATGGCTTTCAATCTTTTCAAGACGTTCATGAATCTGTTGCACTTCTTTTTCAGTGATCTCTGCTAACTGTTGAACCCATTTTTCCCCATTGTACATGTGATGAATTTTGTTAACGACATCAATCAATAACTTTCTTTTTTGAAATTCAACACCCTCAATTGAGTAACCAGATAACCGAGAATAACGGATACTAAGATCATAAGGTTCGACTAATTCTTGTGCTGCTTTTAGATCATTTAGTATGGTATTCTTGCTTACATAAATGGAACTGGTAAAATGAAATAAAGATAATTCTTCACTACGACTCAGTAGGATCAGAATAATAAGTTCCACTCGCTCTGCTTCAGAAAAAGTATACTTTTTTGTCGAAGGCTTGTTTACTTCATTAGGCACAGCAGAGAAGAGAGTAGCATCAACAATAAAAACACCCTGTTTATTCCGTTCAATTTTTGGTAGGCGTTGGCCCTCTAACCAGTCATTGATTTTTTCAAGGCTGTAACTGATTTGCCTACGGCTTAAACCATACTTATGTTCCAAGTTCTTACTCTTCACACTTGGATTTGATAACAATTCTTGCAGCAAGCTGCTGCTTCTATCATCAAGCTGCATGGCTCTCTCTCCTCCTTCCTTGTTAATAATAATATTGACAGCTCCAGAGGATTATATAAGAGGCTTCAAGTTTAGGTCATATTCAAATTACTCAATTTAATCTTTGCTCTTGGAGGCGCTCTGTGAAGAATCGAAATTTTGTTCTGCCTCCAAATCAAACGTTTATTCCAAATTAGCATGTCTTAATTTCATGTCATCATAGGTTTCATTAAAATTAGCTACCCATTCCAAAACAATCGCATCATACAAGAGAAGACTTAATTGCTCAAATGCCGATCCCATGGGTTGAATAGAAGATTCCATTAAATCAGTATCCGTTTCTTTATTGTCAACATTAATTAAAAGCATGTAATCAGCTAGTTTCCCCAAAGTCGACTGCGAATTCGTTGTATTAAGAATTACCTTTGCTCCTGATTGCTTTGCTTTTTTTGCATTTACTATTAGACCAGCGGTTTCTCCTGAACCAGAACCAATAAATAAAATATCCTCTGCTTGAATGCTTGGAGTAGTAATATCACCAACAATATAAACCGTTTTACCTAAGTGCAACAGTCGATTAGCGAAAGCACGGATCGCTAAACCTGATCTCCCTGAACCAGCAAGGAAAATCCGCTTTGTATTATACAAGACTTGCAGAATTTGTTCACTTTCACCAACATTCATTAAGGAAATACTTCTTTCTAATTCTTTCATAATGACTTCCATTTGTTTAATTAATTTGTCCATAAGTTCACCTTCAGCTTTCTGGATACATGATTACCTTGCCGATAAGTTCTTTTCTTTCCATTAATCGTTCAAACATTTCTGAACCTTCTTCAAGCGGTATACGATGTGTAATCATTTTTTTAGTATTTAATCTGTTATTGTGCATAAAGTGAACAGTCGTTGCCCATTCCTTACCTGGGAATGGTGCGGATACACAACTCCATGATCCCCACACGGTTAACTCACTTCTTAGGATTTTTTCAAAATAAAATCTTTCCATCGCAACGTCTGCATAAGGGATACCTAGGAACACAACTCCGCCGCCTTTTTTGGCGTAACCAAACACAGTTGCTGCTGTATGGGGCGTTCCAGCTGCTTCAACTACAATATCTGCATTCATGCCATCCGTATATTCAGCGACCTTTGTCAGAACATCTTCATTCAGAGAATTTATCGTATAATCGGCGCCTAATTCCTTCGCAATTTGAAGTTTTTCATCATCAATATCAACCGCAATTACTTTTTTCGCGCCAAATATTTTTGCCCATTGAACAGCAAACAACCCAATGGTTCCCCCTGCTCCAACAATGACCACATCGTCGCCCACCGATAGATTGGTTCGATAATACCCATGTAAAACTACAGTAGAAGGTTCTACCATAGAAGCTGATTCGAAATCCAAATCATCAGGTACTTTAACTAAATTCTTCTCTGGGAGTTTAATGTATTCGGCGAATCCACCAGGTTCCTTAGCACCTATTGCATGCAATGAATTCGCTCTAGCTGGTTGACCTGCTCGATAATAATAATCATCTTCTTCAATTAGTGCTGGACATCCAGCAACATGGTCTCCAACTTTTAGATCTGTTACTTGATCGCCAACTTGTTCTACAACACCTGCAAATTCATGTCCCCATACCTGACCAGGTGTGACTGCACCCAATTTTTTATATCGAGAGATATCAGATCCACAAATGCCACATGCTTTTATTTTTACAATGACATCTTTTCCATCCAGTATTTGAGGTTTTTCCGCTCCTCCAAAACGTATGTCTCTGGCACCATACAGTTTTAATGATTTCATTTTCTCTCATCCTTTCTCTCTCCATGTTCTAGACTTTTCAAATTCTTCACATGTGCTTTGTTATTCGAAAATAAATATGATCCGATGACAACCAAAGATGCTCCAGCTTCGATACATTGACTAGCTATACTCTCATCGACTCCACCATCAACTTCGATCTGAATATCTCGTTGACCTATCATTACTTTCAGTTCTCTTATTCTATCAATCGTTTCTTCCATAAAAACTTGATTAGGTCTTCCTGGATTGATCGACATAACTAGAACATAGTCAATGATGTTTAGAAAAGGTTTCAATATAAAGGTGTCCGTCCCAGGATTAATGACGATCCCTGCTTTCCTTCCATGTTGCTTAATCTGATCAATGACAAAACGAATATGAGGAGTTGATTCATAGTGAACTGATATCATTTCTGCTCCAGTGTTCAACACACTCGCTATATGCTGCTCTGGGGCTGATACCATCATGTGAACATCTAATTTCATATTCACTTGTTTTTTTATATTTTTAATTTGTTCTGGTCCAAATGCGATATGAGGGACGAAGTTTCCGTCCATCATATCTACATGAAGTACTTGAAATCCTTCTTCATATAAAACATCGCATTCACTTTTTAGGTTCATTAAATCTGCTGCAAATATTGAAGGTAAAATCAGATTCATTATTTTTCCTCTTCTCTAGTCTTTATTTAACTAAAGTGCTTGCCCAATAAATTAATAAGTTCCATATCTCAGAAAAAGTAACATCTGTCCCTAAACCTTTTAACTCGACACCTGCACTGTTAAGCATCTGTGTTGCACCTGGTGCAACAAATCCTGCCAAATAAAATGTGATAATACAAAATACTACTGTCGACACAATAGAACGGAATAGATTTCCTTTACTTGTTAACGTACACATTACAGAAATATAGGTAACAGACATTAACAGTCCTATTGGAAAGAACTGAACTCCAGGTAAAATGAGTGCCAATAACATAACAATTGGAATAGAAACGACTGTAGTTGTAATAGTAGTCGGATCGCCTAAGCCTAGCGCAATATCCATCCCCACATTTAGATTGGAGTTATTCCCCATGCGTTTAATCATAAAGTCTTTTGCCGATTTCCCAATTGGAGATAGCCCATCCATCATCACTCCAACAACTTTAGGCATTAATACCATAACTCCAGCTATCCCTGTGGCCATAGTCACTATCTCTGTAACAGGTCTTTTAGTAATTGCCCCTAAAACTAACCCAACAATAAATCCAATAATAACTGGGTCCCCGAGAACGCCTATTTTTTTATTAATTTTACTCAGAGAAAACTCCAATTTATTTAAACCAGGAATGAAATCAATGATTCTATTTACCAGCCAGGCAATCGGATAACCCCAAGCTGAATAAATAATAGTTGTGCAGGTTGTACCTTCTAAACCAAAGTATTCTTGCCATTTTGAAGCAATTAAATCACCAACGAATAGAGCAATAACAGACATCACCAATGTTACTACCAACCCTAACCAGAAACTGTCAAAAAGAAAGTAAGCCAAAGCTCCTGGGATTAGAAAATGCATGTAATTCCATATATCCACATTTAACGTTTTTGTCCATCTAAGTCGAACTAATACTAGATTAATAATTAAACCAAGAGGGATTGCTAATGCTGCAAAAGGAGGCACCCAAGATGCCGCCCCTACAGCTGGCCATCCAATATCTGCAATTGTAAATCCAGAACCGATTTTTGCATAATAATCAACTGCCGGTTTTAGGGAGGAATTGAGCAAGCCAACAACTAATGTTAAACCTAAGAAGCCTACCCCAACTAAAAGACCGGATTTGATAGCGTTTCCAATTTTCATTTGAAAAACTAGACCTAATACGGTGATTATTATTGGTAAAATCGCTGTTGCTCCCATATCAGTAATAGATTTAATAATATTATGCACAGTATCCATTATGATCTACCACCTTAACTATTTTTTAAATCCAGCAGTTTTTCAGCCAATTGATTTTTCAATTTTTCTTCATTAAGCCCTGTTACAAATCCCATGATGTTCATATATGGCTTTTCATCGGTTTTAAAATTATTAGTTGTCAGAACAATATCGACGTTGTCAATAATATTCGGTAATTCCGCCATACTCGTTTTAATGATATCGTAATGTTCAATTCCTGCTTCTTTTAATACCTCTTTCACTCCATCTGCTGCGATAGTAGAAGTTGCTACTCCGCTTCCACAAGCTACGGCGATTTTAATTTTTGAATTTGACATGTTAATTCCTCCTGGTATGTTAGTTTTCGAAGCTAGGTTTAAATCCATTTCCAACCCCGAAGGGTTGAAAAAATCCTCCTTGCAAATTGTTTTATATTTCCTTTTACTCAGCAGGATTAACTTCTTTCTTGCTGTGGATTCATAATAACATGATGAATTCAATTGTTGTATTCGTTTACATCCCACTTTATAGACAACCGGTTGTACAATATAGTGATGAAAAAAATGATTTCCCCTCGATATTTTTCAGGTTAAAATCCATCTATTCCAATGAATTCAATCGTATCAACGAGTTCCGGTACGGGTACAACGGTAGATGAGGCTGAGCTGCAACATGTAGACGTGAGAGATGATGAATCCTGGTACATGACGTCCTATGGAGAGGAACCCACATCTGCCACAACGGAGGAAATGACTCTTAGCAGCGCAGATTTGGTATTGCCCGGGTTGATTCCATTTTGTCTCACTCGTATATATGACAGCTCCAGGTTTGCTGAACTACCTCGGTTTTTCTTTTCTTCATTAATTCCTGTCCGTCCACGCTAGGATTTCTGTACCTCGCCAGTTCTGGTATTGGAATCGTATCCATTGGGGGGAATCTCCATGCTAATGTGGGCAGTACGAGTATATCCGCTTGCTGGATATCCCTCTCTGCAGCTCCTTGCGAAATAACTGAAAATGTGCTGAGAATTGTCCGCGTTCGTTGCGTACCCGTACTTGATGCTCTATATCAGTAAAACCTCGTTACTAAAATTCTTAGGAAAAGTCTCACTCGGATTTCCCACTTCCCGTCCTATGTATATCGCTGCTGAAAGCAACCATGATTATCCCACATTTTCCCACATTCTACTGTGGTTAGATAACGATCAAATCAGTTAGTGTAATTCCTTCGATGAAATAATGCTGCCAGATGAAATATACGATAATGAAAGGAAACAAAACAAAGTATTCTCTCATGTGTTTTAGTTCATCATGTTTACATCAAGTCTTTACTTATTTTCCTTTACTCAAAAGCATGAAATTTTAATTAAAAATCGATCATACATGCGGCGATCTTTCGTATTTTTCATCGCTTGCATGACTTCATTCCACTCTAATGATTTGTTCATCCTCATTCCCTACCTATCCGAATATGGTTTCTTAACTATTCGACAAGCAGGGTTGAAATTCCTGATCCTAGTTTTCAAATCTTTAGTTCAACTTATATAAATTACACAAACTTATTATCTTATCCAATATAAAAAAGTGTCAAATTGCCTTTAGTATATGAGCGTTTCTATCTTTCCTTTACTCTTTGTCTTAACTGCCATCGGCTTGCTCCTTCTTTATCAAAAAGAATTTTTCTCATTTGCTATACACTTCTTTTTGTTATCTTTATAGTATTGACCAAGAGTGTCAAAAATAATAAAAGATAAAAAGCTTCCTTTAGAATTTCATGATTTTCATTGTATAATCAGCATAATTTCAAATAGGCATTCCCTGTTATTTAGGGTTTGCAATATAAAAAGTAATCTTGTATCATTTTAAGTGAATGAACGTTCACTAACTTAAATAAAAGGAGAAATTTCTTATGAATGAAATGGATACAAGCCGTACACTGCGTTTGTTATTCCCTCAATGGCAAGGAGGGAACAACCCTCCTTACGTTCTGGGAGCTCACTTGTTAAACTGGCTTGCTCCCAAGTCTAATGGTCCTTTTGAAGAAGTACCCGTCGATCTGAACCCTAATGTAGAAAAAGAACAAGGTATAATTGCCAAAAGTACCGTATTGCAACAAGCTAGATCAGCCAAAAGTCTAATTCATAAACATAACCCTGAACGTATCGTTGTCCTTGGAGGGGATTGCAGTGTAGAACTTGCTCCTTTTTCTTATTTGAATGAGAAATATGATGGAGATGTTGCTCTGTTATGGGTAGATGCTCACCCTGATGTCTCGATCCCTGAAGACTTTGAAAATCATCATGCTCATGTTCTTGCCAATTTGCTTGGTGTAGGTGATCAGGAATTTGTTGCAGAGGTTCCTCATCTTTTTAAACCTGAACAAATCCTATATGTAGGATTGAACGACATGATCGATGCTCTTCACTCAGAGCCCATGAAAAACATGAAATTAGATATTGTAGGTCCCGATGAAATTAAGCAGGATAGTTCTAAAGTGCTCCAATGGCTAGCTGAGAAAAAACCGTCCAAGATTATTATTCATTTTGATCTGGATGTACTGGATATGAAAGAATTCCGTTCTCTTCTGGTTGCTTATCCGGGAACATACGAAGAATACACCAAGAGCTTCCCACAAGGACCAAGTATGGAAACCATTATCCGAGTTTTGCAAGATGTAGCCAAATCCTATGATGTAGTCGGTCTAGGGATCACTGAACATTTCCCTTGGGACTCTTATTTCTTGGCGAACATGCTGTCTCGTTTACCTCTGCTTGGAGATATTGATAACAAAGAGCGTCCAGTCTTTAATACACTTTAATCCAAATGCAGACTATGGTAATGTACATGGTATGATGGATGTACATTATTTCGCGAAACAAGGAGGTTGCAGGGATAAGAGCCAAGAAGGTATCCCTGTACATTTGAAATACAATGAATAACTCTGAACCGCCTAAATCGAAACGAATGAAACAAAAAGACGATAGCAGACGCTTGCTCATCGAGGCTGCTGTTCGATGTTTTTCACGCAATGGATTTCACAAAACAGGCATTGTCGAAATTGCAAAAGAAGCAGGAATGAGTGCAGGGAATCTGTACCGCCACTTTCCAAGTAAAGATGCATTTATTATTGCACTGGTGGAAGAAGAACAGCGCCATGCCTTGTCCAAAATGGAATTTAAAGAAACCGAAAAAGATCCTCTCGGACAGATTCTGACGATTATAACTAGTTGTGTCAGTAATCCCGTATATCCTATGGACCAGAGATTATGGATCGAAATTTTGGCTGAAGCTTCACGCAATAAGGGTGTGCGACATGTCTTCAATCAAAGTGATATCATCATGCGTGAATCATTCAAAAATCTGCTTACAAGTGCTATTCATGAAAAACAAGTAGATCCAGATTATGATGTGGAGACCCTTTCTCTCTGGTTGTATGCGCTGATTGACGGCCTTATTGCACGTACAGCCACTGACGAACAATTCAGTTTTGATCACCATATGAGTCAATTCAATCAACTGATTCGCCAAGCATTAAAACCCAAAGAGTTCCAATAAAAGAAACAGCGGCAGCTATGGACGAGAAAATAAAGTCCTGGACTGCCGCTGTTTTACGATTACTTTAATGGCGCCTCCGTCAACTGTTTTTTGGCGTACAATAACCATCCTCGCAAACATTGCCTGATTCTTGGTTTAGAGTCGTATCTAACGTCATCAGCGGATGTTCCTCGTCCCATGCTTTTTGCAGCGCCTCCAGAAATACTTCGCTTGATTGTGCTGCGCCTGAAATCGTATATTTGCGGTTGATGACAAAGAAAGGTACACCTTTAGCTCCAAGGTTGCTTGCTTCGCGCCCATCTGCACGAACTTCATCCGCATATTGCGTGCTTTCCAGCACGTTGATCGTTTTCTCGCGATCCATACCGGCTTCCGCCGCTATGTCGGCCAGTGTGTCCGCGTCGCCGATATGCTTGGAATCTGTGAAATACGCTTTATACAAAAGCTCCAACACTTCCGCACTCTTGCCATAGGTACCCGCAAACTTGATCAATCGATGCGCATCGAGCGAATTAGTAGGGATTATTCGGTCAAATCGAAAATCCACTCCATCGCTCTTCGCTTGTTGGGCAAATTGTTTATGCATGGCCTTGGCTTCTTCTCTGCTGCCACCATGCTTTGAAACGTACAAGTCATGTACATCGTAAGCAGGGTATTTCTCGGCATAAGGATCTAGCTGGAAGCTCCGGTACTCCACATTCACTTTATCTTTGGATGCAAACCGCCCCAGCCCGTCCTCGAAACGCTGTTTTCCGATATAACAAAATGGGCAGCCAATGTCCGACCAAATCTCTACTTTCATTTCGTTCCTCTCCCTTCACTTGATAAACAGATCGAATCATTTCTCAACTGTTGTATACAATCGGCATTTGATGAATTAAGGATGGCTCGGAAGCTGCATGATACATAAATTTAGCGATATTTTCTCGGGATACCCCCATCTTGGCTGGCTGATCGCCTAGCGAGTAAGCATAATGAACGTTTTCCTTATGCCTTACATTTGGATTAATAATCCGAACTACTGTCCAGTCTAAAGAAGATCGCTTGATGATTTTCTCAAGCTTTTTCATTTCGTGATAACCATTCGGAAACATCACCTTGGCCATAATTCCTGGTACAACTGTGGCAATCGAATTCCGATCCTTATCAGATTTCAAGGTTGGAGTAGCAAGTGTAATGAGTCGTTTCTTATTTAACTTCCTCATCGCATTTACAATAACCTCATGACCATCTGCAACAGGGGTACCTTTTAATTTTCTGGACGTATCGAGTGCGGGTCCCAATGTGCTAATGACGACATCAGCATTCGATATTGCTTGTTCCACCAAGTCTTGATTAGATAATTGACCCTCGACAACATTTAGCTTCTCATGTTTCTGTCCAATTTTCCCCGCATTTCTAGCATAAAGGGTAACGTTATCCCCGTTTTGAATTGCTACCTCAGTCAAAATTTTCCCAATTGCACCACTACCACCAAAAAGCGTTATGTTCATTAGTCGATCACCTCGATATTATATTGCAAGAATGTGCTGATAACTCAATGAGCATTTAGGTTATAACAAAACTTAATCGAACTTTCGTTGAATATATAACGTTCGTTGGTTATTATTATATGGATTATGTTGATTTCTTCAATCGCTAAAAAAGTGATTTTTGTTTTATATTCAACGGATTCAAATAATTTGTTAAATATCTTCTGGAGGCTATACATTATGGGAGTTAAAATTGATCGTAGAATCCTAAAAACAAAGGCAGCCATATTTAATGCATTTATAGGTTTGATCTCGGAGAAGGATTTTGAAGAAATAACTATTAATGAGATTGCGGATCGGGCGAATGTTAACAGGGGAACCATTTATTTTCACTACACCGATAAATACGATCTTCTTAACAAATGCATCGATGAGCATTTGAGCAGAATGATCTCCGTTTGCATCGATCCAAATCAGGGAAAGGTTGATTTTATTCATTCTTTGTTACCTGTTTTTCAATACTTTGAGCAGAACCATACGTTTTTCGCTTCCATGCTTTCGAATAAAGGAATCCCTGCATTTCGGGAGCATATGTTAGAGATCGTGACAGGGAACATAAAAGACCAAGTCAATATGGAGGACCTTAATAAGGGGTATGACAAGCTATTGATCACGCACTTTATGGCCTTTGCATTCATTGGGGTAATCGAATGGTGGATTATAAATAACATGCCACATTCACCGAAATACATGGCCGAACAGGTATGGGGATTGTTTAAAAGGAATCAGGTATCCCCTTCATAAGCGAGATAACCCGTTCTTTAACTTATAGATTAGCGAAAACAAGTTATTTGAGAACATCATGTATTACACGATGTTCTCAACGAGTATGAAAAATTGAGTCTGTAAAATAGATTGTGTAAACTCCCCAAACCATTAAACTGGTAATCAAGAAAGGTTGGGGAGCGCACATGGGACTTTGGACGAAACAGCAACTGAGAGCGTTCATCAAAGAGAATAAGCTGGTGACGGCTCAAGATGCACAGAAGGCTTTAAAAGAGTTATTTGCTGAAACTTTGCAAGAGATGTTGGAGGCCGAGCTGGATACCCATCTGGGCTATGAGAAACATGAAGTCCAAGCCAAAACGACCGCAACAGCCGTAACGGAAAAAGCAAGAAAACGGTGGTGAGTGAATACGGCGAACAGGAGCTCAGCGTCCCTCGGGACCGGTTGGGTGAATTGGAGCCGCTGGTCGTGACAAAAATATCGAATGTCTTCTCTACGTAATCCCTTGTCACCAACTGTGTGTGAATGCACTGTGGAGAGGAGTTCCATTCTCCCGCATTCGGACCTTTGAGTTCCAGATAATATTGCAGTAATTTCTCATCATCCTTATTCATTGATAATGCCCCCATCATTAAGTTATAAAATCCAAGCTTAAGCAGGAAATTTGCAGAAGCGGTTATGATTGAAGACGATACCTTCTATATATGGGTTGAAGAATACATTGTAAGCAAAATATCAAGTGGGAAAGGCATAAAGTTGGAAGAGCAATTTTTGTTTCGTATTTAATCGAATTGAACAAACCAAACATAGGGTAGTTTTGATTGGAAACTTTGTGTCGATGTACATTGAACCAAACAGGATTAAGTATTCTGTCTCTGAAAATGGACCAAATAATTAAAAAAAGTTTGTATCGCTGTGCGGCGACACAAACTAAATCCATAGAGATACAAATATCATTATTTAACTTTTCTTAATCATTCATCTTTATGTTTTAGTTTCACTTTAACTTCTTTAAAAAAAGCCGTTGTATCCCATACATTGAGACCAAAGTATCCTTCTTTATAAGTTTGATCTTTTGTGTCGATAACTAATTTATTGTTCAAATAAACCTTAGTGATATTGCCTTGCGCTTCTACTTTGAGATGATAATCTGTATTTGGCTGTAAATCCAGTTTTCCATCATTGTTATATGTCGCAATTTCATATCCGGTCCCATCAACAAATTTAATTAATTTTACAATATTATTTTTTATATCAACATTTGCTGCATACGAATTCTTTGCTGTTAAGTCAGAACGAAAAACCAATGAACCCGCTCCAATGGAGTTATCTATCAAATCTTTTTCAGAATTACCAGGGTGGGAATCTGTATCTGGCACGTTTATATTGGCTTCATATACAAAATTCCTGCCGGTCACTTTTGATACTATAAAAGCATCTCCCTTACTCTGTCCCTGTTTTCCATGAATGGTATCCGCCCATTTCCCGTTAACGGTGGTCCAACCTGATAAGTTGGATTTAAAAGAAGAGTTCTTTTCTTTCCATACACTCTTTAGAGGATATAGGTCCAAAGATTTCAGCTTTACATTTCCGCCCTTACTATAGATCTTTAGTCCTTTGCTTGCAGAATCCGCGAATATCTGATCGGTAATCACTGTCGTACCATCATTGCCGAACACCTCTACAGCTGATCTATCAACAATAACCTGCAATTTAACCGTGCCGTTTTTAGCATGTAATGGTCCCTCATGCTTACCAACTACACTACTTCCGTAATCGAAATCTCCTGAATGAGTCCGGTCTACGAATAATTGTTCGTTGTAGACATCATAACCGACAGTTGTATTTTCCTCACTTCCTTTACGGATTTCAAAGCCAAATTCTGTTGCTTCCGTATTTGATACATCAAACAAAGCTATCAGTTCAAATGTATCTTCTGATAAATTAGAAAGAAGATGGCTGTTACCCGATATCATTTTATTGGTATACGATATACGATCCCCTCTGTCACGAATGCTTTTTAGCGAAATAGGGGTTTGTTTTAAACGTAGACCCTTTGCGGTTTGAGTGAGCTCCATCTTCCGCGGCAGTGTTGTTGAACTTCTCCACGTTGAGGTGGGTGTATCGTTGGCATACTGCCAATTACTCATCCAGCCGAGCCAATATTTCTCACCATTCTTCCCTTCTACTCCACTCCAATCCACAGCAGCATAAAAATCAGCTCCATAGTCAGTCCATAATACTTTATCGGAAGTATTTTCATTTTTAAACGTTTTACCGTCAAAGCTGCCTACAAAATACTGCATGCCCGATCCGCCTGCCGGAGCACCATCATTTATACTTACCTGTAGGACCCCCTTTCTTTTTGAAGGGTCGCCATCAACCGGCAATTCGACTAACGTAGGACATTCCCATACTCCTCCGATGCTGCCGTTTGTGGAAGGAATCCACTGTCCAGAAACAGCGGACCAATCTGTGAGGAGTCCGCTTTGTTTCATATCTGTTTTCTCCGGCTCTTTTGCAACCTGGTCAACTTTATCCGATATGATCCCTTCATTATAAACATTAACATCATCAACATTTATATGACCGTAACCATCTTTTGCATGGTCTACTACCTTGATATATAACACTTCACCAATATATTTGGACGCGTCCCATACGTATTTTGAATATTTTTCTTCATTAAATCTTGTATTGGCCTGGCGGATCAATTCTTGATCGTCGGCTGCTCTGACCAATGATACATAGGTATTGTCGCCATCATCGCCTGCTCCTAATAATAGATTGATTTCACCGGAACCGCCTAGTTTAAAATAGGAGGAATGCAGTTCACCCGTTGCTTCATCTCCCTCGTGAAGCTTGGAATATCCCCACAAGTGATAATTCCCTTCATGTCCGAAGGATCCACCCCAATAAGTCGCTTCACTGGATACATGATCATCCGAAAAAGTATCACCCTGGGTCACAGTCCATCCGGTTAAATCGCCTGTTTCAAAATCATGATTGGTGATTTCTTTCTCATCGGTCATGATATTTCTACCCAATTGAACATCCTGAAATATCGCAGAAGAGTGCAAAAGATGTAATCCAAAATGGCCGGACAGGAAGGTTGCATCATCGATATCATGAATGAGATTTCCGTCCAGATACATCTTTATATTTGTTCCTAATGTGCTCACTTTTAAATCATGGCTTTGATAAGTATCCAGCGTTACTGTGGTTTCGGCCAGAACCGTTCTATTCCCGTCTTCCATTTTCACGATTTTCACTTTATCGTTTAAAGCATCGATATTCGCCATATATCCATTTTCCGCATCAGCATCCGCTCGGAAAATAAGTGATCCTGTTTCATCTCCTCCCTCTGACAAATCAATAATCGCATTATATATAAAGTTATCCCCAGTCTTACCACTTATGATAAAAGCATCATCTGCTGATGTACCGCTTTTCCCCTCCAAGGTATCTTCCCACCGGCCGGTTACAGCCGCCCAATTAGATAGGTTGGTTGCAAAGTTAGAGGTGTTCTTGAAATTTACATTTCGGAAGGAAGCTGTTGAATTCCAGGCGGTCAGACCGTAATAACCATAATCAAATTCAGTATCCGTTTCTTTAATTACAGACTGATTATCTACAAACACATGAATGTCATGACCATATACGTCCACCTGCACGTTGTAAGTTGATGAGGTTCTCAGGGTTAAAGACTTGCTTGCAATTTCTGTTATCGATCCATCGACATTCTTATTTAAAGTAACGACATCATTTTTGGCGTCCAGGCTGACGACATAACCGTTTTTCGCATTCTTGTCAGCACGAAAAACCAGACCTCCTGAGCCTTCCCTGCCATTCTTTTTATTAAGGGTAATATCTCCCTCATAGGTGAATGAACCGCCTTCCTGTGAAGACATAGCGTACGAAGTGGTATCCAGACTGTTGGCCTGTATTCCGTTATCTTCACCAAATTCACTTGCATAGGTCCACTGTTTTAAATTGGGGGAAGTATAAAACATTACTTTATTCGCTGCGGCCAAAGACATCACCCATTGTCTGGAGTCTTCATGCCAGAATACTTTAGGGTCTCGCCAATCCGATATCGGGGGATCCGGCATTACCGGATTTCCTTCATACTTAGTCCAGGTTCTGCCTCTATCTAAGCTGTACGCAATGCTTTGAACCTGGCCGTTATCCCCGGAATGAGTAAAGATCGCAACCATCGCTTCTTTTCCGAACCCTGCTGTATTGTTCCAATCGATCACGGCACTTCCCGAGAAAATCTGACCGTTTTCATCTGGATATAATGCAATCGGTAAATGTTCCCAGTGAATAAGATCTTTGCTCACCGCATGCCCCCAATGAATCGGTCCCCATTTCGTTCCATAAGGATGATACTGGTAAAAAAGATGATATTCACCCTTATAATAAACCATTCCATTCGGGTCGTTCATCCAGTTAGCCTCAGGCGAAAAATGAATCTGATTACGGTAAGTTTCATCGTAATAACCAAGATCCGCTGCAAAGGCGGGAGTTAACGGTAAACTAAATACCATAAAGCAAATAAGCAGCATACTTAACTTCCTCTTCACCATCTTTCACATCCTCTTTTAATATTTTGAACACCAAGTGTTATTTCTTAACATTACAAATAAAGCGTTTACATTTATCTCTTTAGCTCAATATGTTTACGCTGTTTTGGTCACAAAAATCCGACAAAGTCCGGCCAAGGATGACTCCCTGACCGGCACGTTTTAGGCCAAAACACCAAATGCGTACCCAATAATGCCTACTGCGAATAAAGCAAAAATCAGAGCGATTGCGTTCACTTTCTTTTTCAGTAGCCTCATACATAAAAAGGTCAATAATAGTGGTAAAAGTCCGGGCATCAATTGATCCAAAATCATCTGAACGGTCGTAATAACCTCTTTTCCATCCGTCCCCACATATCTTGATACCACCAGCGGCACATTCAGGGTGGTCCATTTGGAAACAAGTGCGCCCATAACGAAAAGCCCCAGTATGGAGGCTGACTCCGTGAGTTTTTGCAACCGGTTTCCCGACATATCGGAGACAATCTCCGTACCTTTGTGATAACCGTATTTCAGACCGTACCATTTCGTTGCCAAGCGTACAATGTTAAAGAGCAGGAAGAAAATAAACGGTCCGATAAGGCTGCCGGATAAGGCGATTGAGGCTCCCAGCGCAGCCAGAACCGGACGTAAAGTCCCCCAGTAAATTGGGTCACCCACTCCCGCAAGAGGTCCCATTAGACCGACTTTGACTCCACTGATGGTAGCATTGTCAATCGGCTGGCCGCTCGCTTTCTGTTCTTCCATCGCAGCCGTTACACCCATAATAGGCGCCGAGATAAACGGTTGAGTATTGAAAAATTCCAGATGTCTTTTCAATGCCTCTTTTTGATCTTCTTTCTTGCTGTACAGCCGCTTAATCGCCGGGATCAAGGTGACACAGAAACCAATCGACTGCATTCGCTCAAAATTGAACGAGCCTAACAGGAAGCATGAACGTACAAACATTTTATTTAAATCACTTTTAGTCAGCTTCTTTTCTTTCATAATGCTCTCCTCTTCCGTCAGGTATTTACTATAACTCTTCAATTTCTTCCATATTCTCATTACGTTGGTTGTATTTTGGACTCAACTGGATGTAAAGCAGAGCCAGAACCGCGCCAATGACCCCAAAACCAACCAGATTAATGTTTGTAAAAGCTGCAATGACAAAGCCCAGAAAGAAGAATGGCATCAGGTATTTGGCTGCCATCATATTAATGACCATCGCATACCCTACGACTACGATAAAGCCGCCCGCAATTTGTAGTCCTCTTGTGATAACCTCCGGAATTGCGTCAAGCATTGCAGTCACCAGACCCGTTTCTGCAGCAACTGCCACCAGAACAGCGGGCAGAGCGACGCGCAGACCTTGCAAAAGTAAGGCAGTAAAGTGACATAGCTCAATTCCTTTGAAATTTGCAGATTCCGCATACTTATCAGCTAAATGCTGGAAGAAGACAGTAATCGTCCTGACAAAAATGGTAAGCACTTGTCCGGCGGCTGCAATTGGAATCGCAACGGCAATTCCGGCGCCGATCGATTGATGGCCGACGATGACCAAAATGGTGGAAACTACGCTGGCTAGAGCAGCGTCTGGTGCTATGGATGCTCCTACATTCATCCATCCCAAAGCCATTAATTCCAGAGTACCGCCAAGTATAATGCCAGTTTTGAGATCGCCAAGGACAAGGCCAATCAACGTACACGCAATCAGAGGACGATGGGTTTGCCCTTCATCCAGAACGCTGCCCATGCCACATATGGCCGCTACCAGTGTTACCATCACAATTTGAAAAACAGTCATTTCTATAACTCCTCTCTTGTTGCCGCCTGGTATTTACGATCATAGATCCTGCAGTTTGGTAATTAAGTTGATTTTCGGATCACTGGCTACTTTTCTGATTTCCAGCTCAATGCCTTTTTCATGCAGCTTACGAAATGCGTGTACATCCTGTTGGTTTACGGAGACCGCCCCGGTAATCTGTGTCTTCCCTTCCTTAAAACACATTCCGCCTACATTCACCGAGCGGATGGGTACTCCCCCTTCCACAACCCGCAGTACATCCGTAGGGTTGGTAAAGAGGAACAATGTTTTAAAATCACTGTATTTGGGGTTATTATAAGCCTCTATCGCTTTGTTAATCGTTACGACATACGCCTTAATTCCAGGCGGCGACACCTGAAGCAATAAGGTTTTGCGTAGTGTATCCGCTGCGACTTCATCGCTAACGGCGATGATCTTGTTGCACTTCGCTTCTTTCACCCAAACGGTCGCCACCTGACCGTGAATCAGACGGTCATCAACACGAACTAATGCAATTTGCATTCTATAATTCCTCCTCTGATTGACTGTTTCGAATAGCACGAAAAGACATCATGGAATCGTGCCCCGCATGGATCGCTAGATTTACCAAATTCTCCACTTGTTCAGTCCCTCTGTTTGCAAGAAGGTCAACGATCATTGGCAGGTTGACTCCTGTCACAATATCCATTTTTTCATGGTTAACCACAATTCGGCTGGCAGCATTATAAGGACTGCCACCGAATAGATCAACAAGGAAGATAACACCGTCCGTCCAATCCAGCGATGCCAACGCAGCCTTATATTTCTCTACAAGTCCGCTGACACTTTCACCTGGTTCAAACGTAACACCTGCCACATTATCCAATTGGCCGAAAACCATTTCCGTTGACCTCAGTATTTCTTCAGAAAATTTCCCATGTGTCCCAACAATTACACCGATCATCTGTCTCACCCCCTTTGTTTCTCTCCACATATATCTATAATGCAAGTTCTGTGCCAAACATCTGTATAGATCAGAGGAAATTTTGTAAACAACAAAAAACCCCCGTTGCGTCGGAGGTTTTTTCCAGTCTGAACAGATCATTATTTATCAATCCTCGCTACTTTCATACACATATGAAAGCGTTTTATACTCTTTGGCCATTACTGTGGAATAAAGTTATATACTTCGCTCAACATTTCGCAAATATAATATTTTTCGTCATCAGAAAGTATAAGATTCATACCAGAAACAAATATGCTGCATGAACGGTTTACCACCTCGAATATGCGCTGGTCGAGCTGTTTCACTTCCCCCTGATAAACAAGTCCATCGCGAATAACCATGCGTTCCAGCGCATAAGCTGTGTGAGTAGAAATTTGGACTTTTGTTGCATAATCAAATTTGACTTCCAATCCAAGTTCCAGCTCTTGCACAAATCTCATCACCATTCCCAGAATTTTGTGGGGATTCAAATAAGTCATAAATTCTTTCAGACTTTCCTCGCATAACTCCCTGACGACTACGCTTTGATCCACAGCAGGGATCTGTTTGTTATTCAGCAGTAGCTCTCTCAATGTCTGCTCACCGCTTGCTTCAATCAGCTTTTCCAAGGGAATAAACGGGATTTCCGGCTCGCTTGGCCGTTTTACTCCAATCACGGCAAGAATTGTTCGCTTAGACCGCATATCCTGGACCACTTTATCCAACTCTCTTACGTTTACCGGGACAACCAGTATTTTCTCATCCGTCAAATCGCAGACAATTTTCTCCACAAACTCTTTCAATTTGACCGCTGCACCTTTGCCGGAGGAGCAAACCGTCACAATTGCCTTATGAACTACTTTCACTGCGGCGCTGCTATTGTTATATCCCCTGAAATCCTTTAGCGATTGGTATATCTCCTCTATCCCCATGTCAAAAACACTGGCCTTTCGGACAGCCTCCAGCGTGAGCGGAGTTGAAACCATATCAATGGTCTTTACATTGATTCCAACACGTTCCATAATAGTTTCTTCAAGATTGAGCAAAGAGCCCATATCAACCAGCAGCAGCACGCCTCTACCACGGTCAATGCTCTTTACTTTATCGATAATAAGCTCCAAAATTTCCCTAGGACTGACATCGAGAGGCATATCAACAGCGCAAAGATTAGAACTGCCCAGCAAGCTGTCTACGACGCCGACGATGCTGCTCGCTGTACTGGTGCCGTGTGCTGCCACGATAATTCCCACACTACCCTGTCGTTCCTCCTCAACAGATTTCAGAAGAATCGCCATATAAGTTATTTCGGCCTCTGGTACATGTACACCGAACTTAGACTCGATCAAACTTTTGATAGTCTGGGCCAGTCTGTACTCTTCATCATGGTCATTCATCGGTTCATAGATTCGTGCATCACCGTATTTTTTCTCTCTGGTGCGCTTGAAAAAGGCGCTTAAATGAAGACTGAAAGCATACACGAATCTCTCGCTGTAAATTCGGTTTAGTTCTTTTTTGGCCATTTCCTTAATCTGCTCGGAGAATTCAAGGATGTCTTTGTCCACAATTTTCAGAATTCGTTCCCTGCTCCCCTTGGTGTTATAAAAACGGTTATAAAAGCTTTTAATATGGATATTGACATCCGTAGCAATAAATCTGTGGATGTAGACGTCGTCGAGCCCTTCTTCCTTCAGCATGCCAATCTTGTCTTCAATTAGTTTGTAAAGGTTAAACGGCAGCTCGGAAACAACCTCTTCATCCAAAGCTTTTCTTCCTTCTGGAGTAATGTATAGGCACGAGGAAATACATCCCATTTCCTTCATCTTATATTGCGTTTTATCAATATTAAACAAACCATCTCGGATATTTCCCGGCAGGTTTTTAAAATCAAGTCCTATTTCTTCTTTGTTTTCATGTATGCTGTTTAAAAACCCTTTAGCGCATACCAGCTGGATGTTCGACTTTAACTGGCCGATATTGCCGTAAGTGACGCTGCCGATCAGTGCTCTTACTACCTCTGGTTCAATCCTAATCGGCTTGTTTACCCTATTGGCCTCGTTAGCAAACAAATGCTTCAAAATCAGCATTTGCTCCTCAATAGCACGTTCCTGAAGGGAAGGGATATTGATCGTGATGGGTATGCGCCTAATGAAGGTTTTCAGCATGGATGATCCGGGATCCTCCGTCGTAGCTCCAATCAATAACACACTCGCGTCTCTTTTTCGATCCGTTTCGCCCAATTTGTTATAGGTGTGAGTATCCATGAAATAGAAAATCATTTCCTGGCCTTCCGGGGGTAAACGGTGAATCTCATCCAAAAACAGGATGCCTCCGTCAGCTTTCTCCACCAGCCCTGCTTTTTCATGATCAGCGCCTGTAAACGCCCCTTTAACGTGACCAAAGATGTGGGAAAGTAGCAAGTGGGGGTTATTGAAATAATCAGCGCAGTTAAAAACGATAAATGGCGCATGCTCTGAAAACCGCTTCATATACTTGCCATAATGGTACATCAACCTGGCAAACATAGTTTTTCCAACACCAGTCTGCCCGACTATCAGTGTATGCAGACCTCTAGGAGGATACAGAATCGCTGCCTTCCCCTGCTCAACCTGGTTACGCATGCTGCCCCTGAAACCGATCAAGGCATGGAACGGATCGACCTGTTCGTCAGGCAGCAGTACCTCTTTGATGCTTTTGACCTCAATTTGTTTCTCTTTCAGCCGAACCCGAAAGGTGTCCTCGATAATCTGCTTGTGCAGAAACCTGACCGGTCTTCCTTTGATTTTAAGGATTAGATCGTCACGCAGCAGATTATTCAACTCTTTGCTCACATTGTTTCTCAGCATCTTTTGATCATCAGCAATTTCCGCAACCGTAATCCCTTTCCCCCCAAGTAAAGCCTCTTTGGAAATTTTCTTGGTGCTTTCGGCAATATACTCTAAAATCTTATCTATTCGTTTCATCTGTATTCCTCCAGCCAGAATCAGTCATTGGAAATTGATTTCAACCTGCTTATTTAGGGAACAGAATATTGTTTTTCAGCGCATAAGCTACTCCATCCTCGTCATTCGAAAGAGTAACGGTGTTGGCAGCAGCTTTGACCTCAAGGGGAGCATTTTCCATGGCAATGCCAAGTCCCGCAAAGGCCAGCATGTCCATATCATTGTAGTTGTCACCAATAGCCAGACAAGCGCTTTGTTTCAGTTGGTACTCTTTTAGCAGAATTTGAATGGCTGCGGTTTTGGAAGCCTTTTTTGACATGATTTCCAGATACGTAGGCTTGGATAAGTAGAGATTTACTTCTTCGCCGTATACGGGTCGCAATACTTGAAGGACGCGGCTGATCTCTTCGGGATCACCCATGCACAAAATTTTACTGGTTCCATCAGTCTCTTCCCTCCAACCATTGGTAAGTTTAGAAAAACTATAAATGCGAGGCTCGATATTGGTGATGTCACGTTCTTGAAGCGCCCATGCATCCAATTGCTCAATATACCACTCATCATCCTTATACAGGCTTACATGAAGATCATATGCAGCCAGGCTGTCAAGCAAACACTGTGTCATTTTCGTATCTATATAACGGGTGTTCAGCTTGTTCCCGTGCCTATCTATAACAAGTGCCCCACTGTAGCATATGAGAGGCTCAGAAATACCAAGATGCTTCTGCAATGGAATAATTCCTTTTGGCATTCGCGCAGAGACAAGAACCACTGGAATCTGCTTATCATTTATAACCTGGAGAATGGTTTCTTTGGTCGCTTCCGTGATTTGATGCGCCGAGTTAAGCAGCGTCCCGTCAATGTCAATGCAGACAATTTTATAAGTTTCCATAAATGATTCCTCCAACCCCAGTGTAATTTTGTTATTCAATGAATGAATATACAAGAAAGATAGTGTATATAACCAAAAATGTAACACACATAATAACTGTTACTCATTACTACAAGCTTTGACCTTGTGTATGAATCGTTTCTTATCAGAGAAAATTACTCGGTAACGTTAACATCTAGGCAGGAGAATTGCATAGGCTTAGAGAAGTAGATCTTTCATAAATGACAGACTGTGAAGTTGTACCGGAAATGTACGGGAAAGGAGTTTGAATAAGTCAATGATACGATATGGATTACAACAGGAACAAGGATTCAAGCTGGTTATGACGCCCGAATTGCGACAAGCAATCACGATCTTGCAATATTCTTCGGCTGATTTAATATCCTATCTGCATGAACAGGCGAACGATAATCCAGTCATTGATTTGCCGGAGTTTAATATGTCCATAGGCAGTATCAAAGAAGCAGCAGAGCGGTTTTCACAGAAAGATCGAGGTGAGCTGCTTGAACATTATCGTGGCGGAGAAAAATATCCATCGGTCCAGCGTGCAAACCCCGTTACTTTTCTGGATTTTGTTGCCAATCCAAATGATACCCTGTTTGAACATCTGAACAGGCAGCTTGGACTGGTAAGTGGGCTTACAAATTCACAGCGTATGGTGGCATGGTACCTCATTGGCAATTTGAACGAAATGGGATATTTAGAACTTGATGTTCCAACAGTCGCATCACTATTGGACGTTCCCTTAGCCGAAATTGAGGATATGCTCTTGGTGATACAGAGTTTTGATCCACCGGGGATCGCCTCTTACAGCTTGGAAGAGTGTCTTCTTCTCCAGCTCCAGCTTGCTGGCATGGATGATGAATGCATAGTCAGAATGGTGAGCAACCATCTGGCCGATCTGGCGAACAATCGGATACAAAAAATTGCGGATGCTCTTGAAATTGGTAGGCGAGAGGTTATACAGATGGCCGATCGAATTCGCAAGCTAAATCCATGCCCGGGCGCAGCATTTGCTCATAAAGAGCAGCAATACATCATAGCAGATATAACGGTCGAAAAAGCCAACGGTGAATATCTTGTCCTGATTAATGACATTAGTGCGTCGCGGGTTGAGATCAACCCTTTTTACCGACAAATGATGCAGGATCTACCGAATAGTGAAACCAAACGTTTTATCCATGAGAAGATGAATACGGCAAAATGGCTGATCAATAGCCTGAAGCAACGTCGGCTGACCCTTCTACGGGTTGCCAAGGCCATTGTGGAAAAGCAGCAGGATTTTTTTGAGCATGGCGTGTATTTCCTCAAACCAATCACCCAAAAGGAGATTGCCGAAAAGACGGGCTTACACGAATCCACGGTCAGCAGAGCGGTCAGTAATAAATTTATACAGACGCCTCGCGGATTGTTCGAACTCAAATTCTTCTTCACTTCCTCCTTGACGTCAGCGGACGGAGAAGCTGCTTCATCGGAGAGTGCAAAAAAGCGAGTTAAAAAGTTGATAGATGATGAGGACAAGCGAAAGCCGTTATCGGATCTGGCTATTACCACCCTGCTGGGAAAGGAAGGTCTGCATCTATCACGCAGAACCGTGGCGAAATATCGGGAAGAACTGAGATATCTTTCTTCTGCCAAAAGAAAAAAGTTTGAAGTTTAAATGTCTAAGGGCAGCGCTCACATATCGAAAAAAATTATAGGTAGCCAATCTTTTGGTGCTCATTTCGGCCGCCTTCCTCTTTTAATCAGTTTAAACGTACGTTAAAAAGCCGGGCGCTCTCTTTCACAGATAGTGGTAGGTGCAGCAAGACAGGCAACGTCTCAGGAAAGCTTTTATGCAACTCCCGCTGATACCAGTAAGCGACCGACAAATAGTGGTTCGATTGGGAGTTCCCATAACCATGTTCTTGGCAGCGGTCTGTTCCGCTCCGCTGTTCACTCCTTTGAAATCAGGCTGGAATGTTGGTGTTCATTTCATCCAGCGATAGCAAAAACAGATACAGTTAATAGTCGCGTTTGATCCGGTTCCATATTTTTCGATTTGGCTTGATCCAGAATGATCCGACTCGCTAGTTCTTGAATTCACCATTACACCCCCTTTCTTGAACTAGGATGTTTTCACTTTTGAAACGTTTCCAATTTGCTGTAAGAAAAACGTCATTCATTAGATCCATACTATGAATCGACCGAATGAGCTGATACTTTTACAATAAAATCATGTAGTTTCGCCTTGCTTGAAGACAACGGGGAGACGATACACTTGCTGATCTAAAGTTTCACCTTCGATTTTCTTATAAAGCAGTCTGATTGTCATACGTGCCATCTCCTCCAGTGGCTGCCTGATTGTAGACAATATCGGATGAAAATAAGGATGATCCTGAATGCCGTCGTAGCCGATAACCTTTACATCTTTTGGAACACGAATACCCTGCCTACCTGCTCTTTCTATGTATTTGGCGGCAAACATATCGGTAATAGCGAAAATGCCGTCCACATCCTGATGCTTAGATAGAAATTCGCCAAAATAGGCTTCGTCGTCCACAATAGGATCTGGTTTCTCGTATACAACATAGTCTACACCTAATTTTTTCGCCTCATCAATGAAACCTTTTCTTCGATTCATGGTTTCACTAAAAACAGAAGTTACACTTCCCATAAAAGCCGGTTTCTGGGCCCCTGCTTTAACAAGTTCCCTCAAAGCTAGACGGCCTCCCTCATAATTATCTGAGGTCACACAGGTAATTTTTTTGTTGAAGTGCCTATCAATACTTAGAATCGGAATGTCATTGCTTACGCTATTCTCTATATCATTGTAAGTAATGCCGACAATACCAGCCACTTTGTTTTGCCGTAGCATATCCAGATAATACAGTTCCTTTTCGGGCTTGCCGCCGCTATTACATAACATGAGCTTAAAGCCTTCCCGATCCAACTCATCCTCAATGTAATAAGCCAGTTCAGAAAAAAAAGGATGCCAGATACTTGGAAGCAGCAAGGCTACCATCTTGGATTTCCTCATCTTGAAATTTCGAGCGACTTCATTAGGAAAATAATTCAGTTCTTGTATAGCTTCCTCCACTTTTCTGCGTGTATCTGGTTTTACAGAGCCCGAGTTGTTAATAACTCGGGATACAGTTCCTACAGCTACGCCAGCTAAGTTAGCTACATCTTTAATACTTGGCATCTCACTCCCCCTATCTCTCTTTATGAAAATTATAATAACACTGAGATGGAAACGTTTCAATTTTTTTGATGCTCTTTTTTCGCTGACCGTTTTCATGCTTCCTAAAGAATGTCGTCGCTTTAATGAAGCTCTATTGTCAGTTGTATGCGGATCTTGAAAAAACAAGGCTTGTGATGAAAATTATCATTAGAGAGAACGGTTATAATCTGTATCAATTTTTGTTCCGGAAATATCCCTACGCTTGCTCAAGCGTTCTCTCCAGTACATCCGTCAGAAAAATGATTTGCTCCTCGATCTTGCCCTTTTCATGCCAACCCTGCATATGAATTTTGTGCCTCCAGCTTCAATAATACTTATTCATATTTTCAGATTATTCATCAATGGAAAGTGTTTTTGTTGTTACTTTATTTTTTCGACAAACGTTTTACTAATTGGTTGAGGGGTCTTGGTATGTGGCGTTCTTTTCGTGTTCTATCGTTCCGTAAGTAAGCGTGCAGCCTTATAAACGTTCATGACCACAAATGCCCACGGCCTTTATAAAAGCTTTTTATCTTCCCTGTCAGGCTGAAGCGCCAGCGCGGATTCCATTAGATATACGTCCTTGTCCTCTACATCTGTTCATATTCATCTCTATCTTTCTTGTTTTAGTGGTTAATCCCAAATTTCCTCAGAGATCACGTTAAATTTGTAAAGGCAGCCGATAATCAGCTGCCTTTACGTTTAAATAGTGTTTGCAAAATTATAATTCTTATTTTCTAGAATAGGCTTGCAGATTTGCGTACATAGGCCTTACAAGAGCACATTTCTCAAGTGCTTGCCGTATCAACATCTGCCCAATAGAGCCGCTGGCGCCAAACAGGTGAAGCCCTCCTGGAAAGTGTCTTAGAACGTTGATGCTACTTTGGCCACTTCTTGAAGTCCTTCTTTTACAATCACCTCTGCACGATCCTTGTACTGATTATGTCCTTCAATAATAACATCGATAGTTTGAATTCCGAAAAGGCCAAGATTCATCTTCACTGGTTTAACCGCTGATTCGAAGGACACCATCGGCTCTATGGAGTACATTCCTCCACGTGCGCTTAGCAATGCGACTTTTTTATCACCGGCAAGACCAACAGGACCTTCAGCAGTAAATTTAAATGTTTTGCCAACCTGGGAGATATGAGCGATGTAGTTGACCAACGGTGCAGGTGCCATGGTGTTCCAGAGTGGAAAGGCAATGATTACTTTATCTGCGGCAAGGAATTGATCCAGATAACGATTGGACGTTGTTGTGGCTTCCAACTCTTCTGCCGTAATTTCATAACCTTGACTTAATTTATAGATGCCTGTGATCACAGTATTCCCATAAGTAGGAAGGTTCTCTACGAACAAATCAAGTTCAGTAATTACATCAGAAGAATGGGTATCTTTATAAGTCTTGAGAAAAGTCTCATACATCTGAACACTTACTGCTTGATCTGCTGGACGATCATTCGCTTTAATAAAAAGTACATTGGACATAGTAATTTCTCCCTTATAGTAAGATATTTATCTCAGTCCATTTCATATTGCGCCTTTTTAAAGCACACTTAAAACTTTTAAATGCAACTGTTATAAGCACATTATAATTCGTTTATTCCTTAATCTCAAGTTTTATTTCTGTACGAATGTTAGGTTACAAAATATGCTTTCTTCTGAATACAACAATAGACGACTAACTATGATCGATGAAGAGGTATACTTTTAATCACTTTTCTTACAACTAGGGTTTTAAAAAGCTTACTTTCGTCTATTGATTGAACTTACCATCAAAATTTATATGATTATCTAAAAGATATTTGGAACGGGTCTATTCTGGTAGTATCCTTTAATACTTTAACCGGTATTACCATACCAGTGCTGTTCTCTATATACATTAGTTACAAGTATGCGCAATTGGGGGGATGAGCGATCAGTGTACTGTTATAACAAAATTCAGCAAGAAAATAAAAAGTCGCCAATATGGCGACATCTTATAACTTTTAACCACTAAGGCAGCATCATTGGTTAAAGCTTTTGAGATGCATCTTTGAATCAGCACATTATAATTTTTTTTAAATTTTTACCAATTAAAAGAAATCTATACGATTAGCGACATCATCGATTGTAAACTGACTCAAATATTTTATAGTGTGCTGTTCAGTTTCATACAGAATTTTTTCCAATTCAAGATCAAGCTGTTTAGCGGCATCTCCACAATCAATATCAAAATCAGATTCTGATATATCCGTATTTACTGCATAATAAATATCACCTAAAGTAATTAGACCGGGAGCTTTTCGTAAAATGTAGCCCCCCTCACGTCCACCTTTTGACTCCACGATACCTGCAATGGTTAAAGACTGCATGACTCTTCTCATGAATGTAGCATGCGATTTAACTTGACTCGCAATCATTGCACTAGATAAAACGCTGTTACTTTTTGCTAGCCATACGACAGAATGAACGGCTATTTTAAAACGGGGAGGACCAATGTGGATTCCACGATTTGCTGTACTCATATGAACACACCTTTTCTCTGTTTAGTTATTATTGGTTATTTAAACTGAATTGGAACTGATAATAAGCTTTAAATATTCTCAATTCGTTCTGCTAAAGAATATATTCCTTCATTAACGCACCAGTCGAGTATAACACCTCTAATCTATATTAGCAGGTACGAGACGTGCTCACACTAAAATCAATGAAAATTCCTGATCTCTCCTACTGGTCCGGCGGGATGGAGAAAACCACATAAGCACGCAAGCCCTCAATGTTACAAACCATCCAGCGAACGATATAAACAGGCCCAAATTTATGAATCAGGATGAACCCCAGCACAGCGGGCCAGTTAGTCTGGCCGGGAAAGGTTTTTCTCAACCCTCGGAAAGGTACAAAATCCATTCAGAGTCCCAGCCCCGCCAATAACAGCGGTAAATAGACAAAAACTATGATCCAGCCATTTGGCTTAAAGGTCCCTTTAATGTGTTAACTCCGCTAATGATTAGGAATCCTAATACAACCAAGGAATACGTAGTTCTCGGATTAACCCCCTAAGTTTGGACACTAACTCTCTCTTGCTCATCGAGATTTCGTTTTTGAAATTATACACGAACTTCTCGGATCGGAATCGGTTTTGTCTGGTTTTTCTCATAAAACTGAGACGGCGACAAATCGCGAATGCCGGAATGAATTCAGTGACGGCTTCATAAGCTTCGCTGTACGTTTCAAAGTCGTAGCGAACTAAGCATTCATCCTGCAATAACCTATGAAAAGATTCAATATGTGCGTTCATATTCGGTGTTCGTGGAGGAATGCGTTCATGCTCCACTCCAAAGCTTTCACAGGCAGTTACAAACCCATGAGAAATAAACTGAGGGCCATTGTCTGAACGAATCACAGGTTGGTTTGCACCTTAAATAATTGTCTCTTAAGCAAGGCCGTTTGTAGCGTTCAGATCACATCTTTGGCCTCGCACCGCAATCCTATGTGGTAAGCGACCACAGAACGGTCGTAAACATCGAGGCAGGACTGAATGAAGAAGAATCGGTCTTCTCCTGCAATATAACCGTACTTAATGTCCGTCTCAAACAGTTGGTTCGAATTCGTAATGATCCGATTTCGTGCCAGTTTCCGTGGGTAAGACGAGTTCACTTTTCGCTGTGGTCGCAGGATGTTCAGTTCTCTGAACAATCGGTAAACCTTCTTTTTGTTAATGATTAGGCCATAATCTCGGCGTAAAACGACGGTTAATTTTCGGTATCCATACGCATTGCCGTCTGCAGAAACCAGCTCCATAATCCGTTCCATAATCTGAGCATCCGGTACTTTTACGCCGTCCGAACGCAGCGAATATCCTGGCTTTTGTCGTCCCTCACTTGCTGTTTTCTCGATCACTTTTCCATTTTTATGGTAGTAGTAGCTAGATCTCGGGATGTTGGCCAATCGTAGCACAAGCGTGACGGCATATCCTTCATGGATGGTTTCTTCAATTGATCATTTTCTTGGGAAAGCACTTTGGAATCCAGTCCATGTATGGTTTCCAGTGAAGTTTCACCATATTTACCTTCTTCAAATTCCTTTACCCAACGTTGAAGCATATTGACGGCAATTTCATATCTCCGGGCTACAGCCGCCTTATTCCCGGTTTCGATGGCTTCCTTGACGATTTGGCGTTTAAATTCTCTAGAATGTTTATTTCGTGTCATTTCCTCAGCCACTTATCACTAGTAGTGTAATCCATATACACTCTTAGTGTCCAAGTTCACTAGGGGGCTAAAGAGTTTTGCTATCTACACAAACTTATTATCTTATCCAATATAAAAAAGTGTCAAATTGAAAAATCAATTTGACACTTTTTCTACACGTCGTGAATTACCAGAGTAATCCCTGTGGTTAA
>NZ_JBIYCS010000017.1:0-45176 GCF_044907935.1 Paenibacillus sp. RC21
AGTTGAATCTCGTATTTTTTGTTCATGTGATCCCCTCCCAATTTTTTCTTATAGGGAGAGTTTAAAAATTAAATCAGAATTGGTCAAGGTACTAGCAATTCATTGACCAGTAAAAGTATGGATGATATAATCATAAAAGGAAAAAATCATTGGTATAGAGCCATGCGTGAATGGGCTTTTCTCATAATTTCTTTTGTAAGCGCGTACAATGATTATTTTCCATATATACCACGGAGGAGGCGATCAAAGAATCCATTTTATCAAAATAAATGTTTTCTTTTTTTTTATTTTTAATGCAACCGGTTGCATTATTTATTCCACTAAATATTATCAGGAGGTTGTTAACTTGCTAGGAAAAAAAACTGGGAGTTTTATTTCTTGGTTGATTATTTTGTCGCTTTGCTTCAACTTCTTCGGTTTACCCGGCGTAGCTTCGGCCAGTAGCACCGATTATACAGCCACCTACACGAATTCCACAGCGACTACCCTTCCCTCTACAACCGCTTCGATCACGTCTACCGTTACCGCAACGTATGCACCTACCACAATACCTAAATCAACTCAAACTGGGTTAACGGTTCACTTTAAGAAACCTTCAAGCTGGAATTCAGCGATTCGAATCCATTACTGGAATCTGAATCCGACAACCGTTCCGATAAGCGGAGCGTGGCCGGGAATCCTGATGAAGTCGGATGGAAACGACTGGTACAGCTACACCATTGCCGAGGCCACAGGCTCAAGTCTCATCTTTAATGACGGTAGCGGCAAACAGACGGCCGACTTGTCCCGCAGTGTGAAAGAGGGCTGGTATTACACAGATAACACATGGTATGATACCAGCCCGGAAATGCCTAAAATTCCGGCGATTTCCGCCTCTCCTGTACCCAAAACATATGATTCGTCCCAATCGGTGACGCTTTCCAGCACCAACAGTGACGATAAGATTTACTATACGATAGACGGCTCGACACCTACGACATCCTCTACCTTGTATACCTCTCCAATCCAAGTTGCTTCCTCTTTGACCATTAAGGCCTTCGGTGTCAACTCAATCGGTCAAACTGGAAATGCATCCTCTTTCGCTTATATGATTGACCTGAATTCAGATCTGCAAGCTCCGACAATCACAGCGAATTTGCCTACCAGACATTCCGATTCCTCGGTGACTGTATCCTTCAACCTAAATGATAACAAGGCGGCAACGACCAAGGCATACTACACGGACGATGGTACGGAACCAACCATAAGCTCGAAAGTATATATCCTCGGCAACGCTATGGCCGGATTGACCGGACCGTCCATCCTTATTTCCAAGACCACGACATTAAAATTTCTCGTTATAGACGGCGCTGGCAATCAAACCAAACAAAGCTTTGTTTATAATATTGGAAATAAAGGTGATTTTCGGGAAGATACTATTTACTTCGTGATTACTTCCCGGTTCTATGACGGTGATCCGAGCAACAACATGCACGCATGGGATGATGCCAAGGCGCGTAATCCGGATTCGGACCCGGCTTGGAGAGGGGACTTTAAGGGGCTGATTCAAAAGCTCGATTATATCAAAGCCCTCGGATTCAGCGCCGTCTGGATTACACCTGTTGTGCAGAATGCCAGCGGTTATGATTATCATGGTTACCATGCAATAAATTTCGCCAAAGTAGACCCAAGATATGAATCGGCGGGAGCTTCTTACCAGGATTTGATCAATGCGGCCCATGCCAAAGGGCTGAAGGTTATTCAAGACATCGTTGTCAATCATACCGGTAATTTCGGTGAAGAGAATCTGTACCCCATGTTCAAGAAAGATCCGGCTAAACCGGATACGGCTAACAACTTGGTGAAAACTACGGATAAGCTGCCGTCAAACTATGATACTATGACACCCGATCAGCAGTATCAGGCAAGGCTCGCTTTAATGAAGAACGCGGAAACGAACAATAACATTTACCATACAGAGAAAAGCCTCTCCTGGGAATCCTATACTGTTCAAACTGGTCAGATAGCGGGAGATTGCGTGGATTTGAACACGGAAAACCCTGCAGTTAACGAATATTTAATTGATACCTACAATCACTATATAGACATGGGTGTTGACGCTTTCCGTGTCGATACGGTGAAGCATGTGAGCCGGTATATTTTCAATAAATACTATATTCCTGCCTGGAAGACAAGAGGCGGCTCGGATTTCTATATTTTTGGAGAAGTAGCCACCCGTTACAGAGATGTCTGGAACAGTGGAATTCCGGCGATCTCGACGCCATTCTATACTTGGAAAAGCTCGAAATCGTATCCGGGCGATGGAAAGAATGATTACGCCTCCAATAAAGTGTCGGTTGAACAAGAGTGGGCGGACAACTCTACTACAGCAGGACAGCCAACCTCGAACAATGCTCTCTTAAACGGAAATACCTATCATACGCCTGACTATTCAATGAAATCGGGCATGGATGTGATTGATTTTCCGATGCATTGGGCATTCAAGACCGCGCAGGAAGCATTCAATATGAGAAGTGGCGATCAATACTATAATGATGCTACCTGGAATGTAACCTATATCGACTCGCATGACTATGCGCCCGACCAGGCTCCGGAAAATCAAAGATTTGCGGGCACACAGGACACTTGGGCCGAGAATCTCGATCTGATGTTCACCTTCCGCGGAATACCCGCTATCTTCTATGGTTCCGAAATCGAATTCCAAAAGGGGGCTGTCATTGATCCGGGTCCAAACGCACCGCTAAGCAAAACGGGACGGGCATATTTCGGCGATCACATGGAAGGCAATGTTACAGTACAAGATTACGGCAAATACACAAATGCTACCGGCACGCTTGCGGAATCGCTCAACCATCCTCTGGCCAAACATATCAGACAGCTTAATTTAATCAGAAGAGCTGTTCCCGCCTTGCAAAAAGGACAGTATTCCACAGAGAATGTAACGGGCAATCTGGCGTTTAAGAGAAGATATACCGACAGCGCCAAAGGCATTGACAGCTTTGCATTGGTCACGATTTCAGGAAACGCCACATTTACCGGAATTCCGAACGGAACCTATGTGGATGCGGTGACTGGTAATTCCAAAACCGTTACTGATGGCAAGATCACCCTGACATGCTCCGGCAAAGGAAACGCAAGGGTATATGTATTGAATGGCAGCGGTGGAATTGGAGAAACGGGAACCTATCTGAAGTAAACGGCAGTATGTCTTAGTTAACTGAAGCAACCTCAGTTCGGTATTGCACCGTGCTAAGGTTGCTTCCAATTAAAAAGTATATCCAAGAGAGAGAGTCAGGATATTGCTCTGGACTAAATTTTTAACGGATGGGAGTGAACCAAGATGCACCAACGACAGCTTCTATGTGCGTACATTCCTCCGTATATTTAATGACCAACAACCATCAAGTATTAACGGGTTCTGGCCGGTCATCCGGATATGTTCTACTGCATACAACGGGTACAAGCGTTAGACCAAAAGTACCTAAAGCATATGATAATTGAGGATGTCCTTCATGAATGTATAATGCTATTGCCATAATAATGATAGGCAAAACTGTAATACAATCATTATAGTTGTTTCCTCCATTTGCATTGTATTTCACACACGTTTCTTTAACAATTTTTTCAGCTGTGTGTTCGGGTCAGCAAAAGACTGAATAATCTCCTTCATACCTTCTAGAACGTTTTTTGAAGTTGTTAGATACAAATCTATTACTTCCGCAGGCCAGCTGTTAAAGTTGGCCGTGATTTTTATAACTTCTGTTCTTAAAGAAAAAGCACTTAAATTATTAGGGTCTAATCCCGCATTATTAAGCAAATGGGTCAATCCATGCACAAGTTCTACTCTTGAGCGAACGAGATTTTCAAAAGGATTGAAAATATCTAATATATCCCTTAGCTTAGGGATAGCCCAGGTGATTTGTATAAATTTAACCCACGAATTTTTCCTTCTAAGCAACGATTTTGATTTGAATTACGGATATGAGATTATAGGGGGTGTAAAAAACACCGGTGACCTTAAGCAGGTGACCGGTGTTTTCATATTAGCGTTTCGGCATTTTGCTCTCATCCATGTACAGCAGGTTCCAGCGGTGACCGTCCAGGTCGGCAAATCCTGCGCCGTACATCCAGCCGTCAATTTCACTCGGTTTGCCAAAGATGTTTCCTCCGGCAAACTCTACTTTTTGAATAAAGGCATCTACTTCTTCTCTGCTTTCAGCGCCAATGGAAAATATTACTTCTGCGGTATGGGAAGTATCTGCGATTTTTGAACCTGTAAATTTCTCAAACGCCGCATCCGGGAACAGCAGAATCGTTGTTTGGCCTATAGCAAGCTTGGCTCTCTCGTTACCAACGCTAGCCGCATGTAATCCAATCTCATTGAAAAAGGCAGTTGACCTCTCAACATCTTTGACCGGCAGATTAATCCAGATCTCCTGTGACATGGCTGTAGCCTCCTGGAATATATTTTCAACTACTCCTACTATACTCTACTTCTGGCAGCAGAAGCGAATCTTATAAAAGAAACCGCAAGGTATGACATTCCTGTCATTCATTCTGCGGTTTCCTTAGTAAACTTATTTACTTGACTGCTCCAGCATCGTCTCCGTCAAGGTATCGATTTTCGCATCAAAGTAATGACTCTCTTACAACAATTCTGCACTCTTCAAGTTCTTCGGGATCCGTATCTAGGTAAAGAAACTTCCAGTCAGTTGGGTATATTGAATGCGCATGCTGATAATGGATAACCAAAGGTGTCACTGAAGCAAAATCATATATTTTCAAAGAATCTGATTTTAGGGGCATCATCGTTCTTCCCTTTAGCTTATAACTATATTTATTGGCAATAAGATTTTTTATATTCAAAAAACAATAAAATATTCGAGTATTAATAAATTGAATACGATTCAGTCAAGAATATATTCAACTCTTCATGCGTAGTTAGAGCTTTCACACTGAATTCCGTCTTTTAACCGAGATGGGGGGCGCTGAAGCTTAATCATGGAGCTTGCAACTGGAGCACTTGCGTAGGAAGCCCTGTTCAACTTTAACGGTGGAGAGTCTTAGCGAAAGAATCTCCATTTCAAGTTATTACTTAGTTATACAAATTCTTTAGATTTTCTTTAGAAATATACTCATTAATTCCTTAGTTTTTTTTATTATGCTTTCTGAAAGAAAAAGAGAGAAGTTCAAAATGGTCAGTAATAACTTAATAAATCTAATTAACACTATGCCTATCTATTCTTATTTCGCCCTCTCTCTGAGTTCTTTTAGAATACAATCCCATATGAAACTACATCTAATATCCTCGTATCTGGCCCACGGTAAGGATGAAGCGTACGTAGCCACAATAATTGAACATAAACCCGCTTGCATACTCCCATCAACAATGCCGATCGTACGGAGTTGTTCATAGAGATTGCGCTAGGTGTAATCATCACACAGTACCCCGCAGGCAGCTTATTCACAGCCACTGCTAACTGAACCAAGTAGTTTGCTTGCTAGGCGGATATGGAAGCTATACTTAACCTGCTAGTTTATTTTGCTGACGCTATTTGTCCTAGCAACGCGGTTTGAATGAAAATGCTAACGGTTTACTGCTGGGTTCCTCCCCAAGAGTACTGATGGCTTGGGTCACGGATGAAGATCTCCTTCATTTACTGGATCTAATTAACCACCGACCCCGAAAATGTCTGGATTGGAGGACCGCTCACGAATCTTTCACAGAAGTCCTGTCGCATTTGGTTTGACAATCCGTCTTGTATTAAAAATATCGATATTATTTTGTCCGAAGGTGGAGTCGACGACACAATGAGAGAATTGCTTCGAAAGCTTAAAATTTTACAGCTATTTATGGCTTTGTACCGTGCTAAAATTATTAGGATACTGATTCCTGTAGCTGTTTTAGTCATTATCTATGTATATGGAAGACACGAAATTCAGAATATTAACTTAGCTAAAATTATTCATGAATTACGCATGATGCCCGTTCATGTCGTTATTCAATTGATCATTGCTTCTTTTATAGCGGTATCTGTAATGAGTACTTATGATTATTTAATACGAAAACAATTTAAGCTTGATATCAATTGGAAAACGACTTATCGATATGCATGGATAGCCAATACATTTAATAATATGATTGGGTTCGCTGGTCTTACCGGTCTAGGACTACGTACATTACTGTATAAGAGAAGTGGCGTTCCTATGAAAACAATGGGAGCTGCTGCACTCTTTTTATCGCCTATCGTATTAGTCGGTCTATCTTTACTTGGCTGTCTTGTACTGGTCGGTGTTTTTCCTGTAGAACCTATTTTTGAACAACTTCCTTGGCTTCGTATCGGTGTATGGGGAGTTTCATTGTACTTACCGTTCTTCCTATTAATGCAACGATCTTCCCTGTTCGCCAAATGGTTTCATAAGGGCGATGGCAAGTTACCTTGGAAAGTAGTCATCGCTTCTCTAGGTTCCTCTGTTCTAGAGTGGGCTTGTGCAGGGGCATTATTTTGGTTATTCACTTTTTATGATCTGAATCATTTACCGTTTGCCCCGGTATTCGGTGTGTATATTGTAGCAGCAATTGCAGGGATTATTAGTATGGCGCCAGGTGGTATTGGAGCATTTGATCTGATCGTGTTGCTTGGACTTCAGACATTAGGTGTTGATCCATCACGTGCACTAACGATTTTGTTATTGTTCCGCATTTTTTACTTTGTAGTTCCTTGGTTGATCGGTCTTGTGCTAGCTACGTTTGAGATGAGTCCGAACAGTAAACAAATGCGTGAAATGATTACAACTAGTCTGGACGCTTCACGTAACACATGGGTCAAATTCTGGGGCTGGCCTTCTCATTTCGGTCTACTTAGTGATCTAGGAGCATGGGCGCTTGGAAAGTTAGTATTCACCAGTGGTATCATATTACTACTTTCTGCGGCTACCCCAGGCCTAATTGCTCGCCTACGTTTTATGGAACATGTGTTATCTTTACCTATTATGCGTTTTTCAGAACAGTTATCTGTGACTATCGGTATTATGCTTATTGTCGTATCACGTGGTATTTCAATGCGTACTCGTCGCGCTTACATATGGACGGGAGCATTGTTGTTAGCAGGTGCTATCTTCACATTTGCCAAAGGGTTCGATTACGAGGAAGCTATTATTTTACTTATTGTTGCATTGGTGCTATGGATATCTCGGGCTCGATTTAACAGTGAAAGTGCTAGTATTTCTTTACGTAGTATCTGGATTTGGGCGTTCCTTGCTTTTATCTCATCGTTATCGTATTACGTTATTGGTACACATATTCATCCAGCTATTTTGCGACATCTACCAATGCGTGCTCAACAATGGTTTTTGAACCCGCATGAATATGCAGTGACGGCTCTTGTTGGATTAATCGGTGCTTTAATTTTAATGGCATCTATATTCACATTACGCCCGCATCGCTACACAGGAATACGTCCAGATGAGGCGGGTATAGAGAAATTAACTCAATTTATTGCCAAAGAAGACGGTAATCTTTTGACTCATCTTCTCTATCTAGGAGACAAAAATTTTTATTGGGCGCAAAATGATCAAATTTTAATTCCCTATTCTCGAATGCGTCACAAATTAATTGTACTTGGCGACCCAGTTGGTAATAAAAATCTTGTCTCTGCTGCGATTCAAGAATTTCAGAGGTATGCGGATCAGTATGCATTAACCGTTGTTTTTTATCAAGCAACACCTGAATATCTATCGATCTATCATGAGAATGGTTACAAATTCTTCAAACTAGGCGAAGAAGCTTTGGTTCCTCTAACTACATTCACATTAAGTGGGAAAAGTAAGCAGAACTTGCGAACTGCTAAAAATAAATCAGATCGTGAAGGTCAAATATTTGAAGTGCTTGCCCCACCCTATCATTCAGAATTACTGTCTGAATTACGTCAGATTTCGAATGAGTGGCTAGGCGATCGTAAAGAAAAAGCTTATTCTTTAGGTTGGTTCAACGAAGCGTATATTCAACGCTCTCCCTTAACCTTGCTTCGTAATGCTGAGGGTCACATTTTGGCTTTTGCAACATTAGCTCCAGCTTATGACCAAAATAAAGTGATCTCAATTGATCTGATGCGCCATTTGAATGATACACCGAATGGAACGATGGATGTGTTATTTGTACGTATAATTGAATGGGCAAAAGAACAAGGTTATTCTTATTTCAATTTGGGTATGTCTCCGCTCTCCAGTGTGGGTGAAAATCAGAATGCGCATCGTGAAGAAAAATTAGCTCGGCTGGTGTTCCGATATGGTGGGCACTGGTATGGATTTGAGGGATTGCGCCGTTACAAGGAAAAATTCTCACCTGAATGGCAAGCAAGATATTTAGCTTATCCGGCAGGTATGACACTTCCAATGCTTACGCTGGATCTTGTCCGACTGGTATCTCGTCGTCCAGAACAAGTAGAGCTTCTTTAACCTTCAGAATAAATTCTTTGGATAGGCTACAGTTACGTGGACTGAAAAAATGAGGGCAGTAGAATGAAAGCAATAACCAAGGAGAGAATCTCTGGCCCTGGTCGGAACTGAAAGTCCGTATTGCATGCCAACGGTGGAACGATTAGGTTATCTCAACGAGTAAGTAATCGATTTATACATCCATGATCTTTTTTTAATGTCAATGCGGTTTTCTCCCGAAACGTTCTTTGCTCTCCTGGATCTGCAGTAGCCAAGTTAACTTTGTTATCTTTGTTATTTTTCACGGTTAGATATTGGGAAGACTAAGGTGGTCACTTGACCACCTTTTTAATGTTTTGACTTAACTATTCTGCCTTCACTCTTCTAGACATAAAAAATTTGGTTTATTGTATTAGGGCGTGTATTCAAACCTAAGCAAGCCAGATCATAATCGAGGCCAACGTCAAAAAAGCCTTGAAGGTGCATGTCAATTTATCAAAGCGAGTCGCTAGGCGACGGTAGTGTTTGGTTTTGTTGAAAAAGCACTCCACTAAATGCCGTTCTTTGTAGATTGCTTTGTCCCATTTTCGCTGTACTCGACGGTTTTTCTTGCTGGGAATCACTGGAGTCGCCTCTTGCTCTTCTAGGAGTTGGAGAATCCGGTTCGTGTCATATGCCCGATCGGCCAGAACTTGCTTTTGGGTTAAATCCATCGACTTCAGCATTTCATAGCCCATGACCGAGTAGTGACGTTGTCCGGCCGTCAACTCTAAGCGCAACGGGTTGCCTAAAGCATCCACAATAGCGTGAATTTTAGTGGTCAGTCCGCCTCGGGATCTTCCTATGGCCTGGAGATACTGCCCCCTTTTGCCCCGGCTCCATGCTGATGAACACGAACAATAGTCGCATCAATCATTACACTTTCGAAGTCAGGTTCAATCGAAACATGCTCTAAAACTCGATCCCAAATGCCAGCGATTTGCCAGCGGCGGAACCGGGTGTACACTGAGGACCAAGAAGGATAATACTCTGGCATATCGCGCCATGGCGCTCCTGTCCGGGCGACCCACAACATCGCGTTGAGCATCACCCGATTGTCTGTTCCAGGTCGACCTCCTTGTTTTTTTCGTTCCGGTGGCAGCACGTCTTTAATCTTTTTCCACTGATCATCTTGGATTTCGTATCGTCTCTTCATACTTCTTAATTTACCACGATTTAACTTTGTTTTGTAGTTTGAATACACGCCCTAGATAACAGATAAACTAGAGGTATTTGTTGGATCAATAAAAAGAAATTTAAGGATCAGAGCTTGAAAAAAAGCTCTTTCAGCAAAAAGAATACTGTCAGTCCTACTGCTTATTAGGTTCTTCCCAATCAGTTCATGAAATATATCTTAATTTAATATGTTTAGAAGCTCTGTACAGCGACGACTTCACGGCAGCTTCGCTCTTTTTTAAAATTTTTGCTGTTTCTTTTATGGAGTATCCTTGGACTAGGCGCAATTCGAGTACAGTCCTTTGCTCGTCATTACTTATCATCAAAAGAATTCGCTCGACTTCCTCTTGAATTTCAAAATCGATGGTATCACAGTGACAATAAATAAGTTCCCTATGTGTAAAGTATCCTGCCATCTTTTTTCGTTTTCTTAATACATCTATAGCAAGATTTTTGGCAATTCTCAAAAAATAAAATTTGATACGATCTTTTGGCAAGTCAAGGGAAGCTCTTATAAACCGAATAAAGCATTCATGCAACAAATCTTCGGCATCCTGTTTGTTATGCAATATTCTAAAAAGGTATCCAAAGAGTTCTGATTTATAAGATAAATATAGATCCTCCAATTCTTTAATATCCATATCATTACTTTTCCTTCCTGTTTCGATTGCTTTTCAACAAATACTGAACTCTCATCACTACTATTTACGTTTCATGAACACTTTTCAATAAAATTATTCGTATCTCAATGCATCTATCGGCTTCAATCTCGCTGCTTTATAAGCTGGGTATACCCCAAACAAGATACCTATACCTGCAGAGCTGAGAAACGAATATATGATCGGCGAGACCGTGAATTCAATGGTCATACGAGTTGTTGCTTCAATTATTTTAGACGCTCCTATGCCAGCAGCAACCCCAAGTATACCTCCCATTAGACCGAAAATGACTGCTTCGGACAGGAATTGAATCATAATATCTCTAGGCTTGGCACCAATCGCTTTCCGAATACCGATTTCTCTTGTACGCTCTATAACGGAGACCATCATAATATTCATAATTCCTATTCCCCCTACCACGAGCGATATTGCGGCTACACCTCCCAGCAATTTGCTCATGATATTATCTACACCCAAAGCTGCACCTGCTGCTTCGGACAGACTCATAGTTTGAAATTGATCCGGTTCTGAGGGTTTTAGCTGATGCGTCACACGCAAGCTCCCCAATATATCTGAACGAGCTTGATCCATCAGAGCTGGTGACTTGGCGGAGACATCCAGGCTGGTGATATTTCTCTCACCCAGACGGTTCATCATGGTTGTAGCAGGGATGTAAATTTGATCATTCGTACTGCGGCTTAAATTCGTAACGGGCTGAGAATTCAATACTCCGATCACTTTGAAGGGGATCTGTTTAATTTGAAACGTTCGTCCCACCACGTTTTTGGTATCCCCACCAAAAAGACGTACAACCGCTTGGCTTTCCAGAATAGCAACATTCATACGTTTATCCAACTCATCGTTGGTAAATGTCCTGCCTTCAGCAAAGGAAAGCTTTTTAACTTTATAAAATGAAGCGGATGTTCCTATAATAGTTGCATTATAGTTATATCGACCCCATACAACTTTTGAATTACTCGAAATACTGGGCATTAATGCCGCAATCGAACTCTTTTGTTCCATTGCCTTGATATCAGCCCACGTAAAGGAGGGCAAGTTGTCCCCATTGACTTCTTCCTCGGTCATTGGCATGGCTGGAGCAACCATAATCACGTTATTCCCTAGACTATTTATTTCCTCCTTAATACTGGCTTTAGAACCGTTTCCGATTGCCATAATGGCAATAACCGCTGCCACCCCAATAATAATACCGAGTATCGTTAAAAATGAACGCATCTTGTTAGTGGTTAAGCTATTCATGGATACACGGATCGTTTCCATCACATTCATAGGCTTACCATCCTTGATGAAATTCGTCTATTCGTAATTTGCTCATCCCGCTCAATATTACCATCCCGAAAACTAATCAAGCGTTTGGCATATTCAGCGATTTCCAGCTCATGAGTAACCAGAACTATAGTTTTTCCCAGCTCATTCAACCCTTGAAACAGTTCCATAATCTCAATACTCGTTTTCGTATCCAGTGCGCCCGTAGGTTCATCTGCCAGCAGAATAACAGGATTATTTACCAATGCACGTGCAATGGAGACACGCTGCTGCTGACCACCAGAAAGCTCGTTAGGCTTGTTATACATCCGTTCGGCAAGGCCAACGCTTCGTAGCGCCTCCACGGCTCGTTCCCGGCGTTCCTTGGCAGGTATACCTGCATACATCATAGGTAGCTCTACATTGGCTAATGCTGTAGTTCGGGGAAGTAAATAAAATTTTTGAAACACAAAACCTAGTTTCTGATTTCTAATCTCCGAAAGTTCGTTCTCACGAGCATCCAATATGGAATACCCATCCAGGTAGTATTTTCCGGTATCCGGATGATCCAGGCAACCAATGACATTCATCATGGTAGACTTGCCTGAACCAGAGGGTCCCATGATAGCAACAAACTCACCTTCGTTAATAGATAAGTTCACACTACGTAGAGCCTGAATCTCCTGACCGCCTACTTCATACATTTTTTTCAGTTCTTTAATTTCGATCACCGTTTTATTGGATTGAGTTTCGCTCATTGTGCCTGCCCCCCTCCACTGCCATTCGGATCAGCACTGCTGTTCTGAGGAGGAATAACAATAGTTTCTCCTTCCTTGACACCAGACTTGATTTCGGCCTGATCCGCCGTATAGACACCTAGTTTCACCGGTCTAAACCCATAATCAGCAGGATTTGCCGCGTTCTTCGCCACATATACTCCATCTACACCACCTTCAGATCTCAGTGCAAACAATGGCACAGACAGCGCATCTTTGTGTTCAGCTAACAGAAGGGATACATCCATGTTCATCCCTGGTTGCAGCTTTATTTTTTGACTATCTAAAGACAATTCAACTTTGTATGTAGTCACATTGGATTCCACAACTGGCTCTGGAGAAACAAAGAGAACTTCTCCTTTGAATTGCTTGTCCGGGAATGAATTTGTATGCATTGTAGCCTGAAGTCCAGTCTTCAATTTGGCGATATCACTTTCGTTAACCTTGGCACTAACCTTCATGACCCCTGTGTTGGAGTTATTCATTATGATAAAAGGTGTAGTAGGACTGGTACCCACATCGCCGTTGACCTTCAAAATGATCCCGTCCCACGGCGCTGTAACCTGTAATTTGCTCAGGACACTTTTCTTCTGCTCTAATGCCGTTTCAGCCTGCTGTAAAGAAGCCTGTGCAGATTGAATGTTGGAAGCTTCAGGCGGGGACTGTGCTGCCTTTAATTGAATCAAAGCGGTTTTATAGCCCATTTCAGCATCTTCAATAGCCTGGTTTTGTCTGATCTGTGCCTTCTTGTATTGAAGCTCGGCATTACTCATATCCAATTTTGCCTTATCCAAGCTTTGCTTGGCCGTCGCCAGGTCACTTTCTGCGGCCGCATCATTCTGAACTAGATAAGTCTGGTCATCATAATCCTTCTGGGCTTTATCCAAGGTCACCTTGGCAACCTCTTTTTGTGCAGCGGCTTCCTCTAACTCCGTCTCGTCCTTGGCTGTTTTAATCGCCATCTGTGTCTTTAGGACATTTGCCTTCTGGAGCTCAATATCACTTTGCTTTGGTCCACGCTTGGCTTCCTCTAGCTTGGCCCTTGCAATCGCAACATTGGACTGGGCATCTTTAATTTGTAATTTGGCATCTGAATCATCTAAACGAGCTAAAACCTGGCCCGCCTTAACACTATCTCCTGCTTTGACATTGACCGCAATGAGCTTGGCACCCTCGACATTTGTAAAATTAATATTCACTTCCTTGGAAGCCTGAACGGTCCCAGTCACGGCAAGCGATTCGGTTATATTGGTTTTTTTCACCTGAACAATCTGATTCGCAGGACCCTCCACGGGCTTTTCCTGCCCCCTATTCATATAAACAGTACCACCGATTCCCACTATAATGATCAAGGCCAGAATACCTATGATCACTTTTAATCTTCTTTTTTTTCTTAATATTTGCAATGCATCTTTTTTTACTGTTTCCGGCAATGTCATATCCCCTTAAATATATTTTTTTAAATCCTATACACTCCACGGTTTGTTTAAAGCATGTTGTAACTGTGTCATTTGAACAATCAATTCATCCATATTCCGTTCTATTTGCTTCACTTTTAACTGATTAGTAGCGACCTCCGTACCTGTGGCAAATCCCCGTTCCTTTTTTTTACGAGAAATGTTTAATACTTTATTAGCGTTCTGCAGATTACTTTGCAGTTGTTCGTATTGCTCATCATTTTGCTGTAAATTAAAGTACATACTCTTCAATGTTTCTGCCAATTGGTCTTTGGTATTTTCCAGTCCGCCTTGTGCTGAATCTACATCAATCTGTTTAATTTCATAATCATCATTCCCTGAGTTCCACGTGTAATATTTAACTTCCATCTTTGCCAGCTTGACAGCCTCCTCCTGTCTCCATACCGAAGGACTCGCCGAAATGGCACGTGTCACAAGCGTATCCAAATTCGTGCTATCCATTTTTCGGTAAACAGGTCGATCCACCAGTTCATAGACCGTACCTTGCAGTTGCCCCATTTGGGTATTTAGTGAATCCATCGCTTTTTGCAACGCAGCTTTTGCAATCTCTATATTTTTTTGTGCTTCTATACGAGTCTGAATAATGCTGCTTTGATCGCTTGGAGAAATTTTCCCACGGTTGGCTTTTGCCTCAGCAGCTTTTTCCTCCAATAATGCAAGCGAAAGTGCATCCTCACTGCTCTTCACCTTGTTATCAGCCAGAAGTACCTCATAATAGTTCTTCATTGTAGTGTAGTCTGTCTGATCTTGGGCAAGCTCGATTTGCTTCTTGGATTCCAGATAAGAAACCGTCGATGAGGCATACCCCTTCCATGCTGAACTACTGGCCGCATCCTCTTCTCCATTACCTGTACCTGCGGGAATGAAGTCCAGATTCTTACCTGCATTTTTCAAGTTAATCCGATTGCGATCTATCGTTTGCTGGGCCTCCTTCAAGCTAAAGCTATTGGATCGTGCCCATTGCTGGGCTTGACTCAATGTTAGTTGCACACTTGCATTGGAAGCCAATTGCTGCCCCTCTGCTTGAACAAAGGACCCTGAAAAAGAACTGGTTGATAAGGCCAACAGCAATAAAATGAACATACGTTTTTTCATAGAACCCCCTCTTTCTATTTTTAAATAATTGTACAAACACATTCTTATATGAATTATCTATTGTTCTCTTTTGAGCAACTACAAATGAATCATAGACACGTGCAGATTGCTTTCTGCTTTGGCTAAAAGTATTTCGGGATGAAACGATCTAGCAATGTAATCATATGTCAGGGTTTTCTCATAAAATGAGATATGAATGAGCGTCTCTCTTTACTCAGCAGAAACATGACGCTCGCCTCCTTTCAGAGTCAGGCGATTTCTATGTCCCCGTAGGTATGATAAGGCTATGCCCGCAGATCGGTACAACAGCTCTCCGGCTAGAATACCGCCAACGACATCCGCTAGTACATGCTGCTTGACCAGCAAAGTGGACGCTATAATGACAATAGACATCGCGGTGACTGCCCAGCGAATCGTTCTTCCGAATACCCTTGCTCCACGAAGCATCAGGTAGCTGGTTAGCACATGAATGCTCGGGAAACAGTTAAACGGCTGGTCATGGCTGTACACCAACCAGACCAAACGGTTGATGACGCCTGTCTGGGCTAGATTGTCTGGACGGTGAACAGCCGTTTGGAAAAGGGCATAGACGATATAAGAAAGGATCAGCCCTCCACAGAGCGAAAGTAGCGTCCGGTAATAAGCTGTTCTGTCCTTGAACGCAAGTCCGATCAGTACGGCTGCAATGAACGGGTACCAAAGAACATAAGGAATAATAAAGGACGGAACGAATGGCGTTAGGCGATCTAGATCCGTTACGAGGCTATAGACGTGTTCGGTAGGATGGTTAAGTATACCGTAGAAAATATACAATAACGGAACCACTGTAAGCCATAGAAGAGACAGCCAAGTTGAAAGGAAGGATTGTTTTGTAGGGTGAGTCACGTTATCATCTCCTGATTAGGTTTATCTATAGCAATGAACCCATCATAATGATAAACTCTGAAGAACTTTAGAGGATTTTTCTAAAGAATTTCTTAACATTAGTTGGTAAGGGGTATTCCCTCTCGCATCTTATTTATAGGGAATCTTATCAACAATTTACGTAATAAAAAGCCTCGCCAACTTTTTTGTTGGCAAGGCTTTTTGGGTTCTTCAATCAGATCAGCTTTCTGATTTTCATGCACTTCTTGCAGACTTCGAGTCTGAATAGTGTACATATCTTCAGATTTTCTTTAGATATATCCTCGTAAAATCCTTAGATTTTTTCGTTACTATTTTTATATTGATATAAATAACAAAACGAGGAGATATGGCAATATATTTTGGATTATTCCTTCCAGTTGTTCGGTATATCATCCCTTTATTTGTTGGGTACCCAAAAGGGAGAAATTAAATAATGGGGGAAAAACAGTTGAATATCAGTGAATGTCTACTTTTTTTGCAAGGATTTCTCACAAATCCACAACGAGTAGGAAGTGTTATACCTAGCTCCCGATTTCTAGCAGCTAAAATCGTTGAGTCTATACCATGGAATGAGGTAAAGGCAGTCGCAGAACTCGGGTCAGGTACAGGTGCTATTACACGTTTCATGAAGCCACATTTAACCGGATCAACAAAAGTGCTATTGTTCGAAAGGGATAAGAAAATGAGAGCTACTTTGAAGACAAAATACCCGAATTTCGCGTGTCATTCAAACGCTTGCCAATTAATCAAAAAATTGAATCAAGATGACATCGGCCAGCTTGATTGTATTATTAGCGGATTGCCATTTTTTAATTTTACGAGTGAAATGCGAGAAACCTTACTTAATCAGATTATTAAGGCACTAAAACCAGAAGGAATTTTTGTCGCTTATCAGTACTCACTTCAAATGAAAAAAAAATTTGCCGAAGATTTAATCATCGAAAAAATCGAGTTCGTACCTTTCAATTTCCCTCCAGCTTTTGTATATACCTGTCGCAAAAGGGGAGGCAATAATCGGTATTAATAAACTTTTCATAGCAATCATTGGATTTGTCTTAATTATAGAATTTTAGTAGCCGTAATCATAAAAAGTAGGAAAGGGGCATCATGTAATGGATACAATACTTGTTGTAGGTGACGGTACAGAGATTCGAGATGTCATTCACGTTTATTTGCGCAATGAAGGATACTTTGTCATAGAAGCTGCAAATGGTCTGGAAGCGTTAGATTTAATAAGATCAATCTCTTTCGAACTTGTCATCTTAGATATTATGCTGCCACATATGGATGGCATTAATGCTTGCATTAAAATAAGGGAAATATCGAACACCCCCATTATCCTGCTATCGGCCAAGGAAGAAGATATTGATAAAATTGTGGGTCTTACTCCCGGTGCGGACGATTACATGATAAAACCCTTTAATCCGTTAGAATTACTCGCTCGAGTAAAAGCTCATTTGCAGCGACAATCATTAATAGGAAAAGAAGAATTTAATTCTCTTATATTCTTCAAAGATCTTGTTATCGATAAAACTAAATATTCCGTTACATTGAAAGAAAATAACATTTCACTGACCCCTCTTGAGTTTTCAATTCTAGAGTTGCTTGCAAGCCACCCTGGGCAGGTATTTAGCTTTGATAAGATTTACGAAAGTGTGTGGAAAGATCCTATTGGGTATTCCGATAATACCGTGATGGTCCATATTCGTAATTTACGAGAGAAATTAGAGAAATCCCCCAGAGATCCTCAGTATATTAAAACGGTTTGGGGAGTTGGTTATAAAATTGACTGAAAATGTGCAAAAGCCAAAACGAAAAAAAAGGATGATTCAGGTCAATATTTTAATCAGAATGATGCTAAGTCTTATTATCGCCACAACCATAAATAACATGTTCATTTTTACTTTTACTGGAGATTGGCTATGGCATGAAATCCGAGTGGCTCCTCAATTTCATTCCGTATATTTTCCCCCCTTGTTTATGGTTTTCTTTATTATTACTTTCCTCGCTTTGACTCGAAGAATCGTAAGAGACTTAATTTCGTTAGAGCAGGGGCTTCAAATTATATCCGAGGGTAATTTAAACTATCGAGTACCTGTCATGCGAAAAGATGAACTCGGGAGGGTTGCGTTTAATATCAACTTGATGGCGGAACGTCTGCAACAGCAGATCGAAAAGGAACGTAAACTAGAAAACTCCAAGTTGGAGATGATAACAGGCATATCACACGACTTGCGTACGCCACTTACAAGTATTATTGGCTATATAGAACTTTTAAGAACAAATTCATTTCAGAATAAAGATGAATATACGCGGTTTGTTCAAAACACTTATAACAAAGCTATTCATTTAAAAAAATTGCTCGATGATTTGTTTGAATATACCCGACTTACTTCGGTCGATACCCGTCTGGACCTAAATAAGATCGATGTATTCCAGCTTCTAGATCAATTAATTTTTGAATTTGAACCGATCGCTCAAGAGAACGGTATCCATATTATTAAAGACTTAGGTAACTCTCCTATTATAACCGTTATTGACAGTAAAAAAATTGCCAGAGCAATCGATAATCTACTCATGAATGCCCTTAAGTACTCTGTAAAGCCAGGAACCGTTCGTATTTTAATGAAGTTGGATAATAAGCAAATTAGTATTGAGATCGAAAATAAAGGGAATCCCCTCACACAAGAGCAAGAAAATAAACTCTTCAATCGTTTTTATAAAGTAGACCATTCAAGAAGTAGTGAAGGCATTCAAACGGGAGCAGGTCTGGGCCTTTCTATTGCTAAAAACATTATTGAGTTGCATGGAGGAACCTTAACGCTCATTCATATAAATAACATATTTAAATTTACTCTTACTTTGCCTTTCGAAGGAGTTCTGACCAGTTCCATTGGATCAGAAGAAGGCCACTCCGGCAACCTTGATGTATAAGTTAAAAAACTTAAGCCCCGAACAATACTTTGTCCCGGGCTTAAGTTTTGATTTTTAGTATCCAAATTAAACTTACTCTGTTTTTTAAGTATAATCTTCGAGAGTGCTGACAGATAATGTGTTTATGTAAAACAAAAAAGCCGCGCTTATCACGGCCGTACCATAATTAATGCTCATATATTTAGCCTGTTCATTATGCAGCTCTTTTCTCATCTACTCTCTGAAAACAATATCCCGTATATAATGCTTCAATGATAAATTCATTTAATGCCTCCAACATGTATGCAGGTGCATCCCTGTCTGCTCCAAACGTTTGCCCGCTATCATGAAGAACGATAACAGCTCCACCCTTTAGCTTGGACAGCAGCCTTTGCTTAACTTTTTGCTTGCCGCCAGAGCTCTTCCAGTCACCTACAATAACAGACCAAAGAATCATGCGAAATTGCTTCATCAGAAAAAAATCAAATAGGTTAATGACTCCCCACGGGGGCCGATAATAGAAGGCTTTCTCTCCAATAATACGATTAATGACATTGGCCGTTTTGTTTACCTGCTCGCGAACCCTCTTAGGACTCATTAAAGCATTTGACCAATGTACATAATTGTGGATTCCGACAAGATGTCCTTCATTGTGCATCCGTTGGATTAAATCGGGATATTTCTCTGCTTTGCGACCAAGGACAAAAAAGGTACCCTTTATATTATATTTCTTTAATAAATCAAGCAAAAGAGGCGTAAATTCTGGGTCCGGACCGTCATCAAAAGTTAACGCAATGGGCTGCTCGCCCGTTCCCCTTTTATAAACTCCGATTCCAAATAGTCGGATTATAAGGGTCGGGATAATCGTGTAGACGAGTAATGCACTAATGAGAATTATCAATGTCTGCTTCATGATCCTGCTCCTTTTTAACAGTAATAAATCCATGCTTGCCTTTTTTCTAGGAGCATATCTTTATTTCACTGGATCTATTATTCATTGCAATAGTTCCAAAAATAACTTCTAATGAAGCAAACGCGGACTCTTTAGGATGGAACTGTTTAGTATTTTCTATCATATGTTGAAGAAGTTTTGCATCATCTAGTAATTCCGATAGGCGCTCGGTTAGATCCCCAGATGTCTCTGCATGAATGGCTACCCCAGAACGAACTAAAAATTTGGCATTATCCTGTTCTTGACCAGGAATTGGTTTACAAAGTAGCATCGGCAGTTCCATAGCAATCGCCTCAAAAGTCGTGACTCCTCCTGGTTTGGTAATCATAATATCAGATATAGCCATTAACTCATGAACATAGTTAATATAACCTGTTAAATAGATGCGATGTTTGGAAATTTTCAGACTCTCATTCAATTTCATTCGAAGTTTTTCATTATGCCCACAAACAATGATGAATTGTACAGGCTGTGACAATAGATCAAATTTCTGAATAGTAGAGCTTCCATCGCCAATCATGCCGCAACCTCCTCCCATCACAAGCACAGTAGGCATATGAGGATCTAAACCATACTTCTTAGCTGTTTTCTCTCTTTCTATGGACTGAGAAAATTGCGGGCGAATGGGAATTCCCGTATCTGCAATCCGAGTCTCTTCAACACCTAATTGAATTAAAGAATCACGTACACTTCTGGAACCCACAATATATTGATCTGTATATGGATAAATCCATGAACTATGATCCGTGTGATCGGTAATGATAGTAACAGTATGAATATCGATTGAACCATATGATTTCAACTTCGACATCACGCCTGCCGCCAAAGGGAAGGTGCATACTACAATAGCAGGCTGTATTTCATTAATCAATTTCATCATTCGTCCGATTCCTGTAGAAAAAACGGTCTTTATAATATAGGATAGGGTGTTTTGTCTCCGCGTTTTCTGATATAGATATCCATAAACTTGAGGGAATGTTTTTACGGCTTGGAGATAAACATTTCGACTCAAATGATTCATATAAGGATGGACCCATTCCATAAAATCAATAATGACAGGTTCCATATGAGGAAATCGAATTTGCATCGCATCTTGTATCGCTTGGGCTACTTGAATGTGACCATCTCCATAATTTCCGGTAAGAATCAACATTTTTTCTTTCGTTCCTTTTTTCATGGAACACAGCTCTCCTTTTCAAAAAATCAAATCTCAGAAACGGTTAAGAACTTACTTTCCTTTTATGTTAAGAGAAATCGGCATAAACTGAAGGCACAGAAAGGATGCTTTCATATGCCAAAGAAACGATTCTTATTATTGATGATGAAATGAAATTCGGGAGTTGGTGGGGGTATATCTAACTACGACGATTAATATTTTTAAATCAGCATTTCGCCTTATGTGAAAATCGTTTGAGCTGCTAGAATATATAGCAACAGTGAAATCATAACTTTGTTGTATTTCCTTTAAATCTATCAAAAGTGAACTTGCGAACCTTCGGGCAAATCAAAAATGTATTTAAACATGTTTCGGGTCAGTTTAAAAAAAGGGGAAAATAAAGGCTGGTCTAGCTTTAGAAAAAAATATCCCGCTTGTAATCGATTTACAAACAAATTGATACAAGTTATTACAATGGCGAAACTGAGATATGCAATGACGAGACTGAAAACTAACGCCAAAAAAATCTCAAAGCAAACATTTCTTTTGCCGTTTATCAGTTTCAATTTTCTACCCAACTCCCCAAACGGTTTTTATATATCGCGGCTCTCTTGGGAGATCATCTATTTTCTCGTGTAAATTCAGAATTTGAACTACTACCGTATTATCTAAATCTCCTAAAGGTTGATTCCACACATCATGCTTTGCTCCTTTTCCGACTTTTAAGAATCATGAATATGACAATTCCTATGATTAAGGCAAGTCCCACATATATACCGTAGTGATAAATCATTGTCCCGATTGTTTCCACATGACCACCTGCAAATTGGCCAACTACAAAAAAGACAGACGTCCAAACAAGACCGGCTGTATAGGAATAAAGAATATAACGGCGAAATGACATTTTATTAATTCCGACTAAATAGGGAACAATATGCCTTACCACCGGAAAAAAGTAGCTAAAACTCAATGCAATATTTCCATATTTATTTAGAAGGTGTTCTGATGTTTGTATATGCTTCCCCAAATTTTTTTTATGGCGAAGTTTATCCAGCACCGGCGAACCGAAAAACCTGCCTAGAATATAACCAAGAGATAGCCCGGAGATAACTCCTAAATAAGTGATAATAAATGCTGGGAAATAATGGAGTAATCCTACTTTGCTAACGGCTCCGCCGGTCATAACGACAACCTCGTCCGGTATTGGCATTCCAACAATTCCGAGCCATAATGCAAAGAATAAAGCAGCATAACCAAACTGCGCAATCCAATGAATTAGTGTGTCATAACTCACTTAAATCCCCTCCTTCTTACGGCATGTATAAACAAAAGCAGGAGGAAAATTGAGGGGCACAAAATCGATTTTATCAATAATGAATTTCTCAGATAAATGTTTCTTCATCTGAAGGGAGTATTGAAAAGCGATAAATTTGCCCTCTGGTTTTAAGGATTCGGTAATTTGATGGAGTAAAGTTTCTCTTAATTCGCTCTTAAAATTAAAAAAGGGTAATCCGCTAATAATACAGTCCAACGAATCAATACCTTTTTGATTCATTATTTTTGTTAAATGACAAGCGTTTGAATGACATGAGAAGTTTGGGTAGGTTGTTTGCAAAACCCTCCTCATCTTATCGTCCATTTCAAACAATAACACCTTAGCAGATCGATTTACTCGCAGTTCGATAAAGCGTGTGATAGCTCCTGTCCCAGAACCGAATTCTGCAATTGTGCTCACATCATCCCATGACACAGATTGAACCATTTTACTCGCCAGAAACCGTGAACTGGGCAAAACACTTCCAACTCGCTTTGGATTTTTAATAAATCGTTGCAAGAACATTGCATACTGATTTGAAATCAAATAACTCTCCCCCTTTCATCTATTTTTTTCATTTGTCCACCAGCTTATGCAGTAAGGTCGGATAATTTCGACTTGAACCACTTGGTTGTGATAAAGGTGCCAACGGCTATGATTAAAGCAACCACGGCCAATTTAGGATCGATCAAATCTAGCAAATTCAATATATAATGTCCAAGGAACTTGCCAAAGGCAAAGAACGTAGCGGTCCAAACAAACGCGCTGGAATACGAAATCAAAGCAAACTTCTTGTATGAGGTACCGTTTAGACCAACGAATACAGGCAAAATATACCGAATGACTGGTGTGAAATGTCCAAGACACATTGCGATATCTCCGTGTTGTTCAAAAAATTTCTCTGCTTTCTGAAAGTGACGGTTGTTTTGAAACTTTAGTTTAAATTTTTCTCCAAAGATTCTGCCCGCAAAATAAGCAATTGTAATTGCTGTAAATAAGCCAGCGAGAATAACATATATACAATCCACGGGTTTAAAGCTCCGTTGTTACTCAAAATTCCACCTGTTAGTATGGTTATTTCATTTGGAACCGGGACGCCGAATGGGCCTAGACAGAAGGCTAAGAAAAAAAAGAGATATCCATAATGATCGACTAGCTGTAAGACGATATCGCTAATCATGTTCTAACCTCCTCGTTAATGTCGATGAAAGTATATTATTATAAAAATCTTAGGAGCTTATAGGGATATTTCTAAAGAAATTCTGAAGTAATGCAAAAACGCCTTTAATTCTCCCCTCCAAGCCATGGCTTGACATCTTAAACTGTTTTACGCCCAATGTAGGAAAGGTCTGATCAGCTTTTAACCAAGCTAATCAGACCTCAACTTTATCCTAACACTTTGGTAATTCTACTTCTTTAGCACTAATGGAAATTGAAAAAGAGAGAATTCTCTCTCCTATTCCCGCTCGTACTGACATTGAAAGAATGACAATAGCAATTAGTTATCTTCTGATCAAAGTTATTAAGTACTCCACTGAGCCCGGGATCATCACCTTGTAATGAAGTGTAACAAAGGCATCCCATTTTGAGAGTGAAAGCAAAGCTTCACTCTACATATAAGTAGAAGAAAATACACGATCATAAACGATCACAAACATCCTCCTCCCCAACATTATGAAGGGATACAAATTAGAGTAGCGCTTGGCCTTTCTATAGCCATAAATATCATTGAATTGCGTGGCGAAACAGTTTGCCCTTATAAAAAAGCCTTACCGACTTGGTCGGTAAGGCTTTTTGGGTTGGATGATATAGATTTTAAACCTTCTATAGATGAATCTTTAGATTTTCTTTAGAAATATACTCATTAATTCCTTAGTTTTTTTCATTATGATTTCTGTATCGAAATAATAAAGAGGTGCAGAAATAGAGGGGATTGGGCCATGTGCATCGGTGTGTTCTTCCCAATCGTACGACATTTCCTCCTTATGTCTTTTCTTCAATTTTCTCATTTTTAATCGTTTCGGTATCCATCCGTTTCGATAAAAGAAATAATTTTGTTTAATATTTGTACCTTATTCAGCATTGTTCCTGACAATAAAAACAGTAATGGAGGAAAATCAGTTGAAACTTAATGAATACCTTTTATTTTTGCAAAGCTTTATTCGCAGCCCAAAAAATGTAGGCAGTGTTATACCAAGCTCCCGATTTCTAGCGACCAAAATGGTGAAACAAGCCCCCTGGAACGAGTTTAAGGCAGTCGCAGAACTCGGATCGGGTACAGGTGCTATCACCCGTTTTATCAACGCCCAGGTGAGCGAACCCACGAAAGTATTATTGTTTGAGATGAATGAGACTATGAGGAAAAATTTACAGACAGAATACCCAGACTTCTCCTGTCATCCGAACGCTGCTCAGTTAGTAGAAGCAATGAAGCAAGAGAACATTCATCAGTTAGATTGTATTTTTAGCGGACTACCTTTTTTTAATTTTGATCGTGAATTGAGAGATACCTTGGTTGAACAGATCTATAAAGCACTCAAACCTGGAGGCTTGTTTATCGCCTTTCAATATTCGCTTCAAATGAAAAAGCAGCTTTCCGAAAAATTTATCATTGAAAAAATTGATTTAGTGCCTTTCAATATCCCTCCCGCTTTCGTTTACGTCTGTCGCAAAAAGGAAACAATTTAAATGATGATGACACTTTAATTTACTCAATTAAATGTTTTTCTTATGCATATGTAGAAAAAGTGAAGACTTTACCTTATCATCAAGATATCTATACTAGTTGCAGTAATTTCAGGAACCTTAGATACGCTAATTCTACCAAGTCAAAAAAGAAGGAGCAGTCAGTAATGAATACCATTCTTGTTGTGGATGATGATTCCGAGATTCGGGATGTCATTCATGTATATCTTCGTAATGAAGGATACCATGTAATTGAAGCAGCCGATGGTGAAGAAGCCCTGGATGCCATAAAGACAACACCGATTCAACTGGTTATCCTGGATGTCATGATGCCACGAATGGATGGAATCAGAGCATGCCTTAAAATAAGGGAAATATCGAATACTCCGATTATCATGCTGTCAGCCAAGGAAGAAGATATTGATAAAATTAACGGATTGACCACTGGGGCCGATGACTACATGATTAAACCGTTCAATCCATTAGAATTGCTTGCTCGCGTAAAAGCGCAGCTACGTCGTCAAACATTAATAGGAAAAGAAGAATTTAATTCCCTTATTCTTATTAAAGACCTGATCATCGATAAGAGTAAACATTCCGTGAAGTTAAAGGGCAACGAAATTTCGTTGACTCCTCTTGAGTTTGCTATTCTGGTCTTGCTTGCCAGCCATCCTGGGCAGGTTTTTAGTTCGGAGCACATTTACGAAAATGTGTGGAAGGCGCCATACGGATTTTCTGATAATACCGTAATGGTTCATATTCGTAATTTACGAGAAAAATTAGAGCAGTTCCCAAGAGATCCTCAGTATATTAAAACGGTGTGGGGAGTTGGCTATAAAATTGAATGAACATGTACAAAAGTCAAAACAAAAAAAACGAATTCAAGTCAACATTTTAATCAGAATGGTACTAAGTTTTATTATCGCCATTGCTATAAATGATATTCTCATTTTACTTTTCTTGAAAATTAGCAGTGCTATGGAATGGCATTGGTTTCGCAATTTTTTTCCTTATCTTCTTACCCCCTTGTTTATGGTAACGTTTATTTTTACTTTTTTAGTTTTGACACGGCGAATCGTTAGAGACTTAATTACATTGGAGCAAGGGCTTCAGATTATTTCCGAAGGTAATTTAAAATATCGGGTACCTGTTGTTCGGCAAGATGAACTTGGACGGGTTGCGCTCAACATCAATCGAATGACAGAACGTTTAGAGCAACAGATTGTAAAAGAACGTGAAATAGAGAAATCCAAGATGGAGTTGATCACAGGTATTTCACATGACTTGCGCACGCCTCTGACAAGCATTATCGGCTATATCGAGCTTTTAAGAACAGACTCATATCAGGATAAAGATGAATATACGCGCTTTGTTCAAAACACCTATAACAAAGCAATTCATTTGAAGAAGTTGCTCGATGACTTGTTCGAATATACTCGGCTCACTTCTGTCGATACCCACTTAAATCTCAGAAGCATCAATTTATTTCAACTATTGGATCAATTGCTATTCGAGTTCGAACCCATTGCTGAAGAAAACGGTGTATATATCGTGAAAGATATCGGTGACTCCCCGATCGTTACCTCCATTGACAGCGATAAAATTGCTAGAGCAATCGATAATCTTCTCATGAACGCCTTAAAGTATTCCTTGAAGCCGGGAAGCATTTGCATTCGACTGAAAACGAGCCCTGAGCAAATTACGATTGAGGTCGAAAATAAAGGAGCTCCTCTCACGCAAGATCAAGAGGAGAAGCTATTTGATCGTTTTTATAAAGTTGACCATTCAAGAAGTAGCGAAGGTATTCAAACAGGAGCAGGACTGGGCCTTTCCATTGCTAGAAATATTGTTGAGTTACATCAAGGTACCTTAACGCTTAATCATAGTAATAACGTATTTACATTCCAATTGAAATTGCCTTTTGAAATTAGCTCAAGTAGCTAACCGTATCAATTAAAGTTTTTTCTAAAGACTTCTATGGAATGCGGAGAAGCTCCGCTTCCTAAACCTCTTATTTCAATCCCCCATTTCTTACACAATTACTCATAAGTTTTCGTTAAGTTTCTAAGGTACGCCGAGTACATTGCGTTCTCCGTTCCAGTTGTCTGGTATACTGTGCTTTCACTTGTTGAAATACCAATACAGTCCTTAAAGAATAATTATACAGTGGCGGATTATTTTGATTTTACATCTTCATTTTCATAGTCTACAATTTTATTTTCCATATTCCCCTGGTTAATAATATGATATTTCTATAAATTGATTACAAACAAGACCCTCGAAGATTTTAAGTCCATACGACTGATGATCGATAATCATCATCTGCTTCGCCTGTATGATTGTCAACTCGTAATTCAGTTACACCTCAAAGATACTCCCCCGTTATAATCAAATAAATCCATTTGCAGCGACTAAGTATATTCCTAATTTATATTTATTTATATTTATAACGTTTTAGCTTTAAATTTATGATTTCCTGAATTTCATGTTTGTCTCCCACATTTAACTTTCGAAATTCTGAAATTAAATTTGATTCAAGATTATCTAATTGTGTACAAAACAACGTACTATTAGAACTTATATACTCCTCGATTAGCAGCCACTCCAAGTTAACATTAAAGTTTAGTTTTAGGGCAACTATGGTTTCTAATGACGGCTTATATTTATCTTGTTCCAATTCACTCAATGTCCCTTGTGATACGCCAATAATCTGTGAGAACTGAATTTGATTGAGTTTATTCGTTTTCCGAATACTCTTTATTTTTTCTCCTATAGTCTTCATTGTTCCACCTACTTATCTATAAAAATAAAAACAGTCCCGATATAAAAACTTTTCATCGGGACTGTTTGAGTTAATGTACTGTATTTTCTTGTAGGTAATATTTCAAATTAAGAATGGTGTTGTATTTATAATGGCAAAAAAGTCATAAAAGTAACTTCATAACTATAATGTAAACTTCACAACTATAATGTCACTGGACATGAACAATTTGTTCTCTTCGGACAATAAAGTTGTGTACTAGTACCCCTTGGTGTATCAACGTTTTTAGTTTATTATGTGATTCTATATATACAATAAAGTTGTGTACTAGCGAGTCAATTACAAATATTTTCACCTGTGTGATATACAATAAAGTTGTGTACAAAAATCCAATATATGTGATTTATATTTTTTATTAAAATTCTAAAAATATGAACGTTAATTCCTTATAAATATGTTGTCCTGTTGTCCGAAAAAAATAAAGTGTTAGACTGGTGAGCACTTCATTAAGCCAACTGGCAGAATAGTGAGAGAAAATGAACATTCTTAAAGCGGTGCCACTGAGGGTAGAGGAATAACTGTGTTGCTATTAAAGCTGGATGGATTACTATACGAAATATAAAGGTCAAATAGCCGGGTTCATTGAAAGGCAGCGGTACTCCCACTCAAACGAGTAAGGGTGTACTACTGCCGTTTCTTTTTCAGATTCGTTTTTAGATTCCTGGGATTATAGTTACAAACTTATATAATCAATCTAAGTGAAGCACGGCTTTGCCCGAGAATTTCCGTTCCATAAGATTACGGGCAACGGTGTCAATTTCGGTCCAAGGCGCCTCCACTTGGATTCGTGGGATTAACCGCTCATCTGTGACCAGCCGGGCCAGCAAACTCAGATCGTCCGCGGCTGATTGACGAGTGAGTTCCTCACCTAAAAAGAAGCTGTACAAGGTTCTTCCTCCGCTGGTCACCATATTCTTCATATCGATCATTGCGGTATTTGAAGAGGAAAATCCTACCGCAACGCAAATCCCTTGGGGCGCTAGCTGCGGCAGCAACGCCGCCAGTGCATTGCCGCCTACTGAATCGATGATCAGATCGTACGGCCCAAATTTGCTGGCTGATGAAATTGCGGTATATCCAATGATCACTTCGTCGGATCCGACCTCCCGAACAAGCTCAGCCTTCTCTTCCGTGCTTGCCGTACCTACAACGTATGCGCCGGATTGGGCTGCAAGCTGATGGGCGAATAGCCCAACTCCGCCGCTAGAGCCTGTAATGAAAATCCGTTTGCCAAGCAGCATGCCGCCTTTTCGAAGTGCATAAAGAGCCGTGAGCCCTGCTACGGGGAGGGTAGCCGCCTCCGTAAAAGTGAGTTTGTCTGGGATTTCGGCCAACAACGATACGGGAGCAGCCACTCGCTCGCTCCAGGCTCCCATCGGGAGCAAACCAACAACCCTAGCCCCTTTTTGCGGTCCTGCGCCGTTCTCTGCCGGCTCGATGACAATCCCGGCGAAATCCCAGCCAGGACGGCTATATATTTCCTGATTTTTAGCGTCACTCACTTCACCGCGGTTGAGTGAGACGGCCTTCACTTGCACAAGCGCTTCCCATGGCTTAGGCTGCGGGGCGTCAACTTCCTTGAAGGCCAAATGAGACGGGGCATGCGGATCAACAACAATAGTACGAATCATATCGGTTTTCCTCCATATTGGTTATGGTCATTAGATGACCTTCATTTCAATGAGGAGTATACTTTAAATAAAGGTTCGGCCCAAGTGCAGAATTACACTTCATAAGAGAAGGGAAGAGAAGAGAAGATGGATATAGATACGGAGAATTCCAGACATAGAATCGTAATGGGAGAAATTGAAGCCCTGCGGATAAAACGCCAGCAAAAGCTTGTCGATCGACCTCAACCGTCCTTGAAACGATTTACTCAACAAGAGCTGAACGACGAGGCTTTTCCTTCGTATAAAAATCTGCTGGTTGGACGTACCCGCCGCATACCGACCCGCCAGACGATAATAAATATTGCAGAATATCTTGAGTGTACATCCGACGAGCGTAACGATTTGCTTTTGGCAGCCGGCTTTCTTCCAATTCAGACCGAATTGTATGGACGGTCGTTGGAGCGTGCATTAGAGTGGGCTCAGCAAACGATGAGGAGTATTCCTTTTCCCGCCATGGTCGTAACACATACTCAGGACATCAAGGGATTAAATGAGCCGTTTCATCAATTGTTCGAAATCCCTCTCGACCGTTCATATGACGGTTTAATGAATAGGGTCGATTTACATTTTAATTCTGGTTTTCCTATCCGGTCCCGCTCCACGTTTGACAAGACGTCGTTTAAGCAGTGGGAGGAGCACATCATAAACGGAATACAAGCCTTTAAGAGTGAGCACATGCTCTCGCGTTATGATGCGTGGTATCAAAAATTGCTGGATAGAGTTCAGAAATATAACGCGTGCGAATATCTGAGTGTGCCGGATGTAGGGGGAAATGTTGATCAAATACAAACAATTCTAGCCAGAATAGAAAGCTCCGGAGACCTTATTCCCGTACGCTACAAACAGGTTTCGATTTCCGCAGGCGGCCGCTTATATCCGCAAATTGAGGTTTTCCTGCCGGTAGATTCTGCCGCGCGCACAGTTTTCGAGAACCTGGGATGTCCAGCCGATTGTGCATTTGTCTAATCCGATACTTACAAGAGGATGGAATCGAAAAGTTATTGGTAGCTAATAATTCAGAATAGGTGGTTTATTAAACTCCCTCAATATGATTTAGTTTTCTCGCTTTCCACGCCCTACTCTTCTCTTTGTGGTAGCTGCCGTATTTCACGACAGCCTGGATCTCTTCCTTTTCCAGATCGGCATAGTTTTCTTCACTGCCATAACCCGCGTCGGCAATGACCGTCTGTGGAAGTGTCCCCAGGATCTGCCGAACTTTTTCCATGTGTGGCTGTAAGCAGCGGGTATCCGTTGGTCTTTGGTGGACACTGTAGGCTAAAATAAACTGATTCTCCGTTCCGATCTGCACATTGTAACCCGGTTTTAGCTGTCCATTTCGCATGTGGTCTTCTTTCATACGCATGAAAGTCGCATCCGGATCGGTTTTGCTGAAGCTACTGCGGTTCCGGAGCAACTCCTGGTAGTTCTTGTATTTGTACAGTCGGGGAAGCAGATCCTTACGAAGCTTACGAACGGCTTTCTTCAGTGGCTTGCTTTTGGGCTGGTCGGCGAGCTCTGCCTCCAGTTCCTGTGTCAGTTGTTCCAGTTTCTCACTGCGGATTTCGGAAGGCTCGCCAAGTTCAGCGAGATCTTTGCCTTGATGCTCGCGTTCTTCTTGATGCTCTGCGGCTTCAATGCTGGTAAACAGGGTATGTACATTCTCTTGCAATTTGGCCTTGTGTTTAGTTACGGCCTTGCTCCAAACAAAAGTGTAGCGATTGGCATTGGCCTCAATCTTGGTACCATCTACGAAGTAATGCTCCAGGGAGATATATTTTTCGTCTGCGAGAAATTGAAGAACGGCGATAAATACGGTTTCGAGGACATTCCTCATCCGCTCGCTCCTTTTTGAGATGGTTGGTGGTACTTCCATTTTACCAAAAAGGGCGATTTCTTTTTTCGTGTTTTTTAAGTATTGTAGACACTTATTGTGCTCAAAGCAGCGGAGAGAACGGAACGATTGTGGAAAAGCGGCAGCGGTCGCCTTTGTCCCCGGATTTTCACCGCTAAGGAGAATAAATAAAATCTGGGGATAACAGTTATTATGAACGAGACAGACTCCCCGTAATTGCAACTTCTTAGGTTACTTTTGGCAATAATGGTGTAGTGGAGCTATACCAAAAGCAGAGCTAAATTACAAAGGAGAGTCTGTATTATGCAGGATGCCATGAAATACGTAGGATTAGACGTGTCAAAGGAAAAAATTGCGGTAGCCGTTGCTGACGAAGGCAGAGAAAGTGCCCGATATTGGGGCATGGTTCCTCACAACGAGTATCAGATCCTAAAGGTACTCAAAAAATTGGGTCCACCTGAAGAACTAAGCATTTGTTATGAAGCAGGTCCAACGGGATATCCGCTAGTGCGCTTGTTAACAGCACATGGATACCACTGCATCGTTATTGCACCATCCCTTATGCCAAGCCGTCCTGGAGAACGGGTGAAAACAGATCGCCGGGATGCTTTGCGTTTAGCCCAATTACTTCGGGCGGGTGAGTTAACAAGCATCCATGTGCCTACTCCGGAGGAAGAGGCTCTCCGTGAATTGGTTCGGATGCGTGAAGACATAAAGGAAGATCGAACCCGAATTCGGCAGCGGATCGGAAAATTTCTCCTTCGGCACAACATTGTGCCGGAGGAGTCTCTTCGGCGATGGACAGCGAAGTATCGACTATGGCTTGGGCGTATTCCATTGGAGTCTACTTCACGGCGCCTGGTATTGCAGGAAATGCTGTATCAGATGGATGAAAATGAAGAACGACTAAAACGTATCGAGACGGCTATTCACGAAGAAGCGACCAAAGGAAATAATGCTCCGTTAATTCAAGCTCTTCAAACCTTACGTGGAGTTGCTGAAACCACAGCAACAGGCATCGTAGCTGAAGTATGTTCATTCACTCGATTTGGAAATGCGAAAGCATTTATGGGTTACACCGGTTTGGTTCCTCGAGAGTATTCGAGTGGTCAGAGCCGATGGCAAGGAAAAATCACAAAATCCGGTAACACACATCTTCGTCGATTGTTGGTAGAAGCTGCTTGGAGTTATCGCTACAAACCGGCGTTGCAAGGTGAGTTAAGGAAACGTCAGCAAGGTCAGCCAGTCTGGCATTCAATCTATATCTTGGAAGGCTCAACATCGACTGCATCGAAAATACACTAAAATGTTGTCCCAAGGTAAGCCAAGTGGAAAAGCGGTTGTAGCCGTGGCACGTGAATTAAGTGGTTTTATTTGGTCAATTGCCCGGGAGATCGAGGAAAAGAGAGGCATGGATGAGGTAACCTACAAGTTAGACCGTGCCTAAAATTGAGCGTTATTATTTCGAAATAACATGACCTAATAGACAAGTGGTGATTGAAAAGCTGAGTTAGAAGGCAAAGGGAAAAGCCGTAAGAGAGAATCCACGTAATCGCTATGTGCCTACTCCTTCCCTAAAAGGAAAGATGCACGACAACAGTTCGTGGTGCACTCTCTACAGACGGAGAGAAAACATGCGGTATCCAACCCGCGGATATCAGACTGCTCACCGTTGATAGCTTTTGCCTTCTAGTTCAGCTTGTTCAACCCCCGTGTTAAAAAGGGAATGAAGAGGAAACCAGGTGGAGTTTCAACCGCTGATTGACAGGTCTCGTTCATATCAGCGATTGGAACAACGGTCTGTTCGCGGAGCGTCCACCCATGTGCTCACGCGCAGCCTACTCAAAAAACCAAGGGGCGTCCCAAGCAGCCATTTCATGGCTTTTGGGACACCCCCTTTTGATTTTACTAAAAGTGATTCTTTTATTATGTTTCCTTGATATTTAGTACACAACTTTATTGTTTAGTACATAACTTTATTGTCTGTAGACATTTGTGTTTAGAATTTACTAAAGCTTATTCTACAGTAACACTTTTCGCCAAGTTACGTGGTTTGTCAACATCATGACCCAGTGCAAGGGAAGCGTAGTAAGCCAGCAGTTGGAGAGATACAACCGAAATCGCAGCAGACAGGATTGGAAGTGTCTTCGGAATTGCAAATACCTGATCCACGGACTTCAACAACTCAACAGCGTGCTCTTCGTACGTAATCGCAAGAACATCTGCACCACGTGCCTTCACTTCCTTGATATTGCTCACGGTTTTCTCCAACACGGATTCCTGTGTTACCAAAGCGATAACCGGAATACCGTCTTCGATCAATGCCAGTGTACCATGCTTCAACTCACCCGCAGCATAAGCCTCGGAATGAATGTAAGAGATTTCCTTGAGCTTCAGGGAGCCTTCCTGTACTACAGCATAGTCCTGACCGCGACCAATAAAGAACAGGTGCTTGTGGCTGGCGATTTGCTCAGCATAGGCTTTGATCGCATCTGCTTTACCCAGCATTTCTTCCACTTGCTCTGGCAGTGATTCCATAGCAGCCAACACTTGAGCTACTTGCTCATCCGTTTGTGTGCCACGTACTTGAGCCAGATACAGACCAAACAGGTAAAACGCAACCAACTGCGAAGAATATGCCTTGGTGGAAGCTACGGCAATTTCAGGTCCTGCCAGTGTAACCAACACATCATCTGCATCGCGGGCAATGGAGCTGCCAACTACGTTTGTAATCGCCAGTACATGAGCGCCGTTCGCTTGTGCTTCACGCAGTGCTGCCAACGTATCGGCAGTTTCACCGGATTGACTCACTACGATTACCAATGTCTCTGGTGTTACGATTGGCGAACGATAACGATACTCGGAAGCCACGTCGTTTTCCACCGGAATACGAGCCATGCTTTCAATAACCGTACGACCAATCAAACCAGCATTGTAGGCTGTACCACAAGCAACGATTTGAATATTGCGAATATTTTTAATTTGTTCTTCTGTCAGCTTCAACTCAGGAAGAACAACTCTTTTAGTTTCTTTGTCGATTCGGCCCAACATTGTGTCACGGTAAGCCTTAGGCTGTTCGTGGATTTCTTTCAACATGAAATGTTCATAGCCGCCTTTTTCCGCTGTTACAGCATCCCATTCGACATGAATCATTTCCCGAGAAATAAATTGGCCTTCGATTGTCATTAATTCGACGGCATCACTGGTCAAAACAGCCATTTCGCCATCGTTCAAAATAAATACATTGCGTGTATATTTCAGAATAGCCGGAATATCGGAACCGATAAAGTTCTCGCCTTCTCCCACACCAATAACCAGCGGGCTAGCTTGACGAACAGCTACCAGCTTATTAGGCTCGTGCTCTGTCAGCACACCCAGTGCAAAGGCACCGCGCATAAAGGTAATTGCTTTTTGTACCGCTTTGACGATATCTCCTTTATATTCACGCGCAACCAGATGGGAAATAACTTCCGTATCCGTTTCGGAAATAAAGGTATGACCTTCGCTGATCAGCTGTTCTTTCAGCTCCAGATAGTTCTCGATAATCCCGTTATGAACCACGGAGAACTTTTGACTCTCATCCAAATGTGGATGGGAGTTTTCATCTGAAGGCTTACCGTGTGTTGCCCAACGTGTATGCCCGATGCCTGCATGGCCTACCAGCGGCGCACCATCCAGCTTCGCTTCCAGATTCGCCAAACGACCTTTTGCCTTGGCTACTTTCAGTCCTGAATCTGTAAACACGGCAATACCCGCAGAGTCATAACCGCGGTACTCCAGCTTTTTCAACCCGTCAATCAATACCTCTTGCGTATTCTGATCACCAATATATCCTACAATGCCACACATATTCGTTATCCTCCCGATCATCATTTCACAGGGCGACTCATCACAGGACTAACGTGTGCGGTAGATTGCGGAATAAAGTTCATTCATCTATGAAGTTGTCAATGATAACTATAGAAAATTACAGGCATCTCTTCACGAATGTAACGAAATTCCCAAACCGCGCACGCCAATGATGATGGCCGCACATTCATGAAATGAATCTTATAATTTAGGTTATAAAATAAAAGCATCTATCGGTGCGTTGTGTAAACAGTTGCCTGCTTATTTTCCGCTGCCGATTTACGGGTCGATGCCTCACCGGAAGGTCCCCGCCGAATGTTTCGAACACCTTCACCTCGTCAGCTCGCTTTGCCGTGAACCCATCTGTGAGCAACATCATCGAAATTGAATGATCTGCCTCACCAACAAGTTCCCCCGCGCAAAATCAAGCTCTGGCGCTTGTATTACATTACCTTACAACCCTCGCTTTCTCTTTCTGAGTCACAACATCCCTATATTATATTCAGCTCAGCATCATTTGGCAATGACACTTTATTCATATTAGCAAGTTCTGGTAAGTATTCAATTAAAAATAATATCTGCAAACGCGGTTGCCTGCTTACTTTGAACAGGCAACCAACGTTTACAAAATTTTAAACTAATTCTTTTTTTACAACATCTACGATCTGTCCTACAAATTGCTCCAGCTCATCCTTATCTGGCCCTTCAGCCATAACACGAATAAGCGATTCTGTACCGGAAGCACGAACCAATACGCGTCCATTATCACCCAATTGCTGTTCCACCTGCTCAATCGCTTCTGCAATGGCAGGATTGCCCTCGTAATTGCGTTTGTCCTGTACACGCACATTAACTAGCACTTGCGGATACTGCTTCATGAGCGATTTCAGCTCACTCATCTTTTTACCGGAAGCTTTCAGAGTATCCACCAGTTGAATCCCGGTCAACATGCCGTCGCCCGTCGTATTGTAATCGAGGAAAATAACGTGACCAGACTGCTCACCGCCCAGATTAAAGCCGCCCCGGCGCATTTCTTCCATCACATACCGGTCACCAACCGCAGTTTTTGCAGTCTTGAGCGCCAGCTTTTCTGTTGCTTTGTAAAAACCAATATTACTCATCACAGTCGATACAATAGTGCTGTCCTTGAGCTTTCCAGCGCGGTTCAGCGCATCCCCACAGATACAAAGGATATAGTCGCCGTCTACCTCTTCACCGTTTTCATCAATCGCGATCAGACGGTCTGCATCGCCGTCAAAGGCCAGACCAATGTCGGCTTTCAAACGGCGTACTTCCTCTTTCAGCTTTTCAGGATGAGTTGAACCGCAATGATCGTTGATATTCAGCCCGTTTGGCTCCGCACCGATGGTGTGCACTTCGGCTCCCAATTCCGCAAAAAGCTTCGGCGCCAGCTCATAAGCCGCTCCGTTCGCACAATCCAGTACGATTTTGAGCCCTTCAAAAGAATGGCTAATCGTTGTTTTCAAAAACTCCAGATAATCGTAGCGAGAATGCTCGTCTACAACAACCGTACCTAATCCGCCACCAATTGGACGAGGCAATTGATCCTCCTTGGCATCCATCAGCTCTTCGATTCTCAGTTCCGTTTCATCTGTCAGTTTAAACCCGTCGCCGCCAAAAAACTTAATGCCGTTGTCTTCCACCGGATTGTGGGAAGCCGAGATCATTACACCAGCGTCCGCTTTCAATTGACGTGTAAGATAAGCGACTCCCGGCGTTGAAACGATACCCAGACGAACCACATTAGCCCCGATAGACAGCAAACCGGCTACAAGCGCCGATTCCAGCATCAGACCGGACACCCGTGTATCCATACCGATAACAACTGTTGGTTTTTCTACATTCCCTGCTAAAACATATCCGCCGCAACGGCCAATACTATATGCCAGTTCTGCTGTAAGTTCCTGATTAGCAATGCCTCGTACACCATCTGTACCAAAATATTTCCCCATGATAATGACTCCCTTTTTTGTCTAATGAACCTTAAATATTTACTACAGATAAATCATGTTATGGCTGACCGCTCTCCGGGGTTCCATTTGCAGAAGAATCTGCGCCGTTATGAGGATTTGTTTTATCCTCCGCAGCCGCATTGTCCCCGGGTTTCGCATCAGAGGAGCCGCCTTGACCGCTCTGGCCCTCCTGTGGCCTCTCCTGCCCCTTATTACCGCTGCCGGAAGGGGTTGATTCATTCCCACTGCTTGGATTCGTTACAGCCGGCGTTGAAGGGCTCTCAATGTTCACCGTTGCCGTTAGCTGGCTGGCGTTTCCGGATTGCGTAATGTATTTGGGCAAGCCTACCTTCAAAGCAACCTCATGCTGACCAGCCTCCAGACCACTCACGTCTGCAACCAAACTAATATCATCGTTGGTTAAATTGCTGATCATATCCTGCGGCCCCTTCACAGTAACATCCATCGTCTTGTCTGCAGGCGTTGTAATCGTCGCAGTCGTCCCGTCTGCTGCCCCCTGCACAACAATCGGAATGCCTGACAATGTTCGCTCCGCATCGGTCACCTGATTAGATGGCACAACTGTCACCTGAATTTGTATCGAGCCAGGCTCGATTTTATCAGAACCGGCGGGCGCTGCCAAATTAGCTTGAACTGTGTGGGTCCCTGCTTCCGTTAATTGGCTCAGATCGAGTGTAGCCGTAACATAGGAGCTAAGGCTGCTCAAAACATCCTGCGAGGCGTATACGATCGCTTCTTTTACATTTGCATTTACTTTGGAAAGCGCCAAACCGTTCGGCAGCTCTCCGGAATAGACAATTTTCACAGGCACGGACTTCGTTTGCTGGGTTACCGGGATTTCAACAGACACTGTGGAAGGCTCAATAACCGCTCCTGTAAGTTCCTGCCCCTTTTTGTTGTAAGCCTTCAGCTTCACCCGTTTCTGTTCAAACTTCTCCGAGATTCCCTCCGTATCAACAGCCCCCTGCACCGCAGCCACTGTACTCAACTGGCTTTTAGGCAAGGTGACCTTCACCGTTTGAGGGGCAACCACAGGCTCTCCGAGCTGCAAGCCGGTATCCGGTTTACCCTTGGAAACAATAGAAACATCAAATGATTTCGTTTGCTTTTCCTCAATCGTGACTGTCACACGACTAGGAGTCATAGATACCAACTCCACGCCATTGGGCAGATTCGCTACGAGTGGCAAGGTTTTGGTGCCTGCTCCCAACCCACTTAAATCCAATTGGGCCTGGTAATTATCTGCGAAAAAAGAAGTCAGCACGGAACGCTGTCCTCTAACCTCCATCTTCACATGGTCAGTATCCATTGTAGATAATACATATTTTGACTCATCCAGACCGCTGGCCTGAATACCTACATTATCAATCACTTTATTATCATAAGAAACGGTCAGCGTGGACGAAGGCGTACCTGTATCCAGATGAACCATTCCCCACAGCAGGACGGCAACCGCGAGTGCCAATATTTTAGAAATCGTATTGTTGTTAATCCATTTGTCCATCATGAATTTCCACGGCCTCCCCTCCGATTCCAGAATGAGCCGCGTTTTTCCTTCAAAGTCGGTGTCGGCCGCAGCTCCTCATACAGCTTGGATATTAAGGATTCTTCTTTAATATCGCGCACGACCTGCCCATTGATAGCCAAAGAAATTTGCCCTGTCTCCTCTGATACCACCACAGTTACGGCATCCGTTACCTCACTCACCCCAATCGCTGCCCGGTGACGAGTTCCCAGCTCCTTGCTGATAAACGGATTTTCCGACAGTGGTAAGTAACAGGCCGCAGAAGCAATCTGCTTATTTTGAATAATAACTGCACCATCATGCAGAGGCGTATTTGGAATAAAGATGTTGATAAGCAATTCGGAACTGACCACTGCCTGTGTCTTGATACCAGACTCCGTGTATTCGTTTAGCCCCGTTTCGCGTTCAAATACGACCAAAGCCCCTATTTTTCTACGTGATAAATAATTCAGCGCCTTAATCATTTCCCCGATTAACTTGTTTATCTCCTCATCATCCGCAGACGAACGCCCAAACAGCTTGCCTCGCCCCAGTTGTTCCAAGGCACGGCGCAATTCAGGCTGAAAAATAATGAAAATAGCTACCACACCAAAGGTGAACATCTGATTCATCAGCCACTTGAGCGTATACAGATCAAACCACGTGCTAACTGCCCAAATGACGACCAGGAACAGAATTCCTTTAAGCAATTGAACTGCACGCGTTCCGCGAACAAGTAAAATAAGCTGATACATAATATAGGTTACGATCAGGATGTCGATAATATCTTTAATGGACTCTTTCCAAGTCAGGTCCGCGAAATAATCCAACATGCGCATGCCCCCGCAATTTTCTGTAGTGAGTGAGTGTAATATGTACACAGTATGTTCTCTCTATCTAGGTTATAACGATAAGGCCCGCGTTGCAAGCCGCACGACAAAAGAACCACTAAAATCAGTAAAATACAGTACAAATCGCCAGCTTCATATACAAAAAAAGCGCCTTTTCCAGCGGAAGAGGCGCTCGATATCATTCTTGCCAGTTCAAGCTTCTTTTATGGAGAGAACGTATCTCCGAACAAATCAGTAACTTTATACCAAATCCAGTCCAAGGTTTGATCAATACTTTTGACCTGTCCTGCAATGTGTGCTGTAGACGCTTGATAGTAAGAACCGTCAATTACAGTTACATTGCCTTCCACATCGCCATATACCCGAGCCTTGCCATTTTGCACGGTCAAATCTCCAGCAATGGATTTACCCTCAGGCACAATTACAGTATCCCCTTGAATAACAACCTGATCCAGATGGCTTCCCTTGACTACCAATTGATGGTCTGTGGTTGAAAAGCTTGCCATACTTGAGCATATAATAACAAGAAAGAAAGCTGCGGCCGTAACAGCCGGGTGCCTTTTTACCCAAGTCAGCATAGGCACAATTGGCGCTCTTCTATGCGGCGGCAAAGCATTCATAATGCGAAGTGTCAGCTCATCCGATACACACGGCACTTGATGCCGTGTACCATAAAGCATCGCATCCGTCCGCTCCAGCTCTTTAAAACGCATGCGGCATTCCGGGCAGGTGAACAAATGATGCTCTAATTCCTGTTTGTCCTGCTCGGACAGGTCGCCATCCAGATAGTCATGCATAAAAGAGACGGCTTGTTTGCAATCCATATGAGCCAATCCTTTCTAATATTCTTCCGTGTTTCTCTACATAACATGCTCCGGCTTAGAAACTTTGCTCACTTTACATACGCTACAACGAGCAATATGTTTCACAAAAACATCTGTGCGAGCACTTTTCAAGACCCTGAACACATGATTTACAGCTTGTGCTCCAATTTTTTGCGTAGAAAATCCCGGCCCCTGTGAACCCTTGTCTTAATGGTAGTGACCGGAAGATTAAGCACATCGCTAATTTCCTGCAAGGAAAGCTCCTGCAAGTAACGCAAAACCATAATTGTCCTGTATTTGTCTGGAAGGCTGTCAATGGCATTATGAATTAAGGATTGTGTCTCGGACAACAGCGTATGGCCCTCAGGTGTGAGCTCTTCGCTGGCGAGCATTGCATAGCCATCCACACCTTCCTGCTCATTCATCTCAGCATCCAGTGAATATGTAGGCTTTCTCCTTCGCAGACGATCAATGCACAGATTCGTCGCAATCCGGTAAATCCAGGTTGAAAACTTCTGCCCATGATCATATTTTTCCAAATTACGATATACACGCAAAAAAGTTTCCTGCACCAGATCCTCCGCCTCATGGCGATTACCTAGCATCCGGTAGGAAAGATGAAAAATCCGATCTTTATATAACTCGACTAACTCCGCAAAAGCTCGCTGATCACCTTTCTGCACCAGCCTAACCAAGCGGCTTTCCATATTATCCACTCTATACTCCCCCAGACTTGCTGATGGGTTGCTCATTACATTGTTATGATAATTCATCGTAGTTCAATTTTATTGGAAAATCAACTGTAGCGTTGACCCAATAGGACTCCTGCTCCGTCATATGCATGCAGACAGCACAATCGGGCACCCATAAGCGCCCGATTGCCTGTATTCATGCGCCAAGCTGTATCAGCCTGTGTTTCTCAGCCCTGCGGCGATTCCGTTAATGGTTAACAGTACCTCACGCAGCAGCTCCGTATCGTCCCCGTTCTGGTCACGCAGTTCGCGTAGCTCACTAAGCAACTGAACTTGCAAGTAGCTTAACGGATCGACATAAGGATTACGCAGCCGGATGGACTCCTGAATTACCGGCACATCGTCCAGAATTTCCGATTGTCCTGTTATTTTCAAAATCAGCTCGGACGTCAGCTTGAATTCCGCTGAAATTTGTCCGAAAATGCGCTGGCGAGCCTCTTCATTATCGGACATCCCTGCATATTCCTCTGCAATCAGTAAATCCGCCTTCGCAATCGCCATTTGCAGTGTATCAATAAGGGAGCGGAAGAAAGCTGATTCCTTAAACATTGTTTGCAGCACCTTGAGGTTATCCTCATTGTTCTGATAGAAGCTTTGCAGCCCAGTTCCGGCCGCGTACCAAGCAGGCAGCAAGTAACGGCTTTGCGTCCATGCAAAAACCCATGGAATTGCGCGCAAGTCCTCAAAACGTTCACTGTTCTTACGCTTGGACGGACGAGAGCCGATATTCAGCTCACCCACCTCAGGCAATGGCGTTGATTCCTTGAAGAAAGTGAAGAAATCAGGGTCGCGGAAAATCAAATCCTGATACTTCTCCAGCGATACCTCGGAAATACGGGCAATGATCTCTTCCCAGCTCTCCTCGAACACTTCCTTCTTACCGGAACGGTTATATGCTACTGCGGTAATCAGAGCTGACGTTGCCTGTTCCAGGCTCCGATAAGCGATGCCCTTGAGCGAGTATCTGGATGAGAGTACCTCACCCTGCTCCGTAATCTTGATGCCGCCTCCGATCGTATGAGGAGGTTGGGCCAAAATGCTGCGATTAAGCGGCATTCCTCCGCGTCCCAGTGCTCCCCCGCGTCCGTGGAAAAACTTCACTTTTACGCCGAACTCATTAACCACTTCCGTAATGCTGTTCATCGCAACCCGAAGCTCCCAGTTCGCCGTCACCACACCGCCGTCCTTGTTACTATCTGAATATCCCAGCATGATTTCCTGAAGCTGATCCATTGCTGCCACAGATTGGCGATATACAGGCAAATTCAGCAGCCTCTTCATAATACTAGGGGCAGCATGCAGATCATCTATCGTTTCAAATAGAGGAACGGATTGCAGTGTACATACGACTGTGCCATCTTTCTCGATACGGAACAGACCCACTTCTTTAGACAGCACCATAACTTCCAGCAAGTCGCTTGCTCCCTGAGTCATACTGATCAAGTAGCTTGTAATGGATTGCTTGCCAAATTCCTCCTGAGCCAGATAAATCGTACGATATACATCAAGACATTCCTGCGTGCTGTCGCTATATTTCAAATACGGCGACGTGATCGGACGAGGCTCGTTCAGCAGCTTTTCCAGCAGGTCTATTTTTTCTTCCTCAGGGAGCTTGCCATAATCCGCAACAATATTCATTTTAGAGAGGATTTCAGTCATTGCATTTTCATGCTCCTGACTATGCTGACGTACATCCAGCGTAGCCGTATGGAAGCCGAACAGCTCTACCTGACGAATCATCTTTTGAATATAAGTATCTGCCACATAATCCGCAAAATGATGACGCAGGCTGTCGTCAATAACGTTCAGATCCGCAATAAGCTCTTCAGCAGAGCTATAACGTTCCTTCGTGCCCTGCTTGCTTTCATCCAGGATATTATTCACCTTGGCTATCATGTAGGCCAGCTTGATGCGATAAGGCTCTTTTTCGTTATGCCACACTTCCATCTTTTTAAGCGTAATATGGGTCCGGTCTTCCTCAATAGAAGCCAGCAAATCATCAGAGACACGTATAATGCTAGTGCTAAAGCTCAGATAACCCATAAATTCCTTCAGCGTGTGCTGATATTCTCTCAAAGCCAGCTTACGCTGCATACGTAACGTTTCCCAAGTAACATGAGCCGTAACAGACGGGTTGCCGTCCCGGTCCCCACCGATCCAGGAGCCAAATCTCAAATAGGTCGGAATATGCCATTTCTGCTCAGGATAATATTTGCCTAAACATCGTTCCAATTCTTGGTATACGTCCGGCAGCACATGAAACAAAGTCTCATGAAAATAATACATCCCGTTTCTAACTTCATCTAACACAGTTGGCTTACGATCACGAAGTTCGTCTGTCTGCCATAGTGTAATCACTTCATTCAGCAGATTTTCCCGCACCTGTTCCCGCTCCCGCAAGGTAAGCATAGGATTATCCAACAGCATGACGTCCTCGGAAATGCGCTTGTGAATGTCCAAAATCACCCGTCGCGTGGCTTCTGTAGGATGTGCGGTCATAACCAGCTCCAGTGAAAGCTCCTCCAGCAGACTGCTAACGTCCTCAGCCGAAAATCCACCCTGTTTAAGCTCCTGAACAGAGCTTTCAATTGAACCACGTTGAACATCTTCACCAGCAGAATGCTCATAGTCCCGTTTGCGGCGGATACGATGATTTTGCTCGGCAATATTCACTAACTGAAAATAAATCGCAAACGCGCGAATAACCTGGTGACGAATGTCCGTATCCAGTCCGCTAACGATTTGTTTGAAATTCTCATACAACTCCGGCTGATACCCGGCACGTAACGATTTACTTGTCTCACGTATCTTTTCCACGATATCCAAAAGTTCGTTGCCACCCTGATGAACCAAAACCTCACCAAGAATATTCCCCAGAAAACGAACGTCCCGCCGTAGCAGATTGTTGGATTGGTTTTTGTTAGCGGTTAACGTAAGCTCAGTCATGCTTTTCCCCCCATCTGATCTGTTCACACCAAATACAGCTTTGTTGCAAAGGTACGTATACACACGAAATTTGACACTTTCTTAACATCATACAATAAAAACGCGTGAAAAGCTGCAAAATTTACAGTAAAAAGTCACGCTTTTAAAATACTTTTTTTGAGAATATATTGGTTTTTTATGCATAAAAATGAAATTTAATAAACGAAATTTCTTTATGGCCTAGAGAATCATCGAAACTTTATGCACAGGTGTTATAAACAGCATGATTTCCTAAACAAAAAAACATGCATCATTATCTGCATATGCTTATTATTTGTTGACAAAGTGAAACCCAATAAGCTTCTATCCACAAAGATATACACAAATCAACCATAATTTCAATATTTCCGAGCTATTTTTCCTTCCAGACTCAGCTATACCCACATAAAAAGAAGCCATTGTGTACAACTCAATACAGCTGCCTTGGAGTTATCACCATGAATCCGGATCGTTAATGGTCATAGGATTCCTATATCGAAGGAATTTGATCACAAAATTAGCCTTACTACAGGAGAAAGGGATACGTAAAAGGGGAAATACGGGATCTGGGTGTTAAAAGTAACGAGCGCCTATGTACAATATGCACAAGTCATCCCCAACTGTGCATGACAGGAGATTTTTGCAATAACCTATACACAGAGAAAGCTCATGTAATGTGGACAAAATAAAAAGAAGCCTCTCGGCTTCTAGGTAATCAGTAAGCGGGTGATGGGAATCGAACCCACGCTATCAGCTTGGAAGGCTGAAGTTCTACCATTGAACTACACCCGCAAATTAATATCGGGATGACACGATTTGAACATGCGACCCCCTGGTCCCAAACCAGGTGCTCTACCAAGCTGAGCTACATCCCGACGTATAATTTTTTAAAATGGCGCGCCCTGAGAGATTCGAACTCCCGGCCTTTTGATTCGTAGTCAAACGCTCTATCCAGCTGAGCTAAGGGCGCAAATATGGAGCGGACGACGGGAATCGAACCCGCGACCCTCGCCTTGGCAAGGCGATGCTCTACCGCTGAGCCACGTCCGCAAAAACAAGATGCGCGTGGAGGGACTTGAACCCCCACGTCAAAGACGCTAGATCCTAAGTCTAGTGCGTCTGCCAATTCCGCCACACGCGCATGTAATAAAATGGTGAGCCATGAAGGATTCGAACCTTCGACACCCTGATTAAAAGTCAGGTGCTCTACCAGCTGAGCTAATGGCTCTTAATGGCTGGGGAT
>NZ_JBIYCS010000018.1:0-32643 GCF_044907935.1 Paenibacillus sp. RC21
TTATGTAAGCCAAGTAATACATTTCGTTCTGCTGTTCCATCTTCCAACACATAGACATTCAAAGGAGATAGCACCGTGGCTGAAAACTGGCCATCCGAGTCGATATAGTTCAATTCAAAACTCTCACCAAAGATTTCGGATTGTTTTCGAAGCTGCAAATTATGCTCTTTGTCCCAATGACTCATATGTACGTCTATGTTATGTATGGCTTCATCCTGATCTGACTTGGACACATAGTTTACTGGCTTACCGAGCAGATAGCCCACTTCGTTATCTACAAACTTACGTGGAAAATTGAAAATGAGCTTTTGATTGCTTCGGCTCTCTTGCATGGCATAGTTCTTGAGAATAGCATGCTGACCATTGTAGTAATCTGTATATTTCTGTTTAGCTAATGCAGCCAATTGGAGTTCATTTAGGCATTCTAATACGATTTGTTCCGTTATTTGCAAATAGGTTCTTCCTTTCAAAATGGGCCATGTAATTGTTGCTTAAATAAATAAAAGAACCACCTTTAATAAGGTAGTTCCTTGTTGAATTAACGTTTCCCGTTAGTTTAGTGAATCAAAGGAACCTCCTCCCTTCTAAACAGATAACCTTTCTAGGTACCGCGCTACAAGGGCCAGTCTCAATTTCACAGTGAGTGAGGCTATAAGGAGAGGCAAAACTGTTTCCCCATGAGTCACCCCCTACCACTGAACCTTTTGATCGCTTCCTCGGTCACCGGCTTGAAGAGGTTAATGAGGTTGCCGTCGGGATCACGGAACAACACAGCACGGTTCCCCCACGGCATCGTGGTCGGTTCCTTTACCCACTCGTCGACAAACGGCTTCAAGCGCTCGTATTCGGCATCGACATCATGGACGAGGAACTCGAGTATGACAGTGCGATTGTCGGCCGCCACTGCGGAACCAATGCCGAACAGCGGCACAGTATGGGAGTGACCGATCGCCAGGGTGCACGATGGCACAACGAGTTCGGCAAAGGCTGCCGCGGGACGTTCCGCTGAAACACCCATGACTCTCTCATAGAACTCAACAAGACGATCCACATCGTCGGTAATGATACGTACAGAAGCAAAATTCATAAAATACCATCCTTCCTATAATAAATGATACAGTATCTTATCAGGGCAAGAACAAGCTATCCACCCCATTATGTTTACCTAATCGATAATAAACTAACGCTACTGACAACGTTATGTCAGTAGCATTTTAACATTTTCGGGTATTCTCTCTGCTAAAGTTGATACCCGTTTATATATTCTGCCCGTTAGCTTAACGAGATTGGATAAAATAAAGATTGAGTATATAGAAGAATCCTCAAAATAACAAACTGCGATCATAAAATTTCAGACTCTTGACCGACTGAATCAATTGAACAGCTCCATATAAACTATCTGGCGCATCGTCGTATGTACAGTTTCGGTTATAATCCTTCACCTGATGATTGTATCTAAGGTTATCTGCATTGAACAGAATATGACCCTTCTTCACTTCCGGCTCCAAGCTAATAATACGTTCATGCTTCTGCCCTCTGGAATGCACACTTTCTACGGGCGTATGTATCTTCGCTTTCCATAACTCTTCTTCAAACTTTTGCTTCATATAGCTTTGTGCCTGATTCACTTCAAAACCCAGCTTATCTACAGGGTAAAGCTTTAACTTTTCAATCGCTACTTGAAACAAACTATCCGGCAACAGCTTATATATGTTACCGTCAATCACATACATTTGCTTTGTCCTTCGGTGCTGCCCAATAATCGAAATAGCCGAATAGTCGTTTTTCTTCCCTGCTTTAATCGCTGGATCAATGTACATGACAAGCTCCATGTCCTCAAACTCAGGCAACCTGTCCCAATACATGAGATTCTGAAATATGTATTCGTCGGTTGAACGCGGATCGTTTTGTAACTCTTTATAAAATGATTTTTCGCCCATCGCTTGCTTCTTGCACATCAGATAATAATAGTCCAAATACTCGCTCCATAGGATTTTCGTCCCCAGCAGCATTTCCTCTTGATGAGTGGTAAAAAAAGACAAGGCCGTATTGATCCTGTCTTCATCCTGCAAATTATTATATTGTCGCTCCCACTCTGACCACAGATCATCCCGTTCTGAAAATTGAAGTACGGCTGCCTTACGAACACTTCGCACACCTGGAATTTTACCCTTGAGCAGATCAGCCATGATATCTTCTTCATTCAAAATGGTTCCACAGATCAGAATATTTGTATCCCTTGTACCAATAGGAAGAATGACATCCGTAAACGTATTTTTAATCTGTTCTCGCTTAGCTTCGGATCGAGCCGTATCCTCCTTGAGCAAATCATCCATTAGAACTAGCGTAGGACGATGATGCTTATAGTGAATACCTCTCAAACTACCGTCAATCCCACGAATCATAATGCAGGAGTCCAGCCCACCTTTACTTTTCAACCATATCTCATTGTTGTTCCAGCGACTACCTTTACGAATACCGAAATCCTCAATCAGCATCTGATTCGTTTCTAACTCATCTTTGATCATATCAAGGAACGGAAGAGCAATTTGCTCTGTGGCAGATATAATCAATGTAAACTGTGATTTATCATAAAGCGTGGCATACAGCGGAAATAAAAAAGAGCTGATCGTGGACTTTCCATGCTCTCTAGGGAGGCCGAAAGCCGTAATCAGTCCAGTATGGGCAAGCATATGTCTTAATTCCGTGAATAGCTCTCTGTGAAACTTGCCAAATACTCGATCAAAGTATTTAGGAAAATAGGCTAAAGCGAAAAATTCAATGTCCATCTCACCAATAAGCTTGCGTAGTTCAGAGAAAGAGAACGTTTCGATCAATTGTTTCATTTTGGGCGGCTTAAAATGCTTCTCCATATACTGTTTCAGCAACTCAGCTTGTCGCTGTTCTTCTTGCTTTATTGTTTCAATAGGTATAACTCCTTTCTCAAATTCACTATAAAATCATCACAAAAATTTCTGCACCCTTTGCTGGCGGCTCTGTTTCTACAAATAGAAGCCCCCCTCCCATCCACGACAAAAAGAGTGGCTTCTCACCACTCGATATTTGCCAATGCTTCAGCCATATCCTGCTGTGTTGTTAGGGTATAAATATTGGTCGTTGCTACGTGATCATGTCCAAGGATTTGCTGGATGGTCGTCAAAGGAGTCGTCTTCACCAACTTATAGCCAAGCGTATGCCTGAGCATATGGGGTGTAACCTTTACGTTGACCCGATCTCCATATTTGTTCAGGATCAGGTTGACCGCATTTCGCTCTAATGCTCCACGCTGCCCAATACATAGATATTCTGATTCCACTTGTGGTCTGGCTTCAAGATATCGGGTAATGGCTTTTCGCACATCCTTATTCATCGGTATGGTTCGATAGGCATTTCCTTTGCCAAGTATCCTCAATAAACCTTTGCGTTCACTTATCTCAATATCCTTCAGCTTGATGCCAACCAATTCGCTTACCCGTATCCCTGTTCCTATCAGTATTTCGACCATACAAATGTGCATACGATTGCCCATACGGTGAATTTCATTCCGCAGCTTCCACAAATCCTTTTCCTCAAGACCCTTATACTGCCGAACAACCTTGTTCCTAACCGCTTCGATATGTATTTCTTCCTTAATATACCCTTGTTGATGCATCCATTGTGCAAATACGTTGATACTGGCGATCTTACGGTTGATGGTGAGTACAGCTTGATTGGTACTTTGCAGATACTTCTTGTACTCTATCCCATCCAATTCAATCCACTTGTCCAGTCCATATTCCGTCTTGCTCCGATACCAAGCTGTAAACTGCAACACGTCTCGAATATAGCAGGAAACCGTATTTTCACTCCGATCCTTACTCCGTAAATGTGCTTCAAACTCTTGAATATACTCCATATTCGCCCCACCCTTCGCTTGTGTGTCACATCATACCGTTGATGTGGGGCAAAGTCCACTCCATGCATAACCTATCTTATGCACTGATTCTGGCTACTTTACAGGCTCATTCAGGGCTGAAACTGGCGTTTATCTATACAAATACTGACGGCATAACGTTATAGCTGTGAATCATCCTACTCCACATATCCCTCATCAATCTCCACCGATTCCTCGATAGCTTCATATTCGGCATCCACTACATCGGCTTCAATCATATCCAGAAATAGCTGCTTTCGTTCTTGTTCCAATGCCTTCGTATTCACCACCAGCTCACGTCGATCATTCCACTCGTTGGGTGCGCGGTTCTTCAAATAGAAGATCATCGCTGTCGGATTCGGGGGCTGATATCGTTTCACTTTCTCAATACGCGTCTTCTTTTTTCCATTTTTGTCCTCTTCAATAATCGTTTTTATTTCTTCATATTCATAGCCCGTTGCAGCTTTCAAAAGTGAATTTTCTACGTGGGATATGGGGACAGATTTGCTCCATTTGACTAGTTCAGCCAGCATCGGATGCTTATCAATATACTCGTACCAAGTGGTTTTACCTATGTCGAGTTTCTTGATGATGTCCTCTGCATTCACGCCTTCTTCGAACCATTGCTGAATCTCCGCTAATCTAGGATAAACATGGGTCTCCCATTTGGTTGGACGTTCTAATGCTTCTGCAAATTTCGGATGCTTCCTTCTATAATCGCCTAATGTCCAAATATGAATGTTCAGTCGCTTAGCAATCTCTTCATCTGTTGCTCCTTCACGTACCCAAACGGGAATATCCCTGAGCCTTGGCACAACAAATTGATCATATTTGGTTAGTAGCTTTGGTTTGTTCCTTTTTGGCTTGTCATTGTTTTTGCTCATTAACTCACCTCCATCACGAAAAAAGGGAACAGCCAACTATCGCCATTCCCCATATGTATCAACTTACCCTTCCAATTCAGCCTCGTAAAACAATTCGATATCCTCAATCACCTTCTGAATCAACTCATTGTCCTTCATAGCTTCCTCAGCCCCCAGTACATTTACCTTTTCGGCTTGCATGCCTTTTAGGAATCGAATCACCATATTCACTTTTGCCTTACCCAATTCAATCACCCTTTCGGTTTAGTCAGCACATGATACCTCTGACCTTGCCGACTCAGCAACTACTTCTTGATAGCTATACCGCTTACCATCCCGAATCAAATATACACCACTATCGCTTCCAACGTGGGCAATATACCGCTTCACAATCACATCTACATATTTGTCATCAAGCTCACTGGTATAGCAAAGCCGATCCGTTTCCTCACAAGCAATCAATGTTGAACCTGAACCGCCAAATGGATCAAATACGATATCACCAAGCTTACTGGAATTTTTAATTGGATAGCTGATCAAGGGAATCGGCTTCATGGTCGGATGATATTCATTCCGAAAGGGACGATCAAATTGCCATAGTGTCGTTTGCTTACGATCACTGTTCCAGTAGTGTCCACCTGTCGGCTTCCAACCATATAATACCGGTTCATGCATCCAGTGATAATCTTGTCTACCCATAACCATCGCTTGCTTAGCCCATATACAACATTGGGATAGTTTGAATCCACCTTCGATAAATGCCTTCCTAAAATTCAAGCCTTCGCTATCTGCGTGGAACACATAAATACTTGCTCCATCATCTGCTACTTCATACATTTGAGTATAGGCAGCTAATAGGAAATTATAAAACTGGTGATTGTCCATTTTATCGTTCTCTATTTTCAATGCATCCTTCGTTTTACCTGTATAGTCCACATTGTAGGGCGGATCAGTTACAATAAGCCGAGCCTTCTTACCATCCATCAATGTTGCGATATCCTGCGGATTCGTCGAGTCTCCGCATATGAGCCTATGCTTCCCAAGTAGCCAGATGTCACCTTTGCGAGTGATCGGATGTTCAGGCAATGCTTCTTCTACATTAAAATCATCCTCATCTCCCACATTTTCTTCATGTAATGTATCCAGCAACTTCTCCGCTTCAGACCAATCAAAGCCAGTTAGCTCAATATTATATTCCGCTTCTTTCAACTCATCTAATAATGCAGCCAATGCTTCAAAGTCCCATTCCCCTGTAATTTTGTTAAGCGCTATGTTCAGGGCTTTCTCTTTCGACTTATTCACATCGACCATGACACAATCGACTTCATCGTAACCAAGTGCCTTCAACACTTTAGCACGTTGGTGGCCTCCCACGATGGTATAATCGCTGTTACAAATAATCGGTTCACAATAACCGAATTCCATTATACTATTCCTAATCTTTTCAAACTCTGGATCACCCGCTTTTAAATCCTTCCTTGGATTATATTCGGCATGTACCAGTTGATCTATTTTCAATTTCATCCATTTCATTTATTAAACTCTCTCCTTTATGTCTACAGCTTTTTCATTATTTCTGGCGTTTTTTATGTACGGAATTAACGTTTCTACGTTTACGAATTTGATTTCCAATCCACTTGCTCCCCCTTTCTACCTTCATTTTTAAAAAGACTGCAATCCAAATCCAGATGCAAAACACAACAACTGCTGTGACAACTCGTGATATTTCTACACTTATTGCTTGTAACATTAATAGCATTCATATTTCTCCTCTCTAAATGAAAAGGAACCCTAGCCAATAGCCAGAATTCCCGTGTAGCCTAATTTATAATTGTAAATTTGCTCATTGTGTCACGTGACACACTCAAACTTGAAAGCTCAACTTCTCTAATTCATGTGGTTTAAAATTTTGCAGATATCAGTCTATATTCAACAAGTTAAATTTCAACCTGTAAATCAAAAATTTTAAATTAAGCTACATTCCATGGACTGACCCCAGTTTCCCCTAAATATAGAAAAGTAGGGTCACGTTAATCTATCATGTTCAAAAAAATAAAATGAAGACAGCCAACGATTGTTGGATGGCTACGGAAAGAAATAATTTGTTTACAAATTTTTGTTGACGGTTTCTTTTGATCTTAACGTTTGTACCAAATAAAGGGAAACTCTCTCACCATCTCGATAAAAACCACTTCGCTACGCTTCGTAATCGGTATTCATCGACCTGCCGCCGTTTCCCCTCTTGCCTTCGGCAATTCACCCTTTTGCGGCTCATTTTGGACACTTTATTTGCAAATTTATCATAAGAGGAAGAAATCTTCCCTTAATATTAGGGAGAAAATCTTCCTTTGGAACTGCTACAATAGTTTACGATAATGCTCGCTAACCACGTGATCGGTGAATGCATCTTGATCCACCAGCATAAATAACCAATATTGTCGTCCAACTTTTGAAGTTTTTTCAAATAGCAATATATTATGATTCTTTAACTCACTCAAAATGAATTGCTTTCTATTTCCCTTCCAATTATCTCTAAACCACTGATATAGTGCTTTTCCACCTATAGCCTTAGCGGTAAGCTTGATATTCTTTTTGCCCACCATGAGCTTAACCATTTCGATCATTTTCTTAGAACAAGCTTTCTTAAATCGAAGTTCATTATGTAGTTGATGCATATGGACTCGTTCATCCGGCAATCTAAATTCCTGTTGCATCAGTGTTAACCATTCTGTCCGCTTCGAGTACATCACAATATCCACTTCTTCGGTTAAATTTACATTGCGTAGGGATGTTCTATGAATGATTTGTGAGAGATTAGCCAATACATCTTCTATATATAGTTTTTGTATTCTCTCATCCGTAAACCAGTTCCCTTTATTTCGATTCTCATTTAAGGATATATCGATGTCTACACCATACATGGCTACAGCGATTTCCCGATAATGCCTAGGTGGGCGAATGGGAACACCAAACAAGGCCATCGCATTAAAACTAGAAAAATCATTATTACCTACCACATTGAAAAGATGTTTCCTCATATCATCATCTGACTTCTGCTTGATGGTGAAAAATTGCTTGAGCTGCTCGTCCGTAATTACACCCTCAGTGTGATAAAATGCGATATCATCCTGCTTAGGTAATGCAATCATTTTGAAACTGGGACGTTTTTCTTGTAGTTTGCTTTGTATCTCCAAGAAATCTCCTGCTATCGCTTCCTTGACTTCTTTTAGTTCACGGTAAGATAATGTTGTGGACGTATTTATATTTTCCCATCGAATATTCAACCGCTCAGCATATCGATGAACATTTGTCATGGGGATCAGTTCAAATCCAGAACGTTCATATATACTTTGGCTGATATGTGCTGTCCCGTCCAAAATCAGCATATGGGTATGTAACCGACTATAGTCTAGCCACTCTGAACAAATAATAGCTTGCTTATTCGTTCGTTCTATACATCCGATATGATCCTTTGAATACATCTTTATAAACCACGTATATCTTCTCATATCCTCAAGTTCACCTTTAGCATCAGCCAATTTAGCCAGGATGGTATTGAAGAACTGTTCTCTTTCTGAACCCTCTATAAATCGATTCAATCGTAATGTTGAATGGGAAGTTACATTGTCCTTTAATTCCAAGTTGATCAACTCACTCAGGATATCTCTAGCTTCCTTAAATTCACGATTACTTAAATGAACACGATCTGCCAAATGCTCAAACCAGTCAAATGAATTGTCTTTACTGCCAATATCCCAGACACAACTGTCATAGTAAATAGGCATCTCGTCTATAATCACCAATCGTTTCCACTTATGTACTTCTTTAAGCTGAGCATCATCTTTTGTATTCTTAGCTCGCTGCGGGTAATATATTAAATAGTTATTCATGTGCTCATCATCTAACATCAAATCTCGAAGTCTTTGCTGAGGGATACATAAAATTTGATATTTTCTCATAGTATCTATCACTTTATGAATCTCATCAGAATTGACATATGCAATGGCATCTGGTATTTCATGTTGCTTGGCAAATTCAGATACATCCTTATATACATTATTCTTCATCGTGTCGTTATTATTAAACACAAGCAATAGCGGATACTTTTCATGTTGATTTGAAGCATTTTTCTGTAATAGACTCTTGCATAGAACATTTAATGCTGTACTTTTCCCTGTGCCAGGAGCAGAATTAACTACCCATGACAAATAAGATTCTTCACGTTCAGTTTCATCCATATTCATTTGAAATCCCTTATGTATAAAACTTGATAATGCATGATATGTCGCCATAAATGCCTCTTCATGGAGACTTTCCATATGAGAACGAGAAATATAAGCTTCCAGATCGCTCCATTGATTCACTGCCAAATTAGATTCACTCCTTATATTTTCGGTTTCTTAATTTCCTCTAAAGCCTGTTGAAATTCTTCATTAATAGCATACAGCCAAAACTTTTGATGCTTATCAATCGTCAAAGCACGAGTAATGTACCGGATATTTTTATCCTGTAATTTCCTCATCATCTGACCATCGTAACAATAAAAATAGCTCACTCAGATTCACTCCTTCATTGTGGAATTGCACCCATATAGCAGGTGTCACCCAAGCGCCCGTGTTAACAGGCGCTATATATCATGACAGAATAATGTGTCACGTGACACCATTTACTCCATGGCCAGCAAGTCATCCAGTATGTCATCCGTTGAAACATGATTCTCTTTGGCTATATGATCTAATTGTTGCTTATAAAATTTGATTTCTTCCGTTAACATTTCCAATGATTTGTCCTCTAAAGAATCGCTATACTTTTTGCACTTTTTCAATTCATCTTGAAAGCTATGTAAATTCCATTTCTCTTCGATGTTGATCTCAGAGTAAAAAAGTTCATTTCGCATCTCATCCCAAAATTTTTCAACCATCCACGGTCTGAATTCGGAATCAAAATGATCTTTATTTTTTTCCAAATCATAAACAACTGCAAAATCAATATCTTCTTCTGTAATGTTGGAGATATGAAGATGATTGATGATACAATCCATTTGAGCAGTTAAAGCGAATCCTCTATTTTTAGAAACAACCAGAGAACCAAGTCCCTTATAATTCAAAATAGGCGAGATGATTAAACCGTAATGCCAACCATCCACCCAACTCTTGACTTCGTTTACGGTTAGCTTTTCTTTTTTTATGTCATGTTTCTCCCAAAAGGAACTATGAAATTTCAGTTGATAGTTTTCAAAATGACTTTCTTCCCTCTGTGAACTGTCTTCATGAATGAATTTTGATGTCGGTTTGTTTTTTAGCAATCGGTTCAAAAACGATTCCATTTTCAGTAGTTGCTTGGCATGACCGTCCGAAATATATCCCTCTGCAATCCAATCGTGAATAAAAGGTAATAATTTCAATAATCTTAAACGGCTTGTAACAAAGGCTCTGTTTTTGCTTACTTTTTTTGCAATTTGGGCGTGCGTGTATCCTCTTTGTACATACTCATAAAATGCATGAGCTTCTTCAATAGGAGTCATTTGCTCCCGTTGAATATTTTCAATGACAGATAGATGAAAAGCTTCCTCATCGTTTAATTCCTTTACTTTCACTGCAATCGTATCCAGTCCAGCCATTTGACTCGCTCGATATCTGCGCTCCCCTTGAACAATCTCATATTGATCTCCATGTGGCCTGACCAGTATAGCTTCTTGTAAACCATCGCTTACAATGGATGCTGCCAGTTCCTGCAACGACTCCTCATCAAAATGCTTGCGTGGCTGATTCAAGTTGGTAACGATCTGGCTTAATTTTAATGTAATGTTCAAATGATGATATCTCCCTTATGTTTGGATTCGTATATATAACGTTCTAGCTGTCACCCAAGCGCCAGTGTTAACAGGCGCCTATCATGACAGACCTATGAATCAATTTATTCAATATTAACTATCGCCTTAAAGCTTGATTTCGTGACTTTCTCAATCCTGATAAATTCAATTGTCGCTCCGTCAAAATCCAATAAGGATAACCCCTCATCTCGACGAATGGCCTGATCTCGTGGAATTATACATTTCCTTTCTCCATGCTCATCTACAACATGAACATAGTTATACTCGACCACCTGAATCCGCCATGTCTTACCCAATACATCGTCAGCTATCAACTGCGATTCTTCCTGAGACTTTTTCAAAGTGCTGAAGCCAAGCGAGTAATTCCTCAACACTCGTCGAGTACTTTTTTCGTCCAGTAGAGAAGGCGTATTACTGATTTGTACTACGGTTTCTCGTTCAGCTTCATAGCCAATAAAGAATTGTCCCATGATCTCAAATAACGAATAAACACCGTCCGGCACATGGAATGGAAACTCCAGATCATCTACTGTAGCTATGCCATCCTTAATGGTAAGCTCCTTGCCTTCTACATTCCGATTCGTGAGACGGTTCACCTTTCGTACTTCCTTCTTCAACACATTTTCATGTAACTTTAGATTTTCCAGTAGTCCATCTACAAATAACCATGCAAAGGAGTATGTTCTGTAGGATTGATAAGCAATCTCCACAGCAACACTGGCAAGTATTGAAGGGTAAGGACAGATCTCTTCACACTGAGTTTTGTATTCCTCTCTTAACCTAGCGTATTCCGAGCTGATTGCTTTGCGGGTATCATTATCTCGTTCCCATTTTTTCAGTTTATTAAATTCCTTTTGGCGATGATCAATTGGTTTCTTCTGCTCGTTGTATTCTGTATAAAGTGGCTCAATGAGCGCTAGATAATCCAGAAACTTAGGTTGACTAACCTTGTTCATATCCTGTATCAGTTGTCTCGTACTTTCTATGCCTAAAATAGACTGATCCAGTTTGCCATCTTCCACCTGGAACTTGTCATCTATGTACTTCTCTGCCTTGACGCAAAATTGATTAAACGGCGATTTCGTCGAGTGCTGATAATCCTCTGCCTTGCCACCCTTCGCAAAACGAAAGAAATACGGCATTTGGATAGCCAGACGATCCAGCACATATGGAATCTCTACTTCCAGTCCATTTTTCGTCGCATCAATGATTTGACCTTGGAGAAATTTTAAGACTGAGTTTTCCAAAACGCGTGCTTGAAGACTCCCTTCCTCCAAAGCCAGATTCTGAAAATACGTATTCACATTCGTACATCTGCCCGTCAGGTTATGTAGACTTTTTAGCTCCATCTTGACGATACTGTCCATATGATTCGGTACAGGAGCAGCTACTTTTTTATCATCTTCATTGATGATCGTAGGAGCATCGATCACTGCTGAGAGTATGGTTGGATCATTGGTGCAGAGAGCCGTATCTCCGTCCACATCTCCTAGTCCAAGTCTTGCCAGTGTTAAATCACAACAGTTCAGAATAATCACGTTGTCCAAATGACACATATATCGGTTATGTACTTGTACAAAATCTAGCTTACCAACTTCATTAAATATCGTTAACGGTGAACGGAATAGAGCATGTATTCCACGTTTCCGATTCATAAAAGCTTGGTTCTTCTTTAACACACCTTTTACTGGATATCCGCTGGCATGCTCCATAAATGCAATCGGATCGTTGGTCAAATAAAAGTAGCTGCCACGGATCGGAATGCGACCCTTCAGCATATCCTGAATTTTCTGCATAGCTTGCTTCACTATGAATTTACGGACATTACCGTCATACAGCATCAATTCATTCAAATCGATAGCTTGGATGATTTCATTGATAAACTCTTTCTTCTGGCCCTGTTCTACTTCATCTTCCTGTTCGTCGGGTTCCTCATTTTCATCTTTAGGTTCATCGTCTTCTTGGACTAGCATATGTAGGAACGCTTTCGTGTACGCAATATCTCGAAGCCACTTTCCATGGGTGTCATTTTTTTGTCCATACAGTACACGTTTGATGACATCCATTAGAGGCGTAGCTAATAGATATAAATCGTTCAGTGTAAGATTCAGTGCATGAATGTATTGGTATGTCAGTGGTGTGTGGGCATTCATCTGGTATGCTGGCTTCGCATAATTGGCGACCCAGAAATTGTTATGATTATGTACTTTCAGTAATGCTTCATATTCCGTTATATTTTCAAACAAACACTTCGGCTTACCTTCTCCATCAATGTATTGATGCCACGCTTTGAAGCAGGATTTGGTGAGGATGAGATCAATAGGACGACCCTGTTTGTCGATGATCGGCTGAGATTCACCGAAAACATCTTTTATTTGCGTTACATCATTTTCCTTGAACCATTTCATTAGATCGAACCGGATAAAGTTTCCTTTTATATATGGAAGTCTTCCCTGAACTGCATTAGGTGAATAGGATAAGTTCAGATGTTGTCCAATACGCTCTGCAAACTGGAAGCTCATTAAACCTTGACCATCAAAAAACTGGACATTCTTATTTTCATACTTTGGATATTCGACTCTCTTGAATCCGATGGACTCTTCATTGATCGCGATGATTGGGATTTCTTCTGTTTGCTCGATGGAATAGCAAGGATATAGTTCGTCATTATACATAACTGAACGAGCAGGAAAAGAAATTGCTTCTAGCTTCACGCGACGATTCTGTTTATTCCATCCATTGAAAGTTTTATATTCATTTTGATCGGGAACAGACTTCGTACCACCATACCAGGGAATCGTTTTATTCGGTATACGATCTAACTTATGTAATTGTTCCTTAGATGGCTTCAATTCTTTCTTCGCTTTAAAATATTCACGTTGCTTCGCCTTTTCATCGAATATCAACTTCTGTTGCTCCAAATCTTCAGCACACTTTTCCACTTTCCATACATCCTCAATGATCGTATCCTTTTCATAATCTGGAATAACGACGATACGTGGAATATACGGAACAGGTTGTGCCGCTGAACGACTCACACCAAGTGCTGCTTCCCACTTATGAATATTGGTGAGTGGTGGCATTTTTCCAAGTGTAATGTGTCGATACAGATCGGCGACATACTTTTCTTGGATAAATTCTGTTCGCTGTGTACGTCCCATCGCAGGTGATTTAATTGAACGAACATATTTCCTTCCATTATAGTAGATGCCCTCTCGTAATATACGTTCAAACAGAGCAAGTTGGGATGGATCATCTTCGTCAATTTGATCAGCTTTGAGCATGAAGACGACATCGGTAGCATCGGTGGAAGGATCACGTTCTGCTACGACTCGCTTGAGTTGGTCGAGATAGATGCTGTTTGATACAGTGATAGTGCGAGTGCTGGATTGTGGAGCACAAAGTTGGTCGCCTACAATGGTGATCTCGTTAAAGTGGAACAGATTGATTTGGTATTGATTCCGTATTGGATTAGTAGACAAATTTTGGCCTCCTGTTAGTTGGTTTGAGTGATATGGTTGTAAACAAAATAGAAACAAACGTTCCCCTTCATTGTATCGAATATACGTTTGTATTTCAAGAGGAGATTGGTATATTTGTTGAAGACAAAAATTCAAAAGGAATCAGAAAAACCGAGGGGTATATACCCTCGGCCGTTTTGGAAATACAACTAAATTAATCCTGATTCAATTCGGTATAATCTGCGCGAAAATATACTTTGTAATCCGTAGCCTTAAACCCATACGCTTTCAGCATCTTCAGCAATATATTTCGTATACCATTACCGCTCATATGTGTTTCTATATATACTTTATCTAGGATTAGCTGAGGTTTCCTTATCCCTTCTTGCTTTGTTGAGATATACTTATTTTTCTTGCCGTTCATACCAGGCATATGTTCAAAAGCAAGAAATCTTTCGCTATCTATTGTGAGCAGCAATTCAGCAGTTTTTTTAAGCATTTCTTGCCAAGTTTTCACTTCTATTAATTGTTTCTCGTTAATTCGAAAGGCAAACGGTCTCTTATGCGTAAAATTCTCATACAAAGTATGTTCCACGTTAAAATCCACCATGTAGTCAGCATAATTGGGGATTTTATTCTTTTCGGTTTCTTCATCTGTATCGTGGTCTTCATTGGCTAAATCAATAGCCTCTACACTAAGATTAGCCACAAACTGATCAATCTGCTGTTCATAATCGTGAATAAATACCGCCATATCGTCATACTGCCGTCTAGCGGCAAAGTCTCTTTTAGTGAAAGCGTCGTTTGACTTATGGTTTATACTGTTCATTGTATCATTAAGTACTTCTTTTATAAGCTCCAAGCTCTCAGACAGGTCAATAGCTTTGTCCGGGAATTCTGTTTTTAAGATATATAGTACTTGATCCAAGTTCAAAAAAGCTCAACTCCTTGAGACAAATTCAATCTACAACTCTAACTTATTCAACAAATCCCGCAGCTCAACAATCTCTTCATTAGATAACGTGACACCTTTGCCCATTTTCTCATGATCTGGCGACCATTCTCGGATGTCGTACTTAGCTTCTTTATCGTTCCCGCTTATACTTCTCAGTTCCTTTGTCCAACCCTTTGAAGATTCTGACAATCTGCCGTGTATTTGAGTTACTTAATATTTGAATTCTGCCATTCTCCACATTGTACTTTCTATTTTAGATTTATTAAATCTTTCCACCTACTCCCTTAAATTTATCTACAAAGGCAGAAATTTTCTGAAAAACGCTCTGTTTTTTTGTTAAATACTGAGGATTAAGAGGACTCATTTTAGGAAGAATTTCATTAAGCTCCGTTCCATTTTCACTAGCATATTCTTTTTTCAATGAATTTAAAATATATCTTTTTGCGGCCTCTTCACTAAGACTTTCAGTAGTAATCAATTCTTCTGCTTCACGTTTTTGCTCCTTTTGAGCAAATGAGAAGAAGGCATCAATAATACTTGCTTTATCTTTAATATTATCCAAGTCTGTTTGGTTAATAAAATCGACAACCAAACTTTCTTTCGCGCGGTTTCCTACACTCGAACGAATTAAACGACGTACCTCTTCAACCAACGATTCTTTATCTTTTATTTTTTTGTTATTTTCAAAAATAAGTTCAAGAATATAATCTAAATTGATCTCTTGGGATTTTAGAAGATCCACTTCAAAGACAACATCATCCCAATCAATAGAGGAATTGTCCTTTTGTTTTCCGTTTTTCTCACGACGAAGCCAATCACGAATATCATTATAGGATGAACGATAATCTTGAATCGTTCTTTCTTCTGGTACATTAATTTCTTGCATGGCAGCTATATCTTCATCACCCATATAGTGAGTAGATTTAAAATTTTCCAAAGCCTCAGAGTCATTGAGATCTACTGTTTGTAAAGCTTTTAGACTTGAAAACTCATCATAATTCTGCAAAATATTTTCAACACGCAAATATTCACCAAAAAGCTTGGCAAACTCTTTCTTATCTTTTTCAGTAGAAATATCTTCAACATCAGGAAAACGTTCTTGCAGCTCTTTTACTACATCTACATAACCACGCCGGGCTTCCCCCGTTGCGATATCAGTAAACCCTTCCATATACTCTTTGTAGCTTTTTTCCAGAACTACATTTTTAGTGTTTGTATCCCCGAAAAGAGTAATAGCATCTATAGTGGCTTGTTCTAAATCTCTAAACGTAATGATATTTCCAAAGGTTTTAGTTGCATCATAGATACGATTTGTTCTCGAAAAGGCTTGCATCAAACCATGATACCTGAGATTTTTATCAACAAATAAAGTATTTAATGTAGGAGCATCGAACCCGGTTAAAAACATGCCTACAACAATCAATAAATCGATCTCTTTGTCTTTTACTCGTTTAGCAAGGTCACGATAATAATTTTGAAATTCCTTACTTTCTACGCCGTAATTGGTTTTAAACATAGCATTATAGTCTTTAATCGCTGAACTTAAAAACTCTTTTGCACTGCTATCCATTGCTGAAGGTTCAAATGTTTCATCTACAATTTCACCTATAGCATTTTGCTCTTCATTAGCAGCAAAGGAGAAGATTGTCGCAATCTTAAGGGGTTTACTACTTCCTTTTTGTAAGTTACTTAATGATTCATAGTAGAGTTTGGCTGCGTCAACACTACTCACAGCAAACATGGCGTTAAATCCTTTTCCATTCGCGTTTAGACGATGGGTTTTTACTCTAAAATTATTAAGAATATATTGGGAAATCTCTTTGATTCGTTCAGGATGCAGTAAAGCTTCTTTATTTTCTGCTGCAGATAGCTTTTTCTCGTCCTTTTCTGTTTCAATCGTTTTAAACTTGGGACGTACATCGTTATAATCTACTTTGAACTTTAAAACTTTTTCATCTCTAATGGCATCCGTAATTACATAAGAGTGTAACTCTCGACCAAAGACAGAAGCAGTCGTTTCAGAACCTAACGCATTTTCTGGGAAAATAGGCGTACCTGTAAATCCAAATTGATAGAACTTCTTAAACTTTTTATTGATATTTTTTTGAGCTTCACCAAATTGTGAACGGTGGGCTTCATCAAAAATAAATACCACTTGCTTATTATATATAGGTAACTCTGTTTCGCTCTTAATCAGGTTATTCAGTTTTTGAATCGTTGTCACTATAATTTTATTATCATCTTTCTCAATGTTACGCTTTAATCCAGCGGTACTTTCTGAACCATTCACACTATCAGGAGAGAAACGTTGATACTCTTTCATCGTCTGAAAATCTAGGTCTTTCCTATCCACCACAAAAAATACTTTATCTATAAAATCCAGTTCAGTAGCCAAACGAGCTGCTTTAAAACTCGTAAGCGTTTTCCCAGAACCTGTTGTATGCCAAATATATCCACCACTTTCAGTGGTTCTCCAATTTTTGGCCAGGTTTGAACTTTCTATTTTCCATAAAATCCTTTCTGTAGCAGCAATTTGATAAGGACGCATAATCAGCAGGTTATCGCTCGCATCAAAAACGGAATATTTCAGTAGTATATTCAGTAAAGTATTTTTTTGAAAAAATGTAGCGGTGAAATCTTTTAAATCTTTAATCAGGGTATTATCTGATCTAGCCCAATTCATCGTAAAATCAAAACTGTTTTTACCGCGTTTGGTCGTATTAGCAAAATAGCGGGTATCCGTTCCATTGGAAATTACGAAAATCTGTAAATATTTAAACAGAGAGTTTTCTGAATTAAAGCTCTCCTTGCTATATCGATTAACCTGATTAAAAGCTTCACGTATAGCGATTCCACGCTTTTTAAGCTCTATTTGTACCAAAGGTAAGCCATTCACCAAAATGGTAACATCATATCTATTAGCTTGCGTTCCTTTTTGTTCAAATTGGGAAATGACCTGCACTTTATTATTGGCGATATTTTTTTTGTCTACCATGTAAATATTTTGAATACGCCCGTCATCAAAAACAAAGTCATAAATATAGTCGTTATGAATTTTACGTGTTTTATCAATATGATTGTCGCTGGGTTTATCTAAAAACTGCTCGCAGAATCTTATCCATTCAGCTTCTGAAAATTGTACATTATTAAGGTTTTGCAGTTGCACTCGGACATTAGCAAGCATTTTTTCAGGAGTGGTTAAACTTGGTAGATGCTCATAACCTTGATTTACTAAATCTTGAATGAGTTCTCGTTCTAAATCAGCTTCTGTCTGATAATCAGCTCCTTGCTGATCGATCTTCGTATATTTATCTAAAACTATAAAGTTGTTTGATTCTGCGATGGGTTTAAAATAGCTCATTCATTTCCCCCCTATATAAAATTTCTTTTCTTTCATCTTATTTAAATCGATACATTTCTTTAATGTTATTCATTAAATACTTTATTACACGTCTATCATCGTCTGTCAATTCAACCATCTCGTCTCCTGAATGCTTTGAATGACTTGATATATTAATAATTCTTGTCTCATAAGGATTAATATTCCCATTTGTGTCTTTAGGTAGAAGTTCTCCCCAGTTGTCATAACCTAAAAATGTTGATGTTTTCTCCAAAATATTTCTAAAGAAATTAAAATGATACTTCTTTAACTGACCTGTTTCAATCGCTTTTTCAATTTCGGTTTTTAAGAAAAGATGATAGGAAAAAGGAGAATCATTGCTTTGGGAAACCAAATCATATTCTCCATCTTCATTTTTTTTAAGAAAATATTTTTTAAATGTACCCTTTTTAAACTCATTATGCAGCACATTATAAAATAAAGGATTATGTGTGGTTATAATAAATTTAAGGTATGACTGACTTGACTTAATCAAGTGTGCCAAATTTACCGCTAATTCAATCAAGCGATTATCATCTAATGAACTTACAGGGTCATCTATGAATACATATTCCAGCTGATCAAACTGATTTGTTTCTCTCTCACTTGGTTCAGCTACATTTAATACATCAATAACTTGTTCAAGCAGAGAATAAAAAACACACCATACAAAGTTACTCTCTTCTCCTTTTGAAATTTTAATGTTATTGGAACGCTCATCATTACCACGCTCATATGAAAAGGTTATTTCTGAAAAGGCTCCTACGGTTACATTATTCCCATTCTTATCTTTAATAGAATATTCTTCATTAAAATGTGGCATTAATTTTTCATCGGTATAATGTTGGAAATTAGAAATAATATTTCTATCTTGCCCCTGCTCTTCAAAGATCCATCTTGTAAAAGAATTAGGATGGATTTTAAGTTTTGGCTCAGCATCATTTTCTAAGTCATTATCCCAATAAAACAAATCTTCCGTAAAGGCATTGTAATAAAGGATTTTTTTACTAACTGCTTCTGATTCCTCTATCTCCGTATCCTCATCTGCTTTCGGTGCCACTAACGATTTGAATTCTCGTGAAAGCCTCGTTTTACCCGTTCCATTAAAAGCATAAATTAATTGAACTGTTACATCCGCTTCACTCGCACCTTTAGCTTTAGTTTTATGTTTGGCATCTTTCAACGTTTGTGCAATATCAGTTAATGAACCCCCCATATTACGCCTCTACCTCCTCTTTTGGAAAGCTAAGAAGCATATTGCGGTAATATTCGTATTGTTTTTGACGCAACTCTATTTCACGAGGTAAACCCTCAGTAATTGAGTTAGTTAAAGCATCGAATCTATCGAGGATAGATACGATACGGGCTTGTTCTTCAAGGGGTGGGATGGGGATTTTTGCTTTACTCAAACCGTTCGCATTAATCGCCGAGATTTTCCCCGAAGATATATATTTCTTAATTTGGTCATGAAAATGCTTGGTGCGTAAAAAGTATGAAACATACTTGGGATTCAAAGAACTTCTATATGAAAAACAAGCATCATGAATAACAACTCCCATATTACCAAGCCAAGCAGTACCTTTCCCAATATCTTCAATTGTTTCTCCAGCAGCAACAATTACCACATCACCATGATCTGCAACTCTTAGCTTTGAAGCTAGATCATGACTAACAAACGATTTTGTCTTTTCTGCCCAGATATTATAATGCGTATACATTTCACCATAATGAATACATGGGAACCCCTCTGAAAGCATGTCGGTTTTTACAAATCTCTTGCCTCGAGTAAATTCACCCACATCCCCCAACGTCTTCCACTCAACTTCACCCTCTCCAAAAGTCAACAACTTATCACGATAATACTCATATTGCTTTTTACGAGCTGTAAGCTCTGCTGTAAGCTCTGCTGTAAGCTCTGCTGTAAGCTCTGTGAAGGCGTCCAAAATACGGACGATTTCCTCTTGTACTTTAAGCGGTGGGATGGGGATCTCTAAAGATTTGATAATATCTGAGTTTAGATTACTTACCGAACCACTGTTAATCTTACTAATCCAATAGCTTTGAACTAAATCTGAAGAAAGGTAATGGTATAAATAGTCGGAATTCAATTTATCCCCAAAATCACTAATTGAAGCCCATCCATCGTGAATAGCCCCATCAATATTTAGAATGTAAGGTCGTCCAAAGCTCATAGAGTTGGACATTATGAAATCACCTTTTTTTAACATTCTTGATTTCATAGCACCTTCTGGTGTAATTCTCTGTTCTGTCTTATTCACATATTTTGAATTAGGTAAAGTATCACCTATTTTTATCCAAGGAACACCATCTTCTTTATCAGTAATAAACTTCGCTATAGGTCGAGGTGAAGCACCTCTTTGGATTTTAGCAACATTACCCAACGTCTTCCACTCAACTCCACCCCCATCTAGGAGTTTCTCCATATAATTCGGCTTAATCAAGATTCAATCCCCTCAATAATGTCATCAATTTCAGTACGAAGCTGGTCTATCTTTGCTACAGTCGTTTTGATCTCTTCATTTAGCTCATTTATATCAATGACTTCCCTTGTGTCTTTTGCTTCCACATAGGAGCTTACAGATAGGTTGTAATTATTTTGAACGATTGCCTCATAATCAACGGATTTTGCAACATGGTCAATATTTTCTTTGCTGTCGAACATTTTCATTATTTGCTCAATATGTTCATCTGTAAGTATGTTATTATTCGTTGCTTTTTTATAGAAATCTACTCCACTTGCATCAATAAATTGAGTTTTATTATCGGTTTTATGCTTAGAAAGAACCAAGATATTAACCGCTATTGAAGTCCCGTAAAAAAGGTTAGGTGCTAATGAAATAACCGTTTCAACAAAGTTATTATCAATCAGATACTTTCTAATTTTTTGCTCTGCACCACCACGGTAAAAAATACCAGGGAAGCAAACTATAGCAGCACGACCTTTACTTGAAAGGTAACTAAGCGTATGAAGTACAAAGGCAAAATCGGCTTTAGATTTTGGGGCTAATACGCCTGCAGGAGCAAATCTTTCATCATTAATAAGTGTTGGGTCATCACTACCAATCCAATTTACGGAATAAGGTGGATTAGATACAATAGCATCAAAAGGTTTTTCATCACCAAAGTGAGGGTCTAATAGCGTATTTCCTAAAGCAATATTAAACTTATCGTAATTTATGTTGTGTAAAAACATATTCATACGAGCAAGGTTATAAGTTGTATGGTTAATCTCCTGTCCATAAAAACCATCTTCGATAATATGAGCATCAAACTGTTTCTTTGCTTGTAATAGCAATGAACCTGAACCGGCTGCAGGGTCATAAATTTTATTAATGGTTGTTTGCTTGTGTATTGCTAATTGAGCAATAAGTTTAGATACACACTGCGGTGTGAAGAATTCCCCTCCAGATTTTCCAGCATTGGCAGCATAATTAGAGATTAAAAACTCATAGGCATCACCAAAAAGGTCAATGTGATTATCTTCAAATTTACCAAAATTAAGCCCTTCCACGCCTTTAATGACAGCAGCTAAACGACTGTTTTTGTCTTTTACCGTATTTCCTAATCTATTGCTTGTCGTGTCAAAGTCAGCGAATAATCCTTTAATATCCAATTCAGAAGGATAACCATTTGCTGAACTTTCAATAGCAGAAAATATAGCAGCTAAATCTGTATTCAAACTTTCATTTGTGTTGGCAGTTTTCGCAATATTAGCAAACAGCTGTCTCGGATATATGAAATACCCTTTTGTTTTAATGGCATCATCTTTAATTTCTTTCGTTATAATATCATCAGGAAGGTCTGCATACTTGACACTTTCGTCTCCAGCTTCAATATAGCTAGAAAAGTTCTCGCTAATGAAACGATAAAAAAGCGTTCCTAAAACATATTGTTTAAAATCCCATCCATCTACTGAGCCACGGACATCATTGGCTATTTTCCAGATTTGAGATTGTAATTCGGCACGTTGTGCTGCACTTGACATTTGTATACCTCCAATTTTTCTTCTTATACATTGATTATAGAAGCACTTCTAAATAGGTTTGAAGTTTTCCTTCCACCTTTAGTTTCTTGCCATATTCACACAGCAATGCAATGTTCTTGTCTTTTCTTCTAACGTAGAGTTTAAAGGCATCTGTGATGATCTGTATATCCGTTTTATCATGCTTTCGCAAGATATCGTATAATGTCCTTTCCACGTTATTCTTTACACCGACATAAAACTTCATGCAAAATCACTCCGTAATACCAGCCTAATAGTCCAATAGACTTGTTCCACATTTTATCCGAAAATTTCTTTATTCGACAGTGATTTATCATTATTATACACTACGGCTTAGAAAATAATATGTCAGCAAATATATGTTCGCATGAAAAAACCTCCGCCGCGTGTGATGGATGGAGGTAAAATCAACTAACCATTACTTATTTGTAGTTAATCAACAGGCGTGCTACGATACAAAATTACTATTTATGATTGGTTTGTCCAATAGAGTCATAATAATCCTTGAGTTCAAGACAACGTCCTTCTTCTCATCAGCAAAAGGACGATATAGAGGACTAATACACCACAAAAAAGATAGTCATAGTACACTTTGTATGTAGTTAAGTCGAAATGGAAATACCCGGATAAAATAATACCCACAGTGTACCCCATAAACAATAAAGAAAATGCAATCTTAAGTGGGCCATTAATAATATGATTCCACCGCTCATCCTTTCCTTCTTTAAGTAACAAAATAAGGTTTAAAAGTAATCCCACCGTAATAGTGATGCTTATAAAAATACCCATCATATTATTCCTCCTCGTCTTCTTCATAGGCTTCAAAGTGAAATACTTCCGTAATTCCTTTTTCAAATATATATGCTATGGCAAATGCAAGCTCAAGCGAAGGTACAAACTTGTTGTTCTCAATTGCGGCAATGGTCTGTCTTGTTACACCTAGTTCTTTGGCTAGATCCGTTTGTGTCCATCTCCGTTCAGCACGCAGTAAATAAACTTGATTGCTGATAACACCAAATGAAAACATGAACTCCCCCCTTTCAATAATTATAGTATTATATGAGTAACAAATTGTAAAGTAAATATAACATATTGAACTATTAATAAAACAAAATGCAATAAATAACATACAAAAAACCTCCCATAAAAGGAGGCCCAAAAATTCACCTTCATTATTAATCGGAAGAAGCATCCTTCCTACTACCAAGCACTCCAGGTGAATAATCTATATTCCCGCACTCAACCCTAATGCAATTTTTTGAATGCAGGAACATATTCAAATTCCCCTCAAACCCACATTCATCAATGTTTTTCATCTCGATATATCACTACCACGCACTCCACATGTGTCGAGACAGCGAAAGGGATATATTCCTTTTTATTATATATATTACCTATAATATCAAAAGCCGCTCCTTCTCACAACACCCCCTTTTCCCAGATGATGCCTGTTCCCCCTTCACTTCTGTCGATCCTACTAATTCCATATGAGCCTGTATTTAATTTACCCGAATCCATAATCACAATTAAATCAGCCCCCTTCCTGACTTTGAAAAGCAATTGCTCAAAATTACTATCAGCTTTCTCTATTCCCATACCTCTCCCTTCCAAAAATACACATAGTAAATACACCAACCAATGGGTCATTCTGTAAACTAAATCTCTCTTTCAACCGATAAATACATATGCTGGGTTCGTAATTAAATATCTTCTGCTGTCCTTTTGTTTCTTGAATGAAATCTTACTTGGAACTCCTGTATCTGATTAAGAACGTTTTTGTACCCAATAAACTCAGTGATACATATCTATCTTGACTCAAAGTTGTATTCATCCATTTCTTCTATTCGTCAGACTCGAATTAAACATGCTGCACTTTACTTTTGTAATCAGCCATCACATCTAGAAAGGAGTCATGAACTCACTTGAGCCTATTATCAGATGGGATCGGGTATGAAAGCCTACGCTTTTATGGTCCCTTTCAGCCGCAACACATCGATCAACTTCAAATCACACGTACCATTAATGATCATGCCTATTTACATATCCGTGGTATGCTCTCCGAAGAACAGGGAGCCGCATGCATCGGACAAAATATGGAGCAAGAGCCGATTGTGATTCGTCAGTTGGATGATCAAGGACAATCGCTAAGAAGACTGTTTCACGGGATCGTTACGCAAATGTCCGTACATTGTATACGTGGAGTATATACCTTTGAACTGAAGGCTGCTTCGCATTCCTATCAAATGGATATTAAACTAAAAAAACGTTCCTATCAGGATATTCACCGTACCTATGATGATCTGGTCACCGCGATGGTTCGTAAATATGAGTATGGAGACGCCATTGATACCGTAACTAATTATGCCAAACTGGATACTTTTGTTTTACAATATGAGGAGACCGATTGGGCATTTTTAAAACGCCTCGCTTCTCGCTTTGGTTCAATACTTGTGCCTGAGGTAACCGCAGCTTCACCCAAGGTCTTCTTTGGGATGCCAGAAGGCAAGCAGTATAAGGTGGAACGAGATGTATTTTATCGGGTACGAAAAACGTTTCATGAGCTGGATGCGGAAAAGCCCGGAGAACAACGTGCTGGCTCGTATGTCACCTATACAATTGAAAGTCTGCACTACTATGCGCTGGGTGACCTCATCACGTTACCCATTGGACAAGGTAAAGAACTGGTCGTGGTTCGGGCAGTGACACGGTTAGAGGATGGCTTACTGCGTACCCGTTATGATCTCCAAGCGGAACAGAATATTCGCTATGCCCGGTATGAAAACGATCAGGCCACCGGGATTTCACTCACGGGAACGGTGCTGAAGGTACAGCAGGATTTTGTGCAGCTTCAACTGGACTTCGACCCGAAGCAAGATCCTGCCAAAGCCTGTTGGTTTCCCGTGGCGACTCGATATGTCGCCGAAGAACATAGCGGTTGGTACGATATGCCTGAGATCGGTGAACAAGTAGAACTGTATCTGCCTACACACCGCGAACAGGATGCCTATGTAACGGATTCGCTACGACAACAACACCACGCAAATGGACAGCCGAATGTGAAGATATGGCAACATGTGCAAGGTAGCGGGGTAGAAATGTCTGAGCAAGAATTGACCCTTTCTACCTCGGATGGATTTTCAATTACACTAAATGAAGATGGTGGAATTACCGTTAGCAGTCCGGGGAATGTGCAGATTCAGGGTGGTCATGTGAAGCTGGAAGCAGGTAAGGAACTGTCGTTAGAAGCTGGAACAGCCCTTCATCTAAAAGGTGGAGAAAGTAGCATGGTGCTGGATGGTGAGACAGATACCAAAGCTCCAGTGATTGATCAGGAAGGTACGGTGAAAGCTCCTGTTTTCGTGGCTGACCTCCCTCCTGTGCCTGAGCCACCATTGATGAGTATAAAAGCATATGAGGCCGCACAAACTGCAACAGCCAAGAGCAGCCAAGCCCCTACCCCTAAAGCAAAAATTACGACTCCAGCAGCACTTCAACAGGCGAATGCCTTGATGGGGACGATATCCAAACTGTTAGGCTCCATTCCAGCAGTAGGGAACGTAGCCAGTGTGATGTTGAATGCTGTTGGTGGGCCAGCAGGTAAAGTAGCAGCAACGGTGTTACAAGCAACTGGAGCCATCCCTATTCGTAGTAAAGGAACGCCAACGGTTGGAGGCAGTAAAGAAACGGGGTTGCACCCGCTCAAACACTTGGCTGGCTTAGCACTCCAAGGACTAATCAGTCAATATGAGCATGAGCAAGCGAGACAAGCTTACTATAGCAAGTGGATCTTAGGAAAAGCATATACAAGTGCGCGTCATATAGCTAATTCCGGCGGCCCACTGGAGCTGGTGCAGAACCTACTGAAAGAATCAAATGCTATGGCTCATGCCTATCAGCAGATTCCTGTAGATCTGAGACAACGTTGGAAGGACAAGCACGATAGCTACATGGCAGCTGAAAAAGCCAAAGTATCCTATAATTTTGATGAGTATGATAAAAAAATAGTAGGAACTATGTGGGTTCTCAGCAAAAATGGGGTTACCGATCAGAAAGCTGCCCAAGCCACTCTCGCCTATAACGAAGCTATCAAAAATGGAGAAATCAAATTACATCACGAACCAGAAAATGTGGATATTTTCGTAGAACAGATTAAAGCAGCTAAAGAAGGAAAGAACTATTGGACAGGCGAAGAAATACCAAAATGGCAGGCAAATGCGATTATTGTAAGTAGCGTATTTTCTGAATTTCAGATGGTAGGAAGTTTATACGGTGCTAAATTTGGTGGGAATATAAAGATACCTTCTAAATCAATTAAAGTTCCAAAGTCTACCGTTAAAGAACCGCCAATCGGAAAGCCTGCTCCTTCCAAACCTATTGAAGCACCGAAAACTGAGGGAACAGCTAGTGGTAAGCCTAAGTTACCTTCTGATAAAAAATTACTTGATGCTGCAACTGAATGGTCAAGTATGCAGAAAAAGCTTGCTCCTTCAAAAAGAAAAATGGATAATTTCAATACAGCTGCTGTTGCCTATGACGCAAGAACAGGAAAATATTATTATGGAATGAATAAAGGTATACAGCTTAGTGGAGATAAGAAGAATACAATTTTATTTGGAAGCAAAGACAAACCAGGATTATTACCAAAAGATTCTCTTAATGAATATGCAGTAGGAAATTGTGCAGAAGTAGATGCAGTGAATCAAGCGCTAAACCAAAAGGCTAATGTGAATGATTTATATATATACACTATTAAAACAACGCCAAACGAGTTTGGATCAGCAAAAATAGCTTGCGAAAACTGTACATTTACTTTTAAAGGAAATGTTGCTGACGCACTAACCGGGTGGTATAAAGGAGACTAGTGATAATGGATATGGAAAAATTTAAGCATATTTCAATGAGAGGTAGAGTTGCATATGGAGTTAGCTGTTTTGAGAACGCTATAATAGCCTTGAAATATGATGTTAATGATTGGAGAATCGTTTTGAATTATTTATGGGAATTCACTAGTATCCAATACTTAGATGATTGGAATGATATAGTTGTTGAATTAATCCCTGAGAATTTAACGGAGTTTAAAACATATGAGGAGGAAGAGTTTGAGCGGCTGAGTAAAGATGAATTCATATATTTGTATAGCTTATATCAAAATATTGATGGATCAGTGGATGCCTTACTACGAGAAATTTATGATCTTGGTATCAGTCATACTTATACTGTAATCGAAGGATACGGCGAAAGCAGTTTGAAATCTTTGGAGAGAATTATTAAGTTCATGATAGATTACAACTTTCCATTGCCAAGCATCGATCCATTCCTAAAATTTTCTATAGAAGAAAATAGAGGATGGGGTCACAAGTTTGATGGTACAAAATTATCTAAAATTCTGTAACATAGAAATTGAATAGGTTTATGTGTACCTTAATATTAAAATTTCAAAAGCTTATTCCAACTTGAATCATGAGTAGGGATGAGCTTTTTTCCACACTCAAAAACAAAATGACTTGCCATCCCTCCCCATCAGAGTTAACATACACACACTCAAACAGCGGGAGGGAAATGTGTTATGTCAGATTGGCCAGATTGGTTTCAGGAAGCATTACGCCAACGTTTTTATCAATTAGAACTTGTTAGTGAACAACAGGCTTCAAATTTATCAGAGGATGAACATCTATTTACTCAAATGGATCAATTCAAAACCAACCAAAACGAAGATATTCAGCAACTGCTATCCGAATGGGAAGAAGCCATAGGTTATCAGCTAAGTCAGGATAAGCAATCTATCTATATGGAAGGAGTAAAAGACGGGAGTGGATTAATTCTTCCCGTCGTACAACCCACAGTTACTCGTTAGCTTTTGGTTACTTTAGTCTATGATTTTTTTAGTCCAATATTTCATCTATGCTCATTCCACTTTTCAAAGTAAATACAAAATGCGTTGGTGAGAGAACGGTTATCTTCTCCACCAACGCATTAATAGGTTATCATCAGCGGCCCATAAAAACGGTCAATTTCCATTATTGTTTACTGTTTTTCTTACGAATCATACCAAATAAAAAAATTAATAATAAAACAGAGAACAAGAATGTATACCCTATTAACAAAGATTTTAAATTAAATTCTCCTATATTGGTATATATTCTTCCTAGTAGAATAAGAAGCATTACCAATGATAACCCAAAATTCTCACGGTTATATTTCCTTATCTTATATTTAAAAATTCTATAAATCAGAAAAAATAGTAGCAAGAAAGATACTATTGAGATGATAACGAAAATCATATTTGCATGTCCCCCTTTAAAATAAAATTAGCAAAGGTTTAATATCACCTTTGCTAATTTTATTACTCTTCATTCGAAAATTACATACGTTGAATATAGTTATATGCTTGCTTAAGACTAGATCTAGCTTGTGAACGATCATTAACTACACCAGCGGCCGATGCCGCTCCAACAAGTCCAGAACCGACTAATCCCACTACTGTTTCCCATGTAACAGCCGCTACACCAAGAGCAATCAAAGTTTGAGCCAAATTATATTTCATACTGGCGTGAGAAGTAGCAAACGCGTTTATGTTACTTATAGCCAGGGATGTATACGGGCCTGAGATAGAGACATTTGTTTTGGAAACATGGCTTCCATCTGGTCCCCAACTAGTCCATATTTTGAAATCATTATAACTAAAAAAGTTATATGTTTTATAGTTACCATAATAATGACTTATTTCAGGTATACCACCTGAATCATTTGCTGCTGCAAGAATAATAGATTGAGGTGCACTAAATGATTGCGGGGTATCTAAACTTTCTTGAGTAATCGGTTGTTTCAACTCTTCCTCTGTTAATTTTTCACCATCAATGTAATATTCATCTCCCTTGATTTTAATATCAAAGGAATTTTCAGAATCTTTAAAGGCTTCTTTTTGTTCTATAGATGCAGATGGCAAAAAATCAAAATGTTCCTTCGAAATGACTTTAGTATTTATAGTATCTTCTGTAACTTCTCGATACGTTGAGATATCAACTGTTCTTATAGCAATTGTTTTTCCTCCCACCACAACATCATACTTACTAGTATTTGAATCTGTAAGGGCTTTAGGGCTTGCAGAAGCAGGGCTTGCAGAAGCAGGGCTTACAAAAGCGGTGCTTGTTACAACAAGAGCAACTACCACAACTGATGAGATCATTTTCTTTAACTTATTTTTCATTTCAAACCTCCTATTAATATTTTATGTCCTTATTGTAAATTATTATCATATTGAATTCATATCGTCCAAATTAACTATATATATTCCAATATGCGACAAAATGTTACAAAACAAGTTGCATATTAATCTCTATTTTTTCATATTTCGTTTTATAAAATGCCTATATATATACAGTTAACCTTCCATTGCCGTTCTTCTAAAAGTACTACCTCCAAGCCCCATTTCCAGTAAAATGATATAGCCAAACTCCCCTAATAACTTGATTATGAAAATTCTTAAACTTTTAAAGGCTTATTCCAACTTGGATCATGAGTTAGGAGTGAGCCTTTTTACACAAAACAATGACTTGCCATCCCTCCCCATCAGAGTTAACATACACACACTTCAACCACGGGAGGGAAATGTGTCATGTCAGATTGGCCAGATTGGTTTCTCGAAGCATTACGTCAACGTTTTTATCAATTAGAACTAGCTAGTGAACAACAAGCTTCATGTTCATCAGAGGACAACAATCTATTCACTCAAATGGCTCAATTCAAAATGAATCAAAACAAGGATATTCAGCAACTGCTATCCGAATGGGAAGAAGCCATAGGTTATCAGCTAAGTCAGGACAAACAATCCATCTATATGGAAGGAGTTAAAGACGGGATTCGATTGATTCTTCCCGTCATGCACTCCACAAATATTCTCTAGCCTATTGATCGTTTCAGCCTATGGTTTCGTTAGTCCAGTATTTCGTCTATGTCCATTCCACTTTTCAAGGTAAAAACAAAATGCGCTGGTGAGAGAATGGTTATCTTCTCCACCAACGCATTAAATAGGTTATCATCAAATTGTTCCAGTATATCTTGCCGCGAGCTTAAAATTTGTATGATTTCATCGACACGTTCCTTAACTTTCGCTTGCTGCTCATGCTCCTGCTCCAGTGTCAGCTTCTGTTGTCGTAGCTCGTTTAGTTCACTGGAAAGTCTGTTCGTTTCTTCATCATATACAATTTCATCAATCTGATTCCGTAGCTTAAGATTCACTAATTCCTTCAAGTCGGATTTCAATTGTTGCATTTGTCCTTCGATATCCAATAGCGGTTCTTGCCCTACTTTGCTGGAAAGCACCGATTCAATATTGGCTTTCAATGTCTTCATGAATCCTTTCTTATTCTCATACATCCGGTTGAACAATCGTACAAACGCGGAATGTAAAATGGGTTCATCGACTGATTTGGCATCACAGGCTACTTTACCTTTATTGACATACGTTTTGCATTGCCATACTACTTTTTTGGATGGATTATTGCTGTTCCAGGTTCGGCGTTTAAAAATGGCCCCACAACATCCACAATATACTTTACTGCTCAGCACGTATTTGCTGGAGTACCTTTTGCTCTCCCCCATGACATTTCCTTTCAGCTTGGCGCGTCGTTCCTTTTCCTTTTGCACCGCTTCAAATAGTTCCTTGGATACAATCGGTTCATGGTTGTCCTCGATTAAATATTGCTGTTCCTGTCCTTTATTCCTGATTCGTTTGTGGGTTAGAAAATCTACCGTTACCGTCTTTTGTTGTAGTAAAGCTCCGTAATATTTCTCATTGGTCAGAATTAAGGTAATGGAGGAATCCCACCACGTATCGCCACCCGTGACTGTTTTGATCTTATCTCGCATCAATCCTCTGGCAATCGCCTGATAGCTTTTTCCATCCAAGTACTCCTCATATATCCTGCGTACAATCTCAGCTTCTGGCTCGTTAATCACCAGTTCACCATGTTCATCCTTATCATAGCCGAGGAAGCGGTTCGTGTTGCAAAAGACTTTGCCGTTTTGGAAGCCACGCAGTATTCCCCAGCGACTATTTTCAGAAATATTCCGACTCTCATCTTGTGCAAGGGAACTCAGGATGGTCAGCAATACTTCACCTGTGGTATCCAGCGTATTAATATTCTCCCGTTCAAAGAATACAGCGACTCCGAGACTTTTGAGTTCCCGTACATATTTCAATAAATCCAATGTATTTCTGGCGAATCTCGAAATCGACTTGACAAGAATCAGATCCAGTTTACCGTTTCGAGCATCCTGTATCATCCGATTAAAATGTGTTCTATTTTTGGTACTGGTTCCGGTGATCCCTTCATCGGCATAGATATCCGCCATTTCCCATTCCAAGTTGTTTTGAATGTACTTTGTATAATGATTGACCTGATTGGTATAGCTCTCCTTTTGCTCCTCGGAATCGGTACTGACCCGACAATAGGCAGCGACTTTCTTCTTTTGAATCGATTGAATTCCCTCTACAATGTCCATCGTTTTAATGGGAACGACGACGACTTTTTTTGCGATTGCGGCTTGTGCCATAGGTATTTCTCCCTTCCATATCTTCTTTATACGGTCACATGGTATAATGCTTGCGGCACATCATCAAGTCCATTTCTGCCCATGTGATAGCTACTTGAAAGATTTTTTATTAAGCTGATCAATCGCAATAAATTCTTCTTCTGTTATCAACTGTTGTGATCTTAATTGCTTCAATAGACTCAGACTGAGCAAGTAATCAATAGATTTTCGTTGCATATGTATGTGGCTCCTTTGAAATAAAAAATGGCTCACCTCTAGGGCAAGCCGATAGATAATAAAGATTAAAATAAATTCTTAAGGCTAATGTTCTTTTCTGCGGACATGCTAGGATCGCTTACTAAGGTGGCAGTCAATATTAATGCTTTGTTGATTGCACCACTACTGCTTCCGGCTTTCACAGTCACGCTATTTCCTGTAGTTGCTATTATGCTCCCCATGATCGGAGTCGAATCATCTTGATTCCGTAGGCTCCAGTCTACCGACTGGTCAAGCACTTCTGTTCCATGATCATAGATATGACTGACATATGAGGCGCTTTGACCTGTTTTGAGCATGGGATTACCAGTAATGGCTATCGAATAGATATGCGTTCCCGTTTCGACGACTCTCATTTCAATCGTACTCAGTATCGTAGGGTGATATGTTAATTTTACGGTGATA
>NZ_JBIYCS010000019.1:0-9083 GCF_044907935.1 Paenibacillus sp. RC21
CTTGTACGGTAATCAGGATGTTGCCCTCCGGCATGGAGATAACTTTACCTGTTTCTGTTGAAAACGTTCTGGATTCCACCACAGCATCAAACCATTTCACCTGTCCACTCCAGTTCAAAGCCAGCCGTTGGTTACACTTTTTCATTCTGCCTCGACAAGACTGTTCATTTCGATCCACCTGACTGGTAATTAAATACCGTTTATAACGATAATCCACGATATCTCCTGTATGTAAGGGTGTTGCTGCACGGATAATTTTTTCATCGGTCATTCGAATGGTATCTGTCGCATCCCGGATCAGAGCAAGCTGCTTTACACTATTAACTTGCACAAGTTCGCCTTTCTCTCGTAGAAAAAAATCCAACATGGGTTCTAAGCTTCTTGTCACTCTTCTACCTCCAATGTAAAATCTGGCTTACAGCGATACAGGTACAACTCCACGTAATCACTCCATTCCTTGATGTCCAAAATAATAAAGATATCCTCACCAATTCGGACATAGCCATTCGACTGCAATAAGGATTCCAATGGACAGAAAGCTCGATATGTAGTCTCCAGTGTATATCCATCTTCAAATGAAAAGCTTTTACGATAAGGTTGTACATCTGCCATCATTGATCGAATGGGTATGAATACGGTATCCAAAATCTCTAGCTTCGTATAGTAAAACATCAGTCTGTACCGACCTTAATTTTAGGCAGAGGAAGAGCCAGCTGGATACTTGCTGGAATCCCTGTTTCATATGTAGCTGAGCGCTCTCCTTCCTGCTTAATTACTAAGCCAACTGACTCCCTATTTTTATAGAGATACACCGCATAATCGACCATGACATCATCATATTCCATTGGCAGTGTTGCCACGTTACAATACCCAAGAATATTACTCCTCGCTTTGTTTAAGTAGTGGATCAGGATATCATCCTTCGATATGTCTGTTGGTTCAATGCCTAATAACCGTTTAAGTAAATTCAATGAATCACTCATGTGCTGCCTCCTGTTCCTCCTTTATCTGTGCCTTCTCGTTACGCTTCATATTTCTTACAGTTTGGGCTTTCGTTTGGGTTGCTTCTTGCTTAGTCTCATCTGGTTGAGGTTCCTCCACTTGCTCATAATGCCCACTAGCCTGTAAACGCAGCATTAACTCCTGATCTGTGATTTCCCATGTGCAGCCTGTTTCTTGATTCAAAAACCACATCTTATCACCCTCCAAAAAATAAAATAGGGCATCCAAAACGGACACCCCGAACGTGTTTCTTCTATTATAATGTGTTTTCATAATCATACATTTTCAATTATGACTTATTGGCTGTAAGTACAGCAATGGCTTCGGGCTTAATACATTTGGCTCCGAATACTTGCAACCCTTTCACTGCATCCGAAAATTGTTTCTCTGGTCTGAATGCTTCGACCGAATCCACTTGACCTGCAAAGGAAATGGCACTTTTATGACCTGCAATAATTTTATACTTAGCTCCTGCGGTATTCGGCACATTATTGGATTTATACACCGTCATCCCATCAATATCTCCGACATAGCCTGTGCGGATAATATTCGAGTCTTTGGTGAAACGAGCATCTTTCAGTAGCAAGCCATAATACCATGCAGGAACCACCACAAATCGTTCCGATTCAGGTGCATTATTTTCGTCCAATAGTACGCCTAAATCAATCAGCAAATCATAGGCTGTATCTTTCGTTGGGACAATAGGTGCTGTATCATTGCCCATCGTATTCTCAGCTTTGACCTCTGTGTAGAATCCAGCAAGATACTGATCCACCACATTGGCTAGTCCATAGGAAGCTTCCACGATCCCACCATCCAATAAGTTTACATTCGCTTGAGCAGCATCTACATCATCCACTTGAAAATTGAAATACTTCGCTTGATCGATCACCAACGTTTTTTGCGTAGCATCCAGTTCCTGCGGATTACCGATTCCTGCAGCTTTATCATAGTTGCCAATCGTTACTGCCCCAATGGAATTAATTTTCACGGTCGAGCCTTGACCTTTAATTTCACCTTCATAATCGGTGTTGACCACGCTCCCATACACCAAATTCTTTTTCAAGCTTTCATTTAAACGTGCGCTCCAAATGGTAGGAATAAAATTTTGTACTGTCATATCTAATCACCCTGTCCTTTTCTATTGATTATTATTTGTTTTGTAATGCTTGTTTGACTTGATCCCAATGCTGATTAATCTCGTTTGGGGACATCCCTTTAATCGAATCCAATGTAAATGTGCTACCTGTTGAACCAGCCGGAGGTGTATAGCCATCTCCTTTGAGTCGTTGCTTGACTTGCTGTTGTATAGCCAATTGCAGCGATTGTTCCAACATAGCTAAATTCGCTGTCGTCGCTTCTTCATCTGTACCAACAAAAAAATCTACTAACGGGAGTGGAAGTTTCTTTTCGGATGCAATTTTGATCGCTTGGCTGGTTAACCGTTCACGCTGCTTCTCTAGCTTCATATTTTCCACTTCGGCACGTAGCTTCTCGACCTCGATTTCTTTCTCATCCTTAGCCGGGAATCGCTTCTTGATCTCAACATCTACTGCACTTTCCAAATGGTTGGCTTTCCATGTTTCCAGCGATTTAGCGGATCGTTTGTCCACGGTGCTATCAAACCAACTTTTTGCTTGCTGATTAGATTGGATGTATAGCTCTATCCCTTCCACGTTATACGGATTCAAGCCCTGAAGATACGTTTGCCATTCCTCGTTTGTTTGATTTTCTTCAATCAACTGCTTCACTTGTTCTAAATTCATTTTCGATAATCTCCTTTATCGCCCATTCGACTACGCAGAACCGAACACGCTTATATATGTATGGAGCCTTTTAATGTCATGCTCAGGACAGTGTTGTTACGCTTTAGAAATCACAAAAACGAGGAAAAGGTACAAACATACCACTCCCCACTTTTACCTATTTTTCATCCTTTGTTTATAGGGCTTTTGGATAGCCTAAAGCGTAACACCGAGTCTGTTTGGGTTCGAGCTTTCGAACACGTATATGTATGTTCAATTCGTTTAACGTCATACCTGCTACAATGATGTTACGCATTAGAAAACGTAAAAACGAGAAATAGATACAAACATACCAACTCCTCATTTTGGGTTGTTTTTCACCCTTTGTTTATTGGACTTTTTAAACCTCTAAAGCGTAACATCAAGCCTGTTTTTTCCTCATGTGGCGCATCCGTAAATTCGTCTTTTCGTTCGCATTCTTATCCTTACACTTCTCACAATATTTCTGCCGATTCGAATTCGCTGAAAAAGTAGCCTTACATTTCTGACAGTTCATCCTCGGTTGCGCTGTTTTAAATTCAGATTCTATATTCCGTTCAGACTTATAATCTCGCTCCAGCTTCTCGTCTATTGGCAGCACTCCATTTTCAAAATAGGTACAACGGGGTAGACCATCATCTTGAGCGAAAAATACACATGGGCCATCTTGTAAACAGCAATAGTTTGGGATACCGTGCTTTGCTCCCAAATAACAAGCACAATTATTCTTAACCAACCGCTTGACACTATTTTTATTCTGCATTTGATACCTCCTCAGCCGAATTTACTAATCGTTGTTGTTCTGCGTGAAATTTATTGAATTCCAGCTTGGGATTCTCGACAAACGGTAATAGTGTAAGCAACGTTTCCTGTGAGACCACTTCTTTCAGTTTCACATCTGCCATCCCCACTAAATCTGTTGGCAAGTTTCTTGTGAATTTTACGGCGATATCCCGGTAATCATATTGCACGCCTTCTTTAATGTGCAGAAACGTAAAGAAATTCCATAATCGCTGCTTGATCGCCTTTTCCATCAACGCTTCACGCATTGCCACTCGATTCTCTAAATTCAGCAGCTTATTTCGCAATGCTAAGGAAGATGTATTACTAGCCCAATTCTCATTAAAATTAACCTGATCCATCATATCGAAGATTTTCCGTTCAATGTTATCCAACTCGTTCTTTACAAAAGAATCATTAATCTCCTTCGTAAGCCAGTTTACCCTCCCCCCAGCCGGAACCTGAATAATGCCCATCTTCTTTATATTCAATAAATCTTCAGCTTCCAGCTTGGCATTTTCAATCACGAGATAGGCGTTGCGATGATCTGCGATTTCATTGACCAAATCAGAGTTCAACGCGTTATAGGCATCAAATAAAGAAATCACATCATGGAAGCCACTTTTTCTCTCTGTATTGGCTGGACAGGAGATGAGTGGGACTCTTCCAAAGATGTGATTATGTTTGCCGATATATTTTAGTTCAGGTGATTGGTTCTGCCTACTCCGATTGGGTTTATCATCGTTGCCGAGTGTATAGTGTAGAATTTCATGATCGGTATACACGTCAAGATACACTTGCTTATCAAATCGTCTCGTGAATTTATGTAGTCCTAATAGTACATTTCTTTCTGCCGTACCGTCCTCCAACACATAGGCATTCAAAGGGGATAGTACTGTGGCTGAAAACTGACCATCCGAGTCGATATAGTTCAATTCAAAACTCTCGCCAAAGATTTCGGATTGTTTCCGAAGCTGTAGATTATGCTCCTTGTCCCAATGACTCATATGTACATCTATATTATGTATAGCCTCATCCTGATCCGACTTGGACACATAGTTTACTGGCTTACCGAGCAGATAGCCCACTTCATTATCTACAAACTTACGTGGGAAATTGAAGATAAGCTTTTGATTGCTTCGACTTTCTTGCATTGCATAGTTCTTCAGAATGGCATGCTGGCCATTATAGTAATCTGAATATTTCTGTTTAGCAATTGCAGCCGATTGGAGTTCATTTAGACATTCTATAATGATTTGTTCCGTAATTTGTATCTCATCAAATCCTTTCAAAATGGGCTATGTAATTGTTGCTTAAATAAATAAAAAAACCACCTTTAAAAAGGTAGTTCCTTATGGCACTATGGTTTCCGTTAGCATCATATCTAAAGGGAAGATTCAATTGTATTTTAAATTATTCCCAAGCATTATGGTGTATTAGATTATTCAGATTTCGACGCCTCTCCCAATCTTCTTGTTCTAGGATTGGTTTTGTAGGATAAAAATCCGTATATCCTAATGAAATCAAAGCAACAGGGTCAATATGTGGCGGAATATTTAGTATTTCTCGTACGTCTGTTTTCTTGTAAAAACTAACCCATCCCATAGCTATCCCTTCTGCATAAGACGCCAACCACATATTTTGGATACAACAGGCGACGGATAGAATATCTGTTTCAGGAATAGAATTTCGCCCAAGTACATGTCCACCACCTCTCGTGGGATCACATGTAATACAGATCGTTATAGGTGCCTCCCTTATCCCCTCTAATTTTAGCGAGAGAAATCTTGTCTTTTTTTCATCTTCATAGTGTATGGACAACGCTTGTATTTCTTTATGACATGCATGCGCCAATTGTTCTTTAACCCCTTGAGAGTCAATGACAATAAAATCCCAAGGTTGCATAAAACCAACGGATGGTGCATGATGACCAGCCATTAATATGTTGTTTAACTTATCTTTGGATATGGGTTTTCCATTAAATGATCGAATATCTCTCCTTTCAAAAATGGCCTTAAATAGTCCTTCTCTTTCAAAATCATTTAACAATTTAATCCCTCCCTTAAAACAAAAATCCCCAGCCTAAATAAGACTGAGAATGCGCCAGTACTCAAATGATTATGACAGGGCTTCAGACTCAAGTTTACATTGAAATTGGTATTTTTATGATATAACTCTAATATTATTTATGCTTGAAATCAATATTATCTCTTGCAGTTCATTATCAATCTGTAGTCTAAACTGCCTGACCCTCAAAACAACAAACTTCGATCATAAAATTTCAGACTTTTCACTGACTGAATCAATTGGACAGCCCCATATAAACTATCTGGCGCGTCATCATATTGGCAGTTTCGGTTATAATCCTTTATCTGGTTATTATATCGAATGTTATCTGCATTGAACAGAATATGACCCTTCTTCACTTCCGGCTCCAAGCTCATAATACGTTCATGCTTCTGCCCTTTTGAATGCACACTTTCTACGGGTGTATGTATATTCGCCTTCCATAGCTCTTCTTCAAACTTTTGCTTCATATAGCTTTGTGCCTGATTGACTTCAAATCCCAGCTTATCTACAGGGTAAAGCTTCAATTTTTCAATAGCTACTTGGAACAAATCATCCGGCAGCAGTTTATAGATGTTACCGTCAATCACATACATCTGCTTCGTCCTTCGGTGCTGACCAATAATTGAAACCGCAGAATAGTCATTTTTCTTCCCAGCTTTAATGGCTGGATCAATATACATGGCGATTTCCATTTCCTCAAACTCAGGTAGCCTGTCCCAATACATGAGATTCTGAAATATGTATTCGTCTGTTGAACGCGGATCATTTTGTAGCTCTTTATAAAATGATTTTTCGCCCATCGCTTGCTTCTTGCACATCAAATAATAGTAGTCCAAGTACTCGCTCCACAGGATTTCCGTCCCCTCTAGCATTTCTTTTTCGTGAGCCATAAAAAAAGACAAGGCCGTATTGATCCTATCCTCGTCCTGCAAGTTATTATACATTCGCTCCCACTCTGACCATAAATCGTCTCGTTCTGAAAACTGAAGCACGGCTGCTTTACGGACACTTCTTACACCTGGTATCTTACCCTTGAGCAGATCAGCCATGATGTCTTCTTCATTCAAGATGGTTCCACAGATCAGAATATTCGTATCCCTTGTGCCAATAGGTAGGATGACATCTGTAAACGTATTTTTAATTTGTTCTCGTTTGGCCTCGGATCGTGCAGTGTCTTCCTTGAGCAAATCATCCATCAATACCAGCGTAGGACGATGATGCTTATAGTGAATACCTCTCAGACTACCGTCAATCCCACGAATCATAATGCAGGAATCCAGTCCACCTTTACTCTTGAGCCAAATTTCATTGTTGTTCCAGCGGCTCCCTTTACGAATCCCAAAATCCTCAATCAGCATCTGATTTGTTTCTAGCTCATCTTTGATCATATCGAGGAACGGCAATGCAATTTGCTCTGTGGCAGATATGATCAGCGTAAACTGTGATTTATCATATAAAGTTGCATATAGTGGAAATAAAAAAGAACTGATCGTTGACTTTCCATGCTCCCTTGGGAGTCCAAAAGCCGTAATCAGTCCTGTATTTGCAAGCATATGTTTTAATTCCGCGAATAGCTCTTTGTGAAATTGTCCAAACGCTCGATCAAAATATTTAGGGAAATAGGCTAAGGCGAAAAACTCAATGTCCATCTCACCAATAAGCTTGCGGAGTTCGGAGAAAGAGAACGTTTCGATCAATTGTTTCATTTTGGGCGGCTTGAAATGCTTCTCCATATACTGCTTAAGCAGTTCAGCTTGTCGTTCCTCTTCTTGCTGTATTGTGTCAATTGTTCTGGCTCCTTTCTCAAATTTACTATAAAACCATCACAAAAATTTCTGCACCCTTTGCTGGCGGCTCTGTTTCTACATATAGAAGCCCCCCTCCCATCCACGACAAAAAGAGTGGCTGCTTACCACTCGATATTTGCCAAGGCTTCAGCCATATCCTGCTGTGTTGTTAGGGTATAAATATTGGTGGTTGCTACGTGATCATGTCCAAGGATTTGCTGGATTGTCGTCAAAGGAGTCGATTTTACCAGCTTATAGCCAAGCGTATGTCTGAGCATATGTGGTGTCACCTTTACATTGACCCGATCCCCATATTTGTTCAGGATCAGGTTTACCGCATTTCGCTCTAATGCCCCACGCTGCCCCATACATAGATATTCTGATTCCACTTGTGGTCTGACTTCGAGATACCGAGTAACGGCTTTTCGCACATCCTTATTCAATGGTACGGTACGGAAAGAGTTCCCCTTGCCGAATACCTTCAACAATCCTTTGCGTTCACTTATTTCAATATCCTTCAACTTGATACCAACCAATTCGCTTACCCGTATCCCCGTTCCAAGCAACAATTCAATCATACAGATATGCAGCCGATTACCCATACGGTGAATTTCATTTCTCAGCTTCCACAAATCCTTTTCCTCAAGACCCTTATACTGCCGAACAACCTTGTTCCTGACCGCTTCGATATGTATTTCTTCCTTTATATAGCCTTGCTGGTGCATCCACTGTGCAAATACGTTGATACTGGCGATCTTGCGGTTGATGGTGAGTATCGCTTGATTGGTGCTTTGCAGATACTTCTTATACTCTACGCCATCCAGTTCAATCCACTTGTCTAGTCCATATTCCGTTTTCCTTTGATACCAGGTTATAAACTGCAATACATCCCTAATATAGCAGGAAACCGTGTTCTCGCTCCGATCCTTGCTCCGTAAATGTGCTTCAAACCCTTGAATATACTCCATATTAGCCTCCACCCTTCGCTTTATGTGTCACATCATACCGTTGATTCGGGGGAAAGTCCACTGATTGCATAACCTATCTTATGCACTGATTCTGGCTACTTTACAGGCTCATTCCGGGCTGAAACTGGCGTTTATCTACACAAATACTGACCGCATAACGTTATGACTGCGAATCATCTGGCTCCATATATCCTTCCTCAATCTCGACCGATTCCTCAATAGCTTCATAGTCGGCATCCACCACATCGGCTTCGATCATATCCTGAAATAGCTGCTTCCGTTCCTGTTCCAGCGCTTTCGTATTGACCACCAGTTCACGTCGATCATTCCACTCGTTAGGTGCGCGGTTCTTTAAGTAGAAGATCATGGCTGTTGGATTGGGAGGCTGATATCGTTTCACCTTCTCGATACGCGTCTTCTTTTTTCCATTTTTGTCCTCTTCGACTATTGTACGAATTTCCTCATATTCATACCCCGTAGCAGCTTTCAAAAGTGAATTTTCCACGTGCGAGATCGGGACAGATTTGCTCCATTTGACTAGTTCAGCCAGCATCGGATGTTTATCAATATACTCGTACCAAGTCGTTTTACCTATGTGAGTTTCTTGATGATGTCCTCTGCATTCACGCCTTCTTCAAACCATGCCTGGATTTCCGCTAACCGAGGATAAACATGGGTCTCCCATTTGGTTG
>NZ_JBIYCS010000020.1:0-6673 GCF_044907935.1 Paenibacillus sp. RC21
AGCACCCTGCCGTTATAGTCCGCCGGAAGCTGGACTCCGTCCCCCACCAGCGCGATGCGAGCGCCTGAATCTTGAAGCATGTAGGCGATCCGTTCATCCGGAGAAGCCGGGTCCATCGGCACGTAGGCCCCGCCTGCTTTCAGGACAGCGAGAATGGCGATGACCACCTCTGCGCTGTGTTTGGCACAGATCGCAACCCGATGGTCGGCCTGCACCCCGGCTGCCCGGAGGCTATGCGCCAACCGATTGGCCTGAGCATTGAGCTCCCGGTAGGTGAGCCTGCGATCCTCGCAGATGACTGCCGTCTGTTCCGGTGTACGCCCCACCTGTTGTTCAAACAGCTGCTCTACCGTCTGCCCCCGCGGATAATCTGCCGCCGTATCGTTCCAGTCATAGAGCGTTGCCTTTACTTCGTCTTCATCCATCATGGATAATTCGGCTATAGTACAATTCGGAGAACCTGACATTCCACGCGCAATGTTCAGTAGATAAGACATGATGGATGAAATTTCCTCACCGTTAAACAACTCTGTACGATAATCGACGTATATTTCCATCGCATGCTTATCTATTTTTTCGACGACATGAATCAACAAATCGTTGACCTCATCCCCACAAAAATTCGTATAAGCAATTAACGGAGCCCCGTCGATTTCCTGCACGGTCAGTGGTCTATACTCCATTGCCGTTCCAAACAACCTTTGAATGTCCTGAGCTGTATGCAACTCACGAATATCCTTGATGAGCTGGTTATATGGATATTTTTGATGACGTAAAATTTTGGACTGCAACTTAGATACCTTTTGAAGAAAGGAAAGTACTTCTTCCTGAGGGTCTACAAATATTCTTACAGCTGTGGTGCTCACATACATTCCGAGAGTTTCTTTTTCCTCTCTCGTAGAGCGATTCACATAATTGGTTCCAACCACCATATCGCTTTCGTGCGTCATTTTATTCATGTATACGTAGAATGCGCTTAGGAAAAACGTAAACATACTGATTTTATATTGATCCGAAAACAGCTTAATACGTTGATATAATTCGGCATCAATATCAAAATATTTTCGTTCACCCTTGGTACTTGTCAGTAATGAATTGTGTGGTTTGAGTTCGGTTAGAACCGGTAACGTTTGAAACTGCTCCAACCAAAACGCTTTATCTTTTTGATAACGTTCCGATTGTTCATAATTTTTTTCAGTAAATATGTAATCGATGTAAGAGCCTGCATTCGACGAGGGTGGGAATTGACCCTCTTTAATATCCGTGTAGGTTTTTGTAATTTCGTTTACCAGATTAGCCAGACTGATTCCGTCGGATATTATATGATGAATTTTGATGTTGTAACCAAAGCATTTGTCTTTAATTTTAAAAATTATGAATTGGTATAAATCAGAATCATAGAGTTTGAGAGGTTCTCTATTATGAATATCGAGCCAACTGTCCACATACTGTTCATAGTTTTCTTCCGGTATCTCCACATGAACTATTGTATTATATGTAAGAGGACCGATATATTGCTTCGTTTCCTCCCGCTCAGTCATCAGCTTTATGCGGAAAGCAGTGTGCCGCTTAATGACTGTTTCAATAACATGCTGTAATAAATAAAGATTTATAGGAACCGTGAATTTAATCGTGCCCGAAAGAAGACAGGAAGCCGTATTCGGATTCAGCATTTCGGTATACCAGATTCGTTGTTGTGCTTGTGTTAACGGATACAATGTTTTTTCAGTATGTTCCATATTTACGCCTCGCTTTATGTGCTAATTTGTAATACGAACCTTGTCAACACAAAACGTAAAAACATTAATTTACCAACATCCATATCATAACATCATATTTTTGTCGAAGTAACGTTAAAATTGTCGAATTGTTAAATTATTGATTTATTTTTTTCTACTAACCTTTAACATATCATCTATAATTGAAAACGCTTTATAAATTCCCCTCCTTCTGGGAATCGCTTTTATTTTTTCTTGAATAATCTGGATTTTTACACTGGTTTACCTAATTTCTCAAGGAAGACGGTGTTAAATCTATTCTTTGATTCTCGGGTTCCGATCTGATATTAAATTGAATCCTCTGCTCTTTAAATTCAGCTTTAAAAATACGTCTTTCTTATTCCGGTCACTCATTTCTCAGTGGGTTGTCTGTAATCTACTAAACCACTTTTTTCTGTCTATATACACAATATACACAATCATGATTTCTCATTCGCAAACACAGCATGAAAATAGCGAGTAGGCTTGTAGAGTTCAAGATGACGCAAAACTAAAAAGTGGACACCAAGAAACGAGAATTCGAGAATAAAATCAAATTCATTCGAGGTGTCCAAATGAGCAAAAAATATGATAAAGCATTCAAAGTTCAGCGTTCAAATGATTCAAGAAACAGGGAAAGCTGTTGCGCAAGTGGCGCGTGAGCTTGGGATTTCCGCAAACACGCTGTACCGTTGGGTTGCCGAATGCAAACAGGATGACAGCGAGACCTTTCCAGCCAGCCCAATGTAGCGCTTCCTCCCGTCAGCCGGATATCCGTACTTAGCTTTATCTGCACGTTGGAGGATTCTGTAATCCCGGCCACCTCTCCGAATGTCCCAACAATATCGACGTTGCCGTCCTCCGTTTAGAATCACGACACCCGCCGTGAATTTAGCTTCTATATTCGTTTCTGGAGGCACATGAGCTTCAATGAGGATTTTTTTGATTCACTCCCTGCTTCAAATAAGATACGAAGTTTCTTCCCTCGCACAGTAATGTACTGCCAGAAACAAACTAATTGTTGAGGTAGCAGATGTGTTTCGACGGAAGTCACAAAGCTAATCTCTTCCTCTGCATCAAAACAAATCAACAGTAGATCGTTTTCTTCTCTTGGATTATGTTCAATAGCTTGATTAACGACCCATTTACCGTGTAGGACTTTGATCATTTTGCAATGTATCCAATTTTCTTGGTTAAATTCCTTTTGCAGCACTTCAAATAATTCATAAGGATCTTTGTAGTAAAGATAGAAGGTCCTGTGGTTAATGTCAGCTTGTTTGCATATTTCGGTGACCGTTATTTGAGGCAATTTTCTCGTTTCCAACAGAGCAAGGAAACTCTTCTTGATGAGGTCTATCGTATATTTGGTTCTTCTATTGTTCTTACTCCGACCATACGATCCTCCTCTTCCCACATCATTTAAACAAACACTAGACGATTTGTTGAATTGATAACATTAACTCGTTTATTGGTTATTGTGATTCTGGATATTTTGAGATTGTACTAACAATGTGGTATTTAATCTAAAGGTGTTTATCTTATGAAAATAATCGAAACGGAGTATTTGATATGAGATGAGAACCGTGGCCGTGGAAGAAGCGAAGAATGGCATACTCGTGAACCTGTTGGATCCGGGCAATTTGAAAACCAAAAAAAATCCACATGGAACCGGATACCCTACAACGGTAGTTGATAAAATAGTTACTTTGGCTTCCTGACGCAAACTGTACTATTCATACCAACAGTGACGGACGCAGGGGGTGAACTCACACTTAGAAGCAGGTCTAGTTAAACGATTCCCTCCGATATTTCCCCTACTGGCAAACAAAATGCATAAAAAATTCTAAAAATAGTCTAATGACATCGGAGGACCCCGAATTCATGATATGGAATATCTGGTCTTTTATACACCGAATAAATATCATCACTAATCTCTTTCAACTTGTACTGACCACAATGTAGTCCGGTTGAGCCAACGCTTCGCTCACGAGGCCATCATGTTTGGAACCAGCGTTTCGACCACCTGAAGGAGTTGCCCATTTTGGACTCGTAAAGCGACATGAAGTTTAATACCTGCGCGCTCCCCGTGATAAGGAGCCCAGGGCAGTCGTGTTTTTCCCACCGTCATGGTGGTCGAATCGATCAGGAGTAATTCTTTGGGAAACGTAAGTTTTCGGCGTGTTTCTCGGCTACACTTGTGAATGACCCGATGAAAAGCTCCTTAAATATAGCAAAGGGGATTTCGGCCGCTTTGGTGGAAAAACACGAATAATGAATCTTAGGTAAGCCACTGCGAGCGGCATGGTCCACACCGGAACGATAACTGTCCCATTGTTCTAAGGCAGCTACACACCAGTATTGAAGTAAGTGGGTTACTGTGAATTTACGGGCTTTGTCTTCATAATCTGCTCCCTTGGCAACGCTTTGCACTTCTTCCGGTGTCAGAATAGATTGAAGGATGAATGGGATCGTGATAGACTTTTTCTACCATTTAGTGGTTAATCAACAGGTGTGTTACATTATAGAAATAATCTTATTTTCTGTCATTAATTTTAGTACACAACTTCACTGTCCGTAGACAACTATTTTATTTTAGATATAAATCTTTTTATTTACTGGTTTTATAATTATTAGTCACAGAAGGATGTACTGTATTCTACAACACATATTAGCATTTGAAAATCGATTTCCATATCCAAAATTAATAATAGTCGATCAGGTCTAACTTTCGAAATCCTGAGATAAGTTTGATTCAAGATTATCTAATAGCACACAAAATAACCCATTATCGGAACTTACATACTCCTCCATTAGCAGCCACTCCAAATTAACATTAAAGTTTAGTTTTAGGGCGATTAAGGTTTCTATTGACGGCTTATATTTATCTTTTTCCAATTCACTCAATTGTGCGCCTTGCTGCTAACAAACATAAGAAGCATTCAAATTCTGCTCCACCTATCCCATTCAAATTAAAGGAGTGTTTTGATATGAATAAACTGACGAATGATGAAATCCGCCAAAATGTACGGAACCATTACCAACAGATTGCTGTTAAGGAAGTCAATCCCCCCCGCAGCAGGCAGCTGCTGTGGAGCTCCGTCAGATGCGGATAGCCTCTCATCACAAATGGGTTATTCGACTGAGGAGTTAACAGCTGTCCCTCAAGGAACAAATCTCGGACTTGGCTATGGTAACCCACAAGCTATTGCAGAACTGAAAGCAGGAGAAGTTGTTCTCGATCTGGGCAGCGGCGGCGGATTCGATTGTTTTTTGGCTTCTGCTGCGTGAAACGAACGACAGGAACATAGAGCGCTTTGGCCGGGTTGCTCTCGCCCGACGTAGGCGCTCTAGTTATCGGCGTGAGTAGCGGCCCAGCGGTGCATTTTTAAACCACAACTTGATAAAATTTAGTTTTTTTTAAATTATGTTTCGAGCGTTAAGTTTGCTATAGTGTACGCCTCAATTTTAGACTACAATGAAGATACCAAATATGGAAGCGTTTTATATCTGTCCGGTAAGTTGGCCAATACTTGAAATAATGTATCATTGTCAGCCATTTCTTTCATGTTTGGTCAATCTTTTATGGAGGTGTAAAATGAAGAAGAAATCTTGGTTTACTTTACTGGCAACTGGAATTGTCTCTTTGTTGTTTACGGTAAACGCTTCTGCGGGGTATGTTTTTTGGGAACCACTTAATTACTTTAATTCAGGTGCATGGGAAAAGGCGGATGGATATTCAAATGGGAACATGTTTAATTGCACTTGGCGTGCCAATAATGTCAATTTTACTAACGATGGCAAAATGAAGCTTGGCTTAACGAGTTCTGCATACAATAAATTTGACTGCGGAGAGTATCGATCGACGAACACTTACGGATACGGCTTATACGAGGTCAGCATGAATCCTACTAAAAATACAGGAATCGTATCTTCCTTTTTCACGTATACGGGACCTACTGATGGCACGCAATGGGATGAAATAGATATTGAATTTTTAGGCAAAGACACGACAAAAGTGCAATTCAACTATTATACAAACGGGGTCGGTGGTCACGAGAAGATTGTAGATCTGGGCTTCGATGCATCAAAAGGCTTTCACACCTATGCATTCGATTGGCAGCCAGGATACATTAAGTGGTATGTTGACGGGGTTCTAAAGCATACGGCAACTACAAACATACCAAGCACGCCAGGCAAGATTATGATGAATTTATGGAATGGCACTGGCGTTGACGACTGGCTAGGTTCGTATAATGGAGCGAATCCGCTATACGCTGAATATGATTGGGTAAAATACACGAGCAATTAGCCCATAGTACCAAAAGCAGCCCTGTAGTGGCTGTTTTTTTTGATGATGCATTCGGCCATGAATAAAATCGCTGGAAATCTATTCAAAGCTGGCGATCACCGATGCGCAGCTGAATATAATCAGGTATTTAATAAATCCCCTGTTTAACCCATATGTTTGCGGATGGTTAGCATTTTCCTGCTTCAATTACTTTAAAGATACCAATACAGGAAAGGGGTCATGTAACTCCAATCGGTTTATAACTCAGGAACCAACTTTAATGAAGGGAAGTCAGACAACAAGTATTACGTTTGAAGGAATCATCCCCGGTTCAGCTTCAAGTTCAAGCTTATATTGCTGTCCATTCCACCTTAGGATACTCACGCTCGCGTTTTCTATTTTCTTTCCTGACCATATACTGCTTATTGACATCTGCTTAGCGACTCGCTTTGATACATTAACATGTGCCTTTCAAGGCTTTTTGGACGTTGGCTTCAATTATGAACAGGCTAGCTTAGGTTTGAAATATGTTCCTAGTACCTTGACCAAATCAAATTTGAGGATAGAGATGTTTTAATTTACCTCTAGCCTGCTCGGTAGTAAACTGCCATTCAACCGATTTCTTCGT
>NZ_JBIYCS010000021.1:0-6473 GCF_044907935.1 Paenibacillus sp. RC21
AACGGAAGCAGCTATTTCAGGATATGATCGAAGCCGATGTGGTGGATGCCGACTATGAAGCTATTGAGGAATCGGTCGAGATTGAGGAAGGATATGTGGAGCCGGATGATTCATAGTCATAACGTTATGCCGTCAGTATTTGTATAGATAAATACCTGTTCTAGCCCTGAATTAGCCCCAAAATTGCCCAAACCAAGTGCATAAGATAGGTTATGTATGGAGTGGACTTTGCCCCACATCAACGGTATGATGTGACACACAAAGCGAAGGGTGGGGGCGAATATGGAGTATATTCAAGGATTTGAAGCGCATTTACGGAGCAAGGATCGGAGTGAGAACACGGTTTCCTGCTATATTCGAGACGTATTACAGTTCATAGCGTGGTATCGGGGCAAGACGGAATATGGACTGGACAAGTGGATTGAATTGGATGGCGTAGAATACAAGAAGGTTCTGCAAAGCACCAACCAAGCGATACTGACCATCAATCGTAAGATCGCCAGTATGAACGTATTTGCACAATGGATGCATCAACAAGGGTATATTAAGGAAGAAATACATATCGAAGCGGTCAGGAACAAGGTTGTTCGGCAATACAAAGGGTTAACGGAAAAGGATTTGTGGAAGCTGAGAAATGAAATTCATCGTATGGGTAATCGGCTACATATCTGTATGATTGAATTGTTGCTTGGAACAGGGATACGGGTAAGCGAATTGGTTGGCATCAAGCTAAGGGATATTGAAATAAGCGAACGCAAAGGAATATTGAAGGTACTCGGCAAGGGGCACTCCTTTCGTACCATACCATTGAATAAGGATGTACGGAAAGCCATTACTCGATATCTCGAAGTCAGACCACAAGTGGAATCAGAATATCTATGTATGGGGCAGCGAGGGCCTTTGGAGCGAAATGCGATTAATCTGATTTTGAGCAAATACGGGGATCGAGTCAATGTAAAGGTGACACCCCATATGCTCAGACATACGCTTGGCTATAAGTTGGTTAAAACGACTCCATTGACGACCATCCAGCAAATCCTTGGACATGATCACGTAGCAACGACCAATATCTATACCCTAACAACACAGCAGGATATGGAACTAGCTTTGGCAAATATCGAGTGGTGATGAGCCACTCTTTTTGTCGTGGATGGGAGGGGGTCTTCTATTTGTAGAAACAGAGCCGCCAGCAAAGGGTGCAGAAATTTTTGTGATCATTTTACGGTACATATGAGAAAGGAGCCACTACTATTGAAACAATAAAGCAAGAAGCTGAGCGTCAGGCTGAGTTGCTGAAGCAGTATATGGAGAAGCATTTTAAGCCGCCCAAAATGAAACAATTGATCGAAACGTTCTCTTTCTCTGAACTACGCAAGCTTATTGGTGAGATGGACATTGAATTTTTCGCTTTAGCCTATTTTCCTAAATACTTTGATCGAGTATTTGGCAAGTTTCACAGAGAGCTATTCACGGAATTAAGACATATGCTTGCCCATACTGGACTGATTACGGCTTTCGGCCTCCCTAGAGAGCATGGAAAGTCCACGATCAGTTCTTTTTTATTTCCGCTGTATGCCACGCTTTATGATAAATCACAGTTTACATTGATTATATCTGCCACAGAGCAAATTGCTCTTCCGTTCCTTGATATGATCAAAGATGAGTTGGAAACAAATCAGATGTTGATTGAGGATTTCGGTATTCGTAAAGGTAGTCGCTGGAACAACAATGAGATATGGTTGAAAAGTAAAGGTGGATTAGATTCATGCATTATGATTCGTGGAATTGACGGTTCACTTCGAGGTATTCATTACAAGCATCACCGTCCTACGCTAGTTTTAATGGATGACTTGCTCAAGGAAGATACCGCACGATCCGAAGCCAAACGAGAACAGATTAAAAATACATTTACGGATGTGATTCTTCCTATTGGAACAAGGGATACGAATATTCTGATCTGCGGAACGATTTTGAACGAAGAAGATATCATGGCTGATCTGCTCAAGGGTAAAATCCCTGGTGTGCGAAGTGTCCGTAAAGCAGCCGTGCTTCAATTTTCAGAGCGTGATGATTTGTGGTTAGAGTGGGAACGACAATATAATAACTTGCAGGATGAGGACAGGATCAATACGGCTTTGTCTTTCTTTATGGCTAATGAGGAGGAAATGCTGGAGGGTACGAAAATCCTATGGAACGAGTATTTGGACTATTATTATTTGATGTGCAAGAAGCAAGCGATGGGAGAAAAAAGCTTCTATAAAGAGCTACAGAACGATCCCCGCTCAACCGATGAATACATATTCCAGAATATCATGTATTGGGACAGGCTACCTGAATTTGAGGATATGGAAATGGCGATGTACATTGATCCAGCCATTAAAGCCGGGAAGAAAAATGACTATTCTGCTGTCTCCATTATTGGGCAGCACAGGAAGACGAAGCAAATGTATGTGGTTGACGGTAATATTTATAAGCTGTTGCCAGATAATTTGTTCCAAGTGGCTATTGAAAAGTTGAAGCTTTATCCTGTAGATAAGCTTGGCTTTGAGGTGAATCAGGCACAGAGCTATATGAAGCAAAAGTTTGAAGAAGAGTTATGGAAGGCGAAGATACATACACCCGTAGAAAGTGTACATTCCAAGGGACAGAAACATGAGCGTATTATTAGTCTGGAGCCGGAAGTGAAGAAGGGTCATATTCTATTCAATGCAGATAACCTTCGATATAATCATCAGGTAAAGGATTATAACCGAAACTGTACATACGACGATGCTCCAGATAGTTTATATGGGGCTGTTCAATTGATTCAGTCGGTCAAGAGTCTGAAATTTTATGATCGAAGCTTGTTATTTTGAGGGTTTTGCTAAAAACTCAAGTTTTATTTTGATCTAATCTCGTTAGTTAACGAGCAGGAGAGTGCAACAAATTTTATCAAGTTTCGTCTTAATATGGGGGGGAGTTACTGCGCAACGAATTCGAATTTAACCAAAAAAGGAGCTATCATTTATGAAAAAAGCATTCCTTGGGGTTTTTCTTGCAATCTTTTTATTTATTTCATCGTCAACTACTTATGCAGCAGAAAATCAAATCAAAGTTGACGGTGTTGCTATTGCATCCGATGTAAAGCCCGAAATTAAGAACAAACGTACAATGGTACCTCTACGTGTTATTAGTGAGAATTTGGGGGCTAGCGTCGAATGGTCCAATTCCGAGGTTATTCTCGCTAAAAGCGATATGAAAGTCATATTAACACTGAACAGTAGTACAACTGAGAAGAACGGTAAGAAAATGCTGCTTGATGTAAAACCATACATGAAAAATAATCGCATATTTGTTCCACTTCGTTTTATTGCAGAGACGTTTGGATGCCATGTCAATTACAACAACTTTGCAGTGACGGTTGATACTGAACCATTGTTCATAGACGGTGTACAAGTAAAAGTATTGCAACATGAATACCATATGACTATGGGCGGCGTAGTTCAGAAAATTAATGGAAATGCATATAACAAAACAATTTATAATATTTTTGTGAAAAACAAAGGTGAAAAGGTCGAAGCACCTGCAGACTACTCTTGGAGATTCACTATTGACACACTTGGGTCTTATTATAAAAATGCACAATATGATTTTCTAGACCCAAAAGGGAACAGCTTAGTTCGCTTTGATGTTTATTCTTTAATTCGTTCTTTTCCATCTGAACTTTTAGCAGAGTACCCAGAGATTTTGATTCATGACGTATCAAAAGATGAGTGGTATTTGTTTAGCGATACCGCAAGTCGCTCCATTAATCAGTTAATTGATACAGCTGCAAAGAACGGTTTTCTTAAGGTTATAAGTAATACAGTTGTATAAAGTGATTTTTTCTTATTACGAACGGGCAGGATAGTGTATTGGATATACCAATACCAGTAATTACATGCTAGATTATATTCTAAGTAAAACAAAAGAAAAAAGGAGATAGGGAAACGAATCATGATAAAAAAAATGTTTAAAATAACTACATTATCAACATTAGTGTTCACCCTTGTTGCTTGTTCTGTTTCAAAAGATGGTGGACAATTATCAAGCGAACAAGGTCAAACATATGAAAATGCAGCCGCTACTGATTATGCGAGGATTTTCAAAGGTAGAGGACAGACTGTTGTCTTTGCTAATAAAACCTCCCTGCACTATGAAATTGCAGAAGACCATACAGCCACCATGGGTAGCGAAAACGACGGCGATTGGGTAGTCAAAGAGTCCTCGGGACAGCTCATTGTAAGTGTCAACAGCGAAGAAATCAATATTACGGATGCTCTTAAGGAAAAAGGTTATTTTTACTATGGTTATCGGGATGATGTTAACATCCTGCATCGACTATATATCGTTAGAAATGCAGGCGGTACCAAGGATTATGCAGAACGCTGGTATTCCCAAGCTGAATTGCTACCTGAGCTTGGCATGAGTGGAGGTTCAAGGGGACTCAGCGGACCCTTGGGAATGGCAATTCTCTCTGCCGAAAATGATGTGGAATATGATAATGCTGAGCTTGATTCTGCGTTACAAGAGCATTTAAAGCAATATTGGAATGAATATGGGCAAGAATCATTATAAGTATTTAAAAGAAATCCTTGTTAAGCAACGGGAAACGCTAGTTGAAATCTGTTCATTGAGAGGAATGTTACATAAATGAAAAACAAAGTTATGAAGATTATTGCTACCACTGCATCTATTTTACTTATTATTGGCGTTTCAAGTGCCTTGAAAAATAATGTTGATTTAAAATCCAAAGAAGAAAATGGAATCTTTGAAAGCAGTCCTGATGCACTCGAAGATACACTAACTTGGGATTTAGCGGGTGATAAAGTGGACCCTGAAAAAGATTATTCTGTGACAGTTGGATATCCACATATTAAACTTAATGCAAAAAATACTGGAGCACACTCTTTTAGGGTCGAAGTAAAGCACGACAGTAAGAATACGGTTATTTTTAATGCAAGTGTTGCAGAAGACGCAACAGTAGAACTTGTAAATAATGATAGTATGCCACTTGTTCCTTCAGGCGCTTATACAGTGACTATTTACGGTGGGACAGGTCTACCAAAAGGACAAGTTCTTCTTACACAGTCAAAAGCATCATATTGAAGAGGCAGAATTTGTTCCTATCAAAAGTCGAGTTGTCGAGGGACAAGAACATGTCCCATTGAATGTCGCTATTTTAGCTCGTTAAGCTAACGGGCAGATTAACGCTATAAGCCTCTTAGGATTAGTATGCTTAAGTAAAAGAAGTATTCTCATGAATTCTCTAATGTAAATAAATACAAATTACACTTCAGTTAATCCATGTTCTATACATATTTTTAATAGTATATTGAGGTAAATAAAGTGATTATTCACTTTGATAAATCCGAAATTGCTTTGTCGGTATTATTTTATGGTTTCGTAAGGATTGCAAAACCATCGAAATATGGGAGTTTAAAACAGATGTTGTGCCGTAGTTAGTTTTATGAAAGGAAGGTATAGGGGTGAGTATTTATTACGCTTCAAGCAAAGAGGATATCACTAAGGATGCACTCCAAGAGTTATTTCTTTCGGTAGAATGGGAGTCTGGCAAGTATCCAAACGAGCTTTTACAAGCAATCGGAGGGTCTCATTCAATTGTTACCGCTTGGGAAGGAGGAAAGCTTGTCGGTTTAATAAATGCTTTGTCAGATGGTGTTTTAACGGTATATTTTCATTATATGCTTATTAATCCGAGTTATCAGAGTATAGGTATAGGTAAGGAAATGATGAATATAATGCTTGATAGATATAAAGGGTGTAAAACAAAAGTATTAATTTCTTATCCTCATGCAGTGGATTTCTATAATAAATTTGGCTTTAATACAGAGGATGGAGCTACACCAATGTTTATCTCAGAGTTGATATGATTGAACTAACGGGAAACTATTATTTCAACAAGGAACTACCTTAGTAAAGGTGGTTCTTTTCTTTATTCAAGCAACAAATACTTAACCTATTTTGAGAGGAAGAATCTATTTGCAAATAACGGAACAAATCATTATAGAATGTCTAAATGAACTCCAATCGGCTGCATTAGCCAAACAGAAATATGCAGATTACTACAATGGTCAGCATGCTATTCTCAAGAACTATGCGATGCAAGAAAGTCGAAGTAATCAAAAGCTGATCTTCAATTTCCCTCGTAAGTTCGTAGATAATGAAGTCGGCTATCTGCTCGGTAAGCCAGTAAACTATGTGTCCAAGTCGGATCAGGACACAGCTATACATAATATAGATATACATATGAGTCATTGGGACAAGGAGCATAATCTACAGCTTCGGAAACAATCTGAAATCTTTGGCGAGAGCTTCGAGTTGAATTATATTGACTCCGATGGCCAGTTTTCAGCCACGGTGCTATCTCCTTTGAATGTCTATGTGTTGGAAGATGGAACAGCAGAACGAAATGTATTACTTGGCTTACATAA
>NZ_JBIYCS010000022.1:0-3850 GCF_044907935.1 Paenibacillus sp. RC21
TTGGCCTGAGCATTGAGCTCCCGGTAGGTGAGCCTGCGATCCTCGCAGATGACTGCCGTCTGTTCCGGTGTACGCCCCACCTGTTGTTCAAACAGTTGCTCCACCGTCTGCTCCCGCGGATAATCTGCCTCAGTATCGTTGAAAACTTCTAAAATATCTCGTTTTTCTTCTTTTGTCAGCCAATCTAGTTCATGGACTCCTATGTCTGGTTTAGCGGCAGCCTGCTCCAACATTTGGAGGAATCGGCCTGCTACTTGTTCTATTATCGAGGTGTCATAGACATTGGTATTAAATTCAAAATGCACTGTTATGTCTTCGCCAGGCAACACAATGACATTAAAGTCGTAATGCGTCTGCTCCGTGACGTGTGCATTGGAAATCAGCAAACTTTGGCCATCGTCTCCATCCGTACTTGTCAACTGCTGCTCCAACGGATAATTTTCAAACACCATAATATGTGATAAGAGTTGGTGCTTCTGTGGTGTTCGCGCTTGTATTTCCATTAAGGAATACGTGTCAAACTCATGAGCAGCGAGTGCTTCCTGCTGCATCCTTAAAGCCAAATCAGCAAACGATTCATCCGCTTCACAATGAACACGTACCGGAATCGTATTAATGAACAAGCCTACCATGCTTTCAATACCTGTAATAACAGGCGGTCTGCCTGACACCACCGTACCAAATACAACATCCCTATGGTTATTGTATTTTTGCAGTAGAATCCCCCATACAGCTTGCATAAAAGTATGAACCGTTACACGATTGCTATTCGCTGCCTGCTTGAGCGAATAGGTCAGCGAATGTCCAAACCGGCGGATTACTCTGCCCGATTCGTAGCCTTCAAATTCCGCAGCTTGGACCAGCTTCCCTGGCAGTATCGTTTGTTCTTCATAGCCTGCAAGATAATTACTCCAGTAAGAAGCGGCTTCCTCGACAGGACGGGATTCAAGCCATTCGATATAGTCGCTGTACAGAGGAGCGTCTTGTAATCGAGGCTGTCTCTCATTTCGAATTGCTTCATACAATTCAAACAATTCTTGGGCGACAAGCGGTACGCACCAGCCGTCCATAAGGATATGATGAAAGCTCCAAACCAGACGGTATGAGCGTTGCCCTGTACGTAAAACAGATAACCTCATTAACACATCCTGTTGGAGATTAAATCCTTTGGCCTTGTCTTGATCGGCATAGGCTGTCAGCCACTGTTCCCGCTCTGATTCTCGGATACCCCTAACATCTTCTGTGCGAAAATCAATGCGTGAATCCTGGTATACCACTTGAAGTGGGGTATCTTTCCAGCCAGTATAAAATCCAGTTCGCAATATAGCGTGTCTGTGTGTTAATTGATCCAAGGCTTGGGCAAAAGCCGCTTCATTCAAGACACCTTCCATATCAAATGTAGTCTGTTCAAAATAGGCGGCAGACTGAGGATCCAGCAGACTGTGGAACAGCATTCCTTTTTGTACAGGCGTTAATGGGTAAATATTCTCTATTGCTCTGTCCTGTCCCATATGCAATATGATCTGTTCCATTTCTGGAATGCTTATCCCTTTGCATAAAATATCGCTTGGGGTCAGCTCCATCTGTTTTTTCGACATACAGTGGTTAATGATTTCGCGCAAGGAGCATTGGAGTTTCTCAGCCAGGTGTTCCACCGTTTTTTGACGGTACTGCTTTCGATTGTAGCTGATAGCGAGATTCAGACATCCGTCTGTAATCATACCGTGGAACTCCAGCACATATGGTCTCCGCCCTCCCTGGCTGACATCCGAGCCACCGGAATAGTGTGAAATAGACATTCCACTGTTGCTTAAATCCTGATCAAACTGGCCTAGATAATTGAAACAGATTTCAGGTTCAACCAGCTTACCCATTTCTTCACCATGATGGGAGAGATGACGCAACAAGCTGAATCCGACTCCCTTTTGCGGTATTTCACGCAATGCTTCTTTGACCGTTTTAATGCGAAGTCCCGTGTCTGCGTCCGTTGGAATGTGTAGAAGAACAGGATATTGACTCGTGAACCATCCTACCGTCCGGCTGATATCACAATCCGGCAACATATGCTCTCTACCGTGCCCTTCCAAATTTACAAATATATTTTCACTGCCTGTCCACCCATGGATTGCAGTTCCCAGCGCAGTAAGCAACAGATCATTAATTTCAGTACGATAGGCACGGTTCGTCTGTTTCAGCAGTTGCTCCGTCTCCATCTTTGTAAACCGCAGTGTCAGTAATTCGCTGTCTCCAATCGTGCCTTGACCCGTCTCGTCATAATCTCTAGGTAAAGGAGCTGTCTCAAAGTCTTTTACGCGTCTCCAATATTGAAGCTCCTGCTCGATGGACGTACTATTTGCATACTGCACCAGTTGATTGGCCCATACCTGATAGGCATCCGTTTTTGACGGCAGCTTGATATCCTTGCCCGACTCTGCTTGCCCGAAGGCATTCGCCAAGTCCTCCAGTAAAATTCGCCAGGATACGCCGTCTACCACCAAATGATGAATGACAATCAGCAGATGATCACCGTCGGGACAACGGAACAGTCCCAGTTTTACCAACGGACCTTTTTCCAGATCAATGCTGCGCTGAATTCGATTCGCGGCTTCCTCAATTTCTGCCATAACCTTAGCTGGATTGGAGGCTGTGAAGTCCAGGACTTCCAGATCGTACAATTCCCCTTCACTGATTCCACGATTCCATGCTTCATAGCCGCTGTCCGTCCGTCGATATACGGTACGTAAAGCATCGTGGTGCGTAATTATGCTGTCCATTACCTGCCGCAATGCCTCTTCTTTAAAACCCGAAGGTCTGTGCAAGAAAAACGACTGGTTAAAATGTGCTTCATTTCCCGTTTCTTGCGTGAATAACCATCGCTGTATCGGTGTCAACTCCACTTTTCCACTAATTTCACCTTGCTCGGGTATTCTGGTCACCCGCTCTGTATAAGGACTGAGCGCAGCAATGCTCGGATATTTAAACAGGTCTTTCATTCCAATTTTGTAGCCGGCCTGAATCAATCGGGACGATACCTGAATGGCCTTAATGGAATCGCCACCCAAATCAAAAAAGTTATCCCCTGTTCCTATCTGCGGCACACCGAGCACCTTTTGCCAGACAGTGACCAGCACCTGCTCCACTTCGTTTCCAGGCGCGGTATACTCCACTCCGGTTTGAATACTCGCCGTTGGCACAGGCAGCTCTTTACGGTCCACTTTCCCATTAGGCGTTAGCGGTAGCCGTTCCAGCGGAATCATATAGGCTGGTATCATATACGCTGGCAGCTCTTCCAGCAGAGCTTCCCGTATCCGCGTCCCCGTCATCTCGCGCTCAGCTACATAGTACGCCGCCAATTGCTTCGCGCCATCCTCCGCTTCATGGACAACCACAGCCGCTTGCTGGACGAAGGGCAGGCTCTGCAGCTTCGCTTCAATCTCTCCCGGCTCAATCCGGTATCCACGGATCTTCACCTGCTGGTCCATCCGTCCCAGATAGCTGATCGTTCCGTCTGGACGCCAGCGTCCCCGGTCCCCCGTCCGGTATAACCGTTCACCCGCTGCCCATGGATGCGCTACAAACCGCTCACGGGTTAATTCCTCCTGATTCAAATAACCACGGGCCAGACCGGCTCCCCCGACCCAGATTTCTCCCGCCATCCCTATCGGCAGGAGCCGCCCCTCTTGATCCATGATGTAGGCGGTCGAGTTGGCTATCGGTCGCCCAATCGGAATATTGTTGGTATAGTCCTGGTCAATCTCAAAGCTGCAGGAAAAGGTCGTGTTTTCCGTCGGACCATAGCCATTCACCAGCGTGACATTCGGGCATGCGCGGCGTACCGCCGATACGACCG
>NZ_JBIYCS010000023.1:0-3640 GCF_044907935.1 Paenibacillus sp. RC21
GCGATGCGAGCGCCTGAATCTTGAAGCATGTAGGCGATCCGTTCATCCGGAGAAGCCGGGTCCATCGGCACGTAGGCCCCGCCTGCTTTCAGGACGGAGAGAATGGCGATGACCACCTCTGCGCTGTGTCCGGCACAGATCGCAACCCGATGGTCGGCCTGCACCCCGGCTGCCCGGAGGCTATGCGCCAACCGATTGGCCTGAGCATTGAGCTCCCGGTAGGTAAGCCTGCGATCCTCGCAGATGACTGCCGTCTGTTCCGGTGTACGCGCCACCTGTTGTTCAAACAGCTGCTCCACCGTCTGCTCCCGCGGATAATCTGCCGCCGTATCGTTCCAGCGGTATAGATATTCCTGACTCTGATTTTCCGGCAGCGTCTCTATATCACCGAGTGCCCGATCCGGTTGAAACAGCATCACAGATAAAAGGTGGTTTAAATGCGCAACCAGTTGCTTGATATAAGCTTCTTCGTAACTTTGCACATTGTACTGAAGCTGAACATTAATGCCATCCTTCTTCATTACAAAATGAAACTGTGTATCCACATTTACATTGGTTGTTTCCAGAAGTGAATGGAGGCTATCCAATGCAACAAGCGTAGGAATGACAGGATGGTTGGCCGAATCATATTGCATGCGGAGTTTTCCGGCCATTTTTCTGAAAGGCAGCCCTTGATGCTCCAAACTATCGCTTAACGACTGCTTAACCTCATTAAATAATGACTTAAATGAATGAGTGGGCTCCAGTTTACTTTTAATAATAAGAAATTTATTGATCCGGTTATGTACATCTTTTGATGTGGGTATACCGAGCAAAACGTTATTTTCGCCTGTGTATTTATATAATAAACTGGTTACCCCAGCTAACAGAATTATAAAAACCGCCATGCTGGAACCGCCAGACAGTTGTAAAATCCGCTGTGAGACTGCTGCAGATAACGGTTCACATAGGGTTTCCCGTCCATTTATGTGTAATTCTGCTCCACCCTTAGAAGCAGAATTGCAAAATGGGAAGGCCGTAGGTGCATCGTCAGCTTGAAACGTTTGATTCCAAAATAACTCCTGTTGTTTAAACTCTGACATGATCTGACCCCCAGTATGTTAATGATGAATTATGGTACATAACCATCTAAATAGCATCTATAGAGCAACTTATTCAGCCTCTTCCGAAATGGAGAGAATGTGTCTTACACACCCTCTCCTTCCGAAAGCAAGAATTAGAAACTCAGTTCAATGGAACGAATAACACTTTCATCCGGTACCCTTTTTTCAATTAATTTAATGTCCTGAATAGGAATTTCCGGCTGTTGTACCACTTCAGACAGAACGGACAACAAATCTGTGGCAAGTACATGAATCGTTTCCGTCTCAAACAAATACCGGCTGAATTCAAACTCGCATCGCAGTTGTTCTCCTTCGGGCTGAACATATAACGTTAAATCAAACTTGGCACTTTTCCGTGACTGTTCGTAAGAAGAAAAGACGAGGGAGTCCATTTCAACTGCTATTTCACCCATATTCTGATATACCAGCATAGTGTCAAACAAAGGATTGCGTCCCGGATCACGTTGCAGCTGCAAATGTTTCAAAATCTCTTCAAACGGATAATCCTGATGCTCGTATGCATTAAGCATCGTTTGTTTTACATCCTGTACATAACTGGAAAATGTTTTTCCAGCAAATGGTTGATGGCGCACCGCCAGTGTATTGACGAACATTCCAATTAACGGCTCCATGTCGGCGTGGGTTCTTCCCGCCACGGAGGTACCAATAATCATGTCATCCTGTCCACTGTATTTAGCCAGTAAAACGGTATATGCAGCCATGAATACCATAAAGAGCGTTGCGTCCGTACTGACGGCAAGCTGCTGTAACTCCTGTGCAAGAGATTTTTCAATTACAAAATGATGGACATCTCCTTCATAGCTGCGCACTGTTGGTCTTTCATAATCTGTAGGCAGCTCCAGCTGGGGCAAGTCTCCTTTGAACATCTCCAGCCAGTAATCCTCGTGGCGCTTGTATGCACCATCTGCTATTTGAGCTTGCTGCCAGACTGCATAATCTTTGTACTGAATACGAAGCGGCGGTAACGTTTCTCCGCCATACAGTCTTATAAATTCCTGGACCAAGATGTTCATCGAAACCCCGTCCGATACCAGGTGATGCATATCAAATAATAAAATATGGCGTTCAGCATCTGTTTGAATGATTCCAACACGAAGCAACGGAGGGCGCTGCAGGTCGAACACACGCACAAACTCACAGATACAAGAATCGATTTGATCCTCCGTTGCGTGAAGCAGCTCAACCTCAAACGGAGCATTTGGATAAATAAACTGTGCTGGCTCTCCTGCTGCCAGTTCAAACCCGGTTCGCAAAGATTCGTGCCGCCCTATGAGTTGTTGGAAGGCCTGTTCCAGACGGTGGACATCAAGAGAGCCAGTAACGATCAACACACCTGGCATATTATACGTAAGCTGCGCACCTTCAGCCTGACCTGCGAGGAACAGGCGTCTTTGGGCTGAAGATACTGGATAATATGCCTGCTCCGCAGCAACCGAAATGGAATAATACGTATGTGAATCCAGCCCGGTAATCAGCTCCGACAAACGTTCAATGGTCGGAAAGCGGAATATATCCTTCAAAGAGATGGATGCATCCATCTGTTTTTGAATTCGGGAAACGAGTGTTGTAGCTTTGAGTGAATGTCCCCCTTTGTCAAAAAATGAATCCGTTATTCCGATACGCTCTACATCAAGTATTTCTGCCCAGATCGAGACGAGATGCTCCTCGACTGCATTGCGCGGCGGTGCATAAGCAACACCTGGCTCCACGTACGCCTGCGGCGCGGGCAGTGCCTTGCGGTCCATTTTTCCGTTGGACGTCAGCGGCAGCGCCTCCAGAGGCACGAAGTAGGTCGGGATCATATACTCCGGCAGCGACGCACTCAGCGCTGCCCTCAATTCTCTACCCGTCATGTTCCCGTCCGTGACGACGTAGGCACACAGCTCCTGCCATCCGCTCTCTGCCGAGCGGGCAATCACTACCACCTCCCGGACCGCAGTCAGCGCCCGAATCGCACCTTCCACTTCCCCCAGTTCAATCCGGTAGCCCCGGATTTTCACCTGATCGTCCGTGCGGCCGATATACTCCAGCTCCCCGTCGATCCGCCGGCGCGCTACGTCACCCGCCCGGTACATCCGTTGCCCCGGCACAAAGGGATTCGCCACAAACTTCTCCGCCGTCTGCTCCGCCCGGTTCAGGTACCCCCGGGCTACCCCGTCTCCGCCAATGTACATCTCGCCTGCGACCCCGGTCGGCACTGGCTGTCCATACGGATCCAGCACATAAATGCTCGTATTCGCTGCCGGACGGCCGATCGGCACATACTCGCCCATCGGACGGGCCGGATCATACAGATAACTCATACAACCGACGACGGTCTCCGTCGGGCCGTATTCGTTGAACAGGCGCACCGTGCCCCCGCTTTGCTCCCAAATCCCCGCCGCGAGCTTCGCGCTCAGGTTTTCTCCTCCGACGATCATTCGGCGGATCGTGCTGTCCTGCACCAGCCCCAGTTCGTGCACCAGATGCAGATGAGCCGGGGTCAGCTTGATCAGATCGATCCGGGGATCACGGAA
>NZ_JBIYCS010000024.1:0-3455 GCF_044907935.1 Paenibacillus sp. RC21
GTGGAAGAGCTGCGGGAACAGCTTATGCAGGAGCTGCCTGATTATATGGTGCCGTCCAGCTTTATGCAGCTGGATGACATGCCGATGACTCCGAGTGGAAAGAATGACCGAAAAGCATTGCCCGAGCCCGATCTGACCGTGAATGCAACGGAGGAATATGCAGCTCCGAGAGACAAAATAGAGGAGATATTGGCTGAAATATGGGAAAAAGTCCTGAAAGTCGAACGGGTAGGCATTAAGGATCACTTTCTGAATCTGGGGGGAGATTCTATTAAAGCCATCCAGATCGTGTCCAAGCTTCACGATTATAAGCTAAAGCTGCAACTGAAGGATCTATTTGACCATCCTGTGATTGAACAATTGAGAGCCTATGTACAATCTGTCGAACATACTGCTTTTCAAGGAATGGTAACAGGGGAAATCATGCTCACGCCCATCCAAAGCTGGTTTTTTGAGCAGTCTTTTGCAGCAAAACATCACTTCAACCAGTCCGTTCTGTTACATAGGAAACAGGGGGTTGACGAAAGAATGTTAAGAAAGGTGTTCGATCGTTTGGTGGAACACCATGATGCTTTGCGTATTGTAGTGCGTGAGAAGGCGGGACAGGTGGTTCTGTTCAACCGGGGCACGGAAGGCGAACTATATTCGCTGGAGGTAAAGGATTTTACAAATGATGATATATATGATAGCTCCGTAAAGGAAGAAGCCGCTCTGCTTCAGTCCCGCATGGATTTAGAATGTGGACCTCTGATGCAAGCAGGCTTGTTCAAAACGAAAGACGGTGACTATCTGTGCGTAAGTTTTCACCACCTGGTGGTTGACGGGATTTCTTGGCGGATTCTTTTTGAGGATATTTCTACAGGATACCGACAGGCGGAGAAGGGGGAAGAAGTCACATTCAGAGGGAAAACGGACTCTTTCCTGGCATGGTCTGAACAACTTTATACGTATGCCGGCAGCGGGGAGCTTCTCCAAGAAATCACATACTGGTCCGCGCTGGAACAGAATGAAATCAAGCCTATTCCCAAGGATCATCTCGTTCATGGCAGAACATATATGGATAGCGATCATATCGAAATCGTGCTGGATGAAGTCCAAACCGCCAAACTGCTTAGAGAAGTGAATAAGGCTTACAATACTGAAATCAACGATGTTCTTTTGACGGCATTGGGAGAGGCTATTCGGGAATGGACAGGAGAAGACAAGGTGCTTGTTAACCTGGAAGGGCACGGACGTGAAGAAATCATTCAGGATATGGATATCAGCAGAACCGTAGGCTGGTTTACCGCCCAATACCCTGTGATTTTGGATATGGCAGGTGTCAAGGACGTGTCTTCCCGGCTTAAAGCCGTCAAAGAAAGCCTCCGGCGCATTCCGCAAAAAGGCATCGGCTACGGCATTTTAAAATACCAGACGTTCCCTCGGGACGAGGAAATCTTAAGGTTTAATTTGCACCCTGAGATCAGCTTCAACTACCTGGGGCAGTTTGACCAGGATATCGATACCGACATATTTACCATCTCCGATGTTCTTACCGATGAGACGGTTTCACCCGACATGCAAAGACCTTACTGCTTGGACATTAACGGAAGGGTGGCTGATGGAAAACTAAGGATGAGTTTCGCCTATCACAAGCACGAATATGAAAAGGCCACGCTGATCACAGTGGCGGAAGGCTTTAAGCGAAATCTGGAGCAAATTATCGAGCATTGCTCATCACAGGAATATACGGAACTGACAGCCAGTGATGTAAGTTCCAGCAACATTACGACGGCGGAGGTAGAAGAGGTATATCGCGCGATGGGGGACTCTAAGCCCAATATCGCGGATATTTATACACTGACCCCTATGCAGTCGGGAATGCTCTACCACTTCCTCAGGGAGCAAAACTCGCACGCGTATTTTGAACAAGCAGTGATCAGTCTGAAGGGCGAAATCGATAGAAGCTTGTTTGAACGTGCTTTCCAGCAGGTGATTCAAAGACATGATATTTTGCGGACTGCCTTTGTTTATGAGAAGGTGGAAAAACCGGTTCAGGTCGTTTTAGAGGACAGACCAGCTGAAATGTTTTTCGAGTATATCTCCTTCTTAACAGAGGAAGAGAAAGAAAACTATCTCCAAGCCTATTTGGACAAGGATAGAGAAAAGGGCTTTGACCTCACCCGGGAGCCGCTGATCAGATTTGCCTTGATTAGAATTAATGCCGACAGCTATCGTTTCATTTTGAGTTTTCATCATATCATTATAGATGGATGGTGTCTTGGCATTGTATTTAAAGAGCTGCTGGAAATTCACAGTGCTCTTCATAAAGGAAGCATACCGCAATTAGGCACAGTGTATCCTTATCGTCAATATATCCAGTGGCTGGAACAAAGGGATGACCGGGAGACGGGGGCTTACTGGGAGAATTATCTGACAGAGTACGAACAGCCAGCGCTGTTGCCTAAAATCAAAAGTGGTATAGCTCATCCGGGATACATTCAGGAAGAATACGATTTTACGATAAATAGGGAAATGAAGGAGAGTTTGGAGGGAATCGCAAGAGAAAGTGGCGCCACGTTAAGTACGGTGATACAGGCCGTATGGGGAATCCTGCTGCAACGGTACAACAATACCCAGGATGTGGTGTTCGGAACGGTTGTCTCGGGAAGACCGGCAGAAATTCAAGGCGTTGAACAGATGGTAGGACTGTTTATCAATACGATTCCTGTCAGAGTCCGGGCAGAAAAGGAAGAAAGCTTTTCAGCCCTGGTTGCCAAACTTCAGCAGGAGGCATGGGCATCGGAGCGGCATCACTATTATCCGCTGGCGGAAATTCAGTCGAGGACCGCCTATGGAGGCGGATTGGTGCAAAACCTGCTGGCCTTTGAAAACTATCCGATAGAGGAAGCTGTCAAAGGACAGGGCGACCACGGAACAGATTTGAGGGTACTGTCCACGAAGGTTTCCGAACAGACAAATTTTGATTTTAATTTCATTGTTGTGCCTGAGAACGATCTGCAGATCAAATTCCGCTACAATAGCTTGGCCTATGACAGAAGCTTTATGGAGCGGGTAGCCGGGCAGATTAAAATGATCATCCGTGAAATCATCCGTTGTCCAAAGATGAGGATCGAAGATATCGAGATCGTACCGGAGGAAGAGAGCAGCGTGCAGCTCCGTGATTTTAACCGCACGGAGGCGGAATATCCAAAGGATCACACGATTCAGGGACTATTTGAGGAACGAGCGGAGCAAAGAGCAGATCATCCGGCTTTGGTCTGGGGAGAGCAAACGCTGACCTACCGGGAGCTGAACGAGCAGGCGAATCGGCTGGCCATTGTCTTGAGAGAGCGGGGAGTGAAGCCGGATGATATCGTTGCCATCATGGCGGAGCGTTCCATGGAAATGGTCATCGGCATCCTGGGAACACTCAAAGCGGGCGGAGCCTACCTGCCGATAGATCCGAATTATCC
>NZ_JBIYCS010000025.1:0-3152 GCF_044907935.1 Paenibacillus sp. RC21
ACGCGCTGCCTGTTCTTCAAACAACTGCGCAATGGGTTGCTCATGCGGATATGCTTGGGCGGTATCATTAAAGACGTCCAGAATCAGACGTTTGTTCGCCTCGGTTACCCACTGGAGCTCGTTGACACGCATGTGCGGGCGTTCCGCTATTTGCCGCAGAAGATGAAGCAGTTGGTTACTGATTTGCTCTATGTCTGCCTGACTATAGACGCTTGCATTGTATTGAAATTTGAATGTGAATGTTTCGCCAGGCAGCACAATGAGATTAAAATCATAGTTCGTCTGCTCACGAATCTCCGCATCAGCTATAGTCAAGCCCGTCGTATGCTCGCCTTGAATAAGCTGCTGCATTTGCTCCTCTACAGGATAATTTTCAAAAACAAGCAAATGTGTGATTAAGTCCTGTTTTTGATGGGTATGAGCCTGAACCTCATACAATGGGTACGTATCGTAAGCCGCTGATGCCACGGAATTGGACTGAGTCCGAATCATGATTTCAGACAGAGAATCCGTGGAATGGCATTGAATACGCACCGGGATTGTGTTAATAAATAATCCGATCATTTGCCCGGCTCCCGCCAAATCTGACGGTCTGCCCGACACAACTGTACCAAAAACTACATCTTGGCTTGCGTTTGCCATTTGGAGCCATAGCCCCCATACTGTTTGCAATACTGAGTTTAACGTCACCTGATGTATTGCTGCTATCTGCTTTAACTGTCGGATTGAATCGTTATCAAGCTCAAGCGCCACTTCTTGGCGGATATATTTTTGATCAGAGTCCCCTTCCCTCTCTCCAGGGATAGCAGTATGCTCCTCATACCCCGACAAATATTGCTCCCAGTAGTGGGCTGCTTGCTCATCATCCTGCGCCGCCAGCCACTCCATATACTTGCTGTAAGGAGCTGATTGCTGTACATTAGGCTGTCGGTTTATCAGAAAAGCTGAGTAGTACTCGAACAGTTCACTCGTGACCAGCGGTACACACCAACCATCCATCAAAATATGGTGAAAGCTCCAAATGAATGAGTACGTCTCATCCGCAATACGGAAAACTGCCATTCGCATCAATATATCCTGTGACAGATTGAATCCCCGTTGCTGATCCGTCTCTGCATAGGAATGCAGCCTTTGCTGTTGCTGTACCTCTTCCAGTTCCCTTATGTCTTCTGCATACAGCTCGACTTGTGGGTTCTTGTAGACGATTTGGAGAGGATAGTCTTTCCATGCTCCATCAAAACGGGTACGGAGGATAGCGTGCGCTTTCGTCAATTCCTCCAGACTTTGCCCAAAAACGTCCAGCTTCAAGTTTCCTTGCATTTCAAAAGTAATCTGCTCAAAATAGACGCCAGATCTGGAATCCAGCAAATTGTGAAACAGCATCCCCTTTTGTAAAGGAGTCAACGGATACACATCTTCAATGTCACCTATATGCTGTGTCTGCTGAATAATCTGCTCCAACTCTTCCATGGTCAAATGTTTTAGAGATAAATCACTTGGTGTGATTTCCGTCCGTTCGCAACTTGCACAGTGTTCGATGACTTGACGCAAGCTATCTTCCAGATATGCTGCAAATTGCTGCATAGTTTGACTTAGATATTGTTTTTTACTGTAACTTAGCTGTAACGATAAATTGCCGTTAGTAATACTGCCGTTAATTATTAACTTATATGGCCTTAATTGATTCCCACTCACCTCGGAGCCGACAGAATAAGTGGACAGGCGCATAGAGCTATTTTCCAAATCCTGATCAAACTGACCCAGGTAATTAAAGCTGACTTCAGGCTGCAGGTCGCCAAATGTTGCATTTCGGGCACCGTGATTTTCAGATAAGTACCGCAGTAAACCATATCCGATCCCCTTGTTAGGAATCTCCCGTAATCCTTCCTTAATGCCTTTAATTCGACTGGCTATACTAGTATGATGACGAACGGAAAGAATGACCGGGTATAGACTCGTGAACCAGCCAACCGTACGTGAAATATCAACATCATCCATAATGCTTTCCCGGCCATGTCCCTCCAGCATAATTGCAACCTTCTCCATGCCAGTCCAGCGATGAACAGCTATGCCAAGAGCTGTAAGTAGCAAATCATTTATTTCCGTGTTATAAGCCCGATTTGCCCCTTTTAACAGCTGTCCGGTCTCCTCTTCAGACCATTGCAAGGTTATAGTCTCGCTGTCTTTTATCAAGGAACGGCTTACTTCCAAGTCCACAGGAAGCGGTGAGACGATGGTATGATCCACTGCTTCCCAAAAAGAACGCTCCTGCTCAATTGCATTGCTAGTGGCATGATCGGACAGCTTATGTGCCCATGTCTGAAAAGAATCAGTCTTCACAGGTAGTTGAACAAAAGCTCCGGCTTCTACCTGTTCATAAGCTCTTGCGATATCTTCCAGCAAAATCCGCCAGGATACACCATCCACCACCAAATGATGAATGACAATTAGTAGATGATCACCATCTGCACAACGGAACAGACCCAGCTTTACTAATGGACCTTTTTCTAAATCAATGCTTTGCTGTATCCGGTTAGCTGCAGCCTCAATTGCCGCAAAAGGCTGGGAATCGGCTGTAAAATCTACAATTTCCAGATGGTACAGCTCCCCATCATCCATTCCACGATTCCATGCCTCATACCCATATTCTGTCTGACGAAATACCATACGAAGCGCATCATGATGGGTTATGACACCCTGCATGGAATGTCGCAGCGTCTGTTCATCAAACCTTTGCTCTCTAAAGAGCAGCATGGATTGATTCATATGATGAGGATCGGCAATTTGATTTTCCAAAAACCAGTACTGGATAGGAGAACGCTTGACCTTTCCAATTACCGTCTTTTGATCCGCTACTCTGTTCAGTATGTGAACATGAGAATTTAGCGAAGCGATGGTTGGATAAGAAAATAAATGCTTCATCTCCAAGTGATATCCCGCTTGTCTTAAACCGGATGAAACTTGAATGGCCTTAATGGAATCGCCACCCAAATCAAAAAAGTTATCCCCTGTTCCTATCTGTGGCACACCGAGCACCTTTTGCCAGACAGTGACCAACACCTGCTCCACTTCGTTTCCAGGCGCGGTATACTCCACTCCGGTTTGAATACTCGCCGTTGGCACAGGCAGCTCTTTACGGTCCACTTTCCCAT
>NZ_JBIYCS010000026.1:0-2189 GCF_044907935.1 Paenibacillus sp. RC21
ACAGTGAAGAAGTGACGGTGCAGTGGACAGCGGGAGAGACGGAGCAGTTGCTCAAGCAAAGTCACCGGGCATATACGACAGAGATGAATGATCTGTTGCTGACCGGACTGGGACGGGCTATACAGGCATGGATGGGCATCACGGAAGTAGCGCTCAGCCTGGAGGGGCATGGAAGAGAGGCAATCGTGCCGGAACTGGATGTAACGCGGACGGTAGGATGGTTCACCAGTCGCTATCCGGTACGGCTGTCCTTTCCGGCAGGACAGGCATTATCCGTGCAAATCAAGACGGTGAAGGAGGAGCTGCGGCGGGTTCCCAACAAAGGTATAGGATATGGGCTGCTGCGCTACACCTCGGATCAGACCGAGGATGGAATGGCTGGCCCAACACCGGAAATCAGTTTTAACTATCTGGGGCAATTCGATACGGAGACTGGTTATGAAGGCATGCAGGTAGCGGCTTTTATGGGCGGACTATCTGTCAGTCCCAACCAGAGCAGACTCTATGCACTTGATATTAACGGCATCGTGGCGCAAGGACAACTGTCTTTCAGCATCAGCTACAGTGCCAAACAATTTGAAAAGCAAAGTATACAAAAGCTGGCTTGGCTGCTGCACGATAAAATCATTGAAATTATGGAGCATTGCGTGAGTCAGGAACAGGTGCAGCTTACGCCAAGTGATGTTTCAATGAAAGGATTGTCCGTTGGAGAATTGGACGAACTGCTGGAGCAATTGCAGCATGCTTGCGAGCATCCTCAAGAGGTTGAAAATATTTACTCTTTAACGCCGATGCAAAAGGGAATGTTGTTTCACGGTGTAGCTGACAGGCAATCATCTGCTTATGTCGAGCAGATTTTATTTAAGCTGCATGGTCAGCTTAACGTGGATCACTTTGCAAATGCTTTGGAAAAAGTAATGCAGAGACATAGCGTATTTCGTACTTGTTTTATGGATAATTGGCGGAATGCTCCGCTGCAAATAGTATATCGGAATGCCCGGTTGAGCTTCGTTTATGAAGACATGGGCGCACTAAATGAACAACAGTATAAGGAGCATGTAAGGCTATGCGCGTTGCAAGAAAAGGAGCTCGGATTCGACTTGGCACGCGGTCCATTGATGCGCATGACCATTTTAGGCACAAAAGACCATCAATACCAGTGTATCTGGACATTTCATCATATCATTCTGGACGGTTGGTGCCTGCCACTCTTTTTCGGTGAGCTGATGGAGCATTACGATGCTGCACTCCAGCAACGACAGGCTGAGCTACCTGCTGTAGCTCCATACTCCCAATATATCGAGTGGCTTGAAGCGCAAAACCATGAAGAGGCATCTGCCTACTGGCAGGCTTATTTGGATGGGTATGAAGGGCAAGCGAATGTCCCTGCCGCTACGCTTCTTCAAAATGCGAACGACAGCTATGTATGTGAAGAACATACTTGCCTTATAGATGGGGAATTAACACGTTACATGAAGATGGCAGCCGCTGACGTGCAAGTTACTGTCAATACTTTTATACAGACTGTATGGGGAACGCTACTTCAAAAACATAACGACAGTGATGATGTTGTCTTTGGTAGCGTAGTGTCAGGTAGACCGGCAGAACTGGAAGGTGTCTCCACTATGGTGGGACCATGTATTAACACCATCCCGGTACGTATTCGCACAACAGCAGATATGAGCTTTGCAGAGCTGCTTCAAATGAGTCAACGACAGGCGATTTCTTCCATCGCTTATGATACGTATCCATTATATGAGATGCAGAGGGAGAGCGGTCGAAAGCAAGAATTGATTACGCATATACTGGTGTTTGAAAATTATCCGGTGGACGCACAGATGCATAAGCTCGTACAGGGGGGGCACAAATCCGGTTTAACGATAGCCAATGTGGAGATTCGTGAGCAGACGAACTATGATTTTAATCTCATTGTGCTGCCTGGCGAAACATTCACATTCAAATTTCAATACAATGCAAGCACCTATAGTCAGGCAGACATAGAGCAAATCAGCAACCAGTTGCTTCATCTTTTGCGGCAAATAGCGGAACGCCCGCACATGCGTGTCAACGAGCTCCAGTGGGTAACCGAGGCGGACAAACGTCTGATTCTGGACGTCTTTAATGATACCGCCCAAGCATATCCGCATGAGCAACCCATTGCGCAGTTGTTTGAAGAACAGGCAGCGCGT
>NZ_JBIYCS010000028.1:0-1425 GCF_044907935.1 Paenibacillus sp. RC21
AAGTTTGTGGCGAATCCCTTTGTGCCGGGGCAACGGATGTACCGGGCGGGTGACGTAGCGCGCCGGCGGATCGACGGGGAGCTGGAGTATATCGGACGTACGGACGATCAGGTGAAAATCCGGGGCTACCGGATTGAACTGGGGGAAGTGGAAGGTGCGATTCGGGCGCTGACTGGGGTCCGGGAGGTGGTAGTGATCGCCCGTTCGGCAGAGAGCGGATGGCAGGAGCTGTGTGCCTACGTCGTCACGGACGGGAACATGACGGGTAGAGAATTGCGGGCAGCGCTGAGTGCGTCGCTACCGGAGTATATGATCCCGACCTACTTCGTGCCTCTGGAGGCGCTGCCGCTGACGTCCAACGGAAAAATGGACCGCAAGGCACTGCCCGCGCCACAGGCGTACGTGGAGCCAGGTGTTGCTTACGCACCGCCGCGCAATGCAGTCGAGGAGCATCTCGTCTCGATCTGGGCAGCGGTATTGGGGGTGGCGCAGGTCGGCATTTATGATTCCTTCCTGGATCTGGGCGGGGACTCCATCAAGTCCATCCAGGTGTCAGCGAAGCTGTTCCAAGCGGGCTACCAGGTGGGGATGAAAGAACTGCTGACCAATCCTACGATTGCCGCCTTAAGTTCCCATGTCGAGCCGGTGAAGCGGACGGCAGAGCAAGGCGAGATCCGCGGGGTTACGGGAATGACCCCGATCCAGCAGGCCTTCGTGATCGAGCAGGCGACCGACCTGCATCACTATAACCAGTGTGTCGTTTTGCAGCGCCCGGACGGTTGGGAAGTGAGGGCGCTGCAAGCCGCGATGCAGGCGATAACGGATCACCATGATGCCCTGCGGACCGTGCTGCGCCGGAGCGATAGCGGTTATACGGCGTGGACCCGCCAGATCGGGGAAGGAGCGGGCTACAGCCTGGAGGTGCTGGACATGGCACCGGATACAGACAGCGAGGAAGCGATTGCGGCAGAGGCGAGCCGGATTCAGGCGACGATGGATCTGAGCGAAGGCCCACTGGTCAAGCTGGGATTGTTCCGGTGTACGGATGGCGATCATCTGCTGGTGGCGATCCACCACTGGGTCATCGACGGCGTCTCCTGGCGCATACTTCTGGAGGATTTGGGCACAGCGTATACCCAGGCACAGCAAGGGGAACCGATCCGGCTGCCGATGAAAACGGACGCCTTTCAGGCTTGGGCAGAGGGGTTGTCGCACTATGCGAGGAGTGAGGCGCTGCAGGCGGAAGCAGGGTACTGGGCGGGCATCCAAGCAACAGCAGCACCACAGCTGCCGCAGGACTACGCCGAGACAGGCGTATCTTTGGTAAAGGACAGTGAAGAAGTGACGGTGCAGTGGACAGCGGGAGAGACGGAGCAGTTGCTCAAGCAAAGTCACCGGGCATATACGACAGAGATGAATGATCTG
>NZ_JBIYCS010000029.1:0-1121 GCF_044907935.1 Paenibacillus sp. RC21
CCAACCATTCTGAGGGAACCTTGGGGCGCCTCCGTTACTCTTTAGGAGGCGACCGCCCCAGTCAAACTGCCCACCTGACACTGTCCTCGTACCGGATCACGGTACCAAGTTAGAACCTAGATACGATCAGGGTGGTATCCCAAGGATGCCTCCTCTCAAGCTGGCGCTCAAGTCTCTTAGGCTCCCACCTATCCTGTACAGATCGTACCCAAATTCAATATCAAGCTGCAGTAAAGCTCCATGGGGTCTTTCCGTCTTGTCGCGGGTAACCTGCATCTTCACAGGTATTAAAATTTCACCGGATCTCTCGTTGAGACAGCGCCCAAGTCGTTACGCCATTCGTGCGGGTCAGAATTTACCTGACAAGGAATTTCGCTACCTTAGGACCGTTATAGTTACGGCCGCCGTTTACTGGGGCTTCGGTTCATAGCTTCGCCCAAAAGGACTTACCACTCCCCTTAACCTTCCAGCACCGGGCAGGCGTCAGCCCGTATACTTCGCCTTGCGGCTTCGCACAGACCTGTGTTTTTGCTAAACAGTCGCTTGGGCCTTTTCACTGCGGCCCCCTCGGGCTATTCACCCTACCGAGGCACCCCTTCTCCCGAAGTTACGGGGTCATTTTGCCGAGTTCCTTAACGAGAGTTCTTCCGCGCGCCTTAGAATTCTCTTCTCGCCTACCTGTGTCGGTTTGCGGTACGGGCACCTTCTCCTGGCTAGAGGCTTTTCTTGGCAGTCTGAGATCATGACCTTCGCTACTGTAATTTTCGCTCCCCATCACAGCCCAGCCTTACGATGTGCGGATTTGCCTACACACCAGCCTCACTGCTTAGACGGACATCCATCAGTCCGCGTCACTACCCTACTGCGTCACCCCATCGCTCATAACGGATTACGGTGGTACAGGAATTTCGACCTGTTGTCCTTCGACTACGCCTATCGGCCTCGCCTTAGGTCCCGACTTACCCTGAGCGGACGAACCTTCCTCAGGAACCCTTAGGCTTTCGGCGGATCTGATTCTCACAGATCTTTTCGTTACTCATACCGGCATTCTCACTTGAATGCAGTCCAGCGCTCCTTACGGTACACCTTCAACCCGCATTCAACGCTCCCCTACCCCTGAT